>JBFOLN010000001.1:0-2154 GCA_040829945.1 Ruegeria sp.
ACCCCCGGCGTGACAGGCCGGTACTCTAACCAACTGAGCTACAACCGCCCGCTGCCCGTTCGTTGCTGAACGTTGGGGTGTATTATGGCTACGCTCGGGCATCGTCAAGCGGCGTTTTGAAGTTTTTTGCCTGAAGCCTGAATTTTGTTTGCAGCCACTCCTCGGCCATCCTTCGAAGTGCGGCCCGTGCGTCCGGGCATTTGTGCCCCACCTGCAACAGCATATTGAAATCGCGCCAAACCCCTACTCATCCTTAACGATAAAAACTAACCAGACGTTCATGCGCTTTAGTCTCATTTTGACCCGCGCCAACAAAAACACAATTCGGAGCAGCAACATGAAAAAAATCATTTCTACCAGTGCATTGACCAGCCTTCTACTGACCGGCACGGCATATGCCGTCGAGGTGACCGGCGGATATGTGGACCTGGGCTATTCTACCTTCACAGACAGCGATCTTGGCGACGTCTACAACCTTAACTGCGCGGGCGAGGTGGCGTTTTCCCGGGCGTTTAGCCTGCAACTGGATGCGGGCGGCTACCGGTTCGAGGACGAGGACTATAGCGGCACAAACGTCACCCTGCACGCCAACCTGCACACACAAACCGCCTCGTTCGGCGCGTTCTACGGGCAGGACCATATCGAAGACGAGACGTTCCAATTCTACGGCGTTGAAGCCGGTTTCGGCGCAGGCCCTGCGCAGATCGAAGGGTACCTGGGCTTTCAAGACCTGAAAGAAGCCTCTGGCGCGGATGGCGCGATCCTGGGCTTTTCGGCCGGAGGGGCCGTTAATGATAAATGGACTGTGATCGGTAAATACGACTACCTGAACGACATTGAAGGTGCTTTAGACGTCAGCGCATTTTCGATTGGCGCGACCTATAATGTTGGCACCAACGCACAGGTCTACGGCGAATTCGGCGCGGCCCACCTATCTATCGGCAGCGGCAGCAGCACCGAACCCTTCCTTGGCGCAGGTGTCCGTATCAATTTGGGCAACGAGCGCGGCACAACCTTCGGTCGCCGTGGCGTTCTGGACAAGCTGCCCGGCCTCTAAGAACATCAGACCCCGGTTTGCATACTGGCCGGGGTCCCGCCCTATAAGTCTTGCAGCCGGGAATGAGCTGCGATAAGACGCCGGGCAATGGGTGATTAGCTCAGTGGTAGAGCGCTTCGTTCACATCGAAGATGTCAGGAGTTCAAATCTCTTATCACCCACCACCTCCAATTTTTTCATCTCCAGACAACGCTTGTCAGGTCTGAAGCCGCCTGCGTATCCTTGATATACGCAGTGTAAAGGGTTGACGCGGATGGCCAAATTGAAGCGTGACATTGGCCTACTGGGTCTGACCTTCATTTCCGTTGGCGGCATTATAGGCTCTGGATGGTTGTTCGGCCCGCTCTTGGCTGTGCAACACGCAGGACCAGCTGCGGTTCTGTCCTGGATCATCGGCGCGGTGGCCATGTTTGTTCTGGCCATCACCTTCGC
This sequence comes from Ruegeria sp., assembly GCA_040829945.1. Classification (GTDB taxonomy): domain Bacteria; phylum Pseudomonadota; class Alphaproteobacteria; order Rhodobacterales; family Rhodobacteraceae; genus Ruegeria. Next base: position 1,490 of record JBFOLN010000001.1, read on the forward strand.
TGAAATCTCGGCCATGCTGCCTATCCCGGGCGGCATCGCTCGGGTTCCCCAATTCTCGCATGGCAACATCGTCGCGATGGCAATGGGTTGGACAGCTTGGATCGGCTACAACACCACTGCGCCCATCGAGGTTGAGGCGATGTTGAAGTACTTAGCCCCCTACGCGCCGTGGTTGCACACTTCCGAGAGCGGAGATCTGACGAGCGCAGGTGTGCTGGTTGCACTGTCCTTCATGCTGCTATTCGTTGTCGTCAACGCCTTGGGCGTGAAATTCTTCACGCATGTCAACGCCACACTAACTTGGGCGAAAATAGCGATCCCGGTCATTCTCTCAGCACTCTTGATCGCAAGCAGGTTTGAGTTTCAGAACTTCAAACAACCCGACGGGTTCGCCCCATACGGTCTGCAAGGCATCATGGCTGCAGTATCAACCGGAGGCGTGATCTTTTCATTCATCGGATTTCGCCACATCGTCGATATGGCGGGCGAGGTCCGCAACCCGAAATTCGCAATCCCAGCCGCGTTGGTCCTTTCAATCGTGATGTGTGCGGCCATCTATCTAGCTCTACAGATCGCATTCATCGGCGCCCTTGATCCAACTTCCCTTGCACAAGGCTGGTCCAGTCTCAGCTTCGGCGGTGAAGGGCCGTTGGATGCCGTGATTA
>JBFOLN010000002.1:0-153347 GCA_040829945.1 Ruegeria sp.
GCTTCATTTCACGGAACACGCCTTCGCGCTGCAGCTTTTTCTTCAGGGCACGAAGCGCCTGATCGACGTTATTGTCGCGAACACTAACCTGCATGTGGTTGTCACCACCTTTCTAGATAGAGTTGCAAGGAAATTGCAGGAAGTGGCCGTATAGCAAAGCGCGCCTAACTTGTCTAGTACTGGACCCGCAGACCGGAGACCCGACATGACCGCGACCTACGAAGACACCAAAGAGCAGCTTCTTGATGCGATTCTGAACCATGTGCCGTTTGACGGCTGGTCTGAGGCCAGCTTTCGCGCGGCGATCACTGATTGCGATCTGGATGCCGGGCTGGCCCGGGCCATCTGTCCACGCGGCGCTGTCGATCTGGCGCTGGCCTTTCATGCGCGCGGGGATGTCGCGATGTTGGAGCGGTTGAAATCCGAAGACCTGAGCGGTCTGAAATTCCGTGAAAAGATCGCCGCGGCTGTCCGGTTCCGCCTGCAGGCGGTCGCGGACAAAGAAGCTGTGCGTCGCGGCGTGACACTGTTCGCGTTACCTATCTATGCAGCGGATGGGGCTAAGGCGGTCTGGGGCACTTGCGATCTGATCTGGACTGCTTTGGGCGATAGTTCGGATGACGTGAACTGGTACACCAAACGTGCCACTCTGTCGGGCGTCTATTCTTCGACACTGTTGTATTGGCTGGGCGATGACAGCCCGGATTATCAGGCGACATGGGAATTCCTGGATCGGCGGATCGAGGGCGTAATGCAGTTCGAAAAGCTCAAGGCGCAGGTGAATGACAATCCGCTGCTGAAACCGTTTCTGGCTGTGCCCAACTGGCTTGCGGGTCAGGTGAAGGCTCCGGTGAAGATGCCCGACAATCTGCCCGGTTCGCTGTCATCGAGGAAATAGTCGCAACGTTTCCACTTGTTGCTGGGCCTCTGCGCTACTGCCTGATAGGCAAGAGGCAAAGGAGATATGCCCATGAGCCAGACAATGCGCGCTGTTGAGATCACTGAAGCTGGTGGCCCGGATGTTCTGCAACTGACCGAACGCCCGATGCCGGAACCGGCACAGGGTCAGGTGGTTCTGAAAGTGGCGTATGCCGGGGTGAACCGTCCTGATGCACTGCAGCGGGCGGGGGCGTATGATCCGCCTCCCGGCGCAAGCGATTTACCGGGGTTGGAAGCCTCAGGCGAGGTCGCAGCCATCGGCTCAGGTGTCGAAGGTCTGGCCGTGGGCGATCAGGTTTGCGCCCTTCTGCCGGGAGGTGGCTATGCCGAATACGTCGCCACACCTGCTGCGCATTGCCTGCCCGTACCTGCGGGTATGGGGATGAAAGAAGCCGCCTGCCTACCCGAAACCTTCTTTACCGTATGGTCTAATGTCTTCACCCGTGGGGGGCTGAAAGCGGGAGAGCGGTTTCTGGTCCATGGCGGCTCCAGCGGAATCGGAACGACTGCTATCCAACTGGCGAACGCGTTTGGTGCCCGCGTATTTGCAACCGCTGGGTCGGCCGAGAAATGTGAGGCTTGCGTCAAGCTGGGTGCCGAAAGGGCGATTAACTATCGTGATGAGGATTTCGTGGCCGCAATGCGGGCCGAAGGCGGGGCCAACCTGATCCTCGACATGGTCGGCGGCGATTATATCCCGCGGAACGTCAAGGCTCTGGCCGAAGATGGGCGTTTGGTTCAAATCGCGTTCCTGCAAGGCCCGGTTGTCGAATTGAACTTTGCTCTGATGATGGTCAAGCGTCTGACCCTGACTGGCAGCACCCTGCGGCCGCAAAGTGATCTGGCCAAGGCACGTATTGCGCAGGATTTGCGCGAAGCGGTTTGGCCACTGCTTGAGGCGGGAAAGGTCGCGCCGGTGATGGATTCCGAATTTGAACTGGCCGATGCCGCCGCTGCGCATGCGCGGATGGAAAGCTCAGGCCATATCGGCAAAATCGTTCTAAAGGTCTCCGGCTAAGTTGGCGCCGTGCGGTCAGGCGACCGCCCGGCGATACAGATGCCATGTGGCGTGTCCCAGGATGGGCATTACGACGATCAGCCCCAGCAACATCGGGATGGCGCCCAGTATCAGCAGCGTTGCGACTATGGCACCCCAGGTCAGGATGACGCCGGGATTGTGACGCAAGACCCGGACCGATGTCACCACGGCCACGGGCACACCCACTTTACGATCCAGCAGCAGCGGAAAGCTGACCACGCTCAGCGCTAGCGCGACAAGTGCAAACAGGAACCCGGTAGCGGTGCCGATGATGATCATGCTCCAGCCTGCGCCGGTGGTGAACACCTCGGTCGCGAATGCCATGGCCGAGGCCGGGGGCTCGGGCCCGAGGGTTTGCGCATAAATGCCCTGTGCGACCATCAGCCAGACCAACAGAAGCATGACCAGATAGAAACCCAGCGCTAGTATTGCTCCGAAAGAGGGTGAGCGGAATACGCCGAACGCGTCCAACCAATGGACGTCTCCGCCTTGTTCCCGCCTGCGACTAATCTCATAAAGCCCAACGGCTGCGACCGGTCCGATCAGAGCAAAGCCCATGACGAGCGGGGCCAGTAGAGGCACCATGTCCTTGTTGAGCCCGATCCCGAACATCAGCAGTCCCGCAATCGGATAGATCAGGACAATAAAAATCGCATCCGCGCGGGTTTCGAGAAAATCATTGTATCCGGCCTTCAGGCATTCGCGCAAATCCTGCAGGGTTAGCGTATGCACCGTTGGCAAGGTGCGGACATCTGCACTGCCGATCTCGGTTACGGCGTCCGTAACATGATCGCCAGTCGCCCGCAGATTTCGGGCGACCCAGGTAATCGGGTTACCGATTGTCTTATCCATGTTCATCCCCTTCTTTGGCGTGGGTGCGCCGCGGGATGCATCCGGTGTGGCAATTTCGCGTGACCGGATCAGCCGGCAACGTCTGCCCATTTACAACGTCTGTTCGCACTATAGCACATATTGCGAAATTTTGCCCGATCACCTGCATGAGATCACAAGGATTGCCCTGCTGATCAGGCATGTTAGCTTTGATTCAACAGGCAAGGGAGGCAATCATGCAGCAATCAGCACGCACTGTCGTCATTCATGAAAACGGAGGTCCAGAGGTTCTACGGATCGAAGAACGGCCCCTTGGTGATCCGGGCCCGGGAGAAGTGCGCATCCGTCACCATGCTTGCGGATTGAATTTCATAGATGTTTATCAGCGCACCGGTCTCTATCCGCTTGAATTGCCCCACGCCTTGGGAATGGAAGCGGCTGGCGTCATCGAGGCGGTGGGCGAAGGTGTTACGCACCTTACCCCCGGCCAGCGCGCTGCCTACGCAGCGGGACCATCAGGTGCTTACTCCGAAGCGCGTGTTATGCCCGCTGCACAGGTTTGTCCGCTACCCGAAGGTATTTCATTCCGCACCGCAGCAGCCATGATGCTTAAGGGGATGACGGTTGAATACCTGTTCCATCGCACGACACCCCTGCGACGCGGAGATACGGTTCTGTTCCACGCTGCCGCTGGTGGGGTCGGCTTGATCGCCTGCCAATGGGCCAAATCCGAGGGGATCACGCTGATCGGCACCGCCGGGACCGATGAGAAATGCAGCCTCGCGCAGTTCAACGGCGCAGCACATTGCATCAACTATCAAACCGAAGATTTCGTTCAGCGCGTGGCTGAGATCACCGGCGGCAAAGGAGTTGATGTGGTTATGGATTCCATTGGTGCAGACACGTTCGAAGGGTCGCTGAACTGTCTGAAGCCGCTGGGTATGATGATTTCATTTGGCAACGCTTCGGGGCCGGTGCCACCTATTGATCTGGGAATGCTTGCTCAACGCGGGTCACTCAAGATTACACGGCCAACCTTGTTCACCCATATCTCGGATCACGCGGTCTGTCAGGCGATGGCGCGGCGTCTCTTTGGCAAGGTGGAAGGGCGTGAGGTTAAGATCCATGTTGATCAGGAATTCCCATTGGATCAGGTGGCGGATGCCCATCGTGCGCTGGAGGCGCGGCAAACGACTGGCAGCACAATTCTGGTGCCGTGACAGGCAAGGCCCGGCGTCAACCGCCGGGCCCAAAGAATTTCGTTAGAATCGATAAGCGACGCGAAGCTGAAGCGTCGTTGCATCGACATCAACGCCCGAAGAGTTGAAGTCGTCAAACTCGTGATACAAAAGTTCGCCGCCAACACTGACATTGGGGGCTACGATCTGTTCATAGCCTGCACCGATGAACCAACCGTTGTCGCTGCCTAGATTGTCTGTATCCGCGTCGGCATACCCGGCGGTCCCATACAGCAAACCCTGCGGATTCACCTTGTATCCCGCGCGTGCTTTGATCCGCCAGACCTTCTCGACCGTGACGACGCTGGAAAGGTCGATGTCGCTCCAGTCATAGTCAAAGCCACCACCGACAACCCAATCGCCCAGATCATAGTCGTAACCCAGGATGATACCGCCAATCGCGCCATCTCCGTCTACGCCAGACACGTTGGTATCGATATCTGCGTAACCGATCTGTCCACCACCGTAGAAACCAGTCCAATTGCCCGAGGATTGAGCCAACGCTGATCCTGCCGCCAGTGTCGCGACAGCGGTGAACATCGCCAATTTTCCCGTCATCTTGTGTTTCCTTTCGCTCGAAATCTGCTGCAAGGCCTATTTGCTGGCAGCTATGTGCTTCATTCTACGGCCCGGCCCCGAGGCCGGATCAGTGATGCTTTGTCTATTCCGAACCGTTTTTGTTTTGCCGGTTCTCCCGGCTCTGGCCCTTTGGAGGTGGGCACTTATCATTGGATTTAGATAGGTCGCGATCAGGCACGTTCAAATGAAGATCGGCGGCAGATACGATCTGCCGCCGATGCAAAAGGAATTTTCAGCAGTTTATTGCTGCAGTTCTGCCGGGTCTTTGTCAGCAATGTCTTCCCAGTTTGCAGAAGCCTGCTCAACAAACCCCGGAATATCGCCTTCCCAACGTTCCTGAATGTCTTGCGACAGGTTCAGGTACAGTTTGTTGTCGACGATTTTCCAGTAGTTTGGGTCACCGTCGAACTTGAAGCCCATGGCGGTGCCAAATGCGCAGTATCCGCCGTATGCAGGCAGATATGCTTCCGGGTTTGCTTCAAATGCGGTTTTGTTTTCTTCCGAGGCGAAACGGTAAAGCGCATCATTGTGCAGGGTAGTGATCCGATAGTCACCCTTTGTTGCTTCGCCAACGGTGAAATAGGCAACCGGGTCATAGCCCTGCATTGCCAGACCGGTCGAGCTTGCGTTGATCTCTACGCCCGCAGCCATTGCCGAGCTTGCGATTGCAACAGACAGCGCTACACCGCTGATGATGGATTTGAACTTGTTCATGACTTCACCTTTCGTGAATAGGCTCGCTTCAGAGCACTGTAATTTTGCCCGGGCGAACCGGATTTGATTGTCGCGACGCCGGTAATTGGCCGTCACAAAATCCCAGTTGGGGAATGGGCTGATCACGTTCAAAGCAATCAATTGTGATTGTGCGGTCACAAATATCCGCTGTTCATTTGCGCACGTCAGGGACAAGCGCCAGAACAAAAGTCACTACCTTTTCGGCGGACATTTCACAGGGTCGCAGCAAAGCGCCGCTTTTTTGCGTCAGATACAGGTTCAGGCTGATGTAGTCGGGCCCGCCCAATTGATGGGCCACCAGCTTGTGAGATTTTCCACCTGCCATGATCCGGTGTGACACTACATATCTGTTATGACCGGCGGTCCCGGTGAATGTGCCTTGGGGCAGATCGAAGACGGCCTCCAGAAAAGCGTCAGACGCAGTCACGACTTTCCGATTTTCGGCTCGGTCCCTGCTTTGATCCGCGCCAGATTGGCGCTGTGTCGCCAATAGACCAGCAAGGTCAGAGCAATCCCAAGGATGAAGGTACTGCCATCCGTTAGGATCATAATCCACGTGGTCGACAAAGCAGCCGCCGCCAGCGCGCCAACGGATGAGATGCGCCAGATCAGCGCCGCCACCAGCCATGTCAGACAGCAGGCGACGCAGACACGCCAGTCCAGCGCCAGCCAGACGCCCAGAAAGGTCGCCACGCCTTTCCCACCCTTGAAGCCCAGCCAGACCGGAAAACAATGCCCAAGGAATGCGGTCAGCGCAGCAATCTGTGCGGCATCATCACCAGCAAATGCGCGCGCCAGCAAAACAGCCACGGCGCCTTTGCCGGCATCGAACAGCAATGTCAGCGCTGCGGCGGTCTTGTTCCCCGTACGCAAGACGTTGGTTGCGCCGATATTGCCCGAACCGATCTGCCGCAGGTTGCCCAACCCCATCACCCGCGCGATGATCATTCCAAATGGAATGGATCCGATCAGGTATCCCAGCGCGGCCCACAGAATGAGCTGCGTTATTGTACTGTCGATCAGGGGCATCAGGCTCTCCGGTACACGTCTTGTCCAGCGACATAGGTCGCGGTGACCTTACCCTGCATCCGCTGTCCGTCAAACGGAGTATTCTGCGATTTCGATTTCAGCGTGAAACGGTCCAGAACAAATGGAACATCCGGATCGAAAAGGATTATGTCGGCCGGTGCGCCTTCGGACAAACGACCAGCTTCGAGCCCCAAGCGCTTTGCCGGGTTCAGCGCTATGGCACGGAAGAGCGTAGGCAGATCCAGTTGTCCGGCGTGATAAAGGCGTAGTGCTGCGGGCAGCAGCGTTTCCAGCGCTACTGCGCCCGATGCCGCCTCTTCAAACGGTAGACGTTTGCTTTCCTCGTCCTGCGGAGTGTGCATGGAACTGATCGTGTCGATTAACCCGGTGCGCACCGCCTCGATCACCACCTGCCGGTCGTCTTCGGACCGTAGCGGAGGTTTGACCTTGAAGAAGGTGCGATAGTCGGCCACGTCCAGTTCGTTCAGTGTCAGGTGATGGATCGAGGTTCCGGCGGTGATGTTCAGCCCGTTGCGTTTTGCGCGTTCAAGCGCGGGCAGGGCGCGGGCGGTGGTGATCTGGTCGGCATGATAGGCCGCGCCTGTCATTTCCAGCAGTGCGATGTCGCGGTCCAGTCCCATGCGTTCAGCCATAGGCGACACTGCTGGCAAACCGCGCAGGGCGGCGAACTTGCCACTGGTTGCTGCCGCACCATTGCTGAGGCCAGGCTCTTGCGGGTGGGCAATCACCAAAGCGCCGCAGGATTTCGCATAGGTCAGCGCGCGCGAGAACACTTTGGTGTTGGTGATGACGTGATCGCAATCGGTGAACGCCACGGCTCCCGCATCTTGCAAGAACCCGATCTCGGTCATCTCGCGCCCCTCGCGCCCTTTGGTCAGCGCCGCCATCGGCAGCACATTGACCGGCGCATCAGCCTGTGCGCGGCGGGTGGCAAATTCCAGCGTTTCAGGCGTGTCGATCGTCGGCAACGTGTCAGGACGGGTGACAATCGTGGTCACACCTCCGGCCGCTGCGGCGAGACCGGCGGATTTATAGCTTTCCTTGTGCCGCTCGCCCGGCTCACAAACTTTGACGCCGATATCGACGATGCCGGGGGCGAGGCACTGGCCTCCACAATCGATTGTCTGCCCCTCGAAAGCGGGAGCATCCCCGACACCACATTTGGCAATCCGACCACCGGATATCCGCAGCCAACCAGCCGCGTCGGTTCCGGCTTCGGGATCGATCAGGCGTGCATTGGTGAAGAGAATGTCGGTCATGTCGAGGCCTCGCGCGCTTGGTTTAGTGCCTTCAAAGCGGCATCAGGATCGGAAAGATGGTCAAATGAGAAAAAAAGTCGACGGTTAAAGGACAGTCTGCGTCGCGCGAAATAGAACTTCAGAGACTTGTCGATCTTCAAATTCTTTGACTTGAAAATCTCGTTGACTATCCACGCATTCTGAGTGGTCACGACATACATTTTTTGCGCCCGTACAAATCTGTCTGCCCAAATCGTGAAAGTAAGCAGCAAAGTAACGCAGGTGAGTTTCCAATAGTCTCTGACAGTATCGAACAGCCACGGGCTGCTCAGCCACAAACCCGCGAGCCCGCAGAGACCAAACATATAGGCCCAGCCGTATCGGGGAGGGAAGAAACCCTGATCTGGCCGTGTGAACCATAAAACCTTTTCTTCATCTGGTATTTGGTCGCGCCACCAATCCTGATCCGAGACCGTCATCCCAAGGCCCTTTCGATTGCGGCCTTGGTTGCTGCGGGATCAGCCTGGTATTTGATCAGGTGTTTGTCACCACCCTGGGTGACGATTTGCACGAAGCTGCCTATGGTGTTTACCGAAGCGATCTGCTTCAGGGGCACTTTGCGTGGGCCGGGACCGGTGAGGGTTGTGTCCGTCATCTCCCACGTGGCGACCAATTCTTCCGAGGCCAGATACCAGGCGCGCAGACCAACCGCAGCCAGCCCAGCCGGAGCGCCAGTCCATACATAGGGGTTTCCAATCAACCACAGAACAGCCATGGCAGCAGCCATCGCGAATGCTGCCAGCCATGTGTTTGTTCGGATATAGGCGGATTTGTCTGGCGCGAAGGTCACAGGATCAGCCACAAGGCACCTCCGATCACCAAAAGTATAATGATCGCCAATACGGCCGAGCCGATACGCTGAGGGCGTTCGTTAAGCTCGATCTCCACGGGTGCTGCTGAAAACGGCTTGGCGCTGTCAGTGTCGATCTTACCACCGGTCCAATTGGTTGCCTCTTCGGTATAGAGCCCGATCAAATGCACCCTTGGGTCCGGCGAAAGCGTGGCGGGTTGGCTTTCGAACGCGGCACTGCGCAGTACCATGACCCATCCTTCAATAGCGTCGAGCGCAGTCCGATCCAGTTGATCTTCGGATACACCACAACCTTCGCTGAGATAGCCATAAAGACCAAGGTCTTCGAGGTCTGACACTGGGAAGATGTCTATTTGTTTGGGATCTAGCCCATCGACCCCAAGCACCTGACCAGCAGCGCCCGGTTCACGCAGAAACTTGGCCTCTTCCTGGCGCATATCCAATGCGAACAATCGGATGACGCCACGTTCGTGAGGGGCGATGGTCAAATCACTCATGCGGCTTCTCGCGCGTTGCGGGCCAGCAGGTCCATCGCAGCCATACGTACGGCAACGCCCATCTCGACCTGCTCCTGAATGACCGACCGGTTGATGTCGTCGGCAAGCGTGCCGTCGATCTCAACCCCGCGGTTCATCGGGCCGGGGTGCATCACGATGGCGTCTGGCTTGGCCAGCGCCAGCTTTTCGGCGTTCAGCCCGTAGCGATGGTAGTATTCGCGTTCCGAAGGGATGAAGCCGCCATCCATGCGTTCTTTCTGAAGGCGCAGCATCATGACGACATCCACGTCTTTCAGGCCCTCATTCATATCGTCATAAACCTCGGCGCCGAAATCGGCGAACTGGCCGGGTACAAGCGTCGGTGGGCCGATCAGGCGAATGCGGTTTTCCATCTTTCCCAGAAGGATCAGGTTCGATCGCGCAACACGGGAATGGGCGACATCTCCACAAATCGCAATGTTCAACCGGTGCAGACGGCCCTTGGCGCGACGGATGGTCAGTGCGTCCAGCAGAGCTTGCGTGGGGTGTTCGTGCCGTCCGTCACCAGCGTTCAACACGGCGCAGTTCACCTTTTGGGCCAGCAGGTCGACGGCTCCGGAATGGGGATGGCGCACCACCAGCAGATCGGGGTGCATCGCGTTCAGCGTCATCGCCGTGTCGATCAGGGTCTCGCCTTTTTTAATTGAGCTTGCCTGCATCGCCATGTTCATCACATCTGCGCCCAGCCGTTTGCCAGCAAGTTCGAAGCTGGCCTGTGTACGGGTCGAGTTTTCGAAGAACATGTTGATCTGCGTCAGGCCCGAAAGCACGTCCGAATGCTTGGTCGACTGGCGGTTCAGATCGACATATTCCTCGGCCAGATCGAGGATGGCAGTGATATCCGATTGCGACAGGTGCTCGATGCCGAGAAGGTGACGATGGGCGAAACGCATGGGGCGGGCTCCTGTCTGACAATCGGACCGCTTATAGGAAGGCGTATCGCATGTGGCAACCTAAGGTTCCGCGCCTTCGGGCAATTTCTCGCACCCGCCTTCAGGCAGACATTGCTCGCCGGGTTTGCACCACTTGCCATAGCCGCAATCGATGGCTTTGATCGGCACACATCCCTGGTGAGCCGAGCATTTGAAGCCGGGGCGGCACTGCGAATCGGTTTCTTCGCACAAGAACCAGCCGGGGCGAGAGCATCCGCCGCCCGGCAGGCACGATGAGCCGGCGCCACAGGTTAGACCATCGTCACATGTAATGGCTGGTCCGGGATCGAAATCAGGTGTGTTGCGTTCACATTCTCCGCGCCCGTTACAGAAGCTGTCGCCCGGACAATCCAGACGTGAAGTGCATTTGTTCAATCCCGCAGGGGCACAGCGTGTGCCACCTGCCACGCACCGCTCAAATGGGCCACAGGTGCGCCCGCCGCCGCAATAGGTGTGCCCGGGTGGGATACAGCGGCCATCAAAGCTGCAGCGTTGGCCCGCAGGGCAGCATCCCCGACCACATTGCAACTGGCCCGGACGACACTGGCCATGACGGTCGTGGAAGGTCGCCTGTGCAGGGTCGCTGACCAGGGTCAGCAACAATCCGATCAATAGTATTCGTATGATCAACAACATGAATAGCTGTATGGTCGGCCTGTCTGGACGCCGAGGCAAGGTCTATTCGCTTTCCCTCGGTCAAAAGCTGGTTAGATTGAGGGTTATGGAATCGGGCTTGGACTATCATACCGCGCGCGCTCTGCTGGAATGGCAGATCGAACTGGGCGCAACAGATGCGATCGTGGATACGCCGATCGATCGCTATATGTTGCCAGACAAAGCAGCGAAGGCGAAGAAGACTGCCGTTGCGGAACCTCAGAAGAAGCCAGAACAAATTGACGCTGCAGCGGTTGCGCAGCGAGTGGCAAAGGCTGCTGGATCGCTGACCGAATTGCGCGCGGCACTGGAGACCTACGACCTGTGCGATCTCAAACGTGGTGCGCGTCAGCTTGTGTTCGCGGACGGTACACCCGGTGCACGAGTGATGATCATCGGCGAAGCACCAGGCCGAGATGAAGATCGCGAAGGCAAACCTTTTGTAGGACGCGCCGGGCAGTTGCTGGATCGGATGCTGGCTGCGATTGATCTGGATCGCACGCAAAACGTGTACATCACCAATGTCCTGCCGTGGCGGCCTCCACAAAACCGGGATCCCAAGCCCGAAGAGATTGGCATGATGAAGTCCTTTCTGGAACGGCACGTGGCGCTCGCCAAGCCTGAGGTGCTGGTGGTGATGGGCAACATCAGCTGTCAGGCGGTTCTGGGCAAGCGGGGCATTACGCGGTTGCGCGGGCGCTGGGATCAAGCGCTGGATTTGCCAGTAATACCGATGTTCCACCCTGCCTATCTGCTGCGACAGCCGCAGATGAAGCGGCAGGCCTGGGCGGATCTGTTAGAGTTGAAATCGCGACTGGAGGCAGGTGCATGAAGGTGCTGGCATTCTCTGACCTTCATATGGCGCGCAACCGCGCCGCTGAATTGGTAACGGCCAGTTCGGAGGCTGATCTTGTGATCGGCGCCGGAGATTTTTGCAACATGCGACAGGGATTGGACGAGGCCATGCAGATGCTTTCGGGCATCTCTGCACCGCTGGTGCTGGTACCGGGCAATGCCGAAAGCGCGGATGAGTTGGTCGAGGCCACGCCGGAAGGTGTGCATGTTCTGCACGGTTCCGGCATGACCTTGGATGGTGTTCGATTGTTTGGTCTGGGCTACGGCGTCCCACTCACACCGTTCGGTGATTGGTCATGCGATCTGACTGAGGCCGAGGCTGCTGAATTGCTGGATCGATGTGATGGCGCTGATATCCTGATCGCGCATTCACCGCCCAAAGGTTACGGCGATGTGACGTCACAGGGCGCATCCGTCGGCTCGACCGCCGTTCGGGACGCGGTGGAGCGGATACAACCCGATTTTGTCTTTTGTGGTCATATTCATGACAGCTGGGGCTATCGGGGTACGCTCGGTCGAACCCAAATCGCAAATCTGGGTCCGACGCTGAATTGGTTCGAGGTGAACACTTGATCAACTTTCTGTGACCTGAGATACGCTAAAAGAAAAGTATTTTGAGAAGCTTATGAAGCCAAGAGAGTATTTAGGGGACATAGCAAATGTCGTGACCTTGTTGGGCCTCCCTGTCACATTGGTATCGCTATTAAACCTATTTCAGATATCTACCATCACGCTGACTTTGCCCAAAGTGCCTGGGGCAAATGCATTTCTACTTCTCGTGTTTTTTTTGATTTCGGTCGCATTCGCAAAGACTTTTGCGCGTTGGTTGGCATTTTTCGATACCAAAGCCGAATGGCCGCGTTTGGTAACTATTCCCACTCTAGCTTTGTTTTCCGTGACCCAAACATTTGTCCTGATCGAGGTACTTTTTGGATCGTTCGGTAAACAAGTTGAAGCAGTATGGTACGCTGTTCTGGTTGTCATAGCGGTGTCCCTGGAACTGTACTTCCTACTCCAGCAGAAACTACCTCAACCGTTTGTTCTTCTCGCAAGCAAGGTCATATTGGTAACCGTTTTTGTAGTGATGCTTGTATATGATGCCGATCCCTCTGAAAGTCACGATACGACCAACATGCTTGGGTTTGTCTTCATTTACACGATTGGTATGATATTCACCGCGTTTCCGATGGCTTTTTACGCTTTGGATCAACAATAATTTTATGAAGGAAGAGCAGATTTGAATGTCACGCATTGACGAAAGCAAGGAGTTCATCCCAGTCCGCATCGCGGTTCTGACCGTTTCAGACACCAGATCGCTGGACGAGGATCGCTCGGGCCAGACACTGGTGGATCGGATCGAAAAGGCAGGACACGCGGTGGCTGATCGAAAGATCATACAGGATGAGCGTACCGAGATCGCGAGCCAGCTGCGCCTGTGGATCGCCGATCCTGAGATTGACGTCGTGATATCGACCGGCGGCACAGGGCTGACGGGCCGCGATGTGACGGTCGAGGCGCATCGGGACGTCTATGAAAAAGAGATCGAGGCCTTTGGTACCGTCTTCACAATCGTGTCGATGGAAAAGATCGGTACCTCAGCCGTGCAGTCCCGCGCCACGGGCGGGGTGGCGGGCGGCACCTATCTGTTTGCCCTGCCAGGCAGTCCGGGGGCCTGCAAGGACGCATGGGATGCGATTTTGGAAAAACAGTTCGACTATCGCCACCGGCCCTGCAATTTCGTGGAAATAATGCCCAGATTGGACGAACATCTGCGACGGAAGTAGACTGGTTCTGCGTTTAACGCATCATAACCGCTTTGTGGCTTGGCATTTTTTGCGACCCGGCTACCTTTGCGGAAGGCAGCTTGTGCGACCTGAGGTGAGTGACCGATGCGATTTCTACGGCAAAGCCTTATAGGTGTATTCCTGGCGTTCTTGACGCTGGGCCTGCTGCTTGTTGCCGTGCAGATGATCACGGGCGCGGTGCAGGATGTTCTGACACGCGACAGCCAAGCGCCCGAGGCGCGTGAACGGATATTTGCCGTCAGTGTCAAAACCGCCGCACCTGAAACCATCACGCCGTATCTGGAGGCATTTGGCCAAGTACAAAGCCGTCGCCGTTTGGAACTGCGCGCGGCGTTGGGTGGGCGCGTGATCGCATTGGCGGAAGATTTCGAAGATGGCGGCACGGTGACTGCAGGTGAACTGCTGGTCGAGCTTGATCCCGCCGACATGCAATCGGCCTTGGATCGCGCCAAGTCTGATCTTCTGGATGCGCAATTCGAGGAGCGTGACGCCGAGCGTTCGTTGCTGCTGGCGCAGGACGAATTGAAGTCTGCCGAGGCACAGGCCGAACTGCGGGACAGGGCGTTACAACGTCAACAGGATCTGCAGACGCGCGGTGTTGGCGCGGCTGCGAGCGTGGAAGAGGCCGAACTGGCGGCGACCTCCGCGCATCAGGCCGTTCTGGCGCGTCGGATCGCGCTGGCACAGGCAGAATCCCGAGTGGATCAGGCCACCACTCTGCTTGCCCGTGCCCGCATCGCGCTTGATGGGGCCGAGCGTGATCTAGAAGACATGACAATCCATGCCGGGTTTGACGGAACGCTGACCGGAGTTACTCTGGTCGAAGGGCGACTGGTCTCGGCCAATGAAAAGCTGGCCGAGTTGGTGGACCCTAATTCGCTTGAAGTAGCCTTTCGCGTTTCAACTGCGCAATATGTGCGCCTGCTCGACGCGCAAGGTGATCTTGTCGCCGCTCCAGTGACGATTTCACTTGAAGTGACAGGGGCCGATTTGACGGCGACCGGTCGTATCAGTCGCGACAGCGGCTCGGCAGGTGAAGGGCAGACAGGGCGTTTGATCTATGCCCGTCTGGACGATGCGCCGGGGTTCAAACCAGGGGATTTCGTTACGGTTTCCATTGAAGAACAGCCACTGGAGAATGTGGTGCGTATGCCATCATCGGTGCTGGATGCCTCGGGCAACGTGCTGGTATTGGGCCCCGACGACCGGTTAGAGCCGATACCGGTTCAACTGGTGCGTCGGCAGGGCGATGAGGTTCTGTTACGAGGCGCCGGGCTTGCAGGTCGCGAGGTCGTGATCGGTCGCACGCCGCTGCTGGGCTCTGGCGTGCGCGTGCGTCCTTTGCGTGTTGAGGCCAGCGTCGAAATCGATCCCGATATGGTCGAGTTGTCCGATGAAAAGCGCGCGCAGCTTGTCGCTCAGGTTGAGGCTAACAATGGCATGTCTCAAGCAGACAAAGCTCAGGTGCTGGGTCAGTTAAGCGAGGCAAAAGTGCCCGCTGCTCTCGTGCGCCAACTTGATGACAAACGGGCCGGAGGCTAGACGCCATGATCCGCGAAATTCCCAGCGCGGCGGGCGGGATCCTCAGCTATTTCACCCGGCATCGCACGGCTGCCAATCTGTTGCTTCTGGTAATGCTGGTGCTGGGTGCGGCGGCTGTCCCAAGCATGCGGGCACAGTTCTTCCCGGATGTGATCCTTGAGCGCGTTGACGTGGATGTTGAATGGGAAGGGGCGGGTCCTGAAGATGTCGATGACGGTATCATACAGCTTCTCGAACCTGCATTATTGGCGGTTGAAGGCGTCGCGAGTACCGAATCCACGTCGCGCGAAGGCTCAGCCCGTGTCCGATTGGAATTTGAACCCAATTGGGAGATGTCCCGCGCGGTTGAAGAGGTCAGGACTGCTGTTGATGGTGTAACCAACTTACCTGAAGACGCTGAAGAACCCACCATCAGGCGCGGCGCTTGGCGGGATCGAGTGACCGATGTCGTCATTACCGGGCCGATCGAGGCTGAACAGCTTGCAAAATTCACCGATGAATTGATCAACCGCCTTTTTGCGGTGGGGGTTACGCGTACAACGATCCGGGGGCTTGCAGCACCCCGGGTGGTGGTGGAAGTGCCCACGGCGCAGTTGATCGCCAATGACATTGCGATGTCAGATATCGCTTCGGCCATTGCGGCCGAAGTTACTGCGAACCCTGCGGGGGATGTCACTGGTGCCAACGCACGTATTCGTACAGGCGCAGAAAAGCGATCACCAGAAGAGATCGAAGGCATTGCCTTGCGCACCTTTGCCGATGGATCGAAGCTGGTCGTGGGCGATGTTGCGCAAATCCGGGTAGAGGGCGTTACCCGAAATCGCAGCTATTATGTGGGCGACAACCCAGCCATGTCGATCCGCGTCGATCGATCTAATCTGGGCGATGCGATTGGTATCCAGCGTTCGGTTGAGGATGTGGTGCAGAACATGCAGGCCAGCGTGCCAGAGGGTATCACGATAGAGCTGATCCGCACCCGCGCACAGGCCATCACTGATCGGCTGGATATTCTGGTGGATAATGGTCTTGTTGGTCTCGGGCTGGTGGTCTGCCTGCTGTTTCTGTTCCTCAATGCACGGATTGCTTTTTGGGTGGCGGCAGGTATCCCCGTGGCGATGTCGGCGGCGATTGCACTGATGTATCTGGGCGGCCTGTCGATCAACATGGTTTCGCTGTTTGGTCTGATCATCACTTTGGGTATTGTCGTGGATGACGCCATTGTGGTGGGCGAACACGCTGATTTCCGCGCGCGGCGGCTGGGTGAGGCCCCCATGGTTGCCGCTGAACGTGCCGCTCGCCGTATGGCGATGCCGGTCTTTGCGGCAACAGTCACAACAGTCATCGCCTTTTTCGGACTGACGGCAATCGGCGGCCGCTTTGGTGAGTTGATCCGGGATATCCCGTTCACGGTCATTGCCGTACTGATTGCCTCACTGATCGAATGCTTCCTGATCCTACCCAATCATATGGCCCATGCCATCGCACATTCTGCCAAGGAGCACTGGTATGACTGGCCCAACCGGGTCGTGAACCGTGGTTTTCGCTGGGTGCGTGACAACCTGTTCCGACCTTTAGTCGCATGGGTGGTTTGGGCGCGCTACGTGGTCGTCGCTCTGATGGTGCTCATACTGGCCAGCCAGATCGCATTGTTTATCCGGGGCGACGTAAACTGGCGGTTCTTCAACGCACCCGAGCGTGGCTCGGTCACGGGTAATTTCATCATGGTCGAAGGCGCTACCCGCGCCGAGACACTGGAAATGATGCGCATGGTTCAGCAGGCCACCGAAGAGCTTGGTGAGATTTACGAAGAGCGGCATGGCCAAAACCCGATCGAATACGTTTTAGCCGAAGTTGGGGGATCGGCAGGATGGGGGCTGCGTGCGGCAGATGGAAAGGACAGCGATCTGCTGGGCGGCATCTCGATCGAACTGATCGATGCAGACTTGCGCCCCTATTCGAGTTTCGAGTTTGTCGGAGAGTTACAGGATTTCGTGCCCCGCCATCCCAAAGTTGAGTTACTCAGCTTCCGTGGTTGGCGTTCGGGGCCGGGGGGCGACTCGATTGATGTTCAGTTCTACGGTGCGGATGTGGACACGTTGAAATCCGCGTCCGAGGATCTGCAAACGGAATTGTCCAAATACACCGAGGTTTCGGCGCTTGAAGACAATCTGGCCTACGACAAGGAAGAGTTTATTCTGGACCTGACCGCGCAGGGTCAGGCGCTGGGCTTCCGCATCGAAACACTGGGCCGCGTGCTTCGAAACCGGCTGAACGGGATTGAGGCGGCGACGTTCCCGGATGGTCCACGCAGCACTGAGATTCGCGTGGAACTGCCCGAGGGTGAGCTGACCGCGGACTTCCTTGAACGCACTCTGATGCGGACGCCCGATGGTGTCTATGTTCCGCTGGCAGACATCGTTTCGGTCGAGCGCAAGTCGGGGTTCTCAACGGTTCGGCGCGAAAACGGCTTGCGGGTGATTTCCGTAAACGGCGACATCTCCGAAGATGACCCGGCTCAGGCCGCGGAGATCGCGCGCGCCATGCGTGAAGAGATACTGCCGAACATCGCCGCCGAACGTCAGGTTGAATGGCGCATGGCGGGGTTGAGCGAGCAGGAGGACGAATTCCTCTCCGAGGCGCGCACAGGGCTGATTCTGTGTCTGACCGGGATTTATCTGGTGCTGGCCTGGGTTTTTGCCAGCTGGACGCGGCCCTTGGTGGTTATGGCGATCATTCCGTTTGGCCTCGTCGGTGCAATCTGGGGGCATTATCTCTGGGACGTGCCGTTGAGTATGTTCACAGTTGTTGGATTGCTGGGTATGACCGGAATCATCATCAACGATTCGATTGTTTTGGTGACCACGATTGACGGGTATCAACAGGAACGTGGCTTGGTCCCCTCGATTGTCGAAGGAGCAGCAGACCGATTGCGACCCGTGATGCTGACCACTATGACCACGGTGCTCGGGCTGACTCCGTTGATGTATGAAAGCTCACAGCAGGCACAGTTCCTCAAGCCGACAGTGATTACTCTGGTTTATGGGCTGGGTTTTGGAATGGTCCTGATTCTGCTGCTGGTGCCTGCGCTACTGGCGATCCTGAACGATGTCGCTCGTCCAATGACGGCCATGCGCCGGGCTTTGCGTGCACCGGATCGGGTGGTGCGTGTTGCTGTTTGCGTAACGGGCGTTGCGCTGGCGGTCTGGCTCGGCGTGTCGATGATCTGGCCTGCCCTTGCGGGTGCCCCGTTGAGCCTTCTGGCAGGGTTCTACCCCGGCGCTGATGGGGTGAGTATCCTGCAAATGGGCCTTGGTGTCTTTGCCACTGGCGCGGTCATGATCCTGCTCTTGGGCGTGGTCCTATCGAGCCTGCTTTATGCTCGTTTTTCAGGCAGATCAGAGGCCTGACGGGTCTTCATAGCAATGCGTAGCAGATCGGGGACTCGGTCGCTCATCGGCAGATCCCCACAGGAAATCCGGTCAGTCGAAAACCAGCGCGCATCCTTTGCGTCATCCGCCGCAACCGGCGTGCCCGAGACATAGCGGCAGGCAACACCAACCAGCAGGTAGTGGGCCCTGATCTGGCCGCCGGGGTCGCGCAGCAACAAGTCGAGATTATCAAGATACCCGGTTGGTTCAGCGATAACGCCGGTTTCTTCCAGCAACTCCCTTGCTGCCGCTTCCAGAACCGTTTCGCCCCACTCGACATGCCCGCCGGGAAAACCCCAAAGGCCAGCATCGGGTTGTTTTTTGCGTTGTACCAAAAGGACCTGCTCTTCATGCAGGACAACGGCTAGCGCGCCGATCCTTGGGATTTGGCTCATGTGGTCAACCCGCGCTGCATCCGAGGATATCAACCGCATGGTTTGAGCCAAGGACGGTGATGCGGACTTCGGACCGGTCCAGTGCAAACGGACCACCCGAAGCGTTGATAACCTCGGACCGGGCGACCAATGTGTTTCCTTGACGGTCCGTATCGGACTGCGAAGCCCATAGCGTTGGGTTGCCGGGCTCGATGACTGCGACTTCGGCGCCACCTGCTGACGGCATGGTGATATGTGCCTCGATCTGCATCCCGTCCGCCGTAGGCGTCAGTCGGCAGGTTGCCTCTGCCACCCCGGCCTCTCGTTCAGAAAAGGGACGTTGAGCCAACGCCGCAGCTATAGCTGGGTTGCGCCCGGCATTGGCATCCAGCGTGTGGTCGAAGTCCAGTCGACCGGGCACGCAGACATCTTTGCAAACGCCCAAGTCCATTTCGCCCCGCAACCGCACCGGCTTGGCGGGATTCTTGGGGGTAATTTCGACGGGAAGGACCAGCTGATCTTCATATCCGATGGATTGCAGCCCGTTTTGATCGAAGATCTTCGGTGCGGGCCAAGTAATGGCGATGTCGCCGACATTGCGGGATCCGCTCCAGTCGAACTGCGGCGGAATGCCCGCATCTCCCGGCGCGCGCCAATATGTTTTCCACCCGTCTTTCAGCGTCAGACGCAACGCGCCCTGATAGGTACCATTGTCGGATTTGCCGCCATCGAGCACTTCTAGCTGCACAAGCTGATCCACCCCCTGCGCAAAGGCCGCGAGGCCAGGGAGCAGACTTGCGGAAAAGGCAATAGCGGCAGGTTTCCAAAGCTTCATCATACTGGGGAAGATGCGCATTCTGACCGGGAATGCCAAGTCACGTTCCGGTCACCCGTGTGAAATACGCGGAAATCCCGGTTGATCCCTTGCCAATACCCGACCCTCGGGGTCATTCTAGGGTGAACCTGAGCGCAAGAGATATCTGCTGATGGACCTAACGGGAAAACTTTTGATTGCGATGCCCGGCATGGGCGATCCGCGATTCGAGCATTCGGTCGTCTATATCTGCAGCCATGGCGAGGATGGCGCGATGGGGTTGATCATCAACAAGCCTTCGGATCTGCGGATCAAGACGTTGCTGGAACAGCTCAATATCCCGTGTCGCATTCCCGTAGTGGGCGAGCGACTGGTGCAGTTTGGCGGCCCGGTCGAGATGTCTCGTGGCTTTGTTTTGCACAGCGCGGATTACGAAGCGAATCTGCATTCAATGCAAATTTCCGAAGATTTCAGCATGACGGCAACGCTGGATGTACTCGAAGATCTGGCCTCGGGCAAAGGGCCGCTGAATTCGATGCTGACGTTGGGGTATTCCGGTTGGGGGCCCGATCAGCTTGAGGATGAGATTGCCATGAATGGCTGGTTGACGACCGAGGCGTCTTCGAAACTGGTGTTCGATGTGCCCGATGATGAGAAGTGGGAAGCCGCCTTGGCGACCCTTGGAGTTGATCCGCTTACACTGTCTGCCAGTGCAGGTCGCGCTTAGCCGCGGGGTGCTGCCGCTCGGCGCAGGCGGTCGTTGATTGCTGCACCCAATCCAGTGTCAGGTATCGGGGATACGGCAATCGGACGGCTGGTTTCGTTCAGCTTGTGCAGCGCGGCGAACAGGTTGGCGGCGGCTTCTGACAGGCTGCTGCTTTCAGACAGGTTCAGGTCGCACGAGACAGGACCAAATCCCAACAAAATTTCATCGCCTTGGGGCGACTCGGCATTCAGGCGAACCGGCGCATCTGGGGCGTAGTGGGATTGCAGTTGGCCTGGTGCGGTCAACAAGTCACCGGGTTGATGGTGATGCAGTTCCGTCTGCAGAACGTCTTCAATCTGTTCCAGTGCGACACCACCCGGACGCAACAGCGCAGGAGCTCCAGCCAGACCTACAATAGTTGATTCAAGCCCAACGCCGCAGGGCCCGTCGTCCAGAATTGCGGCGATGCGCCCCTCCAGCCCCGCTCGGACATGGGCCGCATTGGTCGGGCTGATCTGGCCCGAAGGGTTAGCCGATGGGGCAGCCACCGGGCCATCAAACGAGGCCAGCAATGCGCGCGCAGTGGGATGGGCGGGCACCCGAACGGCCAGAGTATCCAACCCCGCTGTTACGAGTGATGAAATCCCGTGATCGGCCCGCAAGGGGAGTACTATTGTCAGTGGACCGGGCCAGAAGGCTTGGGCGAGCCGCTCGGCCTGATCGGTCCACTCAACAAACCGTTTTGCTGTCTCGGTTGAGGCGACATGGGCGATCAGTGGGTTGAAGCTTGGCCGTCCTTTCGCCTCATAGATTGCGGCTACGGCCTCGCCGTTTCGCGCATCGCCGCCGAGGCCATAGACGGTTTCGGTCGGAAACGCGACGAGCAGCCCTTGCCGCAAAAGGTCAGCGGCTTTTGCGATGCCATCAGCGTCTGCGGATAAGTCTTGGGTGCCGAGTAGGGTCATATGTCGTGACGCCGCGTTTTGGTTGCTTGCAGTTCAGGTCACGGTAGGTAATCGTGCCAGCCCAGATGAATACCGGCGTGGGGCCGGGATTCCAACCCCACGCTTTGAACCTGATAGAACCAGAGGGAAACCATGCCCTATCGCGCACCGATCTCAGACTATGAATTCCTGTTCCGCAACGTGATCGGATTTGACCAGATCGCCGCGACCGAGAAGTTCTCGGACGCCAGTGAGGATGTGGTCAGCGCCATTCTGACCGAAGCCGGGAAGATGTGCGAAGAGATCATGGTACCGCTGCAGCGCCCCGGTGATCTGGAACCCGCCCGGTTGGAGAACGGCGTGTTGCGAACGTCTCCGGGCTATGCAGAAGGGTGGAAAGCAATTGCCGAAGGCGGTTGGATCGGGATGAGCGGTGACCCCGAATATGGCGGTATGGGTCTGCCTATGACCATGACCACTGCCGTGAACGAGATGATGAGCGCCGCTTGCCTGTCGCTGCAACTGGCCCCGTTGATGACCCAAGGACAGATCGAGGCGCTGGAGCATCACGCGAGTGATGAGCTTAAAGCGCTTTATCTGCCCAAGATGATGGCGGGAGAGTGGTCAGGCACCATGAACCTTACCGAACCACAGGCCGGATCGGATGTGGGGGCGCTGACATCGAAGGCCGAGGATAACGGCGATGGCACCTATTCGGTGACCGGCCAGAAGATCTATATCTCGTGGGGCGACAACGACTTTGCCGAGAATGTCTGCCATCTGGTTCTGGCCCGTCTGCCCGATGGGGTACCGGGGACCAAAGGGATTTCGCTGTTTCTGGTGCCGAAATACATCCCCGACGAGAACGGCAATCCCGGCGTGGCCAATGACCTCAAGGTGGTCTCGCTGGAACACAAGATGGGTCTACACGGGTCCCCGACCTGCGTGATGCAGTATGACGGGGCCAGGGGCTGGCTGGTTGGCAAGGAACATGGCGGGATGGCCGCGATGTTCACCATGATGAACAACGCACGGCTGGGCGTTGGTGGTGAAGGCGTCGGCGTGGCCGAAGGGGCCTATCAGCACGCGCTTGCCTATGCGTTGGAACGCAAGCAAGGCAAGACGCCTTCGGGTACGATCATCGATCACGCGGATGTACGGCGGATGCTGATGTCGATGCGTGCGGATGTTTTTGCCGCGCGGGCAATCATGCTGGCCAATGCCGCTGCGATCGACATGGCGCAGGCCACGGGTGAGGCCGATTGGGCGGCACGAGCGGCTCTGCTAACGCCGATTTGCAAGGCGTTTGGCACCGAGACTGGTATGCGCGTGTCCGAAACCGGCGTTCAAGTACATGGCGGCATGGGATTCATCGAAGAAACCGGCGCGGCGCAATATTATCGCGATGTCCGCGTGACTGCGATCTACGAGGGCACCAACGGCATTCAGGCCATGGATCTCGTGGCCCGCAAGATGATGGACGGGGGCGAGGCGGCTTCGAACCTTTTGGATGAGATCGAGGATCAGGCTGAAAAAGCCCGGGCCACGATGCCTGAACTTGCTGGTCCTGTTTGGGAAGCTTCCGAATCATTGCGGGAAGCCACTGAGTGGCTGGTCGCGCAGTCGGATATGAACAGCCGCTTTGCTGGCGCGGCTTCGTATCTCAAAGCCTTCGCGCGGGTTCTGGGCGGGCATTACCACCTGTCTGCGGCTCTGGCCGATCCCGATGGACCGCGCGCCAAGTTAGCACGTTACTATATCAATGTGCTGCTGCCCGAACATACTGGCCTGCTGGCGCAGGCTCAGAACGGTGCGGATGACCTCTATGCCCTCAGCGCCGAGGAGCTGGCGGTTTGATGGATGGCGAGGTTCCGCAAGTGATGAGATACCCGTGGGAAGAACCACCCACCCCCGGCGAATGGGTCGAAGTTGCAGATGGGGTTCTGTGGATCAGGTTGCCGCTGCCGATGGCGCTGGATCATGTGAATGTCTATGCACTGGATGATGGCGACGGGTGGACCATAGTTGATACCGGGCTGTCCTCGAAGAAAACGCGTGCCATCTGGCAGACCCTGATGGAGGGGCCTCTGGCCGGAAAGCCGGTCCATCGGGTGGTTGTGACACATCACCACCCAGACCATGTGGGTAATGCGGGCTGGTTCCAGTCCGAGCACGGTGCCGAGCTAGTGACCAGCCGCACCGCTTGGTTGTTCGCCCGCATGCTGACGCTGGATGTGCAGGAGAACTGGCCGAAGGAAACGCTCGATTTCTACCGCAGTGCCGGGATGGATGCGGATGTGTTGGCGGGCCGGATGGCTGAACGTCCCTTTAACTTTGCCGACACCGTCTACCCCATGCCGCTGGGCTTTACCCGTGTGAAACAAGGCGACGTGATCCGCATGGGCGGGCGCGACTGGGACGTTCACATGGGCAACGGTCACGCCCCTGAACATTGCACATTCTGGAGTCGCGACGACCATCTGGTGCTGACTGGCGATCAGATCCTCAGCTCCATCAGTTCCAACCTTGGCGTCTATGCGACTGAACCAATGGCCGATCCCGTCGCCGATTGGCTTGAAGCCTGTGAACGCCTGCAGCCTCTGGCGAGACCCGATCATCTGGTTCTGGGCGGGCACAAACTGCCGTTCACCGGGTTGCCCATCCGCATGCGCCAACTGATCGACAATCACCACGGTGCGCTCGACCGTTTGCTGAACGATCTGGGTCAGCCCAAAACCGCTGCCGACTGCTTTGCCCCGCTGTTCAAACGTCAGATCAAGGGTGGTGAATATGGCCTCGCGCTGGTCGAGGCGGTTGCACATATGAACCATCTCTACCACATTGGAGCCGTCACCCGGACGCGCCGCGCGGACGGGGCGTGGGAATATCAGCGCAAAGGTTAGAGCAATGGACAAGATCGAAACCTCAGCCGAGGCAGCGGAATCTGCTGCGTTGCCGCGTTGCTATGAGGTACATGCCAACCCTGAAGCGGCATCGGGCAACAAGGACCTGCCCAAACCCTTGCAAGCGCCGGTCGAAACCAAAAGCCCGGCGCAATGGGCTTACGAGCGGCTGATCATGTATATCCAGAACTTCGAAAAGACGCTGGATGGTGATCACGAGGTTGCCATGGGTTTTACCGGCGGTGATGCAGGCGTGATGCGGATCGAAGGCATGGGATATTTCGACCCGGATGTCATCACCTTTTATGGTTCGGACGGAGGCGGTGCCAAAACGCAGTTGGTGCAGCATGTCAGTCAGTTGAATGTAATGTTACGTGCCCTGCCGAAAACGGTCGAGGACAAACCGGCCAATCGCATCGGATTCCGGTTGGCAGCTGATTTGGAAGAAAGCTGACGCCGACTCTTGCAATTCACACTTACGCAGCCTTGAATGAGTCGACCATTCAGGAGGCAATCGCGTGACCAATTTCTCAGCCGTTACAAACGCCTATCGGGGCGCATGGGCGCGGCGGCGCGTGTTTGTGCCTGTCTATGTGGCCGTTCGGTTGCTGCTGGTTGCACTGATCGCTCCGGGCGTTGCCATCGCCGTCAATCTTGCCGTGTCATTGTCTGATCAATCGGCGCTGACGGATCAGGACATTGCGATGTTCCTGCTGTCACCAGCAGGCTTCATCGCGGCGGTTGTAGTTCTCAGCCTGTTCCTGCTGGCAGAGGTCTTTGTCTTCTCGGTCATGGCCGGATCATTGCGGATGGGCGAGCGTGACCCGTGGCGCGCGGGCAGTGCTTCCATCCGGTTGATCCTGACGCGTTTACCTGCACTTTTTGGCTTTGCGGCGCGGTTCATTCTGCGTGTTCTGGTGTTGGCGCTGCCTTTTGTCGCCGTGGCGGGCGTGATCGCGTGGTGGACGCTCACGGAATACGACATCAACTATTACCTCACCTTCCACCCGCCCTCATTCTGGGTCGCAGTGGTGCTGATCGGGTTTGTTGTTCTGTGTCTGGCCTGGGTTCTGATCCGCAGGCTCTCGGCCTGGGCGCTGGCGCTGCATCTGGTTTTGTTTGATGGCTGCAAACCCGCCGAGGCCTTCTCCGCCAGCACGGATCGAATGGAAGGCAAACGGGGTCGCCTCAAGATCGAGCTCGGGCTGTGGCTTGCGATGCGTCTCGTGATCGCCGCATTGATTGCCTTTGTGGCCGGACTGCTGTTCGATCTGGTGCCGTTGCAGGAAAGCACTAATCTGCGCTTTGCGCTGATCCTCAGTATGATTGTCGCGGGCCTATGGTCGCTGGCTGGGCTTGTGCTTGCAGCCGTCGCTCTGGGCGCATTGGCGGTTCTGCTGGATGGGTTCTTCGACACACAAGGCCGAGAGGTTCCTCATCCAGAACCCGGCAATTTGCGCGCACCGCTTTACGCTGTGGTCGGTGGTGCCGCCATCGCTCTGCTGATCGGGCTCTGGTCCGGGCAGGAGTTGCTCGTCCGCATTCAGGCCCCAGATCATGCGGATGTCATTGGTCATAGGGGTGCGGCGGCGATAAGGCCGGAAAACACCATGGCGGCGGTGTTGAAGGCTATCGAAGATGGCGCCGATTGGGTTGAGATCGACGTTCAGGAGACTGCGGATGGTGTGGTCATCATCGCGCATGACAGTGACTTCATGAAACTGGCAGGCGTGCCGCTCAAGGTCTGGGACGCAACCACGGAGGATGTGGCCGAGATCGATATCGGCAGTTGGTTCGGCCCCGAATACGCCTCAGAACGGACGCCCACGCTGCGCGATGTTCTGGAAGCTGCGAAGGGAAAATCCAAGGTCATCATCGAGCTGAAATACTATGGTCATGACGTTGATCTGGAAAACCGCGTCGCCACGATTGTCGAAGAGATGGGGATGCAGGAAGACATCGCCACCATGTCGCTGAAATATCCGGCAGTGCAGAAGATGAAAGCGCTGCGCCCTGATTGGCGGGTAGGCGTTCTGGCCGCGACCGCCATCGGCAACCTGTCGGGGCTTGAGGGCGATTTCGTGGCCGTAAACGCAGCGACGGTGTCTCCGGGCCTGATCCGTTCAGTTCATGACGCAGGCAAGGATATCTACGTCTGGACGGTGAATGACCCTTTGCAGATGTCGGCAATGGCATCGATGGGGGTCGACGGGCTGATCACTGATCGCCCGGCCATGGCCCGCGAAGTGCTGCGG
The DNA here is from genome assembly GCA_040829945.1 of Ruegeria sp. Classification (GTDB taxonomy): domain Bacteria; phylum Pseudomonadota; class Alphaproteobacteria; order Rhodobacterales; family Rhodobacteraceae; genus Ruegeria. The sequence continues at coordinate 26,269 of JBFOLN010000002.1, forward strand.
GTTCGTGCCGAGATGGGTCCGGGCGAACGCCTGATGCTCTGGTTGGCGACGACATTCGGATTGTCCATTGATACTGCCGAGATGCGTGATGCGGAACCTTAAACTGGCCGCCCTTCTGGTCTGTTGCGCGCTGCCTGCAGCTGCGCAGGACCTGATGCGTAGCGTGGAAATGCCCGCTCACCGGGCATTGTCCGACACGATAAAAGGCGCTGAACTGACCCCCTTTGAAACGGATGGCTGTTCGGGCGGATTATCGTCCAGCTGGCGTCTGGTCGCCGAGACCTTTCCCAAGTTCAGCCTGCTTTATGAGGAACACCCACCATGGGAGTACTGCTGCGTTACCCACGATCGCGCCTATCACAACGCCGGTGGCGCACCGCAGGCCGAGGCCAGCTATGACGCCCGGCTCGCTGCTGATGACGCCTTGCGCGCCTGTGTCAAAACCCACGGTGAAAACCATGCTGATGAATATGCCGAACGCTATGACATGACGCAGGACCAGATCCGCTCGGTCCACTCGATCACGTCTGAAGCGATGTACATGGCGGTACGCTTTGGGGGTGGTCCCTGTAGCGGGCTGCCATGGCGCTGGGGGTTCGGTTATCCGGGCTGCACCATCTTTGGCCCAACTGCGCGCGAATGACGTCGTGACAGGCCCTGAATTTTGCATTATCCAACATTTCAAACACGCGAATTGGGATTCTAATAGACATGGCTGATCACAAGCACGGCGAGATGGACATCACCGTTCAAACCAAAACCTTCGATGGGTTCATCAAGTTCACTACCTGGTGCGTGGTGGCAATCATCTTCCTTTGCATCTTCCTGGCAGTTTTTGCCGCATAATCTGAACCAGAGGCATTCTCCCCCGTGTTCAGAATTCTGATAGCCTGCCTGCTGGCAGTGACTGTAGCTGGCTGCACCGGTTCGCAGCGCCCTCAGGCCGACCAATCCGAAGTAGTTGCGCGTTCTTATCGTGATCCGGGGCCATCGACCCTGACGCTCTATACGATGATCAACACGCGGACCGGTTCCGGGGCGCATACCTCGTTGATGATCAGCGGCAGCGAACGGGTTATTTTTGATCCCGCGGGCTCATTCCGAGCGGATGTTGTGCCGATCAAGAACGACGTGCTTTACGGCATCACCCCGAATGTGGAGCGCGCGTATCGCAGCAGCCACGCGCGGGAAACGCACTATGCACGTATCCAGACCATCGAAGTAACGCCGCAACAGGCTGAGATTGCGCTGCAACTGGCCAAGCAGATGGGTCCGGTCGCGGGGGCATTCTGTGCGAACTCGACCGCACAGCTGCTGCAGCAGGTTCCGGGATTCGAGCAGGTCAGCACGACATTCTATCCGGTGAAACTGTCCGAACAGTTTGGCCAAATTCCCGGCGTTGTCACCACGGAATACCGTGAAAGCGATTCTGCTGATCTGCAGCAGGGGCTGGCGGAAAATAACGCACGCCTGAATCAGCTCGAAGCGCCCTCAACCAACTAGGTAAAGCAGACCATAAAGCGTGGCGGCCCCTGTGAAAATCGCGGCCAGCACGTTCTTTGTGATCAATCCAACACACAAGGACACCGCCGCTGCCGTCATGCGTGGCATGTCTGGCTGCCCATCTGTTGCAGAGGGCCAGACAACCAATGGCGCGATCAGGGCGGGAATTATGGCCACAGCTGTATAGCGCAGGTGACGCAGTAGCCAGGGTGGCATCGCGCGATCTCCGACCAGCCCAATGAACGTGAACCGCAGCAGGTAGCTGTTGATCGCCAGCCCAATGATGATAATCCAGATGGTGGTAGCGTCAATTTGCGTCATGACTTGTTCCGTTCCAGCATCAGTTCGGCCTGTGCGCCGGCGATCATGCCCGCTGCACCCGCAATCAGAAGACCCAGGTTGAACGGTACCGCGACAGTTAGCAGGGCAACGACGATGGCAACCAGCGCTGCGATCACATGGGCCAGCGTACGCATCATTGGGCCGATCATCGACAAAAATGCGATCGGCAGAGCGAAATCGAGCGCCCAACTGTCTGGAATTTGTGAGCCCAAAACGGCCCCCAGGTAAGTGGTCAGCATCCACAGCGGCGTAACAGGTGTCGCAGACCCCAAGAAATAGGACATCCGTTGCTGGACCGTCATCAGTGGCTCTTTCTCGAACCGAACGATTGAACTGGCATATGTGTTGTCAACAATCAAGAAGGCTGCACAGGCTCGTTGCCACAGTGGCGCAGCGCCTAGAAACGGTGTCAGCGAAGCGGAATACATCGCAACGCGCAAGTTCACTGCCAGTGCTGAGATCAGAACAATCAGTGTCGGCGTGTTCTCTTGCATCAGCTGCAATGCGGTGAATTGGGCGGCCCCGGCGAACACGGTGGCTGAAAAGGCCATGGTCTGGGTGATGTTTAACCCGGCCTCGGCAGCAAAAACTCCGAACAACAGGCCGAAAGGGCCGGCGACGAAGATAAACGGTGTCCCGTCGCGAAAACCTTTCCAGAAGTATGACTTGGATGTGGCAGAGGCCATGGCTAAATCCTATGGTGACGCGAGCAGCAGTAGCCGTCTTGTGAAAGGGTTGCAATTGGCCACGGAAGTCGACCTGTCAGAGTACATCATCGCGCCCGATCCGGGTGCTGCCCGCCTGACTCGTGCAGTTGAAGGCGTAGATCAGAATGGTGAGGTTAGTCAGATCTCGGTGGTTGAAGAGCGTCCTTTGACAATCTTTCTCAATTCTCAGGAAATCGTGACGGCAATGACCATTGGCGACTATCCCGAATATCTTGCGCTGGGGTTTCTGCGTAATCAAGGCATGCTATTGGCGGACGATGAGATCACGCAGGTCGAGTATGACGACGATCTGGAAACCGTGATCGTGCGCACCGCGCGCGAGACATCCTACGAGGACAAGCTGAAAAAGAAGACCCGTACAAGTGGATGTGCCGTGGGTACTGTCTTTGGCGACATGATGGAGGGGCTAGAGGGCGTACGCTTGCCGCAGGTCTCGGTGCATACTTCGTGGCTCTATGATCTGGCCGCCAAGATTAATCGCACGCCGTCGCTGTACCTTGAGGCGGGGGCGATCCATGGTACAGTGCTCTGCCGCGAAAACCGTCCGCTGGTCTATATGGAAGACGTTGGCCGCCACAACGCAGTCGACAAGATCGCGGGCTGGATGCTGTCCGAGGGTGCGAGCGCTGCAGACAAGATCCTCTATACGACCGGTCGCCTGACTTCAGAGATGGTGATCAAAACGGCGATGATGGGTATCCCGGTTCTCGCTTCGCGATCAGGTTTCACAGCATGGGGTGTTGAGATCGCCCGCGAGGTCGGCCTGACCCTGATCGGTCGCATGCGCGGGCAGCGGTTTGTGTGTCTGTCAGGAGAGGACCGTTTGGTGCGAGACGTTGATCCGGCGACCGTGGCAGTCGAGGATAAAAAACATCGCAGGAAGAGTGCCCATGGCTGAACTGACGCAAAAGCCATTGGGTGTCATTCTGGCAGGTGGTCTCGCTACGCGTATGGGCGGGGGTGATAAGGGGCTCTTGCAGATTGGCGGTCAAAGTCTGTTGCATCATGTGATCAATCGACTACGACCTCAGGTCAAAGGCCTTGCGCTGAATGCCAACGGGGATGCTGCGCGATTTTCTAAGTTGAAACTGCCGGTCATTCCGGACTCGATTGAGGGGTTCGCTGGTCCTCTTGCGGGCGTATTAGCAGGGCTTGATTGGGCCGCTGAACAGGGCGCAGATGCTATCGTTACTGCCGCCGCTGACACACCATTTTTTCCGCGCGATCTTGTGAAACAATTGGTGCTGGCCTCTGAGGGGCAGAAACACCCACTTGTTATGGCAACCACGCCGCGCACCGGGGATGAAGCGCTGAAATCAGGCGGAGGTAAGCGCGTGAATCGGCACCCGACCTTCGGGCTCTGGCCGGTCGCCTTGCGTGATGATCTTCGGGCTGCGCTCAACGATGGGCTGCGTAAGGTCGTTCTTTGGACTGACCAACATGACGGTCGTGAGGCGCTTTTCTCCGCTGATCCTTTTGATCCGTTCTTCAACGTGAATACGCCCGACGATCTGGCTCGCGCCGAAACCCTGTTGGAGCAAGCATGAGGGTTTACGGCGTCACAGGCTGGAAGAATGCAGGTAAAACCGGGCTGGTGGAACGGCTGGTGGCTGAAATCACCGAGCGCGGCTTCAGCGTTTCCACCGTCAAACATGCCCATCACAGCGTTGATGTCGACCAGCCCGGCAGCGACAGCTACCGGCATCGCGTGGCCGGTGCATCCGAAGTGGTGCTGGCGTCAGGCCAACGCGTCGCCATCATGCAGGAGTTGCGCGGCGCGTCGGAACCAACTCTGGACGCCTTGCTGGCCCGTTTGTCCCCAGTCGATTTGGTACTGATCGAAGGTTTCAAGCGCGAGCGTCATCCGAAGGTTGAGGCTTTTCGCGTCGAAACCGGCAATCCGTTGATTGCCACAGAGGATGACTCGATCCGATGTGTCGCCAGCGATACGCCGTTGAACCTGAACCGCCCGGTTTTCGATCTGGATGATACGGTCGCGATTGCAGACTTTATTCTCGGGGAGGTCGGGCTATGAGCAAACCGGATATCGCACCTCCACCGTTACGTGATGATTGCTTTGCCCTTCCCGCAGGGGTGAACTGGACGCCCGTCGACGACGCATTGGCGCTCCTGCGGGGTAGATTGAGGGTGGTGACCGGTGTTGAAAGCGTGCCGTTGATGCAAGCATCGGGCCGCATTTTGGCCACGGATGTATTCGCCCGGCGCTCTAATCCACCACAGCCAAACACGGCAGTAGACGGGTATGGGTTTGCCGGACCGGTGCCCGATGGTCCGTGCGTGTTGCCATTGGTCGAAGGCCGGGCTGCTGCGGGTGTTCCTTTCGACGGTGAGGTTCCACAGGGGCACGCCATTCGTGTTCTGACCGGGGCTGCCCTGCCGCAAGGCGTCGAAACGGTCATACTGGAAGAGGATGTAACCCTTGAGCAAGGGCACATTGCGTTCCATGGGCCGTTGAAAGATGGGGCAAACACGCGAAAAGCAGGTGAAGATGTGGTTGAAGGCGCGCCGGCATTGCTTGCTGGCCGACGATTGACACCTGCGGACTTGGCGCTTTTGTCCGCAGTCGGTGTAGCCGAAATCTCGGTGCGCAAGGCCTTGCGCGTTGGGGTGTTGTCGACCGGGGATGAATTGGTTGAGCCGGGTGAGGCTGCCGGGCCTGGGCAAATCTATGATGCAAATCGTCCGATGCTGCTGTCTTTGATCGAACGGGTCGGGTTTGAGGCGGTTGATCTGGGTCGCACAGAGGATGACCGCGCGACATTGAAACAGCATCTGGATCGTGCGGCGGCGCATGTAGATGTGATCCTGACCAGTGGCGGTGCTTCTGCAGGTGATGAAGATCACGTCTCGGCCCTGTTGCGAGAGGCCGGGGCGATGCAGGAATGGCGGATTGCTTTAAAGCCCGGTCGACCTTTGGCGTTGGGCATGTGGGATCAAACGCCTGTGTTCGGTTTGCCGGGCAATCCCGTGGCAGCGATGGTCTGCACTTTGATCTTCGCCCGCCCTGCGCTGAGTCTGATGGCCGGTGCAGGTTGGCAGGAACCACAAGGCTTCGATGTGCTGGCCGCATTCGAAAAGCGCAAGAAGCCGGGCCGTCGCGAATACCTGCGTGCCCGTATCCGCGATGGACATGCCGAGGTGTTCCATTCAGAAGGGTCCGGCCGGATAAGTGGGCTGAGCTGGGCCGAGGGGCTGGTCGAGATCGAAGACGACGCACGCGATATCAAGCAGGGCGATCCGGTACGATTTATCCCTTATGGAAGCTTTGGACTTTAGTCAGTCGAACGTTCCTGCCACCCGGCCCAGCAGCATGAAGGCTCGCGCCGTACGTGTCTCACCCAGTGCAGTCAGTTCGGTATCGCTGGCTTCGGGTTCGAATTCTACGATCATATGGTCGAAACGACGCAGAAAATGGTGTGCCGCATCGCGGAAGATCGGGTCCTGTTTCATACGTGCCGCCGTCAGCGCCAGTGAAGACCGGTCTCGAATACCGCCCAACGCAGCCACCGACCGCCCACGCGACCCTTGTGCGAACTGACGCCATACCTCTGGCCGGGCCATGTCGGGGCGCAGGTCGTCCATGTAGATGCCTTCCTGGCTGAGCAGGGTCAGAACATCTTGTGATGCCTGCACAAGTTGTGATGCCTTGCGATCTTTCAATGCAAGGCGCAGGGCGTCGAACCCCTCGGCATCGCTTTGCGTCTCAGGGAAGTTCAGAGCGCGAATGAATACATCCGTCGGCAGTGGGGGCGCAATTTCCTCCGCTGAGGTGCCAAGCTCCAACGAGGTCTGGTTGGCAGAGGTAGCCGCGGATTTCTGCCCGCGCACAGGTTCACTGCGGTTGGTCGAGAATGTCGCAAGCGCGCTCTCGGTCTTTTTGGCGCTTTCGGCGATTTCATCCAGCTTCTTGCCCACCGTCGGTTCATACGTGCTGGCCGCGCGTTGTTGCTGAACGACATAGCTATTGCGGATCGCATCGATGGCGGTCTGCAGGCGGGCGCTTTCTTCGCGCATGACACGGCTGGCGCGCATCGCTAGGGCTGCGACCCAGATCATTGCAACCGGCATGAACACCGCCAGGAAGGTGACGATGAACCCGCCCTGCTGCGCGCCGGGCAGTACCAGAAACACGACCGACACCACCAGCCAGATCAGGCTGAGTACAACTGCTGCAATCTCGATCTCAGTGATCGAACGGTGCGTCGGACGGTCGTAGATACCCAACGACGTTGGTTTCTCGGCTTCCTGCTCAGGCTCAGACCCTGACATAACAAACGCTCCGGTCAGGCGTATTCGATACTCAGAACTTCGTAAGAACGTACACCGCCGGGGGTGCGGACCTCGACGCTGTCGCCTTCTTCTTTACCGATCAGGGCGCGCGCGATCGGGGATTTGATGTTCAAAAGGCCATTTTCAATATTGGCCTCATACTCACCCACGATCTGCCAAGATTTCTCTTCGTCAGTATCTTCATCAACCAGCGTCACCTTGGCGCCAAACTTGATCGCACCTGACAGCTTGGCCGGATCAATGACATCGGCGAGCGACAGGATGCCCTCAAGCTCTTTGATGCGGCCCTCGATGAAGCCCTGCTTCTCACGCGCCGAATGGTATTCGGCGTTCTCCTTCAGGTCGCCGAGTTCGCGGGCCGAGGCAATCGCCTCGATGATCGCTGGCCGCTCGACGGATTTCAGGTTTTTCAGCTCCGCCTCGAGCGCGGCATTGCCCGAAGGCGTCATGGGGATCTTTTCCATAGTCTTGTCGTCCACGCAGAAATTGTTACGCCCCGCCGCATGGGTCAGCGTCGGGGCGAAGGATGGGTTGGCATTTACCTGACCCAAATGAGGCGTGAAATGCAAGAGGGGAGGTGCTGGTTATAGCACAACCTGCGACTTAGCGCCGTTTTGAAGGGAGTGGGGTTCTCCTGTGGCGATGTTTCAGGAGTTCCCCGCGTCGCCAGCGATGCGCATCGGCCCCAAGCCAGAGCAGTTCAATCATATTGGACCACCTCGAACTCGATCCCGTTGTCGTCGCGGAAATAGAAGCGTCGCCCGGGTTCATAATCAGCATGGTTGTGAGGTTTGAACCCTGCTTTTCGAACCTTTTCCTCGGTGGCGTCGATATCTTCGACCAGCACGCCCACATGGTTCAAACCGCCAACGATATCATAGCTGCTTTCACCTAATGGTTTGGGATTATCGGGGGCGTAGAGTGCCAGATAGGTGTGAGCGCTGCCCACATGCACCGTGTAGCCACCGGCTATGGCCGGGCCTTCCCAGCGGGTTTTCCAATCGAACACGTCCTGCATCCACGCGGCGGATGCCTTCGGATCGCGGACCGTGAAGTTGGTATGTTCTAACGTCGCCATCATCGGATCTCCTTCCAAAATTGAGTCTTGTCCCGACTCACCGTAATTTCTAAACCTAACTTTAAGTCAAGAGATTTCTTTGGGAGGATGTAATGGCTGTTTCGGAAGGTCTGGCGATTGGGGCATTGGCCCGGCGCACCGGGCTGGCGGTGTCGGCGATCCGATACTACGAGGCGCAAGGTTTGATATCTCCCTGGCGAAATGCGGGTGGGCAGCGGCGGTATCAGCGCGCAGATATCCGGCGGCTAAGCTTTGTGATGATCGCGCAGAAATTCGGCCTGACTCTGCCGGAAATCCGAGAAGTCCTTTTGGAACTGCCCGGAAATCGGACACCGACGCCGCAAGATTGGAAAAACATCAGCGAAGGGCTTCGTACCCGTTTGGATCAGCGAATCGATACGCTGATGCGACTGCGCGACAATTTGGATGGATGTATCGGTTGCGGCTGCCTCAGCCTGCCGAAATGCAAGCTTTACAACCCTGATGACAGGGCCAAATCCCATGGTAGCGGTCCCAGATACCTGATGGGTGATGCACCAGAGACCTGAAGTGTCGAATAGCGGCATTGTTACGCCGTGTTTCGATTGACCAAAGTCTTTCCGACCATGTAATCAGCCGTGAAACAATATTGCGCCGACCGCATGAAGAAAGCGCCAATTCGGAAAGTTAGCTAAGGAGCCCGCGATGGCCGAGATTGAACGCGAAGCGATGGAATATGACGTGGTGATCGTGGGTGCAGGCCCTGCGGGCCTGTCTGCGGCCATCCGTCTGAAACAGCTGGATGCCGACCTGAACGTGGTGGTTCTGGAAAAGGGCTCGGAAGTGGGCGCGCATATCCTTTCGGGTGCTGTGCTGGACCCCTGTGGTCTGGATGCTCTGATCCCAGATTGGAAGGAAAAGGGTGCGCCGCTGAACGTGCCCGTGCATGAAGACAATTTCTACATGCTGGGCGAAGCTGGCAAGATCCGCATCCCCAATTTCCCGATGCCGCCGCTGATGAATAACCACGGCAACTACATCGTCTCGATGGGCAATGTCTGCCGCTGGATGGCAGAGCAGGCCGAAGAGCTGGGCGTGGAAATCTTCCCGGGCATGGCCTGTTCCGAAATGGTCTATGGTGAGAACGGTGAAGTCAAAGGCGTTGTCGCCGGTGTGTTTGGTCTGGAGCCCGATGGCTCCTATGGCCCCAACACCGAGCCGGGCATGGAACTGCATGGCAAGTATGTCTTCCTGTCGGAAGGCGTGCGCGGCTCGCTGTCCAAAGAAGTCATCGCCAAATACGACCTGTCTGCTGGCAAAGAGCCGCAGAAATACGGCGTTGGCATGAAAGAGATCTGGGAGATCGACCCGGCCAAGCACAAGGAAGGTTCGGTCACGCACACCATGGGCTGGCCCCTGGGCAGCAACGCAGGTGGCGGATCTTTCATCTATCACCTTGAAAACAATCAGGTCTATGTCGGTTTTGTGGTTCACTTGAACTACAAGAACCCGCACCTGTACCCCTACATGGAATTCCAGCGCTTCAAGCATCATCCGATGGTGGCCGACCTGCTGAAAGGCGGCAAGCGCGTTGCTTACGGGGCGCGTGCGATCACCGAAGGTGGCTATCAGTCGATGCCGAAACTGGTCGCGCCGGGTGTTGCGCTGTTGGGCTGTTCCGCGGGCATGGTCAACGTGCCGCGCATCAAGGGCAACCATAACGCGATGCTGTCGGGCAAGGCGGCGGCCGAGGCGGCGTATGATGCCATCAAGGCCGAGCGCTCAGGAGATGAGCTGACCGCTTATGAGGCCGACGTTCGTGAAGGTGCAATCGGCGCGGATCTGAAGAAGGTGCGCAACGTCAAGCCGCTGTGGTCAAAATACGGCCTGACCGCCAGCTTGATGCTGGGCGGCATGGACATGTGGACCAACACGCTGGGCTTTTCGCTTCTGGGCACGCTGGGCCACGGCAAGAACGACGCGGAATCGACCGAAGATGCCAGCAAGCATCAACCCATCGACTATCCGAAACCCGATGGCACGCTGTCCTTTGACCGCCTGACGAACGTTTCGTTTGCGGCCACCAATCACGAGGAAAGCCAGCCTTGCCATCTGAAGCTGGCCGACCCCGAAATCCCAGTGAAGGTCAACTTGCCCAAGTTCGACGAACCGGCACAGCGGTATTGCCCCGCAGGCGTCTATGAGATGGTCGAGGATGAAGACGGTCCGCGATTCGTGATCAACTTCCAGAACTGCGTTCATTGCAAGACCTGCGACATCAAGGACCCCAGCCAGAACATCACCTGGACCACGCCGCAGGGCGGCGACGGGCCAAACTACCCAAATATGTAGGCAAGAACTCGGGCGTTGGCGGGGTCGTGAAGGCTCTGCCATTGCCTCTGGCCCAGCAAAGCCCTAGCTTGTCGGTCAGTCAACGACAGCAAGGCAGATTATCAGTGGTTTCCCTGGTTCGACGCGCGGCTCTGGCCGTGATCCTCAGCTCTTCAATTGCGTTTCCTGCGGTATCGGATACCGGATCGGGGTCGTATCTGGCCGGGCGACAGGCGATTTATCAGAGCGATTACCCAGCTGCCGAGCGGTATTATGCCAAAGCGCTGCGCGCAGATCCCGAAAACCCGAAGCTGCTGGAAAACGTTGTTGTTGCCCGTCTGGCTTTGGGTGAAATTGATCGGGCGCTGACCGTCGCAGAAGTCATCGAAGAAAATGAACTGCCCAGTCAGGCCGCCCGAATGGTGATCACGGCCAATCTGGTGGCCGACGGAAAACTGGATGAATTCCTTGCGCGCGATCCCGAAACTCAGGGCGTCGGCCCGTTGGTCGATGGCTTGATGATCGCATGGGCCCATATGGGGCAAGGTGCGATGACCAAGGCGATGGAGCAATTTGACGTCGTTTCCACTCAGGAAGGACTGAAAGAATTCGCGTACTATCATAAGGCTATGGCGTTGGCTTCGGTCGGGGATTTCGAGGGCGCAGAGACTATTTTTGCCGCTGACAATGACGTGGTTGGTCGCTTCTCGCGTCGGGCTGCGCTTGCGCGGGCCGAAGTTCTGTCGCAACTGGACCGAAATGAAGATGCGCTGCAATTCCTCAACAATGTGTTCGCAGCGGGTAGCGATCCAACTATCGAAGGTTACGTGAAACGCCTGTCTGACGGTGAAACGCTGCCCTTCACACACGTACGTTCAGCCCAGGACGGAATGGCCGAGGTGTTCTTTTCGGTCGGCGCCGCGCTAAGTTCCGAGGCGGCGCAGGATTATGTTCTGCTCTATGCCCGGGTTGCGACCTTTCTGCGTCCCGACCACGTTGATGCGATCCTGCTGAGCGCGGAACTTTTGGACGGGCTTGAGCAATATGATCTTGCCGTCGACGTCTATCGCCAGGTGCCTCCAAGCAGTAGCGATTACCACGCTGCCGAGTTGGGGCGCGCCGAAGTGCTTAGCCGCTCGGACAAAAAAGATGCGGCTGCCGAAGTGCTGCAAAACCTCGCGGCACAAAGTCCCGATTTACCTGGAGTGCATGTGGCATTGGCGGATCTTCGGCGCCAGCAAGAGGATTACGCGGCGGCGGTCACTTCATATAATAAGGCCATCGGTCTAACCGAAGAGGGTTTAGGCGGTAACTGGTTTCTGCATTACGCCCGCGGCATTTCCCACGAACGCCTCAAGAACTGGGATAAGGCCGAGGCTGATTTCCGTCGCGCGCTCGAGTTGAACCCGGACCAGCCGCAGGTGCTGAACTATCTGGGTTATTCGCTGGTAGAACGTCAGGAAAAGTTGGACGAAGCGCTGAACATGATCGAACGTGCGGTCTCGGCCCGACCCGATAGTGGCTATATTGTCGACAGCCTGGGTTGGGTTCTGTTCCGGCTTGGCCGTTACGACGAAGCTGTCGAACACATGGAACGCGCCGTTGAGTTGATGCCGGTCGATCCGGTTGTGAATGACCATTTGGGTGATGTCTACTGGGCCGTAGGTCGCGCCCGCGAGGCCGAATTCCAGTGGAAACGCGCCCTATCCTTCATCGATCCCGAAGACACCGATGGGGAAGCCGACCCTGATCGCATCCGTCGAAAGATCGAGTTTGGGCTGGACACTGTTTTGCAGGAAGAAGGTGCAGAACCCCTGAAGGTCGCCAATGAGGGCTGAGGCATTTGCCCCCGCCAAGATCAACCTGACTTTGCATGTGACTGGCCAGCGAGAGGATGGCTATCATTTGCTGGATTCGTTGGTTGCTTTTGCGGATGTCGGGGATCGGCTGGGTTTCACGCCCGGGTCGGAGCTGTCGCTTTCGGTCACTGGCGAGTTTTCGGACGGCGTGCCCACCGATCATCGCAATCTGGTCTGGCAGGCCGCTGAAGCCGCAGGTTGGACCGGCCATATCCATCTGGACAAGCATTTGCCACACGGAGGCGGGGTCGGGGGCGGCTCATCTGATGCGGCAGCGATTCTGCGTCTGCTGATGCAACAGGGGATTGAAATCCCGCCCCATATTCCTTTGTCACTCGGGGCTGATGTGCCGGTTTGTATGCACTCTGCCTCGGCACGAATGCGGGGCATTGGTGAGCAGATCGAGGCGATCACGCTGCCGACACTTCCGGCCCTGTTGGTCAATCCGGGTATTGCGGCGCCGACTGGTGCGGTGTTCACGGCGATGAAGATCCGGGACCACCTACCAATGCCTGACAATATCCCCGAGCTCAAAACGCCCGAAACCTGCGCCGATTGGCTGCAGGATCAACGCAATGATCTGGAAGGTCCTGCCTGCACCGTTGCAGGTGCAATTGCTGGCGTACTTGATGAGCTGTCCGAAACACGGGATGTGCTGTTGGCCCGGATGTCGGGCTCAGGATCAACGTGTTTCGCACTTTATCCGACGGCAAAGGCGGCGCATTTTGCGGCCTACGAAGTCGGTGCCGCCCATCCTGAATGGTGGTGCCACGCGACGCTGCTTAGTTAAGTCGGGACACTACGTAGTCGGCCAGATCGCCAAGTAGCGATCGGATTTCGTGGTCCGGGAGAGACCCCAGCGCTGATTTTGCTTTCGCAGCCCAGCCAAACGCATCAGACCGCGTGGCTTCCAACGTGCCATATTTGTTCATCAGCGCCAGCGCATGATTGAGGTCACCATCTTCCTGACGGCCCCGACCAATCGTACGCTCCCAAAACGCGTGTTCCTCCGCAGTTGCCAGAGCCACGGCTTTGATCACCGGCAGGGTCAATTTGCGTTCGCGGAAGTCGTCGCCGACGTTTTTGCCTGTGGCCGCACTATCGCCTTGATAATCCAGAAGATCATCAGCGATCTGGAACGCGATCCCCAGCGCGTCACCATAGTCATACAGCGCCTTGACCTGCGCCTCGGTCGCGCCTGCGATCACACCACCCACTTCGGTGGCAGCAGAAAAAAGTGCCGCCGTTTTGCCGCGCACAACCTGCAGGTAGACACTTTCATCCGTGCCCAGATCGGTGGCCGCTGTCATCTGCAGTACCTCGCCCTCGGCGATTGTGGCCGACGCATTTGCAAGGATATCCAGAACCCGCAACGAACCGGTTTCGACCATCAACTGAAAGCTGCGTGAAAACAGGTAATCGCCAACCAGAACACTGGATTTGTTGTCCCATAGCAGGTTTGCCGTAGGTCGCCCGCGCCGCTGCCCGCTTTCATCGACGACATCGTCATGCAGCAGGGTTGCGGTGTGAATGAACTCGACCGTCGCGGCCAGCTTGACGTGGTGGTCGCCGGAATAGCCGAACAGCTGCGCCGCGGCCAACGTCAGCATCGGACGCAGGCGCTTGCCACCAGCCTCGACCAGATGGGCTGTAACTTCGGGAATGCGAGGTGCGTGTTCTGACGCCATCCGCTTGCGAATCAGCGTATTGACCGCTTCCATTTCGCCCGAAAGCATCTCTGCCAGACGCTCATGCGGTTTAGAGATTGTGCCGACGTTCATCACACTCCTGATACAAGGCTCGACATCCCTGTCACCTTGCCCTTACATCCATCCCCATGAAAGAACTATTGCGCAGCACCGATCCGACAATCCTGGCCTTTGCAACGGCTCTCCTTGAGGGCGAGGATATAGACTGCTTTCAGATGGACGTAAATATGAGCGTCCTCGAAGGCGGTATCGGAATCTTTCCCCGCCGCCTGATGGTGCGGACCGATGATCTGACCCGCGCCGAACGGGTCATGCGTGATAACGAGATCCCTTTGGGGCGATGAGTGAGTTTTCTGACAGTGATCTGACACTGAACGAGTTTCTGGGTGGTCAGGTGCTTCTATGGCAACCCAAATCTGGCTATCGTGCGGGTGTCGATCCTGTTTTGCTGGCGGCTTCGGTTCCAGCCTTCAAAGGTCAGACTGTGTTGGAGTTGGGATGCGGTGCAGGGGCGGCCGTTCTGTGCCTTTTGTCACGTATTCCTGACTTGCAAGCCACCGGGGTTGAACTGCAACCGGCTTATGCCGCACTGGCGCGTCGAAATGCCGCCCAGAACGCTGTGAGTTTAACCGTCGTCGAAGCTGATCTGAGTGTACTGCCCAGCGACTTACGGCAAACTCAGTTCGATCATGTTATTGCCAACCCGCCGTACTACCGACCCGGCGCGCACAGCCCCGCGAAAGACCCGGGAAAGCGGATTGCTTTGGGTGAAGACACGCCCTTGGTGGATTGGATCAATGTCGCCGCGCGGCGGTTGGCGCCACGTGGGTATCTTCACATGATTCAGAAGGCGGATCGCCTGCCGGACGTGTTGGCTGCGTGCACCGCCCGCTTGGGTTCAGTCGAAGTATTACCTTTGTCGCCGCGCGCGGGCCGCGCTGCTGAGTTGGTAATTCTGCGTGCACGCAAAGGCGGACGCGCCGCATTCCGCCTACATGCACCGCTTGTATTGCATCAGGGGGATCGGCATCTGAGAGACGGCGAAAGCTACTCTTCTGAGGTCTCAGCGATACTACGCAAGGGGGCAGCAATGCCTGGCTTTACCTCAGATCGGCAATGACCAGCCGAATTTGTCGGATTTGTTACAGATTCTGTGCGTCTGCAGCGTGACAGGGTGGAAATGATGTGATCAACTTCCTACGTGACATTTACCAAACCAGAGAAGGAGGACCGCCATGAGCGTGAGCGCGCATCTGACGGAGTTGAAGAAGAAACACGAAATTCTCGGTCTTGAAGTAGAAGAAGCTCAACGCTCACCTGGTATTGACGATCTCCACATAGCACAGCTCAAGAAGCAAAAGCTGAAGCTAAAAGAAGAGATCGAGCGCCTGTCGGCCTAAGCCTTCAGGCTGGCGCGGGCCGCAATGGCAGCGCCACCGGTGACAAGCAAGGCCGCGATCGCCAAACCCCAGGACGGGGCGGCGATCCCGGCCAGAACCAACACAAGCGTCGATAGCAAAGGTGCCGCGTAAGAGGCGGTGCCGAGAATCTGAATATCCCCTCGCTTTACACCGATATCCCAAACATAGAACGCCAAACCGACCGGCCCCAGACCCAGCGCAAGGGTCGAAGCCCAGCCCAATGTGTTTTGCGGCCAAATTGTCTCTTCGACGGCGAAATGCAGGACCCAGGACGCAACGGCAGTCAGGGCGCAAAACACTGCGACTGAACTTGTGGGCACATCGCCTAGCCGACGCGACAGGACAGAGTAGCTGGACCATGTCAGCGCGCAGAGCAAAGCCAGCCCGTAACCGGGCAAGTGCTGAATCTGGAAGCCAGCGCTGCCTCCACCGGTGATGATGACGGCGGCTCCGGCAAAGCCAAGGCAGGCTCCGATGAGGTGCCCCGGTTTCAGATGCTCTCCGGGCAGCAGGCCTGACAGAAGAACGATCAGTAAGGGCCAAAGATAGGCGATCAGCCCGGCCTCGGCCGCAGGGGCCATGCGCAAGGCAGAAAAATACAACGCGTGGTAGCCGAATAGGCCAATTGCACCAAACAGATATGTCGTCCACGCGACTTGACGTAGTTGTCGCAGACCACCGCTCGCCATGGTCCAGATCAGGCCCAACGTGCCGCCGATGGTAAAACAGATCGCGTTCAACAACAGAGGCGGCGTCGGGGCCGAACCCACCGTGAACAGCGCCAGAAGAGACCACAGCAAAACCGCGACAAAACCGATTGCGGTCGCGCCCATTCTGCTCATTCACCAGCTACCTTCTCAACAGGGATGATTTCAAACTCATCCGATATATGCGCAGTCTTTTCAATCTCGGAAATGAACCAGTCACGGAACGCGGCGATCTGCGGTCGCTTCTCTGCCCCTTGCAGGCAAAGGAAACGAAATCGCCCGGCGGTCTCCAGTGCCACTTTGAACGGCGCGACCAGTCGCCCTTCGGTCAGGTCTTTCAGGATCATGGCGCGACGCCCTAGAACCACGCCCACCCCGGCCACGGCAGCGTCGATGGCGTGATCAGCGTTTGAAAAATGCGCCCCATGGATCGGCGTGAAATCCAATCCCACCGCGCGGAACCACGCGGGCCAGTCGCACCGCGGCTTGAGGAAACTGATCGAATCGTCATGGATCAGAGGGGCCTCGCGCAACGATTCGGGTGTGGGGAATTGCTCGGCCAGTTCCGGGGTCATCACTGGTGTCAGCCACTCCTTGCGGACGGGAACCGAATAGAGCCCCTCATCCGGCCCATAGCCAAAGCGGATCGCCACGTCGACGTCATCGCGTTCAAGGTCCATGTTGCGCAGAGTGGCCGAGAATTTCAGGTCAATCCCTGGGTTTGCACGTGCGAATTCATAAAGGCGCGGTGCCAGCCATTTCGCTGTCAGGGCAGGGCCTGCTGTAACCGTGAGGCTAGTTTCATCCTGCAGCCGTCGCGTCGCTTGCCACGCGGTTTGCAGGGCGGCAAAGCCATCTGCTGTTCCGGGGGCCAATGTGCGCCCGGCTTCAGTCAGCTCGACGGCGCGATTGAGACGGCGAAACAGTGGGTGGCCCAGATGCTCCTCTAACGACTTGATTTGAAAGGACAGGGCCGCAGGGGTCACATTCAATTCCTCCGCCGCCTTGGCAAACGACATATGTCGTGCGGCGGCATCGAAGGCGCGCAAAGCAGTCAGCGGAGGCAGGCGGTCGGTCATGGCAGTTAAGTTTTTCTGAACTGAAGGGTCGAAAACTCTCGTTTGTGCGATTTAAAATCAAAGGCCATGCTGATGACAAGACAAATCCAACTTGATTGAGAAGGGTTCAGCATGATTGAGATGACAACAAACCCAGCCATTCAGAATGCCATTCACCGCGCGCATGAAGAACGCGGCAAGGCGGTTGTAGGATTTTGGTCCTGGCTATTCGGTTCCCGCTGACCGCAGCGCGCGCGGTCTTACGGGATAAAAGAAGGGCCGGTCCATGATGGACCGGCCCGTTTTCATTCTCAGGTCGTCGGCTTAGACGAAGAACTGTGCACCGTTTGCCGAAATGGTCGAGCCGTTAATGAACTGCGAATCGTCCGATGCCAGGAAGGCGACGCAGCGCGCGATTTCTTCCGGTTCACCCAGACGACCAGCTGGGATCTGGCCGATAATCGATTCGCGCACTTTTTCCGGCACCGCCATGACCATTTCGGTCGCGATATAGCCGGGGCAGATCGCGTTGGCCGTGATACCGGCCCGCGCGCCTTCCTGCGCCAGAGACTTCACGATGCCCAGATCGCCCGCTTTGGTTGCGGCATAGTTGACCTGCGCAAACTGGCCTTTCTGACCATTGATCGAGCTGATCACGATGATACGGCCAAATTTCCGTTCACGCATTCCCGGCCATACCGGGTGCACGGTGTTGAAAACGCCGGTCAGGTTGGTGTCGATCACCTGATGCCATTGTTCAGGCGTCATCTTGTGGAACGGCGCATCACGGGTGATGCCCGCGTTGGCGACCACAATGTCGATCGGGCCGACCTCGGCCTCGACTTTTTCGATGCCCGCTTTGGATTCGTCGTAATCCGCAACATTCCATTTATAGGTCTTGATACCGGTTTCTTCGGTGAATTTTGCGGCGGCTTCGTCATTGCCTGCATAAGTGGCGGCAACATTATATCCTTCGGCCTTCAACGCCTTGGAAATTGCTGCGCCGATGCCGCGGGAACCGCCGGTTACGAGTGCTGTACGTGCCATTTAGGACTCCTCCAAATTTAGTCGTCTTGGTAATTCTGTTACTCTGAGAGTTACGGGTGCGCAATATCGTTTCGTGATCGAATTAATCTTTCTGTCCGGCGATATTGTCGCATCTAAGGGATATGATCCGATTGTAACAAAAAAGGGCGCCCTGTGGACGCCCTTTTGTAATTAGTTTTCAGCGCAATTAGTCGCGCTCCACGCACAATGCGACGCCCATGCCACCACCAATGCAAAGGGTCGCAAGACCCTTCTTCGCGTCGCGGCGTTTCATTTCGAATAGCAGGGTGTTCAGAACCCGGCAGCCCGAGGCACCGATCGGATGACCGATGGCAATTGCACCGCCGTTGACGTTCACAATCGATGGGTCCCAGCCCATGTCTTTGTTCACGGCGCAGGCCTGTGCAGCAAATGCTTCGTTGGCCTCGACCAGATCCAGATCGTCAACCGACCAGCCTGCTTTTTCCAGCGCCTTGCGGGATGCGTAGATCGGACCAACGCCCATGATTGACGGGTCCAGGCCGGCAGTGGCGTAGGATGCGATCCGGGCCAGAGGCTCGATCCCGCGCTTTTCGGCGTTCTCGGCGGACATCAGCAGCGTGGCAGCAGCACCGTCATTCAGGCCCGAAGCGTTAGCCGCCGTGACCGAACCGTCCTTGGTAAAGGCCGGGCGCAATTTGGCCATCGCCTCCATCGTCGCGCCGTGGCGGATGTATTCGTCCTTGTCCATCACGATGTCGCCCTTGCGGGTCTTGATGGTGAAGGGCACGATTTCATCGGCGAACTTGCCAGCGTTCTGAGCCGCTTCGGCTTTGTTTTGCGAGGCGACCGCAAATTCATCCTGCATATCACGGCTGATCTGCCATTTCTCGGCGACGTTTTCAGCGGTTTGCCCCATGTGATAGCCGTTGAAGGCATCCCACAGACCATCGCGGATCATCGTGTCTATGTACTTCATGTCACCCATCTTGTGACCGGCGCGCAGGGCGGCGGCGTGGGGCGACAAGGTCATGTTCTCTTGACCACCGGCGGCTACGATCTCGGCATCACCCAATTGGATGTGCTGCGCTCCCAAGGCGACGGCGCGAAGGCCCGAGCCACAAACCTGGTTAATGCCCCAAGCGGCGCTTTCCTGCGGCAGGCCCGCGTTGATATGCGCCTGACGCGCAGGGTTCTGACCTTGGGCGGCGGTCAGGACCTGGCCCATGATGGTTTCGCTTACCTCGCCCTTATCGATCCCGGCGCGTTCGACAACGGCTTCAAGGACGGCAGCGCCCAGATCATGTGCGGGGGTGTTCGCAAACGAACCGCTAAAGCTACCGACGCCCGTACGTGCGGCGGATGCGATTACTACGTTGGTCATACAGTCAATCCTTTACCGTCATGGTCCTGTGGGAAATCTGACGGCGCAGGTCACGGAGAAGCATTCTCCAAACGCAAGAGCGCCTCGTGATCCCCCGCTCCAGCATCTTCTGCAATAGCGCAATGCTGCATCTGCAGCAACGGACAGCTTGTCTCAGAGTGATATTTGGCGGTGCTTTGCGCGATCTGCGTTCATCAACTGCCCGTTTTGGAAGGGTTTTCACGTTTCCAGAGCGGAGTGACTGAGGGAGCGCCGTACAAGAAGCCCTGCAGACAATCGACACCATTGGCAATCAGGAAGTTGGCGTCATTGACGGTTTCGACCGATTCGGCAGTGACAAGAATTTCGAATTCCCGCGCAACGGCGATCAGCGCGCGCACCAGTGCCTGATTATCGGGACTGCTGCTTATGCCGCGAACGAACTGTCCGTCGATCTTTGCGGCGTCGAACAGAAACTCACGAAAATGGCGAAAGCTGAAGTTGCAGGCACCGAAGTCATCCAACGCAAAGGCGATGCCCCGAGCCTGTTGGCGGTCCATGAAATCAACCACCAATTCTGGAACCTGCATGGCAGAACCTTCCGAGATTTCCAGTATCAACCTTTCGCCCAGGCTCGCGTCTTTATTCAGGAACCTATCCAGCACGCGTGACCATGGGTTGTAGCCGATGGACCGGGCTGACATGTTGATTGACAGGCGGATGCCGGGGTTTCGGATCAGGGTTCGCAAACCCATTTCCAACGCGACACAATCCAGATCCCGGCCGATGGGTGTGTTTTCGACCTGAGGCATGAATTCACGCGCGGGGATGACGCGACCGGTTTCATCCAGTACGCGAATGAACCCTTCGTAAAATGCGATGCCCTGCGGGGGGTGCACCTGCATGACGGGCTGAAAAGCCAATCTGCATTGCTTGTGCTTTACGGCCTCGGTCGCCATCTGCACGACCGACTGATCCCGAGAGGTGACGGCGGCGCTCAACGGGTCCTCCGAGCCCTCGGGCAAGTCCGCACGTTTACTGTTTCCCATGATCTACCGTTCCTATGATCCCGACGATTACGGTCTGGGCCACAGTTTCAGGGAAGACAGGTAAAACCGGAGTTAACGAGCGTGTGTTTTTCTTTGGTGATTGGCTCGAGGATCAGTGTGTAGACTGCCAGACATGCCGAAGCGAAGCTGCCGCGCCAACGAGGGCTCCGAATAGTCCGAGCGCGGTCATAACGAACCCAAGTGCCAGTACTGTTGGTGCTGCTCCGTTAAGCGCAGCGGTCATGGTAATGATAAGACCCAGCAAGCCTGTGGCGGTAGAAATTCTCAGCAGTTTTGACATGCGGGGCTCCGGAAATGCGTGCTTAAATCATCCCCCGGATATGGAGCGCTTGTGCCAGAATTCAAGCAGAGAAAAGGTCTTTTTGAGACTTAGGCCCGATTTGCCGTTGTGACGTTGGGTGCGGTATTGAACTGCTCGAACCCAGGCGTCCCACGATCTTCAGGGTGTCGAGCGAGATGCTTGGCCTTGATCTGTTCGGAGTTGTCGCGACTGCCATCGTGGCTGTAGCCGGGAGGGGCGAAACAATAACCCAACCGCTGTCGCACTGTCAGCCCCGGCTGGCTAGCGTCCTTCCAGATGCCAACCCATTCGTGAAATGCAACGCGCAGTGGGTTGAACGTACCAATGTTGTGGACCAGGCCGTAATCTACTTTGTCTTCTTCTTGTTCGGGGACGAATGTGCCGAACAACTTGTCCCAGATGATGAACACACCGGCATAGTTACAATCAAGATAGCGCGCGTTCCGCCCGTGATGGGCGCGATGGTGGCTGGGCGTATTCATGACGGCCTCGAACCAGCGGGGCATTTTTCCGATGGCCTCGGTGTGAATCCAGAATTGATAGATCAGGTTCAGGCCCCCGACAAACAGAACCATTGCTGGATGGAATCCCAATAGGATAAGCGGTGCTCGCACTACCATCATGAAGGTGAACGTATAGGTCCAGGTCTGCCTCAGCGCTGTTGTCAGGTTGTAATGCTGCGAGCTGTGGTGGTTCACGTGACTGGCCCAGACCCAGCGGATGCGGTGCCCGAACCGGTGCACCCAGTAATAGCGCAGATCGTCCAGCACAAAGCACAAGACGATAACTGGGATCGAAGTACCCAAGTTCAGTGGCGTAATCTGCCACAGCCACACGAAAAACGCATAAGCAATGAAGCCAAGCAAAAAGCCCGAGGCAATGTTTCCCGCCCCCATGATCAGAGAGGTCACGGCGTCGCGCGTTTCATACCGCCCGCCTCGGCCCTTGATGGCGATCCACAGGAATTCGGCCAGAATGGCAGCGATGAAAAAGGGCACGGCCCATTGCACCGCGTCGGGAAAGGTCACGTGATCGGTCATGCGGGATCCATCAGCTGCTGCCAGTGCTGGCGTTCGGTCTCGTCGAGGTGGATGATGACCCTAGGGGTGCTGAAATCATGGAACCGGAATTCAAAGCCCTCGGGGTGCTCCAGCCAATCGAATTCCCGCAAATGTCGGGCCACGGTATCAGCCCCAAAGGACCACAGCAGGCCGGCTCCGGTTTCGGTACGCACAAGGGCGGTGTGACTGTCATGAGCAACGGTCACGTCGATGACGATATCGTCGGGAAAGTGACGCTGCCACTGCTCCTGCGCCGTCTCAGATGTCAGCACATGCAAGCGGGACTTGCCCGTAAGATGCAGCAGCAAGGTGACCCCGGCAATGCCGCCGACGACGAGGATCAATAGTATTTCCAGCGGCATTCCGTCCTCCTGCAGATAACCTGCAAGCGGGCGATTTGTCTGTCAAAGGTGGCGTGGCGTCAGCCGCTTTCCAGACTTTCCAGAATCTCGTGCTGAACGATGCGTGCCACGAATGGCATCAGGCCGTCGGGGCCAGAGGCCCGATCTTTGAGATGGATGCAGATATCGGGTCTGCGCGCCGCGATGATGCCCACCATTTCTCCGCGTGTTTTGTCATCAAGACCCGCGCCCATGATCGCACAGGCGATCCGCGGTTCCGCGTCCAGCTGCCGCCGTACCTCATCCTGATCATGCGCGCCCAGCCATTGAATTGGCAGGTGATCCAATTGTTGCGCCACGTTGCCAATTACGTTCGGCAGACGCCCGATTAGTAATACTACAGGTTTCATCGTCGTCCCCAGTTCGAATACTTCGATTGGCTAACCTCGTTGCCGAGGCTAGAGCTTAGTATATCACGAATCCCGAAGGCGTGGTTCCAACGATCATTGAAGCGAGTATATGGTCGTGCTGCCTTTACCTTTTTTTCGCGTCATTCTGATTGAGTTTCCGTCAATCTCGAAAACCTGACAGTCCGTGCCAAGCGCTTTGCCATCCAAAACACCATTGCGGCACCAGAATTTCTTATTCCATACCCAGCTGCCGCTAAATTTTTTTCCGCTTACGAGCTTTGCCGAAATGGTGCCATCTGCGTTAGCAACAAACACATTGCCCTGATCATCGACCAGTTTTTTTCCGACCACGTCTGCGCTGAACTGAGATCCGGTTTTGATGCGTTTGTAATCTGCCTGCGCGATACCTGCAGCAGCTATTGTTGCAATCAATGTCCCAATCAAAGCAAAACGGTTCATTGGCTATTCCCCCTAAATCAAATGTCAGGAGGTTAGCACAAATCCCAAAAAAGTCATATATTGCTTAGCTTTCGCCGTTGACGAGTGCCGAGATAATCGACTTCGCGCTATCCGAGTTCCACTCGGCATCACCGATCAGCCGAGCGATCTCATTGCCATCGGGATCGATAATCAAAGTGATCGGCAGACCAATCACCCCCATTTCGCGTGCAACCGCCTGTTTCGGATCTTGGTGGCGCGGCAGGTTGTCGATACCGTTTTCGTCAAAGAACTTCTTGATCCCTGCAGGTGTGTTGCGCCCGGTTGCCAAGGTCAGAACCTCGAACTTATCACCGCCGAATTCTTCCTGCAGCTCTGAGATCTGCGGCATTTCTTTGCGGCAAGGCGCGCACCATGTGGCCCAGAAGTTCAGCAGCACATACTTGCCCTTGTAGTCGGCCAGTGACCCTTTGCCACCATCATCTTCCAACTCGAACTCAACCACTTTCACCGGCTTGGGCTCGCTATGCAGGATCAGCCGTTTCAACGTGCCATCGCGCAGCGGACCCAAGGTCTCGGCATCCGTTGCCAAAGCGGCGTTTGCACCCAGCGCAAGGGCCATATAAAGGGGGATCAGACGAAATAGGCGCATATCAACTCCGGGTTTTCTTACATGACCGATCAATCTTCGAACCAGATGTGGGGCGGCCGCTTTGCCGCCGGTCCAGATGCGATCATGGAGGCAATCAATGCCTCGATCGGGTTCGATCAGCGGATGGCAGCCCAAGACATCGCAGGCTCGCGCGCCCATGCCGCCATGCTGGCTGCCACGGGCGTTATTACTGATAGTGATGCACAGGCCATTCGGGAAGGCCTGTTCACCGTTTTGTCAGAAATCCAGAACGGAGAATTTCAGTTCTCGACCGCGCTGGAAGACATTCACATGAATGTCGAGGCGCGACTGAAAGAAGTGATCGGAGAGCCTGCGGGCCGTTTACACACGGGTCGCAGCCGGAATGATCAGGTCGCGACCGATTTCAAACTTTGGGTGCGTGATCAGCTGGATGCCGCAGAAACCGGCCTTCTGGCCCTGATCCGCGCGCTATTGGCGCAGGCTGAGGCAGGTGCTGATTGGGTTATGCCAGGCTTTACCCACCTGCAAACCGCGCAACCCGTCACATGGGGCCATCACATGATGGCCTATGTCGAGATGTTTGGTCGCGACCTGTCCCGCGTCCGCGATGCCCGTGCGCGGATGAACGAATCTCCTCTGGGTGCTGCAGCATTGGCTGGAACTTCCTTTCCGATCGATCGGCACATGACGGCTGAGGCGCTGGGCTTTGACCGCCCTGCTGCCAACTCGCTGGACGCCGTCAGCGACCGTGATTTCGCACTGGAATTTCTGTCCACCGCTTCGATCTGCGCGATGCATTTGTCGCGGTTCGCCGAAGAGCTTGTGATCTGGTCCTCGGCCCAGTTCCGATTTGTGTCGCTGTCTGACCGCTTCTCAACCGGCTCGTCAATCATGCCGCAAAAGAAAAACCCAGACGCGGCGGAATTGATCCGCGCCAAAGTCGGTCGCATCTTTGGGGCCAACACCGGCCTGATGATGGTGATGAAGGGCCTGCCGCTGACCTATTCCAAGGACATGCAGGAAGACAAGGAACAGGTCTTTGACGCTGCAGACAACTGGATGTTGGCGCTGGCGGCGATGGAAGGCATGGTCAAAGATATGACCGCCAACCGCGAAAGCCTTGCTGCCGCAGCAGGCTCAGGTTTTTCCACCGCGACCGATCTGGCCGATTGGCTCGTGCGGGTGCTGGGCCTGCCTTTCCGCGATGCACACCACGTCACCGGGTCGCTGGTCGCCATGGCCGAAAGCAAGGGCTGTGACCTGCCCGATCTGAGGCTTGAGGACATGCAATCGGTTCACGCAGACATCACGGATGATGTCTATTCTGTTCTTACGGTCGAAAATTCGGTAAACTCTCGCCAGTCCTATGGCGGTACGGCACCGGATCAGGTGCGTGCCCAGATCAAACGATGGAAGGCGCTGGTGTGATGCGGGTACTACGCGTGTTGCTGTTGATTTCTGCGGCGGTGGCTCTGGCCGGGTGTGGTGCGGATGGCGAACCGATACAACCCACCATGAGTGCTAGCGTCGGCGTGGGAAGCAGCGGCACCTATGGTGGCGTGGGGCTCGGCCTCAGCCGCGGTGGGCTGGGGGTTTATCTCGGGCTCTGAAGCACCGAGATTGCAATTTGCCGATCGTCTACCCATCTGCGATGTAACCCGCTTCAATCACAAAGAGATTTAGCATGAGAACTGTCGGCCTGATCCTCTGCCTTGCCGTACTCGCAGCCTGTGACCCATCTCAAGCACCACGAACAGAACCATCGGCCTCGCCAAGCGGATCCGGGGTCTCGGTTTCGGGCTATGGTCGGGTTGGTGTTTCGACACGGAAGTGACACGGTCACGCGGCCTGCTCGGAATCCATTGATCCGCAGGGCGCTTTTGGTCTAAGCGCGCGGTATGGATCATTTTCTCTACCGCGACGGCGCGCTTTTCGCCGAGGATGTCCCAGTTTCCGAAATCGCGGCCGCGGTCGGAACTCCGTTCTATGTCTATTCGACGGCAACCCTGCTGCGGCATTTCAAGCTGTTCGATGACGCGCTTGAAGGCACCGACCATCTTGTCTGCTATGCGATGAAGGCGGCAAGCAATCAGGCAATTCTGAAAACGCTGGCGCAGGCCGGTGCGGGAATGGATGTGGTCTCGGGCGGAGAATATCTACGCGCCAAGGCAGCAGGCGTTCCGGGCGACAGGATCGTCTTTTCGGGCGTCGGCAAAACGGTGGATGAGATTCGCACGGCTCTGACAGGCGGTATCCGTCAGTTCAATGTCGAATCTGAGCCCGAGATGCAGGTGATCAATGCGGTCGCAGTGGAACTGGGCAAAGTTGCGCCGATCACCGTTCGGGTGAATCCGGATGTGGATGCCAAGACCCATGCCAAGATCGCTACTGGTAAATCCGAGAATAAGTTCGGCATCCCGATTTCGCGCGCGTCCGAAGTCTATGCGCTGGCCGCTAGCCTGCCAGGGCTGGAAGTGATCGGGATCGACGTTCATATCGGTTCGCAATTGACCGAACTGGAACCCTTTGAGCTGGCCTATAACAAAGTCGCAGAACTGACAGAGCGTTTGCGTGACGAAGGTCATAACATCCGCCGCCTCGATCTGGGCGGTGGCTTGGGCATTCCCTATACAAGATCAAACGACGCACCACCGTTGCCGGTCGAATATGGCGCGATGATCAAGAAAACACTGGGTCATTTGGGTTGCGAGATCGAAATCGAACCCGGCCGATTGATCGCTGGGAATGCGGGGCTGATGGTCTCGAAAGTCATCTACATCAAATCGGGAGAAGACCGCGATTTTCTGATTCTCGACGGCGCGATGAATGACCTGATCCGTCCTGCGATGTATGAAGCATATCATGACATCGTAGCGGTGGAAGAACCCGCTGTTGGAGTAGAGCAAACGCCCTATGACATCGTTGGTCCGGTCTGCGAATCCGGTGATACCTTTGCCAAACAGCGCAACATGCCGCCCCTGAAATCGGGCGATCTGATCGCTTTCCGCAGCGCGGGGGCTTATGGCGCAGTAATGTCCAGCGAATACAATACCCGACCTTTGATCCCCGAAGTTCTGGTGAATGGGGATCAATTTGCCGTAATTCGTGAACGCCCAAGCTTTGACGAAATCATAAACCGCGATACCATACCAGAGTGGCTCTGACGCGATAGGCGCGTGGGCCGATCAGGAGGCCCGCCTTGCGCGAAAACCAGAACCTGCCGATTCCAAGACTGACCCTGTGGCTGACACACGCAGGGATGCTGGCTGAGCAGGTGCTGCGCGCCTTCTGGCCCTTTTTCTCGATATTGATGACATTGTTGGCGGCCCTGATGCTTGGGCTGCAGGATCTCGTCCGAATCGAAACCGTATGGATCTCCGCTGGAATTGGACTGATCGGGCTGATCGTGGCTTTGATTTTCGGCGCTAGGCGAATTCGTTTCCCAACACGCGCTGAGGCATTGGTTCGGTTGGATGAAACGTTGCCCGGGCGTCCGATACAGGCTCTGATTGATAATCAGGCCATTGGTAACATGGACGCGGATTCGGTGGCGCTTTGGAGAGCACATCAATTGCGCATGGCCGAACGTGCTTCGCTGGCCGAACCCGTGAAACCTGACCTACAGCTGGCATCCCGCGATCCCTATGCGTTGCGCTACGCCGCGTTGCTGGCGCTCGTCGTCGGATTACTATTCGGATCGTTCTGGCGGATTGGGTCGGTGGCGGACATGACTCCGGGCGCAGCTGTGGCCGGTCAGGGCCCAAGCTGGGAAGGCTGGGTTGAGCCGCCGCGCTATACAGGTCTGCCAACGCTTTATCTTGCCGATCAGACTGACCCGAAGCTAACCGTACCCAAGGGCAGCCGTATCACGTTGCGGTTTTATGGTGAAATTGGTGCGCATAGTCTGACCGAAACCACAACGCCGCTTGGAACTGAGGCGGCAACGGAACCGGAACAGGATTTTGTCGCTGAACGTTCGGGCCAGTTACGGATTAATGGCCCGGCAGGGCGCGACTGGGCACTGGATATTCTGGCGGACACCGCACCTCAGATCGAAGTCGCAGGTTCGGCTAAAGCTGAGGCGGGCGGTCAGATGAAACTGCCGTTTTCTGCGGCGGATGATTACGGAATAGTCTCGGGGTCCGCCCGGATCGAGCTGGATTTGACGGCCGTAGACCGTTCCTTTGGCCTGTCCACTGAACCGGAGCCGCGCGAAGCTATCTCTGTTGAGCTCCCGATGCCGATTACTGGCGAGCGAACTGATTTTACCGAAGACCTGATCGAGGATTTTTCGCAGCACCCGTGGGCGCATCTGCCAGTGAAAATCACTCTCATGGCGGTTGATGCGGCGGATCAGGAGACGGTCGCAGAGCCCTATCTGACCGATCTACCTGCGCGGCGCTTCTTTGATCCGCTGGCCGCCGCGGTTATCGAGCAACGGCGCGATCTGCTCTGGTCCCGCGAAAACGCGCTGCGTGTGTCGCAGTTGTTGCGTGCGGTGTCGCACCTGCCAGAGGATTTGTTCCGCTCGGAAACGGCGTATCTGCGCTTGCGTGTGGTGCTGCGCCGGTTGGAGGCCTTCGACCAGTACGGTGCATTGAATGTCAAACAGCAGGAAGAGATTGCGCAAGCCCTTTGGGATTTGGCCGTTCTGATAGAGGATGGAACGCTGGCCGATGCGTTGGAACGGATGCGCCGCGCGCAGGAGCGCTTGACCGAGGCGATGAAGAACGGTGCCAGTGATGAAGAAATTGCTGAGCTGATGCAGGAACTGCGTGAAGCGACGCAGGATTATATGCGCCAGCTTCAGCGTTTGGCTCAGGAAAACGGAGGCGACGAACGTCAGCAGGGTCAAAGTGGCGAATCCATACAGATGACGCAGGACGACCTGCAGCGGATGATGGACCGCATTCAGGAACTGATGGAACAGGGCCGTATGGCCGAGGCGCAGCAGGCGCTGGAAGAGTTCCAGCAGATGATGGAAAATATGCGCGTCACGCAAGGGCAGGGTCAGGGTGGCCAATCCGAAGGCCAGCAAGCCATGGAAGGGTTGGCTGAGACTCTGCGCGAACAACAGGGGCTGAGCGATCAGGCATTCCGCGATCTGCAAGAACAATTCAATCCCGGCGCTCAGTCCGGTGAAAGTCAGGGGAATGAGGGCCGCAGCGGTGGCTTGGGACGTGGCCAGAGCCATGAAGGACAAGGTGGTCAAGGCCAAGGTCAGGATCAGGCGGGTGAGGGCCAGCAGGGTCAGGGATCATTGGCGGATCGTCAGCAGGCCTTGCGAGATGAACTTAGACGACAGGAACAGGGTCTGCCCGGCGGTGGGACACCTGAAGGAGACGCCGCGCGCGAAGCGTTGGGGCGCGCCGGTCGCGCCATGGACGATGCCGAGGACGCCCTGCGCAGCGATGATCTGGCCGAGGCGATCGATCGTCAGTCCGAGGCGATGGAGGCCCTGCGCGAAGGGATGCGATCCTTGGGCGAAGCCATGGCGCAAAACCAGCAGAACCAGCCGGGGCAAGGCACGGAAGCAGGAGATATGCAGGCCAACAACCGCGACCCATTGGGCCGCGCGCCGGGCACTGCGGGTTCGATTTCGACCGATGATAACCTGCTGCAAGGTGAGGATGTCTATCGCCGTGCGCGCGAGTTGCTCGACGAAATCCGCCGCCGTACCGGTGAACAGGACAGACCCCAGATCGAACTGGAATACCTCAAACGCCTGCTTGAAAGATTCTGACGGAACCAGCGCGATATGTGTCTGACTTGAATCCAAACACGCTGCCTATCCCTAAGGTCTAACGCGTGTTTCCAGTCAAAAGGAACAGCGCTTTAGTTCTGCGTCGCTCCACCAGTCTGGGTTTCAAGCCACAGTCGTGCTTGATCCACCATTGAGACGTATGATTTCAGCACAGGATCGGCTTGCGGAACTGCCTCGCTGATCTGATTTGCGTTGCCATAGATCAAAAACAGAATAACACCGATGATAATGATTAGGGCAAAGCCGCGTATGAAACCACCGGATTTACGGGATGAAGCGGCAGCCTCTGTATCATCGGATGTCAAATCGCTGCGTAGCCCCGAGTTTATCGCCTCGACATCCGGCAACTCATCTTTCTGTCCTGCATCTGCGGCGGTTTCTGTAGCGGAGGGCCGTTTGGGTTTGACCTTTGGTTCTTCAGGTGGATCCAAAGCCAGATCGGGCTGGCTTTCCAGAGTGCTACCTTCGCGTTCACGCAGCTCGGCCTCACGGGCCGCTTCTTCTTTGAGAATACTGGAAACCGCCGGATCTACGTTGCCAACAGCCGGCTCGTCTGCTGTTTCAGGTTCTTTCTCGGGCGCCTCAGGCTTTGGCGCATCCTCTACCGCGATCTCTTCCGGTTCGGCAGTGGCCTCCTCAGGCTTTGCTTCCGGCGCAGGCTCCGCCGAACTGGCAACCGGATGCTTGGCCTGAAACCAGGTTTCTTCACAGTTCGAGCATTGAACTTCGCGCCCGCTCTCAGGGATCACTTCGTCCGGGACTTCGTATTGAGCGCTGCAATTCGGGCACGTTAAACGCATTCTGCCTCCTGGCCTCCAAAGCTGGCCTGATAATAGTTTTTTAAGAGATGATATTCCGTTAAGACCCAACAGCAAAGCGTGTTTTCGGTTTCGCGGGCCAAGTGTCGCCAATTGGCCCCGCCCGAGGCATTGAATCCACCGCTGCGCTCGGGCAAGAGGTGAGCAGAACAATGGGGGCAGGCGTGATCGAGCTGGACAACATCAGCTACAATTATGGCGGCGGCGAATTGCTGAGCGATGTATCGCTGCAATTGCAGCCGGGTTCGTTCCACTTCCTGACCGGTCCGTCAGGTGCGGGCAAGACCACATTGCTGAAACTCTGTTATGGTGCGTTGCTGCCGACCTCGGGCAGGCTGATTGCCTTTGGCGAAGATATCGCCAGAATGGACCGGGATCAGATGGCCTTGCTGCGCCGTCGGATCGGTGTGGTGCATCAGGACTGTCGCTTTCTGGATCACATGACGCTGGCGGAAAACGTGGCACTTCCACTGATGGTTTCGGGGCGCGCCGAGAACGGCGCACAGGAAAATCTGACCGAGCTTCTGGGATGGGTCGGGCTCGGAAGCAGGCTTGAAGCTCATCCCCCCGAACTTTCGGGTGGTGAACGCCAGCGTGCTGCTCTGGCCCGCGCCGTTATTCTGTCACCTGATGTGGTGCTTGCGGACGAGCCCACGGGCAATGTGGATTGGGAGATGTCCCAACGCTTGCTGCATCTGCTGATCGAATTGAACCGGATGGGAAAAACCGTACTGATCGCGACGCATGATCTGAGCTTGATCCGGGCGGCCAAAAGCCAGGTGCAAGCCCGCGTATTGCGGATTGCTCAGCGCCGCTTGCAGCTTGCGGGGGCAGATCTATGAGCAACGGGAACGTCCGCAATCTATTGCGCCGTGACACACGCGCTGACCGCGTGGTGCCGCCCACTGGCTTCACCGCGCAGCTTACCTTGTTTGTTTCAGGTGCGATGGCGTTTCTGGCGGTGTTTGCACTTGCATTGTCTCTGGCCTCAGGCCGACTGGCAGACCGCTGGGCATCCGAACTTGCGGGGGCTGCGACCTTGCGGATCAATGCGCCCGCCGAACAGCGGGCGGCACAGACCGAAGCGGCTTTGAATATATTGGGGCAAACGCCGGGCGTCGCCTCGGCCCGTGCCCTGACGGAAGAAGAGCAGGCATCGTTGTTGTCGCCGTGGTTTGGTCCGGACCTGCCCCTGGACACTCTTCCAATACCGCAACTGATCGAAATTGTCGAAGGGGAGCCGGGGTTGGATGCGGCGGGACTACGCCTGCGTTTGAGTGCCGAGGTGCCGGGCGCGGTCTTGGATGATCACTCCCGCTGGCGCGAGCCATTGGTTGGTGCAGCCATGTCTCTGCGCCGACTGGGCTGGATTTCAATCCTTCTGATCGGTGGGGCGACCGCCGCAATGATCACCCTCGCTGCGAATGCCTCGCTTGCGGCCAACGCGCAGATCATCGAGGTTCTGCGTCAGGTCGGCGCGCGCGATCGGTTCATCGCCGGAGCCTTCGTGCGCCGATTTACCTTTCGCGCGCTGTTCGGGGCGGCGGTTGGCACTTTGCTGGGCATGACCGGTGTATTGCTGCTCCCCGAAGCTTCGGACGCGGGTGGCTTTCTGACAGGTCTCGGGTTTCAGGGTATCGGTTGGGTCCTGCCCGCGCTGATACCGGTGTTGGGCGCGGCCGTAGCGTTTCTGGCCACATGGTCAGCCGCACAGCGCAAATTGAAGGAGCTTTCGTGATGTTCTTGGCCATTCAATGGGTCCGGTCGCTGATCTTCATGATCACCATCTATGCCTGGATGCTGATCCTCGGGATTGTCTTTGCACCTTATGCGCTGTTTTCCAAACGGGGTGCTTTGCAGGCCTGCAAGACCTATGCGCGCACGACGATGTGGTTGGCCCGGTGGATGGTCGGTATTCGCTGCGAGGTGCGAGGAGACGTGCCGCATGGTGAAGTCGTGATCGGCGCCAAGCATCAGTCGTTTCTGGATATCATCATTATTTTCAGCGCCATTCCGCATGGCAAGTTCATCATGAAACGAGAGCTTCTGTGGACGCCGATCATCGGCATGTACGCACGTCGACTTGGCTGCATACCGGTCAATCGCGGCAAACGGGGGGCGGCGGTTGCCAAAATGGTCAAGGATGTCGCGCGCGAGTTCAGCGAACCCGGTCAGTTGGTGATCTACCCGCAGGGTACGCGTGTCGCGCCAGGGGTGCACAAGCCTTACAAGGTCGGAACGGCGGTTCTGTATGAAGGGCTCGGGTTTCCGTGCGTGCCCGTTGCCACCAATGCAGGCGTCTTCTGGCCTAGAACCGGTGTCATGCGCAAGCCGGGCACGGCGATTGTCGATTTCCTTAGTCCAATCGAACCCGGCGTTGTGCGGAATGACTTTCTGAAGCGGCTGGAAAACGTGATCGAGACGCGGTCCAACGAATTGATGCGAGAAGTGGGGTTTGAACCGGATGGAGTTCATTAAGGATATCGTCGCACTCGAAGCGCTTTATGGTATTCCGGGTGTAGCCGCCACACGTAAGGTGGCACGGCGGTTAACTCCGCTCTATCGCAAATGGATCATGGCGTCCCGCCTCTGCATCCTCAGCACCGTAGGCCCTGAAGGGGTCGATGGCAGCCCGCGTGGAGACGATGGGCCGGTGGTTTTGGAGCTAGACCCGGGCACCCTGGTTCTGCCGGACTGGCGGGGAAACAACCGTTTGGATTCATTACGTAATATTGTGCGTGATCCGCGTGTATCGCTAATGTTCTTGGTCCCTGGTTCGAACAATGTGGTTCGCGTGAATGGGGCCGCTCACCTCACTGCAGATGATGATTTGCGGGCCCGTTTTGAGAAACATGGAAAACAACCCGCGACTGTCATCGTGATCGATATATCTGAAATCTACACTCAATGCGCCCGCGCTTTGATGCGGGCAGCGACATGGAGCGGGCGTGATGAAACCGATGGCCTTCCAAGTGTTGGCGAGATTCTGTCTGAAATGACATCGGGTGAAGAGGGCGGCGCGCAATATGATCAGGAATGGGGTGCCCGCGCCGCCAAAACCATGTGGTAGAGCCTTTCCCACATTGTAGTTTCAAAGCGCGGCGGCCCCCATTCTGGCCACTTTGTCGATCCAACGCTCGACACTTCCGGGTTTTGGATAGCTTGCGCCGGCAAAGTAGGTAAAGCGGGTCGGTTTGAATCCGACAAAGCCCAGAACCTGATCGCGAAGCTGCCGCAGCAGCGCTTGCCGATAGATCAGGCGCATAAACCAGCCCGGCGTATCTGATGTCAGGATCACCCTTGCGGTGCGCCCGGTCAGCATCGGGGCAGGAAAGCCGATCTTCGTGGTGTTCCGTGTATCGAATGTCCGACCCGGTATGAATGTGCGGTCGATCAGCCCTTTTAGTTTGGCTGGCAGACCACCCCACCACATCGGCGTGGTCAGAACCAGGTGATCGCTCCATTCGATGTCCTGCAATACTTGTTCAAGCACGGGCTCAAGCGGTTTGAATTTTTCATAATTGCCCTGGCCGAAATCATGATCGAAATGCAGATCGCTCAGATGCACCATCCGAACCTCGTGCCCTTTGGCCTCTGCCGCATCTGCGTAGGTTTGCGCAAAGGTGCGTGACAGGCTGCTTTCTGCGGGATGCCCATTGAGGACAAGTATCTTTTTGGTCGGCATAACGATTCTCCTAAAATTGACCGTGGTCACTTTGTATGATCAAAAAATGACCGTGGTCAATATTAAATTTGACCACGGTCATATTATGTGCAAACAAGCGCTATGCAAAAGCCGATTCAAAAGCGAACTCTCAAAACGCGTGCGGGTCTGATCTCTGCCGCTGAGGGCGTGATTCAGAAGGGTGGGTATGAAGCTCTGCGCGTGGAAGAGGTGGTTCAGGCCGCAGGCGTGGCCAAGGGGACATTCTTTGCGCATTTTCGCGACAAGGATGCGTTGATGGAAATCCTGTTAGCGAAAAAACTGAATGCCTACCTTGATGAGGCCGAGGCCAGGAAGCCCCCAAATTCAGTGCCCGATATCATCGCAGCTCTGGAACCCGTACACAGTTTCATGACGGTTGAACGCTATGTATTCGACCTGCTCATAAGGTATTCTGGTGCAACCGCCATCGCCGAGATCGGCCCGATCGCCTATTTCTTTGAACGGTATTTTCGCGTTGTGATGATGTGGCTGGAAGATGCGGATGTCCGCAAGGATGTTCCAACTGAGCTTCTGGCCGAAGGGGTGCAGGCCTTCGCCATTCAGGCAATGTCGCTGAGGTTTTGCGCGCTGCATGCCTCAACAAGCTTCAGTGACAGGCTCAAGGTCTATCTTGAGGCGTGGTTGACCCCGGCGAAATAGCCGCCGGGGTCGTTTCTTCAGCTATGAATTGGTCCGTCGCCACACGCCAGAGCGGCCTCGCGCACCGCTTCAGAGTAGGTCGGGTGCGCATGGCAGGTCAGGGCCAGATCTTCGGCTGAGGCACCGAATTCCATCGCTACGCAGACCTCGTGGATCAGGTCACCAGCCGCCGGGCCGATGATATGCGCGCCCAGAATGCGGTCGGTTTCCTCGTCTGCCAAAATTTTCACAAAGCCATCCGTCATCATGTTTGCCTTGGCGCGGCCATTGCCCATGAACATGAATTTTCCAACCTTGTAGGCGCGGCCTTGTTCCTTAAGCGTCGCTTCGGTCTCACCGACATTGGCTACTTCGGGCCATGTGTAGATGACCCCCGGAATGACACCATAGTTCACATGACCATGCTTGCCTGCAACCTGCTCGGCGGCGGCCATGCCTTCATCCTCAGCCTTGTGGGCCAGCATCGGGCCTTCGGTCACGTCGCCGATGGCGTAGATGCCCGGCACGTTGGTCTGCCAATCACTACCGACCTTGATCTGGCCGCGCGGGGTCATCTCGACGCCCAGAGCGTCCAGCCCCAGACCATCCGAATATGGCTTGCGCCCGGTGGCCACCAGCACCGTATCGGCATCGATAACATGCTCGCTGTCATCTTTGAGCAGCTTGTAGGTTACCTTGGCTTTGGTCTTGGTCGCCTCGGTCTTTTGCACCGCAGCGCCCATGACAAATTTCAGTCCCTGTTTCTTGAGGATGCGCTGGAAGGTCTTCTGAACCTCAGGGTCCATGCCCGGCGTGATTTCCTTGAGGAATTCGATCACCGTCACCTCGGCACCCAGACGGCTGTAAACCGAGCCCAATTCAAGCCCGATCACACCGGCACCGATCACAATCATTTTCTTGGGAACTTTGCCCAGAGACAACGCGCCGGTCGAAGTCACCACGACCTTTTCGTCAACCTCGACGCCAGGCAGTGCCGACGGCTCAGAGCCCGACGCGATAATGATGTTCTTGGTCTCATGAACCTCATCGCCAACCTTGACCTTGCCCGCAGCAGGGATCGATCCCCAACCTTTCAGCCAGTCGATCTTGTTCTTCTTGAACAGAAACTCGATGCCCTTGGTGTTGCCATCGATGACCTCGTCCTTGTAGGCCTGCATCTGCTTCCAATCGACCGAAGGTGATTTCCCCTTCAAACCCATCTTCGCAAAGTTGTGTTCAGCCTCGTGCAACTGATGGCTGGCATGCAGCAGCGCTTTGGAAGGGATACAGCCGACGTTCAGGCAGGTCCCACCCAGCGTCTCACGCCCCTCGACAACTGCGGTTTTAAGGCCCAGTTGGGCGCAGCGGATGGCGCAGACATAGCCGCCGGGCCCGGCGCCGATTACGATGACGTCATATTGAGACATGCGTTTTTTTCCTTCCGAAATCCGACTCAGTTCCCAAGCCAGTGTTTTTGTATATCGCCTATGTTCTTGAGCGGGACGAGGTTATTTTGGCGCTGAGCTGTCCACCCTTCGGAACGGCGTCTTGCAATATGATCCAAGCTAGCTATCGAAAACATCTTGGTACCACGAGTTCAGCTGAGTGTAGATCACACTGCAAACTTCTTCTTTAAAGTCGATCTCAGCTAGATTCATATTCCCTTGGGACGATTGCTCTCTAAACTCTTCGCAGTATTCCACAGCTTTTATAACCTCTGTAGTGCGCTGAAGCACGCGCATGTCAGTTTCGGCTATCCATTGATACATTGGGAATAGCGCGGCAATCGCCACAAGAATAATCACAATCTTCTCAATGATCCCAAGTAGGTTCGAGAGTCTTTCCATAAGAGCAAGTTTAGCCAGTTACTTCGTTAACCTAATAGCCCAAGATAGCTGGGTAGAAATCACATTACGTCGCCCGGACAGGGGCGACGTAGTCTATTTCAAACGGGTTCCAGCAGCTTGATCGAGATATGCGCAATGCCGCCGCGTTCATGGTGCATCGCCAGTTCTTCGGACCCAAAAAAGGCTTTGGCCTTATCCAGATCCATAACCTCGAACATGGCTATCGCATGATCCCGTTGATCCGGATCGCGCCAGACATGCAGGTCGCGGATACCCGCAGCCTTGCGCATCGGTTGATCCTCGCGGAACACCTTCAGCCAGGCATCGAAATCGGCCACATCGGCCTGCCAGAGTACATGGGTCGCCATCTTACAGATCCATCAGCAGGCGGCGCGGGTCTTCCAGCGCCTCTTTTACACGGACAAGGAACGTCACCGCACCCTTGCCGTCAACAATACGGTGATCATAGGACAGAGCCAGATACATCATCGGGCGGATTTTGATCTCACCATTGATGACCATAGGACGATCCTGAATCTTGTGCATTCCCAGAATGCCCGATTGTGGCGGGTTCAGGATCGGTGAAGACATCAGCGAGCCGTAGACGCCTCCATTCGAGATCGTGAACGTACCGCCCTGCATTTCCGCCATCGAAAGCTTGCCGTCACGGGCGCGCTTACCCTTCTCGGCGATGGCTTTCTCGATCGCTGCGAAAGACATCGAGTCCGCATCCCGAATGACTGGAACCACCAGACCCTGAGGCGTGCCGGCGGCCACACCCATATGCACGAAGTTCTTGTAGACGATGTCATTGCCGTCGATCTCGGCATTCACCTCTGGCACTTCTTTCAGTGCGTGACAGCAGGCCTTGGTGAAGAAGGACATGAAACCCAGACGCACGCCGTGCTTCTTCTCGAACTGGTCTTTGTACTGGTTACGCAGGGCCATGACCTCGGTCATGTCGACTTCGTTAAAGGTGGTCAGGATTGCGGCGGTGTTCTGTGCGTCCTTCAGACGTTTGGCAATGGTCTGGCGCAGACGTGTCATGCGCACACGTTCCTCGCGTGAGGCATCTTCCGCAGCTACAGGCGCACGCGGAGCTTGGGCAGCGGGGGCGGGCACAGCCGCCGCAGGCGCTGGGGCCGTAGCAACTGCAACCGCTTTGGCCACGTCTTCTTTCATGATGCGGCCATCGCGACCGGTGCCGGTGACCTGATCGGCAGTCAGACCGGCCTCGGCCATAGCTTTCTCTGCAGACGGCGCGTTTGACACATCCTTGCCGGTGCTGGCCGCCGCCGGAGCAGGGGCCGCCGCTGCTGGTGCAGGCGCTACACCGGCTGCCGCGCCCGAGATCACCGCTAATTTTGCGGTTGCGTCCACCGTTGCGCCTTCGGGCGTTACGATCTCGGCCAGAACGCCAGCTGCCGGGGCCGGAACCTCGACCGAAACCTTGTCGGTCTCCAACTCGCATAGCATCTCATCTTGCGCCACGCTGTCGCCGACCTTTTTGAACCATGTCGAAACGGTCGCCTCGGTCACGGATTCGCCCAGCGTCGGCACCATCACGTCTACACTGCCACCCGATGCGGTCGGAGCTGCAGCCGCCGGGGCCGGGGCCGCCGCTGCCGGAGCAGGTGCCGCCCCTTCGCCAGCTGTGATTGTCGCCAGCAAGGCATCGACCCCAACCGTTTCACCTTCGGCCGCAACAATCTCTCCCATGGTGCCAGCGGAAGGGGAAGGAACCTCAACCGTAACCTTGTCGGTCTCAAGCTCACACAGCATTTCATCTACAGCGACTGCATCGCCGGGTTTTTTGAACCAAGTCGCAACGGTGGCTTCGGTGACAGACTCGCCCAGCGTGGGAACACGAACTTCAATCGTCATCGTTTACTTTCCTTCAATGGTCAGCGCTTCGTTCACCAGCGCTTCTTGTTGGGCTTTGTGTTGGCTGGCCAGACCCGTCGCGGGTGAGGCAGATGTTGCACGACCGGCATAGACCGGGCGTTGATGCTTGGCACCGATACGGGTTAGCACCCATTCGATATTGGGCTCGATAAAGGTCCAGGCCCCCTGATTCTTGGGCTCTTCCTGACACCAGACCATCTCGGCGCCCTTAAATCGCTCAAGCTCGTTGATCAGCGAATGCGCGGGGAAGGGGTAGTATTGCTCGATCCGCATCAGGTAGATATCGTCGATGGCACGCGCGTCGCGCTCTTCCAGCAAGTCGAAATAGACCTTTCCCGAGCACATGACGACCCGCTTGATCTTGTCATCCGCCACCAGCTTGGTGTCTGAATTGCCCTTTTGTGCGTCGTCCCACAATACCCGGTGGAAGCTCGAGCCGGTGGTGAAATCCTCGGTCGTGCTGACCGCCAGCTTGTGGCGTAGAAGTGACTTGGGTGTCACCAGAATCAGCGGTTTGCGGAAGGTCCGGTGCAGCTGACGGCGCAGGATGTGGAAGTAGTTCGCAGGTGTCGTACAGTTCGCCACGATCCAGTTATCCTGACCACACATCTGCAGGAACCGCTCCAGCCGTGCGGACGAGTGTTCCGGGCCCTGGCCCTCAAACCCGTGCGGTAGCAGCGTGACCAGACCGGACATGCGCAGCCATTTGCTTTCGCCTGAGCTGATGAACTGATCGAACATAATCTGCGCACCATTGGCAAAGTCGCCAAACTGCGCCTCCCACAGAACCAGCGCGTTGGGTTCGGCCAGCGAATAACCGTATTCGAAACCAAGCACCGCATATTCGCTCAGCATCGAGTCGATCACATCGTAATGCGATTGTCCCGCGCGGACGTTGTTCAGCGGGTAAAAACGTTCTTCGGTCTCTTGGTTAACAAAACCAGAGTGACGCTGACTGAATGTGCCGCGTGTTGCATCCTGACCGGATAGACGTACCGGGTACCCTTCGGTCAACAATGACCCAAAAGCCAAAGCTTCGCCGGTGGCCCAGTCAAAGCCTTTGCCGGATTCGAACATCTGCTTCTTGTGTTCCAGCAATCGACCAACAGTTTTGTGCATTGCAAAACCGTCTGGCGCGTTGGACAGAGCTGCTCCGATCTCGGCCAGCGTTTCCGGCGTAATCGCAGTTTCGCCGCGCATGTATTCTTCTTTGTTCTTGTCCAGATGTGACCAGCGTCCGTCCAGCCAGTCGGCCTTGTTGGGCTTGTAATCCTTGCCGGCATCGAACTCTTCGTTCAGATGCGCCTGGAAGGCCGCCTTCATATCTTCAATCTCACCCTCGGGGATCAACCCATCCTTGACCAGACGTTCGGTGTAAAGGCTCAGCGTCGTCTTATGGGTCTTAATCTTCTTGTACATGATCGGGTTGGTAAACATGGGCTCATCGCCCTCGTTATGCCCGAATCGGCGATAGCAGAAGATATCGAGAACCACGTCCTTGTGGAACTTCTGACGGAACTCCGTCGCCACCTTGGCGGCATGTACCACAGCCTCGGGGTCGTCGCCGTTCACATGGAAGATCGGAGCTTCAACCATAAGCGCGATATCCGTGGGGTACGGGCTGGAGCGGCTGAAATGCGGCGCGGTGGTGAAACCGATCTGGTTGTTCACCACGATATGCATGGTGCCGCCGGTCTTGTGCCCCTTCAGGCCCGACAGGCCAAAGCCTTCGGCCACTACACCCTGTCCGGCAAAAGCCGCATCGCCGTGTAGCAGGATGCCCATCACTTTGGTACGGTCGTCGTCGTTCAACTGATCCTGCTTAGCGCGCACCTTGCCCAGAACCACCGGGTTCACCGCTTCAAGGTGCGAGGGGTTTGCGGTCAAAGACAGGTGCACTGAATTGCCGTCAAACTCACGATCGCTGGATGCGCCGAGGTGATATTTCACATCACCCGAGCCATCTACATCCTCGGGCTTGAAGCTGCCGCCCTGGAATTCATTGAAAATGGCGCGATAGGGCTTGCCCATTACATTGGCCAAAATATTCAGGCGACCCCGGTGCGGCATCCCGATTACGATGTCCTGCAAACCCAGCGCACCGCCGCGCTTGATGATCTGTTCCATCGCAGGAATCAGGCTTTCGCCACCGTCTAGACCAAACCGCTTGGTGCCCATGTATTTAACATGCAGGAATTTCTCGAAACCCTCGGCCTCGACCATCTTGTTCAGAATCGCCTTTCGGCCCTCTTTGGTGAACGCGATTTCCTTGCCGTACCCCTCGATCCGTTCTTTCAGCCATGCGGCCTCTTCCGGGTTCGAGATATGCATGTATTGCAGCGCGAAGGTGCCACAGTAAGTCCGTTTCACGATCTCGACGATCTGCCGCATGCTAGCCATCTGCAGGCCCAGCACATTGTCGATGAAGATCGGGCGATCCATATCGGCATCGGTGAAGCCGTAGGTCTTCGGGTCCAGCTCAGGATGCGTACTTGCGGCGCGCATCCCCAGCGGGTCCAGATCAGCGGCCAGATGACCCCGGATGCGATAGGCCCGGATCAGCATCAGCGCCCGCAAACTGTCCAGCACCGCGCGCTTGATTTGGTCGTCGCTGACCTCGACTCCCTTGGCCTCGGCCTTGTCTTTGATCTTCTTGCTCGCCGCTTTCGCGTCAATCTCGGCCCACTCACCGGTCAGCGCCCCGGTCAGATCATCCGCCGGCATCGGAGGCCAATCACTGCGCGCCCACGAAGGCCCCTCGGCCTCGCGCTGCACATCCGGCGCCTCATCGCCCATGGCTTTGAAAAACTCGACCCAGGCGGCGTCTACCGCACCGGGGTTCTTGGTGTACTGGGCGTAAAGCTGCTCCAGATATTCGGCATTATGCCCCTGCATGAAGCTTGAAGCGTGAAATTGGTCGTTGGGCGAATGTTCGGTCATTGGGCTACCTCATATGGGTTGGGACCGTATTGGTTGGTGCCTGGTTCGCTGGGGCGGGTCAGCCACCACAGAACCAGGAGGGGCGACACGATGAGAACCAACAGTGTCGGAATGACGATAAGAAGTGTTGCGCGTGTGAACAGGATATCCAGTGTGCCACCATGAAACTGGCTGGCAAGGCCGATGCCAAAGATCAGAACGGCCAGCGCACCGAGGATCAGAAGGATCGGCAACAACGCATAAAGCCCACTCCGCCCGGTATCATGCATCCGTCGCCACGCGACGGCCAAATGGGGGAAAAAGACGATCAGGCTGACGATGCTTTGCACCGGTTGCGAAGAAGTGGCCGAGACGGATTTGGACGTTTCGATTTCGGTCACTGCGACCTGAGTGAAAAACTGCCAGTCGATGATCCCGGCGATGATATTCCAGATCACGATGAACAGGAAAAAGAACCAGTATTCGGGCCGTGAAGCGCGACCTGAGAATGTGAAGAACTTGGAGAAACAGGTACGGATGGCGTCAGAGAAGGTCATTGTTTTTGCCTTATCGTGCGACGTGTTATGTTCAGAGCTAAGGCAGTGTTAGGCGTTCTTCCGAAGGCCTCGTTGAATTCTGTTTCGTCAAAACTCCAAAACCAAATTTTTGCGGGTCCGGCACCCAAGTCGGGTTCTGGAAGTGGGCGATTTATCAATTCGACGGGTTTTCTGTCCAAACCCTGCGTTTCCAGATTAGTTTGGACTGATGGGTATCCCCAAGTCGTGGCCGAAAGGTACCT
The DNA here is from genome assembly GCA_040829945.1 of Ruegeria sp. Lineage (GTDB taxonomy): Bacteria > Pseudomonadota > Alphaproteobacteria > Rhodobacterales > Rhodobacteraceae > Ruegeria. The sequence continues at coordinate 68,336 of JBFOLN010000002.1, forward strand.
AGAAGGACCGTACTTACGTTCGCGAGTTTCGCCTAGGTCCTCGATATTGAATGCCCAGATGGCATTTCTTATTTTTGTTGCGTCATGGGTCGAAGTGCTAAAATAGTTACAACCCAAACTATCGCTGGAAGCAGTTTCGTCTTTGCGATCAGATAGCAACAAGAATGCGCTGGGGTGTTGGTCCGTCCACAACACTTCATAGTGTCCTAATTCGGCCCCTTCAGAAATTGTGTTTACATGATCGAGAAGGTTAGTGGACACACCAGTTTCCAGATCCAACTCGAGCGGGTTGTGATCCTTGTACGTAAGAGCAGGCAGTAAGTACCCATCTGCGACGAGCCCCAGCATCGAGTCAGTGAAGGGTGCTCGGAAACGTTTCCACCCTCTATCAAGAAACTTTTGAGAAATAGCTACGGAATCCTCAGTCGACCAAGTACAAAGTTCGATTACGTCCTTTGTTGGCTTGGAGAAGTCGGGCGATGCGTTTGCACCAGTTGTTGATGCAGAGTACAGGCAGCCAAGAACAATAGCCAATACATGCCGAAAGCGAGGGAACTTTTTCCCCCGCTTCGCAAAGCATATACTTTGGCGCTCCATCGCGCTTACCCAATCGCTTCCAACACAGCCTCGCCCAGCTGCGCCGGGCTTTCGGCTACGACGATACCGGCGCTGCGCATGGCTTCGATCTTGTCCTCGGCACCGCCTTTGCCGCCGGCGACGATGGCGCCTGCGTGGCCCATGCGGCGGCCCGGAGGGGCTGTGCGGCCTGCAATGAAACCAGCGGTTGGCTTCTTGCGGCCCTTCTTGGCCTCATCCGCCAGGAACTGCGCGGCTTCTTCCTCGGCCGAGCCGCCGATCTCACCGATCATGATGATCGAGTGGGTCTCGTCATCCGCCAGGAACCATTCCAGCACGTCGATATGCTCGGTGCCTTTGATCGGGTCGCCACCGATACCCACGCAGGTGGACTGGCCCAGACCCACATCTGTGGTCTGCTTGACGGCCTCATAGGTCAGCGTACCCGAACGTGACACAACACCGACCGAGCCACGCTTGTGGATGTGGCCGGGCATGATGCCGATCTTGCAGGCGTCGGGTGTGATGACACCGGGGCAGTTCGGGCCGATCAGACGCGAGTTCGAGCCTTCCAGCGCGCGCTTCACCTTCATCATGTCCAGAACCGGAATGCCTTCGGTGATGCAGACGATCACCTCCATCTCGGCGTCAATCGCTTCGAGGATCGAGTCAGCCGCAAAGGGCGGCGGCACATAGATCACGCTGGCATTGGCGTCGGTCACATGCTTGGCCTCGTGGACCGAGTTGAACACCGGCAGGTCAAGATGTTCCATCCCGCCTTTGCCGGGGGTCACGCCGCCGACCATCTTGGTGCCATACGCGATGGCTTGTTCGCTGTGGAATGTGCCCTGCGAGCCGGTAAAGCCCTGACAGATCACTTTGGTATTCTCGTCGATAAGGACTGCCATGTTAGGCCTCCGTATTGTTTAAAGTTAGCACAGCAGTGGGAAACTCCATTGCTGTGGCAATTCGCTTAATCTCTCATGTCACGTTTCGTTCTCACGCCGTTTCAGCGCGTCAATCACTTGCTCTTTGGACCAGATCGCGATCGAGCGTTGCAGCCTGCCTTCACGGGTTTGAAGGAATTCGGGGTCGCTGTTCAATGTGCCTGTTTCGCAGATCTCTTCAATCGGTTCGGGTAAATTGAAGGGCGCAGCGCAGGGATTGAACAGTTTGAAACCCGCGTTGTTGCCAAGCTTGGCATTCTTCGACACGTGATGTTTGGTCGTGAGCAGGAAAGGAATATCGCTTTGGGCGAAATTCTCAAAGAAAGCCCAACGCAACCACCATTTCAGGTGGAACAGGCAATCGCGGCACATCATCAGATCAGCCTGCGGCAACGGATCTGAAGTTATGTCCAGATGCCGGAACTCTCGGCCCGGGGCCGTGTGCTGCTCTTGGACCGATTGAACGACCTCTAGCGAGATATCCCCGCCGATATAGTTGATGCCATTCAGGTCGACCTGTTGCATCCACGTCCAGTCTCCGCAGGGTGCGTCCAGAAACGTTTTTACGGCATAGCGTTCAAAAAGGTCAGGGAGAGCTTCGCGCAACGGAGCAGTAGCCGCGAGCGTTGACCCCGGCCCCGAACGGGGGACGTTCCGCCCCGCCCAACTCTTACTCTCAAACGCAGTCCTGACGCCGTCGCGCATTAACGATACCCTTTCGAACCTTTGGAGTGGAACGATAAGCGGACGATTATCCTTTAACCGCCTTCACGATTTTCTCGGCACCGTCTTTCAGGTTGTCCGCCGCGATCACGTCCAGGCCAGAGGTGTTGATGATCTCTTTGCCTTTCTCGACATTCGTGCCTTCCAGACGCACGACCAGCGGTACCTGCAGGCCGACCTCTTTCACTGCGGCGACAACGCCCTCGGCGATGACGTCACAGCGCATGATGCCGCCGAAGATGTTGACCAGAATGCCTTTGACCTGCGGGTCCGAGGTGATGATCTTGAACGCTTCGGTCACTTTCTCTTTGGTGGCACCGCCGCCCACATCAAGGAAGTTGGCAGGCTCGGCCCCATAGAGCTTGATGATATCCATCGTCGCCATCGCCAGACCGGCACCGTTAACCATGCAGCCGATCTCACCATCCAGCGCGATGTAGTTCAGGTCGTATTTGCTTGCTTCCAGTTCCTTAGGGTCTTCCTCGGTCGTGTCGCGTAGCTCGGCAATATCCGGGTGACGGTGGACCGCGTTGCCATCAAAGCCGACCTTCGCGTCCAGTACCTTGAGGTCGCCCTTATCCGAGACGATCAGCGGGTTGATTTCCAGCATCTCCATATCCTTCTCGACGAAGGCATTGTAGAGCTGGTTCATCAGCTTGACGCATTGTTTGACCTGTGCGCCTTGCAGACCCAGCGAGAACGCGATGCGGCGGCCGTGATAAGGCTGATAACCAGTGGCCGGGTCAACCGAGAAGGACAGGATTTTCTCGGGCGTTGCCGCTGCAACCTCTTCGATGTCCATGCCGCCCTCGGTCGAGCAGACAAATGAAATGCGGCTGGTCTGACGATCCACCAGCAAAGCCAAGTAAAGTTCCCGCTCGATACCGGAACCGGCCTCGATATAGATGCGGTTGACCTGCTTGCCTGCGGGACCGGTCTGATGCGTGACCAGTGTGCGGCCGAGCATTTTCTTGGCTTCCTCGGCCGCTTCCTCAACCGATTTGGTCAGACGGACACCGCCTTTTTCACCGGCATCGACCTCTTTGAACGAACCCTTACCGCGGCCACCTGCGTGGATTTGTGCTTTTACGACCCACAAAGGGCCATCCAGTTCACCGGCTGCGGATTTGGCTTCCTCGGCGCGCAGAACCGCGCGACCATCGGAGACCGGAGCACCATAGCTGCGAAGAAGCGCTTTGGCCTGATATTCGTGAATGTTCATCGAAAACTGTCCTGTCTGACTACGATTTATTCGATATAGCCTTGTCTAGCCCCCATGTATAAAGGGTTTTTTGACATGCTAGGGGTTTTTCACGAAGATTTTCACCATTTGTGATCACAGCATTTTAGGGTGTGATCACAAACTGCGTATCCGAGACCGACTTGATTCGATGCCTCACCGAAATCAGCAGAAAACACATTCAATAAAAGGCGTTTGCGATAGAATAAGCGATCAGTCGTCAATGTGGAGGCGTGCAGAATATTGATCAAGAAAATAGAAAACCGGCCCGCAAGCGAGCCGGTTCAATGTTCAGACAGAGATGACTTAGGCTAACGAAGCGTCGATGCCTTTGCACGCTTCGATCAGGCCTTTCACGGCGTTGACCGAGTTGTCGAAACCAACCTGCTCTTCTTCATTGAGCTTGATGTCGACGATACGTTCGATGCCACCGGCGCCGATTACGGTTGGGACACCGACATACATGCCGTCGACGCCCAGCTCGCCGTTGCAATAGGCCGCACAAGGCAGAACGCGTTTCTGGTCTTTCAGATAGGACTCGGCCATTTCGATTGCCGAAGTGGCGGGCGCGTAATAGGCCGAGCCGGTTTTCAGCAGGCCAACGATCTCTGCACCACCGTCACGGGTACGCTGCACGATAGCGTCCAGCTTCTCTTGCGAAGTCCAGCCCATCTCGACCAGGTCGGGCAGCGGGATACCGGCAACGGTGGAATAGCGCACTGAAGGCACCATGGTGTCGCCGTGGCCACCCAGAACAAAGGCGGTGACGTCACGCATCGAGACGTTAAATTCTTCTGCCAGGAAATGACGGAAGCGCGCCGAGTCCAGAACGCCTGCCATGCCGCATACTTTGTTGTGCGGCAGGCCCGAGAATTCACGCAGGGCCCAGACCATCGCGTCCAGCGGGTTGGTGATGCATATGACAAAAGCGTCGGGCGCGTGTGCAGCGATGCCTTCGCCGACCGACTTCATGACTTTCAGGTTGATGCCCAGCAGGTCATCGCGGCTCATCCCTGGCTTGCGGGCGACACCTGCGGTCACGATGCAGACATCAGCACCAGCGATATCGGCGTAGTCACTCGTGCCGGACATGGCGGCGTCAAACCCTTCGGTCGGGCCGGATTCGGCAATGTCGAGCGCTTTGCCCTGCGGTAGCCCGTCGGCGATATCAAACAGGACAACGTCGCCCAGTTCCTTGATGGCAGCGAGGTGCGCAAGCGTGCCGCCGATGTTCCCAGCGCCGATCAGCGCGATCTTGGGTCTGGCCATTTGGAATGTCTCCGGTCGGTAATGAAATCGCGGTTGTGCTAGTCCTTAAAACGACAACGCGCAAGGCCTCAGCGACGCGGCATGCGACCGCATACCGTTTGCACCCATCTGGGAGTTTGCGCTAAACGGCCTGCAAAACAGGCCGATTTGAGGCATCAGATGTTCGAATTGAATTTTTTGTTTTTTGCCGTCGCGATCCCGGCAGTGATCTTTGCGGGCATCTCCAAGGGCGGGTTTGGCTCGGGCGTGGCCTTTGCGTCATCATCGATTCTGGCCCTTATTCTGGACCCTGGTCAGGCGCTTGCGCTGATGCTGCCGATCCTCATGGTTATCGATGTTGCCACGCTTGGTCCCTATTGGAAACGCTGGAACTGGCCGGATTCCCGCCTGCTGATGCTGGGCGCCATGCCCGGCGTTGCGTTAGGCGCGTGGCTCTACCAAGCCACCGACGCTGATCTGCTGCGGCTTCTGATTGGAGGGATTTCTGTAGGTTTCGTGATCTGGCATTTCGGTCAAACAAAGGGCTGGGTGCGTGGGTTTGCAAATCGCCTGCCACCACCTGCGGGCCTGTTTGCCGGGTTGGTTGCAGGGTTCACCAGTTTTGTTAGCCATGCGGGCGGCCCTCCGGCGGCCGTCTATCTGCTGTCGCAGCGCCTGTCGAAAACCGAGTTTCAGGCCAGCACGGTCCTGGTGTTCTGGGTCATCAATGCTGCCAAATTTGTGCCTTATGCCTATCTGGGCATGTTCACCTGGCACACCGCGTTGGCGGATCTGTTGCTTACACCCTTTGCCATCTTGGGCGCATGGCTGGGCGTTCGGGCCCACTGGCTGATGTCCGAACGCTTGTTCTTTGGTATCGCATATGTGTTGCTGACCATAACAGGCAGCAAGCTGATCTGGGATGCGCTTGTCTGAGGTTCAGGCGTTGGGCGGTAGCGCCTCGGCCAGTGTCTCAAATGCTTGACCCGAGGCGACAAGGCAGGTAATGCCATCCGGCAGGGTAACCGTAATGGTCCAGCTGCCCGTATTGTCCGAGGCATACAGTTCCATTATTGCCCCTTGACGGGCAATGCCAATTCCCCTGCGGGTCTCGCCATAGTTTTCAACTAAACGTTTTATCACGTTGTCGCGTGGCGCACATTGGCGGGGCTGCGCATAAAGTTGATGCGCCGCCAGCACCATCAGGCCCAGTCCCATGGTCATCTTGATAAATGTCGATTTCATTCTGGTCCCCCTATTTACAGGAGGTTTCCAGCCTGCCCGGGCAAAGAAGAAATCACGTTAAAGCAACGCACGCTGCGTCTATTAGGCAGTAAATGCTGCGCTGCGGCGATTTTGTTCTTGAACTTTCCGCCAAAAAATGCCCCATTCCGCGCAACATTATTACAAAGGGAGAGGCCAGTGGATCCCCGTCAGCGCCCCTATCGTTCAGTTCTCTACATCCCCGGTTCGCGTGATCGGGCGCTGGATAAGGCCCGCAACCTGCCGGTAGATGCGATTATCTTTGATCTCGAAGATGCAGTTGCTGCCGATGAAAAGCCCAACGCCCGGGAAACGCTCAAGGCCGCCTTGGCGACCGGTGGTTACGGTACCCGGATGAAGATTGTGCGGATCAATGGGCTGGATACCAAATGGGGCCGAGCCGATGCTGAAGCGGTGCGCGAGATGGATGCCGATGCGGTGCTGCTGCCCAAAGTGAACTCGGCTGCGGACGTTGATGCGCTGGCCGCGATCACGGGTAATCTGCCGGTCTGGGCGATGATGGAAACCCCGCGCGGTATGTTGAATGCGGCCGAAATCGCAGCACATCCGCTGATGGCGGGGTTTGTGATGGGGACCAATGATCTGGCGAAAGAATTGCAGACCCGTTTCTGCCCTGATCGTCTGCCGATGATGACCTCTTTGGGCCTATGTCTTCTTGCTGCCAAGGCTGAAGGGCTGACTATAGTCGACGGTGTTTACAACGCGTTCAAGGACACTGCGGGCCTTGAGGCTGAATGCGCTCAGGGTCGTGATATGGGTTTCGACGGCAAAACACTGATCCACCCCGCTCAGGTCGAGATTGCCAACGCCGCCTTTGCGCCTTCGGAGGTTGAGATTGATCTGGCCCGCCGTCAGATCGCTGCCTTTGAAGAGACCGAGGCCCAAGGGCAAGGGGTTGCCGTTGTCGATGGCAAGATTGTTGAAAACCTACACGTTGTAACTGCCCGTGAAACTCTGGCAAAAGCAGAGGCGATAGTAGCTTTGCAAGCGGGGTAAGCCAGCAATGGGCTTTGTTCTTCTGATCCTTGGTGTGGCTTTGTGGTGGGCCGCACATCTTTTCAAACGCGCGATGCCTGAACGCCGTGCCGCCATGGGCAATGCGGGCAAGGGCGTCGTGGCGCTGGCGCTGGTTGCCGCGATTCTGTTGATGATCTTCGGCTATCGCATGACCGATTTCATCTATGTCTGGGCACCGCCAACGTTCCTGATTCACGTCAACAACCTGTTGGTGTTGATCGCGTTCTACATGATGAGTCCAGCAGGTCAGAAAGGCCGTCTACTGAATGGAATGCGCCACCCGATGTTGGGCGGCTTTAAACTCTGGGCCTTTGCGCATTTGCTGGTGAATGGTGATCTGGCCTCGATTGTCCTGTTTGGCGGCTTGCTGGCCTGGGCCATTGTCGAGGTGATCGTGATCAACAAGTCCGAGCCCGAATGGACCCCGGGTGAGCCCGGTACTTACGGCAAGGATGCCATGTTCTTTGTGGCTTCGATCGTACTGCTGGGCATCGTGGGATATATTCACGGGCTTGTCGGCCCATCCCCGTTCGGGTCTTAAAGGATTGATACAATGGCAAAACTTTATCGTTTGCTGACCGAAGAAGACACATCAGCCTTCTGCCACAAAGTCTCGGACGCATTGGCAAAAGGATGGGAGCTTTATGGCGATCCGTCCTATGCCTTTGACCCGGTAAACAACGGAATGCGCTGTGCGCAGGCGGTGACCAAAGAGGTTGAAGCCGACTATTCCCCTGACATGAAACTGGGACAGCAATAATGGCAAAAACAAATCCGGGCCGTTTTTTCGAGGACTACTCTGTTGGACAGGTGCTTCATCACGCGGTGCCACGCACGGTGACAGATGGCGAGCGAGCACTGTATCACGCGCTTTATCCGGCGCGTCATGCGCTCTATTCCTCGGATGAGTTCGCGCGGAATTGTGGCTTGCCGCGAAGCCCGATCGATGATCTGGCGGCCTTTCATGTGGTTTTCGGAAAAACGGTGCCCGATATCTCGCTGAACGCGGTGGCCAATTTGGGCTATGCCGAAGGTCGCTGGCTGAAGCCGGTCTATTCGGGTGATACTTTGCGTTCGGAATCCGAGGTGATAGGTCTCAAGCAGAACTCGAACGGCAAGACCGGGGTTGTCTGGGTCCGGACGCGCGGGCTGAATCAGCGCGATGAGGTTGTCATAGAATATGTGCGTTGGGTGATGGTACGTAAATCGAACCTCGATGTGCCTGCGCCTGAGACTGTCGTTCCCGAGCTGAAAAAGACACTGGATGTCAGCGATCTGGTCGTGCCGCAGGGCCTCGAGTTCTCGAAATACGATTTTGTACAATCCGGCGAAAACCATCGCTGGGACGCGTACAACACGGGAGAATTGATCGATCACGTCGATGGCGTGACCGTTGAAGAGGCCGAGCACATGCTGGCCACTCGCCTATGGCAGAACACTGCCAAAGTGCATTTCGACTTGACCTTCCGGCCCGAAGGTCGACTGATTTATGGCGGCCATGTGATCTCGATGGCGCGTGCCTTATCATTCAACGGGCTGGCGAACGCGCAGATGATCGTTGGTCTGAATGGTGGTGCGCATGCAAACCCCTGTTTTGCGGGTGACACCATCAAGGTCTGGTCCGAGGTTCTGGACAAGGCAGAAACTGGGACACCGGGTGTTGGTGCGCTTCGCCTGAGACTGGTGGCAACAAAGGGCGGAGAGCCATTTGCTTTGCGCAATGAAGAAGGAAAATACCTGCCTAACATTCTGTTGGACCTGGACTACTGGGCCCTGATGCCCATGTAAGGCGCGCCGTCCGTCTGCTGACATTGAAGTGATCGCAGTCCGCGAATTCCGTGCTACGCTTGGCGCATGATGATGTTGCGCTCGTTAGTTGCCAGCCTGTGTCTGGCCTCTCAGGCTTACGCCTGTGATCTGGCCTTGGCATTGGCGGTGGATGTTTCGGGCTCGGTCGATTCCGAGGAATATCGTATCCAAATGGACGGTCTTGCTGCCGGTCTGCGCGATCCGATCGTGTCCGAGGCGTTGGTACGCGGGCAGGCCCAATTGATGCTGGTGCAATGGACAGGCAGCTCGCGTCAGCGGATCACGATCCCATGGACCCGGATCGACAGCTTTGCCACGTTGGACAGTTTTGCCGACCATGTCGCTGCAGATCCGCGCGTCTGGCGCAATTTCTCGACAGCGATCGGTGAGGCGCTTGAAAAGACCGTTGCCAGTTTTGCTGAAGTGTCCGAATGCAAAAGGCATCTGATCGATCTTTCAGGCGACGGGATATCGAATGAAGGTATCGAACCGGCAACGCTTCACGGCAAACTGCGCGATCGTGGGGTCACTGTGAACGCTATTGCAATTGAAGAAAGCGAGCCAGACCTGACAGCGTATTTTTTCGAGAACGTTATCGTGGGTGAGGGGGCATTTGTCGTCTCTGCCGCTGGCTTCGCCGATTATCCTGAGCGTATTCGCAAAAAGCTACTGCGCGAGGTAACACAGCAGACGGCGGAATTGAAATAGGCCCCGCCATAGATTCGTGATCACATTGCTTTTTCGTTGAAAACGCTAACATTGATGACATCGCATGTGTTTTGTGATCACGGGGATATTTTGTGTGATCACAAAACAGAATTATCAGCGGTTTTGCACTAAAATTAATGGATTTTGCACCTGCAGCGCGTGACAGAGTCGCAAAAACCAGTAAAACGTTCGGTAGCCAACCGAAAAGGAGCCAACATGGCCGATGTAAATCGGGGCAACCGCCCTCTTTCACCACACCTCACGATCTATCGCCCGCAATTGACGTCGATATCGTCGATCATGGTCCGGATCACTGGTATCGCAGCGCTTTTGGTTTCCTTCTTCATTGTCTGGTGGCTGTTGGCTGCAGCGTCATCCGAGAATGCCTTCAACTTCATCGACGCCCTGATGAGAAGCTGGCTGGGCGATTTGGTGATGTTCGCCGCGTCATGGGCAATATTCTATCATATGCTTGGGCGTTTGCGCCATGTCATCTGGGATCTGGGATACTGCGTAGATGTTGAGATTTCCGAGAAACTGGCGATCGGCATGTTCGTACTTGCTACCATTCTCGCCTTCGTCACGGCACTCGCGGTTTAAGGAGACTGACAATGGCTTACCTCACGGACCGCAAACGCGCGCAGGGCATGGGTGCCGGACGACAAGGCACGCACCACCACTGGCAGATGATGGTCAGTTCGACGGCGCTGGTTATTCTCGTGCCACTTTTTGTTTTCACTTTTGCGAAAGGGCTGGGCGGAACCTACGAAGAGGTTCTGGCCTATTATAGCCGCCCCTTCCCGGCGATCATCACCGGTCTGACGCTTATCGTGGTTATCTTACACCTCGTGAGAGAGGCGCAGGAGGCCATTGTGGACTATGTGCATGGCGTTGCGGAAAAGCTGAGCCTCATGGCCGTAGCGGCGTTTGGCTACACTTTGATTGCGGCAGGGCTTTTTGCCCTCGTGAAGCTCGCCCTCTGAAATGCGCGGTAAGGATCACCAACGATGACAGCAGCATATGAATACGAAACCCACGAATATGACGTCGTGGTTGTTGGGGCAGGCGGCGCTGGACTGCGTGCAACTCTGGGCATGGCGGAACAAGGTTTACGCACAGCATGCGTAACCAAGGTTTTCCCGACCCGTTCTCATACGGTAGCGGCACAGGGTGGCATTGCCGCTTCCCTGTCGAACATGGGCCCTGACCACTGGCAGTGGCACATGTATGACACGGTGAAAGGCTCGGACTGGCTGGGCGACACCGACGCGATGGAATATCTGGCGCGTGAGGCACCCAAAGCGGTGTACGAGTTGGAACATTACGGCGTTCCGTTCAGCCGGACCGAAGAGGGTAAGATTTATCAGCGCCCGTTCGGGGGTCACACCACCGAGTTCGGCGAAGGCCCCGCCGTACAGCGCACCTGTGCTGCCGCCGACCGGACCGGCCACGCAATCCTGCACACGCTTTACGGTCAGTCGCTCAAGAACAACGCTGAGTTCTATGTCGAGTATTTTGCCATCGATCTGATCATGTCCGATGATGGCCAATGCCAGGGTGTTGTCTGCTGGAAACTGGACGACGGCACGATGCATGTTTTCAACGCCAAGATGGTGGTGCTGGCAACCGGCGGTTATGGCCGCGCCTATTTCAGCGCCACCTCGGCGCATACCTGCACCGGCGATGGTGGAGGTATGGTGGCGCGCGCTGGATTGGCGCTGCAGGATATGGAATTCGTGCAGTTTCACCCGACCGGTATCTACGGCTCGGGCTGCCTGATTACCGAAGGTGCCCGGGGTGAGGGTGGTTATTTGACCAACTCCGAAGGCGAGCGGTTCATGGAGCGCTATGCGCCCCAGTATAAGGACCTTGCACCGCGCGATTATGTCTCACGTTCTATGACCATGGAAATCCGCGAAGGTCGTGGTCATGGTGACAATGGGGACCACATTCACCTGAACCTCAGCCACCTGCCGGCCGAAGCCTTGGCCGAGCGTCTGCCGGGCATCTCGGAATCGGCGCGTGTCTTTGCAGGTGTCGACGTCACTAAAGAGCCGATCCCGGTTCTGCCGACCGTTCACTATAATATGGGCGGTATCCCGACGAACTATTGGGGTGAGGTCCTGAACCCGACTGAGGACAACCCGACCGCTGTTGTGCCGGGCCTGATGGCCGTAGGTGAGGCGGGCTGCGCCTCGGTTCACGGAGCGAACCGCCTAGGATCGAATTCGCTGATTGATTTGGTGGTGTTTGGCCGCGCGGCTGCGATCCGGGCGGGTAAGGTTGTGGACGCAGATGCGCCGAACCCGGTGCTGAACCAGGCGTCGGTTGATAAGGCGTTCGACCGGTTTGACGCCGTTCGCAATGCAAGCGGCGCAATCCCGACCGCCGATCTGCGGCTTGAGATGCAGCGCACCATGCAAGAGGACGCGGCGGTGTTCCGGACCGCCAAGACCATGGCGGAAGGTGTCGAGAAGATGACAGCGATTGCGGCCAAGATGGATGATTTGAAAGTCTCGGATCGCAGCCTTGTCTGGAACAGTGATTTAATGGAGTCACTGGAATTGACCAACCTGATGCCTAGCGCTCTAGCGACGATTGTCGGGGCCGAGGCACGCAAGGAATCCCGCGGTGCGCACGCGCACGAAGACTTCACCGAACGCGACGATGAGAACTGGCGCGTGCACACCGTCAGCCGGGTAGATGGCAACAAGGTAGAACTAACCTATCGCCCAGTCATCGTTGACCCGCTGACAACCGAAAACGAAGGCGGCATCAGTCTGAAGAAAATCGCGCCCAAAGCGCGGACGTTCTAAGGAGAGGAACCCATGGTACAACTGACCCTCCCTAAAAACTCGCGCATCACCACAGGTAAAACCTGGCCCAAGCCCGAAGGCGCGACAAACGTGCGCAAGTTCCAGATCTATCGTTGGAACCCTGATGATGGGCAGAACCCCCGTGTTGATACCTATTTTGTCGACATGGATACCTGCGGTCCCATGGTTCTGGACGCGCTGATCAAGATCAAGAACGAGATCGATCCGACCCTGACGTTCCGCCGTTCGTGCCGCGAAGGCATCTGCGGGTCCTGCGCGATGAATATCGACGGGATCAACACGCTGGCCTGTATCTATGGCATGGATGAGATCAAGGGCGACGTGAAGATCTACCCATTGCCGCACATGCCGGTGGTGAAGGATCTGATCCCCGACTTGACGCACTTCTATGCGCAGCACGCTTCGATCATGCCGTGGTTGGAGACCAAGACAAACCGTCCCGCCAAGGAGTGGAGGCAATCGATTGAAGACCGCAAAAAGCTGGACGGCCTCTATGAATGCGTGATGTGCGCAAGTTGCTCGACCTCGTGCCCCAGTTACTGGTGGAACGGAGATCGCTATCTTGGACCTGCCGCGCTGCTGCATGCGTACCGCTGGATTATCGACAGCCGGGATGAGGCGACAGGTGAGCGGTTGGATGAACTGGAAGACCCCTTCAAGCTTTATCGCTGCCACACCATCATGAACTGTGCAAAGACCTGCCCGAAGGGTTTGAACCCGGCAAAGGCAATTGCCGAGATCAAAAAGATGATGGTCGACCGCGCGGTCTGACCTTACGCCAAGCCATTGCACTTGCCGGTTTGCGGCAAGTGCATGTCGCCTCTGCAAAACTATGCGATGCGTTTAATCCGGTGCGATTCTAAAGTTCGCACAGGGAGGAGTGATGAGTTCGAAATGAGGTCACTCCGATGAACAAACAAGAACAAAAGAACGATGCTTCCAAAGCGCTGGAATGGCTAGAGCAGGCTTGGGCCTATTATACTCCCGAGCCCTTAGTGCCTGCAAAAGGCTCGGAACCGGAACTATTTGAATACGCCAATGCAGCTTGACGCTTCCCTGCGGACTTGAAGTTTTTGATACAATCGGCAATGCAGGTGCATGCCTATTCTGCTGCTTCTGCTTGCCGCTGGCGTTTTTGCCTATTTCCTTTGGCGGTCTCGGACCTCTTCGCTGACACGCGATTGTAGGTGGCGGCAGCACCGAAAGGAGGGCCAGTGGCGCTGCGCATTTTGTGGCGCGATTTCCAAATCAGATACTGAACCCACACAATGTTTGAAAGGCCAATGAACACGGTTTGGGGTTTTCTGTCAGGACGAACTGCGTCACTCTCCGCCCATGACAGAAATTCGGAACACGTCCCGCCCGCCCGCTGACGCAGAAGCACGCCGCGCGATTGCTCCTGTTATCTGCTATCCGAATGACGGGCTGCCCAAACCCGATCTCAAGCTTTACCAAACAGCGCGTGATGGGGCGCAGAAGACTGATGAGGTGCTGATACCCCCACGGGATGCACGCTGTTTTGAGGTGCCGGCCGGACATTTCTTTCGGATCACTTCAGTCGAAGGACCACAGGTCGGCGATCTAAACGTGTGGAACCTCAACGATCTGCCCGAACGGTTCTATTCCGGTAAAACGCGCGCGTTGCACGGGACGCATCTGACCACGGGCGAGCGCATGTGGTCGAGCTTTCCGCATATGCGTCCGATGGCGACCATCATTGCGGATACGCTGGGATGGTACGGGATCGATGAATTCGGCGGGTCAGTTCATGATGTGATCGGGACGCGTTGCGATCCCTATACCGGCAATCTGCTTTCTGAAACTCAATACCATCATTGTTGCCACTCGAACCTGACACGCGCCTTGGCGGATCACCTTGGTATTTCTTTAGCTGAGGCTGAACCTGCGGTACATGATGTGTTAAACGTGTTCATGTGCACAGGTTTCACGCGTGATACTGGGCAATATTTCATGAAGGCATCACCCGTTCGTCCAGGCGATTATCTTGAGTTTTTTGCCGAGATTGATCTGTTGGGAAATCTCAGTGCCTGCCCGGGTGGCGATTGTTCGTCCGAGCATTCATCAGACACGGCACCCTGTTATCCCTTGCTGGTCGAGATCTTTGCCCCGGCCGACGGCGCGCTGGAGGGATGGAGCAGCCCTGCGCGCAACGGATATGATCGCACGCATGGGCGTAAAGCTGTGTGATGTTCAGGCCGGAAAGGCGGCCTGAAGCGCGATTTCAACCATGTCCCCAAAGCTGCTCTCCCGATCCGAGGAGGGCAGGGCCTCACCAGTTAGAAGATGGTCGGACACCGTCAGAACGGCCAAAGCCCGGCACTTGTGACGCGCCGCCAGGATATAAAGCTCGGCGGCTTCCATTTCGACACCCAGAATACCGTGACGAACCATTTGTTCGTTCAGGTCCGGGCGTTCGTCATAGAAGACATCGGACGAATAAATTCCGCCGACATGGGTCGGAGTGCCTTTGGTTTGTGCCGCTTGCGCTGCGGCCTGCAGAAGATCCCAATCAGCGCAGGGGGCAAAATTCATCTCTTTCATTATTCCGCGCGACGGTGTGCTGAGCGTTGTCGACGTCATTGCCAGAATGACATCGCGCACATTCACGCTGTCCTGCATCCCACCACATGAACCGATCCGGATCAGGGTATTAGCCCCATAATCACGGATCAATTCATTCACGTAAATCGAAAGCGATGGCATTCCCATGCCGCTGCCCTGAATTGTGACAGGGTTTCCTTTCCAGGTGCCGGTGAACCCCAGCATGCCGCGCACTTCGTTTACCAGCTTTACGTCTTCAAGAAACGTTTCGGCCGCCCACTTCGCGCGATACGGGTCACCGGGCAAAAGAACGGTTTCGGCAATTTCGCCTTTTTCAGCCCCAATATGAATTGTCATCCTGACAAACGCCTCCGCTCAGATCTCGAGGTCGGATATATCCGCGCCGGCTTTGAGCACGTCATGGACCCACTGAGGTTTGCGACCCCGCCCTGTCCAGGTCTGAGACGAATCGTTCGGGTTGCGGTATTTCGGTTGAGCTTTGGGGCTTTTGGCAGACTTCGCGCCATCCCCAGACAATTCGGATAGCGAGAACCCGAATTCGGCAGCCGCTTTTTCGGCGGCTTTCAATGCCGCTTTTCGTTCCCGTGCCTCAGCGCTTTTCAGCGCTTTTTCGATCTGGCTGCGCAATTCGAGCAGTTCTTTGCGCGACATTTTTTCTAGATCGATAGCCATTTCTTCCTCCAGTCCTGTTTATTCCCTGCCTATTGGGCAGCGAATTAGATTTCTGGGTCTATCTATTCTGTTTCTGACAAGAATAGAATTGGAGAAACAAATATATTTCCTGCTATTCCGCCGCAATTTCCCTTGGATCAACCAATGTCACGATATCGCCCATGATTGCGTTCAATTCAAAATTCTTTGGCGTGTAGATTTTAGATACTCCCAGGGTACGCAATTGTTCGGCGTCTTCATCCGGGATAATGCCGCCGACAATAACGGGGATGTCGCTAAGTCCGGCCTCCTTCAGACGTGCCATTACCTCCTTTACCAAAGGCAGATGGCTGCCAGAAAGGATAGATAGCCCAATTACATGTGCGCCATTCTCTTGGGCTGCGGTCACGATCTCTTCGGGTGTCAGGCGAATACCTTCATAGCTGATATCCATGCCACAATCTCGCGCGCGGAAGGCGATTTGTTCGGCCCCGTTCG
Source organism: Ruegeria sp. (assembly GCA_040829945.1). GTDB lineage: Bacteria > Pseudomonadota > Alphaproteobacteria > Rhodobacterales > Rhodobacteraceae > Ruegeria. The sequence goes on from JBFOLN010000002.1 coordinate 84,457, forward strand.
AGTGTCCGTCCAGACCCGGTTTGCCAACAAGGAACTTCAGACGGCGTCCCAGACGGTCGCTGACTGCATCGACGGAGGCGCGCAAGTCTTCCAGCCCTTCGGTTTTGTTTGAAACCGAACCAGAAACACCGGTCGGGCCGCGATAGGTGCCATATGCTTTGCGCATTTCCTCGGCCCATTCGCCGGTTGTAACACCCGCCTTGGCCGCAGCGATTGAGGGTGCCATCACATTGGCGCCGGTTTGGGCCGCTTCGCGCAGGGCTTGCAATGCTGCTGCAACGGCCGCGTCATCTCGTGCAGATCGCCAGTCATTCAGCCGCCCGATCTGATCCTGTTCAACTGCGGGATCGACGACCATTATGCCACCATCTTCGGTTTGCAGGGGCGAGGTTTCACCTTCGGTCCACTTGTTGACTCCGACAACAACGGTTTCGTTGCGTTCGATCCGGTTCAATCGCTCGGCGTTGGATTCGACCAGTCGGGATTTCATGTATTCGATCGAAGCGACCGCACCGCCCATCGACTCGAGATTCGCCAGCTCGGCGCGCGCTCCATTCTTTAGTTCTTCGACCTTGGCATCGACAACCGGGTTGCCGTCGAACAGGTCTCCATACTCCAGAAGATCAGTTTCATAGGCGAGAATCTGTTGCATCCGCATCGACCATTGCTGATCCCACGGACGCGGCAAGCCAAGGGCTTCATTCCACGCGGGCAATTGCACGGCCCGCGCGCGGGCGCGTTTAGACAGAGTGACTGCCAGCATCTCAATCAGGATGCGATAGACATTGTTCTCCGGTTGCTGTTCGGTCAGCCCCAACGAGTTCACCTGAACGCCATAGCGGAATCGGCGGAACTTGGGGTCGTCGATACCGTAGCGTTGCTGAAGAATCTCGTCCCAAAGATCCACGAACGCGCGCATTTTGCACATTTCGGTAACAAACCGGATGCCGGCATTCACAAAAAATGAAATCCGTCCGCACAGTGCCGGGAAATCTTCAGCCGGAACACGCGGTCGTAGTTCGTCCAGCACCGCAATGGCGGTTGCCAGAGCATAAGCCAGCTCTTGCTCGGGAGTCGCACCGGCCTCCTGCAGGTGGTACGAACACACATTCATCGGGTTCCATTTGGGCACATTGTCGTAGCAATACTCGGCCACGTCCGCGATCATTTTCAGCGAAGGCTTGGGCGGGCATACGTAGGTGCCGCGGCTCAGGTATTCCTTGATCAGATCGTTCTGGACTGTGCCCTGCAGTTTCGAGACATCGGCTCCCTGTTCCTCAGCCACTGCGATATAAAGCGCCAACAACCATGGGGCCGTGGCGTTGATCGTCATCGAGGTATTCATCTGTTCCAGAGGGATCTGATCGAACAAGACCCGCATATCCCCCAGATGGCAGATCGGCACACCGACCTTGCCAACCTCTCCACGTGCCAGCGTGTGGTCGCTGTCATACCCGGTCTGCGTGGGCAGATCGAAAGCCACGGACAGTCCAGTCTGACCTTTGGCCAGGTTCGCACGGTAGAGCGCGTTTGACGCCCTGGCCGTAGAGTGGCCAGCATAAGTACGGATAAGCCAGGGGCGATCTTTCTGCAGCTGCGTCATGGGTCGGGCCTCGCGGATCGATGGGTAACAAAATTACGTTCAATGGTGGTAAATCGTAATTTTTGGCACATGTCAATTCGCTGCATCGCGGCATCATCCGGTTTCTGTAGATTGTGAGCAGTCGCGATTGATGGCACTGTGCCGGAATGATGCAGACTGTGGAAATCCCGCTTTGGCTTTTTGTGCTGATCGTGCTGTTTGCCGCGGTCACCTTTGCCTCGCATTTCTTGTTTCCGTCGGTGCGCTGGTTCTTCCGCCGCCGCCTGGAACGCGCCGTTGCGCGATTGAACAAACGCCTTCAACGCCCGATCCAGCCGTTCAAGCTGGCCGGGCGGCATGACATGATTCAACGGCTCATCTATGACCCGCAAGTCAGCAAAGCAGTACAAAAACATGCTCAGCAAGAGGGTGTGCCGGATGCGGTAGCCTCGGAACTGGCGCGTCGCTATGCGCGCGAGATCGCGCCGTCGTTCTCGACAGTAGCTTATTTCAGTATAGCGATCCGGTTTGCGCGGATGCTGAGCAATGCGTTCTACAATGTTCAACTGGGCTATGAAGACAAGGCCGCGCTGGACGACATCGATCCGGATGCGACGGTTGTTTATGTTATGAACCACCGCAGCAACATGGATTATGTGCTGGTCACCTATCTGGCGGCGGACCATTCGGCACTGTCATACGCGGTGGGTGAATGGGCGCGTGTGTGGCCGCTGAGCCGTTTGATTCGCGCAATGGGCGCCTATTTTATTCGCCGCAAATCGGGCAGTGACTTGTATCGTCAGGTTTTGGCCAGCTATGTGCGCCATGCGACCGAAGCAGGAGTGACGCAAGCCATGTTCCCCGAGGGAGGGCTGAGTCTTACAGGTAAGCTGGGGCGCCCTAAGCTTGGGCTGCTGAAATACATTGTCGACGGTGCCGAGCCGCAGGGGCGGGATGTGGTCTTTGTGCCTGTAGCCTTGAATTATGACAGGGTGCTTGAAGATACTGTTCTTACTGCGGCGGCAAAGGACAGCGAACGTCGCTTCCGAGCGCGAATTGGGGTAATCACGCGTTGGACCCTGAAACAAATCTGGCGACGGCTGGTCGGGCGGTACAAGAGATTTGGAGTTGCATCGGTGCGATATGCGACCCCGATTTCCCTTAAGGAATTCCGAGCCTCGCATGAGCGAGATCTGACGACAGATCTGGCCCGTGAACTAATGCGCAGGATCGGTGCCGCCATACCCTTTGTCCCAGTTCCTGCGGCTTGTCGGTTGCTACAGGAAGAGGGTCAGATGTCGGAGGACGAGCTGAAAGCTCGATTGCTGGCAATGGGCGGTGAGGCTGTAGCCCAAAACGGTGCGGAGGCTATTGATGACGCGCTCAATCAGTTGATCGAACGCCGAATTTTGCAGCGCGAGCATGGAGTTCTGCGCCCCTCAGGTGAACGGACCGAGTTGTTGGCCTACTATGCTGCTGCATCGGAACCTTCTATTCAATCCGGTGATAATGCAGGTGCAGAAAGTATTTCTGCGACTGCTGGGTCATAAAATTACAAAATAGATACCAAAAACGGTTGCAATATTACCCGGAGGTCAATATCTCATCTATGGAAAGCCGCGATTCTGCGGCGCGGCAATGGATGTGATTAAAGGAGGCCAACATGGCTTTGGATGTCGATAGCGGTATCGCGTCGTATGAGGCGCCCGAAAAGGACCTCTATGAAATGGGGGAAATCCCTCCGATGGGATATGTTCCCAAGCAGATGTACGCTTGGGCCATCCGCAAAGAGCGCCATGGTGAGCCGGACAGCGCGATGCAACTAGAGGTGGTTGATGTCCCGAAGCTGGACAGCCACGAAGTTCTGGTTCTCGTGATGGCGGCTGGTGTGAACTATAACGGTGTCTGGGCTTCGCTCGGCAAGCCAATCAGCCCCTTTGATGGCCATAAAGCACCGTACCACATCGCAGGTTCGGACGCCTCCGGCATTGTCTGGGCAGTGGGTGAGAAAGTCACGCGCTGGAAAGTTGGCGACGAAGTGGTAATCCACTGCAATCAGGATGATGGCGATGATGAGCATTGCAATGGCGGCGATCCGATGTATTCGGACAGCCAGCGTATCTGGGGCTATGAAACGCCGGATGGGTCATTCGCCCAGTTCACCAACGTGCAGGCACAGCAGCTGATGCCACGTCCCAAGCACCTGACTTGGGAAGAAAGCGCCTGCTATACGCTGACGCTGGCGACGGCGTACCGGATGCTGTTCGGTCATGAACCACATGATCTGAAACCTGGCCAGAACGTTCTGGTCTGGGGCGCATCGGGCGGTCTGGGCTCGTATGCGATCCAATTGATCAATACGGCGGGCGCAAATGCGATCGGTGTAATCTCGGACGAAAGCAAACGCGACTTCGTTATGGGACTGGGCGCCAAGGGCGTTCTGAACCGTAAGGATTTCAATTGCTGGGGTCAGCTGCCCACGGTCAACACGCCCGAATATGCCGAGTGGTTCAAAGAGGCCCGCAAATTCGGCAAGGCCATCTGGGACATCACCGGCAAAGGTGTGAACGTCGATATGGTGTTTGAGCATCCCGGTGAAAGCACGTTCCCAGTTTCGACATTCGTTGTAAAAAAGGGCGGGATGGTCGTGATTTGTGCTGGAACCACTGGCTATAATCTGACCTTCGATGTGCGTTACATGTGGATGCATCAAAAACGTTTGCAGGGCTCGCACTTTGCGCATCTCAAGCAGGCTGCTTCAGCGAATAAACTGATGGTCGAACGACGGCTGGACCCCTGCATGTCCGAAGTGTTCACTTGGAAGGAGTTGCCCGAAGCGCATATGAAGATGATGCGGAACGAACATAAGCCCGGCAACATGTCCGTGCTGGTTCAGGCACCGCACACGGGTATGCGAACCCTTGAGGAAGTACTGGCTGCCCGCGACTAACGGTCTCAGCCTGTCAGCATCAGTAACACCCGCAAGGTGCGCCACCACCTTGCGGGTGTTTTCTGTTTTTCGAGGATAATTTTATAAATCAACGCCTTAAGAATTCGGCCCCCGCTATTTCTGGGGAGTAGAAAGCAGCGAGTAGGCCGAATTAGCCTGCACATGTTATGGTTGTGTTAACCCTTCGTTAACTATTTCGGGGACACCCTGATGGCGCAAAATGAGTGGATTTTGGACGTTCTGTCGGACCTCAACGCCTTTGCGGTGGCGAATGGGTTGAGCGCACTTGCCGAGCAGCTTGACGATACAAGACTGATCGCCGCGGCCGAGATAGCGTCCTTCAAGGATGAGGCTTGCGCACCCGCGAATGGGAAGAAAATTCGATTTGAGCCAGATCCTCGAGGATTTGGAAAACACCAGCACGCTTGAAGAGCTGACCAGTGTCGCAGTCCAGTTGCGGGATTCGCTGCAAATTGATCATGTGACATATCATTGGGTCGACGGTGCCGGTGACCAATATGGATTCACCACTTACGCGGATGCCTGGGACGAGCGTTATCGGGACAGGAACTATCATCGTATTGATCCAGTTATTCTGGGCTGCTTCCAGCGTTTTCACGCTGTGGATTGGAAGCAGCTGAATTGGTCCAGCAAGGCTGTCAGGGCATTCCTGCAGGACGCACAGGAACATGGCGTTGGCAATCAGGGTTATTCGATCCCGCTGCGGGGTCCCAGTGGGCAGTTCGCGCTGTTTACCGTCAACAACACCTGCGATGATGTTGCGTGGCAGGCTTTTGTTGAGGCCTATGGCCGCGATCTGATCTTGGTGGCACATTTTCTCAATCGCAAAGCGTTGGAATTTGCCAAGAACAGGCAGCCTGAGACCACGCGTGGGCTCTCCCCTCGCGAAATTGACGCAATGACGCTGCTGGCCCTTGGCTATAGCCGGGCCCAGGTGGCGCACTCGCTTTCGATCTCGGAGCATACGCTGAGGGCTTACATCGAAAGTGCGCGCTCGAAACTCGGAGCGCAGAATACGACTCATGCAATCGCCACCGCACTTAGTAGAGGATTAATAGTCGTTTAACGACCGTTCGGTGGTCTCACCTTAAATTAACCACGTGTTCGTACCCCCTTTGTTCCAACTGTGGACGACAAGGGGAACACGTCATGTTGCGTTATCTGTATGCTGATGAGCTGCACAAATTTCCGGTATTGGCTAAGGGAATGTTCAGGGATCGTGCAGATCAGTTCAAAACCCGCCTTGGCTGGGACGTTAAGGTTAACGAAAAGGGCGAAGAACGAGACCAGTACGATAACCTCAACCCGCTCTATGTCATCTGGGAAGAGGCGGATGGCAGCCATGGTGGTTCGATGCGGATATTGCCAACGACCGGCCCGGTCATGATCAACGATATATTCGGGCATCTCACCGGTGGCAGCCCGGTTCGCAGCCGGTACATCTGGGAAGTGACCCGTTTTTGCCTGTCACGTAACGCGAGCGCCCATACAGCCGGGGCTATAATGCTGAGTGGCGGTGAAGTGATGGAGGGGTTTGGTCTGACCCATATTGCAGGGGTATTTGATGCGCGCATGATCCGTATCTACCGAATGATAGGCTCTTCACCCTTGGTTCTGGGGTCTGAAGGGGCAGGGCGCGATCAAATATCTGTTGGTCTGTGGCCTTACTCTGCAGAAGATTGCAACCGGGTCGCCGCCCGGGCAGGCATCCCGCGTGAATTGTCTCGCCTGTGGTTCAGAACTGCATTCGGTAGCGCTGCGCAGCATCGGTTCGCCCTGTCCGCCTGATTGTGCGGAAATCGAAATCCGTATCTGGTGGCGCGCGGCGCGTCCCTGTAGGGTCGCGCCATGTCATTGCCTCAAGTCACCTTTTCCGAAGATCAAGCCGCCGCCTTTGACAACATTGCCGAGATGTTGCGCTTGGCCGGAGTCGATCTTGAAGATGACGCTCTGCTGAAACTGCCCGGCAACGGGAAGTCAGGCGTAATGGCCGTTATTGGCAAAGCTGGGTCAGGTAAAACTCTGTTGTTGGCAGAGCTTTACAAAGCTTTGGCAGAGACGGGCGTTAATCTGATCTCGGGCGATTTTGAAAGCCGAAAATCACGAGACAAACGCAGCCTCGCCATTCTTGCGCCGACGAACAAGGCCGCCAGTGTTTTAAGACTGCGTGGAGTGCCTGCGACGACGATCCATCGCATCCTATACACGCCCGTTTATGACCCGGAGTACGAGCGCATAGCCGAATGGCTGGCGGGCAATGACGAACGGCCCGAGATCGAAGGGCTGACGGATGAGGCGCTTGATCGTGCCGCGGCATTTTATGCGAATAATAAATCCATCCCAGGTGCGCTGGCCGCTGCTGGCCTGCGAGGTTCCGACTTTATTTCCGGCTGGAAACGGCGGGAAGAGCCGCTGGATATTGGCTTTGTGGACGAAGCATCGATGCTGGATGACCGACAATTCGAGGATTTGCAGGAGATCTTCCCGACGCTTCTATTGTTTGGTGATCCGGCGCAATTGGCCCCTGTGAACCAATCAGGTTCAATGGTGTTTGACACGCTGCCAGAGCCGCGTAAGCAAATCCTGCATCGCGTGCATAGGCAGACTGCGGACAACCCAATTCTTGACCTCGCCCATGCTCTGTCTGATCCGGCCTTGGGCTTTGAGGATTTCGAACGCTTGGTCGAAGAGACCGCCCGCAAGGATGATCGCGTCGTTTGGGGACAACGGGTCGAGGTTGATTTGATGGCGCGCAGCCCGGTTCTGGTGTGGCGGAATGCAACGCGCATTCGTCTGATCCAGGCATTCCGAACCGTGCATGGCGCGCCAGAGACAGAGTTGCTCGAAGGTGAGCCGTTGATTTGCGATGGCATTGAGTTGCCGTTGAAACACCGTAAGAAACGGCTGGATCTTGAGGCACGCGGTCTGATCAAGGGCGCGCAGGTGATTTATCTCGGCCCCGGCCGCAAACCGGGATTTTCGCGCCTGCATGTGATGGGTGCAGAAGACCCGCAGGTTTCGGCGGCGTCGATCGTGCAGATCGAAAAACCTGACGAGGAAGAGCCGTTTATTCCCTATGCTGCACGTATGGGGGCCACGTTTCTGCACGGAGCTGCGGTCACGATTCACAAGGCGCAGGGGTCGCAATGGGACACGGTACAGGTATTCGCGCCGGACATTTATGCCGCCGCCCGCATGGGTCGAACCGAGGCAGGACAACCCTTGTGGAAACGCCTTGCCTATGTGGCCATCACCCGCGCGCAGGAGAGGTTGATTTGGGTGGTGCGGAACCGGTTATCAAAGCCGACCCATCCGTTGCGTGTGGATGATCTGCGGGCGATTGCAGCGCCATCCCTGACATTGGAGGCGGAGGAGACATGAAGTCGATTATTGTTACCGGCGCAAGCTCTGGCATTGGCCGGGCGACGGCGGAGTTGTTTCTTGAACAGGGCTGGACCGTCGGCTTGCTCGCGCGCAGCGCGGATGTGCTGGACGCGATGGCCGACACGTACGAAAGAGCCATACCACTGGTCGCGGATGTCACTGATCCCGTCGCTGTAGCGCGGGCCTTTCGGACCTTCTCGAATCGCGCGGACCGGTTGGATGTCTTGTTTAACAATGCAGGTATCTTTGCTCACGGCGGAACCATTGACGAGATCGCGCTTGATGACTGGTACAACTCGGTCAATGTGAATCTGAACGGCATGTTCCTGTGCGCGCGTGCTGCGTTTGCGGCGATGCGGGCTCAGTCGCCGCAGGGGGGACGTATCATCAACAACGGTTCGATCGCCGCCCATGTTCCGCGCCCGAATTCGGTGCATTATTCGGCGACGAAACACGCGATAACTGGGCTGACGCGTAGCCTTTCGCTGGACGGGCGGGATTTTGGCATCGCATGTGGCCAGATCGATATCGGAAATGCGCGCACACCAATGGTGCAGGGTTTGGTCGAGGATGCCATCGCCGAGGGTCGCCAACCCGACCCGACCATGGATGTGGGGGATGCCGCGCGATCTGTTCTTCATATGGCCGGATTGCCGCTTGAGGCGAATGTACAGTTCATGACCGTTATGGCCACGACGATGCCCTATATCGGCCGTGGGTAAAGATCAGTTTTCGCGCAACATACGGAAGGCTGTCGAGGCACCCCAACCGGCGGCGATCGCGATGGCCAATGACATAAGCCCGTACCAAATGGGTTGTTCACGCGACATCGCGTACAAGAATCGCTCAAGGCCAACCTTGCGCACATCGATGGAGGTCTCGAAGGTCGAGACGACATTACCACCGCGGGTCAGAAATATGCGCGCGGTGTAATCCCCTTCTGTTAGGTCAGATGGCATATCGATTGAAGTGCGGAACAGCGTCTGCTCGTCCACGGCAACCGTGTCTTCCCGGATCGAATACAGCCCTTCGTGTTCACGAATGCGAATGACGGCTTCGGAAAAATCCTGTGCGCCTTGAATACTCATATCTGCGCCAACCGACCGGATGGCACGTTCGATCGAAACTTTGTACCGTAAATCTTCGGTGTGGGTCAGAACCTCGCTAAACGGGGCGCTGGTGGCGACGGCGTAAAAGCTCGGGGCCAGATCAACGACGAGACTGTCGGTGTTCACCCAGATGCCAAACCGTTTTTCCTTGCGCCTTACTGTAACAGGCTCTGAGGGGCCGACGACGGAGACGATGACCTCAAGCGGAGGCCCTTCCGGGATCGGGGCTTCGCGCTTCACCGCACCAAACACCAGAATCTCGGACCCGTCGAAATTTGCCGTGATTGATACACGATCCTGGCTGAGGCCCAGCACAACCTGCTCTTCGGTTGCGTAGGCTGGCAGGCAAATCAAGCAAAAAAGGGCAATCAGACGCAACATCTCAGTGCCCCCCCGCATCGCCCAGCGAGTACAACTCGGCTGGTTGCAGCAGCAAGTCAAGCGCCAGCTTTCCGCAGACGACGAGCACCAGCGCGGCCAGCAGAACACGCAGTTGTTCAGCTGGCATTCGTGCACCAATAACGGTTCCGATTTGGGCACCGACCACACCGCCAACCAGCAGCAGGACCGCCAGCACAACGTCAACCGTATAGTTGGTGGTGGCATGCAGCATGGTGGTAAAGGCTGTCACAAAGATGATCTGAAACAGTGAGGTTCCAACCACTACCTTTGTCGGCATCCCCAGAAGATAGATCATAGCGGGCACCATGATGAATCCGCCGCCAACACCCATGATGGCTGACAAGACGCCGACGAACAGACCAACAATCACGGGTGGGATGACCGAGATATACAGCCCAGAAGTCCGAAACCGCATCTTGAACGGCATCGCGTGAACCCATCCACGCTGGCGCCGTTTCGGTGGCGTCGTGCCGGCTTTGCGTGATTTACGTATCGCATTCAGGCTTTCGACGAACATCAGACTGCCGATGATACCCAGAAAGACCACGTAGCAAAGTTTGACCAGCAGATCGACCTGTCCAAGACTCTTGAGATAGTTGAACACAACAACGCCAAGTGCGGCGCCAGCCAGCCCCCCGACCAACAGGACTGTTCCCATCTTCAGATCAACCGTTCGGCGCCTGAAATGTGCGAGGACCCCGGAGAATGAGGATGCAACGATCTGGTTGGCTTCGGTCGCTACAGCTACGGCTGGTGGAATTCCGATGAAAAACAGCAAAGGGGTCATCAGGAACCCACCACCTACGCCGAACATTCCAGACAGGATGCCAACCATCCCGCCCAACCCAAACAGCAGAAATGCATTTACGGAAACTTCGGCAATCGGGAGGTAAATTTGCATGGCTTCTTCTAGACAGTACAGGCCGTGCCACGCAATGCGACAAAGCCAAAGACAACATTTATCTCAATAGACGAAGCGCGCGTGCCAGATAGGCCCATCCGTTTGTTTCCGTGGCTCAACCTGAAAATGGTCGAGAGCATGGCTGCGGAACTGATGCGGGACACGTCCATACCCCCTTAGAGCGGTTGCGGCATACAAAATCAACTCTGTATGCCGCTTTGCAGCAAACAGGACTGAGGGGCAGTCCTGAACTGGCTCTATCAGCGTTCCTTTACATATGGTTCGCCACCTGCGCGTGGCGGTATGGCCTTGCCGACGAACCCTGCAAGAATCACCACTGTCAGGATATAGGGCAGGGCGTCCATGACCTGAACGGGGATCACCACTCCGCCCAGATCGATGTTCTGGAATCGCAGGGCGACCGCCTGTAACAGCCCGAACAACAGGCAGGCCCACATCGCATGCCAAGGTCGCCATTTCGCAAAGATCAGGGCGGCCAGAGCGATGAACCCGCGTCCTGCGGTCATCTCTTTCACAAAGCCTGCTTGCAGTGCGGTGGCCAGATAGGCACCTGCGATGCCGCAAAGTACGCCGCAAATCGCTACCGCTGCGTAGCGGAGACCTACAACCGAAACTCCAGCAGTATCCACTGCCGCAGGATTCTCCCCGACTGCACGCAGACGCAGCCCGAATCGGGTGCGGAACAGAATCCACCAGGTCAGAGGCACCATAAGGAAAGCCACGTAGACCAGAATGGAATGGCCAGACAGAAGCTCAGAGTAGGCCATATGCAGGGCATTGGTATCAGACATCAGCTCGGAAACCGGACGGCCTGTCAGTTCGGCGTCCTCCGGGCCGATTGCATAAGGGAACTCTGCAGATTCAAACCGTCCTTCTCCGAACAAAGATGGCGTGCGGCCACCCTGCTTGAACCAGCTTTGTGCGACAAGAACCGTCATACCTGAGGCAAGGAAGTTGATCGCAACCCCCGAGATCAGCTGATTGCCTCGGAACGTGATCGACGCAAAACCATGTAGCGCTGAAAGAACCAGAGAAGCCGCGATCCCAGCCAGCAATCCCAGCCAAACCGAACCGGTTACGGCGGCGACTGCGGCCGAGAAGAATGCTGACATCAGCATCTTGCCTTCAAGGCCGATGTCGAAAATGCCCGCGCGCTCAGAGTATAGTCCGGCTAGACAGGCAAGCAGCAGGGGCGTTGCCAGACGGATGGTCGAATCCAGAACCTGGATGAGTGTCAGGAAGAAATCCATCAGGCCGACCCCTTCCGTAGCGCCATGAACAGCTTTTCAAGCGGCATGCGCACCATGTTGTCCAGAGCTCCGGTAAACAGAATGACCAGCGCTTGGATGACCACGATCAGTTCGCGCGGAATCGATGTCCACAGGGCCAGTTCGGCCCCACCCTGATACAGAAAACCAAACAGTAGGGCGGCAAGAAATACACCGAACGGATGCGACCGACCCATCAGCGCCACGGCAATACCGATGAAACCCGCGCCTTCGGTTGCATTCAGAACCAGCCGCTCGGCCTCGCCCATCACGTTATTGATGGCCATCAGCCCGGCCAATGCGCCCGAGATTAACATGGCAATGATGGTGATCCGTACAGGCGATATCCCAGCATAGACTGCGCCAGTTTCGGAGTGACCATATGCACGAATTTCATAACCCAATCGGGTCCGCCAGATCAGCGCCCAGACAACAAAACACGCAAGGATTGCGACGAAGAACGAGATGTTGGCAGGCGCACCTCGGAAAACGATGTTTTCGGCGCTCGAGAACATCGACTGGAATGTCGGCAGATGTACTGCCTCGGGGAAACGAGCCGTTGCCGGGTCTTGCGACCCTTGCGGGCGCATTACGTTGACCAGCATGTAGTTCAGGAAGGCCGCGGCGATGAAGTTGAACATGATCGTTGTGATCACGATATGGCTGCCCCGCTTGGCCTGCAGATAAGCCGGGATCGCGGCCCAAGCCGCACCAAAGATCATCGACGCGGCACAAGCGGCCAACAAGGCGATTGTCCAATGCGGCCAAGGCACCGATAGACAGACGATGGCAACACCCAGTCCGCCCAGCATCGCCTGACCCTCACCGCCGATGTTGAATAGCCGCGCGTGAAAGGCCACGGCTACCGCTAGGCCGGTGAAGATGAAGTTCGTCGCGTAGTAGAGGGTATACCCCCAGCCATAGGTTGATCCCAGCGCGCCCGTGACCATCAGGTTGACCGCCTCGATCGGGTCTTCTCCGATCGCGAGGATGACGAGTGCGGAAAGGATTGTAGCCAACAACAGGCTGATCACCGGGATCAGCACCACATCGGCCCATTTAGGCATTTTTTCCATGATTCAGGCGGCCTCTCCTGCAACACCGGCCATCAGCAGGCCCAGTTCTTTTTCATCCGTGTCGGCGGGCAGGCGCTCGCCCATGATGTGTCCGTCAAACATCACCGCGATCCGGTCCGAGAGCGAGAAGATCTCTTCCAGCTCGACCGAGACCAGCAGGATCGCTTTGCCCTGGTCACGCAGGGCGACGATTTGTTTGTGAATGAACTCAATGGCACCGATATCCACACCGCGTGTGGGTTGCCCCACCAGCAGCAGGTCAGGGTTGCGCTCGATCTCACGCGCTACAACGATCTTCTGCTGGTTTCCGCCCGAGAAGCTTTTGGCCGTCAGCCAGCCGTTGGGCGGGCGGACGTCGAACTTTTCGATCTTGGCTTCGGTATCAGCGCGCAGCGCGGCGTTATCCATGAAGATCCCGCGTTTGTACGCCGGGTCGCGGTGATAACCGAAAGCCACGTTCTCCCAAGCGTGGAATTCCATGATCAGGCCTTCACGCTGCCGATCCTCGGGGACATGGGCGATGTGTTGTGCGCGCCGTGCCTGCCCATCTGAGCCGGGACCGTGAAGCGCCAAAGGTTCACCATTCAGCTTGATCGAACCCTGACCAGGTCGCATGCCGCCCAATACTTCAAGCAATTCAGATTGCCCGTTCCCAGCGACCCCGGCAATCCCCACGATCTCGCCTGCGCGAACGGTCAGGTTTATACCTTTGACGCGCTCAACCCCTGCCGAGTCGGTGACACTCAGGTTTTCGATCTCGAGAACTGGTTTGCCCGGTTTTGCCGGAACCTTATCGACCTGCAGCAGAACTTTGCGACCGACCATCAACTCGGCCAGTTCCTGTGGATTGGTGTCAGCGGTCTTGACGGTGGCGGTCATCTCGCCCCGCCGCATCACCGAAACCGTATCGGTATTTTCCATGATCTCGCGCAGCTTGTGCGTAATCACGATAATCGTCTTCCCCTCTGACCTCAGCCGGTCGAGAATGCGGAATAGCTGATCAGCCTCGGCGGGTGTCAGAACGCCTGTGGGTTCGTCCAGAATCAGAATCTCGGCCTTGCGATACAGCGCCTTGAGGATTTCGACCCGCTGCTGCATGCCCACGCCGATTTCGTCGATGCGTTTATCTGGGTCGACGAACAGCTCGTACTCTTCCTCAAGCTCCTTCAGCTCTTTCCGGGCCTTCGATAGAGACGGAGCCAGCAGACCGCCGTCTTCGGCGCCCAGTACGATGTTTTCGAGAACTGTAAAGTTTTCGACCAGCTTGAAATGCTGGAACACCATCCCAATGCCCGAGGCAATAGCTGCTTGGCTGTCAGGAATGTCGGTTTTTGATCCGTTGATCCAGATTTCACCTTTGTCGGCTTTATAGAAACCGTAGAGAATGCTCATCAGCGTGGATTTGCCCGCACCGTTTTCTCCGATGATCCCATGTATCGTTCCGGGGGCGACGCTGATCGAAATATCCTTGTTGGCCTGAACCGGACCAAAGGCTTTGGAAATCCCTTTGAGCTCAATGGCGGGGACGGTCATGTCTTGTCCTCATTTGCCGAAAAGGACCGCGACAAATGTCGCGGCAAAGTGGATGCGAGGCGGAGGAACAAGCCCCCGCCCCGCGCGATATCAGAACTGCAGTGCCGGGCAGCTGTCGTTCTCGTAGTAGCTGACGACTGAAACATTGCCGTCGATGATGTCCTGGCGCGCTTTGTCCACAGCGGCTTTCATGTCATCCGAAACCAGTGCAGCATTGTTTTCGTCCATCGCAACGCCAACGCCGTCTTCAGCCAGACCCATGGTGAAAACACCGGTTTCAATATTGTCGCCGGCGCTCATCGCTTCATAAACAGCAACATCTACACGCTTCAGCATCGAGGTCAGAACCTTACCCGGGTGCAGGTGGTTCTGGTTGCTGTCAACGCCGATCGACAGGATGCCCTCGTCAGCGGCGGTCTGAAGAACGCCTACACCGGTCCCACCGGCGGCAGCATAAACAACATCAGCACCCTGACTGATCTGAGCTTTGGTCAGTTCAGACCCTTTCACGGGATCGTTCCAGGCCGCTGGGGTTGTTCCGGTCATGTTGGCGACAACGTTGATGTCCGGGTTCACGGCCTTGGCGCCTTGCGCATAACCGCAGCCAAAGTGACGGATCAGCGGAACGTCCATGCCACCGATGAAACCCACGGTGCCGGTTTTCGATGCCATTGCGGCCATCATGCCAACCAGATATGAACCTTCGTGCTCGGCAAAACCGACCTGGCGCAGGTTCGGTGCGTCCAGCCATGTCACGTCGACCACTACGAAAGTTGTGTCGGGATAGTCGGCTGCAACAGCGCTGAGCGGATCAGCCATTCCGAAGCCCATTGTGATGATCGGATTGGAACCCGCTTCGGCGAAACGGCGCAGGGCCTGTTCCCGCTGCGCTTCGGATTGCATCTCGATTTCGCGATAAGTGCCGCCTGTTTCTTCCGCCCACCGCGACGCACCGTTATGGGCAGCTTCGTTGAACGACTTGTCGAACTTGCCACCCAGATCAAAGATCAGGGCTGGCTCTGCCAAGGCTGCGCCGGCTGTCAGCGCAACCGCGGCGGCTGCGCCCATCAAGGATTTCATAAGGGTCATCTGTTACTCCCGTTGGCTATTATCGGTCCGGGGCTGAAACGCCCGGTACCCACTCAGAGCGAGCATACCTGTTGTGATGGCGGGAATTGAAGCTGTTTGCAACAGCTTCGGTCAACACATTTTTGACCATATGGTCTAAAAAAGCGATTATTTGTCGTTCAGACGGCATTCCATGACGATCGCGTCAACGTTTGGGCCGATATCGCGGTGATAATACGCTTTGCGCGTAGCACATCGTGCGTATCCGCATGCTTGATACAGAGCGATAGCCGGAAGGTTGTCGGACGCGACGTCCAGAAATGCACGGGATGCTCCGAGTTGCCGCGCTTTGGCATGCCATTCTGTCATGACGTGCCGAGCCAGCCCTTGTCTTTGATAGTTCGGGTGAGTTGCGATGGTTATCAGCTCAGCCTCGTCAGCAATCACTTGAATGAGAGCGAAAGATCGTTTGTCACCAATAATATGAGTGAAACGGTTTGCCAGAAGATCGGCAAACTCCTTAGCGGTCCAGGGGCGGGATTGTGTAAATGCCGCGCTGTGGATATCGGCCATGTCCTGCGGAGTCATTCGTCCAAAAGCACTGGCGGCACATCGCTGGAAGGCGCTGCATCTGCAGGGCGGACATAAAGCGGAGCCGGTGGAGCCTGAACATTCGTCCGTCGATGAGCAGCTACCTGTGCTATCGCGCAAGCCTGTTGTTCAGGGTGATCACAGAGATACAAGTGGCCAATGGTGTCTGCTTCCTCGCGTAAGATCAGATAGGGCGCCTCATCTTTTGGTTGCAAATAAACCTGATCGCGTGGGGCGGGAATCGCTGGGAGGTGACCGGGCGGCGCTAATTCCGCCAGCGCGTCAAAGCCTGACACCCCGATAGCAGGCACGCCCAGCCCTAAAGCCAGACCCCGCGCAGCAGAAACCGAGATGCGAATACCTGTAAAATTGCCCGGTCCGATCCCAACACCGATCGCATCAAGGCATTGCCACGTGCAATTGTTCTCGGTCAAAAGCTCTTCGAGCAGGGGCATCAACCGTTCGGCTTGTCCTCGGGTCATCGACTCGGTTCGGGCGGCGATAATCTTGCCCTCACGTAACAAAGCGGCCGCGCAATGCGCGGCCGACGTGTCGAATGCCAAAATCGTGGAGTCAGACCGCAACGGGGCGAACCTCGGTCACTTCCGGAATATAGTGGCGCAACAGGTTTTCGATTCCCATTTTCAGCGTCAGGGTCGAGGACGGGCAGCCCGCGCAGGCCCCTTGCATGTGTAGATAAACCACGCCGCGATCGAAGCCATGAAACGTGATGTCACCACCGTCCTGAGCCACAGCGGGACGCACACGGCTGTCCAGCAAGTCTTTGATCTGGTTTACAATTTCTGCATCTTCGCCGGTATGTTCAGCATGGCCGGATGCGGTTTCCGCATCGGCACCCATAACCGGTTGGCCGGACTGGTAGTGTTCCATCACAGCGCCGAGGATGGCTGGCTTGATGTGGTCCCACTGGACATCGTCGGATTTGGTCACCGTGACAAAATCGTTGCCGAAAAACACGCCCGTTACGCCGTTTACACCGAAAATGCGTTTGGCGAGCGGTGATTTTTCGGCGGCATCGACACTTGGAAAGTCTGCGGTGCCCGCGTCCAGAACCGTTTGGCCGGGCAGGAATTTCAATGTGGCCGGATTGGGTGTGGATTCGGTTTGAATGAACATGGCGCGGCTCCGTCTAAGATGCATCTGATATGCGCGCCCGGGCGGGGGAAGTCAAGATTTGGAATCGTTCTAAATCGCAGCGGCGTGAGAAATCGCATCATCCAGACGGTCATCACCCCAAAACAACTCGTCCCTCACAACGAAACTTGGCGCACCAAAGATGTGATTGGCCTTGGCCTCAGTGACCTGCTCGAACAGGGCGGTCTTGATCACGGGGTCGCTCATACGATCCACCACATCAGGCGAAACACCAGATTTGGCAAGGCACTCAGCCAGAACCGCCGGGTCTGATATATCATGGCCGGAAGCGAACTGTGCGGAATAGACGGAGCGAACAAACTCTGCCCGTTGATCTGTTGGTTCGACTGCCAGGGTCAGCCGCGCCGCTTTCAGGCTATTTTGCGGAAACGTTTCGGGCCGCAGAAGTGGCAGATCGCGTGCCGCGCAAAGCCGCTCCATATCTCGCCACATGTATCGTCCCTTTGCGGGGTAGATGTTGAACGGTGAGTTGTTCCATCCCTGCTCAGCAAAGATCGGCCCCAGAAGGAACGGTTGCCATTCCACAGCAACCCCCTGTTCCGAAGCCGCCTGCTGAATACGCATTGCACTGAGATAGGAGTAGGTCGAGGCGAAATCGAACCAGAACTGCAGCTTCGCGGGCATAGGTTCACCTCAGGTGATGGCTTCCAGCTTTTCCTTGCTCAGATCGCCGGGCACGATGGTGATTGGAATTGGCAAGCTGCCCGAGTTCCGGGTCAACTGGGTCACCAGCGGCCCGGGGCCTTTCTTGTCGGTTCCAGCACCCAATACCAGCACGCCAATTTCAGGGTCGGACTGGACGTGTTCGATAATCTCGTTCACCGGCTGACCTTCACGGATGGCCAGTTCTGGATCGACACTTTGTTTGTCGCGCATCCATTTCGCGAAAACTTCGAAATGCGCGTGAATACGCTCACGCGCCTCTTCGCGCATCACCTCGGCAACACCGATCCAATGGTTGAATTCATCCGGTGGAATAACCGAAAGAACTGTAACCCCGCCGCCAGTATGGGCCGCACGCATTGCGGCGAAGCGCATGGCGTTCAGGCATTCGCGGCTGTCGTCCAGGACGACCAGGAACTTGCGCATGTTTGTCCTCGTTTGTTTTCAGGATCATGCCCCACAGGATGCGCAGTGGCAACTGAAACAGGCAGGGTGCGAACTAGCGATTGCTTGCAGCCCAATCCCAGTACATCTCGCGTGCGCGACGGGCAATTGGGCCCACTTGATATTGAGTGTCATCCAGTGCGGTGACAGGGGTCACTTTGCTCATGTTGCCACTCATGAATACTTCGTCCGCATCGTTAAAGTCATCAAAGCTCAGCACGGCTTCATGCACTGTCACCCCGTCGGCGCGCAGATTCTTGATATGACGTGCACGCGTGATTCCAGCCAGAAATGTCCCGTTGGGGATGGGGGTGAAAACCTCACCATCGCGAGCCATGAAGATATTTGCGGTCGCAGTCTCGGCCACATGCCCCATGGCATCGGCCACAAGGGCGTTTGAAAAACCCTTGCCGCGTGCCTCCTGCAACATCCGGGCATTGTTCGGATACAGGCAACCTGCCTTTGCGTTGACTACAGCGGATTCCAGAACGGGGCGGCGGAACCGAGTGGTTGTCAGCGTGGCGGAAGCGGTTTCGGGCGCCATAGGGATTTCTTCAAGACAGATGGCAAAGCCGGTGCTGTCTTCCTGAGGGATGATGGCGGTGTGATCCCCGTCGATGCCCCAATACATGGGGCGAATATAAACAGCGGTGTCAGGTGCGTAACTTTGCAACCCTTCGTGAACCAGATCGACCATCTGTTCGGTCGTCACAGAAGGTGTCAGCATCAGCGCCTCGGCCGATCGGTTCACGCGGGCACAATGGGCATCAAGATCAGGGGTCAGCCCGTCGAAGAACCGGGCGCCGTCAAACACCGATGAGCCCAGCCATGCGCCATGGTCTGCAGCGCGCATGATCGGTGCGTCGCCGTCATGCCATTGCCCATCGAAATAGGTGCGGATGTTTTTGCCGACTGCCATTACGCCCTCCCTCAAGCTTCGGGGAAACCTAGGTTGGGGCTGACGCAAGGTCCAGCAGATTATCGGTGGTGCTGAGGCAGCGCTTCGCGTTTGACCATGGTGCGCAAAGCGAAGTTTGATCGCAGGTTTCGGATGCCCGAAATTTTCATAAGCCGATTTTCCAGAAATGCATCAAACGCATTGAGGTCTTTGGCAATCACGCGCAGCAGAATGTCACGTGACCCGGTCATGAGGTAGCATTCCATCACCTCGTCGCAGCGACGAATGGCCTTTTCGAAGGAATCGATGGCATTGCGATCCTGCTTCTCCAATTCGACAGACACAAAGATTGTAACGCCGAATCCAAGCATCTCAGGGTCAACCTGAGCGGCGTAGCCGGTGATGATCCCATCCCGCTGCAGTCGATCCAAACGCCGTGCGCAGGGTGTCGGGGATAGCCCGACATGCTCCGCCAGATCGATGACGGTCATACGGCCATCGTTTTGAAGGGCGCGGATTATCTTGGAATCGGTATCATCCATGGCGAAAAACTCCACAAAAGTTTTCGATATTAGAGGTTAACACCCAAAATTCCCCTGAGATAGTGACAAAATGGTGAAAATCACTCGACGATAGGTGGCAAACTCTCGGAAGCATTCCGGAGGAGAAGAATGGACATCACCATTGTAGACGCGCCAGAGCATGAGCGCGTGGTCGAATTCAAAGACAATTCACTTGGTCTTTTGGGCTACATCGCAATTCACTCAACGCTACGTGGCCCCGCTGCAGGTGGTGTGCGCATGCGCCCCTATGGTCATCCAGCCGAGGCCCTGAATGATGCGTTGCGGCTGGCAAGGGGCATGACGTTTAAGAACGCCGCAGCTGATCTTCCACTTGGCGGCGGTAAGGCGGTTATAATTGGTGATCCGCAAGTGGATAAAACGCCTGAGCTTCTGCAGGCTTTTGGGCGTGCGATACAGAGCCTGAACGGCCTGTACTGGACGGCGGAAGATATGGGTATGACGCCCGCAGATATGGCGCATATCGGGTCTGAAACCGAATTTGTGGCTGGGTTGGCGGAAGGAGAGTTCGCCAGCGGTGATCCATCTCCGATCACGGCGCGTGGGATATTCAATGCGATCCGGGTAACTGCACAGCACCGGTTTGGATTGGCCGGCCTGACTGGCCTGACTGTCTCGGTACAGGGGCTTGGCCATGTAGGCGAGCATTTGTGCCAGTTGCTGCACGATGCTGGTGCGCAGTTAATCGTAACTGACATTGATACCCGTCAAGCGGCCCGCGTGGCCGAACGGTTTACGGCACAGGCCGTGGCGCCCGATGCGATCTACGGCGTGTCGGCGGATATTTTTGCCCCCTGTGCGATCGGCGGCATCCTGAACGAAACGAGCATTCCATTACTGAAGGTCGGCGCTGTGGCCGGAGGGGCAAACAATCAACTGGCCAGTGACGAAGATGCGCAATTGCTTCACGAGCGCGGCATTCTTTATGCCCCAGACTTTGTCGCCAACGGTGGTGGCATCGTGAATGTGGCGACAGAAATCCTGCGTGTCGCAGAGCGTGAAGTCTGGGTCGCCGGTAGGTTGCAGGCGCTGGAGCAGACGATGGATCGCATCCTGACAAGGGCCAAGGCCGAAGCGGTCAGCCCGCACGAAGTTGCGGAATCCATCGTGCATGAGATGCTGAGCCTGCAGGCGGCATAAGGGCCGGCCGAACGAAAAACGCCGCCCAAAAATGGGCGGCGTTTCTTTTTTGATTTCGCCCCGTGTGGTCAGGACTTGCCCGCGCCGACCATCCCTACAATCTCGTAGGTTTGCTGCAGAATCGGAGCCGCAATTGCGCGTGCCCGTTCAGCACCTCGGGCGAGAATCTGGTCGATCTCGGCCTCTTCTCCCATCAGGCGCGCCATTTCGGTTGAAATGGGCGACAGTTTCGAAACCGCGAGCTCTGCCAACATTGGCTTGAACTCACCGAATTGCTTACCGCCGACTTCTGCCAGCACTTGCGCGACCGTCTGATCGCTAAGCGCGGCATAGATATTCACCAGATTGCGCGCCTCGGGACGGTCTTCAAGGCCATCGACCTCCGACGGCAAAGCATCCGGATCGGTCTTGGCCTTGCGGATTTTCTTGGCGATGGTGTCTGCATCATCGGTCATGTTGATGCGGCTCATGTCTGAGGGGTCGGATTTCGACATCTTCTTGGACCCATCGCGCAAGCTCATGACGCGCGTCGCCGCGCCCTCGATCACAGGTTCTGTGATCGGGAAGAAGTCGACGCCAAAGTCATTGTTGAACTTGATCGCGATATCGCGGGTCAGTTCCAGATGCTGTTTCTGATCATCTCCCACGGGTACGTGAGTCGCGTGATAGATCAGAATATCTGCCGCCATCAGCGAGGGATAGGCAAACAGGCCCAACGAGGCGTTCTGTTGGTTTTTGCCCGCCTTATCCTTCCACTGCGTCATACGCTGCATCCAACCCATTCGAGCGACGCAGTTGAAAATCCACGCCAGCTGGGCATGTTCAGGCACCTGACTTTGGTTAAAAAGGACGGAATGTTCAGGATCGATACCTGCCGCAATAAACCCGGCGCACAGTTCGCGAGTCGAATGGACCAGTTCCTTCGGGTCTTGCCAGACAGTAATCGCGTGGAGGTCGACCATGCAGTAGACGGTCTCATACTCCGGCCCCTGCATATCCACGAAACGTTTGAGTGCACCCAGGTAATTGCCCAAGTGCAGGTTTCCTGAAGGCTGGATGCCGGAAAACACGCGCGGCGTGAATTGGGTCTCGGTCATCTAAGGAAACTCCTGTCTGGAAAAATCAGCCCCCGTCGCTTACCCATGAGGCCAAGGGACGTCAACAGCCGCGAAAGGCCAGCCCAATGAGCAGTGAGCATTATACACCGCCCGTGAACCCTCTGCCGCCGATTGTGGTTGCTTTGGTTCTGTTCATCATGGGGATCGAACTTGCCTTCATGCTTGGCGGCCGAGGTCTGGTCGGTGGTCCTGCGGCAGTGGGTTGGCGGCTAGATGCGCTGCAACAATACTCGTTTTCTCCCAGCATCTTTGACTGGATGGTTCAGAACGGGCGCTGGCCGTTCGAGCATGTGATCCGGTTTGTGACTTATCCCTTTGTTCAGGCCAATTTCACGCAAGCCATTTTTGTTTGCGTGTTTGTGCTGGCGATGGGGAAGATGGTTGCCGAAGTCTTCGGTAGCGTAGCCATGTTGATCATCTTTGTGCTGTCCGGCGTGGGCGGAGCGCTCGCCTATGCAGTGCTGCTGAACCCGCCCTATCCGCTGGTCGGAGGCTTCCCGCCTGTCTACGGGCTGATCGGTGCTTTTACCTGGCTTTTATGGCGCAAGCTGTCTTTGGTTGGAGAGAACCAATCCCGTGCGTTCAGCCTGATTGCGGTGCTGATGGGTATACAGTTGTTGTTCGGCCTGATATTCGGTGGCACCTCAGACTGGGTTGCCGATCTGGGCGGGTTTGCCACCGGGTTCGGTTTGTCATTCTTTCTGGCCCCGGGCGGCTGGGCGCGCATTCTTAGCAAAACGCGTCGCGACTGAGGCGCGTTCAACCGCGTCGCATTGCTTTTCGGAACTCCGACAGTCTGAAGGCTCCAAGGATGTGACCGAACAGGAAATACGCACCCGCCGCGGTTACTATCAGAACCAGCAAGGCAAGGTAGCGCCAGCCCGGCAATGCAAACGTCCAGCCGAATAAGTGAATGGCGGCAAACAAAACAATGCCCATTCCCGCCGAAGCCGCCACGATCCGCGAAATGCGTTGTTTGAACCGGTCATCAAACCGTGCCTCGTCACCCATTCTTCGCGCGCCTATCGCAAGCAATGCGACCATCGCCCAGCCAGCAGCTGAGGCCGCGATAGCCGGAGCGATCCACCCGACTACAGGGTAAAGGCCAAAGGCGAGCCCGGCATTGATCACCATCGCAACCACGGCATATCGAAACGGCGATTTGGTGTCCTCGCGGGCAAAGAACAGTGGTTGCAACAGTTTTTGCAGCATGAAGGCCGGCAACCCGACGCCATAAATGGCCACGGCCAGAGCAGTGGCCGCCGTATCCTCGGCGCTGAACTGGCCGCGTTGAAACAGAACGGAAACCAGCGGGCCGGGGATGATCACGAAGGCAATTGTTGAGGGGATGGTCAGCAATAACGCGAACTCTCCGGCCCGCGAAAACGCATGGCGGGCACCTTCTTTGTCATTCGCCCGCAGGCGGCGCGACAGGTCCGGCAACAGTACGATACCAACGGCGATTCCCACCACTCCGAGCGGTAGCTGATACAAACGATCCGCCGCGAACAGCCAGCTGACTGCCTTTTCAGTCTTAGAGGCGACAAGCTGCCCGACCACGAGGTTGACCTGCGTCACCCCCATTGCCAACGCCGCCGGAACGGCAATCCGTACCATACGCCGCATTTCGGGGCTGAGCTTTGGTCGCCCGGGTCGGATGCGAATACCCGCACGCTCGGTGGCAAACCAGACCAGCGCGAGTTGCGCAACGCCTGCCGCCGGGATGACGGCGATCAGCCACCTAATGACTTCTCCACCCGACATGGCACCAAGGATCAAAGCCGAACACGCGAAGATGTTCAGTAGCACGGGTGCGGCTGCGGGGGCAGCAAAGCGGCCCGTCGCATTCAGAACGCCTGAAAATAAAGCCGCCAGAGACATGAAAAGGATATAGGGAAACACGACGTAACCGTAATCCACGGCCAGATCAAAGCGCTCATCGCCATAGAATCCTTCGGCAGTGACCCAAACCAGCGCCGGCATGAAAACCATCGCCAGACCAACCAAAGCAAGCACGGCAACCGCCAACAGATTAAATGCGTCCTGCGCGAAGCCTTCGGCATTCTCACCACCTTCCAGACGTTTTGAGAACATCGGGACAAAGGCTGCGTTGAACGCACCTTCGGCAAAGAAGCGGCGGAACAAGTTGGGCAGGCGGAAGGCGGCGACGAAGGCGTCCATGACCGGCCCCGGACCGATATAGGCGGTCAGCAGAATCTCTCGCAGAAAACCCAGAATACGGCTGGCCAAAGTCCAGAACCCAACCGTGAAAAAGCCCGAGATCAGGCGGATCGGCTTCATGAGGCGGCCCGCTCAGCACCTTCGGTGATGGCCGCGCGCAGCTTGGCTTCTAACCCGCGCTGCTTGGTCTCAGAGTGGTATTTGAGGCCAAACATATCCTTGACGTAGAACGTATCGACCACCTGTTCGCCATAGGTCGCGATCACCGCATTGGCGATATAGACATTGGCGGCCGCCATCGTGCGCGCCAGATCATAAAGTAGCCCGGGCCGGTCACGCGTGTCGACCTCGATGATCGTGTAGATTTCTGAGCCTTCATTGTCGAACGTGATATGGGTCGGGACGTTGAAGGCGCGTTCGCGTTTCTTGATCTTGTCGCGCGATTTCAGAGCGTCCCGTGCCACCACCTCACCTTTGAGCGTCTTGTGAATCATCTGAGTCAACCGTGGCAGGCGCGTGGCTTCGAAGGGGTGGCCTTCGGCGTCCTGAACCCAGAATGCATCGGTTACATAACCGTCTTTTGTCGTGTAGCTGCGCGCATCCACCACGTTGGCGCCGACAAGGGCCAGCGCCCCGGCAATGCGGGAAAAAATACCCGGATGATCACCCATGGCAAAACACGCGCGGGTTGCGTCACGATCTTCATCCGGTTGCAGCCGGATTTCCACTGCTCCTGGATCGCCGCTGTCTTGCAGAACTTTCAGCATCTCCGCAAATTCAATATGTGTCGCAAGATTCAGACCTTGCCAATACGGATCATAATGCCGCCCAGTTTCGGTTTTCAGATCAGATTTGGACCAGCTTTCCAGCTCGGCCCGCAACAGCTTTTTGGCCTCGACCCCGCGGTTGGCACGGTTGAGGTCCTCCATGCCGGTTTCCAACGCACGTTTGGTGTCAGCATGCAGCGCACGCAGCAATGTGGCTTTCCAGTTGTTCCAGGTGCTCGGACCAACACCGCGAATGTCGCAGACTGTCAGCACCGTCAGCAAATCCAACCGTTTGACCGTGGCAACCGCCTTTGCGAAGTCGCGGATCGTACGCGGGTCAGAGATGTCGCGTTTCTGCGCCATGTCCGACATCAGCAGGTGATAGCGAACGAGCCACTCCACGGTTTCCGAATCCGCCTTGTTCAGCCCCAGGCGCGGCGCCACCTTTCGGGCGATTTGTGCACCGAGTATGGAGTGATCTTCGGGACGTCCTTTGCCAATGTCGTGCAACAACAAAGCGACATAAAGGACTTTACGATTGACGCCCCGCTCCAGAATGGATGACGCCAGCGGCAATTCTTCAATCAACTCTCTGCGCTCGATCTGAGCCAGGTTTATAATGCACTGGATCGTGTGCTCGTCCACGGTATAGCTGTGATACATATTGAACTGCATCATCGCCACGATGTGTTCGAACTCCGGCAGGAATGCCGAGAGAACCCCCAACTCATTCATACGACGCAAAGCGCGTTCGGGATTGCCGTGTTTCAGCATCAGATCAAGGAAGATACGCCGCGCCTCTTTGTCGTTGCGCATATCATCATCAATCAGGTTCAGGTTTGCCGTCACCAAACGCATGGCATCCGGGTGTATCAGCATGCCGGTTCGCAAACCTTCCTCGAACAGTCGCAGCAGGTTGACCTTGTCTGACAGGAACTTGTCTGGCTCGGCGACATCAAGGCGCCCATGAACCACCCTGTATCCGGGTTTAACCCTAGGGCGACGGCGGAAGATGCGTTCCAACAGCGGCGCACTTTTTACATGGGCGGCTTCCAGTTTGGTCAGGAATATGCGGGTCAATTCACCCACACGCGTCGCCTCGCGGAAATAGCGCTGCATGAACACTTCGACAGCGCGTCGGCCTGCGCGGTCTTCATACCCCATGCGATCAGCCACCTCGACCTGAAGATCGAAAGTCAGCTGTTCGGTCGCGCGCCCAGTCACCAGATGCAGATGCGATCGGGCGGCCCATAGGAATTCTTCGGCCTGAACAAACTCGTCAAATTCTTCGGGTGTGAAAAGCCCCATTGGGACCAGTTCGGCGACATCTTTCACGCCGTATATGTATTTTGCGATCCAGTAGAGCGATTGCAGATCGCGCAGGCCGCCTTTGCCCTCTTTGACATTGGGCTCGACCATATAGCGTTCACCCTGTTTCAGGTGCCGTTCGTCCCGTTCTTTCAGTTTGGCTTCGATAAAATCGCGCTCGGTGCCTTTGAAAAGGTCGGTTTTCAGGCGCGAATCAAGCTCTTGTGCAAGTGTCCGGTCCCCAACGAGGTAACGCTGTTCCAACATAGCGGTACGAATGGTGAAGTCTTCGGATCCCAAACGCAGGCAATCTTTAATTGTGCGCGAGGAATGACCAACCTTCAGCCGCAAATCCCAGAGGATGTAGAGCATGGATTCGATCACACTCTCGGCCCAGGCCGTGATTTTGTAAGGGGTCAGGAACAACAGATCCACATCTGAGGACGGAGCCATCTCTCCCCGGCCATAACCGCCTACCGCTAGAACAGCGATTTTTTCGCCTTGGGTCGGGTTGGCCAATGGGTGAAGATATTCGCTGGCGATACGCATTGCGGTGCGAACCATCTGGTCTGTCAGAAACGTATAGGAATGCGTCAGTGGGCGCGCATCGAAGGGGCGCTCGGCGAATGCGTCGGCAATGGCTTTGCGGCCAGCCTTCTGAGCGTCACGCAGGATGCGCACCGTTTCCGCGCGTCGAGCGGAATTGTCCGGGTTCTTTTCAAGAGCAGCGGACAAACTGGCATCGACGCTGGTGCTGTCAAAAATCTCATCAGCCGGACAGATCAGGTTACCTTCGGGCGCAGAGGTCTGCGCCGGTCGCTCAGAATCCGGCGCCAGAGAAGCTTTGTGGGGCAGGGTCAATCACAACCACCTGTTTGTTTTGGATCGTGGCAACCGCCAGACCGCGTTCGTTCGTACCGTTTGGCCGCAGGCGGAAAATTCCGCCGACACCCTGAAATCCGGCGTTTTGTGTCAGAGCCGCCCCGGTCAACGCGTTGGATTTACCCTGGCTGACCAAAGCTCCGATGGCTGCAATTCCATCATAGGCGAGCCCGCTGATCGGGTGCGGAGCCTCACCGTAGGTGTTGTTGTATCGCTGGCGATAGGCCTGCGCCTTGGCTGGATCAGGCAGGGCAAACCATCCACCCTGAACACCCGGCAGTTCCAGCGTTTGCGCTGGGATGTCCCAGCGGGTCAGGCCCATATATTGCGTTGTGGCGGGCGATACGCCAGCCTCAGGCAACAACTGGCTGAATAGAGGCAATGCACCCGCTGTTGTTGCGGTCAGGAAAATTGAATCCGCGCCGGTCGAATCGACAGTTGCCTTGATAGCTGGAACCGAATTGATCACGCCCTGCTGAGACCGGTCATAGCCGACGGTACCTGCGTTGTTGACGCGGCTGTTGCTCAGAGCGGAGGCGATTGCAGACTGGCCAAGCTGCCCCGCGGAATCGTTGCTGTGCACGATAACCGTCCCTGATTTACCCTGCCGGCCGGCGAAATTTACAAGTCGATCAGCTGTATTTTGGAACGTTGGGCCCAGCACATAAACGTTGCCACCTGCGATACTGGTGTTGTTCGAAAACGACAAGACGTTCACATTGTTGTTCAGAACGGCAAGACCAGCCGCGTTTGCCGCCTGTGCGTAGACCGGCCCAAGGATGATCTTGGCTCCATCCGAAACGGCTTGCTGCGCAACCACCGATGCCGTACCCGCATTGCCCGCCGTGTTATACACGCGCAGATCAATCTTGACGTTCGGCAAATCAGCGATTGCCAGACGCGCTGCGTTCTCAAGGCTGCGCGCAAGGGCTGCGTCGCCAGCTTGCGACGATCCGCTCGGCACCAGCAGTGCCACCGGTACCGGGTCAGAGGTATCGATCGAGGGGCCTCCACCTATGCCTCCTACTTCACAGGCGGCTAAAAAAGCGGCCGTGGCCAGAACAATGGCGGACTTCGCCAGTTTGCGTGCGGGCTTGCAAACGGTAAACATCTAAAAGAAAACTCCCTGATCCGGCGTCTGAGGGCACCTTGGTCTATTGATCCGCGATAATAAACGTCACGCTGTGAGGGTCCAGCTTTGAATTTCCAAAAGATCAGATTGGCCGCTGGCCTGTACTTTGTTGCCACTCCGATCGGGACGGCGCGCGACATTACGCTCAGGGCGCTGGATGTGCTGGCCTCAGTTGACATGATCGCCGCCGAGGATACCCGTAGCCTGCGTCGGTTGATGGAAATCCACGGCGTGCCGCTCGAAGGCCGCCGCATATTGGCCTATCATGACCATAGCGGCGCAGGCGCACGCGGTAAGATACTGGAGGCGCTAGAGCAAGGGCAGTCGGTTGCCTATGCGTCCGAGGCCGGAATGCCCCTGATCGCTGATCCCGGTTATGATCTTGGCCGTCAGGCGGCTGAGGCTGGATTCCCAGTAACCTGCGCTCCGGGGCCATCCGCTGTTCTGACCGCCTTGACTCTGGCCGGGCTGCCGACCGATGCATTCTTTTTCGCTGGGTTCCTGCCAAATGCCTCTGGCGCCCGGCGTTCGCGAATCGAGGCACTCCGCAGCATTCCCGGTACGCTTGTTTTCTACGAATCGCCGAAACGTGTGGCCGGTTGCCTTGCCGATCTGGCAGATGTTCTAGGTGGTGATCGGCAGGCGGCACTCTGCCGTGAACTAACCAAAAAATTCGAAGAAACACGCCGAGGGACGCTAGCAGATTTGGCGACTGAATATCAGGGCGTGTCGGTCAAGGGTGAAGTCGTTTTGCTTGTGGATCGCGCACATTCGCAAACTGTTAAGGATTCCGACGTAGAAGAGGCTTTGATCCAGGCTTTGGAAACGCATTCGGTGCGGGATGCAGCGGATTTGGTGTCAGAGATGTTCAACCTGCCGCGCCGCCCGATTTACCAAAAGGCCCTGAAACTGGGAAAGGGATGACATGGCACGGCGATCTGTTCGGGGCTCGGTTTCCTACCACGCTGGACAATCGGCTGAACTTTGCGTCGCTTCCGAATACGAGCGTCGGGGTTACGAAATAGCTCAGCGGAGATGGCGCGGCGCAGGTGGTGAAGTCGATCTTATCGCCTGCAACGCAGATGGGCTGGTCTTCGTTGAGGTCAAGAAAAGCCGGAGCTTTGAAAGTGCAGCCGCCCGGATCAGCCGCCGGCAAATGGATCGAATTTGTGCTTCTGCCGCTCAGTATCTTGAGCAAGAACCGAACGGTCAATTGACGAATACTCGCTTTGATGCGGCACTGGTTGATGACACCGGAACTGTTCAAATCATAGAAAACGCCTTCGGTTTGGACTGAACGCCATTGAACCCGTCAAGCCTCTGCGCCATGTATCGGGCGTGGAATTGAGGGATGTGCCATGAAGATCGCCTTTCAGATGGACCCGATCGGGACCGTGGATATCAACGCTGACAGCTCTTTCCGTCTGGCAGAAGAGGCACAGGCGCGTGGCCATCAGCTGTTTTTCTATGGCCCGGATCAACTGGCATACCAGGAAGGCAAGGTCACGGCACGCGGGCATGATATAACGGTTCAGCGTGTTGCAGGCGACCCTGCGGTACTAGGCCCTGAAAAAGAGGTGCACCTCGCTGATTTTGATGTGGTCTGGCTGCGCCAAGACCCTCCGTTCGACATGCACTATATCACCTCGACCCACCTGCTTGATCGCCTAAAGGGCCAGACATTGGTGGTGAATGATCCCTTCTGGGTAAGGAATTATCCGGAAAAGCTGCTGGTGCTGGACTTCCCGGATTTAACGCCGCCCACAACGATTGCGCGGGACTTGCAAACTATTAAAGCTTTCAAGGAAAAACATGGCGATATTATTCTCAAGCCGCTTTATGGCAATGGCGGTGCGGGCGTGTTCCGCCTTGACGCTAATGATCGCAACCTGACTTCGCTGCATGAACTGTTCACCAGCTTCTCGCGCGAACCGCTGATTGCGCAGAAATTCCTGCCCGATGTGAGTAACGGCGACAAGCGAGTGATTCTCATCGATGGTGAGCCCGTCGGCGCTATCAACCGCGTTCCGGCCGAAGGCGAAACCCGTTCGAACATGCATGTGGGTGGGCGGCCTGAAAAAATCGGCCTGACCGAGCGCGACATGGAAATCTGCGCAGCGATTGGGCCATTGCTGAAAGAACGCGGGCAGGTGTTTGTCGGAATCGACGTGATCGGCGATTACCTGACCGAGATCAACGTGACCTCACCCACGGGCATTCAGGAGCTTGAGCGGTTCGACGGTGTGAATATCGCCGAAAAGATCTGGCAGGCCATTGAGGCCAAGCTCTAAGCGCCAGCCTTGGCGCTGATGCGAAAACTCAGCGCTTCGGCCACATGCGGGCGGCGGACATCTGGATCACCTTCTAGATCGGCAATGGTCCGCGCGACCCGCAGAATGCGGTGAAAGGCGCGGGCCGATAAGCCAAAGCGCTCAGCGGCTTTCAGTAGCAGTTCTTTTCCCTCGGCATCTGGGGCGGCGATTTCTTCCAGTATGTTGCCTTCGACATCAGCGTTTTGTCGGGTCTCAGGTGCCTCGCGAAAGCGATCTGCCTGAATGGCACGCGCGGCCTCAACCCGTGCAGCGACCGTAGCAGAACTGTCGCCCGAAGGCGGCAGATCCAGATCGGTAAATCCGACTGGGGGAACTTCGATACGTAAATCAAACCGGTCCATCAACGGCCCCGAGATGCGCCCCAGATAATCCTCACCACAAACCGGTGCAAGCGAGCAGGCGCGGGACGGATCGGTCAAATACCCGCATTTACAGGGGTTTGCGGCGGCCACCAGCATAAACCGGCAAGGGTATTTCACGTGGGCGTTGGCACGTGCGACCATAACCTCCCCGATCTCGATCGGCTGGCGCAGGGTTTCCAGAACGGTGCGTGGAAACTCTGGGAACTCGTCCATGAACAAAACCCCGTTATGAGCCAACGAGATTTCGCCGGGCTTTGCACCTTTACCCCCTCCGACGATTGCGGCCATCGAAGCGGTGTGATGCGGTTCGCGAAATGGTCTGGCGCGACTTATGCCGCCTTCGTCCAGCAGACCACAAAGTGATTGGATCATTGATGTTTCCAACGCTTCCAAGGGCGTCAGTGGTGGCAGGATGCCTGGCAAGCGCGCTGCCAGCATGGATTTGCCGGAACCAGGCGTCCCGATCATGATCAAGTGATGTCGGCCCGCGGCCGCGATCTCTAACGCCCGTTTGGCACGCTCCTGACCTTTCACGTCTCGCAAATCCCGCGTGCTGGGCGATAGGCTGACCTCGCCCGGAGCTGCGGCGGGTAATGCGGATTGGCCAGTAAAGTGCCGCACGACGTCTCCCAACGAACCCGCACCGATTACCTGTGTGGCATCGACCCATGCAGCTTCGGCACTTGAGGCGCTGGGGCAAAGCAGGCTGCGATCCTCGGCGGCGGCTGTCATGGCGGCGGGCAGCGCGCCGACAACCGGGACCAGCGAGCCATCAAGCGACAACTCGCCAAGGGCGACCGCCCCATCTGCCGCGTCTGCAGGAATGATCTCTAACGCTGTCAACAAGGCGACTGCGATGGGCAGATCAAAATGGCTACCCTCTTTAGGTAAGTCTGCCGGTGAGAGATTGATTGTGATCCGTTTCGATGGCAGTGCAATCGCCATTGAACTCAATGCGCTGCGTACGCGGTCGCGGGCCTCGGATACGGCTTTGTCGGGCAGGCCTACTATGGAAAAAGCCGGAAGACCGGGCGAGACGGCACATTGCACCTCGACCGGGCGGGCATCGACTCCCTGAAAGGCTACGGTGTGGGCGCGGGCGACCATGGCAATCCTGTTCGTGGTTAACGGGTCGTTGCTGCCATGGTCGCAGTTTAGGAATCGTTAACGTCGCTTTTCATTGCCAAGAATTTCGGCCAGGCCTCAGGGTCAGCGACGGTTTTGTCTCGGCAAAACGGATTGCAGAAGCCCCAGATATTCCCGTCGAATTCTAGGTAATCCGTTACGGGCTCACCGGAATACGGGCACGCCGTATTGACCGAGGGGCCCGTGTTCACTGCCGTTGCTGTTGATTTCCCGCCAATCGGCCAGATCTGGGCAGGAAGGCTTTGCTGATAGGGAAAGGGTTCGTAAGCGACCGTCATCCCCATCGCTCGCCATTGTCGAACCGAAACATCCGAAAGCAGGTCCAAGCAGTAAGCTCGATTGGCCTCAGAAACTGGCAGGCCATAGCCGATGATCCGTGCCGCCACCGGCGTGTAGAATATGTCGGCCAGCGAATAGGGGCCGAATAGCGGACCTGACGCGGCACCTGAGATTTTCCGAGCATGCGCCCACAAAGTTTCTATCCGCGCCAAATCCACCAGTGTATCAGGAGTCGGCTCAAACCCCTCCCAACGGTACTTCAACTGCATGGGGCATTGACCCCGTAGCGCTGTAAAACCGGCGACCATTTCTGCGCAAAGCCATCGAGCTGTGGCACGTGCCGCAGAGTCAGTCGGCCAAAGTCCGGCCTCGGGGTGGCGTTCCGCCAATGTCTCGGCCATGGCGAGGCTTTCTCCAACCACGGTTCCATCTGGCAGGCGAAGCGTAGGTACAAGGCGAGCAGGCGTAAGCGGCTCCATATCCGTGGCCATGGTGCCGGAATAGAGGCCAATCATATGGGTGCGATACGGCAGGCCGAATTTCTCGAGCATCAGCCAACCGCGCATGGACCAGCTTGAAAACAACCGGTCACCGATAAAGAGATCGTAAGTCATGGTTTGACGATGTCGGACGCGGGCGTGTCAGTAAATCAGCGATTTGTGCGCTGTCCTATCACGGAAGGTGATTGATCCGCCCCACAGACCACCCAATGTTGTGATGTGTAATCTCGGTGACTGAAAGATTATCGATGCGGTGGCTGAACGCCTCTTGCGTATCTACGCCCAAAGCGCGTTGCACCTGAGTCAGGATCACCCCGAAATGGGCCACCACGATCAGGTCACCCCCTGCATGGGTAGCGATCAGGGAATCAACGGCCGCGTCGACCCGGGCGCGCACCTCATTCCAGCTTTCACCATTTGGAGGCCTGACGTCCCCTGGATTGTCCCAATAGGCAAAGCAAAGCTCGGGATCTTCAGCCTCGATTTCGGCAAAGGGGCGCATTTCCCACGTGCCGAAGTTTATTTCGCGCAGATCGGGATGGTGTGGCAAGCGATGACGCGTGCCTTGAATAGCACTGGCGGTGTCGGCGGCACGTGACAGGTCTGATGAGATTATGATGGCTTCGGAAGGCAAGTGAGCTTTGAGGCGGGCGATCGCGGCCGTATCGCTCAGATCAGCGGGCAAATCGGACCAGCCCACCATGGTTTTGGCATGGGTGGGGCCGTGCCGCACCATGTGCAGGCGTGTCACAATGGTTGCCCCTTAAGAACCAGCGGCAAGCCGACAGTGACCTGCACCACCCTGTCTGCCTGCGCAGCCAGAGCGATGTTCAGCCGTCCCTGCGCCTCGCGGAACTTTCGCGACAAAGCATTGTCGGGCACGATCCCGTGACCAACCTCGTTTGAAACGATGATGATCTGGGCTGCGCAGTTCTTCAATGCGGTGAGTAATTCCTCCTGGGCATGCTTCAGATCGTTTTCAGCCAGAAGATGATTAGTCAGCCACATAGTGGCGCAGTCGATGAGGCAAACCTGATCTTTCGTCAGCTTTGCAAGTTCCGGCGACAGATCAAAAGGGGCTTCGATTGTCGACCATCCGCCACCTCTTTGTGCAATATGTTGCCTGATTTTTAAGCGCATCTCATCATCAAACACTTGTGATGTCGCCAGATAAACCCGATTTTTTCCTGTTGAAACAACGATTTGTTCAGAAAATAGGGATTTTCCGGATGCCGCGCCGCCCAAGACAAAGGTTAAATCGGGATGCACTTTTATTACCTTTCTGGTGATCCACCCGGTTTTGCCCTGCGTATCGATCTCAGGTCGGTAAGGCAAGCCCGGCCCATCGCCTGTGATAAAGGGGAGAATTGCATGGCCTTAGACAACGCACGTGATTTTTCGATGTCCCGGCAGGCAATGAAGGCTGAGTTGCTGGATGCCGAGACCGAGTTAAAACTAGCCTATGCCTGGCGTGATGATCGGGATGAACAGGCGTTACATCGCTTGATCACTGCTTATATGCGGCTGGCGATCTCCATGGCGGCCAAGTTCAAGCGCTACGGTGCGCCGATGAATGACCTGATTCAGGAGGCCGGTTTGGGCTTGATGAAAGCTGCTGACAAGTTCGATCCGGATCGCGGCGTGCGGTTTTCGACCTACGCGGTATGGTGGATCAAGGCGAGTATTCAAGATTATGTCATGCGGAATTGGTCGATGGTGCGTACCGGCTCGACCTCTTCACAGAAATCGCTGTTTTTCAACATGCGCCGAGTTCAAGCGCGATTGGAACGCGAAGCGGCGACCGAAGGATTGGAACTGGATCGCCATCAACTACACCAGATGATTGCCGCCGAAATCGGTGTCCCGCTTCGGGATGTGGAGATGATGGAAGGACGGCTCGCCGGGTCCGATTTTTCGCTGAATGCGATTCAGTCGGCCGACGAAGACG
Organism: Ruegeria sp.; assembly: GCA_040829945.1. Lineage (GTDB taxonomy): Bacteria > Pseudomonadota > Alphaproteobacteria > Rhodobacterales > Rhodobacteraceae > Ruegeria. Next base: position 119,221 of record JBFOLN010000002.1, read on the forward strand.
GGCGCGAGTGGATAGATGCGCTGGAAGATGACAGTGAACAGGCCGCCGAGTCGGTTGAGAACAGTCATGATACGCTGCAATTGCGCGAATGGTTGGTTACCGCAATGCAGGCTCTGAACGACCGCGAGCGATTCATAGTGCGTGAACGCAAGTTGCGTGAACCCGCACGGACGTTGGAAAGCCTCGGTCAGGAGCTTGGCCTGTCGAAGGAACGAGTGCGCCAGCTTGAGGCGGCTGCCTTTATAAAAATGCGCAAGAACCTTGAAGCTCAATCGCGCGAGGTGCAACACTTCTTCGCATGAAACCACTTGCGATTCTTGCAGCTTTTGTTTTGCTCGGCACCCTGCCTGTACCGGGGCGCGCGGCAGATTTGATACCTCAGGATGTTCTGGCTGACATGCAGGCGGCGGATGTCGTCATATTGGGTGAGGTGCATGACAACCCGCAACATCACATTGTGCAGGCCGAAGCGGTTGAGGCTATTGCGCCATCGGCGGTTGTTTGGGAAATGGTGACCGAGGAAGGCGCGAAGCGTTTGGCCCAGAAAGCAGCAACCAATCCTGAAGAATTGTCCGAAATTTTGCGCTGGGTGGAATCTGGGTGGCCCCCTCTCAGCATGTATTATCCAATTTTTGAAGCCGCGGACGTTCCGGTTTATGGCGCCATGGTCCCCCGTACGGCGGCGCGTGCGGCAATGGAACGTGGGGCGGCTACGGCGTTGGGAGCAGATGCCGCCAGATATGGGTTGACCGTTCCATTGTCGGATGAAGATCAGGCTGCGCGTGAAGCAGACCAACTGGCGGCCCATTGCAACGCATTGCCATCCGAGGCACTGCCACAGATGGTCGCAATTCAACGATTGCGGGATGCTGTCCTAACCCGTGCCATTTTACGCGCCACTGACGAAAATGGGGGACCTGTCGCAGTGATCACAGGTAATGGCCACGCGCGCAAGGATCGCGGTATTCCAACCTTTCTGTCGCGACTTCGGCCCGGACTAAAAGTTTTTGTGCTGGGGCAATCCGAGGATGGGATTGTAGACGGAGAATTTGACGCGGTGATCGACAGCCCTGCAGCCGAACGTGAAGACCCATGCAAAGCCTTCGAGGTACAGAATTAACTGCTGGAACTGCCCGCCAGCGTTGCCTAATGTCAGGGCCGATCGGGACGGGAAGGGCGAAACATGCTGTCATCCAAACGCATTCTGCTGATTATTGGCGGTGGGATAGCGGCCTATAAGTCGTTGGATCTGATCCGGCGGTTGCGTGAACGCGGGGCTGCGGTAACTCCGGTTCTGACCCGCGCGGCTGAGGAGTTTGTAACCCCGTTATCTGTATCCGCCTTAGCCGGCGAAAAAGTTTACCGTGACCTTTTTGATCTTACCGACGAAGCCGAGATGGGTCATATCCAACTATCGCGTTCAGCAGATCTGATCGTAGTTGCGCCGGCGACTGCTGATCTTATGGGCAAGATGGCAGGTGGGTTAGCGAATGATCTGGCCTCAACGCTGTTGATGGCAACCGATACACCGGTTCTGTGCGCACCCGCGATGAATGTCCGGATGTGGCAGCATCCAGCAACCCAACGCAACTACGCGCAGCTAGAAGCAGATGGTGTGCGTTTTGTTGGCCCTAACGAAGGCGATATGGCCTGTGGGGAATACGGGCCGGGCCGTATGTCAGAACCGCTTGAGATCGTCGCTGCCATCGATGCGCAGCTTGCGACAGGCCCTCTGGCGGGTAAACGCATTCTGGTGACCTCGGGTCCGACGCATGAGCCGATTGATCCGGTACGCTACATCGCCAACCGATCCTCGGGTGCGCAGGGAACGGCTGTGGCCCGCGCACTGGCCGCGCTGGGGGCCGAGGTAACCTTTGTCACGGGTCCGGCTGATGTATCTCCGCCCGACGGCGTGAACGTTGTGCGCATTGAGACGGCGCAGCAGATGTCAGATGCGGTGGACGACGCGCTGCCGGTTGATGCAGGGGTATTTGCAGCAGCCGTGGCCGATTGGCGGGTGTCGAGCGCCTCGGACAAGAAACTCAAGAAAAGCCGTGACGGATTGCCTGCTCTTGAATTCTCCGAGAACCCGGACATTCTCAAGCGCATTGCGCATATGGAAAATGGTCGACCCAGCTTGGTGGTGGGATTTGCCGCCGAGACGGACAATGTGATCGAACATGCCACAGCCAAACGCGCCCGTAAGGGCTGTGACTGGATCGTTGCGAATGATGTCAGCCCTGCGACGGGTATCATGGGTGGGTCCGAGAACGCCGTGATCCTGATCTCGGAAGAAGGTGCCGAGGAATGGCCGCGCATGGGCAAAGACGAAGTGGCAAAGCGGTTGGCGGTCAAGATCGCCGACGCCCTGACCGAAAAATAACCGTTGAATTCTGAGGTGCAGTGATGGTGGCAATTCGTGTGATCCGAGAGGAAGGGGCAGATCATTCAGTGCCGTTGCCTTCTTATGAAACGTCTGGTGCTGCTGGCGCAGATGTACGGGCCAACTTGCCAAATGGTACACCGATCATATTGGCTCCGGGTGAGCGCGCTCACGTGCCGACGGGCCTTAGGATCGAGATCCCGCAGGGCTTTGAAGTTCAGGTGCGACCGCGCTCGGGCCTCGCCTTGAAATACGGCATTACCTTGCCAAACACTCCCGGCACAATCGATAGCGACTATCGTGGTCCATTGGGTGTGATCATGCTGAATGCAGGTCAGGAACCGTTCGAGATAACTCATGGTGAGCGTATTGCGCAGTTGATTGTGGCACCTGTGGTGCAGGCCAGTTTCCAGGACGCTGAGGTTCTGAGTGAGACCGATCGCGGTGCTGGCGGGTTCGGCTCGACCGGGCGGGGCTGATGCTTCTGGTTATGATCCTGGCCGCCGGGCTTTGGGGCGTCGGCTATATCGCCGGTGTGTCACGTGCCGCGCGGTTGGTTTCCGTTGGCGCGCTGCTAACGGGCGTGATCATTGCTCAACTTGTGCTGCCAGAGGGAAATCCGTTGCGTCAGGCGACTGGCGGATCTGCGGCGATGTGGCTGATCCTCGCTGGCGCGGCTCTGCTGGTTCTGCTTTATGGCCGAGGTATCAAAGCATTGCGAATTCGCGCCGCGCCCAGCCAAGAGACAGAGCCTGCCATGCCATCCGATCAGTTCAGCGAAACCGAACTTGAACGCTATGCACGCCATATCGTTCTGCGCGAACTGGGCGGTCCGGGTCAAAAGCGGATGAAACAGGCGCGCGTGCTGGTGATTGGGGCCGGGGGGCTCGGCGCTCCCGCTTTGCAATATCTCGCCGCCGCCGGAGTAGGCACCATCGGCGTGATCGATGATGACGAGGTTGAGAATGCGAATCTGCAGAGGCAGGTGATCCACCGCGATGCTGATATCGGGATGCCCAAGGTGTTTTCAGCCCAGCAGGCCATGGTGGCACAGAACCCCAATGTAGTTGTTCTGCCCTATCATCGTCGTCTGACCGAAGAGATTGCTACAGATCTGTTCGCGGATTTCGATCTGATCCTTGATGGCACCGACAATTTCGCCACCCGCTATCTGGCCAACCGGACGGCCGTGGCGTTGGGCAAACCGTTGATCTCGGGCGCTCTGTCGCAATGGGAAGGGCAGCTGAGCGTGTTTGATCCCGCAATCAGCGGGCCCTGCTATCAGTGCATTTTCCCCGAAGCCCCGGCGACGGGTCTTGCGCCCTCCTGCGCCGAGGCAGGTGTGATCGGTCCGTTGCCCGGAGTGGTCGGGTCGATGATGGCGGTCGAAGCGATCAAGGTGATCACCGGGGCAGGGCAGCCCTTGCGGGGCGAGATGCTGATCTATGACGCGCTCTATGGCGAAAGCCGCAAGATCGCCTTGTCTCAACGCGCAGACTGCCCGATTTGCGGGGCATCGAACTGAGTTGAATTCAAATTTCCGCGTAGCTCTGGATCATTGCCAAAGACGGTCTTAGCTATGGGGTCAAAGGAGACCTCAATGACCAATCCGATCCTGTCCGCCTGGAATACACCGTTCGAAATAGCTCCGTTTGCCACAATCTCGGACGATGATTTTGCCCCTGCTCTGGATGAGGCGATGCAGGCGCATAACGCCCAGATCGACGCGATCGCAACGAACCCGGATGCGCCGACCTTCGCGAATACGATTGAGGCGCTTGAGGCCGCTGGCGAGCAAATGGATAAGGTTCTGTCGGTATTCTTCACCGTTGCGGGCGCTGACAGTAATCCCAAACGCGAGGAACTGCAGCGCGCGTTCTCGCCGAAACTTGCGGCGCATTATTCACGCATTTCCTCGAACAAAGCCCTGTTTCAGCGTGTCGCGGACCTTTGGGGCCGGCGTGATGAGCTTGATCTGAGTGATGAACAGTCCCGCGTGCTGATGTTGTCTAACCGGGGGTTTGTGCGTGCAGGCGCTGCGCTGACAGGTGATGATGATGCGCGAATGCAAGAGATCAAAGCCCGCCTCGCGTCGTTGGGTACCGCATTCACACAAAACCTGTTGGCGGATGAACGCGATTGGTTCATGGATCTGACCGAAGAAGACCTGCAGGGTTTGCCGGAATTTGTCGTCGACGCCGCACGGGCGGCTGGTCAGGAAAAGGGTGCCGATGGTCCTGTGGTGACCCTGTCGCGGTCGCTGATCGTTCCGTTTCTGCAATTCTCGCCGCGTCGCGACCTGCGGCAAAAAGCATATCTCGCCTGGACGGCACGCGGGGCGAAAGGCGGTGAGACGGATAACCGTGAGATTGCGGCTGAGATTTTGGCATTGCGTGAAGAACGAGCCAAGCTGCTCGGCTACAACAGCTTTGCCGACTATAAGCTCGAAACCGAGATGGCTCGGACACCTGATCGTGTGCGTGAATTGCTGATGCAGGTCTGGACCCCCGCCAAAACCCGCGCCGACGCGGATGCCGAACTATTGACGAAAATGATGCAAGAGGACGGTATCAACGGCCCATTGGAAGCCTGGGACTGGCGTTACTATGCCGAGAAACGGCGCAAGGCCGAGCATGATCTGGATGAGGCCGCGCTAAAGCCTTATCTGCAGCTGGATCGGATGATCGAGGCGTCGTTTGCTTGCGCCAACCGCTTGTTTGGGCTGGAATTTACTCCGCTGGATGTCCCTCTTTACCATCCCGACTGCCGTGCGTGGGAGGTGACCCGGAATGGTCAACACATTGCCGTCTTCATCGGTGATTATTTCGCGCGAGGCTCGAAAAGATCGGGTGCTTGGTGCAGCGCGATGCGTGGGCAGGCGAAGTTCCCGAAGACACAAGCGCCTGTTGTCATCAACGTCTGCAACTTCGCCAAGGGTGATCCGGCCCTGCTGTCCTACGATGATGCGCGAACCCTGTTCCATGAATTTGGTCACGCCCTGCACCAGATGCTGTCCGATGTGACCTACGAAAGTATCTCGGGCACAAGCGTTGCGCGCGATTTTGTGGAATTGCCCAGCCAGCTTTATGAACACTGGCTGGAAGTGCCCGAAGTGTTGGCCGAGTTCGCGACCCATGCAGAAACCGGAGAACCGATGCCGCAGGAGATGCTTGAAAAGGTGCTAAAAGCGTCCAATTTCGATCAGGGGTTCCAGACCGTTGAATATGTGGCTTCAGCCTTGGTCGATCTTGCTTTTCACGACGCCGCCGCGCCCGCCGATCCGATGGCGAAGCAGGCGGAGATTCTAACCGAAATTGGCATGCCTACCGCCATCGGCATGCGCCATGCCACCCCGCACTTCGCCCATGTGTTTGCGGGCGACGGCTATAGCTCGGGATATTACAGCTACATGTGGTCCGAAGTTATGGATGCCGATGCCTTTGCCGCATTCGAAGAAGCGGGCGGTGCGTTTGATCCGGAACGCGCAAAGGCGCTGGAAGAAAACATCCTGTCCACTGGTGGTTCGCGCGAGGCGGAAGAGTTGTATCTGGCTTTCCGGGGGCGCTTGCCGGGGGTCGACGCATTGCTGAAGGGTCGCGGGCTGATCGCGGCCTAGTATCCCAGTTCCCGATCCACGAGGTGCAGCAAAGGCTCCCCAGCCTCACCTCGGCGGATGTTCTCACAGATAACCTGCGCTGTAGTGATGGGGCGGGTTTCCGAGGCGATATGCGGCGTTACGGTCACGTTGGGATGCGCCCAATAAGGATGCTCGGTCGGCAGGGGTTCAGTGCGGAACACGTCCAGCGTGGCATGTCCGACCTGCTCGGAATCCAGCGCCACCAGCAAGGCATCATCATCGATAAGCGGCCCACGCCCGGGATTGATGATCTTGGCCCCTTTCGGCAATAATGCGAGCGTTTCGGTGTTGAGCGTGTTTTCGGTCGCTGGTGTGTCGGGCAGCAGCAGAACCACGATTTCGGCCTGAGATAACGCATCGCGCAAGCCGTCGGATCCATGCAGGCAGGTCACGCCGGGGATATCCTTCGCAGTGCGGCTCCAGCCAATGACATGGAAATTCAATGCCGCCAACGCACGGGCGGAAGCCTCACCCAACGTACCCAAACCCAGAATGCAGACCGTGCGCTGAGAGGCAAGCGGCGGTGCATCCGGTGACCACGTGCCGTCCTGCTGTGTGATGTGACGATCCATACCAAGGTGATAGCGAAGTACGTGGCCGACCACCCATTCGGTCATGCCCTGTGTCAGCCCGCTATCTACCATGCGCGCCAGCGGAACGGTCAGGGTTTCATTGCCTGAGATAGTTTCGACTCCGGCCCAAAGGCTCAGAACAGCTTTGAGCCGCGAGAAGGGTGTGAAGTCCCGCAGACCTCCGTTTGGAGCATAGACGACGTAATCGACCTGATCCGCAGGAATGTCAGTGGATAGGTAAAAATCCAGCCCAGCCTCGGTCAGCGCTTTCCGCAACAGCGGTTCATACTCCGGCCACAACTCAGGACGCGCAGAAAACAGGACGTTCACGGACATGGGTAACCTTTCAGCGGGGACGGTGGATATGGGCGCTTTGTACGATGCCAAAGGCCGCCATCAGGACCAGCATAGCCGAGCCGCCATAGCTGACCATCGGCAACGGCACACCCACAACTGGGGCCAATCCCATCACCATCGACATGTTGACGGCAAAAAACAGGAAAAAATTGAGTGCGATGCCCAACGTCACCAAGGATGAGAATCGATCCTTGGTCGACAGCGCTGTTACCATGCAGAAAATCAAGATCAGACCATAGAGGATCAGCAAGGTAATACCTCCGACGAATCCGAACTCCTCGGCCAGTGTGGTAAAGATGAAGTCGGTGTGCTTCTCAGGCAGAAAATTCAGGCGCGATTGCGTGCCTTGCATGAAACCGCGACCGTTCCAGCCGCCGGACCCAAGTGCGATTTTGGATTGCGTGATGTGATAGCCCGCGCCCAGAGGATCGGTTGAGGGGTCCAGGAAGGTATCAATGCGGCGGAATTGATAGTCCTTGAGCAACTGCCAGTCTGTGCCCCGACTGTTGAACACTGCCGCAATCAAGCCGAACACTGCTGCGATGACGGCCGCGAAATAGGCCCAGTGGACTCCGGCCAGAAACATAAGACCACCCCCCGCTGCCAGTAGCAGAATGGAGGTTCCCAGATCAGGCTGTTTCAGGACCATGAATGTTGGGATCAGGATCAGGGCAACCGGGATGATCACCCAAAGCGGTCGCGATGTTTTATGGGCGGGCAACCAGTCGTAATAAGCGGCCAGCACCATCACCAGCGCGACTTTCATCACCTCGGAGGGTTGCAATCGCATGAATCCCAAGTCGATCCAGCGCTGCGCACCCATGCCAATAGTGCCAAACAGTTCCACGACGATCAGCAAACCGATCGAACCAAGGTAAGCCACGACCGACATATTGCGCCAAAACCAGATGGGCACCAACGCTATGATGAACATAGCCGTAAGTCCCAACCCGAACCGTTCCATCTGAGGTTCGGCCCACGGCATCCACGACCCGCCTGCAACGGAATACAGCATGAGGAACCCAGCGCTGGCGACGCTGATCAGAAGCAGCGTCAGAGGCCAGTTCATATACAGGAACTTGCGGAACCCTGACGGCGTAGATTTTACGGCATATTCAAGATAGCTCATGCACGGTCCTTTTCGTCAGGACGCGCCTTGGGACGACGATCGCCCTCTAGCCGTTTTTGTTGTTCCTTGATGCGATCCCTGTCGCCTGCCGGGTAAGCTTCGAGCGGCGGTGTGCCGTCGTAAAGTGCCTGCAGCATGATGTCCCGAGCGACCGGGGCTGCCGCTTTGGAGCCGCCGCCGCCATGTTCAACGACTACGGCCACGGCGTATTTCGGGTTGTCGTAAGGGGCAAAGCTGACGAATAAAGCGTGGTCGCGGCGCTCCCATGGCAGGTCTTCGTTGCGGATCACCCCTGCGGCGCGTTCGGCCTTGGTGATGTTGCGTACCTGACTGGTGCCGGTTTTGCCGGCCATGCGAAACTCGTCAGCGATGATCCGGCTGCGGTATGCGGTGCCACGGCGGCTGTTCGAGACCGAGAACATCGCCTTGCGCACCTGTTCCAGATTGTTTCGGTTGACCGCTAGCGGCTCACCTGCACCCGAGGGTTGTTCGACACCGTTAACGGAACGGACCAGACGCGGCTTTACGGCCCGGCCGGTTGCCAGCCGCGCGGTCATCACCGCCAGTTGAAGCGGTGAGGCGAGCATGAAGCCTTGACCGATCGACGCGTTCGCCGTGTCACCGACCAGCCAGTCCTGCCCGTGCACGCGTTGTTTCCATTCCTGATTGGGCGCGAGCCCCGCGGCAACGGCGGACATCGGAATGTCGTGTTTGACGCCAAGCCCAAACTTGCGCGCCATCTCGGATATCTTGTCGATCCCGACGCGCAGGGCCACATCGTAATAGTACACGTCGCAGCTGCGCTTTAGCGAGGTTTCCAGGTCGACCGTGCCATGTCCACCGCGTTTCCAGCAATGGAAGCGGCGACTGCCGACCTTCAGATGGCCGGGGCAATAGACCGTGCTGGAGGGCGAAATTACACCCGCCTCGAGCGCCGCCATTGCCGTGATCATCTTGAAGGTTGATCCCGGCGGATAGGTACCCTGAACCGTCTTGTTGGCCAAAGGACGGTATTTGTTCTGCGTCAGCATCTGATAGTCAGCCACCGAGATACCACGAACAAACAGGTTCGGATCGAAGCTGGGTGCCGAGCTTATGGCGCGAATGTCGCCGGTTTCGCAATCGATCACGACCGCTGCGGCGCTTTCGCCAGCCAGACGCGCCTGCGCATATTGCTGCAGGTTTGCGTCGACCGAAAGCTGCAGATCAGCCCCGGCTTCGCCGACCTGACGATCCAGCTCTCGCATTACGCGGCCAGTGGCGTTGACCTCGACACGTTTGGCACCTGCTTTGCCACGCAAGCTGATTTCTTGCTTGGCCTCCAACCCGACCTTACCGATCTGGAAGCGTGGAATACGCAGGACGGGTTCGGGGTCTTCGATCTGACTCAGGTCATAGTCGCTGACAGGGCCGACGTAGCCGACGACATGGGCAAAATCCTCGTAACGCGGATACTGCCGCGTCATGCCAACCTCGGGTGTTACGCCGGGCAGGGCTGGGGCGTTGACCGCGACTTTCGAGATATCTTCCCACGTCACCTGATCTGCCAGCGTGACCGGGAGGAACGGGGCAGAACGGCGCATTTCCGTTCTGGCGCGCTCTATCTCATCACCAGTCAAAGGGATCAGTTCCGAGAGTTTGGAGATGACCTTATCTATGTCGCCTGCATCCTCGCGCACGATGACGATACGGTAGGATTGTGAGTTTTGCCCGATGATCTGACCGTTCCGGTCATAAATTCGGCCCCGGGTCGGTGGGATCAAGCGGATGTTGATACGGTTTTCTTCAGCCAGCAGACGGTATTCATCCGCCTGATCAACCTGCATGAACCGCATTCGGGCGGCCAATCCTCCGACAAAGGCTGCCTGCAACCCACCCAGAATCAAAGCACGGCGCGGCAGGCGCTTGTAGGCAAGGCCCTGCAGCTTTGGTTTGCGCTGCTTCATGATCGCACCCGTGGCATTCCGCTATCGGCGACTGATTTACGCCGTACACCCAACGCGCTTTGACTGATTAGGACCATCACCGGATAGATTGCGATTGTCAGAAGTACCTGCACCACCACCGGCCCCAGTGTCGCCTGCTGCACCGATAGGATAGCAAGGATTAGACGATTCAGTACAAAAACAACCGTGATCACTGCTCCGACAGTTGTCCACTCACCGATGAACCCGGCGTCCCGCATACCTGCAGCAGCTGAGTGCAAATAAGCTGCCCCCAGTACCACCAATGCGGCGAGCAGGCCGGGTGGGCGTTGCAATAGCAAATCGGCCATGAACATGACAACGGCAATCATCAGGATCGGAACATATTCGGAACGCCGCAGAACCCAAGCGTAGGTGAGTGCAATCAATATATCCGGAAAAGGCAGACGATCAGGTTTTGTATCCAGCGGAAGCAGATGCAGGAACACCACAAACATCGCTAGTGCAACATACAGCCCACGTTTGGCCCACAGCTGTGAAGCAGATCTATCCATCGTTGACCTCTTGCGGGGTCAAAGACGCTTCGGGTTGGCGCGGGCCGACGATGTCGCCCGATTCCGTTATCGGCGGCGCCGACTGATAACGCAGCACACGCAGAAACTCGAGCCGCTCGAAATCGGCCGAAAGCCGGACCCTTAGCCTGCCGCCCGGATCTACCGTGATCTGGCCGATCAGCAGGCCCCCGGGAAACACACCGCCATCGCCAGATGTCACGACGCGGTCGCCGGGGCGTACCAGCTCCCGGTTCTCCAGAAACTCCACTGCGGGTGCCGAAGAGTTGTCTCCTGCGATCAGGGCCGTCTGGCCGGATGGTTGGATGGTGGCGGGTATGGCGCTGGAGGCATCGGTCAGCAGGATTACGCGCGCCGTATCCGAGCCTACACCTGAGATACGTCCGACCACGCCGATCCCATCCATTGTGGCCCACCCATCAACGATTCCGTCACGCTCTCCCACGTTTAGTAGAACGGATTGCCGGAAGGGGGAGCCGCTATCGGCCATAACAACGCCGGTGACGTAGGTCAGACGCGGATCAAGTCGCACGTTGTTCAAATCCAGCAGACGGGCGTTTTCCTGCTCCAGTTGCAACGCGGCCTCTTTCCAGGCGCGCATCAGGCGCAATTCGCTTCGCAGTTCCCGATTCTGTTCGCTCAGGCGTTGGTAGCTTTGGAAATCCCGCATGAGATTAACGGCAGCCGTGACCGGCACCATCGCCCATTCCATCGAGGGGACTACCGTATCCACCACCTGCGCGCGGAACCGTTCAACGCGCGGGCTGTCGATGCGCCAGACCAAAAAGATACCAAGCAAGCACAGCACAACGATCCCCAGCAACAGTCGGCGCAGAGGGGTCGTGTATTCATCGCGCTGTGATCGGTCCTTTGCCACAGGTTACCTTCCCGTGCTGCTCGTGCCCGAGTTCTCACCCCTAGAGGGTGCGCGCCTTAGCTTTCGTAGTCAATCGCGTGGCGCAGTTGTTTTTCGTATTCGAGTGCTTTGCCCGTGCCCAAAGCCACACAATTTAGGCTTTCATCCGCAATAGACACTGCCAAACCGGTTTGCTCACGCAGCGCCAGATCCAGATCACCCAGCAGCGCACCGCCACCGGTCAGCATCACACCCCGGTCCACGATGTCTGCCGCCAGATCGGGTGGCGTGGTTTCTAACGCTGTCATAACGGCCTCGCATATCTGCTGGACGGGTTCCGACAGAGCCTCGGCCACCTGAGCCTGACTGATCTCGATTTCTTTTGGCACGCCGTTCAACAGGTCGCGGCCCCGGATATGCATCGACTGGCCACGGCCATCATCGGGCATGCGCGCGGTGCCGATGGTGGTTTTGATGCGTTCGGCGGTGGATTCACCCACCAGAAGGTTCTGCTGGCGACGCAGGTACGAGATGATGGCCTCATCCATGCGGTCCCCACCTACGCGGACCGAACGCGCATAGACGATATCACCCAGCGACAGAACCGCCACTTCGGTTGTACCGCCACCGATATCAACGACCATGTTACCGGTCGGGTCTGTGATAGGCATGCCCGCGCCAATCGCAGCCGCAATCGGTTCGGCAATCAGGCCCGCGCGACGCGCGCCTGCGGACAGAACCGACTGGCGGATTGCGCGCTTTTCAACAGGTGTCGCGCCATGGGGGACGCAGACGATGATCTTGGGTTTCGAGAAGGTCGAGCGTTTGTGCACCTTACGGATGAAGTGCTTGATCATTTCTTCGGCGGTGTCGAAATCGGCAATCACACCTTCTCGCATAGGGCGGATGGCTTCGATGGAGCCGGGCGTCCGGCCCAGCATCAGTTTGGCGTCTTCACCAACTGCCAGTACCTTCTTAACACCGTCCTTGACGTGATAGGCGACCACCGAGGGTTCCGATAAGATCACGCCGCGTCCTTTGACGTAAACCAGCGTATTCGCCGTACCGAGGTCAATTGCCATGTCCGCTGTGAACAGGCCGCCCAGATTGCCAAAGATGCCCATATTTACATGATCCCGTTCGTCAGAATTTCTACTGCCCGCGACTCGACGGTTCCGGGACGGATGTCTTATAGGGTGCCATCTCGTCCGGTAAAAGGGCTGATTCCGCGATAGTCAGCACCTTTCCGCCTTATTGATGGGGACTTTAGAAGGCAAAATGCTCTCATATCAACACATTTACCACGCTGGAAATCTGGCTGATGTGCAAAAGCACGCTTTATTGGCGTGGACGCTGCGTTATCTGACCCAAAAGGACAAACCAATCAGTTATGTCGAGACGCATTCCGGACGTGGCCTGTATCACCTTGACGCGGCTGAAGCTGTTCAAACCGGCGAAGCCGCCGCGGGGATCACGCGGGCACAGCGTGAGGGTTGGTTTGACCCTGATCATCCGATTTCGCGAGTGATAATGGCAGTGCAGCTAAGCCACGGCCCGGCGGCCTATCCAGGATCGCCGCTGATCGCGGCAAATCTACTACGAGATCAGGATAGTCTGCACTTTGCTGAATTGCATCCGCAAGAACATGCGGCGCTATCGTTGGCTCTGTCTCCTTTTGGGGCGAAAGTCTATCGGCAGGATGGCTTTGAGCTTGCCCAATCCCTGCTGCCGCCCACACCACGGCGCGGGATGATACTGATAGATCCCAGCTATGAGGTGAAGGCGGACTATGATCGTCTGCCTGGGCTGATCTCCAAACTGCACCGAAAATGGAATGTCGGTGTGATCGCACTTTGGTACCCGATCCTGACGGATGCGCGCCATGAACCCATGATCTCTGCTTTGAAGGCTGCAGGCTACCCAAAGGCAGTCTGTCATGAGGTCGATTTCCCTCCGGCGCGTGACGGGCATCGGATGGTCGGTTCAGGCATGTTCGTGCTGAATGCACCGTTTGGAATTGAGAACGAGATGGAGCGTCTCTCAGAGATGTTTGCGCAACTCTGAGAGAGTTTACTTTATCGACAGAGCTGCTCGCGCCTCGTTTTCCAGCATCAGAGATGCCGTCAAACACGTTGGGCCCGGCAGCGCGCCACTGGCGCGCTGCCGGGCCCAAAGCCGTTAGGGGGATCGGCGAAGCCGAACACCCGTCGGCGCGGGAGCCTTGCCCCTGATTAGGTCAGATCCTTGTAGCTGATCTCGCGCGTATCGGCGCCAGGCCCCGCTTTTTCACGGCGCATGATCAGACGGTTCAGCGCGTGGATATAAGCTTTGGCAGAGGCAACAACCGTGTCGGTGTTTGCAGACTGGCCAGTAGCGATCATGCCATCTTCTTCCAATCGAACAGATACCGTGGCCTGCGCGTCGGTTCCCTCTGTCACCGCATGCACTTGATACAGTTGCAAGTGGGCCTTGTTCGGGTAAATCGCACGGATCGCCTTGAAAGTCGCGTCTACCGGGCCGTCGCCATGCTCGGTTGCGATGACATCCTTGCCATCAAACTCCAGCTCGACCGTTGATTCAGCCTGACCCCCGGTGCCGCAAGTCACTTTCATCGACACCAGTTGCAGGCGGTCATTTTCTTCGTCGAGAGACATCAAGGCGATCAGGTCATCGTCAAAGACCTCTTTCTTGCGATCAGCCAGATCCTTGAACCGAACGAAAATATCCTTGAGCTGGTTGTCACCCACCTCATAACCCAGCGTTTCGAGCTTGTCGCGCAGTGCTGCGCGACCCGAATGCTTGCCCAGCGGCAATGAGGTGCCAGAGAGGCCAATATCCTCGGGGCGCATGATCTCGAAATTCTCGCGGTTCTTCAGCATTCCGTCCTGATGGATGCCGCTTTCATGAGCAAAGGCGTTCTTGCCGACGATGGCCTTGTTGAACTGCACCGGGAAGCCCGCAACAGTCGCCACCCTACGCGAAATATGCATGATCTTGGTGGTGTCGATGCCGGTATGCCACGGCATGATGTCGTTGCGGGTGCGCAGGGCCATCACGACTTCTTCCAAGGCTGTATTGCCCGCACGTTCGCCGAGGCCGTTGATCGTGCATTCGATCTGGCGCGCACCGCCTGCGACAGCGGCCAGTGAATTTGCCGTCGCCATACCAAGGTCATTGTGACAATGGGTGGCAAAGACAACCTCATCCGCGCCGGGAACAGTCTCAATTAAACGTTTGATCAAGTCGGCTGACTCCATTGGTGCGGTGTAGCCTACAGTGTCGGGAATATTGATCGTCGTGGCGCCTGCCTTAATGGCAATCTCGATCACGCGGCACAGGTAATCCCACTCGGTCCGGGTGGCATCCATTGGCGACCACTGCACGTTCTCACAAAGGTTGCGCGCGTGGCTGACCGTCTCGTGAATTTTGTCTGCCATCTCATCCATGGTCAGGTTCGGAATCGCACGATGCAGTGGAGAGGTGCCTATAAAGGTGTGAATGCGGTTCTTTTCAGCATGTTTCACAGCTTCCCAGCATCGGTCGATATCGGCGATGTTTGCACGCGCCAAGCCGCAGATGCGGCTGTTCTTCGACCGCTCGGCAATCTCAGATACCGCTTTGAAATCGCCCTCTGAGGCGATGGGAAATCCGGCTTCAATGATATCGACGCCCATCTCATCGAGCAGCTCGGCAATCTCCAGCTTTTCGTTGTGGGTCATGGTCGCGCCGGGGCTCTGCTCGCCGTCGCGCAAGGTGGTGTCGAAGATCACGACGCGGTCTTGGTCGGTCACGTTTGTCATGGGGTTCTCTTTCTTCTTCTGTCCTAAAGCCTCTTGGCGCGCGGGCGTCCTCCTCTGAGCGGGCGCGCCGGATGGCACGCTCAGAGGCGGATTAGGATCAGTAGACCACGCAGCGACGCACCGCAGGGTGCGGCGTTAGCAAAAGCGATATCTGCGCGGTTGATCATGGGGTTCAGCTTATACAACCCACGCCGCGAATGAAAAGCGAGAAAATGAACCGGAATGGAATTTGGATGGGTTATTGAATGGGCAGGGTTTTCGTCTAGCTCTAATGATATGGAAACCGCACTAATCATTGGCGCCTCGGGTGGAATCGGATGCGCGCTGAGCGACCGGTTAAAGGCGCAGGGCGTCGAAGTGACGAGTCTGTCCAGATCTGTGAATGGGTTTGACTTAACTAAGCCTGATTTGACCGAGCGCATGCTGGCAGAGCTTCCCGGCCCATTTGACCTGATCATTGTTGCATCAGGGGCGCTTGAGATAGCCGGTTCAGAACCGGAAAAATCGATGCGCGCCGTTTCGGCGAGGGCGATGATGGACCAGTTCGCATTGAATGCGGTTGGCCCGGCGCTGGTGCTGAAACACGCGCATCGGCTGCTGCCACGTGATCGCAGATCGGTGATCGCTGTTCTTTCGGCGCGTGTAGGATCGATTGGCGACAATCGGCTTGGCGGTTGGGTCAGTTACCGGGCGGCCAAGGCAGCCGTGAACCAGATCATCCATACCGCTGCGATCGAATTGGCGCGCACCCATCAACATACACTTTGCGTCGCTTTGCATCCAGGCACGGTTAAGACGGCCTTTACAAGGAAGTATCTTGGACGCCACCCGGCTGTCGTACCCGACGAAGCCGCCGCCAACCTGCTTTCCGTCGTCAACGGACTTTCGCCTGCTGACACCGGGAATTTCTACGATTGGGCTGGAAAGCGCGTACCTTGGTAGGAATCGCTTATCCGTCGGTCGCGTCCGAGTCTGCCGTATCGGGATCTGTCGTTTCAGTTTCGGCTGCGGGTTCAGACGTCTCCGGCGCAGTCTCGGTTTCGCGTGCAAGCGTGTCGTTTTCCCAGACACCTGTTTCCACCTCGCCACCGGCGAAACGCATCGTGCCTTCGCCATGGCGTTTGTTGTCCAGGAAACTACCTTCGTACACATCGCCGGTTTCATAGGTCGCGGTGCCAAAGCCAGTGATTTTCCCGTCAACCCATTCGCCCGTATAACTGTATCCGCCAGGCCGGGTGAGCGTTCCCATGCCGTGCCGCTTGCCATCTTTGAAATCGCCGTCGTAAACAGTTCCATCTGGGAAGGTTGCTTTGCCCTTGCCTTGCCGGACGCCATTCACCCAATCACCATCGTAGCGATAGCCATTGGCGAAGGTCAGGACGCCTTTGCCATGACTGCGGGCGTTTTTGAACTGGCCCTTGTAGACTGTGCCGTTGGGGTAAGTAGCGGTTCCCGAGCCTTCGAATACTCCAGCAACCCAGTCGCCGTCGTAAACGGTACCGTTTGGATAGGTGGTTCGCCCTTTCCCGTGCTGTAGATCATCCAAAAAGTCGCCGACGTAAACCGATCCGTCTGCATAGGACACCTCGCCGAGACCCGCGATCTGGCCGTTGGACCATTCGCCGGTATAGCGAAAGCCATCGTTTCCGGTGAAAGTACCTTGCCCATGCCGCAAGTCATCGACGAAGTTACCTTCGTAGACTGCCCCGCTGGCATACGTGACCTTGCCTTCGCCCTGACGTCTCCCGCTGATCAGAGCGCCCTCGTAGACATCACCATTAGGGTGTGCCAACCGTCCTGTTCCAGTCATCGCATCGTCGACCCAATCGCCGGAATATGTCATCCCGCCTGCCAGGTTCAGATTGCCTGTACCATTGCGCTTGCCGGCCTTCACCCCGCCTTCATAGGTGCTGCCGTCGGCATATGTGATCTTGGCGTTGCCTTCCTTCCGGCCCTCGACCCAATCACCATCGTAGACATACCCATCGGTGCCTGTCAGCACACCCTGACCGTGGCGCTGAGCATCTTTGAAGGTGCCTTCATACCGCATGCCATTGGTGTATTCGGCAATGCCGGAGCCACTGATTGCGCCATTGGCCCATTCCCCTTCATAGGTCTGGCCATCCGCATACACGATCTTGCCGCGTCCTTCGGGCTGACCTTTGGCAAAACTTCCTTCGTAGACCGAGCCATTGGCATAACGGGCCGTGCCCTGCCCCTGAATTTCTCCTTCAACCCACTGGCCGGAATACTCAAATCCGCTGGGCAGCCGATAAGTGCCGGTGCCATGTCGCAGGCCGTTTTCGAAAGTGCCCTCGTAAACACCTCCGACCTCGTCATCTGCGATGACAATCTGACCGTCCTGCTGGGCTGACGCCAATGGCGCCAGCATGGCGATCGTTGCAGCGGCAATGGATGAGCGGATCGCTTTCATGTTTGTACCTGCCTGCGGCTTTTGTGACATATTTGTGTTGGCGCAAAACTAAGATACCGGCGAAGGCAGAGCAACGGCTTTTGCCGCATTTGCCTTTTACTCGCGGTGTGATCTGCTAAATCCCTGAAGGACTGACGAGGGCAAGAGGGCAAAATGGCCGACCGTTTCCGCATCACGCTGGCGCAACTGAACCCAACAGTTGGCGATATAAAAGGGAATGCCTCCAAGGCAATTGCAGCCTGGCAGCAAGGGCGCGAGGGGCATGCTGATCTGGTAGCACTGCCCGAAATGTTCATCACTGGCTACAACACCCAAGACCTGGTGATGAAGCCTATTTTTCACACGGCGGCGATGAATGCGGTTCAGGCGCTGGCTGAAGAGTGCGCAGACGGCCCTGCGTTGGCAATCGGAGGTCCATGGGTTGAAGACGGGAAGCTGTACAACGCCTACTTGATCCTCAAAGGTGGAAACATTGTCAGTAAGGTTCTCAAGCATCATTTGCCAAATGAGACTGTCTTTGACGAAGTCCGCCTTTACGATGCAGGGCCGTTGGGCGGGCCTTATGCGGTCGGCAACATTCGGATCGGCAGCCCGATCTGTGAGGATGGCTGGCATGAGGATGTCGCCGAAACGCTTGAGGAGACAGGGGCTGAGTTTCTGCTGATCCCAAATGGATCGCCCTATTTCCGCGATAAGTATGATATCCGGTTAAACCATATGGTGGCACGCACCGTAGAGACAGGGTTGCCTGTGATCTATCTGAACATGGTGGGCGGTCAGGACGATCAGGTTTTTGATGGTGCCACATTTGGGCTGAACACCGGAGGCGAACTTGCGTTCCGCATGCCTGTCTTTGATGAAATGGTGCAGAATGTCGACCTACTGCGCGGTGATGATGGCTGGCGGATTGCGTCTGGCGAGGTAGTACCGCAACCGGACGCCTGGGAGCAGGATTATCGCGCGATGGTACAATCGTTGCGCGATTATATGGGGAAAACCGGCTTCAAAAAGGCTGTGCTCGGCCTATCGGGTGGTGTCGATTCGGCGTTGGTTGCAACGATAGCGGTTGATGCCATCGGGGCTGACAATGTGCGCTGCGTGATGTTGCCATCAGAGTACACCAGCCAAAGTTCACTAGATGATGCGGAAGCAGTCGCAAAGGCGCTGGGTGTCCATTACGACTATGTCCCAATTTCCGAAGGCCGGGCGGCAATCACCGACACCCTGGCGCCGCTGTTCGCAGGGCGGGATGAGGATCTGACCGAAGAAAACGTACAATCCCGCTTGCGCGGTCTGTTGCTGATGGCGATCTCGAACAAGTTCGGCGAGATGTTGCTGACCACCGGTAACAAATCCGAGGTCGCTGTGGGTTATGCCACCATCTATGGCGACATGAACGGCGGCTACAATCCTATCAAGGACCTGTACAAAACTCGTGTGTTCGAGACCTGCCGCTGGCGTAATGCCAATCACCGGGATTGGATGATGGGCCCACAGGGAGAGGTTATACGCCCCTCGGTCATCGATAAGCCGCCGAGCGCTGAGTTGCGTGAGGACCAGAAAGACAGCGACAGCCTACCGGATTACCCCGTTCTCGATGCTATTCTTGATATTTTGGTAGATCAGGATGGTTCGGTTGCTGATTGCGTTGCGGCTGGCTTTGATGAGGCTGAGGCGCGGCGGGTTGAGCATCTGATTTACATCAGTGAATACAAGCGTTTCCAGTCTGCGCCGGGTACGCGGCTGACACCGCGAGCATTCTGGTTGGATCGGCGCTATCCGATCGTAAATCGCTGGCGTGATCGGAACTAGGTTCAACCCGGGGCGAAGCCCTCTCTATTGTTGATGTATTTTGCACAATGAAAATTTGCGTTGTGGATTGTTCATGAAATACAGTTGGTTGCGATGTGAAAACACATGTTTGGCTTGTGCTGAGGTCCATTTTTTGCCACATTTGTGACAGGGGTTCGCCTCATGTGGGGCGGATGTGATGCAATCCGGTAGGTTGACCTGCCATTTTCAGACCCAATGACCGGGATTGTTGAACTGGGAAAGGGCGTCCGTGTTTGGGATGTCAGTAAAGGTATTGGTGGTAAAATGACGAATGGATACGATAGACCGCTTCATTCTCCGTTGCAGTTGAAACCTATGGAATCAGCGCCGCGCAAGTTGGATGAAGAGGCGCTGGATACCGCGATAGCAGATATCCTGAGCCAGGAAGAGCCGACATCCGACATGGAAGCTGCTCCGGTGCCGCTGCGGTCGGAATTTCCGGTGTTGCAGCCACAGGAATCGCTTGTGGTTCCGACCGATCCGGGATTGAGCGCGGTACTGCGCCAGAAATGGGCGCAGCTGTCCGGCGCGGCCTGATCAGGGCACATTTGCGCGGCGGGTTTTACCGCACATTGACCGATTAGCCACAGGTCCGGGCAATTGCCCGAACCTGTGCTTGTTCCGCGTTGCCAGCGGAGTTGTCTTCAGGCTGGATATCGCTTCGAAGAACTAGCACCGAGTGGTTGATGCCTGGCCCTACTCCGACACCTGTCGAATCCGATCTCAAACTTCCCAAGCATGTGGATGTTGTCGTTATCGGCGGCGGAATCATCGGAGCCTCTACGGCTTTTGAACTGGCAGATCGGGGTGTTTCTGTCCTGTTGTGCGAGAAAGGCCGGATCGCTGGTGAACAGAGTTCGCGCAACTGGGGTTGGGTACGCCTTGGAACACGCGACCCTCGCGAAATTCCTTTAATGCAAGAGGCTATACGTATCTGGCACGGGCTGGATAAACGACTTGGGCGGCCCACCGGTTACGTTCAATCCGGGATCATGTTCGGCGCATCGAGCGCACGGGAAGGCGCCAATCTGACGCGATGGCTGCGCCATGTTGAAGGGTTGCAGACAGGTGCCAGGATGGTATCGGGCCCAGAATTGGACGGGTTGCTGCCTGACAACACCATAAATCTACGGTCAGCACTTTACATGCCACAAGACGGGCGGGCCGAACCGCAATTGGCGACACCTGCGATAGCCGAAGCTGCCCGTGACCGTGGGGCGGTTATCATGACGCAATGCGCGGTCCGGAGCCTTGATCTTGAGGCAGGACGGATCTCGGGTGTCTTCACCGAGCGTGGGCGTGTGAGTTGTGGACAGGTCGTTCTGGCTGGCGGGGCTTGGTCGCGTTTGTTTGCCGGTAACGCCGGAATCGCCTTGCCTCAGCTTAAAGTACTGAACACAGTCATGCGAACCTCACCAGTAGAGGCTGGGCCAGAGGTGTCGCTTTGGAGTGACGACTTCGCCATTCGCAAACGCGCGGACGGGGGGTACACGATTGCGTCAGGGCACGAGAACACGGTGGATATTGTCCCCGACAGCTTCCGTCTTGGATTGCAGTTTCTGCCCGCCTTTCGGCAAGAGTGGCGATCACTGCGATTTCGTCTATCGCGCCGCTGGTTGGCCGAGGCAAATCAAGAAAGGGCGTGGCTGCCTACAGATGTGACCCCATTTGAACACTGCCGGGTTTTGGATCCCGAACCCTCACAAAAGGCGCTACGGCAGGCATGGGCAAGTGCTCGCAAGGGGCTACCGGCACTTGATGGTGCAGAGATCGTTCAAAGTTGGGCCGGATTGATTGATGTGACGCCGGATGCGATCCCGGTGATCTCCAAAGTTGATGAGGTGCCCGGCTTGCATATTGCAACCGGTTTTTCCGGCCATGGGTTCGGCATCGGCCCCGGTGCTGGCCGATTGACGGCCGACCTTGTTACCGAAAGCACACCTTGTGTTGATCCGACCGCATTTCGCCTGTCCCGTTTCACGGATGGCTCAAAAGTGCGGCCGGACCCCGGCTACTAGAGCTTAGCCCATCATTTGATAGCTGACCGGCACGAACCGGAACCCATCACCACGGGTTTCGACATATCCGGCGGCCGGGAAGGGCATGTGATAGCCAATCATGGGCACTTTGTCTGCGGCCAGCATACCCAGCACATCCCGGCGCGAGGCGGTCGCGGCACCAGCATCCATGTCAAAGCTGAACGGCCATTCAGGATGTGCAAAAGACCAGACATAGTGGTTTGCCAAATCCGCTGTCAGCACTAGTCGCTGGCCGTTGCTCTCAAGATGATAAACCGTGTGACCCGGCGTATGCCCGTAGGCAGCGACTGCCGTAATTCCAGATGCAACCTCTCCACCATCTTCCAGGAAAGTCATCTTCTCGGCCTGAGGGGTGACTTTGGCTGCGACCATGTCTCCGACACGATTCCCTGCATCCATTGCTGACCAGAAGTTGTATTCCGGCGCGGCGGTCACAAACCGGGCGTTTGTGAATGTTGGAGCATCATCCGTCGTCATACCGCCGATATGGTCAGGATGCATGTGTGTGATCACGACCACATCAATCTGATCAGGTGACACGCCCGCATCAGCCAGTGCGGCCTGAATGCCTCCTTGTCCTAAACCTGTATCGAACAGCACCAGTTCCGAGCCAGTGTTAACAAGCGTGGGTGTGAAGAAGAATTGAGCGATCTCGGGAGAAATGAAATTCTCGGCTGAGACAGCCGCAAATTCTTCATCTGGGACCTCAGCTCCAAAAAGTGCTTTGGCGTCATCGCGGGGTACGCTGCCGTCCAGCAGAGTAGTAACTGTGAAATCGCCAAGCTGAAATGATTTGGCGATGGTCGAATTTGCCTTGGTCGCCTCATCTGCCGCCAGAACCGGAGCCGCTGCGGACGCAAAAGGCAATGCTGCTGCGGCACCCAGAGCCGCTCTGCGTGTTAATTTGATGGTCATGTCTAAGTCTCCCTGTCAGAACGCCAGTGTTAGAGTTAGCTCAGCGCGTGTCTGTTGCCAGTAATAGACGCAATACATGGGCTGCGTGGATGAACATTACGTGTTAATTTTTGTTCATGCCGCGATCTGAGAATAAAACCGTACCCACTGGGCAGAACACAGCTGATTTTCTGGCGAGCATTCAACCGACG
Organism: Ruegeria sp.; assembly: GCA_040829945.1. GTDB lineage: Bacteria > Pseudomonadota > Alphaproteobacteria > Rhodobacterales > Rhodobacteraceae > Ruegeria. The sequence goes on from JBFOLN010000002.1 coordinate 141,864, forward strand.
CGCAAGGCGGAAGAGGCGCGGGTGCTGGACAGGCTATTTCGCGAAGCGACCGGGTTCGCGCCGCAAATGTGGGGGTCGTCGATCATTGGCTATGGTCGATATCATTATCGCTATGCGTCAGGGCGCGAGGGCGACTTTCTCGCAACTGGGTTCTCTCCGCGCAAGGCGGCGCATTCCATCTACATCATGCCAGGGTATGCTGACTTCGGAGATATCTTATCGAGACTGGGCAAGCACAAGCTGGGTAAATCCTGCCTCTATGTAAATAAACTACCGGATATCGATCTCGACGTGCTTCGTGAACTCATCAAAGCCGGGCTCGAACGCTTAGATGGCATTTGGCCGGTTGAACCAACCTGAAAGCCTCTTCTGGACAAAAACGCGCCCATGTGAGATGAGCCGCGCCAACAGGAGACTTCCATGACCACGACCCGTTTTGCCCCGTCGCCCACCGGTTACATCCATGTGGGCAACCTGCGCACCGCCCTGATGAACTATCTGATCGCTCGCAAGGCTGGCGGTACGTTCATTCTGCGTATCGACGACACCGATCCTGAGCGATCGAAGGAAGAATATGTCGATGCGATCAAGCAGGACCTGGAATGGCTGGGCCTGCATTGGGACCGGGTCGAGCGTCAGTCTGAACGGCTGGATCGCTATGCCGAAGCCGCGGACAAACTGCGCGAGATGGGCCGTTTCTACGAAGCATTCGAGACGCCGACTGAGCTGGACCTCAAGCGTAAGAAACAACTGAACATGGGCAAGCCGCCGGTCTATGACCGTGCCGCGCTGAACCTCAGCGATGCTGAGAAAGAAGCCCTGCGCGCTGAGCGTGGCAATGGCGTCTGGCGGTTCAAACTGAACCACGAGCGTATCGAGTGGAACGATGGCATTTTGGGCGACATCTCGATCGATGCCGCCTCGGTATCCGATCCGGTGCTGATCCGGGGCGATGGTCAGGTTCTTTATACGATTGCATCTGTGGTCGATGACACCGAGATGGGCGTAACCGATGTCGTGCGCGGCTCGGACCATGTCACCAATACCGCAACGCAGATTCAGATCATCGAGGCGCTGGGCGGGACTTGTCCGCGTTTTGCGCATCACTCGTTGCTGACTGGTCCTCAGGGTGAGGCCCTGTCTAAGCGCCTGGGCACACTGGCCTTGCGAGATCTGCGAGAGCAGGGCGTGCAGCCAATGGCCCTGCTAAGCCTGATGGCGCGTCTGGGATCGTCAGATCCGGTTGAGCTCCGCTCGGATATGGCAGAGTTGATCGACGGCTTTGATGTCACACGCTTCGGTGCGGCACCAACCAAGTTCGACGTGCAGGACCTGTTCCCGCTGACCGCGAAGCATCTGCAATCGCTGCCGCTGGCCGATGTGGCCGATGCCGTTGCTGAAGCAGGCGTTCCTGCTGAACTGGCCGAGCCTTTCTGGACGATGGCGCGCGAGAACATCACCACGTTGAGCGATCTCAAGGGATGGTGGGAATTGTGCCGTGATGGGGCCGAACCCCTGATCGCTGACGAGGATCGTGAGTTCATCGCTCAGGCTGTCTCATTGCTGCCCGAAGGCCCATTCGATGGCGAAACTTGGGGCACATGGACCAAGGCAGTCAAAGAAGCAACCGGTCGCAAGGGCAAAGGCCTGTTCATGCCGCTGCGCAAAGCGCTGACGGGGATGGAGCGTGGGCCAGAGATGGCGACCTTGCTGCCGCTATTGCAGGTGATCCGCGCTCGCGGCTGACTTAAGGGTCAGAGTTTTAGAACACGAAGGAGGCAGGCAAATCGCCTGCCTCTCTTTGTTCTCCGGGTTGCAAAACTCGCGCCGAAACGCGTTGCAGGCGGTCATCCACGAATTCGGTCTCGGCCTGCTTCAATTGTTGGTGACGGGGATAACGGGGCTCGGCGCGGTCGTTCAAAATCGGGGCATCCCAACCATCGGTTGTTGCAAAGAAGCGATCGGCGCCCTCTGGTCCAAATGCCCGCAGATACCCTTGCACGACAACATCAATATAGCTGAGCAATAGGGGATGGTGATTGCTGGGCGCGGTGTGTCGATCATGCGGGACGGCGTAGACAGCGATTTCCACCTCTTGCGTCAGCGTGTGCGTGACCGACCGTGTGGCTGGAACGCGGTCATAGGCCCATTCTCTTTCATCTAACGCAGCCCAGTCGTTTTTAGGCACATGTGCGATCATACCATCGATCTCGGAATCAGCATCCGGCACGGCGGTCAGAAACGCCACCGGGCGCAGATCTGTGTGCCGCCATGCGCGTCGCCAGCCTTTCAGGCGCGCTGGGCGCGGGTCAGGGAAATCATGCGTCGACAGGTTCACGAGGCTGCCATAGCCGAAGAAATATGGGTCTGCCATTCGGGTCGCGTCCTTCTTTGACGATTGATGTATGTCAAACAGTCTTTTTACGAGACATGCAATAAAGCTTCACCTTGAGATTCGGGAGGCCCTAATGCGGATTACCAAACGGACGAATATAGCGGTGCGTGTTTTGATGTATTGCGCCGCACATCAGGATCGGCTGGTCACGAAGTCCGAGATCGCCGAAGTCTGCAATATCTCAGAGAACCATCTGGCACAGGTGATCAACCAACTCAGCCAGCTGGACTATCTCAGCACCCAACGCGGCCGCAATGGCGGCATGACGCTGGCGCGTTCGGCGGATCGGATCCGGGTCGGGTCCGTGTTTCGCCATGTCGAAGGCGGTCTGCCGATTGCCGAGTGCTTTGCAGATGCCGACAACACCTGCCCGCTGACCGATGCGTGTCGTTTGCGGTTGGCACTGCAGGACGCGGCTGAGGTGTTTTATGCGTCACTGGACGAAATCACGCTCGATGCGTTGGTTTGCGACAATGACCAGCTGTTGAAAATTCTGCAGCCTGTCGCCTGCGTGCGCTGACTTCAATCACTGGCGCGCAGGATTCGCGCTGGTCGAACTGAGAGCGGGCGAAGGGCAAAGATCATCCCGGCACCCAGCGTTACGCCGATGCCAGCGATGACTATGCCAAGCGCGGACGGCCAGATGATCGCGAAGCTTGTGTCGAAAATATATGTGGCGACGGCCCAGCCGCCGAGAATACCGGTCAGCAGGGCGACACATCCGGCGGCGGCGCCCAACAGAGCCGCACGCAATGCAAAGCTGCGCAGGATGCGGCCTCGGTTCGCGCCCAGAGTTTTAAGGATAGCGGCTTCATAGCGGCGCGCTGGTTCACCTGCGGCTGCTGCTCCAATCAGCACCAGAAATCCGGTCAGCAGAGAAACACCCGCGCCGTATGAGGTGGCCGCCGCCAGCCCTGCCAGCAGACCCGATACCCGGTCGATGGCGTCTCGGACCCGGACGGCTGTGATGTTCGGAAATTGCCCGGCCAGGTCACGCAGAATCGCGGTCTCGGCCTGTTCCTCGGCATAGACGGTTGCGATAAAGCTGTGCGGCGCACCCGCCAGTGCGGATGGATTCATCGACATGATGAAGCCCATTCCAGCTGTCGAAAAATCAACTTCACGGAGTGAGGTTAGTTCAGCCGTGATGTCGCGGCCAAGTATGTTGACCGTCAGTTCATCACCCAGTTTCAACCCCATTTCGGCAGCCTCTTCCGCCGCAAAGCTAACTTGCGGGGGACCTGCATAATCCTCTGGCCACCAGTTTCCGTCTGTGACGCGGGCGTTCTCTGGCGGTTGGGCGGAGTAGGTCACGCCCCGATCACCTTCCAGAACCCAGTGATCGCCTGCAACCTCACGCGCGGGCTGCCCGTTGATTTTCGTGATAATCCCACGCAGCATCGGCGCACTTTCGACACGTGTGACAGCCGGGTCTGTATCAAGGCGCTGACTGAATTCCGGCATTTGGTCCTTCTGGATGTCTACAAAGAAATATGAAGGTGCCACTTCCGGCAGGTTTCCCGAAATCGCATTGCGTAGCGTACCGTCGATCTGCCCTACCGCTGCAAGGACAGACAGTCCGAGCCCGAGCGACAGCACAACTGATGCCGCCCCTTCTCGTGGGTCTGAGATCGCGGAAAGTGCCCACCGCAGGGCTGGGTGGCCTCGCGTCCATGGCGTGCCTGTCCGGGCAAGTTTACGAATGCCGAAAGCGGAAAGCGCCAACAAAGCAAGCGCACCTGCCAATCCTGCGCTGGTCCATAGCGTCAACCGGGTTGAACCGCTGAACCATGCCGCAGCTCCGATTAAAAGCGCCAAACCCACGGCGGTCGCAACGACGTATATTGGTCGAGGTATACTGCGCGCCGTTGATAGTGCATCACGGAACAAGGTTGCCGCGCGCACCTCTTCAGTTCTGGCAAGTGGCCAAAGTGTGAAGAGAAACGCCGTCAGCACACCATAGAGCGCAGCCTCGGCGAGCGGTTGTGGATACAGCGAAAACACAGCGGGGATTGGCAATTGTGTCTCGATAATAGGGGCTAGAAGCAGCGGTATCGCTCCGCCCAAAATCAGACCGATGGCAATCCCGACGCCAGACAGAACGGCGATCTGGATCATATAGGTTTGAAAAATCGTTGCCCGGTCAGCGCCCAGAGTGCGAAGTGTCGCAATCGTCTCCGTTTTCTGGGAAAGATAAGCGCGAACAGCCGCCGACACCCCGATCCCCCCAACGGCCAGTCCGGAAAGTCCAACGAGGATCAGAAACGCGCTGAGGCGGCCAACAAATTCGGATATTCCGGGAGCTCCATTGCGTGCATCGGTCCAACGCATACCGGTCCCTTCAAAGGCTAGTCTTGCTTGTGTCGACAGCCCAACCAATTCAGCACCTTGCGGCAGATCCAACCTGTACTTGGTGGAAAACAAAGTACCCGGAGCCAACAGGCCTGAGGACTGCAAATCCTCGGTCCTTACCAATGTACGCGGCCCGAGAGAAAACCCATCTGCTGCGCCATCCGGTTCATGCTCTAGGGCTGCCGTCAGAACAAATGTCTGCGTGCCAAGATCGAACCGATCGCCGACCGACAGGTTCAGGCGGTCAATCAGGGACGGAGCCATGACCGCACCCGGCAGCCCGTCAGCACCTGCGAATGCCTCTGCCAGGGCAAGGTCCGGATTAAGAATCACCGCACCTAGCAACGGATAGGTGTCATCTACGGCTTTTATCTGTGTCAGTGAGCGCCGAGCGCTCTCCGCCTCGCCCGTAACGGCCATAGACCGGAAATCGACAACCTCTGACACCGACAGTGCGGTTTCTTCCATCCACGCACGTTCCTGATCGTCGGCAAAACGATAGGTGAATTCCAGTTGCGCATCTCCGCCAAGAAGCGATGCGCCTTCCTGCTGTAAGCCAGTCTGGATTGCCTGACGTACCGTGCCGACCGCAGCGATCGCAGCAACTCCCAAGGCCAGACAGGCCAGAAACACCCGAAACCCACGTAATCCTCCGCGCAGCTCGCGTCGCGCCAGGCGCCCGGCCAGACGCAGGCTCATTCCGCGGCCTCGCGTTGAGTCTCCTCGGAGATACGCCCATCGCGCAGGCGCACAACACGGTCGCATTTTTGCGCCAGAGAATGGCTGTGTGTGACCAGCACCAGAGTTGCACCATGCCGATCGCGTAGACCGAACAACAGATCGATGATCGCCGATCCGTTTGCTTCATCCAGATTTCCGGTCGGTTCGTCAGCCAACAGTATCTGCGGTCGAGGGGCAGAAGCGCGCGCCAGTGCCACACGTTGCTGCTCGCCACCTGATAACTGCGCCGGGTAATGATCGCTCCGGTGAGACAAGCCCACAGCATCCAGCTCGGTCTCGGCGCGTTGAAAGGCGTCCTTGTGCCCTGCAAGTTCCAGCGGCGTAGCGACATTTTCGAGCGCGGTCATCGTCGGAATCAGGTGGAAATTCTGAAACACGACGCCCATCGCATCCCGTCTGAATCGGGCCAGTGCGTCCTCATCCATTTCGGTCAAGTCATGACCCAGAGCGGTCACGCGGCCGCCGGTTGCCTGCTCTAACCCACCCATCAACATCAGCAGCGAGGATTTCCCTGAACCGGAAGGGCCGACCAGTCCCAACGTTTCGCCCCGGGTGACTGACAGAGAAATGTCGTGCAGGATATCCACTCTTCCGGCATTGCCATCCAGCGATAATGCGGCATCTTGGAGGGTGAGAACAGGTGTCGTCATCGATCAGGCCATCAAGAGGGGTACAGTCCATTGGGATATGGCGCGAAACGGAAACTGCGCAAGGCCTTGATGTCAGGTGTGTTCATCTGTTGCGGATTTGCAGCGACGGCTGAGCCGGTAGTGATTGCGGCGCTCGGGGATTCCCTGACACAAGGATACGGGTTGCCGGAACAGGAAGGGTTTGTCCCGCAACTGCAGCGTTGGCTGCAGGATGAAGGGGCGGATATCCACCTGATCAATGCCGGTGTTTCCGGTGACACGACCGCTGGGGGTGCCGCCCGCGTTGACTGGACCCTGACACCAGAGGTCGACGGCATGATCGTGGCGTTAGGGGGTAATGATCTGTTGCGCGGGATTGATCCGAGTGTGTCACGTACAAACCTCGTGGCAATCATGAGCGCAGCTGAGGCGGCGAATGTCGGCGTGTTGCTGATCGGAATGCGAGCACCTGGCAACTACGGTGTCGACTACAAGCAGAAATTCGATGCCATGTACCCGGAACTGGCACAGCAATACGGCGCGCTGTATGCCGAAAGCTTCTTTGAAGGACTCACTGCTGACGGGAATCCGACGGTCGCGCGCCAATATATGCAATCTGATGGTATTCACCCGAATGCCCAGGGAGTCTCACTGATTGTCGACACACTGGGTCCTTTTGTCTTGGCGCTTGCGGAACGGGTTGCAGATTAGGAGGGCGTAATGCCGGGCCGGTTTTTCCTGACGCGACCAATTGCTGAAATTGCTCAGCTTCTTGGAGTCCCAGATAGCATCGGGGTTCAACAGTCGCGCAGGAACATTCAACCCGGTCAGGAGGTGATCGCACTTGCTGGCGATGGACTGACGTCAATGCGGTGGGGGATGATCCCGGTCGGCAGGGTTAATTCGCGCGGACGCCCGGTGATGGAGACCATCATCAATGCCCGCTCGGAAACGGTTTTCGACAAAAGCGCTTTTGAGGGTGTCGGACGTGCAGTTATCCCTGTCGATGGCTGGTATGAATGGACTGGAAAGAAACGGCATAAGACAGCTTGGCGGATCGCTGCGAAGGACGGATCGCCGCTATTGTTTGCAGCAATCACCGACACTTGGGAAGCTCCGGGCGGGCAACGCGTGAATCAGGTTGCCGCAGTCACTTGCGAGCCTAATGCCGATGTAAAGCCGATCCATCACCGTATGGGCGTGTTGCTGGAGCCACAGGATGTGGATCGCTGGCTACAAGGAACAGAAGAAGAGGCACAGAACCTGATGCGCCCGTGGCCGGAAGGTCGGCTGAGGATCGAAGAAGCCGATGAAGTGGATTGGTCGGCGGCTTAAACCACGGTCACGACGGTGCCGATCGGGACCCGGTTATAGAGATCGACCACATGTTCGTTCAGCATCCGGATACATCCATTCGACGCTGCACGCCCAATGGTTTGTGGCTGCGTCGTGCCATGGATACGGAAATATGTGTCGACACCGTTCTGGAATAGATAGAGCGCCCGCGCGCCCAACGGGTTATCACTTCCGCCGGGTTGGACATAGTCATTATCCTTGAACCGACCATAGGCAACCGGATCGCGCTCGATCATCTCATCGGTTGGCCGCCATGTAGGCCATTCTTTCTTGACGTCGATCGTTGCGGTGCCGGTGAACTCCAAGCCGGCTTTGCCAACACCGCAGCCATAACGGATCGCCTTGCGCGGTTCGGTTATGAAGTAGAGATAGAATGAACGAGGAACGACCAGCAACTGCCCGGGCAGGAATTGCTTTTTGACCCGCACGAATTGCGGCGTCGGATCATACTCGACCGCTTTTTTGGCGCTGGCGACGCCCGGCAGCAGGCTGGCGGCAGTTCCGGCCAGAAATACGCGGCGTGTGAACATGGTGGTTTCCCTCAAATGACCAAAGAAATCATTAGCGTAGTTTTGAAATGATAGCCGAATTGGTCAATCACCGGGGAGAGATAACCCGATTGTGATGTATTCCCTATGCCACACAATCAACGTGGGATTGTTCTGGCAAGCAAGGGTAGGGCGGAGAAAAAACTCCGCCCTTTGAACGGCTTAGGCCAGTTCGATGTTGTCGGCGCTTTCGCGACCGTCACGACCAGCGCGCAGCTCGTACGTGACTTTCTGGTTGTCGGCCAGACCGGTGAGGCCCGAACGCTCGACAGCAGAGATGTGAACGAAGACGTCTTTGCCGCCCTCTTCCGGTGCGATAAAGCCGAAGCCTTTGGTGGTGTTGAACCATTTTACGGTGCCTGCAGGCATATCCGTTACTCCTGTTTAAGTGCTGCCCACGGAGTTGCGGCAGCCCGGCGTCGTTGTCTGGATCGATAGACTGAACGCCGTGGAAGGAGACAGCAGGTCGAAATAGAAAAACGTAAGCCTCTTGGATATGGCATCGGTCAGGCGATGTGGCAAGGGTGGATTGTATGGTTTGTACAAGGGTTTGAGGGGTAATCATCCGACTTGTACAAGAATCCGCCGATGGGTTTGGTTATCGTTTCGGTGGTAATCGATATGTTGCGGTTATCCAAACAAGGTACGCTTTCGGGATTCAGCAACCGTTAACCAAGCCCGTGTTCCTGTCGGGTTATGAGCGATTATCGACGCGTCCGCATTCCCGGAGCCAAGTTCTTCTTCACCGTGTCACTGGCCGACCGGTCGTCGGATTTGTTGACGCGCGAGGTGGCGCATTTAAGGGCTGCTTTTGTGGCGACCCAGAGGGAGCGACCGTTTTGGTGCGATGCGTTTGTCGTGTTGCCCGATCATCTGCACGCGGTTTGGACATTGCCGCCTGGGGATGCGGATTACTCTACTCGTTGGGGTGCGATTAAGGCGCGGTTTACGCGCGGGGTGAAGGCGTCGGGAGTGGTGGGGTGGAACCCCATCCTACGCTTGCTATGCGAGTAAAAAGGTCGAGGTGTAGGCCGGGCTTCAGCCCGGCACCCGCCCCCAACCACCTGCCCGTCGTAACCTCCGGCAGATATGCCGGGCTGAAGCCCGGCCTACGGGTCGACAGGCGTGAAGCGCCTATCTGGCAACGCCGGTTTTGGGAACATTGCATCCGCGACGAACGGGATTACCGCGGTCATATGACGTATTGTTGGTGTAATCCGGTCAAACATGGGTTGGTCGAGCGCCCGACCGATTGGCCGTATTCGTCAATCCATCGCGATATTCGTGCGGGTCGGGTTGATCCAGAATGGAGTGGTTTGGTCACTGAGGGCACATTCGGAGAGCCGTAGGATGGATATCCGAATTTTGTAGGCCGGGCTTCAGCCCGGCATCCACCATGAACCTTGGATTAACTGGTTTGATTCCATTCAATAGTAAATAGTTTTGAAGTCGCGGCTGTTGCGCGGCTTGCCGGGCTGAAGCCCGGCCTACTTGCTATTTTTCTAGAAGTTCCGCACATGTGTCACCGATTTTACGATGGTTCGCATCTAGATTTCCTTGGCGATAAAAATCCTCGACCAAGCCAGCTGCGAAGCAGGAAACAAATGCACCCTTTTGAGCCTGCTCTATCGAAAATCCGTCCTCTACCAACTTGTTTTGCAATCTTGAAACGGACACAATGTAAACGTCAGAATTTAACGTGTCGCCATAGACGCGGCTTGATATTTCATAAAAATGTGCATCAAACATCGACAAAACAGTTTGGAATGAAGTGTAGAGTTTTGCCGGAACAAAATCGATGTCCTCTCGATTTTCTATGAAAACCACAATCACATCAGACCTTTCTGGATCCACCCATTTGTCTGTGAAATCGAATTTTCTCTGCCCACCATCGTGCTTATGTAAGAAATGAGTGAAATCCTCTGGCGCAGCAAAGGTGGTAACCTTCATTGGCGTGTCAGCCAATGCGCCACTTGCGCCGCAAATTAGGAAAGCAGAAATCTGTGCGCTGCGCGTCGCAAACCTAATCATTAGGAAAGCATCTCCAACTCTGCTTCTTTAGCAATTCGACCCGCATCCAGCCTCACCGCGCAAACTTCTTATGCTTCAACCGCTTGGGCTCCAGCGCATCCGGTCCCAGACGGCGTTTTTTGTCCTCTTCGTAGTCCTCGAAGTTGCCCTCGAACCACTCCACATGGGCGTTGCCCTCAAAGGCCAGAATATGCGTGCAAATCCGGTCGAGGAAGAAGCGGTCGTGCGAGATGACGACGGCGCAGCCAGCGAAATCGACCAGCGCATCTTCCAGAGCGCGCAGGGTTTCGACGTCCAGATCGTTGGTCGGTTCGTCGAGCAGCAGGACGTTTCCGCCCTCTTTCAGCAGGCGGGCCATGTGGACGCGGTTGCGCTCACCGCCTGACAGCAGCGAGACCTTTTTTTGCTGATCGCCGCCCTTGAAGTTGAAGGACGAGCAATAGGCGCGGGAATTGACCTGAGCGTCACCCAGTTGGATGATCTCGGCTCCGCCGGTGATCGCCTCCCACACGGTGTCGTTGTCTTTCAGGTCGTCGCGGGACTGGTCGACATAGGACAGCTCGACCGTGTCGCCCAGCGTGATGGTGCCGCTGTCGGGCTGTTCCTGACCGGTGAGCATCTTGAACAGGGTCGATTTACCCGCACCGTTGGGGCCGATTACGCCGACGATGCCGCCGGGGGGCAGGGCAAAGTCCAGCCCTTCGATCAGTTGTTTGTCGCCCATGTGTTTTGACAGGCCCTCGACCTCGATCACCTTGCCACCAAGGCGCTGGCCATTGGGGATGACGATCTGAGCGCGGGTCAGCTTTTCGCGTTCGGACTGTTCGGCCAGTTCGTTATAGGCGTTGATCCGGGCCTTGGATTTGGCCTGACGGGCCTTCTGGCCCTGACGCATCCATTCCAACTCTCGTTGCAGAGTCTTCTGCTTGGACTTGTCCTCGCGGGCTTCCTGCTCAAGCCGTTTGGCCTTTTGTTCCAGCCATGCGGAATAGTTGCCCTCGTACGGAATGCCGCGGCCACGGTCGAGTTCGAGAATCCAGCCGGTGATGTCGTCCAGGAAGTAACGGTCGTGGGTGACGATCAGGATGGTGCCCTTGTAGTCGATCAGGTGCTGTTGCAACCAGGCGATGGTCTCGGCGTCCAGGTGGTTGGTCGGTTCGTCCAAGAGCAGCATGTCGGGTGCTTCGAGCAGCAGCTTGCAGAGCGCCACGCGGCGTTTCTCACCGCCCGAGAGGTTGGCGATGCTGGCGTCGTCGGCGGGGCCGCGCAGCGCCTCCCTCGAAACGTCGATCTGGCTGTCGAGATCCCCGGGGTTCTCGGCGTCGATCTCGTCCTGCAGGGTGGTCATTTCTTTCATCACCTCCTCCGGGTAGTTCTCGGCGAGCTCCCTGGCGATTTCGTTGGAGCGGTGGACCTTGGGCTTTTTCCCGCC
>JBFOLN010000003.1:0-175587 GCA_040829945.1 Ruegeria sp.
CCTGATAGTCCGGGCGATTAGGTCGAATGTAGGTGCCATCAATACGAGACGCAACCCCCCAAACTAAAAGTAACCAATTAAGATTGTTGACGAATAATCGGGGGTACGGCAGCGTCGCACTTCAAAACACACGCCTCCAGTCATCGTTTCAGAAAGAGCTGGACTGTTGCCGTCAACCACGCATCACTGAACCCACGCCCGAGCCATTCGGGCGCTCCTCGGTACCGGGGTTCGGCATCTCGCCAGCCCCAGATCAGAGGAGACAATACATGTCCAAATCCAAACAAACCAAAATTGACAAGGTGCAAGCTTTGTTGCGCCGCCCGAGTGGCGCCAGCCTGGAAGCGCTCTGCAAGGCAACAGGGTGGCAGCCTCATTCGGTCCGAGCGGCATTGAGTGGGTTACGGAAGAAAGGCGCGACGATTGAACGGCGGACATCCGACAAACAAAATGGATCATCCACGTATGACCTGACGGCGGGAACAGGAGAAGAGTCATGACCAAGACCAGCTATGTCGCCGATCTGGCCGCCATGAGTCGATCGGATCTGGTCACGCTTTGGCAGCAGCTGTTTGATCAACCAGCCCCCGCCATGCTCAGCCAACCCTTCCTGCGCCGTTTTATCGCCTTTGAGATGCAGTCCCGCTGTCAAGGCGGGCTACCCCGGCAGGTCAAAGCCACGCTGGAAAAGGGTTCTGAGAAAAAACCACGGCCAGCCTGCCCTGCTCTTAAAGCCGGTGGGCGCCTGCTGCGCGAGTGGAATGGCGTGACCCATATGGTCGATGTGACAGGGGACGGCTTCACTTGGAACGGTCGGTCCTATCGCTCGCTCTCGGCCATCGCCAGAGAGATTACCGGCGCGCATTGGTCAGGGCCGCGTTTCTTCGGGCTCACCGGAAAAATCGCCAAATGAGCCCGCGCCGTAAAATCCGATGCGCCATCTATACGCGCAAGTCGTCCGAGGATGGGTTGGACCAGGACTTCAATTCACTAGATGCGCAATATGAAGCCTGCGCGGCCTATGTCGCCAGCCAGCGACATGAAGGCTGGACCCTACTGCCCGGGCGTTACGATGACGGTGGCCTGTCGGGCGGCACGCTAGAGCGCCCTGCCCTGCAACGCCTTCTTGAAGAGATCGATGCCGGGCGTATCGACATGGTTGTGGTCTACAAGATCGACCGGCTGACCCGGTCGCTTGCCGACTTCTCGAAGCTGGTCGAAAGGCTGGAACAGGCGAACTGTTCCTTTGTCTCGGTTACACAGGCCTTCAATACCTCCTCATCCATGGGCCGGCTGACCCTGAACGTGCTGTTGTCTTTTGCTCAGTTTGAACGGGAAGTCACCGCCGAACGTATCCGCGACAAAATCGCTGCCTCCAAGAAAAAGGGGCTTCGGATGGGCGGCAACCTGCCTCTCGGCTACGATCGCCACCCCGATCCGAAAGCAAGAACGCTCGTCCTAAATAAAGATGAGGCAAAAACCGTCCGGGGACTCTTTGATCTTTATGACGAGCTGGGTTGCCTGCGCAAAGTAGAAGAACGGGCAGCTGCAGAAGGGCTGCGATCAAAACGGGTTGTTCGGACGGATGGCAGCACGAAGGGAAATTGCCCACTTTCACGCGGCCAGATCTATTACCTGCTACGCAACCCGGTTTACCTCGGAAAAATCCGCCACAAGGATAAGATCTGGGACGGACAACACCCTGAGATCATCGACCAAGGCGTTTGGGACCGGGTTCAGGAGAAAATGCGCAAAGCGTCGCAGCGATCCCGTGCAGACCCCACACCCGATGCGCGCCAACGTACCAATGACCCCGGCGCCTGGCTCACCGGTCTGCTGCAGGACGAGACAGGTGATCGATTGACGCCGACCCACACCACACGCAAAGGCCGACGGTTGCGCTACTATATCTCCAATCGGCTGATCTCAGGCGGCAAGGATATCTCCGGCTGGCGACTGCCCGGCCCGGCGCTGGAACACGCAGTCAGTGATGTCATCGTTAGACATCTGCGAGACGCGGCCGCAACGCACCAAGTACTGGCGCAGCCCGAGGCCGGGTCAGCCGCGGTGATCCAGACGTCAATTGCAGATTTAGTAACCCGACTTCGACGGCAATGCGGTCAAGTCGGTGCTGATATTCTGGCCAACGGAAGAATTGCACGAGGACAAATTAACCTCGAATTGAACCGCAAAACCCTGGCAAGCACTCTTGGCATCACTGCCGATCATCTGCACCCGGATCTCACGCACATCACCGCACCCTTCGATCTGCGCCGCCGCGGCGTCGAGGCCAAGGTCATCGCCGGAGACATGGCACCCCAACCCGATCCCTACCTCCGGTCCATGCTGATCCGCGCTCATGGCTGGGCCCGAGATCTGAAAGCCGGGGTTCAACTGATGGAAATTGCGCGGCGGGAAAACCTCCCCGGCGCCTTCATCCGCACCCGCGCCCAGCTCGCCTTTCTCTCAACGAAGATTCAAACCGCGATTCTCGACGGCACCCAGCCACCTGAACTCACACTCAAGCGTCTGGTCAGCGTGACCCATCCACTTGATTGGGCTGAACAGGAGAGCCAGTTCGGCTTCTGACACATCCAGATCCGGTGTCCCTGATACAGGGTTCGCTCTCCCTGATCCGATTAAATATTTCCCTGTTCCCACAAAAAAAATCCCTGTTTCACGTTTTAGGGAATTTGCAACATAAGCTGTTGAAAAAAATAGAGTTTTGAAGTGAGGAATGAAGGAACTCGGACCTGTTTCACGAAAATTCCCTGTAAATTAATGGTTATCAGGGAAACCCAGTCCAAAGCGACCCCGCCAAAATGCGTCACTGAGACTTGGGCCTGAATTGCACTCTGAGTGTACGGTCTGCTTCGTCTCTGATTGAAAGCGCACGCGCCAACTCGCGGGAATTGCGGCACAATTCCGGGTCAGAAAGTACAACTGATGTGAGACAGGTATGAGTGGCGGGGAGACAGGGATTCGAACCCTGGGAACGCTCTCACGTTCAACGGTTTTCAAGACCGCCGCATTCGACCACTCTGCCACCTCCCCGCGTGAGGCTGGGTCTATGACGAGTTGAGCGCGGAGGCAAGCCATAAAGCGGGAAATCTTGCCGAAGCGAAAGCAGCAGTCTTTCCTTGATCCGATGCCCGCGCTATGATCCGCGAGAAAGACCGCACGAGACTGGCATCAAGAACCAGCGAACACGCGGTGGGGCGCGGCCGAGATGGCCTTGTCAGGCAAGGGATTGAGAAAATGGAGCGAGCTACGGGCACACGCTTTGGGCCACAACGGCTGGCACTTCTGGTCGTGGTATTGGCGGCACTGGCTGGATGCGAGGAAGGGTTGAACCCGAAAGAGGCCCCTACCGAAGATGCCGCAAGTGAAGATGCCGACAACACCAATCGGTTTGAATTGTTTCCAGAGGCGGCGTCAGGCAAACAGCGCGATGTTGAAGCCCCCGAAGTATTTCAAACAACCGAAGCCGGACTTTGGGACGGGCGACCTTCATTAGGTGGGATCTGGGTCGCGCATCCGGATGTCACTCAACCCGAACGGGTGTTGATCAAGAACACGGTTAACAATAAATCCGTCACAGGTGCTCTGTTCCGCCGCGAGCGGAACTTACCAGGACCTGCGCTGCAGGTTTCATCTTCGGCAGCAGAGCAACTGGGGATGCTCGCGGGTGCGCCGACCAAGGTTCAGGTTGTGGCTTTGCGGCGCGAGACGATCGAAGAACCCCCTGTCCCAGTAGAATCGGAACCAACCGACGACAGCGATGCAGCGGAAGGAACTGAAACGTCGATCGCAACCGCCGAAGGCGAGACGACCGAAAAGCCCGCGAAGCGCAAGTGGTGGCAGAAAAAGCCAGCCAACGAGACAAACGCCGGTGCGGCAGCGGTCGCCGGGGCAGCCGCTGGCGCAGCTGTTGTTTCTTCTGAGGATGAGACACCCCCTGCTGATACTCAAAACGCGGAACAGGCTGCGGAGGATCCGCAAACGACTGAGAAACCTGCCAAACGTAAATGGTGGCAGAAAAAGCCGAGCGACGAAGCAAGCGTTGCTGCGGCTGGGGCGACGACCGCGACAGTTGCCGAGACAGAAGTTGCTTCGCCAGACACACAGACCGCCGCCTTATCTGACCCAGAGCTGACAGCACCGGCGGAAAAACCTGCCAAACGTAAGTGGTGGCAGAAAAAGAATCCTGACGAGATCACTGAAACACCGCTGGATCCAATCGCCGGAGCCGCGGCTGCCATCGAGGCATCCGAGCCGACCGCTGCGGCAACACCGGCGGTTCCGGCCGCAACAAGCGCCGCGGCAACTGGCGGCTTGTCAAAGCCGTTTGTTCAAGCCGGCACGTTCAGTGTTGAAGCCAATGCCAAGAGTGCTGCAAATAAGATCCGCCGCAATGGCATGTCCGCCGAAGTGCTAGAACTGAAAAGCGATGACAAATCAGTCTGGCGTGTTTTGGTCGGTCCTGTTGCAACCCGCACGGAACGCCGGGCACTTTTGAACGACGTGAAAGACCTTGGGTTCACCGACGCCTTCACGGCAAAGAACTGACAGAACAGGAGGCCCATGATGCTTTCCGCTTTGCGATCCACCACCTTGGCCTTCGGGCTGGCGCTACTTTCGCTGCCTGCCCATGCGTTCGACACGACTGCGCGCGCGGCCTATGTAATGGACCAGAAAACCGGCACAGTGCTGCTGTCAAAAGAAGCCGATCAGCCTATACCACCGGCGTCCATGTCGAAACTCATGACGCTCTATGTCGCTTTCGAGGCCCTGCGCGATGGCCGACTGACGTTGGACGAAACACTGCCCGTTTCGGAACATGCCATGAGCTATGGCGGATCCACCATGTTTCTCAATACGCAGGACCGGGTGCGGGTCGAGGACCTTCTGCGCGGGATCATCGTGCTTTCGGGCAACGATGCCTGCGTGGTAATCGCTGAGGCTCTTAGCCCTGATGGAACGGAAGCCGGATTCGCACGGTTCATGACTCAACGTGCAAAGCAAATGGGCATGAACAACTCGAACTTTGCCAATTCCAACGGTTGGCCAGCAGCCGGTCATATGATGTCGGTGCATGATTTGGCGGTTCTGGCCGACCGGTTGATCACAGATTTCCCTGAGTATTATCCGCTGTTTGCTGAAGAAGTGTACGAGTTCGATGGGCGAGCTCCTTCAAACGCGCGCAACCGAAATCCGCTGCTGAAACTGGATATCGGTGCGGATGGTCTCAAAACCGGTCATACGCAAGAGGCTGGGTATGGTCTTGTAGGCTCGGCCAAACAGGGGGATCGCCGGGTTGTCTTCGTACTTTCCGGGCTCGACAGCACCGGCAAGCGCGCAGAGGAGGCTGAGGCCGTGGTTAACTGGTCGTTTCGAAATTTTGTCGAGAGGACAGTTGCCAAGGCGGAAGAACCGATAGCGCAGGCCAAGCTTTGGATGGGCGCGGAAAAATCCGTAGGGCTGGTGCCCGAAGATGACCTGACTTTGCTGTTCCCGGTGCTGGGGGACAAAGATATTCAGGCCGAAGTCGTTTATGAAGGCCCGATCAATGCACCCGTCAGCAAAGGCCAGCAATTGGCTGAGCTGGTAATCAAACCCGAAGGCCTGCCGGAAATCCGCCGTCCTCTGGTGGCAGACAAGGATGTGCCTCTTGGTGGGTTTGTCGTCCGCATGATGACTGTAGGCGGCATCGTTCTGAAAGACGTGATCAACACCCCGTTGGAGCAAATGTGACAGCGCGCGGTACGTTTCTGACCTTCGAAGGCATTGACGGATCAGGCAAGTCGACGCAGGCCCGCCTGCTGGCCGAGTACCTGCGCAGTGAAGGCCGTGAAGTCATTCTGACCCGAGAACCAGGCGGTTCTGACGGTGCCGAAGAAATCCGCAACCTGGTTTTGCAGGGCGATCCGGATCGCTGGTCCGCTGAAACCGAGATCTTGCTGTTCACCGCTGCCCGGCGCGACCATCTGGAGCGCACGATCGAACCTGCGTTGGCCGCTGGAAAAGTTGTCATTTGTGACCGTTTCGCCGATAGCACTCGCATGTATCAAGGCCTCTCGCGTGGCGACCTGCGCGGGCTGGTCGATCAGCTGCACAGCCTGATGATCGGTCGAGAACCAGACCTGACTTTGCTGATCGACATGGACCCCGAAACCGGCCTATCCCGCGCCAAAGGCCGTCAGGGAGCAGAAGAAAGGTTTGAGGATTTCGGCCTTGACCTTCAACAGCAGATGCGTGCTGGCTTTTTGGGTTTGGCTGAAGAGTTCCCGGACCGGTTTCGGGTAGTCGATGGCAATAGGATCATGGACAGCGTCGCGCAGGATGTGACAGAGATTGTCATGACAGCCCTGCGATAGGCGAAATATGAGCGACGATACCCCAACCCCGGATCAAGCCCCCGGCGCACCGCATCCGCGCGAAACTGCGCGGATGTTCGGTCAGGATGCGGCAGAACAGGCGTTTCTGACAGCTTATAACTCGGACCGGCTGCATCATGGCTGGTTGCTGACGGGTCCGCGCGGGATCGGCAAAGCGACGCTGGCTTGGCGCATCGCGCAGTTCCTGCTGGCGACACCGCCCGCCGATGACGGCGGACTGTTTGGTGCTCCACCTCCACCCGATACTCTGGACATCGACCCGGATCACCCTGTCGCGCACCGCATTCAGGCTGGGGCCGAGCCCGGGCTTGCAGCGGTCACCCGATCCGTGAACGATCAGGGGCGGCTGCGAAACGAAATCGTAGTCGATGATATCCGCAAACTGGGACGGTTCTTCGGCCTGTCATCAGCCGATGGCGGTCGACGGGTCGTGATTGTGGATTCTGCGGACGAGATGAATGTCAGCGCGGCCAATGCACTGTTGAAAATGCTCGAGGAGCCCCCCGCGCGAACGACACTGCTATTGATTTCACATCAGCCATCCCGCTTGCTACCTACCATCCGGTCACGTTGCCGTACCTTGCGGCTTTCTCCACTAGGAGCCGACGACATGCAGCGCGCGTTGGCCCAGACCGGCACCGAGATACCCGGTCAGGCTGACCACCTTGCAGCTCTCGCAGCCGGGTCGGTGGGCGATGCGGTTCGCTTGATCAATCTTGGCGGGCTTAAAATTTACGCGGAACTGATCGCCATTCTTGGCACCCTGCCCCGCCTAGATCGGCAGCGCGCTCTGAAGCTGGCCGAGACTGCGGCACAACGGGGCGCAGCCGAAAGATTCGACCTATTGCTTTCCCTGATCGACGTGGCGCTGTCCCGACTGGCGCTAACCGGAGCAACGGGCTCAGCTCCAATGCCAGAGGCCGCCCCGAACGAGGTTGAAACGTTGACTCGCTTGTCGGGCTCGCCGCGCCAGGCCCGCCAATGGGCAAAGGTCGCCGCCATCATCACAGCGCGCGCGCGACATGGGCAGGCCGTGAACCTTGACCCTGCCTCACTAGTTCTAGATACGGTGTTCAAGATACAGGAAACCGCCGGTCACAGCAGATGAGCCCAACCCCCGAAATTACCGATAGCCATTGCCATTTGGATTTCCCGGATTTCGATGGTCAAATGGATGACGTCGTTGCCCGCGCCGCCGAGGCTGGCGTGACCCGCATGGTGACCATATGCACTCGGCTGCGTAACGAGCCCACGGTGCGTGCCATTGCCGAAGCCTACGGCCCTGTGTTCTACGCGGCTGGTACACACCCGATGAGCGCAGCAGACGAGCCGATGGTCACCGTCGATGAACTGGTCGCCCTGGCCAGACATCCCAAGTTTGTGGGTATTGGGGAAACCGGGCTAGATTATCACTACACGGCGGATTCGGCTGATGTGCAAAAAAAATCGCTGCGCATCCATATCGAGGCCGCCCAGCGCACAAGCCTTCCTCTGATTATCCATGCTCGTGCCGCCGATGACGACATGGCTCGCATTCTGGCAGAAGAATACCGGAATGCTCCTTACCCCTGCGTCATGCACTGCTTTTCATCTTCCGCAGAACTTGCTCGGGCCGCGCTTGATCTTGGTTTCTACCTATCCATGTCCGGGATTGCAGCCTTTCCTAAAAGCCAGGAACTGCGAGATATTTTTGCTGCGGCACCGCTCGACCGCATATTAGTTGAAACTGACGCCCCGTATCTGGCGCCCCCACCTTATCGTGGCAAGCGGAACGAACCGGCATACACCGCTTATACCGCCCGCAAAGGGGCTGAAGTATACGGAATTGATTACGCTGAATTCGCGGCCCGGACACAAGCAAACTTTGACAGGCTCTTCACTAAAGCTGCCGCATTCAAGGCCGCTGCATGAGCGAAATTCGCTTTACCATTCTGGGCTGCGGATCCTCCGGAGGAGTTCCCCGATTGGGGGGGCATTGGGGTTCCTGTGATCCGGAAAACCCGAAAAACAACCGGCGTCGCTGTTCTCTATTGGTTGAGCGCGACGGACCGGAAGGCACAACCTCGGTGTTGATCGACACGTCGCCAGATATGCGCAGCCAATTGCTGGACACCGGGACAGGTCGCCTGGATGGAGTGGTTTACACCCATTCCCATGCCGATCATATGAACGGGATCGACGATCTGCGGATGATCGTGTTCAACATGAAAACACGCGTGCCCGTTTGGGCCGATGGCGACACCCAGAACGATCTGCTGAGCCGTTTTGGCTATGCCTTCGTTCAACCCGAAGGATCACCTTATCCGCCAATTCTTGATCTCAAGACAATCGGTGGCCCGTTTGAGATCGCCGGCCCTGGCGGCTCGATCCCTTTTCGGCCAATTCGCGTGAACCACGGCTCGATTGATGCCCTCGGCTTCAGAATGGGAAATATCGTCTACCTACCTGATGTTGCAGAGCTTTATGACGAGAGCATGCCCGAGCTGGCAAACCTTGACTGCCTTATCATTGATGCGTTGCGCCGATCCCCTCATCCAACCCATGCCCATCTGGAAAAGACATTGGGCTGGATTGAACAGTTGAGGCCGAAACGCGCCGTTCTAACCAACATGCATATTGATCTGGATTATGCGACGGTCGATGCGGAAACGCCCGATCATATTACACCCGCCTATGACGGCATGGTGATCCGGCAACCTCTGTAAGGTAAGCAGCTGTTCATGCTCGCCATACCCCCAAAGCCGAGTATGGCCAGACCATGTTCCAAAGCCTGATCGATGTCATCCTGCCGGTGTTTCTGGTCATCGGCGCCGGGTATACGGCAACACGGTTTGGCTATTTTCGTGAATCCCATGTCGATGGGCTGATGAAGTTCACACAGGGGTTCGCCATTCCCTGCTTGTTGTTTCTTGCTATCGCCAATCTCGATCTGAGTGCCAGCTTCGACCCCCGACTTTTGACCAGTTTCTATTCGGCTGCCGGGCTCTGTTTCATCGCCGGGATGATCGGCGCTCGGTTGATCTTTGGCCGCGAGTGGGAAGACTGCATCGCCATCGGCTTTTGCTGCCTGTTTTCGAACTCGGTGCTATTGGGGCTGCCCATTACCGAACGCGCCTACGGGCCCGATAATCTGACTGGTAACTTCGCGATCATCGCGTTCCATTCGCCCTTTTGCTACTGCGTCGGCATCACGGTGATGGAAATCTTCCGAAACCGTGGGAATGGCGGGAGGCGGATGGTGAAATCCGTTTTGACAGCCATGTTCAAGAATGCACTCATTCTTGGCATCTCATTAGGGTTCATCGTCAACCTTACGGGTTTTGGAATACCTGCGGTCGTGGATGAGGCGTTAAACCTGATCACTCGTGCCGCCCTGCCCGGTGCGCTGTTCGCACTAGGGGGCGTGTTGGTCAAATACCGACCCGAAGGTGATTTGCGCGCCATTGTCTTCGTCTGTTGTATCTCACTGTTACTACACCCGAGTCTGGTCTGGCTGTTTGGATCTTCCCTGGCCTTGCCACAGGACCTGTTTCGTTCAGGTGTATTAACAGCGGCTATGGCGCCGGGCTTCAACGCCTATATTTTCGCAAACATGTATGGCCGGGCGAAACGCGTCGCCGCATCTTCGGTTCTGATCGGAACGGCAGCGTCTATACTTACCGTTTGGTTGTGGCTGACACTGTTGGGATGACCAAAATACAGTTTCCACATTGACTCTGCCTACAAGCAAGACATTTATCGCAGAACCCATTCGGAGCCCTGCATGCCACACGCCGTTATCGTAGCCCATGGCCAACCCTCAGATCCGGCACCCGCCGAGGCGGCACTGTCGACTTTTGCACGGCAAATCGGTGCTTTGTGCCAACGGGTTTCAGTTTATTCAGCCACGTTGGCAGCCCCTCAGGCATTAGAGGAATGCCTTGATGGATTACCCAACGGCACAGCAATCTACCCGTTGTTCATGGCACGAGGATGGTTCGTCACCAGTGCTTTGCCTAGGCGGATAGGCTCTCGATCAGTTACAATTTTAGATCCGCTGGGGATCGATCCTGACTTACCTGCGCTTGTTACCGCTGCGCTAAATCAAGAGCTGGCACGCAGGGGATGGACTGCGTCAGCGACCGATCTCGTAATCGCCGCGCACGGTTCGGGGCGCAGCCCGAATCCGGCAGCTGTTGCGCATAAATTTGTGGAGAACCTGGGCCGGATGACCCCATTCAGAAGCATCCGCACCGGGTTTGTCGAACAATCCCCATCCATTGCCGACGCCGCCACGAAATGTGACGGTAACGCGCTTTGCCTTCCGTTCTTCGCCTGTACCGGAGGCCACGTGCTGGAGGATGTGCCACAAGAATTGGCCCGCGCCAGTTTTAAGGGTCACGTCATGCCGGTAGTTTCGGAGATTCCGCAGATTCAGCGGCACATTGCTGCTAGGCTGGATACCCTATGATCTGACGACAGCGCACGCCATCTCGATCAACCAGATTGCTGCGCATGCGACAACTGGGAATAGAACCGGTGACAGGATCGTCCGCTACGTTTTGCAGCGTATAGCGCCAGATCTGCGGCATGCAGAATATCCACTGCTTTGGGTATTTCGAACTGGGTCGACAAGGCCGTGCCGGCGCTTGCCGATATTTTACAGACTGACCCTTCGAATTTCATGGGTTGGCAGAGGTGCGAGATCAGGCGTTCGGCAATAGCGGCCAATTTTTTTCGGTCCGTCATCCCTTTGAAGATCAAAACAAACTCATCACCCCCTACGCGAGCAACGGTGTCATCGCTTCTCGTCTCAGCAAGCATGATCTTTGCCGCTTGCTTCAGCACATAGTCTCCGGCGGCATGCCCCAGTCGGTCGTTGACAGATTTGAAGAAGTCCAAGTCCAGATGCATCAGCGCGAAGGTTGATTTCATAGAAATCAGGTGACCAAGTATGTGATCCATCGCGCGCCGGTTCTTCAATCCCGTCAGCGTGTCAGTATAGGCCTGTTCCTCAGCTGCCAGCATCGCCCCCTGCAATCGAAGGTTCAGCGAACGTGAGGCCTCCATCGCGGCAGAATTCGCCTCGACCAGATACAATAGCTCTATCGCCAGGTCGGTGCCCGAGAAATCAGCGCTCGTCAAAGCGTAGTCGCGTACTGCGTCCTGAATTGAAATACCGAACGACAGGTTGACAACCGCCCCGCTTCCACCAGGCAATGGAACGACTAAACCCTTGAATGCCGTCTGAGGTTTGTCCTGAAACCTTAGATGCAACTTTCTGTCGGGCTCAGTCAGTATCGAGGCTACATTGGTGATTGAACGGGGTCGGACGAGTTCAAAGATATCCAGAAAGCTCTGCCCCGTCATTTGTTGATGCGGACGCAGCTTTTGCAACGTTGGACCGACCTGCGTAACCCAGCCAGCATCATCAACAAGGACAAACATCGGACATAAGGTATTCAGAAGCTTTCCCAGGTCTTCAAAGTTGATCATGATTTACGCGCCCCAAGATCGAAATGGCGTCCTTCGGCAAATGCGCTTTCTATCAATGTGATCGAAATCACTTCGGCCTCGCCTTGCCGCCCCTCATTGGACAGAAAGACCAACGCGCCATAGTCATCCGCCATAGCGCGCAACACGCCGGTCATAACGCTGGAATATCCCGGCAAACCCGGTGAGCAATACAGGTGGTATTCTGCAGATGAATGCTCCAACAACTCCAAATCCGGCAACTTCAGATCTGATACGGCAAGGCGAACTCGATCCGACAGGTCGTCAAGCGAGTGTAGAAATTCAACATAACTGACCCCTCCGAAGCGCAGGAGACGTCGTAGATCTTCCATATTTGGATGTGAAACCAGATAAGTCCCCAAATCCTCCAGAAACTCGGATTTCGGGCGGTTCAATTCGGCGCAAAGCATATCGAGCACACGGGTCGATATGTCGGCCTCATAGATAAGCATCGCCTCAAACTCGTCGAAGCCCAATTCCGCCGCTTGAGTCGCGCGCAGCCAGCATTGTCGGCCATAAGTGGCACAAACAAAGGATTGGATCGCCCTGTTGATCAGCCCGTGCATGAGTCGCCTCAGATTGAAAGACTGCCTCAGGTGATCCCAGAAACCTTAATAAAGACCCAAAATCTGCTACGGGATCATAAGAATGCCATGTAATCTCAACCCGAAACTCAGACTTAATCCGTGCGATTAGAAATCAGTCGGCGCACCGCCTTCAGCCTTGCGGCGCTCAACGAAGTCAGTCAGTTCCTCACGGATTGCCTCATCCATCTCGGGTGCCTCGAAATTGTTCACGATTTCCTTGAACATCTGATGGGCGCGTTCTGCAGTCCAGATACCTCCGGCGACCTCCCATGCTTCGAAGTTTTTCCAATCACTCAAGAATGGCTGGTAAAACGCTGTCGTATAGCGATCCTGCGTGTGCTGGATACCAAAGAAATGTCCGTCATTTCCAACAGCGCGTATCGCCTCAAGCGCGATCTCGTCAGGACCCGTCGCCAGTAGTTCTGGCTGCATGTAGCGCTGGATTTGTTGCAAGATTTCGCAATCCATGACGAATTTCTCGGGGCTGGCGATCAAACCGCCTTCAAGCCAGCCTGCCGCGTGATAAACCATGTTGGTTCCCGACTGAACGGCCGCCCACAAAGAATTCGATGTTTCCCAAATCGCCTGCCCATCCGGCACATTCGCTGCACAAACTCCGGAAGACCGCATCGGCAAGCCATAAAACCGCGCCATTTGCCCGGTCATTTGGGTCGATCGCATGTATTCCGGCGTCCCGAACGCAGGCGCGCCGGACTTCATATCGACATTCGAGGTAAAAGTTCCGATTACGCATGGAATACCGGGCCGAACATATTGGAACAGTGCGATCGCGCACAGCGCTTCAGCCAAAGATTGAGCCACCGCCCCCGCCATGGTCACGGGCGCCATTGCCCCGGCCAAGGTGAATGGTGTCACCACAATCGCCTGCCCCCGCCGCGCCAGCCGCAGGCAACCGTCGATCATCGGATGGTCGTGTTTCAAGGGAGACGTGGAGTTGATGTTCGTGTACATCCGCGGCGACGCTTCGAATTCATCGTGCGTCAACCCGCTTGCGATCCGCACCATCTCCATTACATCTTCAACGCGCTCCTTGCCCAGCGAGTAAGCATGCATCGCCTTGTCGGTCAGGGTCAGCTTGTCATAAAGCACGTCAAGATGTCGAATGCTGGCGTGGATATCCACCGGCTCGACCGGATAGCCACCTGCGAAATGGATACAGTTGAAATACTGCGTCAGTTTCAACAGGTCCTGACACATCCGCCGCGTGCCGGGCACCTTCTTACCGATCTCCATATCCCAATAGTTCGGCGGAGATGAGACATTGCCGAACAGCATGGTCTTACCGCCAATCTCGATCTGGCGATCCGGGTTGCGCGGCGTGATGGTAAACTTGCTGGGCGCCTTGCCCACCATTTCCATAACAAAATCCCGGCCCATACGGACATTGTCACCCGAAATCGTGCAACCGGCCTCGCGCAGGATTTCAATGGCTTCCTGATTGTAGAATTCAATGCCGATCTCTTCGAGAATTCGCATGGCACCATCGTGAATCGCCTCGATCCCTTCTGGGCCCAGCGGTTCGGTTGGGTGATCAATGTTTATCGGCGGTTTCCAGGGCATCTGATCGATGACTGCGCTGCCACGGCGAGCGGCGGCACCGGCGCGACCACCGCCGCGGCGTTTGCGAGTTTTACTATCGTTCATGGGTGTCCTCCGGTGCTTCCTCTCTCAAGCAAGCCCCGTAGAACCCATTCTGGCCGCTCTATCTGCGACAGATCTTGTCGGTTTTGTTGTCTGATCAGACGATTTTCGGCCCAGGGCAATCAGCTTTTCGACAACCAGCCGGGAATATGGCCAATATCCGGTAACACAACATCTGCCAACGGTTCGAGCGTTTCGGTCGTTGCCATTCCGGTCAGTACTCCAATAGTTGCCATCCCCGCAGCGCGCCCGGCCTCAAGGTCATGAAGGCTGTCGCCGACCATTGCGATACGGGACGGGTCGACTTCGACATGTCGCGCAAAGGCCAATAACTGCCCCGGACCGGGTTTATATCCGTGTCCACTGTCGTACCCGGCAACAAAATCGAAATGATCCCGTACGCCAACCGAATGCAGGTGTTGCAGCGCTGGCATTTCGGCGTCATTCGTCGCCACGCCCAGCTTCAGCCCAGCCTGCCGTAGCTCATCAAGAAATGGCGCCAGCGGAACGGCAGGTATCTGCTGCGCCTCCGCCGAGGCACGGTTGAGCGTTTCTATCAGCGCTTCAAGAGATAGCTCGGGCAGATGTGGTTTCAGTGCTCCAGCAACCTCATCCACAGTTCCCGCAATGACTATGCTATTGGGATCGTAGCTTTCCTGCGCAAAATCAAACCCGATGGCCCGCCCCAGCTCCGACGCCCGCTGCGCGTCATCATTGGATAGATGCTCCAGTACTATACGTCCGAATGTGCCCCAAGTGGCTTCAAAATCGAAAAGTGTACCGTCCTTGTCGAACACGAGGGCGTCAATTGCCATAAAAGGGCTCCTGTAGATTAGGTCCAGTGCATATCCGAATTGCCGGACAACGCAGCACGGGCCTGGCCCGGCTCATCGTAGGGAACGGAGTTGGCGTCACAAAAAGCGATCACCCACGAATCGTCAAGCATCAGAAAGTCCAAAATCGACCCAAGGAACTCTGCCTCGCCTGCCCGATCCCGCAGATCTTCGGCAGAGGCACCGGTCGCCCCCAGAAAGATTGGTAACAGCTCATCATTACCCACCAGCCAACCGAGCGCATTCAAGGCCAGAGTTTCGGCGGAATTTGTGGAGATTGGCATAAACTAGCCTCGGACACTGTCTTGGAAAGGGTTTGTTAACCAGAGTCATAAACACTTTGGCAACGCATGCAATCTAACGGTGAATGGCTATGTCTGTGCAAGGCACCATACTCGTCCTCGACGGTGTTTCGACCAATCGCATTATGCTCAAGGTTCAGTTAACAGCGGCCTGGTACCAAGTCGTGCAGGGTGAAAGATTGGCTGGGCTCGGTGCGTTGCTGCGACGGACACGACCTGATTTGGTTCTGACGGCACAAACTCTGCCCGACGGAACCGCAGCGGACGTTAAGAAAGTGATGGCCTCAGACCCGGCCCTGATCGATGTACCAATCGTCGCTATAGCT
The DNA here is from genome assembly GCA_040829945.1 of Ruegeria sp. Lineage (GTDB taxonomy): Bacteria > Pseudomonadota > Alphaproteobacteria > Rhodobacterales > Rhodobacteraceae > Ruegeria. The sequence goes on from JBFOLN010000003.1 coordinate 15,602, forward strand.
CCGCAAAACGACAAGGCAGCGCGATTGCGGGCATTGTCGGACGGATTAGACGATGTAATGGGCCACCCCTTCAAGGACGCGCTTCTACTCGCCCGCGTACGCAGCCTGCTGCGCGCGCGTGCTGACCGGCAAGAGTTAAACCTCAAAGGCGATTCTCAACCCATAGGCTTTGGCGAACCGGCGCAAGTTCCACTAGCACCACCACCAATCGCACAGATCGCGATCTTGGCGCAAACAGCGCGCACCGGCGCTTTGTGGTGCAAAACCTTGGCCAATCATACCCGGCATCACGTGGCACGCCACACTTTGCCTGATCTCAAAGACGTGCTGTCTGGGATCACCCCTGATGCCATTCTTGTTGAACTTGGAACAAACGCCTCAGGGCGCAACATTCTGGCTGATCTTCGGTCACGCAGCGCAACGCGCAATACAGTGCTTATCGGAGTACTGCTGGATGAAAACTCCGCACTCGCAGCCGAAGCACTGGATCGAGGTGCCGACGCGGTCTGTATGGGCGGTTTTCACACGGATGAGATATCTTTGCGGCTTGAAACTCTGATCGCCCGCAAGAACCGCGACGACCGAGTACGCGCGACATTGCGAAAGGACCTGGCTGAATCGTTGACCGATCCGCTAACCGGTCTGCATAACCGACGCTACGCGATGCGGGCGCTGGACCAAATCGCGCATCAGGCCCCGGAAACAGGGCACGGGTTCGCCGTGATGTTGGCTGATCTGGATCACTTCAAGGCAATCAACGACCGGTTCGGTCACGCTGGCGGAGATCTGGTACTGACCGAGGCGGCCAATCGGCTGCAAGCCGCAATCGGGAAAACCGGATTTGTGGCGCGTATCGGAGGTGAAGAATTCATGATCGGGCTTCCGAATACCTCGACAGAACAAGCGTTGAGGCAAGCGGAGTTGATCTGCGAAAGCATCTGCGGAGAACCCTTCCAACTCCCCGATCATTCTGCGTTGATCTCAGTTACCATCAGCGTGGGTGTAAATCTGTGTGCGCCGCCGGAACTCAACCGGGAAGACGAGCCCGATCCGGTCAGCCGAGTGATCAGTTCTGCAGACAAAGCACTTTATGCAGCGAAGAAGGCGGGTCGTAATCGGGTGCATATCCGGCAAAGTGCGGCTTGAGGTTTCAATCCCGTTTTTTGTGCTTGCGCTGGCCACGCTTAACCACTTCTTCCAGTCGATCTGCATAAACTTCGCGCTCTTCATCACTCATCGCCGAGATCTGCGCCAGCCACTGCTGATGAAGAGCTGCCTGAAGGTCAGCCGTGGCTTTGGACTGCTTATTCAACAAGGTTTCGACTTCAGCAGGGTCGAACGGTACACCCCTCAGGGCCTGACTGAGCGCGCTGAAATCCTGTTTGCGCCGATGTGACCCCTTGCCACGCAAGCTCGACAACTCGCCTCTGAGAGCTTTACGATCAGACTTGGGTAGAGCGTAATACAAGGCTGGGCCAAATCCGGGTGGCGCAGCAGCATGATCCTTGCCCTTGAAACGAAGGGCCGCACCAAGGACGACTCCGACAATCAGAAGGTTCAGAGCAAGCGAGACGACCAGCAATATCGGCATCCATTTGCGTTTGGGTGCGGGGCTATCGCTCATTCTGCGTCCTCCAGATAGTTTTCATCCAAATTTAGGTCGGCCATCAGATAGGTCGCTTCTTGCGAAACGAAGTATTCGACAGGATCCGGCAGAAACGTCGGAGCGGAAAACCCGATCCAAACACCTGCCGCGCTTGCAGCCACAAGTCCACCCAATCCGCTCCAACCCCCAATGGCATCTATTCTTTGCCGCCACGTGCGGCGTGGCGTCTTCGCAGATCGAGCCAACCGAACGGCTTCGGCATCGGTTTCAATTCGAACGGCAAGGTCGTCCGGGAACACATCCCGCGCCTCGCGCGCCTGTGCGAACAGTTGATCGAGTTGATTGTCTTGGTCAGCCATGTTCGTACCCCAGTTCGTCCCGTCGCCCCGCCAGTATCGCGGTCAGAGATCGTTTGCCACGCGCCGTCAGGCTTTCAACCGCCTCGACCGAAATATCCATGATCCCCGCGATTTCGGGGTTGGGCAACTCTTCTATGTGCCGCAGCACCACGGCCTGGCGCTGCCGATCGGGCAATTGTTCCAGTGCGGCCTGCAGCGCATCCTTGCGCGCGGCATCCTGCATCTGATCAACTACACTAGCGGCCCCATCCGCGGGCTCGGCCACATTCTCCAGCGCATCGGGCCGCTTCTTCCGGCGTAGATCGACGCACAAGTTCAACGTCACGCGATAGAGCCAAGTGGAAAGCTGCGCCTGACCCGGCACCCATTTGGGCGCCATTTTCCAAAGCCGCATCATCGCTTCTTGCGTCACGTCCTCAGCTTCGGCCTGGTTACCCAGCATCCGCAATGCAACGGAATAACTGCGCGGACCCAACCGCTCGGTCAAGACACGTGCCGCAGCCCCATCCCCATCGGCGAACTGGCCCAGCAACGCCTCGTCGCTGGGCTCGGGCACGGCATAGGATCTGCCGTGCACCGTATTCGGATGAGAGGTCAGGTCCTCCATCCCGTATCAGTTGCTGTCGGTGTCCGACTTCTGATGCCGCTTGTGTTTCCGGCCCATTCTGTCTTTTGCATCCGCATATTCCTGCTCAGATATCGATCCGTTCCCGTCGGCGTCGATACGCTCGAACATCTTGGAGGCACGGCGCGGTTTCGGCAATTCATCTTCGCTCAAAAAGCCATCCGCATTTGCGTCATGCTTTTCGAACATCTTGGTGACACGATCGTTAGCCTTGGTCTGTGCCGCAGCCTGCATTTCATCAACACTCAGCTGCCCATCACCGTCAGTATCGGCGGCAGTGAATTTCTGGTTGCGATGTGCCGCGATCTCAGCCTGTGTCACCTCTCCGTTCCCATCGGTATCAAGCTCCTGAAACGTTGGGCGCGGTCCTTTGGCCAGAGCTGAAGTACCGGTAACTGCAACAGCAGCAACAACTATGGCCGAGATGAAGGTTGTAGTTTTCATTACAATGTTCCTTGATTTCAACGGCCCCGTGCCGCTGTTGATATCTATTCAAACGCGGCTCAGACGGAATTCCGTCGCATCTGGTGCAACTTTTTTCCATCCTGTTTGAAACATATCTGAAAACTGATACCCTGCACGTCATCGCCACAAAGCGACGCACCCCCCTTTTCCGATGGGTTCGATACAGCCTATGTCGCCCAAGGATGAACGCGCGAGACTCATATGACTGATCAGACTATCGACACCTCAATCGAGGAAGACCGTCCGACGAAACCCGCACTGATCCGGGGGTTCCGGTGCAAGTGCCCAAACTGTGGCGAAGGCAAACTTTTGCATAGCTATCTCAAGGTGAACGACACCTGTTCGGAATGCGGGCAAGAGCTGTTTCATCATCGCGCTGATGATGGCCCGGCATACCTCACTATTCTAATCGTTGGGCACCTTCTGGCACCTGCCCTGCACGTATCCTACGTACATTGGCGACCCGATCCATGGACCATGGCGATTGCGTTTTCGATCGGCTGCGTCGCGCTTTCGCTTTACCTTTTACCCCGCTTAAAAGGGGCCGTAGTTGCCTATCAATGGGCACGCCGGATGCATGGGTTTGGTAAACCCGCATGAGCGTGGACAAAACTGCTATTCGCCATGCCGCCACGGTAATCGTTTTGCGCAACAGGCTCAGCGATCCTGCTATCCTAATGGGTCAGCGCGGTGCGAAGGCGGCGTTCATGCCCAACAAATTTGTCTTTCCCGGCGGTGCGGTCGATCCTGCAGATGCGGACATCGCGCTGAGTACTGCACTGCCGGATATTTGTACCGATCGCTTGTCACAACAGTCCGAACCAGGCCTGCAAAATGCGCTGGCTGCCGCTGCAATCCGGGAATTGTGGGAAGAGACCGGACTTGTCCTTGGAAAGCGGGGGGAATGGCAGGGTGCGATTCCACCTGACTGGCAAAGCTTTGCTGCGAAGGGATACCTGCCTTCCGCGGAAGCACTTCAATTTGTCTTTCGCGCAGTCACCCCACCGGGACGACCACGCCGGTTCGACGCCCGTTTTTTTCTGGTTGATGCGGACGCGGTTCAGGGTGATCTTGATGACTTCACCCATGCCTCGGATGAGTTGTCCCACTTGCAATGGGTCAAGATCAGCCAGGCGCGCGAATTCGATCTGCCATTCATAACCGAAGTTGTTCTGGCCGAAATCGCAGCTCGCGCCTCAGACCCGAAGCCTCCGGAAACGGTGCCTTTCTTCCTCAACAATGAAGAAGCCAGCCTGTTCCTGCAGCTTCGGGGCTATCCTATGCCTTATGCGGACTAGCGCATCCGGCTGACGACAACCGTCACCTCGGGTTTCTTGCCGATCTCAGCTTGTGCTGTCTGGCGTGCGATCCGGCGCAAACCTTCTTCCAGCTTGTCGTCATCGCGCAAGGTCTTGGCTCCGGCGCGCATCAGAAACTGATTGAGGTCTTCTTCCAATACTTCGACCAACCCGGCGCGGGATGATCCCATCTCGGGTAGCCCCATCGTGTCACACCACGGTTCCCCCAGCGGTTCATCTTCTTCGTCCAATATGACTGTAATCGTGATATGGCCATTCAAAGCCATGCGAATTCGATCGCGCACAACCCCATCCAAAGCACCGATCTTGACTGTTCCATCCAGATAAGTGCGCCCGGTTTCAATATAATCCACAACCTTCGGCGCATTGTCCGTCAGATCCAGCATAGTTCCATTCACGGCGAGAATTCCGGTACGCCCGCCCGCTTCGGCCAGTTTGGCGTGCTCGCGCAGGTGGCGATGTTCACCGTGCATCGGGACAACCATTTGCGGATCAATCAAGGCGTGCACCTTCTCAAGATCAGGACGGTTTGCGTGCCCCGAGACGTGATACAGCCCCGAGCTGTCGTCGACCACATCCACGCCCTTTTCACTGAGCTGGTTCATGATCCGGATCACACCACGCTCATTTCCGGGGATGGTTTTTGACGAGAACAGGAACAGATCGCCCTCTTTCGCCTCAAGTCCGCGATACTTACCACGCGCCAGTTGGGCACTGGCCGCACGGCGCTCACCCTGACTGCCTGTGACGATCAGCATCAGGTTCCCGCGAGGTACATCCAGCGCTTCTTCTGCGCTAATAACCTTCGGAAAATCACTGAGGATGCCCGTTTCGGTTGCTGCTTCGATCATCCTCCGCATCGCACGGCCCAACAACACCACCGAACGACCAGCTTTCTGTCCTGCTTCTGCAAGAGTTTTCACGCGCGCCACGTTGGAGGCGAATGTCGTTGCAATGACCATCCCGCTGGCATCCTGAACCAAACGTGTGATCTCGGGCCCGACTTCGGATTCCGAACGCCCGGGATGGGAAGAGAACACGTTGGTGCTGTCGCAGACCAGCGCCTTGACGCCAGACTTTGCCACATCGGCCCACAGATCGGGGTTAAACGGCTCGCCCACGATTGGGTTAGCATCGAGTTTGAAATCACCCGTATGCACGACGCGTCCGGCTGGTGAATCGATAACAAGGCCTGCGCTTTCAGGGATCGAGTGCGAAACCGGCAGGAACCCCACCGTGAACGGGCCGACCTTGATCTGTTCTGGCCATGGCGATGCGGTGCGCACGGCCTCGGTCGGGTGGCCGTGCTCCTCCATCTTGCGGCGCGCGATGTTGGCTGTAAACGCACGGGCATAGACCGGGACGCCTAATGCCTCATAGCAATGCGCGACCGCGCCCACATGGTCTTCGTGCGCGTGGGTGACAAAGACCGCCTCGAGCTGGTCGGCACGCTCTTTCAGCCATGAGATATCAGCGAAGATCAGATCAACACCGGGCGAGGTATCCATGTCCGGGAAAGCAACGCCAAGATCCACGAGGATCAACCGTTCCTGCCCCGGTGCGCCATAGCCGTAGACGTAGGCATTCATGCCGATTTCGCCTGCGCCGCCCAGCGGCAAATAAATCAGTCGTTCACTGCTCATGTTGAGCCATTTTCCTTGTTATAGCGATGGATCACGGTCAACCCGTGCATCGTCAGATCGTCTTCGATTGCGTCGAACCCCACATCGGCCTGATCGAACAGGGGCGCAAGCCCACCGGTTCCAACGACTTTCATCGGCAATCCGTATTCCGCTTTGATGCGAGCAATCAGCCCTTCGATTAAGCCGGAATACCCCCAATACACGCCGGACTGAATGCAGCCAACCGTATTTGTTCCAATCACTTTTTCGGGACGAGTTATATCGATATGCGGCAGGGCTGCCGCTCCTTGGTGCAATGCCTCAAGGCTGAGATTCACTCCCGGCGCGATGATACCACCGACATATGCCCCGTCAGATGAAACAACGTCAAAGTTGGTGGCTGTCCCGAAATCCACCACGACCACATCCCCGCCATGCCGGTCAAACGCGCCAACCGCGTTGGCCAATCTGTCAGGGCCAGGCACTGTACCTTCGTCAATGCGCGGATTGACAGGCAACAAGCATTCAGGCTTCCCCACCACTAGCGGGCGGCAACCAAAGAAACGATCGGCAAAGACACGTAGATTAAATACGACCCGTGGCACGGTTGAGGCGATGATGACATCGGTGATATCAGCCTCGATTCCATAGTGTTTCACCAGCGTCGAATACCAAGTGAAATAGGCATCCGCCGTACGGGCATGGTGGGTCGAGGTGCGCAGAGTGCACAAAAACTCCTCGCCATCCCATATCGAGAAGACGGTGTTGGTATTGCCGCAATCAATCGCCAGAAGCATTTGCGCCCCCTTCAGAAATAGACATCCGCGGCAGGAATGCTGACACGGCCTTTGGCGGTGTTTAGGACAAGGCTGCCACCTGCGTCCACTGTTTCGAAGGTTCCAACCGTTTCCGACGCTGCGGTACGGGCCGTTATGACCTCACCCAAACGCGCTGCTCGGGATAACCAAGCGGCACGGATCGGCTCAAACCCATATGTCATGAACTGAATTTCATAATGCGCATAGGCCGAAGCCAGCTCTGCCAGAAAATCATCAGGAGTGACATGGGCACCGGTTTCGGAAAGCAGCGATACAGGCCGCACTGCATCGGGCTCTACACTATCAGCGCCGGGCGCCTCAGAGAGATTGACGCCAATCCCGATCGCCAGATGCGAAACACCCCGGCCCTGCCCCGTGCTTTCCAACAATATACCTGCCAGTTTGCCACCGTTAAGCAGCACATCATTGGGCCATTTCAACGACAATCCCGCAGCGCGCCCAGTCACGGCGACACAGGCATCGAACAACGCTAGCGCTGCAACAAAGCTGCGCAAAGCAGCTTGTTCCGGATCACCTGGCGGACGCATCAGCAGGGTAGCGGCCAGATTGCCCTTGGGATTGCTCCAGGCCCTCCCGCGCCGTCCTCGCGCCGCCGTTTGATGATGTGCCATAATCCAGACCGGTCCTGCAGCGGTTGGCGCGAGCCGCGCCGCCTCATTCAGGGTGCTGTCCACTTCCTGCAGCACATGCAGGCCATATCCTTGCGGCCAGTCACTCATGGCAAAAAGGCCCGGTGCAACGACCGAGCCCCTTACTGTTCATGGTTTTGATATCAGTTGACAAGCGTTGTCGCCGCCGCAGCCGCAGCGCCTTCGATACCGAACTGATAGAACACTCCGATCAGCATCAACGCAGCCGATCCCATCAACGCGCCCCACAGAACGGGTGACGAACGTGTTTCGATCGGGTCTTCATTTTCATCGCCAAAATACATGTAGAACACGATCCGCAAGTAATAGAACGCCCCAATGACCGAAGCGATGGCTGATACGATCACCAGACCGGTCAAGCCGGCATTGATACCTGCCTGCCAGACGCCGAACTTGGCAAAGAAGCCCAGCATCGGAGGTACGCCCGCGAGACTGAACATCAGGATCAACACCGCCAGCGCTTTCCCCGGATCGCGTTTCGAGTACTGCCTCAGGGCATCGATATCCGTCACTGGCTTGCCGTCACGCTCCATCATCAGGATGAAAGCGAAAGTACCGATATTCATCGTCACATAGATGGCCAGATACATCAGCATCGCTTTGATGCCCATCTCGGTACCAGCGGCCAGTCCGATCAGCGCATAACCCATATGAGCAATCGAGGAAAACGCCATCAGTCGCTTGATGTCACGTTGCCCGATGGCCGCAACTGCACCCAGCAGCATCGAAAGAACCGAAAGTAGGACGATCACTTGCTGCCAGTCTTTGACGACACCGCCAAAGGCATCGTGCAACAGGCGCGCGAACAACGCCATTGCTGCCACTTTTGGGGCAGTTGCGAAAAACGCGGTAATGGGTGTCGGAGAGCCTTCATAGACGTCGGGCGTCCACATGTGGAACGGCACGGCAGAGACTTTGAACGCAAGACCTGAGATCAGGAATACCAGACCAAACAACAGCCCCAGCGAGAGATCGTCATGATGCACCGTTTGAATGATACCCGAGAACAATGTGGTCCCGGTAAAGCCGTATACCAGGGACGCACCATAGAGCAGCAAACCCGAGCTGAGCGCACCCAGCACGAAATATTTCAGACCAGCCTCGGTCGATTTAGCGCTGTCACGACGCAGGGCAGCGACGACGTAGAGCGACAGTGATTGCAACTCCAGCCCCATGTAGAGCGACATGAGATCGCCCGCACTGACCATCATCATCATGCCCACGGCGGCCAGCGCTACCAGCAGCGGATACTCGAACCGCAGCAGGCCCCGTCGAGCCATATAGTCTTGGCTCATCAGCAGCACGGCGGCGGCTGAGAGCAGGATCGCTACCTTAGCGAACCGGGCAAAACCATCGTCCACGAACATCCCGTTGAACGCAATATTCGTGCCATCACCATTGGTCGCGATCCAAATCGCCAGCAGCGCCATCAGCCCCGCCGTTGACCAGACCAAAACCGGCGCCAGCCCGTCCTTGGTGGTATAGACAGCCCCGATCAGCGCGGCCATCGCATAGATCGCCAGCACGATTTCCGGCAGGATAATTGTCAGATCAGCCTGGATCATGTCTCCAAAGCCCCCTTAATGCGATGCAGCTGACTGGGTCGCGGTTTCAGCCGCGGCCAGAGCCGTGTCATAGTTCGAAATCAACGCAGCCGTCGAGTTGCCGATCACATCGGTCACAAGCGAAGGATAGACACCCAACAGAATCGTCATCACGATCAGCGGCGCAAAGATCAGCCGCTCGCGTGAGCTCATGTCGGTGATGGCCTTGAGACTTTCCTTGATTAGGTCGCCAAATACCACACGGCGGTACAGCCACAGCGCGTAGCCGGCCGAGAAGATCACACCGGTGGCGGCCACAGCCGTTACCCATGTGTTGACCTGGAAGGCACCCATCAAGGTCAGAAATTCTCCGATGAACCCGGATGTGCCCGGCAGTCCGACATTGGCCATGGTGAAGAGCATGAATACCAGTGCATAAGCAGGCATCCTAATCACCAAGCCACCGTACGCCTCGATATCGCGGGTGTGCATCCGGTCATAGATCACGCCGACACACAAGAAGAGCGCGGCTGAGATAAACCCGTGGCTGAGCATCTGAAAGATCGCACCATCAATGCCCTGCTGGTTCGCCGCGAAAATCCCCATGGTCACAAAGCCCATATGCGCGACCGACGAATAAGCGATCAGCTTCTTCATATCCTCCTGCACCAGCGCAACCAGCGAGGTGTAGACAACCGCAATCGCCGACATCCACAGCACCACATCCGTCATGACCGCCGACCCCACCGGGAACATCGGCAGACTGAAGCGCAGGAAGCCGTATCCGCCCATCTTCAACAGGATCGCCGCCAGCACGACCGAACCCGCCGTTGGCGCCTGTACGTGCGCATCCGGAAGCCAGGTGTGGACAGGCCACATCGGCATCTTCACCGCGAACGACGCGAAGAAGGCCAGGAACATCAACGTTTGCAGTCCGCCGACGATATAGATGCCCAGCACGCTGAACCCTTTAGACGAGAACTGATGGCTCATCAGCGCTTCGATATCCGTGGTGCCGGCATCGGCGTACATCGTAACCATTGCCACCAGCATCAGCACCGAGCCGAGGAAGGTGTAGAGGAAGAACTTGAAGCTGGCATAGATACGATCCTTGCCGCCCCAGATACCGATGATCAGGAACATCGGTATCAAACCAGCCTCGAAGAACAGGTAGAACAGCACCAGATCCAGCGCCATGAACACACCCAGCATGAGCGTTTCCAGCAGCAGGAAGGCGATCATGTATTCCTTGACGCGGTCGGTAACCTGCCAGCTGGCCAGGATGGTTAGCGGCATGATGAAGGTGGTCAGCAGCACGAACAGAACGCTGATCCCGTCAACACCCATTTTGTATTTCAGACCCATCAGCCACTTACCCTCTTCCACCATCTGGAAGCCGGTGTTCGCGGGGTCAAAGCCAGTATAGATGCCAATCGAGACCAGGAAGGTCACGGTCGTGGCAACCAGCGCTACCCATTTCGCGTTTCGCTGTGCGGCTGCGTCTTCACCATGCAGGAACAGGGCCAGTATGCCTGCAGCTATGGCTGGGATGAAGGTGACAATAGATAGGATATTGTCCATTAGTGCGCGCCTCCGCCGATAGACATCCAGGTGATCAGGGCTGCTATCCCCAAAACCATCCAGAAGGCGTAAGTAAAGATATAGCCCGACTGGGCTTTGCCCGCGAGGCGGGTGAAGAAGGGAACGACGCCCATGGCAACCCCGTTCAGGAAGCCGTCAATCGTGTTGCCATCACCGCGCTTCCACAGGAACCGGCCAAGCGCCACGGTGGGTTTGACGAAGATCGCATCGTAGATCTCGTCAAAGTACCACTTGTTCAGCAGGAACAGATACAGCGGGCGCTGGTTTGCTGCCAGACGGGCAGGCAGCGACGTGTTTACGATGTAGAACCAGTAGGCCACGATGAACCCAAGCAGCATCGCAACGAAGGGCGAGACCTTGACCCATTTCGGCGCTGCATGCGCATCATCCAACACGTGGTTGTCTGGCGCTATATAAATCGCGCCCTCACCAGGCTGACCCGCAAAGACATAATGGTGATCGCCGCCATGACCTTCATTCTCGCCATGGCTTTCGTCTAGATGTCCATTGCCGGCATGACTTTCTCCAGCTTGGCCATCCTCTGCATGGTCGTCATCCGCGTGCGCCTCATCAGCATGCGTGTCCGCGCCATGTGCCGCATCAGCAGCGCCGTGATCATCAGCCTCCGCATGCTCGGATGCCTCGGCCACTGGAATGCCGTAGAATTTGCCCACCTTGTCCGCATGGCCAAAGAAGTTGCTGTACCAGATCATTCCGGCAAACACTGCGCCCAATGACAAAACGCCAAGCGGCACCAACATGGTCATCGGGCTTTCATGTGCGTGCTCATGGGTGTGCTTATCGCCACGCTCTTCGCCATAGAAGGTCAGGAAGATCAGGCGCCAGCTGTAGAACGAGGTAAAGGCAGCAGCGATGACCAGCATCCAGAACGCATATCCCGTGCCACCCGCGAAGGCACTTTCTATGATCGCGTCTTTAGAAAGGAAGCCGGCAAATCCGATCTGCGTCAGCGGGATTCCAACCCCAGTGATCGCAAGCGTTCCGATCATCATCGCCCAGAACGTATAGGGGATTTTCTTCCGCAGCCCGCCGTACTCTGTCATCTCTTGCTCATGATGCATCGCGTGGATCACCGAGCCCGCGCCAAGGAACAGCAGCGCCTTGAAAAATGCGTGCGTCAGCAGGTGGAACATAGCCGCCGAATACATGCCGACACCTGCAGCAACGAACATGTAACCCAACTGAGAACAGGTCGAATAAGCAATAACGCGTTTGATGTCGGTCTGAACCAGACCTACAGTCGCCGCAAAGAACGCTGTCGAAGCGCCCAAGAAGGTGATGAACCCAGTCGCACCCGGGGCGAACTCCATTAGCGGCGACATGCGGCAGACGAGGAACACACCCGCGGTCACCATGGTCGCGGCGTGGATCAGCGCCGAAACAGGCGTAGGGCCTTCCATCGCATCCGGCAGCCATGTGTGCAGGATCAGTTGGGCCGATTTGCCCATCGCACCGATGAACAGCAGAATACAGATCACTTCGATCGCGGTCCATTCACCCCAGAGGAAATGCAGTTTCTCCTCTGCCAATGCCGGAGCCGATGCGAAAATGTCCGAGAAATTAATGCTGTCGGTCAAGAAGAACAGCGCGAAGATCCCCAACGCGAAGCCGAAGTCACCAACCCGGTTAACGATGAACGCTTTCATCGCCGCCGCATTAGCGGATGGTTTACGATAGTAGAAGCCGATCAGCAGGTACGAGGCGACACCAACGCCCTCCCAGCCAAAGAACATCTGCACCAGATTATCCGCCGTCACCAGCATCAGCATGGCGAAGGTGAAGAAAGACAGATAAGCAAAGAAGCGCGGCTTATAGCTCTCGCCCTCGCGCCACTGCGGATCATGATCCATGTAACCGAAGGAATACAGGTGCACGAGCGCCGATACAGTCGTCACCACAATCAACATGATCGCAGTCATTCGATCCAGACGCACCGCCCAGCTAGTCGACAGCGATCCGCTCTCGATCCAGCGCATGATCTCGATCTGCTGGGTGACGCCATCGAAGGTGAAGAACACGATCCATGACAGCAGACAGGCCAGAAACAGTAGGCCCGTTGCGGTCCACATGGCGGCTTTCTCACCAATGAAACGCCAGCCAAAACCGCAGATCAACGCACCCACGAGCGGGGCAAAGAGGATGGTGGTTTCCATGTTCTCTTACCCCTTCATCATATTGACGTCTTCAACCGCGATGGTGCCACGGTTGCGGAAGAAGCAGACCAGAATGGCCAGCCCGATCGCCGCCTCGGCCGCTGCCACGGTCAGAACGAACAGCGTAAACACCTGCCCGACCAGATCGCCGAGGAAACTGGAAAATGCCACAAGGTTGATATTCACCGCCAGCAGCATCAGTTCGATGCTCATTAGCAGGATGATGACGTTCTTGCGGTTCAGGAAAAGACCAAAGATGCCGATGACGAACAGCGTCGCCGCGACCGTAAGATAGTGTTCAAGTCCGATCATCGTCTTAAAGTCCCTGCCCCGGTTTCACGTCTTTCAGTTCCATCGCCTTGGCCGGGTCGCGCATCATCTGGCCGATGATATCCTGACGCTTGATGTCCTGACGGTGGCGCAGCGTCAGCACAATGGCACCGATCATGGCCACTAGCAGGATCAGGCCCGCCAGTTGGAACAGAAGGAAGTATTGATCGTAAAGGATGATGCCAAGCGCCTCAGTGTTGTGGCGGTCGCTCGGTACCGGCTGAGCCAGATTAGCCGCCGCACCCTGCGCGCTGTCCCAGGCCCCAAAGGCCATGACGAACTGCATCAGGATGACCAAACCGATCAGCATGGCTAGCGGCATGTAACGCGCCATTTCAGCCTTCAGCTCGGCAAAGTCCACGTCCAGCATCATAACAACAAACAGGAACAGAACCGCGACCGCGCCCACATACACAATGATCAGCAGCATCGCCACGAACTCGGCCCCCAGCAGAACGAACAGCCCAGCCGAGGACAGGAATGCAAGGATCAGCCACAGCACCGAATGTACCGGCTGACGGCTGATCACCGTGAACAGCCCGCCGGTGATGGCGCTGATGGCAAACAGATAGAAGGCAAAGACGGTCATTGATCCTCATCCTCGTTGTCGCCCATGACCTCCTGCGCCAAATCCAGCGCGCGGGTCATGGCCGGGATGCCGGCAAAAACCGACATCTGACCGATCGTTTCCACGATCTCTTGTTTCTTGGCCCCAGCTTCCAAAGCGTGACGCACGGTCTGACGCACAGCGGCATCCGCCTGAGCGCCCTGACAGGTCAACCCGGCCAGCGTCAGCAGAAGGCGGGTCTTGGCATCCAACCCGTCCTTGTTGACGGTGTTGCCGAACATCATCTCCATGACCTCTTTCGGCATGGTCGGCCACAGCGCCTCGAACCCTTTGGGCGAGAAATTCTCCATCGCCGGGTTCATCGCCTTGGCCATGTCCTGAGCTTGCTTCATCATCAGCTCGAACGGATTTGTCGGGCTGTCACTCATCTGTAGGGCGCGTCCATTTCCAGATTGCGGGCGATCTCGGCTTCCCAGCGTTCGCCATTGTCGAGCAGTTTTTCTTTGTTGTAGAACAGCTCTTCGCGGGTCTCGGTAGCAAACTCAAAATTCGGGCCTTCGACGATGGCATCGACCGGGCATGCCTCCTGGCAAAAACCGCAATAGATGCACTTGGTCATGTCGATGTCATAGCGCGTGGTGCGGCGGCTGCCGTCTTCGCGCGGTTCGGCATCGATGGTGATGGCCTGTGCCGGGCAGATCGCCTCGCAGAGTTTGCAGGCAATGCAGCGCTCTTCGCCGTTTGGATAACGGCGCAGGGCGTGCTCGCCGCGGAAGCGCGGCGACAGAGGGCCCTTTTCGTGAGGGTAGTTGACGGTGGCTTTTGGGGCGAAAAAGTACTTCAGCCCCAATTTCATGCCGACCCAAAAGTCTTGCAGCAGAAAGTACTTTGCAGCACGGGTATAATCGATCTGGGTCATCAAGATGCCTCCACCTTCTGCGCAGCCGTGGTATGCGCGCTGCGCAATTCCAAAAACTCACCATCATCGTTGTTACTGGCAACTTCGTGGTCACGCCATTTTCGGACGTAGTCGGTTTGCAAGGCGCGCTGCCAACGATGCGCCTGCTCGCCTTTGCGCACTTCGTAATAAAGGTATACGCGCTGGTTGGGCACCTTACCTCGCATGCGGGGGCGTGTGCCTGTGACAGCCGGATCAGGGATCGGCAGCTCTTTGTTGCGCGGCATTTGTGGCAACATCGCACAATTGAGAACATCGAAGCCACAACCGTGTTTCCAATAGCCGTAGACCAACTCTGGACCAAACTGGTAGAAGCCATGCGCAAACCAATTGTTGCCCGGAGAACAGGCGCAGAGAACGCCGTTCGGGGCAAGCAAACTGTTCAGATTATCCATACACGCAGCTACGTCGAAAATATGCTCAGTCGTTCCCCCGTCGAATACCAGATCAAAGCACTCGATCATCTCTTCAGGTACAGGCGCATTCAGGTCATGGATGCGATTTGCCCCTTCGAAATCTGAAATGTCCAAGGAATCTACGGTTCTCGCACCTAGCGTTTTGAAGAAGGTTTCAGTATATCCGTCTTCCTGCTGCAGATCCTCGAAAGTCAAATCGAACTTTAGTTCATCCAACAGCCTGTTGATCGCAGGAACAAATCGTTCTGTTACCCGCATCCTTTGACGCCCCAGCATCAAGACGCGCTGGCCCATGCCATGCTTCGCAGCATGCTGAATTAGTTTTTTGGCTGCGCTGTAATCTAAGCCCACAGTTTCAGCCCCCCACGCTCCAGCGGGCGAATGCGCCCCAGAACCAGTCGAACTTCGCTGCAAAGGCCACGAAGACCACCCAGACCAGCGAGAAGGGCAGGAAGACCTTCCAACCCAGCCGCATCAGCTGGTCATAGCGGTAGCGGGGTGTGATCGCCTTGACCATCGCAAAGATGAAGAAGAAGAATGCCATCTTCGCCACCATCCACAATACGCCATCCGGCAGGCCCGGGATCGGCGATAGCCAGCCACCGAAGAACAGCAACGTGGTGAGCGCGCACATCAGGAAGATGGCGATGTATTCACCCGCCATGAATAGCAGGAAGGGCGTGGCCGAGTATTCAACCTGATAACCGGCAACCAGTTCTGATTCCGCCTCAGGCAGATCGAACGGTGGGCGGTTGGTTTCTGCCAGCGCCGAGATGAAGAACAGGAACACCATCGGGAAGTGCGGCAGCCAATACCAGCTGAAAAATCCGAACGAACCATCCTGCGCGCGTACTATGTCGCCGAAATTCATCGAGCCAGTCGAAATGATAATACCGATGATGATCAAGCCGATTGAAACTTCATAAGAGATCATCTGTGCGGCGGAACGCAACGAGCCAAGGAACGGATACTTTGAGTTCGACGCCCAGCCACCCATAATCACGCCATAAACTTCAAGCGACGAGACGGCGAAGACATACAGGATGGCAACGTTGATATCCGACAGAACCCAGCCATCGTTGAAGGGGATAACCGCCCAGGCGATCATCGCCAGAACAAAGGACGTCAGCGGCGCGAGAATAAAGACCGTTCGATCTGCCCCCGCAGGAATAACGACCTCTTTGACCACATATTTCAGGGCATCGGCTACAGATTGCAGCAGCCCATAAACACCAACCACGTTGGGGCCTCGGCGCATCTGGACTGCGGCCCAGATTTTTCGGTCGCCGTAAACAAGGAACAACAGCGAAATCATCACGAACGCAACAACGGCAAGCACTTGCGCCAGAATGATGATGGCTATTCCGCCTGGGGTGTTAAAGAAATCAGCCATTGGTCCTCACACCGTGGGTATTCCGTTTTCCGCGAGCGATGCAAAGGCCATGTGCCTGCGCGATCTGCGGCTGGGTCGGCGCGTTGGTGTAAACAGCATCTGCCTTCATTGCGCCACCCTTAATCTTAGGTTTTACATGCGTTTCTGGCGCGGCTATCTGCCGCCCGGCACCCGCGCTTATCTGCGATATGGAGCAGGTCTGGTTCATTCCGCCGCAATCTTCTCGACCTTCCGCGCCTGTGCTTGCGCCGACAGTTCGGCCATCAGCTGCGAGGCCCGGGCAATTGGGTTGCTCAGATAGAAATCCTTGATCGCATTGCGGAAAGTTGCCTGGCCAAGAGGGCCGGCATCCAACGCCTGAACCTCATTCTCAACCACTTCGTCGATACGGGCCAGATGGGGCACGGCATCTATCAACGCGGTGCGAAGCTGCGCCAGCGAGTCAAAAGGCAGTGTTGCGTTCAACTCGGCTGATAGGGCGCGCAGAATAGCCCAATTCTCTTTGGCCTGACCGGGGGCGAACCCGGCGCGCATCGCAAGCTGGGGGCGACCTTCGGTATTCACAAACAGACCGTTTTCCTCGGTGTACGCTGCTCCTGGCAAGATCACGTCTGCGCGGTGCGCGCCCCGATCGCCATGGCTGCCCTGATAGATCACAAAAGCACCTTCACCGATTTCGACTTCGTCAGCGCCAAGGTTATAGATCACATCTGCCGCGCTGATTGCGTCCATGCCAGCTTCGTTGGTCGCATTCACATCCATCGCACCTACGCGCGAGGCGGCAGTGTGCAGAACGATCAGTCCGCTATCGGTATTTGCAGCAACGGATTGTGCGGCGGCCAGAACGGCAGCGCCATCGGCCTCTTGCAGCGCACCCTGCCCGACGATGACCAAAGAGCGTTTGCCCCGGATCGTCTCATCACCGCCCATTTCAACAACCTGCCGAAGCGCCTCGCGATCATCTCCCACATGGTGATAATCATAGGTCAAATCGACCGATGGACCGACCAGTGCAACCTCAGCTCCGTGCGCCCACGCCTTGCGGATACGCGCGTTCAAAACCGGCGCTTCATCTCGCGGATTGGTTCCGATCAGCAGAATGCGCTCGGCGCTGTCGATATCCTCGATTGCGGCTGTTCCGGCATAAGCGGCACGGTTGCCCGCAGGCAGTTTCGCACCATCGGTCCGGCATTCGACGACACCACCCTGCCCTTCGATCATTTGCTTCAACGCGAACACCGCTTCGACCGGGGCCAAGTCGCCCACGATTCCCGCTGGTTTCTCAGCCCCCTTCAGAGCTTCTGCCGCCTTGTTCAGCGCCTCCGGCCAAGTGGCTGGGCGAAGCTTGCCGTCTTCACGAACGTAAGGTTTGTCCAAGCGCTGACGGCGCAGACCATCCCAGACAAAGCGGGTCTTGTCGCTGATCCATTCTTCGTTCACGCCATCATGGTTGCGTGGCAGAAAACGCATTACCTCACGCCCCTTGGTGTCGACGCGAATGTTGGACCCCAAGGCATCCATCACATCTATGCTCTCGGTCTTGGTCAACTCCCATGGGCGGGCGGTGAAGGCATAAGGTTTGGAAGTCAACGCACCAACCGGGCACAGATCGATGATATTGCCCTGCAGGTTCGAATCCAGAGTCTGGTTCAGATACGAGGTAATCTCAGCATCTTCGCCGCGCCCCGTCTGGCCCATTTGCGCGATCCCGGCCACCTCGGTCGTAAACCGCACACAACGGGTGCAGCTGATGCAACGGGTCATCGCGGTGCCAACCAGCGGGCCAAGGTCCAGATCGTCCACTGCGCGCTTGGCTTCCTTGAAACGCGAGCCCGACAGACCATAGGCCATCGCCTGATCCTGCAGATCGCACTCACCGCCCTGATCACAGATCGGGCAATCCAGCGGGTGGTTGATCAGCAGGAACTCCATCACCCCTTCACGGGCCTTCTTGACCATGGGCGAGTTGGTTTTGACCTCGGGTGCCTGCCCTTCCGGCCCTGGGCGCAGATCGCGCACCTGCATCGCGCAGGAGGCAGCAGGTTTCGGCGGCCCGCCCACGACCTCGACAAGACACATCCGGCAATTCCCGGCAATCGACAGACGCTCGTGGTAGCAGAAGCGCGGAACCTCGACCCCGGCCTGTTCGCAGGCCTGGATCAGGGTCATCGCGCCATCGACTTCGATTTCCTGCCCGTCGATATTGACTTTGCGGAGGTCAGACATGGTCTAGTTCGCCCTCAAATAAACGCCGATGGCGCTGTTTCTTTCGATTTCCTTCTGCCCCAAAGTGCAGAAGGATTTAGGGTTGTCGTAAGATACGCCATTCTGGGCCAGATAGGTTTCTCCCTTGACGCGCATACGATCCTTTTCGGCATCCGAGTCCACATAGGCTCGGATCTCCTTGTCCGAATACCCCAGCTTGTTTGCCTTGGATTTCAATCCCCACATCACTCCAATCGCCTTCATCCGGCGCCCGCTAATTGACGGGCAGTATTCCGAAATTTCATTTGCAATGGCGATGTAATAGAGTTCGTCGTCGATCTCTTTGACTTCGCGCAAGGGCGGTTTGGCCTCCGCCAGAACGGGGACAGAGATTACACAAATCGCGGCAACCAGTCTAACTATAGACATGACATTTCCTTTCGTCTTGGGTTCCCCAAGACGGTGGGCTGCGTGGCTGCTATGCAATAACAACCCGCAGTCTTTGCCGTGATATGCAATACGGTGGCTCATGGTCGTTGGCAGCTTCCGGCAAAAGTCAGCTTATCGTTCTCGACACGCAGGTTTTGCGGTTCAGTGTCCGGTCCAACCTTCCAGGCAATTCTGGATGAACCGAAATTCTCAATGCAGAACTTAATACCTTCATAACGGCCAGCTTCGACCGCGCCATCCAGCGACTGCGAAACGCCGTTCACCGTCACGGTAAAATCAGTGGGCGTAGCTTTCTTGTCCACGTGCTTGGCATTTGCACGAAAGAAAATGCCATCAAATGCTACGCGAGTTGCACTGGATGATGCAGTTCCGCAGGCCGTCAAAAGCAAGCTTCCCGCCAAAATTATCGTTGTCGCGTATATGTGTTTCGCCATCATGGCCACTCCTGTTTCGTGGCTGGCGCCTGTGGCATCCGGCGGTGCGCGAGAGAATTCAACTGTACAGTCATCCCATTTACTCCGCCGCGACCTGTACGCAACGATTGTCGCGCCACTTGCTGGCCTGTTTCAATTCCGCCCATCCAAAGGCATCTGCGCTGGGTCCTTCCGAACGCAAACGCTCCAGACGGTTCAACGCCTCTTCCAAGCTGGGTTGATGCCCTTCCGGCACCCACCACATCACAAAATGCTGTTCCCCCAGTATCTCGAACCAGTCATGCCGCCGCTCGTAGAATTGTTTGTGGATGGTCCCCCAAACGAACTTCTCAAGGCTGGCGACATCTTTCCAAACGGTCAGATTCGCAACAAATTGCGGGTCATCCCCGATGCGGTTTTCGGTATTACCGGTTCCCGGCTCACCGGATCCTTCCATCATCCAGACAAAGCCCGGCATCCGCTTGCCCAGCCCGTTGACGCGATCAAGGTTGGCCATGAACTCAGCCACGCGAGGATCGTCGGTCGGAGCCAACAAGCGGCCGACATTCAGCTCGGCGAGGTGATATCCGTCAGGCTGGATCAAAACGCAGCCACCAATGCGATAAGGCCAAGGATGACCATGCAGGCCCATCCCACCACATACGTCACCGACCGCAGACCGCTATGCGGCTTGCCGATCCCGCGCAGGTGGATAACCAGCATCACGATACGTGCCAGCAGCGCCAGGCTTGCCAGCAGGTTAACCCAGAACGGGCTTCCCCCAAGCAGGATTGCTGCAATCGTCACGGTCAAAAAGGCCGGCAGCGTCTCTGTTCCGTTCAGATAGGCACGGTTCAGACGGTAGGCCTTGTCGGCATAGTCCTGTTCCGGAGTGGCACCCGGTGCCAGTCCCTTACCCGCCTTGGCGAGCGCCGAGAATGGTGACATGAACAGAATGATCAGGGTAAAAATCACCAATGAGGCAATCGCGTGGGAATATTGCGCGTAGATTTCCATTAGACTTACTCCGCTGCCATCGCACCCATGCGGCCCGATTTCTGGGCCTTGATGCGATCTTCAATTTCTTCCCGGAAATTACGGATCAAGCCCTGAATCGGCCAGGCAGCTGCATCGCCAAGGGCGCAGATCGTGTGACCTTCGACCTGTTTGGTCACATCGAACAGCATGTCGATCTCTTCCAACTCGGCTTCGCCGCGTACAAGACGGTCCATCACACGCATCATCCAGCCGGTGCCTTCACGGCATGGCGTGCACTGACCACAACTTTCATGCTTGTAGAACTTTGACAGCCGCCAAATTGCTTTGATGATATCAGTGGACCTGTCCATCACGATCACCGCAGCAGTCCCGAGACCCGAGCCTAGTTCATTGCGCAGGTGATCGAAATCCATGATCGCGTCGCGCATGTTCTCGCCACGTACGCACGGTACCGAAGACCCGCCGGGGATCACGGCCAACAAATTATCCCAGCCGCCACGAATGCCGCCGCAATGAGCCTCGATGAGTTCCTCAAAGGAAGTCGACATCGCTTCTTCGACGACGCATGGGTTGTTTACATGGCCAGAGATCGCAAACAGTTTGGTGCCTGCGTTGTTCTGGCGGCCAAAGCCTGCGAACCAATCCGCACCCCGGCGTAGGATGGTGGGCACAACGGCGATAGATTCTACGTTGTTCACCGTGGTCGGGCAGCCATAAAGGCCTGCGCCCGCCGGGAACGGAGGCTTCATCCGCGGCATGCCCTTCTTGCCCTCAAGGCTTTCGATCAGAGCGGTTTCCTCGCCGCAAATATAAGCTCCGGCCCCATGATGCAGGAACAGGTCAAAATCCCAACCCGAGCCAGCCGCGTTCTTTCCCAGAAGGCCCGCGTCATACGCTTCGTCAATCGCAGCCTGCAACGCTTCACGCTCGCGGATGTATTCGCCGCGCAGGTAGATGTAGCAAGTATGTGCATTCATTGCGAAAGACGCGATCAGACACCCCTCGATCAGCGTGTGCGGATCATGACGCATAATCTCGCGGTCTTTGCAGGTGCCGGGCTCGGATTCATCCGCGTTCACCACCAGATAAGCCGGGCGACCATCGCTTTCCTTAGGCATGAACGACCATTTCAGACCGGTCGGGAAACCCGCTCCGCCACGACCACGAAGCCCTGAATCTTTCATCGTCTGGATGATCCAGTCGCGGCCCTTATCGATCAGGCCAGCGGTGCCGTCCCAATGCCCGCGGGCCTGCGCGCCTTTCAGAGTACGCTCATGCATCCCGTAGATGTTGGTAAAGATCCTGTCCTGATCCTTCAGCATCGCTCAGTTACCCTTGGCTATCCTGACGCATGCGCCAGAGTTGAAATATGTTGACACCCGCATAGATGAATCCGGCCAGAGCGGCCAAATCAAACAGCAGCGCATAGTGCCCCGGCAATCCGATTGCTGGGCCGACGAACCAGGTCATGGCAAGCCAAACCACCATCGTCACAGCGATGACGATGCCGATATGTCGGCCCTTGCGGGCTATGGCCAGTTCCTTGTTTTTATCCATCTCGTCCTGATGCCCCGAACGGGCACCCGTTTAGTCTTCGTATGTGCCGTCTTCCTTGGCACGTTTGGCAAATTCGGTCTCTTCACCCGCGGCCAGTTTCGCGGATTGTTCGATCCACCCGTCCCGCTCGATCCGGCCTTTGAATTTCAGCCTCGCATCCACCCAGGCCACTTGCTCGGGTGTCCAGGCAGCGATCTGGTCATAGTGGTAAAAGCCCAACTCGTTCAGAGTCTCTTCCAGCTTCGGACCTACGCCCTTCAGCATCTTCAGATCATCGGGCTTGCCATCCCGCGCACTGCTCAGCGTTTCCGGCTGATCTTCTTTCGACGCCTTCGCCTCAGCGGCCTGTTTCACCGCAGGCTTCACCGGAGCCGGAGCTTTGGGCGGTTTCGGCGCGGCTTTGGTGGCTGCTGCTTTGCCATCCTTGCCCAGCCACGGTGTCAGGATCGGAACTTCAGTCCCATCGATGCGCTTGACTGTATCGCCCAGATCGCTCGCCAACTGAACACTGGCGTTGTACTGAGTCCGGCCGCTGTCATAATCCGTCAGACTGGTCAGCCCTTTTAGAGGTTCCGTCGCATAGCGCCCGTTCTGAGGACCCGGAGTCGGTACTTCGCCTGCCACCAGATCATCAAGTATCTTGCCAAAGCTCTCAGTGGTCAGGTCTTCGTAGTAATCCTTGCCGATCTGTGCCATCGGAGCATTGGTGCAAGACCCGAGGCACTCCACCTCTTCCCAACTCAGTTTGCCATCAGCAGACAGTTCATGTGGCTTAGCAGCAATCTTTTCCTTGCAAACAGCAATCAGATCCTCAGCCCCGCAAATCATGCAGGAGGTCGTGCCGCAAACCTGAATATGTGCGACCGAACCAACCGGCTGCAGCTGGAACATGAAATAGAACGAAGCAACCTCGAGCACGCGGATATAAGCCATGCCAAGCATGTCGGCGACAGCTTCAATCGCCGGGCGGCTCAGCCAGCCCTCCTGCTCCTGCGCGCGCCACAGCAGCGGAATGACTGCGCTGGCCTGACGGCCTTCGGGGTATTTGGTGATCTGCGCTTCGGCCCATTGCTGGTTGGCAACGGTGAAGGCAAAGCTATCGGGTTGTTCGGCGTGAAGACGGCGGAGCATTAGCGGTCAATCTCTCCAAATACGACGTCCATGGTGCCGATAATCGCGGCAACGTCGGCCAGTTGGTGGCCGCCGGCAACGTGGTCCATGGCTTGCAGATGCAGGAACCCGGGTGCGCGCAGCTTGGCGCGGTAGGGTTTGTTGGTGCCGTCGGCGACCAGATAGACGCCGAATTCGCCCTTAGGGGCTTCGACGGCGGCGTAGACCTCGCCAGCAGGGACGTGGAAACCTTCGGTGTAGAGCTTGAAGTGATGGATCAGGCTTTCCATCGAGGTCTTCATGTCCGAGCGTTTCGGCGGGGTGATCTTGCCACGCGCCAGAACGTCACCGGGGCAGTCGCGGATTTTGGCGATGGCCTGACGGATGATCAACAGCGACTGGCGCATCTCTTCCATGCGGACCAGATAGCGGTCATAGCAGTCGCCGTTTTTGCCGACGGGAATCTGGAACTCGAACTCGTCATAGCATTCATAGGGCTGCGCGCGACGCAGGTCCCAAGCCAGGCCCGATCCGCGCACCATAACGCCCGAGAAGCCGTATTTCTGAATGTCATCCTCGGTCACGACACCAATGTCGGCGTTACGCTGTTTGAAGATGCGGTTTTCGGTCAGCAGACCGTCGATGTCGTCCAGAACAGCGGGGAACTCGTGGCTCCAAGTCTCGATATCGTCCAGCAGTTCCGGCGGCAGGTCCTGATGAACGCCACCGGGGCGGAAATAGGCGGCGTGCAAGCGGGCACCACAGGCACGCTCATAGAACACCATCAGCTTTTCACGCTCTTCAAAACCCCACAGAGGCGGGGTCAGCGCACCTACGTCCATGGCCTGAGTGGTTACGTTCAGTAGGTGGTTAAGAATACGACCGATCTCGGAATACAAAACGCGGATCAGCGAGCCACGACGCGGCACTTCAACCCCGGTCAGTTTTTCGATGGCTAAACACCAGGCGTGTTCCTGGTTCATCGGTGCCACGTAATCAAGACGGTCGAAATACGGCAGGTTCTGCAGATACGTCCGGCTTTCCATCAGCTTTTCGGTGCCACGGTGAAGCAGGCCGATATGCGGGTCGCAACGTTCGACAATCTCACCGTCAAGCTCAAGAACAAGACGCAGTACTCCGTGCGCCGCAGGGTGTTGCGGGCCGAAGTTGATGTTGAAGTTGCGGATCTTCTGTTCTCCGCTCAGCGCGTCCGTGCTGCCGTCATCGTATCTTGAGCCGTCCATCAACGCCCTCGTTTCTTCTTCGCTTCAGCCCGAACCCGGACCTTTTCCGCCTCAGCCGCCTTGGCAGCGGCCCCGGCCAGCAGAACCCCAATCGCCCCTAACACAATCAGTTCCCCAAGACCCATCAGCGGCGCTCCATCTCTTGCAGTTTCATGGCCATGATCCAAATCAGGACCAGCGTTCCGATTGGGATGACGCAGGCGACAACCCAGTATTTCTCGATCCCGAAATGCGGTAGCAGTTTCAGCATCGGGATGATCGTGGCAACGGTGACAACCAACCAGATCAGGAACTCCATGACTTACGACTCCTGCTTTTCATCCCCCGGAAGAATGTAGTTTGCACCTTCCCAAGGGCTCATAAAATCGAACTGACGATATTCCTGCACCAAACTGACGGGTTCATAGACGACGCGCTTTTGCGCCTCGTCATAGCGGACCTCGGTATAGCCAGTGGTCGGGAAATCCTTGCGCAGCGGGTAGCCGCGGAATCCATAGTCGGTCAGAATCCGCCGCAAATCCGGATGGCCTGAGAACAGGATGCCGAACATGTCGAACACCTCACGCTCGAACCAGTTGGCCGAGGGATGAACATCTATGATCGACGGCACCATGTCATCTTCACGGATCGAGACCCGCAGGCGGATACGCTGGTTCTGGTACATCGACAGGAAGTGATAAACCACATCGAACCGCTTGGTCCGTTCGGGGTAGTCGACGCCGGTAATGTCAACGAGGGTCGAGAATTTGCAGTTCTGATCGGTCCGCAGAAACTCGACAAATTCCACCAGATTCGACGGAGCGACGTCTACGTTCAACTCATCATGGGTTACGTCCCAGGACAGAACGCAATCGGCCCGTTTCAGCTCCAACTGCATGCCGAGTTCTTTGAGTGCTTCACTCATCGCGGCCCTCCTGCAGAACTTCGTCATAGAACGTAGCTTCTGCGTCGTAAGACTTGAAAAACTTCGCCATAAAGTCGGGCATAACCGTCCTTGCAGCTTCTTTACCCGCAAACGCCGATACGGCCGCCATGTCCCGCCACTTGGTAAGAACAACAACATGGCAAGGGTCCTGGTCGCGTCGGACAAGGAAAGACACGTTGTTGAACCCATCTACGGCTTGCATTCCGGGCAGCGCGCGTGCCCGAAAGGTATCTATCCACTCCTGAATATCGTCCCGGCCGACCACAGCCTCCCAACGTCTGACAACCGCACCACTCATCGGACTATCGTTCCTGTACGGCGGATTTTACGTTGCAACTGCATAAGCCCATAAAGCAGCGCCTCGGCGGTTGGAGGGCAGCCGGGCACGTAGATGTCTACGGGCACAACGCGGTCACAGCCACGCACGACGGAATAGGAATAGTGGTAATAGCCACCGCCATTGGCACAAGATCCCATCGAGATCACATAGCGTGGTTCGGGCATCTGGTCGTAAACCTTACGTAGCGCAGGAGCCATTTTGTTGGTCAGCGTCCCCGCCACGATCATCACATCCGACTGACGCGGAGAAGCCCGGGGCGCGATGCCAAACCGTTCCGCATCATAGCGCGGCATCGAGGTGTGCATCATCTCAACCGCGCAGCAGGCCAGACCGAATGTCATCCAGTGCAGTGAGCCGGTGCGCGCCCAGTTGATGATGTCCTCGGTCGAGGTCAGCAGGAACCCTTTGTCCTGAAGCTCTGCATTCAGGGCCTGGGTGGCGACTTCTTTGTCGACGCCAGCGGTGTTCGCACCCGTCATCACTCCCATTCCAGGGCCCCCTTCTTCCATTCATAGGCAAAGCCGATGGTCAGCACTGCCAGAAACACCATCATCGACCAGAAGCCCACATCGCTGATGTCGCGGAAGCCCACGGCCCAGGGGAACAGGAAGGCGATTTCCAGATCAAAGATGATGAAAAGAATCGACACCAGATAGAATCGAACATCGAACTTCATCCGCGCATCGTCGAAGGCGTTGAACCCGCATTCATAGGCGCTGACTTTTTCGGGGTCGGGATTGCGGACAGCCAGAACCACAGCAGCAAGAATCAAGACGATTCCAAGGCCTACGGCAACGGCCAGAAACACCAGGATCGGGAGATATTCCCGCAACAGGTCTTCCACGAATAGCTCCTTTCCTGCGCACGAACCAAATCGGGTGCGCCGTCAATTGGCGTGTTGACTGGACATTCTGTATCCCTGTGGGGTCAGAGGGTCAACCGAACACAGGCGCGCAGGTGGGTATTATTGTGCTTGTTTCGTCAGCGGCGAGCGCTGACCGCTTGCACCCGCTGTGATGCACACCAAAAAGGGCTAAACCTATTTATTCCATACAGGTTTTCTTTTGTCGAAGAAGGCGGCGATTCCCTCTTGGGCCTCATCAGTTTCCCAGCGTGCAACAAGTCCGCGAATGGTGTGATCTATCACGGTATCGTCAATGCGGGGACCAAGTGATTGCACCAGTTCCTTGGCCGACGCCACCGCACCCGGCGCGCAAGAAAGATAAGGGAGCACCTCTGCTTCAACCGCATCCGCCAACGCGTCTGATGGTACGGCTTTCGCCAACAATCCGAGGTCTATCGCCTCGTGCGCATCAAACAGCCGGGCGGACATAAAGACCCGCCTTGACCGCGCTTCGCCCATCCGGGCAATCACATAAGGTCCGATGGTGGCTGGAATCAGGCCTAGACGGGTTTCGGTAAGACCCATCTTCAGGCTGTCGACGCCAATCGCCACATCACAAACCGCGGCCATCCCAACTCCACCGCCGAACGCATTACCTTGCAACGCACCAATCAGCGGCTTGGGCAAAGTGTTCAGCGCATTCAACATTTCAGCCAGCTTGCGCGCCTCGACAAATCGCGTCTCGGAATCGGCAGCCATCTGCGCCTGCATCCAACCAAGATCACCGCCAGCACAAAAGCTTTTGCCATTAGCCGCCAATACGACAACCCGCACCGCATCATCGCCGGCAAGCTGCCCGGCCGCCTGTGTGAGCTCGGCAATCATCTGCGCTGACAGAGCATTATGCTTCTCAGGACGATCCAACACCAGAGTGGCCACGCCACGCGCGTCCGTGTTCAGAGAAATCGTATCGTACATTTCTGCCTCTTATTCCGCTCGCATCGCCCGCGCCATGCTGGCAGCCTGTTCCAGAACAGTCGCATCCAGACCGGTTTCGTATCCCAAACGCTCAAGATGCGCGGCCACCGCTTCGGTTGCCACATTACCTGCCGCTCCCGGAGCGTAGGGGCAACCGCCAAGGCCGCCCACTGCAGCATCAAATACACGCACGCCCAGCGCCAACGAAGCATCGATGTTATCGATTGCCCGCCCGTTGGTGTCATGGAAATGGCCCGCAAGCCGGGTAACCGGCACCCGTTCCCGCACCGCCAACAGCATATGCGCGATCTTGTCCGGCGTTCCCTGCCCGATCGTATCGCCCAGAGAAATCTCATAGCAGCCATGGGCAAACAGTGCGTCTGCCACTTCGGCAACCTTCTCTGGTGGGGTTGGTCCGTCATAGGGACAATCGGTCACGCAAGAGACATATCCCCGCACTGGCAGATCAATATGCCGCGCCGCTTCGAGGATGGGTGCGAACCGTTCGATGGATTCGGCTATCGTCGCGTTGATATTCGCTTTTGAGAACCCCTCCGATGCAGAAGCAAATACCGCTATTTCATCCGCCTTGGCCGCAAGAGCGTCTTCGTATCCGCGCATATTCGGGGTCAACGCCGCATAGCGCACGCCGTCTGTCCGCGCGATCCCGGCAAGAACCTCGGCGCTTCCTGCCATCTGGGGCACCCATTTCGGAGAGACAAAACTCGCTACTTCGATACGGTTAAAGCCGGCTTTGCTGAGACAATCTACAAGCGCGACCTTTTCGGTCACGGGGATTTCACGCTTTTCATTCTGGAGACCGTCACGCGGCCCAACCTCGAATACCTCAACCCGTTCTTTCATCAGCGCACCCTTCCCGACTTCTTCTTGTTTCAAATCACGATGGATCGACTTTGACATGCCCCGTGCCGACGTAACAGGCTATTCCTCATGCAGCCTGACCAATGCCGCGCCCGCCTCGACCTGCGCTCCAGCTTCGACCAGCACTTCGGCTACCTCACCGTCACGGGCAGCCAATAAAGAGTGCTCCATCTTCATCGCCTCCAAAACAGCCAGCCGTTCGCCTTCTTTCACGGATTGTCCAGCCGTGGTGAAGACAGCTTTGACCAATCCAGGCATCGGGGCCTCGACCACATTCGTATCACCCGCAGCACTTGCATCGCGGTCGAGTGGATCGACTATGTCGAATGCTTGTCCGTAATCGTCGAAAACCGTGAGTTGTGACCCCGCAAATGCCGCCCGCGGCATAGACGTTCCATCTATCGTCCAGCCGCCGCTACGTCGCTGTGCGACAACTTTGGTTTCGCCGATCTGCCAAACCTGACGATCTGGCCCTTCGACCTGAACATCCAGTTCAATGATCTCATCATCGCGCAACAACTGAACCGCCCGGTGTAGCGGCGACCACAAGGTGAAACCGGTCTCAGGTTTACCCTCAACCAGATCAAGCGCCATCATCGCTGCCGTAACCATGGTCGCGGGCGCCGCGCTTGTCTCTTTGGTCAACCCGTCAATATCCCGCCCGATCAGGCCAGTATCTATGTCGCCCGCAGCAAACCCAGCGTGTCGCGTCAATGCACCCAGAAACGCGAGGTTGGTGACCGTTCCGGCAACCTCGGTCTGTCGCAGTGCGCGATGCAGAGTTTCCAAGGCAACCTCGCGCGTAGAACCATGGACGACAACCTTTGCAATCATTGGATCGTACCATGGGCTGATCGTATCCCCGGCGCGCACGCCACTGTCCGCGCGAGCATCGGATGGAAATTGCAGATGGGTCAACGTGCCTGTCGCCGGCAAGAAACCTTTGGGCACATCTTCGGCATAAAGACGGGCCTCAAACGCGTGCCCGGTGATCGACAGATCGCCTTGTTGTTGCGGCAGGCTTTCCCCAGCCGCCACCCGTAACTGCCATTCGACCAGATCAACGCCTGTGATTGCCTCTGTCACAGGATGTTCAACCTGCAAGCGCGTGTTCATCTCCATGAACCAGAACCGATCCGGTCGCAGCCCATCCGAGGCATCCACGATAAACTCGACCGTTCCCGCGCCCTTGTAGCCAATCGCCTCAGCCGCGCGCACTCCTGCCTGCCCCATCGCCTCACGCATCTCAAGGGTCATACCGGGGGCCGGGGCTTCTTCGATCACCTTCTGGTGCCGCCGCTGCAGAGAACAATCACGCTCAAACAGATGCACCGCATGGGTGCCATCCCCAAAAACCTGCACCTCGATATGGCGCGGCTTGGCAACGAATTTCTCAACCAGAACGGCGTCATTACCAAACGCAGTCTTCGCTTCGCCACGTGCGCTGTCCAGTGCAGCGGCAAATTCTTCGGGTGCCTCGACCAGCCGCATCCCCTTGCCACCGCCACCTGCAACCGCCTTGATCAGAACTGGGTAGCCGATTGTGTCCGCGGCTCCGGCCAGATGTTCTGGGTCCTGATTTTCACCGTGGTAGCCCGGCACGACAGGCACTCCTGCCTGTTCCATCAAGACTTTGGCGGCATCCTTCAGGCCCATCTCACAGATTGCTTTCGCTGACGGGCCGATAAAGGTCAGGCCAGCAGCCTCAACCGCCTCCACAAAGTCGGGATTTTCCGAAAGAAACCCATAACCGGGATGAATCGCTTGCGCACCAGCGTCTAGTGCCACCTGAATGATCACATCACCCTTGAGATAGCTTTCTGCCGGTGCAGCGCCGCCAATATACACCGCCTCATCCGCCATCTGAACGTGTTTAGCCGATGAATCCGCATCAGAATAGACCGCCACGCAAGACACGCCCATCTGCTGAGCGGTTTCCATCACACGACACGCAATCTCACCCCGGTTGGCAATCAGGATTTTATTGAACATGGCTTACTCCTCAGCCGCCAGATCTTCGACAAGGCGGAACCGCTCGCAGAGCAGTTCCATCTCGGGTTCAAACCCGCCATTCCTTTCGAAATACCGGCGATGATCCTCACGCCAGCCTTCAAGCGTTTCATTTTCGCCCTCGGCCAAGGCAAAATCCTCGGTCACATCGCAATATCGGCAGGTCGATACCTCGACCGTTTCGATCACCAAAGCGGGGCGATCATCCCATTCCAGAGCAATATCTCGCCGTCCAACGACCGGAGTGTCAGCGCTGCCCTCGGGATAGTCGCGCAAAGCACCGCAGGTCGCGGTTTTCCGACCTGAACGTACCAGTGCCAGTAGCTCAGCGCTTAGCGTCGCATTGTCACCAAACTTGAAGGTCTGCGCGCCTGGATAGCGGGCCATGACGTCTTTTATTGAAACGCTCATCTTACATTCTGAACACGCCGAAACGTGTCTCCTCGATTGGGGCGTTCAGCGCGGCGCTCAGAGACAGGGCCAGTACGTCACGGCTTTTGCGCGGGTCGATGATGCCGTCATCCCAGAGACGGGCCGATGCATAAAGCGGGTGCGACTGCTCCTCGAACATGTCCAGCGTCGGGCGTTTGAATTCGGCCTCCTCCTCAGTGGACCACGTACCGCCCTGCCGCTCGATCCCGTCGCGTTTAACAGTGGCCAGAACGCCTGCGGCCTGTTCGCCGCCCATCACGGAAATGCGCGAATTTGGCCATGTCCACAGGAACCGAGGCTGATAAGCCCGACCCGCCATGCCATAGTTCCCAGCCCCAAAAGAGCCGCCAACCAGCATGGTGATCTTCGGCACCGAGGTTGTCGCCACCGCCGTCACCATTTTGGCGCCGTGTCGCGCGATGCCTTCGTTTTCGTATTTGCGGCCGACCATGAAGCCTGTGATGTTCTGTAGGAATACCAGCGGTGTTTTGCGCTGCGAACACAGTTCGACAAAATGCGCACCCTTCTGCGCGGCCTCGGAAAACAACACGCCATTGTTGGCGATGATCCCAACCGGGCAGCCTTTGACATGGGCGAAACCGGTCACCAGCGTCTCACCAAAACGCGGCTTGAACTCATCAAACCGAGAGCCATCGACCAAACGTGCAATCACCTCGCGGATGTCATAAGGCGTGCGCAGGTCAGCAGGCACAACGCCAAGGATTTCGTCGGGGTCATAGGCAGGCTCTTCCGGCGTTTCGTATTGTAGGCCGGGTTTCAGCCCGGCACCCCCCAACGACCCAACCGCCCGACGTGCCAGCGCGAGTGCATGTGCGTCATCCTCAGCCAAGTAATCCGCCACTCCGGACAGGCGGGTATGCACGTCGCCCCCACCCAGATCTTCGGCGCTGACGACCTCGCCCGTCGCCGCTTTGACCAAAGGCGGTCCAGCCAGAAAAATCGTGCCCTGTTCTTTCACGATTATGGTCACATCCGACATCGCGGGCACATAGGCTCCGCCCGCCGTGCACGAGCCCATCACAACGGCGATCTGGGCGATACCTTTCGCGCTCATCCGCGCCTGATTATAGAAGATGCGGCCAAAGTGATCGCGGTCGGGGAAAACCTCATCCTGATTGGGCAGGTTCGCGCCACCGCTGTCGACCAGATAGATGCAGGGCAGATGATTTTCCTCGGCAATCTCCTGCGCGCGGAGGTGTTTCTTGACGGTCATCGGATAATAAGTGCCACCTTTCACGGTGGCGTCGTTGCACACCACCATGACTTCACGCCCTTGCACCCGGCCAATCCCGGCAATCACCCCGGCACAGGGCGCGGCATCACCATACATCCCATGTGCCGCTGTCGCCCCGATTTCCAGAAACGGAGAGCCCGGATCAAGCAGGTTCGCCACCCGCCGACGCGGCAACATCTTACCCCGTGATTCATGCCGTGCGCGGGATTTCTCACCGCCCCCCATGCGGGCGGCTTCGGCGGCCTCTGCGATATGTGCCAGCGCATCCAGATGTGCGGCTCGGTTCGCCTTGAACTCCTCGGAGGTTGGTATGGCTTTGGATTTTAGTTTCATTCCATCTTTCCCAAGTCGCGCAATTCCACAGCGCGTTCAGCGGTTTCGGTGAGCAGACAATTTGCGGCAACAATCGAGCGTATCGTTCCACCAGACCATATGCCGTAGGCCAGAGCACATTCAGCATCCCGAAACCCGATCCATGCGCGCTGAGCATCTCGCAACTGATCCGAAAGTTCGGGACTTTGTTCAGCCAGTTCCGCTCTACGCAGTTTATACTGTTCGTTTAGAAATGAATCCCAAACTTGGGTTTCGGCTTGAATACACTCGGTGATGCCAAGGGTTGTTTCATTTCCCGGTATCGTTTGGCAGGTATTGGCAGCTGTGCCGAGACATGAGGACAAGCTATCACCCTGGTGCGTCTGAGAAAAACACTGTTGAATGTACGACTGGTCTACCCAAGCGCCCTGAGCGGAAACAAGCGATGGAACTAGCATCGCCGCAAGTGCAATTCGCATCATGTAGTAGACTCCGCTGCAGCCCGCGCCTTCAATTCCT
Organism: Ruegeria sp.; assembly: GCA_040829945.1. Classification (GTDB taxonomy): domain Bacteria; phylum Pseudomonadota; class Alphaproteobacteria; order Rhodobacterales; family Rhodobacteraceae; genus Ruegeria. The sequence continues at coordinate 48,547 of JBFOLN010000003.1, forward strand.
TCCGGATCACCTTTCCCGTCACCGTCATCGGCAACTCTTCCAAAAACGCCACTTCGCGCGGATAGGAATAGTGCGCCAGACGATTCTTGACCCAATCTTGTAACTCTTGCTCGGCTGTCTCAGCCCCCGGCTTCAACACCACGTAAGCCTTCACGATCTCGGTCCGCAGCTCGTCGGGCTTGCCGACCACCCCCACCGTTGCCACCGCCGGGTGGGTCAGCAAGCAATCTTCGATCTCAGCCGGGCCAATCCGGTAGCCTGCCGAGGTGATCACATCATCATCGCGACCGACAAAGCGCAGATAGTCACGTTCCCACACGCCACGGTCACCGGTGATCAGCCAGTCACCCCGGAACTTCTCAGCCGTCGCCTCGGGTCGGTTCCAATACTCTAACAGCATCGAGGCCGAACCGCGCCGGATGGCCACGTCGCCCTCTTCTTCCGTCGGGTTGCCATCTTCATCAATCACTGCAACCTCGTGCCCCGGCACCGGCTTGCCAATACAACCGGGCTGCACCGGGAAATCCTCGGCGCAGGAAGATACGACCATGTTGCACTCTGTCTGGCCATAGAACTCATTGATCGTCAGGCCGAATGCCTGCTGACCCCAGGCCAGCATCTCAGCGCCCAACGGCTCTCCGCCAGACGCGACCGAGCGCAAACCCGGAATCGCCTGATCTGCCGCCTTGAGCATCCGCAACGCAGTCGGCGGAAAGAACACATTCCGCACACCGCCGCGCGAGATCACATCAGCGCAGGCCTCGGGCGTGAACTTGTCCAGTCGCGCCGCCACGACAGGTATACCCAAAGCCAAACCGGGCATCAGCACATCAAATAATCCCCCGATCCAGGCCCAGTCAGCCGGCGTCCAAAGGCAGTCTTCCTCACGCAGGTGGTTATGACTGATAGAAACACCTGGCAGGTGCCCCGTTAGCACACGATGTCCATGCAGGGCTCCCTTTGGGCTACCGGTGGTGCCTGAAGTGTAGATCAGCACCGCCGGATCCTCAGGGCCAGTGTCCGCATAGGCCAGTGGGTCACCCTCCTGCCCGATCTCATCGACCAATAGAGGCCGGGCCAGATCGCCGAGCAAAGCGGCCCCATCTGCATCCGTCAAAACGATCCGTGCACCTGCATCCCCAACACGCGATGCCAACGCATCACGCTTGAAAAGCTTGAACAACGGCACCGAAATCGCACCGATCTTCCAGATCGCAAGATGCGCCGCGGCACACCACGGCGACTGGCTGAGCAGCACGCCCACCCGATCGCCAGAACGGACGCGATCCATCAAAGCCTGTGCGATACCGTCAACCATTCGTTCAAGATCGCCAAAGGTGACCACGCACAGATCGCCTTTGGTCAAATCCAGTATGGCAACCTTGTCGGGTGGCTGCAAAAGGCACTGCTGCGCCATGTTCAGCCGATCCGGAATCGCCCAGCTTTGATCAGCGCGCAGACCCGGTATGACCTCAGCAGGATGCACGCCGATTTTCCCTTATTTTACGAAGATTTGGTGAGCGCCCACCAAGCGCCTTGTTCATGGGAATTTGATGCAGATCAGAGTTCCGCATCAACAACGCATTCACAAAGCCGACATTGACGCAACCGAAAGCATGAATATGACAAAGAAACTCGCCGCTTTGACCCTTTCTACCGCACTTGTCGCGCTGGCTGCTCCGGCGTTCGCCCAGTCTCAGGGCGACTGGACGGTTGGTGTTGGTGTCGGATATCTCGACCCCAAATCCGACAACGGTACTCTGGCCGGGTTTGATGCAGACATCGACTCGGACACCCGCCCCATCTTCACTGTCGAATACTTCGTTCAGGACAACCTCGGGATTGAGCTGCTGGCCTCGACCCCCTACAAGCACGACATCACCCTTGGTGGCAGCATTGACGCGGGCAGCGTCAAACACCTGCCACCCACGCTGTCGCTGAACTATCACTTCCCGACCAACAGCGCATGGAAGCCCTATGTCGGTGCCGGTCTGAACTACACGATCTTCTTCGATGAAAGTACGCCGCTGGGAGATGGGGATCTGGATTTGGACAACTCGTTCGGCGTCTCGCTGCAGGCCGGTCTGGACTACATGGTAACCGAGAAAGGCGCCGTGCGTCTGAACGTCCGCTGGTTCGACATCGACTCGGACGTCACCCTGGACGGCAACGACATCGGCAAAGCCGAGATCGACCCGTTCCTTGTTGGCCTGTCCTACGTCCATCGTTTCTGATCCATAACTTTCAATGCCCCGTAGTCTTCTGAACTGCGGGGCTTATTTCGCCTAGCGCATCTCGTTCATCATTTCGCGGCCGATCAGCATCCGGCGGATTTCGCTGGTGCCCGCACCGATCTCCATCAGCTTTGCATCGCGAAAGATACGACTGACTGGCGCATCCGACAGAAACCCGGCGCCGCCCAACGCCTGAACCGCCTGATGCGCCTGAACCATAGCCTGTTCCGAGGCATAGAGGCAGCACGCCGCCGCATCCTGACGGGTCACATCCCCCCGGTCACAGGCTTTTGCGACCTCATAGACATAGGCACGCGCCGAATTCATCGCGGTGTACATATCCGCAATCTTTCCCTGCATGAGTTGGAAGCTGCCGATCGGTTTGCCAAACTGCTTACGCTCAGCCAGATAGGGCATCACCTCATCCAAGCAGGCCGCCATGATCCCGGTTCCAATTCCCGCAAGAACCACACGCTCATAGTCCAGACCGGACATCAGAACCGCCACACCACGGCCCTCTTCTCCAAGGACGTTTTCAAACGGCACCTCGACATCTTCAAAGATCAGCTCAGCCGTGTTCGATCCGCGCATCCCCAGCTTGTCGAAATGGGGCGAGGTGGAAAAACCCTTCATCTCTTTCTCGATCAGAAACGCCGTGATCCCTTTTGATCCGGCATTAGGATCGGTTTTGGCATAGACGACCAGAGTATCCGCGTCCGGCCCGTTGGTGATCCAGTATTTGTTCCCGTTCAGCCGGTAGTGATCGTTCCGCTTCTCAGCGCGCAATTTCATCGACACCACATCCGATCCGGCCGAAGGTTCGGACATCGCCAAAGCCCCCACATGATCCCCGGATATCAAACGAGGCAGGTACTTCTTCTTCTGCTCATCGTTGCCGTTCAGCTTGATCTGGTTCACGCACAGGTTCGAATGTGCGCCGTAAGACAACGATACCGAGGCCGAGGCCCGCGCCACTTCCTCGACCGCGATCGTGTGCGCCAGATATGACATGCCCGCGCCACCATATTCTTCGGGCACCGTAACACCCAGCAGGCCAAGCTCACCCATCTCTTTCCACAACTCATTCGGGAAGGCGTTGGTAGCGTCGATCTCAGCCGCCATCGGCTTCACCCGCTCTTGAGCCCAGCGATGAACCATCTCGCGCAGGGCATTCACGTCTTCGCCCAGATCAAATTGCATAATGGCAGTGAACATGCGCGCGCTCCTCTCTCGGAATTAATGAACAAGTGTTCAATAACGAAATAGCAGCAAACTCCTCCCCGGTCAACGCCAGCAATCGAACAACGAAAACGCCGCCCGAAACAGGGCGGCGATTCAAAGGAACAAAGCGTGCGCTGAAAGCGCACTCATTTGGGTTAAGATTGGTAAACTGCGCCAACCTCGGCACGGATGATGCGCGCGATCTGACGACAATCCTCAAGCGAGAAGGTCAACGGAACCCGCATATCCATGATCCCGGACAAAATCCAGTCACTCACAGGCATCGGTTCGCTGTCCGCATAGCGCCAGCTGTCATAGCGCGAGGTAAATCCTGATGGCTCAGCGCCACCAAACCATTTCAACTCCACCCCACGCGCAGCGCACCGTTTGATCACCTCGGCAATGCGATCCGGTGTCCAGTCCAACAACAGGAATTGGATCGACGAACCGACATAGGTCTCATCGTGGGGCCGTTCCACGATCGTCAAACCCGGAATTTCACGCAGGCCGTGCTCAATCTCAACATATCGCTCATTCCAGCGCTGCACTTGCCGATCCAGATCGCGCAACTGCGGGCGCAGGATCGCAGCGCGCAGATTATCCATCCGACCCGAGACATTGGGGGTGGTGTATTTGATTTGCTCAAACACCTCCGGCCCGGGTGCAGCCAGATGACGTTCATAAAGCATGTATGATCCAGACAGCATAGTCGCCCTCGCCGCCAGCTCCGGATCATCAGTGATCAGCAATCCGCCCTCGCCCGAGTTGACGTGTTTATAGGTCTGGCACGAGTAACACCCGATGGCACCCTGCCGCCCCGATAGCTGCCCGCGCCACGCGGCACCCATGGTATGGGCGCAATCTTCTATCACGATTACTCCGGCCGCAGTACAGATCTGCATCAACCGATCCATATCGCAAAGATGCCCGCGCATATGACTGAGCATAAGAACCTTCGCCTTATCAATCTTGGCCTCAAGATCATCGAGATTGATGGTCAATTCTTCCGTCACACCAACAAAGATAGGCTTCGCACCTACCGAAGCTATCGACCCCGGTACAGGCGCAAGCGTGAACGCGTTGGTCAGAACCGGATCACCCGGCCGTACACCTACCGCGCGCAGTGCCGTGGCCAAAGCGTAACCGCCAGAAGATACCGCCAGGCAGTATTTCGCGCCCATTTGGACAGCGAATTCCTGCTCCAGCAATGCTGTCTCGCTCAACTCTCCAGGCGCAACATTGTAGCGATGCAGGCGTCCATGGCGCAAAACGGCCACGGCGGCCTCGATTGCTTCTTCAGGAATGGGTTCTTGCTGGGTGAAATTACCCGTGAATGTCTCGGTCATGAATCCGTTTTTATGCTGAGTGTGAAGCGGGTCAAGGGATCAGGCCGCCGCTCCGAACAAATCGGAGACCAGTTTCGGTAAATCATCAAAGTGATGTAACAACGCCTCGGGCTCCAGCGCCGCCATTTCATCGCCTGACGGGCCGAATGTCACCAGTACAGAGGGCACGCCTGCAGCGCGAGCCGTATTCCGGTCGGTATCCGAGTCGCCGATCAGGACGCATAGATCAGGATCCCCACCAGCACGGCGCGCCGCTTCTCGAAGAGGTTCAGGGTCGGGTTTGCGCACTGGTAGAGTGTCGGCACCTATCAGTGAAGAAAAGTGATCCCGGACGCCCATACGGGTCAACAACAAATCAGCCAAACCTTCGGGCTTGTTGGTGCATATCCCCACGCCATAGCCCGCAGACTTCAACGCCTCAACGGCTTCAAGCGCACCGGGATAGAAATAGGTATGCGTATCGATCGCCTGCCCATAGACCTCCAGAAAGATAGGATAATACGCTTCGACGACATCCGCGTCATAGGCGTCGACCCGCTTTAATCCATGGGACAACATCAGACGCGCACCGCGCACCGAAACCGCTGCATCAAGCTCGGGCGTCAGCACATCACCATGCCCCATCTGGCGAAAACAATGGTTTGCGGCGGCCAGCAAATCGCCGGACGTATCCGCCAGAGTTCCATCCAGATCGAAGATTACCGTACGCATTCTCACCTCCTAAACCGGCGGGAATCCGCCATGTCGTGTTGCAAACGGCAATCTTCTTTGATGGCTGAACCGCTTGCGCCTTCGCCCACAGCGGATAAAACGGGCCGCGACAAAACAAAAGAGAAAACGAATTCATGAGCACCGCCCTTGTCATCCTTGCCGCTGGAAAAGGCACAAGGATGAACTCTGATATTCCCAAAGTCCTGCACCCTATTGCTCAGGCGCCGATGCTAGTACACGCCATGCGTGCTGGCGCGGTACTGTGCCCTGAGCGCACGGTGGTTGTCACCGGCCACGGTGCCGAAGCCGTCGCAAGCGTGGCCGAAGCCGAAGATGATAACGCCCGCATTGCCATACAGGAAGAACAGCTTGGCACAGCCCACGCTGTCGCGCAGGCGCGTTCGGCGTTGGATGGTTTTCAGGGAGATGTGGTCGTACTGTACGGCGATACACCGTTTTTGCAGTCCGACACGCTGGAGAGAATGATCGAGGCGCGGGCAAAAAGCGATCTGGTCATTCTCGGGTTCGAGGCAGCGGATCCCGCGCGTTATGGCCGATTGGTCATGGATGGTGACACGCTCGAGCGGATTGTTGAATTCAAGGATGCCACTGCCGAACAACGCGCCATAACCTTCTGTAACTCTGGGCTATTGGCATGTGATGCTGAGACCCTGTTCTCGCTGATTGATGCGGTAGGAAATGAGAACGCCTCGGGCGAGTACTATCTGACCGACGTCGTGGAAATCGCTCGAAACCGAGGGCTGAACGTGACCGCCGTTGCCTGCGACGAAGCGCAGACACTGGGTATCAACTCGCGCGCTGATCTGGCTGCAGCGGACGCGGTTTTCCAAGCGCAGGCACGATCCGAACTGTTGGAACTAGGGGTCACTTTGATGGCGCCCGAGACAGTATATCTGGCTGCAGATACCGTTATTGGGCGCGACACCGTCATCGAACCCAACGTCGTTTTCGGCCCCGGTGTAACCGTGGAAAGCGGCGCAACGATCCGGGCGTTTTCCCACCTCGAAGGCTGCCATGTCAGCCGAGGTGCGGTTGTCGGCCCTTATGCCCGCCTGCGTCCCGGTGCAGAACTGGCTGAGAACGCGAAAATCGGCAACTTTGTTGAGATCAAGAACGCCGAGATCGAAGAAGGCGCGAAAGTTAATCACCTAAGCTATATCGGCGATGCCAGCATCGGTGCTGCCTCGAATATCGGGGCGGGTACGATTACCTGCAACTATGATGGCGTAATGAAGCACAAAACGACCATCGGAGAAAACGTGTTCATCGGATCGAACACGATGCTGGTGGCCCCCGTCACGGTCGGCGACAATGCGATGACCGCCACCGGTACCGTGGTTACTAAAGACGTAGAGCCGGAGGCGCTGGCCGTTGCACGCGCCAAGCAGGAAAACAAACCCGGTTATGCGCGAAAATTATTTGACATGTTGAAGGCGAAGAAGGCTCGCCGCGACAAAGGAGCCTAAATTATGTGTGGGATTGTAGGTGTTCTGGGCAGTCACGAAGCCGCCCCGATCTTGGTCGAGGCGCTGAAGCGGCTTGAGTATCGCGGCTATGACAGCGCCGGTATTGCTACAGTGAATGACGGCGCTTTGGGACGTCGGCGCGCAGTCGGCAAGCTCGTGAATCTAAGCGACCTTCTGGTGCACGAACCATTGCCGGGTAAGTCGGGCATCGGCCATACCCGTTGGGCTACGCACGGCGTACCCTCGATTAAGAACGCACACCCGCATCAGGCTGGACCAGTTGCTGTTGTTCATAATGGCATTGTCGAAAACTATCGCGAATTGCGCGCAGAACTGGCCGAACGCGGTGTCGGGTTTGTCACAGACACCGATACAGAAACGGTTGCACTGCTGACTGAACAGTACATGAGTGAAGGCCTGTCTCCGGTTGAAGCTGCTTTCAAAACCATCGACCGGTTAAAAGGTGCCTTCGCACTTGCCTTCCTGTTCAACGGACAGGACGATCTAATCGTCGCTGCGCGTAAGGGCTCGCCACTGGCAATTGGTCACGGTGACGGTGAAATGTATGTTGGTTCCGACGCGATCGCATTGGCACCATTGACCGACCGCATCACATATCTTGAGGAAGGCGATCGGGCGATACTGACCCGTACCTCGCTTGAAATCCGTACTGAGGCTGGTGAGCTTGCCAACCGTGAAATGCGGCAGATTCAACTGAATCAGGCACGCGCCGATAAAGGCGGGCACAAGCACTACATGGCCAAGGAAATCGCCGAGCAGCCTGTTGTCGTGGCCGAGGCGATCCGGTCGTATCTTCCGACCGGTGGCGATCAGGTGATACTGCCCGGAAACGAACTGGATTTCACCAAGCTCGACCGCCTGACCATGGTCGCCTGCGGCACCGCGTTTTATGCGTGTCTGACAGCGAAATATTGGTTCGAACAGCTTGCCAAAATGCCCGTCGAGGTCGATATCGCCAGCGAGTTCCGCTATCGCGAGCCACCGATCTCAGACCGGACTTTGGCACTGTTTGTCAGCCAGTCTGGCGAAACCGCCGATACGCTCGCCGCGCTCCGTTATTGTGAGGGCAAAGCGGATAAGATTGTTTCTGTCATCAACGTGCCAGAAAGCTCGATTGCACGCGAAAGCGATGTCGCTTTGCCCATCCATGCCGGTGTGGAAATCGGCGTCGCATCGACCAAAGCGTTCACCTGTCAGCTCAGCGTGTTGCTGATGCTTGCTCTCAAGGCCGCCGCAGATCGAGGCACGCTGAGCGATGAAGAGTTGACTGATCACGCAGCCGCATTGCGCGGGTTACCGACAGTGCTGAACGCAGCGCTGGATCAGAACGACGCTATTCGCCAATCCGCCCAACGCTTGTCCGAGGCGCGCGACGTATTGTTCTTGGGGCGGGGCCTTATGTATCCGCTGGCTATGGAAGGCGCGCTGAAACTTAAGGAAATAAGCTATATCCACGCCGAAGGTTATGCCTCAGGCGAGCTTAAACACGGGCCAATTGCTCTGATCGACAAGCATATGCCGGTTGTCGTCATGGCGCCGCGTGATGCGGTATTCGACAAAACGGTATCGAATATGCAGGAAGTGATGGCGCGCAAGGGCAAGGTCATCCTTGTTTCGGATGACGATGGCATCGCCGAAGCGGAAGACGGCGTCTGGAGTACCATCCGGATGCCGCATGTTCACAGCAGCCTTGCCCCGATCCTCTACTCGGTACCTGCGCAACTCTTGGCCTACCACACGGCTGTTGCCAAAGGCACCGATGTCGATCAGCCACGCAATCTGGCGAAGTCCGTGACGGTCGAGTGATCGCTCATGCAAGCCTATCTGGATCAGATCAGGGCTCATGCCGATCATGAGCGCGCAAAACAGGTGGCGGCCTATCACAAGGCCGACCGCCCCTATCTGGGTGTTCCAAACCCGGTTCTGAACGATTTGACCAAGTCTTGGCGACAGAATCTTGAAGTCGCCGACCGCGTGGTTGTTGCAGATGGTTTGTGGCAGACCAACATCCACGAGGCGCGCGTAGCCGCTGCGAAACTGCTAACGCAAGCTCGAATTCGTCCTGATGACGCGGTGTGGGATCTGTTGCAAAGCTGGTTGCCCGATTTCGACGCTTGGGCCGTGGCCGATCATGCCTGCATGGCGATGCAAAAACGTCTGTACGCAGATCCTTCGCGGCTCGATCAAGTTGGACATTGGACCGTGTCGGAGCATATGTGGACCAAACGCGCCGCACTTGTCGCCACTTTGCCTTGGACCAAACAAAATCATCCAAAACCGGAAGAGCTGGATTGCCGTGACCGAATTCTCGGCTGGGCCGCACTCTATGTACCCGATCGGGACTGGTTCATCCAGAAAGCCATTGCGTGGTGGCTGCGCGAGTTGTCAAAACATGACCCAAACCGCGTAGAGGATTTTCTGGATCAGCATGGTGCAGCAATGAAACCCTTCGCCCGCAGAGAGGCGGGAAAGTACCTGCCTGCTCAGTCGGAATAGACTTCCAGTTCCACCAACTCATCAAACGGCACCAACAGCGCACGCATTGCCTCAAGCGACAGGCGACTACCGCCCCCTTCTGGTCCCGGCGCGGGAACAAGCGCAACATAGGCCTGCGCACCTGTGCGCGGTACAACGATGCGGCCATTGATTTCAGTCTGAACCAGCGGAGTTTGCAGCCAACGACCAGGCGTATTGGGATCACCCAGCCCGGCGATTGTGGTTTTAGCGCCAGCCCACCCGGTAGCAGTGGCCACCTGCGTAGGTGCTTCCTCAGTAGTCTCCGTTGCAACAGGTGCGGCATCGGACTCGGCGGATGAGTCGCCAAACACCCGATCCGTCGTGGATCGAACGGCGTCACAACCAGCGACCAGAACAAAAACTAAAATCAGCGTATATTTCATAGCATAAAGCCTAGAGCCCTGCGCCTATCTGTACCAGCCTAAAACACAGTTGACCCTTGCCGCGAACCTGCCTCCGCTTTACCTATGGGCTATGACAGCTCCGCTTATCGACCCATTTGCCCGTGCCATCACGTATCTCCGCGTCTCCGTCACGGACCGCTGCGACTTCCGCTGTGTCTACTGCATGTCAGAAGACATGAAGTTTCTGCCCAAAAAGGACCTTCTGACCCTGGAAGAGCTGGACCGCATGTGCACGACCTTCGTGAATATGGGGGTCGAAAAGCTCCGCATCACCGGAGGGGAACCGCTGGTCCGCCGCAACATCATGAGCTTTTTCAATAGCATGACCCGGCATCTGGATAGCGGCGCACTGAAAGAGCTGACGCTAACCACCAACGGATCGCAGCTCCACCGCTTTGCGGATGACCTGTATGCTGCCGGAGTGCGGCGGGTGAATGTATCGCTCGACACTCTGGATGAGGACAAATTCAGCAAGGTTACACGTTGGGGCCGCTTGAAACAGGTGCTGAACGGCATCGATGCGGCGCAAATGGCCGGGCTAAGGATCAAGATCAATGCGGTCGCGTTGAAAGGCTTCAACGAGCCTGAATTGCCCAGGATCACCGAATGGTGCGCCGAGCGTGATATGGACCTGACCTGGATCGAGGTCATGCCCATGGGCGACATCGGCAACGAGGACCGGCTTGATCAGTATTGGTCACTCAAGGACGTGCGCAAGGAATACGAGAACCACTATAGCGTAACCGATTTGGCCGAACGCACCGGCGGTCCGGCCCGTTACGTGCGGCTTGAAGAAACCGGTCAGAAAATCGGATTTATCACGCCACTGTCACACAATTTCTGCGAAAGCTGCAATCGCGTGCGCCTAACCTGCACCGGAGAGCTTTACATGTGCCTCGGACAGGAAGACATGGCGGATCTGCGTGGTGCACTGCGCGATCATCCTAACACGGAACAGCCGCTTGAGGATGCGATCCGCGCCGCAATTAACCTAAAGCCAAAAGGCCATGATTTCGACTATTCCCGGCAATCAATCGATGGCCAGATGAGCCGCCACATGAGCCATACGGGCGGCTAAGATGCCCGATATCAGCGCACAGCCAACGCTGCTGTACAATCTGTACTGCGGTCTTACGTCAATTGCCGGTCCATTGGTTTGGCGAAAAGTGCGGAGCAAGCTACAAACCGCAGGTGTTCCCGAAAGTCGCCAGCAAGAACGGCTGGGCCATGCCAGCTTGCCGCGTCCCAAAGGGCAACTGATCTGGTTTCACGCAGCCAGCGTGGGTGAAAGCCTTTCGGTTCTGAGCCTGATTAATCGATTAGGGGAACGTCTGCCGAATACAGAGTTCCTGATCACATCAGGCACCCCAACCTCAGCCGCGCTGATCGCCAAGCGCTTGCCCCCACGTACCCGTCATCAATACCCGCCGCTGGACAGTGCTGCTCCGGTACGGCGATTTCTGGACCACTGGAAACCTGATGCAGGGATCTTCGTCGAAAGCGAAATCTGGCCACGGCTTATCGTAGAAACTGCCAAGCGTGGAACACCACTCGCGCTATTGAACGCACGCTTGTCCGACAAATCTGTTGCCGGTTGGAAAAAACGCCCCAACACTGCGCGCTTCATCTTGGACCATTTCAACCTGTTTCTGACCCAAAACGACAAGACCGCACATAATTTGATTGCAATGGGTGCAGATGTTGGGCGCGTCCAACCCGGCACCAACCTCAAAGCCATGTCTGATCCGCTGCCAATCGATCAATCAGCTTTGACCGATATCCAAACGCAGATAGCCGACCGTCGGGTCTGGATCGCCAGTTCGACCCATGCGGGTGAAGAAGAAATCGTTCTGTCTGCCCACAAGGCGTTATTGCAGCGTCGGCCCGACCTTCTTCTGCTGCTGATCCCACGCCACCCTGAACGCGCGCTCGAAATCGCGAAACTTGTCGGCGACGCAGGCCTGTCCTGTGCCCAACGCAGCGCAGCGCAGCCGATTACTCCAGACACACAGGTCTATATGGCTGACACTTTGGGCGAAACCGGAACCTGGTACGCCCTCTGTCCGATCGTTTTCCTGGGCGGGTCGCTGAAGGAAATCGGTGGTCATAACCCCTTTGAACCCGCCCAGGCGGGAGCTGCCGTAATCACCGGGCCGGGTTACTTCAATTTCGCCGAGACCTTCGCTCCGTTGATCGAAACCGGAGGCGCTGTCCTGATCAATTCGGCTAGTGAATTGTCAGACGCTGTTGCCCTGTGGTTGTCGGACCAATCCGAATTGAACACCGCTCGAAAAGCGGCCAGCGCTTACGTGAATACGCAGAAGTCCTCGTTGGATACAGTCATCGACTCGCTGTGCTATCAACTGTCGCTCGACTGAAGTCGCGCCGGACCAGCTTCGATTAGCCCAAATCCTTGGAAGGTTTCTTGCCTAAGAAACGACGGGGGCAGAGCCCCCGCCTATTCTGAGATCAAGCCGCAGGCATACGCTGTTCAACAATCTCGGCCCACCAGCTACATCCGGCTGGAATAGCTTCGTCGTTGAAATTGTATTCCGGGTGATGCACCGCAGCGGTATCACCATTGCCCACCAGAATGTACGCCCCGGGACGTTCTTCGAGCATAAAGGCAAAATCCTCACCGCCCATCACGAGCGGAGCCTCGTCGCAGCCACCGGACACCGATTTCGCCACCTCGGCGGCGAAGTCGGTCTGTTCGTCATTGTTCACCATGACCGGATAACCGCGGATGTATGTCACATCTGCTGATCCACCGAAGGTCGCCGCAACGCCATTGCAAATCTCATTGATCCGCTGCTCGGCCAAGTTCCGCATCTCCTTGCTCATGGTGCGTACCGTGCCTTTGATCTGCACCGTCTGGGGGATGACGTTAAACGCTTTCGACGAGGTTTCGAACGACGTCACTGAGACCACCACCTGATCGATCGGATCAGCATTGCGCGACGCGATGGTCTGCAGCGCAAGCACGGCCTGCGCTGTCATTACGGTCGTATCCACGGTCTCTTGCGGTTTCGCCGCATGACCACCGCGTCCTTCGAACGTGATATCGAACTGATCGGTCGCCGCGAAGAATGAGCCCGGTCGAATAGCAAAACTGCCGACCGGACGGCCCGGCCAGTTGTGCATGCCGTAAACTTCCTGGATGTTCCAGCGCTCCATCATACCGTCTTCGCACATCTCACGACCGCCGCCGCCGCCTTCTTCGGCAGGCTGGAAGATCACCACAACCGTGCCGTCAAAATTCCGCGTCTCGGAGAGGTACTTCGCCGCACCCAGCAGCATTGCCGTATGCCCGTCATGACCACAGGCATGCATCGCACCATCAGTTTTTGATGCATAGTCCAGACCGGTCGCCTCATGAATCGGCAACGCATCCATATCGGCGCGTAGTCCGATCACTTTGCCTTTGCTATCAGCTTTCCCCTTGATCACCCCAACAACACCCGTGCGGCCGATACCGGTCACAACTTCGTCGCAGCCAAACTCTTTAAGCTTTTCCGCAACCAAAGCGCTGGTGCGATGGGTTTCAAACAGAATTTCCGGGTTTTCGTGAATATCTCGTCGCCATGCGGTGATCTCATCCTGCAGCTCGGCAAAGCGGTTTTTAACTGGCATGTCTTCTCTCTCCTAATTCAAGCAGCCGGCATCCGGCGCTCGACCATTTCGGCAAACCAAGAGCATCCCATCGGGATGATCTCGTCGTTAAAATTGTATTCGGGGTGGTGCAATCCGGCGCTGTCACCATTGCCCAGAATGATGAATGCTCCGGGGCGCTCTTCCAGCATGAACGAGAAATCCTCACCACCCATTACCATGGGGGCCTCACCGCAGCTGCCACCGACCGAGACCGCAGCCTCAGAAGCGTAACCGGTCTGTTCCTCGGCATTGATCGTGACAGGGACACCGCGTTTATAGGTGACCGTCGCAGTTCCGCCGAATGTCTCTGCAATCCCCTGAACCACCTCGGTCAGGCGCTGTTCAATCAGATCTCGCATCTCGTTGGAATGGGTCCGTACAGTACCCTTTACTTGCGCTGACTGAGGGATCACGTTGAAAGCTTTCGAGGATGTCTCGACCGATGTCACCGACAACACTGCCTGCAGTATCGGGTCAGCGTTGCGCGACACGATGGTTTGTAGCGCGACGATCAGTTGCGACAGCATTACCGTTGTATCGATTGTCTCATGTGGCTTGGCCGCATGTCCGCCACGCCCCTCGAGATGTATGTCGAACTCGTCCGCCGCAGCCAGAAGTGGCCCCGAACGGATGGCAAACTGGCCGGTCTCCAATCCTGGTACATTGTGCATGGCATACACTTCCTGAATGCCAAAACGATCCATAAGACCATCTTTGCACATGGCTTCGGCACCGTTGCCCCCTTCTTCCGCTGGTTGGAAAATAACGATGGCCGTGCCGTCGAAGTTCCGCGTCTCGGACAGATATTTTGCAGCTCCCAAGACCATCGCCGTGTGCCCGTCATGTCCACAGGCATGCATGGCACCGCTGGTTTTAGAGGCATAGTCAAGGCCGGTCTGCTCCTGCATAGGCAGCGCGTCCATATCCGCGCGCAGACCGATGACTCGACCCTGTGTATCGGTTTTGCCTTTGATCACGCCTACGACACCGGTTCGGCCTATCCCGGTCACTACCTCATCACAGCCGAACTCTTTCAGCTTTTCAGCCACCAGGGCGCTGGTGCGGTGCGTGTCATAGAGGATCTCGGGGTGCTGGTGTATGTCCCGTCGCCAACCGGTGATTTCTTCGTGCATTTCCGCAAGGCGGTTCTTGATTGGCATGTGATCCTCCGCAGTTTGTCAGGTGACGGGCAATCGTCGTTCCACCAGCTCGGCAAACCAGCTGCAGCCGGCGGGAATTGCGTCGTCGTCGAAATTGTATTCCGGGTGGTGGCACATGGCCGTGTCCCCGTTCCCGATAAAGATGTAGGCTCCGGGCCGTTCTTCAAGCATGTATGCGAAATCTTCTGACGGCATGATTGGATCAGTGCTGTCATTGACCTTACCTGCCACTGCCTCTGCGGCGTCGGCGGCATAGCCGGTCTCGACCTCGGAATTCACCGTCACCGGATAACCCGGCGTCCATGTCATTTCAGCCTTGGCACCAAAGGCCGAGGCCGTGTCTTCAGCGATCCGGCGCACGCGTTCCTCGGCGATTTTGCGGTATTCGGGGTCCAGCGTGCGAACGGTACCCTGTAAACGCACCGTGTGGGCGATCACATTCGACGCCACACTGTCGGTTTCAAACGTTCCAACGGTCAGCACAACACGTTTGATCGGATCAACCGTGCGCGACACAACCGACTGCAATGCCACAACAATATGCGAGGCCACCAATGTTGTATCGACCGCGTCATGGGGTGCAGCGGCGTGACCTCCTTTGCCGGTCACCACGATCTCAAACTCGTCGGACGAGGCCAGCAGTGCACCAGGCCGGATGGCGAATTCCCCGACCGGCAAGCCCGGCATATTGTGCATGCCATAGACTTCCTGAATGCCCCAGCGCTCCATCAGCCCATCCTGGCACATGGCCAGACCGCCTGCCCCACCTTCTTCGGCTGGCTGGAAGATCAAAACAACAGTGCCATCGAAATTCCGCGTCTCAGCCAGATACTGAGCAGCACCGAGCAACATCGAAGTGTGCCCATCATGTCCACAAGCGTGCATTTTACCCGAAACGGTCGAGGCATAGTCCAACCCGGTTGCCTCTTCGATCGGAAGAGCGTCCATATCAGCGCGCAAGCCAATGACGCGGCCCTTGGTGTCCTTCCGACCTTTGATCACTGCCACGACACCCGTTTGGCCAATACCTGGCGTGATCTCGTCGGCACCAAATTGTTTCAACCGTTCGACCACAAAGGCAGCGGTTTCCTGAACGTCGTACATCAGTTCCGGATGCGCATGCAGATAGCGACGCCACTCAGTGATCTGGCCATGCATTTCTGCAAGCCGGTTTTTGACAGGCATTTCAGTCTCCTTCCGAGCCGCTAGCTGGACAGAACCCCAACTAGGTTCTGCATGAACTTATGGCCCTGATTGAATTGCGCAACTTCGATGAATTCATTGGGTTGGTGCGCCTGAGCGATGTCTCCTGGCCCGCAGATCACAGCCGAATAGCCCGCTTCCTGAAACTGCCCGGCCTCAGTACCATAGCTGACCACATGGGTCGCATTGTCGCCGGTTAGTGAGCGCACAAGTGCCTCGGCCTCGCCCTCGTCTTCCGGCACCAAGGCCGGAACTGCAAAATCTTCTGAAACCTCGATGCGTGCTTCCGGGTGAACAGCCTGCATCCGCTCTTCGGTTTGCCGAACCTGATCGAGATATGCGTCGCGCCAGTGGGTCGCTTGTTCGCCCGGCACCACGCGGAAATCCATCACAAAACGGCAATCTTTGGCGGTGATGTTGTGCGCAGTCCCCCCTTCGATCATCCCTACATGACAAGTGGTCCAGGGAGGATCGAACGCTGCTGCCAGATCACCGGGCACCGCCGCCATGTTATCCGCGTTTCGCTTGTTGGCCCAGTCAATCAGAGGTGCGGCCTCCATGATCGCGTTGACCCCTGTATGCATGATCGAGCTGTGAACTTCGAAACCCACAATGTGCGTATCATACCCGAAACCGCCTTTGTGGCCGGTGACGGCCTGCATCATCGACGGCTCACCCACGACCACGGCCGAACCCTTGGGCAAAACCTTCTGCATTTGAACTATCATCGGCGGCGCACCGGTGCAGCCGACCTCTTCATCAAAGCTCAACGCCAACTGCAGGGGGCGTTTAACTCCGGCGTAACGCGCCTCGACAATGGCCCAAATCGCCAAAGCGTCAAAACCCTTCATGTCGCAGGTGCCACGCCCGAAATACTTGCCGTCCTTCTCGGTCACGATGAATGGATCGGTATTCCACGGCTGGCCATCAACGGGTACGACATCCGTATGCCCTGACAGTACTATGGCTCCGTCCTCCCATGGGCCGACATGAGCGAACAGAGCTGCCTTATGCGGTTGATCCGGATCGGGCCAACGATGGGATTCAATCCCGTGACTTTGCAGATAGTCTTCGACCCAATCCACCAGCGGCAGGTTCGTGTCGCGGCTGACAGTCGGAAACGAGATCAGCCGGGTCATGATCTCAAGCGGCGTCAGGCGTTCGGCCATTAGGCTCAGTACCCACTGTCTGTTGTCAACACGAAGTGACCCGTTTCGACTTCATCATAATTCGATGGCTCAGGCTTGTATCCAATCGGATGAATCGGCGACGGTATCGGTTTAAAGTTCAGATCTTTTTCCGATTTACGTTTATTCGGGTCGGCAATCGGAACGGCCTTCATCAAGGCCTGTGTATAGGGATGCTGCGGGTTCTCGAACACACGCTCACGCGGGCCCAGTTCGACGATCCGACCCAAATACATCACACCGACATGGTGACTGACGCGCTCGACCACGGCCATATCATGGCTGATGAATAGATAGCTAAGGCTAAGCTCTGATTGCAGTTCCATCATCAAGTTCAGCACCTGCGCCTGAACCGAAACGTCCAAGGCCGAAACGGCCTCATCCGCGATGATCAGCTTGGGGTTCAACGCCAAGGCGCGCGCGATTGCGATCCGCTGACGCTGGCCACCTGACATTTCATGCGGGAAACGGCGCATGAAGCTGCGGGGCAGCTGCACCTTGTCGAATAGTTGCGCCACACGATCCTGAAGTTCCGAACCGGACGCAACACCATAGTTGCGCATCGGTTCCGCCACTTGATCAATCAGCTGCATCTGCGGGTTAAGCGAAGCGAACGGATCCTGAAAGATCATCTGCATGTCTAGCCGGGCCTTGCGCAGCCCAGCCTGATCAAGCTTCATGATATCGACGCCGTCCAGATCGACCTCACCCGCCATCGGCTCAACCAGTCGCAGGATCGAGCGACCTGCCGATGACTTGCCGCAGCCGGATTCGCCCACTAGACTAAGCGTCTGCCCCCGGTTCAGTGTGAAAGAGACATCTTCGACCGCATGCACATTCGAAATGGTCCGGCGCAGCAAACCGCCTTTTACCGCAAACCGAGTGGTCAGGTTCTTGACGGTCAACAGAACTTCGTTGGTGCCCGGGATCGGCGCGATTTTCTGGCCTTCTTCGCCCAACAGCTTCATTGGCTCAGGTGCAGCTTTACCCTGCATCTCGCCCAGTTTCGGAACGGCCGCTAACAGCGCCTTGGTGTAATCATGTTGCGGGTTTTCGAAGATTTCGTTGACCGTCCCCTCCTCAACCTTGTTGCCGCGGAACATGACCACCACCCGGTCCGCCATCTGTGCGACCACCGCCATGTCATGGGTGATGAACATCACCGCAGTTCCGGTCTCGCGCTTGAGACGATCCATCAGCGCAAGAATCTCAGCCTGAATGGTCACATCCAAAGCGGTGGTGGGTTCGTCCGCGATCAGCAAGCGCGGCTCACACGCCATGGCCATGGCGATCACCACGCGCTGGCGCATACCGCCGGACAATTCATGCGGATACTGTTTCAGACGCCGTTCAGGTTCGGGGATTCGCACCTGCCGAAGCAATTCCAGCGCGCGCGCCTCGGCTTCGGATTTCGTCATATTCTTATGAATTCGCAGACCTTCGGTCAGTTGCCGTTCCACTGTGAACACCGGGTTCAGAGCGGTCATCGGCTCCTGAAAGATCATCCCGATCTCATTTCCGCGAATCTGTTTCATCAGATCTTGATCGGCTTTGGACAGGTCCATCTCGTCGCCATCGCGGCGATCAAACAGCAGTTGGCCCCCTGCAATTTCGCCGCCGCCGAACTCGACCAATCGCATCAGCGAAAGTGACGAGACCGACTTGCCCGACCCCGATTCGCCAACGATACATACGGTTTCGCCCGGGTTTACCTCAAACGAGACATCCTCGACGCCGACCACCGGGCCATCTTTTGTTTGAAATTCGACCCGCAGTTTTCTGATCTGGGCAATTGGCTGATCCAGCACGCGCGCTCTCCCCTTGGCGGCTTTTCGGATTGAGTGCCAAACGCTAAGGCCGGGGGACAGGAAAAGTCAAACCCATTGCAGGTTTTCCCCACGCCAAGGCTTGCAATTTTCCAAAACTCTGTTTCGATACGCCGCGTAACCGTTGTTGGGAGAGGATGGAAATCACGCTAACGGCACAATCGTTTTTGTTTGATTTCAAATTCTTAAACCCTGAAACGGCCACGCCTAATCCGCGGGCATTGCGGAGATAATCGAGACACGTACGTGTCCAACATGGAGTGTATGATGAAAATCAAAACCCTTTTGCTTGGTGCGATTGCAAGCACGGCGATGGCCCCTATGGCCTTTGCCGAGCGGGGATCGGACGGCAATGTCAGCATTATTTACTGGCAGGCGCCATCCATTCTTAACCCGTTCCTGTCAGGCGGCACTAAGGATGTGGAATCGGCTTCGCTGGTGATTGAACCGCTGGCCCGCTATGACCAAGACGGCAATATGGTCCCTTACCTGGCGTCTGAAATCCCGACCGTTGAAAATGGTGGTGTCAGCGAAGACCTGACCTCGATCACCTGGAAAATCGCACCGGGAATCACCTGGTCGGACGGCACGCCGTTCACCTCGGCGGACGTGAAATTCACCGCTGACTACTGCATGCATCCCGAAGGCGGCTGCGCGCAGGTGACCAAGTTCGAAGGCGTGACTTCGGTCGAGGCCGTGGACGATCTGACCGTCAAGGTTACCTTCGACGCTCCGACCCCATTCCCGTATGGCCCCTTTGTCGGCGGTGAGAGCCCGATCATTCAGGCCGCTCAGTTCGCCGATTGTGTTGGCGCAAAAGCTCCGGAATGTACCGACCAGAACTTCAATCCCATCGGCACTGGCCCGTTTGTTGTCACCGAGTTCAAACCGAACGATGTGATTACCTTCAAGGCCAACGACAACTACCGTGATCCGGCCAAACCCGCGTTCGCGACCGTGACCTTCAAAGGCGGTGGCGATGCAACCGCAGCTGGTCGTGCCGTTATGGAAACAGGCGAATTCGACTATGCCTGGAACCTGCAACTGGCGCCTGAAGTGATCGCACAGATGCAAGAAGGCGGCAAAGGTACTCCGGTCGCAGGCTTTGGTCCGCTGGTCGAGCGCATCATGATGAACCAGACCAACCCGTCTCCCGACCTTCCGGAAGGCGAGCGTTCGACAGCCAAGCATCCGCATCCGTTCCTGACCGACCCGGCGGTTTACAAGGCAATGTCATTGGCAATCGATCGTCCACTGCTGGTGGAAATCGGCTATGGGCAGGCTGGCAAGGTCACATGTAACTGGGTTCCGGCTCCTGCTGCGTTCAACTCAACCTCAATGTCCTGTGACACGCAGGATATCGAAGGCGCGAAAAAACTTCTGGATGACGCGGGTATCGTCGATACAGACGGTGACGGCGTTCGTGAAAAAGACGGCGTTCCGCTGAAAATCGTCTACCAGACCTCGACCAACGCCGTTCGTCAGGACTTCCAGGCGTTGATCAAGGAGTGGTGGAGCCAGATCGGTATCGAATCCGAACTGCGCAACATTAACGCATCGGTCTTCTTCGGTGGTGACCCGGGCTCGCCCGACACCTTCCAGAAGTTCTATGCTGACGTTGAAATGTACGCCAACACCTTTAACGGCACCGACCCGCAGTCCTATCTGGGCAACGGTCTGTGCGACAAGGCACCGCGTCCGGACAGCCAGTGGCAGGGCGAAAACATCAGCCGCTTCTGCAACGAAGAGTTCGATAAACTGCATGGCCAGCTGGCAGAAACCGCCGGTCTGGAGCAGCGCGCTGAAATCGCGAAAAAGCTGAATGACATCATGGTTGAAAACGGCGGTATGATCCCGCTGGTTCACCGTGGACGTCTGTCGGCGCACGCAAACACGCTGGGTGGTGTTGTCCTGAACGTTTGGGACAGCGAGCTGTGGAACATTGCGGACTGGTACCGCAAAACAGGTTCCTAAGCGTTAATCCTGCACAGCCGCGCCCCGATCTTCGGGGCGCGGTCAATTGCAGGCCACTCCAACAAGAAGACGCATATAAAGGCGCCTCTTAATGCTCAACTTTACCATTCGACGACTGGTTCTGGCCGTTCCGACGCTCCTGTTTATCAGCCTCGTCATCTTCCTGCTCCTCGAACTCGCACCCGGCGATCCGATGGCGCAGGTTCCGCTTACTGTTCCCCCCGAAGTCAAAGAGAAGATGCGCGAGGCACTTGGCCTCGGTCAGCCGATGCATATCCGATTCTGGAAATGGATCGTGCAGTTCTTCTGGATCGAACCGCAGGTTCTGGTCGACGCAATGTTCGGTACAACCTTCTCGGAAGGTGACCTGCGTGTGATTTCGTGGCAAACCCGCTCGCCCGTAATGGATATCGTCGTTCAGCGTATCCCGCAGACCCTGTGGGTTGTCGGCACCGCCTACGTGGTTGCCATCCTGATCGCCCTGCCCATCGGCATCTATTCTGCCTATCGCCAGTATTCCTGGTTCGACCAGATGGGCACCTTCGTGTCGATGGTCGGCTTTTCGGTTCCGCCGTTCTTCTCGGGCGTCCTGGTGATCGTAATCTTCTCGGTGCAGTTGGGTTGGTTCCCATCGATCTATGACACCACGCTTGTGGTGAACAGTTGGGACAGTTTCATGCTGCAGCTGAAACAGATGATCATGCCGGTTATGGTTCTGGCGCTTCAGATCACTGCACAGCTTAGCCGCTTCATGCGCGCCTCGATGCTGGATAACCTCAATCAGGATTACGTGCGCACAGCACGCGCCAAGGGTCTAAGCGAATACACGGTCGTCATGGTCCATGTCCTGCGCAACTCAATGATCCCTGTGGTCACGGTGATTGCGCTGGGTATCCCAGCCATCTTCGGCGGGGCCATCATTACCGAGCAAGTGTTCAAAGTGAACGGCATCGGCCAGTTGCTGATCGGGGCCATTCAGGCCAATGACCTGCCGATGGTACAGACCCTGACCTTCATCTTTGCCGTGCTGATCGTGCTGTTCAACCTAATCGCCGATGTGCTTTACGGCATTCTGGACCCGAGGATTCGTTATGACTGATCATGATCGTACCGATACACTGGTCCCGGACGAAGGGCTTGCGCCCGCTTCAACAGCTCTGCCCACTACCGATGTGATGGAAGAACTCGCTACCCCACCCCGCAGCCAGTGGCGCGATGTTTGGGATCAGTTCAAAACCCACAAAGGCGCGATGATCGGAGCTATCCTGTTCATCTTCATCGTCGCGGCTGTGTATCTCGGGCCGTACATCTGGACCATCGATCCGACGCAGATCGACATCCGCTCACGCAACCAAGGGCCGAGCCTTGCACATCCCTTCGGGACAGACCAGTTGGGCCGCGATATCCTTGCTCGTATGATGTCAGGTGGTCAGACATCGGTATCAGTCGGTATAACCGCAATGCTGTTGGCGCTGTTTCTGGGCTCGTTCATCGGTGTTCTGGCCGGGTTCTTCAGACGGCTGGATGGACCACTGATGCGCCTGACTGATCTGTTCCTGGCCCTGCCGTTGCTACCGCTGCTGCTAGTCATGATGCTGCTGTTCCGCGAGCCTCTGTCTGCTGCCTTCGGGTTAGAGCGCGGGATCTTCATCCTGATCGTCTGCGCCATCGGCATCACTTCGTGGATGCCCACGGCGCGGATCGTGCGTGGCGATGTGCTGGCCATCAAGGAGCGTGAATTCGTTCTGGCGGCCCGGTCCATCGGCACCAGCAATAGCCAGATCATCACCCGGCACATCCTGCCAAATGTGCTGTCGCCGATCATGGTGTCGGCCACGCTGGGAATTGCGACGGCGATCATCACGGAAAGCGCGCTGTCCTTCCTCGGGCTGGGCTTCCCGCCGGACTTCCCGACCTGGGGCCGCCTGCTGTTTGATGGCGTTGATTATCTGCAGCAATACCCTGAGCGCGTGTTCTGGCCCGGTCTGGCGATCTCGCTGACGGTTCTCAGCGTGAACTATCTGGGCGACGGTCTGCGCGACGCGCTCGACCCGCGTATTCGCGGGCGCTAAGCAAAATCAGTCGGCGCGCCTCAGCGCGCCGGCCAAAACAATGATCAGGACGGCCAATGGCAGCAACACTGCAAAGGCCATGCGCAAGCCAATCATTTCAGCCAGAAACCCGATCAGCGGTGGCCCGATCAACAACCCCCCGTAACCTAGCGTTGCGACACTCGCGATAGCTTGCCCCGGCGGAACATTCGGATCATTCGCAGCACGACTGAACGCCAAAGGCATGATCACGGCATAGCCGATCCCCATCAATGCGAACCCGGCCAGAGCCAGTCCCGCTCCTCCTGCGGACACCACGGCAAAAACTCCCAATGCTGCGCAGACCCCACCGAAGCGAGCCGTCGCAACAGGTCCGAAACGAGAAATCACAAAACCACCCACCAACCGGAACAACACCATAGTCACTGAAAATACTGCGTAGCCAAGCGCGGCAACACTCTCAGCTGCGCCCGTTATATCGCGGAGGAAAATCGCACTCCAATCCGCTACAGCGCCCTCGCCCAAAGCACCACATAGAGCGGTGAAACCAACGAGAACCAATGCACCAGACGGTAAGGCAAAAACCGATCCCTTCGCGGCCTCTGATTGTCGAGACGTCCAACGCACCCAAGACAGGGCAAGGGCCAGCCCCACTACGATTCCACCCGCCAATAGGAAATGCTGCACCACTGTCAGCCCCATCTGAACTGCGGCATAGCCGCTGAGCGCACCTAAACCGGCCCCGAGGCTCCACATCGCGTGGAATGAAGACATAACCGGCTTGTCATAGGCCTGCTCAACCTCGGCT
This sequence comes from Ruegeria sp., assembly GCA_040829945.1. Classification (GTDB taxonomy): domain Bacteria; phylum Pseudomonadota; class Alphaproteobacteria; order Rhodobacterales; family Rhodobacteraceae; genus Ruegeria. Next base: position 72,351 of record JBFOLN010000003.1, read on the forward strand.
GCCCATGCGTTCATCGCCACGTCCATCGAGCCATGAAAGGCTCCGAACACAAATAAAAACACGGCCAGTGCCCAGAACCCTCCCGCAAACGCAAGCAGTATCAAAGAAGCCGTATAAAGAACCGCGATGACCCGCGTGATCGCTACCGCTCCAAACCGATCGGTCAGGCGCCCGGTAATTGGGAATGAACATACCGCCCCCGCCGCCATGAACAGCAGACCATAGCCCAGTGCCTCGTGGCTTAGCTCTAACCGGTCGCGCACAGCTGGGATGCGAGAAGCCCAGATGCCAAACAGAGCACCATTGAGGATGAACATGGTCGCGACTGCGCGCCATGCGGTTACGATACCGGTCACGGAATACCCTCGTGCTAAGCCTGCCAAACCACGCCTGTTCTACAGGTCCTGTGAAATTTGGCAAATACCGCCTATTCCAACCGCTTGCGGATTTGGCGAATGGCGAACCAAACCCCGAGCACAACCGGCACAGTCACCGCCGCGGTTAACATACCCTTGCTGATCCCGGCCTTTGTCAGCGGATAAAGCAAATAACTGACGAGGGAGACCGCATAGTAGCTGATCGCCACCACCGAGAGCCCTTCGACAGTGTGCTGCAGCCGTAACGCCAGATCGGCACGCCGATCCATGCTTTCCAGCAAGGCCTGGTTCTGAGCGCTGCGTTCCACATCCACCCGTGTCCGCAGCAACTCTCCTGCGCGGATGGCCCTGTCGGATAGTGCTTGCAGTCTGCGCTCGGTCGACTTCACAGTTCGGATCGCGGGGTCATAGCGGCGCATCATGAAATCGGCAAAGTTCTGGCCGCCCAAAAACCGCGCTTCGCGCAAAACCTCGATTCGTTGGTTGACGATGGTCTCGTAGGCACCAGTGGCTCCGAACCGGAAGGAACACTGAGCCGAGAGCGTTTCCAGTTCGATGGAAGTTGACAGCAGATTCTGCAGTAACTCGTCAGGCTGGGCCGAGTTGTCGGTCATCTGGCCCATCAATCGGGTTAGTCGCCCGTCCAGCTCTCCGATACGTGGCATCAGCTGTTTGACACGAGCAAAGCCCAGCATGGACATCGCTTTGTAAGTCTCGATCTCGCACAGGCGTTGGACGATCCGACCTGTCCTGCGCTCTCCTGTGCCTTCGCTCACAAACAGTGCAAAGCGCATATGTCCTGCCGGATCGATACGGAAATCGCTTGCACATACGGCAGTGTCATCCAGCACACAGGCAACTGCGAGGCTTTCCGGCTCAAACCAATCCATCAGTTTGGATCTAACCGTCTCGTCTTCCTCACGTTCTATCACACGCACCATTGCAGAAGTGACCCGCTGGCCCGGACTGGCCATCAGCCAATCGGGCGGGAAGACTTCGAAATCGGCCGGGTTGAACGCGCGTTCACTCACGTTCTGGGCAATCGCAGTGTAGGTCACGAACTCCGTGTGCTGTTCCCACTTCAACCAATGGCGACCGATCTGACCGGCGTAGTGCGTAGCATCCGGCTGAGGATGCTGTGCACCATGACGATCCAGCAGATTGATCAGGTGGCCCAAATCCTCACGGCGATCCCGCGCAGCAGCAGCTTCCGGTTTCTTGATCGCCAGAAAGACCACCGTGCACGGCATCGTTGCCACAGGGAAAGGGCGCGCGTGCAGTTCATTGGCCAGCGCATAGCGCAGGGGATGGTCATCTATTGGCGTCATTTAGAGCTCCGCTTCGTACGGCGCACTATACGACACAGGCGAAATACATCAATTCTCTTTTTATTTCATATACTTACGGGAATACTTCGGTATACAAGCCCGCTATCTCATTGATTTGGCTCCCAGAGTTCGATCGGATTTCCCTCCGGATCGTGAATACGGGCGAATTTTCCAATTTCGCTGTCCCATTCGGCGCGGGTTTCAACCGCGATTCCGTTGGCTTCTAGCTGAGAGATCATGGCCCCCAGATCATCGACGCGAAAATTGATCATCCATTGTTGCTCAATGCGACCGAAGTATTCGGTGTCCTGCGCAAACGGTGCAAAGACTGTGTACCCGTCACGCTGTTTCCATGGCACCGGGTCGTAGTGATTGACGCCGAGGTGTTTTTCGTACCACGCGCTCAGCGCTTCGGGGTCACGGGCGCGAAAAAACAGACCGCCAATGCCGTTTACTTTTTCCATGATCCACCTCCTGTGTTCCGAAGGTATATCAAAAACAGAAAAGGCGCCCGTATGGGGCGCCTTTCTTTGATAATCATGCCGCGGATCAGTCGATCATCGGTAGCAGCTTGTCCAGCGAAGCTTTGGCGTCGCCATAGAACATGCGGGTGTTCTCCTTGAAGAACAGCGGGTTCTCGATGCCGGAATAGCCCGTGCCCTGACCGCGCTTGGACACGAACACCTGCTTGGCCTTCCAGCATTCCAGAACCGGCATACCGGCGATGGGGCTGTTCGGATCTTCCTGCGCCGCAGGGTTCACGATGTCGTTCGAGCCAATGACGATTGCCACATCCGTCTCCGGGAAATCGTCATTGATCTCGTCCATTTCCATCACGATGTCATACGGCACTTTCGCCTCGGCCAAGAGCACGTTCATGTGACCCGGCAGACGACCTGCGACCGGGTGAATGGCAAAGCGCACATTCTTGCCCTTGGCCCTGAGCTTGCGGACCAACTCGCTGACCGACTGCTGTGCCTGCGCCACCGCCATGCCGTAACCGGGGATGATGATGACGCTGTCGGCATCGTTCAGGGCCGCGGCAACACCATCAGCTTCGATGGCTACCTGTTCGCCTTCCACTTCCATCTGCGGTCCGGAAGAGCCGCCGAAGCCGCCAAGGATCACGCTGACAAAGTGTCGGTTCATCGCCTTACACATGATGTAGGACAGGATCGCACCGGACGAGCCCACCAGCGCACCCACCACGATCAGCAGGTCGTTGCCCAAGGAGAAACCAATCGCCGCAGCGGCCCAGCCTGAGTAGCTGTTCAGCATCGACACAACCACCGGCATATCGGCACCGCCGATGCCCATGATCAGATGGTAACCGATGAAGAGCGCTGCCAACGTCATCAAGAACAGTGGGAAGAAGCCACCCGAGTTGGTGTACCAGATCAGGCAGATGAATGACAAAGCCGCTGCGCCTGCGTTCAGAGCATGACCGCCCGGAAGCTTGGTCGCAGCAGACGTCACTTTGCCGGCCAGCTTACCATAAGCGACGACCGATCCGGTAAAGGTGATAGCACCGATGAAGATGCCCAGGAACAGCTCAACATGCAGGATCGCCAGTTCGGCTGCGGTCTTCTTGGCGATCAGCTTGGCAAATGCCCCCAGATCAGACAGATCTGCCTGAGACGCACTGTCAGCAATCGCCATGACCTCCGCCACATTGCCAATCTCAAAATGCGCGTTGAAGCCCACGAACACAGCCGCCAGACCAACCAGCGAGTGCATCGCGGCCACAAGCTGCGGCATCTCGGTCATCTGGACGCGCTGCGCCACTTACTGACCGATCAGACCACCGCCGATGATAAGCAGCAGCGACAGCAGCCATAGACCTGAACCCGGGCCAACCAGCGTGGCAAAGACCGCCAGCGCCATACCGACGATGCCATACCAGACCGCGCGCTTGGCGCTTTCCTGGTTCGAAAGACCACCCAACGAAAGGATGAAAAGGACAGCCGCAACGACGTAGGCGGCAGTAGTGAAGCCAAATTCCATGTGCCCGGCCTCCTTAAGATTTCTGGAACATGGCGAGCATGCGCCGGGTTACGAGGAAGCCGCCGAAGATGTTGATCCCGGCCATGAAGACAGACACCGCCGCTAGCAGAATGACCAGGAACGAGCCCGACCCGATCTGCATCAGCGCCCCGACAATAATGATCGACGAGATCGCGTTGGTGATCGCCATTAGCGGTGTATGCAAGCTGTGCGAGACGTTCCAGATCACCTGGAAGCCCACAAAGATCGCCAGCACAAAGACGATGAAGTGCTGCATAAAGCTGGCCGGAGCGATCAGCCCCACCAGCAGCATCAGCGCACCGCCGACTCCCAGCAGAGTGAACTGCTGCTTGGTCTGCGCCTTGAAGGCTGCAATCTCTTGCGCCTTTTTCTCTTCCGGGGTCAGTTCTTTGACTTCCGGTTTCTTCTGCGCCGCAATCGCCTGCACTTTGGGCGGCGGTGGCGGGAAGGTGATCTCGCCCTCATGGGTCACGGTCGCGCCACGGATCACGTCATCTTCCATGTCGTGATTAACCTTGCCGTCCTTCTCGGGCGTCAGGTCGGTCATCATGTGACGGATGTTGGTCGCGTAAAGCGACGAGGACTGCGCTGCCATCCGGCTGGGGAAGTCGGTATAACCGATGATGGTCACGCCATTGTCGGTCACGATCTTCTCATCCGGCACCGTCAGTTTGCAGTTGCCGCCCTTTTCCGCTGCAAGGTCAACGATGACCGAGCCCGGCTTCATGCTTTCGACCATATCTTTGGTCCAAAGCTCAGGCGCCTCACGGTTGGGGATCAGGGCCGTGGTAATGACGATGTCCATCTCGGGCGCCAGTTCCCGGAACTTGGCAAGCTGGGCGTTGCGGAATTCTTCCGACTGGACAGAGGCATAACCGCCAGTCGATGCACCGTCCTGCTGCTCCTCTTCGAAGTCGAGATAGACGAACTCGGCCCCCATGGATTCGACCTGCTCGGCCACCTCTGGGCGCACGTCGAACGCATAAGTGATGGCACCCAGCGAGGTCGAGGTCCCAATCGCGGCCAGTCCGGCCACACCGGCACCAACGATCAGCACCTTGGCAGGCGGCACCTTACCGGCCGCCGTCACCTGACCGGTGAAGAAACGACCAAAGTTGTTGCCCGCCTCGATCACCGCGCGGTAACCGGCGATATTGGCCATCGAAGACAGAGCATCCATCTTCTGCGCACGCGAAATACGCGGGACCATCTCCATCGCGATCACGGTCGCGCCCTTGGATTTGGCGGCCTCCATCCCGTCTTCATTCCCAGCCGGGTTAAAGAAGGAAATAAGGGTTTTGTCCTTGGTCAGGCGTTTCAGCTCGGTGGCATCAGGCTGACGAACCTTGGCAATGATATCCGCCGCCTTCCAAAGCGAGGCAGCGGTCTTCATGACCTCAACGCCGGCGGCTTCATACGCGGCGTCCGAGAACCCCGCAGCAGCGCCTGCTCCCTTTTCGATCAGGCACTCATAGCCCAGTTTCTGCAACTGCAAAGCCGAGTCAGGGGTCATCGCGACCCGGTTCTCGCCCTTGTACGTTTCCTTCGGCGTACCAATTTTCACCAGTCGGTTCCCCCTAATTTTAGATTCAGGCCAGGTGGGTGTTCAGCATAGAATGACAAGCAGACATGTATCCTGCGCAAGATTATTTCGCAAGCGCAGCAATTGTAGCGCTGTGTCATGATGATCACACCCTCAGATCCAGCGCCGGGTTTTGCGTTCATACCGGGCGAAATCAGCGCGGAAAGTGCGGCGCAGGCGGTCTTCTTCGGGTATGATAAAGCGTCGTTCCAGCACCCAGACGAAGATCGGGATCAGTACCAGAGACAACACCGCGTCGAAGCGCAAGATCAATCCCGCCAAGATCAGCACATCGCCTAGGTAAATCGGATTGCGGCTGCGTTTGTAGATGCCCGATTGCACCATGGCCGTCGGTGTTTCATGCGGAATAACGGTTGTGCGGTGACGACGGAATTCGACAACCGCCATGATTGCGAGGATGATACCGCCACCGATCAATATTCCGCTGAGCAGATCGGACACGGCCCCTTCCAAAGACAGCCCCAATGGCAGCACACGCGCTTGCATCCAAGCCAGCGCGGCGAAGCCTACAAGCCAGACAGGTGGAAGGTCGATCCGACGCATGGCCATCCCCTAATCGGCGACACGCATATGCATGTCGTTTCTGGACGACGTGTTATCGTTTTCCAACCTCGAAAGCAAAAGCTCAGGTTGTCGCATCAGCAAAAGTTGACAGCCACTGATATGAAGAAGTTACAGATCTGTAGGAATGGACAGGTTGTCCCAGATCAGATAGGCCAAATCTAACCCCTAGATCGATAGCAGCATAAAGAGAAACCATGACTGATTTTGCCGCCACCAAGTCTAAGTTCCACTTGCCTGAAGGCGTGTTGTATCTTGATGGAAACTCTCTGGGTCCCCTGCCGAAAGCTGCAGCAAATCAGGTAGAAAGCATGATGCGGGACGAGTGGGGCCAGATGCTGATCACCGGATGGAATAAGGCCGGGTGGATGGCCATGCCTACCGGGTTGGGCGATCGGATCGGACGGCTGATCGGATCCGAACCTGGAAGCGTTGTGGTGGGCGATACTTTGTCGATCAAGGTCTATCAGGCTGTCGCCTCGGCGCTGGAGCTGAACCCGACCCGCAAAGTGGTCCTGTCGGACAACGGCAACTTTCCATCGGACCTTTACATGGCAGATGGGCTGCTGCGGTCACTCGGGCCTGACTATGAACTGCACGTAGTCGATCCAGAAGACGTCGCTGCGCATATAACCGAAGAAATCGCTGTTCTGATGCTGACCGAGGTCGATTACCGTTCGGGCCGGATGCACGACATGAAGGCTTTGACAGAACTGGCCCATGCCAATGGCGTTGTCACGGTCTGGGATCTCGCTCATTCCGCAGGGGCGGTCCCTGTCGACCTGTCCGGGTGCAACGCTGACTTTGCCGTTGGTTGCACGTACAAATACCTCAACGGTGGTCCCGGCGCGCCTGCATTCATCTATGTTGCCCCGCGTCTGTCCGATCGTGTGCGACCTGCGCTTTCGGGCTGGTTGGGGCATGAGGCTCCGTTTGCCTTCGATCTCGACTATCGTCCCGGCGAGGGGATCGAGCGGATGCGGGTCGGCACCCCTCCGGTCATCCAGATGGCAGCGCTGTCGGCAGCGATGGATATCTGGGATATGGCAGAAATGGCCGATGTGCGTGCCAAATCGATCGAATTGACCGAATTATTCATCTCCCGGGTTGAGGCCACCTGCCCCGGGCTGACGCTCGCCAGCCCCCGCGATCCAGCCCAGCGCGGCAGTCAGGTCTCATTCCATTTCGACGAAGGCTACGCTGCCATGCAGGCCTTGATCGCACGTGGCGTGATCGGAGATTTCCGTGCCCCCGACATCATGCGCTTTGGCTTCACGCCGCTATATATCGACGAAGCCGATGTGGAACAGGCCGCCCAAATTCTGGCCGATATCATCACCAACAAGCTTTGGGACAAGCCGGAATTCAAAGTCCGCCAGCGGGTTACCTGACCTCAAGCGCCGCGCCCATAAGCGTGGCGAACTGGGAAATGCTCTGTTCAAATTCTTCGGCGCTGGAGGCTGTCATTTTAATGCCCTTCAGCGAGGCCGTGATCGTCTTTGCCGCCTCATCCGGTCCGACGGGCAAGTGCGCACGACCGGCAGCATCCTCGCGACGCAGCCAATCCGCATAGATACGGGTCAGTTCGGCCTCTCCTTGCTGAATAATATCGGTCGACATGGATTTCGTGGCATCCAGCATCTCAAGCCCGTGAGGCGATGCCAGAATCTCTGCCATCCCGCGGGATTGTACCTGAATCGCCTGCTCCAATAATTGCGGCAGAGTTCCTGCGCCAGATAATGCCTCAGTCACCATCGCAGTTTTTTCGCCATAGTAGAACTGTGTCAGTTCACGAACTATGGCCTCTTTGTTCTTGTAATGCAGATACACTGCGGGCCGGGACATCCCTGCCCCTTTTGCAATGTCATCCATCGAGGTCTTTCGAAATCCATAGGTCGCAAAAGCCTGAAAAGCCGAATTCAGGATCGCCGTAGATTTAGAATCTTCACTTACACTCGCCATACGAAAAGCTCTGACATTTTTTGTATATTTTGTCAATTGACATACTGACACTTTTCATTAATTATGTCAGTAATCGTCCACAGCCAAAAGAGGTGCGCCATGGCGACGGCCCTAAAAGTCAACGGAAAGACCCATCAGGTCGATCTGCCTGATGATGTGCCCCTATTGTGGGTATTGCGTGATGAGGTTGGGCTGACCGGCACCAAATTCGGCTGCGGCGTGGCAGCTTGCGGTGCCTGCACGGTACATATTGATGGCGAGGCTGTGCGGTCGTGCCAAGTAGCTCTTTCTGATGTCTGGGGCGATGTCACCACGATCGAAGGTCTGGGGTCTCCGGATGCGATGGCTACAATCCAGAAAGCCTGGGTCGACAATCAAGTCGCACAATGCGGGTATTGCCAGTCAGGTCAGATCATGCAGGCCGCATCTTTGCTGGCCGAAAACCCATCACCCACAGACGAAGACATAGATGACGCGATGCAGGGGAACCTGTGCCGCTGTGGCACCTACCCCCGCATACGAGCAGCCATCCACGATGCCGCCGCCAAGCTGAAGGAGGCCTGAGCCATGGGACGTATCGGTAAAATCGTTCGCCGCACATTCCTGATCGGATCCGCAGCTATCGTAGGCGGCGTGGCCTTCGGGGCTTATTACATAAGTCGGCCCGCCGCCAACCCGCTGAAGCCACGTGAAGGGGAAACTGCACTCAGCCCCTTTGTCCTGATCGATCAGCAGGGCGTGACCCTATTCGCCCCTCGTGCTGAAATGGGTCAAGGCGTCATGACCACCTGGGCGGCGCTGATCGCCGAAGAGCTGGATGTGGAGCTGGATGATATCCGCGTGCTGCACGGACCGGCTGCGGCGGCCTATTACAACCACGCCCTCATGGGGGAAAGCCTGCCGAACAAAGGCTATGATGTCTCGGATTTCCAGCACAATCTGGGCGAGGCGTTGGGTGTGCTTGGCAGAACGCTCAGCCTACAGGTCACCGGGGGTTCAACCTCGATGAAGGACGGGTTCGAGCGCATGCGGATGGCCGGAGCCACCGCGCGCGAGACCCTGAAACAAGCCGCAGCGGAACAACTGGGATTGGATCGCGACCAACTCAAGACAGAAAGTGGCGCCGTGGTTGCCCCGGATGGCACGCGCATTCCCTACACCGAACTGGCAGAAGCCGCCGGCCAGATCGAACCACCCGAGGTCACCCTGCGCGATCCGTCAGAGTGGCACTTGATCGGTAAGTCCCTGCCACGCGTCGACATACCCGGCAAGTCAACAGGTACCGCCGAATTTGGCATCGACGTGCGGCCAGAAGGTCTGAAATTCGCTTCGGTCCGCATGAATCCCAGGCTGGGCGGACAGATGAACGGCTTTGATGCAAGCGCGGCCGAAACCATGCCCGGTGTGGAAAAGATCGTCGATCTGGGCACCGGGGTCGCAGTAATCGCCAACAACACATGGTTGGCGATTCAGGCGGTGGAGGCGATTGACGTGGATTGGGGCGAAGCACCCTACCCGCCTGAGACGGACGCTCTGTTCGAACAGATCGCCAAGGCATTTGATGACGCTCCGAACTCAACCATGCGCGATGATGGCGATGTGGATGTGATGCCCGAAGGTGCAACCGAGATTACGGCAGACTACACCGTTCCCTATCTGGCCCATGCCACGATGGAACCCATGAATGCCACCGCGCTCTATACTGGCGACAAACTGGATCTGTGGTGCGGCAATCAGGCCCCAACCCTTATCCAGATGCGGGTTGCCAACACCGCTGATCTTGAGACTGAGGCAGTTGAGATTCACACTACCTATCTGGGTGGAGGCTTCGGTCGCCGGGGCGAACTGGATTTCGGCGAAATCGCCACCAAGATCGCCATGGCAATGCCCGGAACGCCGGTTCAAACGACTTGGAGCCGCGAAGAGGACATGCGCCATGACTTCTATCGCCCCGGCGCGATGGCCCGGATGCGTGGCGCGGTCAAAGATGGCAAGCCTGTAATGATCGACGGCAAAGTTGCCTCACAATCACCTACTCATCAGGCCGTCGAGCGCGTTACTGGCTTTGCTGGTGGCGGCCCTGACAAGGTGCTGGTCGAAGGGTTCTTTAATCAGCCCTATGCAGTGCCGAATTACCGCATGAGCGGCCATGTCGCGGATCTGGCCGTGCCGGTGGGTTTCTGGCGTTCTGTCGGTAATAGCCATAACGGGTTCTTCCACGAGACATTCTTGGACGAAATGGCTTTGGCCGCTGGCCGTGATCCACTGGAATTCCGGTTGGAGCTGGCCACCACCGAACACGCGCCGACGGCAGGATGTTTGCAGGCTGTAAAAGAGATGTCTGGCTGGACTGGCAAGACCCCTGATGGAGTCGGGCGTGGCGTGGCGCTGGCCTACAGTTTTGGCACGCCGGTCGCGCAGGTGATCGAGGTGGTGGACGATGACGGAACCATCCGCATCAACAAAGCCTGGATCGCTTGTGATGTCGGCCTCGCGCTGGACCCTGCTACTGTCGAGGCGCAGATGATCGGCGGCATGATCTACGGGCTGTCGGCTGCCGCACATGGCGAGATCACCTTCGCCGATGGTGAGGTCGAGCAATACAACTTCCCGGATTATGACGCGCTGCGGATGCACAACACACCGGTCACAGAAGTCCGCATACTTGAGACAAACAAGCATCTGGGAGGTGTAGGTGAACCCGGCACGCCGCCGTCAATGCCCGCTTTAGGGAACGCGCTGTTCGATCTGACCGGAGAGCGCGCGCGTAGCCTGCCGTTGAACAAACACTTCAACCTGCAGGTTTGAGAACCATCTGGTCCGGCGTTCCGCCGGGCCTACCTTTGTTCAGGCAGAGCGTTGCAAACGAGCCGTCTCATCGCCTTCGGCCCAGGCGTAAACGGCTCGTCCAAACGCTTCGAACAGCGGACGCGACACCGGGTCATTCGCCGCGTCCCATTCCGGATGCCACTGTACCGACAGGGTAAAACCGGGCGCACCCTCGATATAGATCGCTTCGGGTGTGCCGTCGGGAGCATGACCATCAATCACCACATTCTCACCCAGTGATTTGATCCCCTGGCCGTGCAGAGTGTTGGTCATCACTTCATTAGCCCCAAAGAGGCGGTGGAATACGCCGCCTTCTGTCAGTGTCACAACATGCCGCAGTGCAAACTTCTCTTCCAGTGAACCATCCGGCGGCATCCGGTGGTTCTGACGCCCCGGCAGATCGCGAATTTCAGGATAAAGCGTTCCACCCAGGGCGACATTGACCTCCTGAAAGCCACGACAAATGCCGAAGAACGGCTGACCACGATGGGCGCAAGCCCGGATCAATGGTAGAGTGATCGCATCGCGGGCGCGATCAAATTCGCCGTGTGCCGCTGTTGCGGGCTCGCCATATTCCTCGGGATGCACGTTAGGACGACCACCGGTCAACAGAAAACCGTCACAAACTTCGAGCAGTTCCTCTACCGAAACATAGCGTGGGTCTGCCGGGATCAGCAGCGGTAGACAATCGGACACGTTCGACACCGCGTCTGAATTCATCGTCCCGCCTGCATGGGTCGGGTACTGATCATTCATCAGGTAAGAGTTGCCGATTATTCCGACGACGGGGCGCGCCATGCCAAGTCCCTTATTTTGATCGCATCTCGCAAAACCTATCGGCAGCTGCAGCCGCGCGCAACGGCACAGACCCTGCATGGTAGCGCAAGCGCTTGTTCAGAGACGCACAATCTGGCCTAGCACGGCGCTGGCATGGCCAAGCAAACGTACAGGTCGAAATCCCTAAGGACTCAGATCTCACCTGTAAGCCCTGCGGCCTCGATGCCGGCCAACGCCGCTTGCGCATCGTTGTCCGAAGTGTCGCCAGTGACACCGACCGCTCCGATTATGGCTCCCTTGCGATCGCGTAGCAGGACACCGCCGGGAACCGGAATTACCTGGCCGCCATAGACACCATTCACTGCAGCCATGAAATAGGCCTGCCCTTCGGCGCGCTGCATCTGTGCAGTACCTGCCAAGCCCAACATAACCGACCCATAAGCCTTGCCATGCGCGATCGCAAACCGTCCCGGTGCCGCCCCATCTTCGCGTTCAAAAGCAATCACGTGCCCCCCGGCGTCCAGCACCACGACCGAGAGCGGCTTGAGTTCCATCTCCCGCCCTTTTTCCAGAGTTTTTCGAATGATCGTACGGGCCTTACGCAGAGAAATCGGCATGAGGATGTCCTTTATCCAGATAGGTGCGACGGGGCAAAACACCCCGTTGCCTCGTTGGTCTTAGCCTTGGCTGGCTTTCAGTTCCAGTCGCCTGGCATGAAGCACAGGCTCGGTGTAACCCGAAGGCTGTACCCGGCCTCTGAATACCAGATCGCAGGCCGCTTGGAACGCGATCCCGTCGAAACCGGGTGCCATCGGCTTATAGCTGGCGTCTTCGGCATTTTGCCGATCCACAACGGCAGCCATTTTTTGCAACGCCGCCATCACCTGCTCCTGACTGATCAAATCGTGATGCAGCCAATTGGCGAGCGCTTGAGATGAAATCCGGCAGGTGGCGCGATCCTCCATCAGGCCGATATCGTTGATATCCGGCACTTTCGAACATCCTACGCCCTGATCGACCCAGCGCACGACATAGCCCAGAATGCCCTGTGCGTTGTTTTCGATTTCGCGGGCAATCTCATCCGCGCTGAGATTGCGCCCACCCAGAAGCGGGACAGTCAGCAAGTCGTCCAGAGTACCACGGGCACCACCAGCGGCCAACTCGCTCTGGCGTGTAAGCACATCAACCTCGTGATAATGCGTCGCGTGTAGGGTCGCGGCGGTGGGGGATGGTACCCACGCGCAGGTCGCACCGGATTGAGGGTGACCGATCTTGGCCGCCAGCATGTCGCCCATCCGGTCCGGCATGGCCCACATCCCCTTACCGATCTGCGCCTTGCCCTTGAGACTACAGGCCAAGCCGATATCGACATTGCGATCCTCATAAGACGCAATCCAGGGCGTGTCTTTAATGTCGCCTTTTGGCAGCATCGGACCGGCCTCCATCGACGTATGAATCTCATCCCCCGTCCGATCGAGGAACCCGGTGTTGATAAAGGCCACGCGCGACTTAGCAGCGCGGATACATTCCTTGAGGTTGACCGAGGTGCGGCGTTCCTCGTCCATGATACCCAGCTTCACGGTGTTGCGCGGCAGGTCCAGGATGTTTTCGACCATGTCGAAGATCTCGACGGCAAAAGCGACCTCTTCGGGCCCGTGCATCTTGGGTTTGACGACATAGACCGACCCTTTGACCGAGTTGCCGCCTTCGCGCTTCAGGTCATGCATGGCAATTAGCGTGGTGCAGAGCGCATCCATCAGCCCTTCGCCAATCTCACGTCCTTCGGCATCCAACACAGCGGGGTTGGTCATCAGATGACCGACATTGCGCACCAGCATCAGCGACCGCCCTTTTAGGGTTTTGGCCTCGCCATCAGGGGCATTGAACGCCAAATCTCGCGCAAGTTTACGGGTGAAGGTTCTGCCGCCTTTACTGATCTCTTCGGTCAGGTCGCCTTTCATCAAACCCAGCCAGTTGCCATAGGCCACAGCCTTGTCAGCCGCATCGACGCAGGCAACCGAATCCTCGCAATCCATGATCGTGGACAGCGCAGATTCAAGGCGCACATCAGAAATACCCGCAGGATCGGTCGCACCGATTGCACTATGCGTATCAATCATGATCTGGATATGCAGACCGTTGTTTTTCAGCAGCACAAATTCCGGTTTCCCGATCACCCCGCCGTAACCCACGAATTGAGAGGGATCAGCTAGCGTCGGCATCAGGGCGCCATCCTGAACACTCAATCCGGACACATCCGCCCAAGATCCGAAGGCAAGCGGCACAGCTTGATCCAGAAAGGCCTTAGCCCAGGCGATGACCCGCGCCCCGCGCTCGGTGTCATAAGCCCTACTTGTCGGCAGATCGCCCAACGCGTCTGTCCCATAAAGCGCATCATACAGGCTACCCCAGCGGGCGTTGGCCGCGTTCAATGCGAAACGCGCATTCGTGATCGGCACAACCAGTTGAGGGCCCGGAACCAAGGCAATCTCGGGGTCGACATTGGCAGTCTCGATCTCGAATTTCCCACCCTCTTCCACGAGGTAGCCGATTTCACGCAGAAAGGACTGATATTCGCCCGCATTGATAGGCAAACCCCGCCGTGCAGCATGCCAGCCGTCGATGCGGCTTTGGATATCGGCCCGCTTATCCAACAGCGCGCGGTTTTTCGGCCCCAGCTCATTGGCCAAACGCGCCAGACCCGCCCAAAAATCGTTTGCCGAAACCTCTGTGCCTGGCAGCGCCTTCTGTTCGATGAAGTCCACCAAAACCGGATCGATCTGCAGCCCGCTGCGGGTCTCTCTGCTGCTCATATTCCGAATCCCCTACGATTGTGTGCCGTTGTATGCGCTCCTCAATTAGGGCGTTCGTTTCCGATAGGCAACTTCTGTCCCGACGTGAGTGGTATTCGACCTAGCGCAAAACTGCTTCAATTCGGGGGAGACAATGGCGGGCTGGTTGCAGCGACTGGGCGAAGACCATAACGTCGCGCCAGATTCCCAGCCGATGAGGTCCCAGATGCGCGATGCCGCCCCCACTACGATCTATCTGAAAGACTACACTCCATTCGGTTATCTGGTGGACAGCGTGCATCTGACCTTTGACCTGGACGACCATGCCACTCGAGTGACCTCGCGCATCAAATTCCGCCCGAACCCTGACTCAACGGACAAGACCTTCTTTCTGCACGGCGAAGAGCTGAAACTGATCAGCGCTAAAGTCGACGGCACCGAAGTCGTACCCGATGTCACCGCCGAGGGCCTCTCCGTGACGGTTCCCAATGCACCATTCATTTGGGAGGCTGAGGTCGAGATCGACCCCGGCAACAACACCGCGCTTGAAGGGCTCTATATGTCGAACGGCATGTATTGCACCCAGTGCGAGGCCGAGGGCTTTCGCAAGATCACTTACTACCCCGACCGTCCCGACGTGATGTCCACCTTTACCGTGCGTATCAACGGAGACCTTCCCGTGCTGCTGTCGAACGGCAACCCTTCGGGCAAAGGCGAAGGTTGGGCTGAATGGGTCGACCCATGGCCCAAACCCGCGTACCTGTTTGCGCTGGTCGCCGGAGAGCTGGTCGCCCATCCCGGCCAGTTCACTACTAAATCCGGTCGCGACGTCGAACTGAACCTCTGGGTCCGTCCAGGTGACGAGGGCAAATGTGCCTTCGGAATGGAGGCCCTGAAAAAGTCAATGAAATGGGACGAGGACGTCTATGGTCGCGAATACGATCTGGATGTATTCAATATCGTGGCTGTGGACGATTTCAACATGGGCGCGATGGAGAATAAGGGGCTGAACATCTTCAACTCATCAGCCGTTCTGGCCAGCCCCGAGACCTCGACCGACATGAATTTCGAACGGATCGAGGCGATCATCGCGCATGAGTATTTCCACAATTGGACTGGCAACCGCATCACCTGCCGTGACTGGTTCCAGCTGTGCCTGAAAGAGGGCCTGACCGTGTTCCGTGACGCGCAGTTCACATCGGACATGCGCTCGGCCCCGGTAAAACGCATCCACGACGCCATAGACCTGCGCGCGCGGCAATTCCCCGAAGATAACGGGCCGCTCTCGCACCCAGTCCGGCCCGAAAGCTTTCAGGAAATCAACAACTTCTACACCTCAACCGTCTATGAAAAAGGCGCCGAGGTCATTGGGATGCTGAAACGGCTGGTCGGGGATGAGGCCTACAGCAAAGCACTGGACCTGTATTTCGATCGCCATGACGGACAGGCCTGCACGATCGAAGATTGGCTGAAAGTGTTTGAAGACACCACGGGCCGCGACCTGACCCAGTTCAAACGTTGGTACAGCCAATCCGGCACCCCCCGTGTCTCAGTTGCTGAAGATTGGGCCGATGGCACCTATACTCTGACGCTCAGCCAACGTACCGAACCGACGCCGGGACAAGAGGACAAGCAGCCTCAGGTCATCCCGGTCGCCTTCGGCCTGCTTGGCCCGAACGGGGATGAAGTGCGCGCCACCGAGGTGCTGGAACTGACCGAAGCCGAGCAGAGTTTTACCTTCACTGGCCTTACCGCTAAGCCTGCACCATCGATCCTCCGCGATTTCTCGGCCCCTGTGATCCTTGAACATGAGATCAGCAATGCCAAACGTGCCTTCCTGCTGGCCCATGACACCGATCCGTTCAACCGCTGGCAGGCCGGGCGGTCGCTGGCCGAGGAAACGCTGCTGCGCATGATCACCGATGAGGCGGCCCCGGATGCCGACTATCTTGATGGCTTGTTAGCTGTACTGCGTGATGAGGCTCTGGACCCGGCCTATCGCGCACTGATGCTGGGCCTACCAACGCAATCGGAGCTGGCCGCAGCTCTGCATGAAAAGGGGGTTACCCCCGATCCGATGTCGATCTGGGAGGCGGTCGAAACCCTTCGACAGGCCACGGCCCAACACGTTCAGGACCTGCTGCCACGACTTCACAGCGAAACGCTGGTGGATGCACCCTACCGACCGGACGCCGAGCAATCCGGCAAACGTGCCCTGGGTGGTGCAGCGCTGGCCCTGACCTCACGGCTGGACGGGGGCGTTAAGGCGACTGAGGAATTCGGGCGCGCCGACAATATGACCCTGCAGTTGACCGCCTTGTCCTGCCTGCTGCGCGCCGGCAAAGGCGAAGCAGAGTTGGCTGCCTTATACGACCAGTGGCAGCATGACCGACTGGTGATGGACAAATGGTTCGCCCTTCAGGTCTCAATGACAGGACCCGAAAAGACGGTTGAAACCGCGCACAAATTGACCGATCACGCTGATTTCAATTGGAAAAACCCCAACCGTTTCCGCGCACTGATGGGTTCTCTGGCTGGCAATCATGCGGGCTTCCATCAGGCTGATGGAGCGGGCTATGCGCTACTGGCCGACTGGTTGATCCGGCTCGATCCGGTGAACCCGCAAACCACGGCTCGCATGTGCAGTGCGTTCCAAACTTGGAAACGGTATGACACTGACCGTCAGGCCTCGATGCGCGCGCAGCTAAACCGCATTGCCGGGACACCAAACCTGTCCCGAGACACGACCGAAATGGTCTCGCGCATCCTCGGCGCATGACTCCGTATGGTTTCATCCGGCAGAATCGAAGCCAGCGCACGGTTCTTATCCTGATCTGCATCTATGCGTTTCTGATCGGGCTAATGATCTTGTTTGATGCGGTCTGGTGGCTTGTCGCCCTGCTGGCCCTGACTACCTTGCCCGCGCTGTGGGATGTCATCAAAGACACCAGCGCGGGCATGGAGCTGACGGATGACACCCTGTGTTGGCATACCGGCCAACGTCAGGGAGAGCTCAAGCTGTCCGAGGTCGATCGTTTCCGGTTCGACACCCGCTGGGACTTCTCGGTACGTGTCTCGGCGGTTCTGAAATCCGACAAGCGCGTGCGTCTGCCAGATGAATCGCTACCGCCTCACAAACTGTTTGAAGATGTTCTGAAGCAGGCGGGATTCGCGGTTGAACGTCATCATTTTGGAGTTTTTTGAAACGATTCATGGATTCAGGGCCACATTAGTCCAGGAATCGTGGATTTGGAGTAGCGCACACTTGAACTGAACGCGTTTTTTGGCAAACTGAACGAGTTATAAGTTTGTTCCAGTTCGAGTTTCGCCATGTTTTGGTCTATCAAGGCTTTTGCCGCCCGTATTGTCGGTATTTCTGATCCCACCCCAACGCCTCTGCCCGCGTCAGTCGCCGATGCCACTGCTTGGCTTGTCGCATCGGGGCAATTGAACATCCCCATCGCCGATATGGATACAAATGATGTGATCGGGCATCAGGTGATTGAACGTGGGCGCCATCTGGCTCGGCAAGATATGTGGGCCGACCTTTCGCAAGAGATGAGCGCCGCCGATGAAGAACGTAAAACCACTCCCTGCGGGCAGCCGATCATCGAACTCCTGGCCTTCGGCGCCCGGTCCGATGTGGTGCTGGCGGCAGAACATGCGCTGTCGGACGGCAAAGCACTGTCGGACTATGATCTGTTGGGTGGGATATCAGAACTGGAAAGTGAAATCCAAAACCACCCTGACGATCCAATGATCGCACTGGTGGTGGCGCTGGCCCATATTGATCTGGCCTGGGCCTGGCGGGGAACGGCGCATCCTGATGCGCTGCCTCCATTGCATCAATCACGTTGCGCGGCACATTTTGATCGCGCCGCCGTTCTGCTGTCGGTATGCCAGGCGGCAATGCCGGACAGCCCTGCAGTTACTGCTGCGGATTGCGCTTTGTTGGCAGGTCACGTCAGCCCTCGAACCCGCGTGGCCGACAAGTACGAGGCACTCATCACACTGGATCCGAGAAACCATCGCAATATGCGTGCGATGGGCAGCCACTTGCTGCCACGTTGGTTCGGCAGCTATGAACAGCTTGAGGTCCAGGCCCTTCGCAACGCTGCGCGCACACAGGAAACCTGGGGTGCGGGCGGATATACCTGGGTGCAATTCGACGCCATCGCACTGGATGACGAGGCCTGCGCGCGGGTGGATGTCGAGTATTTTCTGGAAGGTTTGCGCGACATTGTTGCACGACGCCCGGATCAACAAACGATCAACTTGCTGGCAGCATATTGTTCCATCACCCTGCAAAACGGTATGGGTCAGAACCCGCGCGCTGATGTCGCGCGAAAACAGATATGCGAGGCCGCAAACTGGTTGATCCGCGACCACCTGACCGAACTGCATCCGCTGATCTGGGCCCATGCGGCGAACGGGTTCAATAACAGCCTTCGCGTCAACTCGGCCGAGCGTTTTGCTGCCCGTGGTCGCCGCGATGCGCTGAAGGCCATCGCCAACCTGCTGCGGGACGAGTTGCGCAGTGGGCAGAGTGTGACCTTTACACCTTCGGGGCTGCAGTTCTCGGGGAACTAAACCGCCATTGCCCCTTGCCCCTTTGGCGCGCCGGGCCTAATACGCAGGCTTAGACTTCTGCGGAAATGAGGCGCGCCATGCTCGACCTGACATACGAAATGCCCAAACCCAAAACCATTGCCGGGGCCAAGCACGACTGGGAACTGGTGATCGGGATGGAGGTGCACGCTCAGGTCTCATCCAATGCCAAGCTGTTCTCAGGGGCGTCGACCCAATTCGGGGCCGAGCCGAATTCGAACGTGGCCTTCGTGGACGCCGCGATGCCGGGAATGCTGCCGGTGATCAACGAGTATTGCGTTGAACAGGCGGTGCGCACCGGGCTGGGCCTGAAGGCGGATATCAATCTGAAATCGGCCTTTGACCGTAAGAACTATTTCTATCCTGACTTGCCGCAAGGTTACCAGATTTCCCAGCTTTATCAGCCTATTGTAGGTGAAGGTGAAGTACTGGTCGAGATGGGTGACGGCACCGCGCGTATGGTGCGGATCGAACGCATCCACATGGAGCAGGACGCGGGCAAGTCGATCCATGACATGGATCCTCATATGTCCTTTGTGGACTTGAACCGGACGGGCGTTTGCCTGATGGAGATCGTGTCACGCCCCGACATCCGTGGTCCAGAAGAGGCCGCTGCCTATATCGCCAAGTTGCGTCAGATCCTGCGCTATCTGGGCACCTGCGACGGCAACATGCAGAACGGCAACCTGCGGGCAGACGTGAACGTCTCGATCTGTTTGCCGGGTGCTTACGAGAAGTATCAGGAAACACAGGACTTTTCGCATCTGGGCACGCGCTGCGAGATCAAGAACATGAACTCGATGCGCTTTATCCAGCAAGCGATCGAGGTCGAAGCACGTCGTCAGATCGCCATCGTTGAAGGTGGCGGCACGGTTGATCAGGAAACCCGTCTGTATGATCCGGACAAGGGTGAGACACGCTCCATGCGATCTAAAGAAGAGGCGCATGACTATCGCTACTTCCCTGACCCCGATCTGCTGCCGCTGGAGATCGAACAAGCGTGGGTCGACGACATAGCTGCCAAGTTGCCGGAGCTGCCGGACGATAAAAAGTCTCGCTTTATCAGCGAGTTCGGCCTGACCGACTACGATGCTTCGGTCTTGACTGCCGAGGTGGAATCAGCGGCTTATTTTGAAGAGGTCGCCAAGGGTCGCAGCGGCAAACTGGCCGCGAACTGGGTCATCAACGAGCTGTTTGGCCGCCTGAAAAAAGAAGATCACGACATCACCGAGTCTCCGGTCTCTCCTGCTCAGTTGGCGGGTATCATTGATCTGATTTCGTCGGATTCCATCTCGGGCAAGATCGCCAAGGACCTGTTCGAGATCGTCTATACTGAAGGTGGAGATCCGGCGCAGATCGTTGAAGAGCGCGGCATGAAACAGGTGACCGATACCGGCGCCATCGAGGCCGCTTTGGACGAGATCATCGCCGCCAATCCGGCGCAGGTCGAGAAGGCCAAGGTGAACCCGAAACTGGCCGGCTGGTTCGTCGGTCAGGTGATGAAAGCCACCGGCGGTAAGGCCAATCCAAAGGCCGTCAACGAATTGGTCAGCAAAAAGCTGGGTTCGTAAATCTTCCGAGTTGTACAAACCCCGCACAGGGGTTTGTTCGACTTGTACATAACAAAAAGTTAATTTCAGACCGCTCAAAACGGGCAAGCCATCGGCTTGACTCCCCGCCCGAATGCGCATTCTCATCTCGCCAAGTCAGAGAGGTGAGCATCCATGAAAAATCGTTTCGATCAGGAGTTGGAAACCCGGCTGGTGCGCTATGCCGCCATCGACAGTCAGAGCGATGAGACCTCGCCCTCGACCCCCAGTACCGAAATCCAGTTCGACATGCTGAACCTGTTGAAAGAAGAGCTGACCGAGATTGGTGCGCAGGATGTTGAGATGACCGAGGACAGCGTTGTGGTGGCAACCATACCCGGTACGGCCGACGGACCGACGATCGGATTTCTGGCGCACGTGGATACAGCACCTCAGTTCAACGCGACCGGGGTCAAACCTCGGGTGATCAAAGGGTATAACGGTGGAGAAATTACCTTCCCCGATGATCCCGATCTGGTGCTCTCACCCGAGGAACACCCCTATCTGGCTGAAAAAATCGGACATGATCTGATCACTGCCTCAGGCACTACGTTACTAGGGGCTGATGACAAGGCGGGCGTGTCGATCCTGATGACCATGGCGCGGCACCTGTTAGAGAACAAGGATGTGCCCCACGGCCCGATTCGAATCGCCTTTACCCCGGATGAAGAGATCGGTCGCGGTGTTACCGAACAGCTGCCCAAGGATCTGGAGGCGGATTTCGCCTACACGCTAGACGGGCAAGAACTGGGTGAGATCGAATATGAAAGCTTCTCGGCTGATCGGGCGGTGATCACTATCACTGGAGTGTCGATCCACCCCGGATTGGCTAAAGACAAGATGGTGAACGCCGCGCATCTGGCGGCGAAGATCGTTCAGACCCTGCCTCAGGCGACGATGACGCCCGAAGTGACGGACGGGCGCGAGGGGTTCATCCATGTCACCGACATGAATGGCGGCTCGTCCGAAATGGAGATCAAGCTGATCCTACGCGATTTCGAAATGGATGCGCTGGAAGCCCAGCGCGAGATTGTCCGTCAGGTCTGCGCCGCGGTGCAAGCGACTGAGCCGCGCGCGACCATCACTTGCGACATAAGTCATCAATACCGCAACATGCGCTATTGGCTTGAAAAGGACATGACCCCAGTCGATCTGGCGCGGGAAGCTTGTCGCGAACAAGGGATCGAGCCCATATCCGTGCCGATCAGAGGTGGTACCGATGGATCACGCCTTACTGAATTCGGCACGCCCACACCCAATATCTTTACTGGCATGCAGTGCATTCATGGACCGCTGGAATGGATCTCGGTGCAGGACATGGCGGTCGCAACCGAAACCTGCCTGTCGCTGGTCGGGAAGGCGGCGCAGGGCTAAAGC
Organism: Ruegeria sp.; assembly: GCA_040829945.1. Taxonomy (GTDB): domain Bacteria; phylum Pseudomonadota; class Alphaproteobacteria; order Rhodobacterales; family Rhodobacteraceae; genus Ruegeria. Next base: position 94,179 of record JBFOLN010000003.1, read on the forward strand.
AACAGTGCGGGCCGAAATTCGCCAATGTGTGATCTTGTCTTTCGCCCGCCTGTCAAAATGTTAGTTTGCCCGGGTCAGGCAATCAGGACCAGTCGATGCAGCGCTACGAATACAAAGTTGTCCCCGCTCCTCAAAAGGGCACCAAGGCCAAGGGCGTAAAGACGCCCGAAGGCCGGTTTGCCACCTCGATCGAGCAGTTGCTGAACCAGATGGGGCAGGATGGCTGGGAATATCAGCGCGCCGAACTTCTGCCCAGCGAAGAGCGTTCGGGGTTAACCGGCTCGACCACAAACTGGCGAAACGTGCTGGTCTTCCGCCGTGCACTGACCATGGATGTATCGCAGGCCGAGACACCTGAGGCCGATTGCACCCCCACCGCGCACCCGGTTCCGGGCCCGCAAGAGGTACTGGCCACTCCACCTGCGGCCCCAGCGCCAATTTCAGAAGAACCGCAAGACCCGCCGCTGTCGTTGAAATCATCAGACACTGCGCCCGAGGAGGAGTCGTCCGAAAAAGCTGATCAACGTTGAGAATGCCCTGGCACGGGGGCTTTCAGACATCAACGCAGATTAGACTGTCTGTGATTTAAGGGCTGTACAACACGACTTCAGCGCGAAGACGTGCGTTGCCAATTCTCGCATTGACTTAAGGCTTAGCTGAATAGGTCTGACCCTGCCCAGATCCAGTGGAGAAAGCTAGCATTACGCTACACGAAGGCGTCACGTTCTCTTAAACCCGACATTTGACCGAGCAATTCGAATTACGCCCAGTGGACGGCCTAGCACAATGTCATTCGACCTGCAGAAAGCTGTGGACGGCTTTGGTCAGTACCCTGAAGCACGGCAGGGGTGCGGGGGGACATGTTTCCGGATGGTTCCTTTTTCTGCATTGCTGTCGCGCCTGAAAATTCCATTAAAAATTGCAACCATAAGCAGTTTGAGCCTCGCAATATCGATCGCAACCACATGGCCTCGCTTTTTCTGATGCGGTTCGCCTAGGTAATTCGGCGTGCAATGTGTATGCTGTAGCAAGATCTAAAAATCGGAGGCTGCTGTGGCGAAGTGCTCTCAGATGAGGTCAACGCTTAGACAGATCGAGGTTCCAAGTGATCTCGCCGGCACGTCCGCTGGGATCTTTTACCTGCTGAATGAGATTGAACGTCAAAAAGAACAGGCGGACCCAGCTAACGACAACGGGCCGTTTGAGATGAGACCGTTCTTGCTTACTGATGAGTTTATCTTTTTTTAGCGCACTCGTAAGTTTGGCCGTCTATCTGTTACCCTTGGCACTGGTTCCAAAGTCACTATTCCTTGGCCCATCATGGTAATCAATGCCAGATAACCAACTATAAGACGTGGCCGAGCGGGCGGAAGGCTATCCAAAAGTCAGCTTAAAACCGCCCATGGATATACATCTGACAATCGTCAATTTCCCACGCTTCGCCACGGCTGTGCTATACTCTTCGGATACTCTGGTTTTGTTTTGGAGGTAAGTCATGATTATTCGTTTAATTTCAACGCTCAGCATCGCGATCAGTTTGGCGATATATGCGCCCAAGATTGCGCAGGCTGATGCAGGCGACTTCATCGGCGGTGCCGTCGTCGGTGGTGTTGTTGGATATGTAGTTGGTAAAGACCAGCAGAAAAAGAAGAACGCCCGGACCACGACCACCAGGACCTATCGGTCAGGCATACCGTCGACCACGCAAGGTGCGCAGACACAGACGGCGCTTAACTATTTCGGGTACAATGCCGGTCGGGTCGATGGCCAGGTTGGCGGCGGAACCCGCGCAGCAATTGAACGCTATCAGATTTCGATGGGCTACCCGGTGAATGGTCGTGACTTCCAACCGTATCAGCGCGATTTCCTGATGCAGGCCTATTACTGGGGGACCAGCGGTGGTCAGGCTTCAACTCAGCTTGCAGGTCAACCTCTTTTGATGGAGTACCGTCGGCAAGTCCAATCCGGCACTACTTTGGCAGCCGTTCCTCAGGCTCCGGTGCAGGCGACTCCTGTGGCCACGCCGCAGGAAGATGAGCAGCCCGCAACCGATACCAGCCAAACTGCATCTGCCAGCCTGCCAAGCCTGTTCTCTGGCGGCACGACAAAACCTTCACTCGCAAATCGCTGCAGCGCGGTCATGCTCCAAACCTCGACCAATGGCGGCTATACGACGCTGGCAAACATGTCTGATGCTGATTTTGCGCTTAGCGAACAGTTCTGTCTGGCCCGTAGCTACGCAATGGCGCGCGGTGAGGATCTGATACAAGACGTCCAAGGGCTGACACCGGATCAGATCGCAGCTCAATGCGACGGATTTGGTGAAATGTTAGCACCTCAGGTTGACGCGCTGTCTCTGAGCTCGAAAACCGATGCTGAATCACAGATGCGTAAGCTTGCGTTGGACTCCGGACTGAGCCCTGAGGACCTCGTCGCGACGAGCAAGGTCTGTCTGGCAATGGGCTATCGTCAGGACAACATGGATACCGCAGTTGGCTCTGCGCTGATGTTGGTTGCGATGGGCGAACCTGCCTATGGAGAGCTGATCGGACACCATCTGCGAGAAGGTTTCGGTGTGCATGAACGCAACGACATTGCGATGCAATGGTATGATGCGAGCCTCTCGGCGCTGGATGCCGGATCAGAAGCGGTCTTCCTGCCCTCCCAGCCCGACCGCCCGCAGCTCTTGCGAACGGCAATGACGGCTACGCAATAAGTCGGCGTTGAGGCGTACCTGCGGGTAAATTAGCTGCCCGCAGGACCAAAACTGCATAGGTTCTTTGATTTGCATAAAGAGCCCGACACTTCTCGCGACGAACTAGGATGGTGCAAGAATGAGTTCCGAAGCTGCGGGGTCTAAACGCAAATCAGCTTTCACCTCTGGTGGATCGCACCATCGGCTGTGCACGTGTGCCGGCGAATTTGACCTCCTTCTACCCCATTGAATTCCAACGCTTAAGTAGCGCGACTTTCTTAGAAGGATTTCTACCATATCGGAGGATTTCAACCGACTCAGCTTCTCTCAACGCACCGGCATAGAACCCATCCCTGAGCAATTGAAACTTGAACAAATTTCGAACGGATTCCGTCGACAATCCAATACGCACTAGATCAAGAGTTCGAACGCGTTAGACAGTTTGGTCCAGATGGCGGCCTCCTCAATGCAGAATGGAGACGTGTTGCTCAAGGTGCAACCGTAATGGGGCTCGAAGAGCAGTACAGGCGGGTTCTGGAAACCACCGAACTGGAACGCCGGATTGCAGCACTGGTGGCCGTTAAATGAGCATCAAAAACCGCATCGGGAAATTGGAATGCCAGAACGACAGCGCAGGAACCGGGCTCGGCGTATTTCAAACACTTTTCGCCAGCGACGGTATCAGAGTTCACATCATCTGGGGTCGAGGCAACTCGTCGGCTGTTGAACGCCAGCGAAATGAAGCCCTGACCGACTATAAAGCCAGAGTTGAGGATCTGGGCAAGTTGCCTTGGAAGCAAGCACTGAAGAACCGGTTATGAGCATCCGCACAAGAGTAGGCAAACTAGAAAAACGCGAGCACGGTAGACAAGCTGAGGTGCATGTTGACGTCCTGGTTTACGAAGCGCCACCCGGCGGCGGCGAAGATGGGGAAATAGTAACGACTCAAGTCATGTGGGGGCTGGGTAAGGTTAACCTACCGTACAAAACTACTGACAAGGCGCGGCTAAAACCATCACCCATGTACGATCCGCTGCCTCGAACAGTGCGAACTCCTTGGCCTTGCGTGACAGCATATTGGCACGATGTCCCCGCGATTGCGCCCAAGCCGACATCACAGCGTCCAGACCGTTCTGCCCCTTGGCGATGTTTTCAGCAACGAAACACCAGTCATAGCCCGCCTTGCGCACCCGCCTACCTACATCAGAACCGTTGGAGCCGGTATGCGAAAAGAAACCTTTTCTTGCCATGTCCTCGGCATGTGACCTGGCGGCTCTCTCCAATTTCCGACTATAGCTGAGCTCCGGAAGGCCTTGGCTTTGACGCAACGTATTGAGTTCGACCGTTGCCGATGGACTTGCCGCAAGCGACGTGGGCAATAGGAGTGCCAGGACTAAAAGTCTTCGTACCATTTCGTACCTCTGACCTATTCGATAAGGCAAAGTCTTACCAGAGAGACCGCCGGTGAATACAGGGCTTCTGATGGCAGGATGTGCGACGCGCCGAACTCGTACCCCCTCATTGAAATCACTAATCCCCATCACGACGCGCCGCATCTACTTGGTATCGGTGCAGCGTGTTTGAATTGTGTCTGAGATAAGAAAATAGGGGGTCTACGGGAATCCCCCAATTTCGGACAAAGCGCTAACGAGGTAGATTGGGGTTAACGGAACAACACTACCACTCCGGATACCCCCTCAAGAGAGAGGGGCTGGCTAAGACCCCCTCATCCAGCCCCTCACCACCTTCACTCTCAATCATTTGCGAGACGGTGGGTTCTTCCCCTACTCCCAGATTGGGAGGCCAGCGTAGTATACCACAAAAAGCCCGTCATATTCAGCCCGCTATAAATGGGGGGTGTTCAGCGGGTCAACTGTCAGCACGCTACGAGTTCTGCTCCGTCACACCGGTTTAGTCGGATGTCGGCTATGAGCCCAAACTGACCGAAGCTGCGCTATGCCCCAATTACAGCAATGCGCAGGAAGCGGACTTTGCAAAGCGCGGTGGTCGACATATTCTAGCGGTTCACTTACAGAGCTAGTGTCAAAGAGCGGCCCGCCATTGCAAACATTCGTTGCAACTGCACAATCTGGATGTTTGTGAGCTAACACATTGATCCCACAAAGCCGATTCGGTTGGAGGGGCGAATTCCCTTAGTTCGAGTTCTCAGATAGTACGTACTCATGGATATCGTCGTCATTACGACCATCATTACTGCTCTTTTTGTTGTAATCGGCGTGGCGGAGCCACTGGCCGCTCGATTGGGTTTGCCCTTCAGCGTTATTCTCGCCGTCTTGGGGGTAGTGATTGGGCTTGGCGCAACGTTCTTTCTCAATACTGACTTGACGGATGCGCTGAACCCAGGAGCGCAGGCGATTATTGATTTGCCGATCCGGTCAGACGTCTTCCTTTATGTTTTTCTGCCAACATTGCTCTTCCAGGCGACACTCGGCATGAACCTGCGCAGGATGCTGGATGACTGGATGCCCATCCTGATGATGGCCGTTGTGGCGGTGATTGTGGCTACCCTCTCTATTGGTTATGCGCTCAGTTGGGTAAGTGCGTTACCGCTGGTCGCCTGCCTGTTGATTGGTGCTATCGTATCGACAACTGATCCCTCGGCGGTTGTCAGCATTTTTAGGTCAATCTCCGCACCACGCAGGTTATCGCGAATAATCGAGGGTGAAAGCCTCCTTAACGACGCTGCCGCGATTGCTCTTTTCGGGCTATTCATGAGCTTTGTGATGCTCGGGAGACCTGATCCATCACTAAGCGAAGCCGTGGGGCAGTTTCCGCTGTTGATCGCCGGCGGAGCACTCACTGGTTGGCTTATGGCACGTTTGGCGGTTTGGATGATGGCTTTCGTAGACCGTTGGGACATGGCGCAAATTTCGATTTCCGTCGCGCTGCCATACCTCGCCTATATCGTCGCGGAACAAAGCGTCGGGGCTTCGGGTGTTATCGCAGTGGTGGTCACAGGTTTAACGCTCAACCTCACCGGCCCCGGTCGTTTATCACCGGTCGCTTGGACAAATCTGCAAGAAGTATGGGATCTTCTGGCACACTGGGCCGGAGCGCTGATCTTTATTCTTGCAGCATTGTTGATACCGAGACTGTTGGAAGGGGTGCAGCCGTCTGACTTTGGCCTACTGGCTGTGGTGGTGCTTGCTGCAACACTGGCGCGGGCGGCGGTTCTGTTCGGCTTGTTGCCCTTGCTAACGACAATCGGTCTGTCGCCAGCTGTAGAACGCCCCTATCGCACCGCAATGCTTTGGGGTGGGCTGCGGGGCGCCGTGACTTTGGCGTTGGCACTGGCAGTTACCGAAAGCACTCATGTACCAATCGAAACCAAGCGCCTGGTCGGCATTTTGGCCACTGGCTTTACGCTGTTTACACTGATTGTCCAAGGAACAACCTTGCGAACGGTGATCACAAAGCTAGGGCTCGACAAACTCACTCCGCTTGATACGGCATTGTCGCGCCAGGTGGTCGCGGTCGTATTGCAATCAGTCCGCGAGGATGTGTCCCGCACTGCAGAAAACTACAACCTGACCCACCAAATTGTAAGAAATGAAGCCAAACAGTTTAGCGAACGCCTCGACGAGGCTGTAAAGGCCGCCGAAGACAGCGCGGAGATCCTTGATCGTGACCGGATTACGCTTGGCCTTATTGCGTTGGCCGGTGCAGAGCGGGATTCCGTTTTGGCCCGGATGCGAGAGCGCACCATGTCATCAGTTCTGAGCGAAAAAATTCTGTCCGATGCGGATCGGCTCATTGAAGGCGCAAGGACCGGTGGTCGGATCGGCTATCAGCGCGCCTCCAATCGATCCGTCGTCTATGGCAAATCTTTTCGGATCGCCGTGTTCCTGCACAACCGGCTTCGAATCTCGTTTCCGCTCACTCGTATTACAACTGACAGGTTCGAAAGACTGCTCATGCAGCGCCTGATCCTTCGGGATCTAGATGGATTTGTCCGTGGTCGCATACGCCGGATCCACGGTCGCCGGGTTGCGGAGTTGCTTGACGACCTGTTGGAGCGCCGATCCGAGGCGGTTGAGACAGCGCTTGACGGATTGCGGCTCCAATATCCAGGCTATGCGGAGAAGCTGGAGCGGCGGTTCATCCGAAGGACGGCATTGCGACTGGAGGAGCGAGAATACGCGGTCATGCGCGAGGACGGCCTGGTAGGCGAAGAGCTCTATTCAGTGTTGATGCAGGAAGTGGCCGCACGACGTGCATTATCTGAAGGGCGTCCGGTGCTAGACATCGCCCTAAAGGGGCGGGATTTGGTCAGGCAGTTTCCACTATTCTCTGATCTCGACAAAGCTTCACTGCGAAAACTCAGTAGAGCGCTGCGTACCCGTTACGCCAACGCGGGTGACACGATCATTTCCAAAGAAGAATTTGCCCGGAGTGTATTCTTCATTGCTTCCGGGGCAGTTGAAGTGGAGCTCGGGAGACACACCACGCGGTTAGGGCGTGGCGAAATGTTTGGGCAATTGGCCATGCTATTGCAACGGCCCCGTCGCGTGAACGTGCGGGTGTTGGCACCCTCGACATTGCTTGTGCTCGACGAAGCACGTTTCCGGAGATTACTCCGGCGGAGTAAAGCCATGCGGAACTCTGTCAAGATAAGCGCCAGCAAACGCATGATCGACCCTGCGGTGTTGGACCTGGACGAGCATGGAGGTTCTCCTGATCAAGGATAGCTGTAATGAAAGGTCATCAATTGGAAACGAACCGCTACGACAGTTATTCATTTCGCAGAAGCGCGATGTCCACTTTGGGCCGGGTGCGGGCATTGTCTTGCGCAGAGTGGACGGCAGCTTTGTCCACATAACTGACATTCACATCTCAACACTCCTGATTGGTTTCTGTTTTCTTGCATGGCACAGCTCGCGAAACCGAACATGTCAGAGGCTTTGAGCAGAGCATTGCCGTGTTACACGGTTCAACTCGGGCATAAACCGCCTAGCCATGCTGGGGGAATTTTGCCCAGCAGACGCTTGCAGACGCGACTCAATCAAACACGCGGAGATTGGCGCAAAAGCCATCGATTCCCGCAAGACGGGTGACGCTCCTTGCCTATGGGTATCTCTAGTTCCTGTCTGGACAGAAACACTCAACTACCGCTTAGGAGCCAATACAATGATAACAAAACAAGTCGCAGTTCTTGCAGCAGTCGCCTTTGGATTACCCACGCTGGTCGCCGCACAATCTGCGGATGTCAACGGAGATGGCGTGCTGACAATAGAAGAGGTGCAGGCTGTCGCCCCAACCGTCGATGTAGAGACCTTTTCAGCTATGGATGCCAATGGCGATGGTACATTGGATCAGAGCGAGATTCAGGTCGCGAAAGAAGCAGGTATCCTGCCGCCCAGCGACGGCTAACTTGCTAACAAAGAAAGGCGACCCGATCCTCCCCGGGTCGCCAATTGGGTCGATATCAATGTCAGTTTTTGAGGTTTGCCGCTCCGAGTTGCGTAACCGTCAGCCTCGTCGCCAACCATCAAATAGTTCACCAAACGTTCCCCCTGCTTTACTAAGCTTGCCGAATGTGCGGACGACTCGACAGACCTGAAATGACATGGGCGGAGCTTTATGAGTTGAAGACTTTGCTGAGTATCACAACTCTATTCTTCGGCGCAGCTAGCGCAGTTCAAGCCGCGACTTATCAAGCCACTCTCGCAATCAATGACACGGCAGGGGCTATCCAGTCTTTGGGGGCCGATTTGTTCGCTGATATGGCTTTGATTACTTGGACGGTAGACGAGAGTGATCCGCCGATACAGTCGTGTTCAACAACTAGTAGCGTTGGAAACACCCTTCCATATAGTTCGCTTACACTAGAAATTGGCGGTGTATCATGGTCACGCGCCACTCCAAGCAGTTTAGACTATGTAAACGTTGGAGACGCACTAGACTCTGGTTCATCTGACTACTTCGCTTCTACTACGTTATCAGCCAGTATGCTTTGTGGAAAAGATAACGCTGATTCACCCAGTGACTGATATACTTCTGCTTCGCGGCTCACCAACTGGAAATCACGTCGAAAGGTGTCGTAATTCGTTGTTTTTTATTGATTAAATGGTCCCACACGACTTCCCATTGATAATATAAGATTTTGATTAGCAATGATTATTTTTTTCGGTCAAGAATGGAGGCCCCCAAAAGAGCCCCCAGACTTACGTATCAAAGCTCGCCAAGACCCTCGTCAAATGTAGAAACGAACTGTAACAACTTGTCGCCGATCCTTTGGACAATACTCTTACGCTCGAGAATCTTGGGTTTTTCTTTTAGCGCGTACACAATCTCTCCTTGAAGCGGCTTCTTTCCCGTAAAGTGAAATTGCTCGATCATTGCTTTGAAGGCGTCTGCATCAAGGTTCTCAGCTTCACAGACTTCGGCAATAGCATTCGACTTTTCCGCATCCCAAAACCCATTGAAGGCGTCGGCGACGCTCTGACCTTTCGGAAGCGCCGCCATGTGTTGATCGATAAACTTTTCGATCAATTCGCGCTTACTCCGCAGATGCCTTTCAGAGCCAAGCAAGTCGTAGACCATTTTTTTCTTAGCTTCGGAACCATCTCTGACTTTAGGATCAAGGCTGTCGGCTTCTTCAAAGGCGTCCGACAAAAGAGCCAATATATAGGCGACGTTGATCTCATCGCGCTGAATGAGCTCCAGCTCAAAATCCACTTCATCCAGGATAGACGCAGCATCATCTGGCTTGTCCGCCTTAACCTTGTCGTTGATGTCCAGGTACTTACTTTTGAAGTCCTCAAAGGCTTGCGGCTCTAGCGCCAAATCATGCGGATCATATTCAGTGAAACTGGTCAGAATATTGCGCAAACGGATCAAATCTCGAAAGGCTTGTACAAAAGCCAGCTGATCCTCTTCCGACTTCAAATCATTTACGCTGTCAGGGTCAGGGGCGATGTTTTTCAAAACACCAACCGCCGCAGTGAACCGCTCAAGGTAATCGCCATAGGGCGCCATGAGGATTGTCTCTATGGCCTCTTTATTTGAGAACAGCGTGATCGCCTGATCGGTGTTCGGTTTGAGGTTGCGGAAACACACAATGTTACCCTGAGATTTCAGCTGGCCCAATGTACGGTTCGTACGCGAAAACGCTTGGATCAATCCGTGGTATTTTAGGTTCTTGTCTACATAGAGCGTGTTGAGCTTTTTCGCATCAAATCCGGTCAGGAACATGTTGACAACCAACAAAACATCCAGCCGATCCTTGTCCAAAGCATCCTTGCGATCACGATCTTTCAGGCGCTTACTAAGATGATTGTAGTAGGTATAAAAGCCCGCGCTGTCTTTCACCGTTTCCTTGGTCTGGTACATCGCGTTGTAGTCTGAAACGAAGTTCTCCAACCGATCTCGCTTGTGCACATCCACAGGCAAGTCCGCCACGTTCAAATCGGGATCACCGATCATGCCGTCTGCGTCCGGATCGGCTTCGTTTGGTCCATAGGTGAAGATTGTTGCCACCCGCAAGTGGTGCTCTCCCGCCATTTTTTTTCGCCGAAACGTCTCATAGTAAGCAATCAGGGCATCAACCGAACTGACGCACAGCATCGCGCTGAACTGCTTGTTGTGAGTCTTTTTGTCGTGGTTTTGTATGATCCAATCCACGACCCCTTCGATGCGCTCTGGATTGTCAAAAAACTCGCGCACGTCGATCGCGGCAACTTCTTCATCAATCAGACTGCCGTCTTTGCGCTTCAGCTTGCCCCAATATTCTACCGAAAACCGAAGCACATTTTCGTCGGCTATCGCATCGGTGATCACATACTTATGCAAGCACTCGGCAAACAGATCCTTGGTCGTGCGTTTGCCCACCGCATTGTCCGCAAAAATCGGCGTGCCTGTGAACCCAAACATTTGCGCCTTGCTGAAAAACTTCACGATGCGTTTGTGCGTATCGCCAAATTGTGAGCGATGGCATTCGTCAAAAATGAACACCACGCGTTGATCCTTCACCGCCTCCAGCGCGGCGTCATAGCGGTCTCGAGAAATCGCTGTGTTCAGCTTCTGTATCGTTGTAACAATCAGCTTGGTATCACCGCCCAGCTGCCCCACCAGTGCCTTAGTGTTGTTGGTCCCATCCACAGAGCCATCAGAAAAGTGGTTGAACTCTTTGGTGGTCTGGTAATCCAGATCGGCGCGGTCTACGACAAAAACCACTTTGTCCACCTTCGGATTCTCAATCAGCAGCTGAGCCGCCTTAAAACTGGTCAGCGTTTTGCCCGATCCCGTCGTGTGCCAGATGTAGCCGTTCTTGCGCCCGTTCTTGACCCGCCCGTCAATCGCTTCAACCGCGTAGTATTGATAGGGCCGCAGCACCATCAGTATCTTGTCACTTTCATGCAGCACGATGTATTTGCTGATCATCTTGCTGACGTGGCATTTTTCCAGAAATATATCGGCAAAGGCATCGAGCTGCGTCACCAGCGTATTGTCTTCCTGAGCCCAGAAAAACGTCTGTTTGAAATCCTGATTACGGTTGTTGGCGTAATATTTTGTGTTCACGCCGTTGCTGATCACAAACAGCTGCACATATTGGAACAGCGCACTATCCGCCCAGTAGCTGTGGCGCTGATAGCGGTTGATCTGGTTGAACGCTTCCTTCAGTTCCACCCCGCGCCGCTTAAGCTCAATTTGCACCAGCGGCAGGCCGTTGATCAACAAGGTGACGTCAAACCGCGTTTTGCGATGGCCCTCAACCGTGACCTGCGTAGTGACCTGATATTGGTTCCGGCACCATTCCTGCGTATTGAGAAACTGCAAGTAGATAGATGACCCATCATCGCGTGTCAGCTGCATCCGCCCGCGCAAGGTCTTGGCCTTCTCGAACACATTGCCCTTGTCCAGATGGTTGAGCACCTTGGCAAACTCACCATCCGTTAGCGTTACCCCGTTGTGTTTGCCCAACTGCGCCCGCAGGTTTTTTCGCATTGCGTCCATGTCAGACAAGACAACGGAGTCATAACCCAGTTCAGTGAGACGTTTGACAAGATCGGCTTCAAGCTGCGCTTCAGATTGCGTCATCAGTCGATTTCCAAATCTGGCGAGGATAGTTCCTCCATCATATTGTTGTATTCTGCTAGCCGAATCTCGTAGTCCTCGAGGTACAAGTGAAACAAACCTTCACTGTATAAGAGCTTGCCCTCTACTGGATTTGAGTCGTCGAGGTAATCGTTGAAATCTGGATTGTCTTCATATGCAATTTCCTCAACTTCTTCGAGAGGCTCTTCCTGCACTTGATCATTTGCAGCCACTTTGATCGGTAGGTACGTCGCGAACATATATCGGAGAATTGTTGCAGTGACTTCGTTGGTAACTTCAGCAAGGCTAGACGAACTCTGCAGTTTCTTTGGCACGGCCTTGCCATGAGTTATGTCGCCCCTAGCGTTTCTAAGAGAGGCAATTGCCAACGCCAATGAAGCTCCGCGCGTGGCGAAATCATCTTCATAAACGTCATCATTTTCTTTGAGGCACTTCAGTGCTCGTTTGATCAGCTTGTCACTTTTGGCTTCGCTGGGTTTGTCCAAATCGGCGTGTTCTACACCTTCCAGGTTCACAATGATTGTCTTCGAAAACCCCTGAAGCAGTGAATTACAGCATTCGATTGATGTATCTGGTCGTGATTGTTCGTAGTTCAAAGCTTTGTCAATTATAGGCAGATAGTATTCAAACTCAGGAAGAGTACCCAAATTTTCCATCAACAGACTTTTTAGTCGCTCCATTTGCTAGCCTACACGAACATTTGCTGAAGTAGGCCTTTTTTATAGGCCTGCATCTGCGCAACTTGCTGCGCCACCGTTGTGATTTTGGCGTCCATTGCCAAAAGCACTTCAGCAATTTTGGCTTGTTCCTCCGGGTGAGGGAAATTCAGCTTTATGCTTGCCATGACACCATTCATCAGTTTTGGATTACCAACATAAGAAACATACCTTTCGGAAATTTGGTTGATCATCTCAGCAACAAAAGTATTCGCATAACCCTCTGAATTTAGAAGGACCCCACAAACATTAGTGCAAAAGAATTTCCCCGAGCGAAATCGCGTATCCCCAGCGTTCGCACCGTCAGTAGTCCAAGTGATCGCGTCTTCATAAAGGTACTCATTATGGTAACCCGCGAGACCATTATTCTTTGTTTGAGAGGAGAACACCGGGAACGGCTTTTCGATGGTCGGGATTGGTGAGGTTTCTGGCATCGCAAGTACTTGCCCACGTGTAACCTCAAACACATCCCCCAACCGTTTTTCTTCCCAATCTGGAAAGGCGGTGCCGTCGTCCTTGGTAAAGCGTAGGGTTTGGCTAATCAGCGCCTGCATCAGCCCGCGTTTGTAGCGCTCAAGCCCCGCTTGCCGCTCTTGCAACACTGTGATCTTGGCATCTATCACCTCAAAAAAGGCCGCGATTTTCTTTTGTTCGGGTAGAGAGGGAAGCCTTATAGGCGTCGCTTTGGCCTGCTCAATTGTGTAGTGAGAAATGGTACCAATATGGCTTATAGATTTGAGATACTTCCTGAATACTTGAGATGTCAAAAAAGCATAGATAAACGGTCCGTTCGTTTGCTCACCGTTCTTCAGCCAAATCAAATCCGCGTCCTTGGAGTACAGCGGATCATTTGATGAAACCAAATAGGGAACTCCAATCGAGCCGCCTCCGGTTACCAACAAATCATCTTTATAAAGGCGACCGCTCTTCTTGGATAATTTGTCAAACAAGGCTTTGGAAATGAAAGCCTTTTCGTTTCGTGTCCCTTTGTAAATCGAGACTACGTCACTGGATCTAAAAAACGGTACGCCTTCCTCGGTCCATTCTTCTTTAAGGACTCGGGACGCCGACGTGATTGTCATAAGGTCACCGAGCCTTGTGCTTTGTAGCTCCCCCCCAAACTCAGGAAACCGCAACGCAGGCACCTGCGCGGCCGCCGTCATACCGGCGCCTCGATGCCTAGTTCATTGCAAAACCCTGCAATCTGTTCATCCAGCAACGCAATGCTCTCCTCATTTTTGCGAAGCTCTGACGCCACCTCGGCCAGATCTATCACCTCTTCGGGTTCAAACGTGTCCACATAGCGCGGGATGTTGAGGTTATAGTCGTTCTCCGCCACCTCAGACAGTGGAGCACGATGGGAAAATCGCTCTTCTACCGACCTGCCCCTGTATGTCTCTACAATCTTCTCAATATCCTCAGAACGCAGTGAATTCTGGTTCTTAGCCTTCTCAAAACAGGCGCTGGCATCAACAAACAGAATGTCCTCGGGGTATTCTCGGCATTTCTTAAACACCAGAATGCAAGTCGGGATTGACGTACCGTAGAAGATATTGGCTGGCAGGCCAATCACTGCATCAAGCCAATTGCGTTCCTTAATCAAATACTCGCGGATATGCCCCTCAGCGGCGCCACGAAACAAAACGCCATGCGGCAAGATCACCGCCATGGTGCCGTTTTCATCCAGCTGATTAAGCATGTGCTGCACGAAGGCAAAATCCGCCTTAGACGCGGGCGCAAGCCGTCCGTATTGGCTGTAGCGGTCATCATTTAGGAGCAGCGGATTGGCTGACCATTTGGCGGAAAACGGCGGGTTCGCCACCACTGCCTCAAACCGCTTGTCCGCATGTTGGGGGTGCTCCAAAGTGTCCTCTTGTTTGAGGTCAAAATTGCGGTAGTGCACCCCGTGCAGGATCATGTTCATGCGTGCAAGGTTATAGGTGGTACGGTTCATCTCCTGACCGAAGAAATCGCCAACTTCCACCTCTTTGGCGACGCGCAGCAGCAACGAGCCAGAACCGCATGTCGGGTCGTAAACATTTTTGATCCGCGTTTTGCCAGTAGCCACAATCCGCGCCAAGATAGTGCTGACCTCTTGCGGGGTATAGAATTCTCCCGCCTTCTTCCCAGCCCCGCTGGCAAATTGCCCAATCAGATATTCGTAGGCATCGCCCAGAACATCGCTGTCAGCCTTTTCAAGTTCAAAATCGATTTCATCCAGATGGGTCAGAACCTTGGCAATCAGCGTGTTTTTGGCCTCTTCTGTGCGGCCCAGTTTGCTGGACGTCAGATCCATATCCGAGAACAGATCGTCAAAATCATCCTCAGAATCCGTACCCATGGTGGAGCGCTCCACATTGTTTAGAATGCGCGCCAAGTCTTCGAGGATAAAATTTCCCGGCTTGCCGCCCCGCTTGGCGACCGCACCGAACAGCTCAGACGGCTTGAGATAATAGCCAAGCTCATCAATCGCCGCTTCAGCCACCGCGTCCGAGATCTCCGAACCCTCTTCTGTGGTCTCATCGAGTTCCGCAAAATCAATTCCATCCTCAGACAGGACAGAATTGGCGTAGATGTAGAGCCGCTCTGAAAGGTATTTGTAGAAGATGAAACCTAGGATGTAGTCGCGAAACTCATCCGCATTCATTTTGCCGCGCAACGTGTTGGCAATGTTCCACAGCTTTTGTTCCAGCTTCTTCTTTTGTTCGTCGGTCATCGCCTGTCGCTCTCAAGTTGTGTTTGCCCTTTGATGACGCAGAATGCGGGCGAGGGAAAGTCTCAACATGGCTTTGCGGACCTTATCAACTCTGCCTGACGCTCGATGTCGACCGGACAATAAGCACTTATGGTTGTGACAACATTGGAGTGGCCGATGTTCTGCGAAAACGCCTTGAAGGCCTCGCGGGTTGGATAGGTGGTGTCCGCCCATTTCACCAACGTTTTGCGAAACGCAAGAGGCGTAAAGGGCGGCAAGTCGGCCCGTTCAAAGGCCTCTTTGATAACCGCACGAACGGCATTGGCGTTTTTGTAGGTTTCACGCTTAAGGCCCACCACTTTGAACTCGCCGTCAACCGGCTTAATTTTAGAAGGAGGAAACAGCGGATCATCTGGGCCAAACAGCTTTTCCTTTTTGAGATAGCTCACCCAGTGATCAAAACAGGCCTGATAAGCGGCATCGACCGGCAAAAAGTAGGTCGTAAAGGTCTTGGCGTTCTTTGTCCTGACCTCGCGCGCATCCTGATACACGCACCCATCGATCATGTTGACGTGTTTGAGCCGCAGGGATGCAACAGCGCCATCACGCGCACCCGTGAGCATCAAAAACGCAAACAAGGCTTTGTTGCGCAGTTCAAGGTCCGTGGTTTCGGGCATGTAGTTGAAGGCGTGTCGGGCCATTTCCATTGAGAGATACGGCGTTTCACGCGTGGCCCTCGCTACTCGCTGGCCTTTTGCGTCCATGTTGAAGTAATCCGCATCGGAATAACGGATACGGCTTTTGTAGCCGGGCTGATCAGCCAACCAAAATATGAACGCTTTGTTCGCTGCCAGCACCGAGGCAATGGTCGATTTCGACAAAGGTCTGCCAGTTGTCTTGCTAATTTCAGCATTGATGCGGTCGTGAAACTTGATCGCCTGCTCAATTCGGAAGCGTTTAAAGTTCGCATAGTTCGTGCTGGCCTCAAACCGCAAAATTGCTTCAGCCGCCTTAAGAACTGTTCCTGCATCCTTCCGCTTGGCGGTTTTAAGATATTGCAAGTAGCGGCGTTTGATCCGCTCATTTTCCTCGTTAAGTTTCCTCATGTGGTTCCTCGTTAGAGATTTTGAAAGTTTAAGGGGCTGCAGGCGGTGTCACTTAGGGTTTGCTGTCTGCCTTGTTCGACAACTGGAACCGCTGAGCGAATTCCCCAAGCCGCGACTTTGAAATCATGCGGGTGCATGTACTGCCGCATGTGGTGCAAACCCCTTTTAGGAGGATCGTTCGGTTTCGCATCGGCCAAACGGTTGCGGCCATCTCGATAGGTTGGCGGGCACCTCCGCACCCTGGACAGAAGAAATCATCCGGCCCAAGTGGACGCTTGGCTGCCGCGTATTTTGCCCGAAGGTAGTGACGGATTGCCTCACCAGAAATTAGGTACGGTTTGCGGGAACTCATGACAGGGAGGCCGTCTTTGATCCAACTGCGAACCGTCGCGGGCGTTTTGCCCAAAGCTTCCGCAGCTTCATTGAAGTCGTATGAGAGTGCAGCTTTGACCGCCATCGGGTTGGCCCGTTTACCCATCCTCCCGATCCTCAAAGAGCGCCCGAACGTGCTCGGCCTTCCAAACTGTCGTGCGCGGCCCAAGCTTTTGGGGTTGAAGAAAACGCCCCTCTTTAACGCCTTGCCACCACGTCGATTTGGAAACTGGAATCGGACCAGCAGGAGCCAAGATTTGGGAAAGTCTCACGAACCCTGTACGGGGGAAATCGCTAATATCAGACATTGTTTCATCTCGTTTGTTGAAGATGGAACAGGTCTATCTTGGTCGAGAATGGAAATGGCCGAATTAGGTTTGGATGAAACCTAATTAGGTTGTTTTCCGGCGTTTTGGTCCAACAGTTCTGAAGCTTCTTTGAGTTTTTGTCGAATTGTATCGTCGCTGACGGGTAGGCCAAGCCGGTCCAAAATTCCCTCAAGCTCCTTGGTGAAGGGACTTCTTGAAGCCGTTAGGTCGTAGCCATAGCCGTCCACGGCCATTGCAATTAACAATTTGTACAACGTTTGGCGTTCTCGGCTAGCAACCACTTTTTCATCATTGTTTTGAAGCGCACTCTCAAAGCTCTCCAATTCATGCTTTGTGAAACCCAGCTCCGAAAAGGCTGGCCAATCCACGGAAGGATAGTATCCACGCACGTCATGGAAACTCACCCGTTCTTCTGGATACATTTCCTTCAAATATGACCCACCAAAAGCTTCAAGAACTTGGAACACGCAACCCTTGTCGTCTTCTACAAAAAAACCATCTATCGACGTCAACTCTCCCCCTGTTTTAGTTAAGAACGCCCGAAGGTAATCCGCCAATGCACCACAAAGGTCTAACCTTAAACGATGCGGCCCATCCAAAACGGAAATGCTAGTCCGACCTTCTAGAGGGAAAAAGTCCGAAAACTTGATTTCCACGGTGTCCTGACCCTCCGCCGCGAACCCAAAGACTTTGTTATCCTTATCGGGCGACACCCAAACCGAGCGGGTTTGATTTACTACTTCTTGGGCAGAAACGTGCCGCATGAACCAATAAAGGTGAATGTGGCCATCAAGAGCGAGCTCCAAAACCTCAGCTGAATTCACTTCTTCGACAAGCGTCAGAGAAAGTCTGCTCGCCGCGTCCTCGATGGAATACCAGTGTTTAAGTCTATAAATTTTCTTCAAATCAATGCTCAGGTTGGTCTGATACTATCCAACAGCGTCGCCCACCAATCCGCAAGCCTTACGCGTTCATCCCAGTATTTTCCACGATTGTAAGCCTTGCGAACTTCATTGCGCTCGACATGCGCCAGAGCCGCTTCGATTGCGTCCGCATTCCAAAGCCCACTTTCATTCGCCAGAGTCGAAAAACTCGCACGAAACCCATGAGCGGTCATTTCTTCACCGGAATAGCCCATGCGGCGCAAGGCAGCGTTCAATGTGTTATCCGACATAGGGCGGTGCCAAGAACGTAACGAGGGAAAGAGGTATTCAGCATCGCCTGAAATCCCCCGCAGTTCCGACAAGAGCTCTATGGCTTGATTGGGCAACGGCACGTTGTGATCGCGGCGCATCTTCATTTTGGCCGCAGGGATCGACCAAACTCTACTCTCAAAATCCATCTCCAGCCATTTCGCCTGTCGGATCTCACCCGGCCTTTGGGCCAGCATAGCGAGTAATTGCAGCGCTATTCGCGTGGTAGCTTGCCCGTCAAACCCGTCAATAGCTACCATGAGCGCTCCAAGTTTAACTGGATCAGTGATTGCAGCACGGTGATGCCGGTTTGGACGTATCAACGCATCTTTGAGCGCGTAGGTGGGGTCTGTTTCGGCTACCCCACTGGCAACAGCAAACCGAAACACAGACCCAATCCGCGCGCGTAACCTATGAGCCGTTTCATAATTACCCTTGGCTTCGACTTTTCGAAGACATGCAAGGATCATTGGTGCGGTGATTTCGGTAATAGGCTTACGTCCAAAGTCCGAGTTCGCGAGCTTCAAATGATAGATTGTTTTATCGAGTGTGGCTTTAGTTTTGCCCTCTTTGCGCTGTTTCTCCAGAAAAGCATCGCCAATTTTCTCAAAAGTATGGCTCTGCGCTTCTCGGGTTTCGCGCTTGGCTGCCTGTTTTGCCGCAGATGGATCATAGCCCTGAGCAATCTTGGCACGGGCTTCTTCTTTGAGCATTCTCGCCTGCGCTAATGAGATGGATGGATACGCACCCAGCGACAGTTTTTTCTCCTTTCCATGCAGCCGATATTTGACATTCCAAAGTTTTGAACCGGCAGGCGTCACGAGAAGATAAAGCCCCTCAAAGTCCGAAACCTTATATGGTTTTCCTCTGGGCTTTAGATTTCGAATCTGAACGTCGCTAATTGGCATCTGGGGGCCTCGCCTCTTTACCAAATTCACGAAGCCCCCAAAAAGCCCCCCAATCTGGGGGCATCTCACCGAACGCCATTAGACAGCATCGGACACAGAACATCGCCAACCCACGTATATCACAAGGATATTTGGATGTCTTTGGATCGTAGTGAATTGGAAAGTGGTGCCCCCACACGGACTCGAACCGCGGACCTACTGATTACAAATCAGCTCAATACGTATATAAATCAATGACTTAAGTAAAAATCTTACAAACTAATTTACGTTAAACAACAATGACTTAGATAACGGCACCGAGAGCTTGATCGATGAGAGCGGCCTCGACAAACGCTGGCGTCTGGTTCTTAAACGAACGATTGCCGGTGATGAGATTTTCCTAAGCACCTCCCACAGGACAACCCTGACCAAGTGGCGCAAGCTATTGGAGCGTGATAGTGTGGATTTGATTAGGGAGTAAAAGCGTCTGGAAGGACGGTGTCTCCTTCGCGGCTTGTGACCGGCTGCCCGCTTGGCTCAGTCGCCGATTTATCATACGTACTCTGCCCCTTTTTTCAAGGTGAGCCACGCATATTCTAGACTAAACACACGACGATGGAGATTTTCAGACTATTGGTCTGGGTCAAAGAAACTCATTGCAACTCGAGGTAGTTGTCATCATCTAACTTATGAGATTCGAAAGAGGATTCTATGCGGTCGAGTTTTCCAGGGCACTTTGAGTATAATCCAAACCAAGTCAAAACAATCTGGGCAGATGCCAAAATCGTTCTTGATGCGAACGTTCTGCTGAACATGTACCGCTATTCCGATGATGCGCGTAATGAGTTTCTCGATCTACTCAAGGATAATCGTAAAAAATGCTGGCTGCCGGAGCAGTGCGGGTTTGAGTTTCTGAACAACCGAGACAACGTAATCCGAGCACAGGCGAAAGCTTACGAGGATACTACCAAAGCAATAGGTGAGTTGAAGAAAGAGTTTTCTGGATCAACGCGTCATCCATTTTTGACAAAAGACAGTTTTGCGAAACTTGAAGAGGTCATCGATACAATTACTAGTGAACTCGACACCAACCGAGAAACCCAAGAAAAAAGAATCCAGGAAGACGAAATCAAAGAAGCTGTAGCCGATATTTTCGACGGTTTAGTGGGACCTAGCGTCCCTGTTGGAGAGCTTGATGCAATATTAAAGACTGCATCTAGTCGGTTCGAAAACAAAGTTCCTCCAGGTTACATGGATGCCAAAAAGCATCCAGATCCGAAAAGTGACGCCGACAAAAGATCGAACTGTGGCGACTACCTTTTCTGGTATCAAACACTTGAGATGGCAAAAGAAGAAAAAGTGCCCGTCATTCTGGTGACAGACGAGAAGAAAGAAGATTGGTGGGTAGAATCTTCCGGCCAGATTGTTGGGCCGAGACCGGAACTGGTCGCTGAATTTCAAACAGAAACTGGGCAGAAAATTCTGATTTACCGTGCCAATACTTTCCTGAGATTGGCAAAGGAATACTTGGACGCAAACGTCAGCACAGAAACCATCGATGAAATTCGCCGTGAACAAGACACCCGACGAGACGATCAAGTCGACCCAACTCAAGTGCGCAAATTTACAGATCGTTTGCGCGCACAAATTTACGGCACCCCCCCCAGTCCTTCCCTAATCTCGGGCGCAGTACTGGACAAACAACTGAGTAATTGGCACGGCTTTAGTCCCTCGTACAAGAAAATCCTTGGCTCCAACGACTATTCGGTTCGAACAAAGATGCGGGAGATTCGAAACGAACTAGAAGAAATAAGGAGACTTAGGTCCGAGGCAGAAGCCCAAGGAGATGACGAGGCCAGCGCGGACTACCTAGTTTATGAACAATATTTGCTCAATCGCCACGCACAGTTTGTGGAGCAACTCCACGCCAAGCACGGTGACTCATCAGAATGAAGGGTGATTTACGCAAAAAAGGTGCTGCAATTCTGTATTTGCGTCACAGCTACTCGGACACAGCTCACTAGTTTCACCGTTAAACACCATTTGAACGGGTCAGGAGCGCCCTTGCGGGTTTCGTCGCCGCACAGTAGCGTTCAGACAGTTTCGGCGCTCTGAGGGCTGCTCAGCGCCTGAACCCAATTCCCCAACAAAAAGACAATACTTGACCCCGACAGTTGTCAGGGCACCGTCGCGCTTTCAGGCGAGGCAATGTGCCCTCATGAAGCTGACCAATTCCATCCAAACCATCGCCCTGGCACTCTACGCAGAAGGTGAAGCTGTTTCCGGGCCGATCTGATGACCGAGGCGAAGGTCGATCTGAGTGGAATCAACCCCGAATTGGAATGTGAGTGGCTGGTGAAACGGGTCAACCATCGTTTGGCCAGCACTCTGACCACCACTTTTGAAGCAGAACGCGACAACGAAAAGGCCAAGTCATGATGCGACCCAGTTTCGATCAATTGACCGAAAAGCAGAAGCGCAACTTCGGCAATTCCTTTCTGTATCCACACTACGTCTCCACAGCCCCAATATCTCGATCAGCCTAAGGAGATGGTTGTGACGATAGCCATGTTTTACCCTATGCCGCTCTGAGCGCTTCTGTGATAACAACACCATCCGAAACAACGGACCCGTCATCGGTGTTATTCCAGGTTCCGTATGTCTTAAGCCCAGCTGTTCCTGCGTCGAGGGCATAGGCAACACACTGGCTATAGTGGAAAACCGAACCCGAGGGCGTGATTGCTTCGCCAAGGGTCATGCCTGTCGGCGCAGCGTGGGCTGTTATGTCGTTATGGCTAGAGCCTAGGAAAGTGATAATCGCCACGTTGTCCGTGACGGTGATAATATTCCCGATATCTGGCGAGACGTCATTTGAGACCTCGGCATCTACCCGCGCCACATCAAACGGCGTCGTGGTATCAACACCTCTGAAAATATGAACCGAGACACTGGCGGCAGTGGTTATGCCGAAATTCACAGTCGCGTCTGTGTCTGAGCCAAGCAAATGCTTGTAGAAACAGGCCACCTGCTTATCACGACCGAAGGAATATTCAGCGTCAAACCTCTCATTCCAGCCGGTTGCAACGGTGATGGTCGTGTCTTGCTCTGGCTCCGAGTCTAGGTTGTAGTAGACATAGATAATTGCAAAATCGCCCGCTTGAGGCGTGTAGACTCCGCCATCATCCAGATCGACAACCAGGCTCGACGCGGACTCCGTCGACACGCTGTAGCTGCCCACGAAGGTGATACCGCCCGCTGCAACCGAATACGAGAACCCGCTTGAAACAGTGCGCCCGTGCTGATCTGTGAAGGTGACCGTGATTGAGCCTGAGCTTATGCCGGTGGGCGTGCCCGTGATTACCCCTGTGCTGGGGTTGATGGTCAAACCGGACGGCAAGCCTGTGGCGCTCCAAGTCCCTGTTAGATTGGTCAGGGTAAAATCACCCGTCGGATCAACGGCGGTTATTGCCTCACCATCCGTCCAGCCGTTCTGATCCGGCAAGGTACCTGCAGCTGAGCCTGGCGCAAAACGAACTGCTACAGCGCTTATGACCGTTTGACTGCCATCGGTGACGTGGCAATAGAGTGTTGCGCCATCCAGTGCGCTCAGATCGGTCGGATTAGCCCCTGTGCCATAGGTCGCGCCGGTCGCGGGGCTGCTTTCATCCCAGGCAACCGTATCGGTCCCGTTGTCAGGGTTAATCGTGTAGTCGATCGACGCCTCATCCCCGATCTCCGCGTAAGCACCGATGCTGTCGGTGGACAGGCCCACCAGCGCGACCGCAAAGGATGACTCGCTAATGGGCGGCAACGCCCCACCGCCCCAGATCGAAGATGGAAGGCTAAGGCGGCGGGTCATCTGGCCATCCGTACCAGGTGCGGTATTCCCTGCCCATCTATCGCTTTATACCGGACGGATGCACCGCTTATGAAATCATAGCTGTCACCTGCACCGGCTCGCAGCAGGATTGCACCATCATCATCCGGATTTGCCTCGGTCGATACCAGCACCCAACCGCTGCGGGCCTGCCAGGTTTCATCGCTGGCCAGAACCACAGGCCCGCCCCATGCGTTCGAGATATCAGATACTCTTGCCATTGCTCAGTTCCCTTCCTCAATCTTGCGCCCTGATAGACTTTCCACCTTGGCCCCGCATTTCAGCAGCTCGGTCCGATCGCGCGACCACAGCACTTCGACCTGCTGATCATTCAGCCCAACAGCTGGCAACAGCACAGGCCGCGCGCAGGGATCGGCCGACTTAACGACTGGTGTTAAGTCGGAACACCCGACTAGGGCCAAGACACTGCTGAATAACAACAGGTTCCGCATAGGCTTGCTCCTCATTTTTGCTGGCCTGTTTGTCCAACTCCTGCTCCAGTTGCCAGCGCGCCGCTTCCAGCTTCTGGCCAGCCTCGATCTGGGCCAACAGCTCGGTCCGGTGATCATCCTCGGCGGCCGCATATCCAATGCGATGCCCCTGCCAACCTGTAACGCCAGACAAGGCGATTGCTCCGATGATCAACCAAGGCGTCAAGCTGCCCATTTCATCTCCAATTTCCGCCGGACCATCGCGCGGATCCGATCACCGACCTCGATCGGATCACCGGGTTTCGCCATGCCAGGCAACCAGGTGATGTCCCATTTCTGTTTCTGCCGGATGCCCAGTGTTGGCTGGACCTCTGCGTGACTGAGCATCGAGAACCGTGAGACGGGGATGTCGTGTGTCATGCCCAGTTCGGCGCTGAGGTCGACCAGTGCGCCCAACTGGGCGGAAGTCATCGGTGCCGTGCCGGGATCAAACGGCCTCTCCCACGCGCCCGCCATGCAATCGACTGCCAGCCCGATGGCCCCAGTGTTTGCGCGCCAAGTGTGATAGGCGCCCCTCTCCGGCGAATAGCCAGACTGCGCTCTGAGCGAATACACGCCCTCGTGCGGTTTGCCGCCGTGATCGATGACAAAGTTGTAGTGGTTCAGCTCAAGATCGATCACGCCCTCGGCACCAGCTGTCCAATGCCAGTGGATGCGATGAAGGCCGGAGCCATGAAAGATGTCATTGACCCTGCTAACGCCCCTGTGGTCCATCAGCGCAGCAATTGCCGCTCTGGTCCTGGGACCAGGGATCCCGTCAATTGGGCCGGGATGAAAGCCCAGGGCGGCGCAGCGGGCCTGTTTGTCACGGGTGGTGAATGTCATCTTAACCTCCTTGCGACATCGCCAGCAGGACGGCGGTGATCAGTGCCAGCCAAACCAGGACCGAGATAAAGAACTTGGCGCGCCTGTATCCCGGGGACCGAACAACCTTTTTCGCGACCTTCAACGTCTGGTTCATTTGCTTGACCTCGCTATCCAGCGTGACAAGGCATCCAGCACCCCAGCGCGGAGATCGGTAATAACGCTGTGGGCTGACCACCCAACAATGAATGGCAACAGGACTAGCCCCCCCAGGGGCATCGACGCGACATCGATGCCAGCCAGGCCCAACAACAGCGGCCCGCCGAATGCGCCGACCAGCGTGTTGAACAGAACGATCATGATGACTTTTTTGCGTTGCCATTCTTCAAGTTCGAGAATTGCGACCAGCGCCCCAAGCGCTGCCAGTATCAGCAATTCCCAAGACGATCCGCGCGCGACAAGCCACGACCCCATCACCGCAAAGATGCCCGTTGATACCGAACCGATAATTTCTAGCTTCATGGCGTGATCCCATAGATTTGGTCGAGGATGATGGTTGCCTGTGCCGGATCGCCGCCAGCGTGCGACAAGGCCAATGCCTGCAAAGTAGGATGGCTGTAGTGAATATTGGTTGCCTCGACCCAGGTCATCTCGGCCTCTGCAGCATCATCGTCTGACATACCGCTGGTGTAACTGGCGAAGGTCGGGGGCCATTCACCACGCAATGCCGCTGCGGCCTCCAATGGAGGTAAAACACCCAAGTCCTTCAACGCCCTGCAGAAGGCAGGTTTAGGTAGAACTGCCACCGCACGCTGTTCTTCCAATGACAGGACTGGCGGTCCGGGGTCGGTCAGCACCGCATCTTCTGGAACTACCTCACCGATCTCGGTGATTTCAAACCTTTGCCCATCCAGCCAGTACTCGGTTCCGCGATAGTCATCTTGAACTGACCAGTCACCATCCAGATGGACACGGACCTTGTTCGACCCGATGGTGGGCGGTTCTTCGGTAGTCGCATTGTAGGGGATCAAGTACCGGTCTGAATCAAGAGGGTCACGGTCAGCAATGCCTTGGCCGAGATATTCGCCAGTATCAGGGTGGAAATGGAAAATGTTCATGACGCGCCTCAGAACTTTATGGAACCAAGCAGAGCAGTGCTGCGGGGGCGAGTTTCACTTGCAACCCGCACATCGCCGTAGGTGGCGTCCGTGGTGACTTGGTTCACACCACTGTTGTCTGATTGACTGGCACTGGAGCCTGTGCGTGACAAAGCCGACCCGCTGCCGCCACCGCCAGTACCGGATCTTGCGTTGTGTTCGTGACCCTGCAAGGCGTCAGCCTGCCATGACCCAAAGGCGCGGCCTACATCAATGCCGCGACCATCATCCCAGGCGCGGAACGTTTCAGCGCGAATCTCAGGGATCCTGAATGTCCCGTCTCCATTGTCCGCGAAATGAAATGCGCCTGCAGTCCAACTGCCCAGGGATACGAAATTGCCGTTATGTTGCGCCCATGCTTTTAGGGCCGCGTGGGTCGCATCGCTGAGGTTCGCCCCGTTGCCCTTTATGTCACCAAGCCGCGCGGTAGGCTGGCCATCAAATAGCGGGCGACCAATATATTGGCTGGCGTAGCCAGAATAGCTCGCACCGTTTTGATCAAAGACCTGCCACGTCATGAACGAGTTGTAGTCATCGTGCCAGATCACCCCAGCATCAGAAGTAGGCAGCGAAGCGCCTGTGCCAAAGCGCCGAACACCGCCGGAGAATGGGATGAACAAAGCGTTCGCCTGGGCTTGGGTGTAGAAATTGGCCGGATCAAATGTCGCGGCGGCAGTAGCTGAAGCCAACGCCTTTGCCGCCCAGTGAAACGCTGAAAACAGACCCGGCTCGACCTCGGCATCTTCGAGCGCATTAGCGTAATTCCTCGCCAGTTCCGCGTAGACCTGGGCCGCCGGAATTTCATCTGAAACCGGCCCATTCTCAAACCGCTGATTGGCTTCACTCCAGACAGGCATGCGGCCATCCTCGGGCGTGAAGGTCGCCAGAGCGCCAGCAGGTAGGCGCAAAGATCGATAGGTCTGTGTTTCGGTCTCCTGGGCGGCCATCGCGAGCCGATCAAGATTAGCCTCAAGACCGATTTCACGAGTGGTCTGCCCTGCAAAACTCTGCTCGATCGCGGTCCGCCGACGGATCAGCAGCGTGTCGCCGTCATAGGTGGTGGCTGCGCCAGCCGACAGGGTCAGATCCCCGCTCTCACCCTCTTCTGGAAGGACAGAGAAATCAACGCCTGCCACCAGCCCGATCAGGGTGCCATCTTCCTGTTCGACCAGGGCAGTGATTGCCCCCAGCGCATAAGCGTGACCGATCGCGTAGGGGCCGGTACCGCTGATGTCATAAGGGTCAACTTCGGTGAAGGCTTCAGTGGTCATCAGCCACCTCCCAATGCGTTGCTGAAACGTGGCTGCCAGAAGATCCGAAATGCCTCTTTCCGGGATCTCCGGCAGCCACGAGTACCCGGCCGCTATCGCTCGCCTGAAAACGGTTGCGCCCGGGTATCAGAAGACAGAGGGTGTTGATCATCATCTGCGCCCCCGGCCTGGTGTGAAAATGTCTGTATATTCCGTGATCAACTGCTGACGCGCCGCGCGGCGAAAATCGCCGATGACGCGCTTGATGATCTGTTCGCGGATATAGGGGTCACCGCCGGCCCAGCTCTGACCGTCATATGTTGCATCGAACTCATTGGTCTCGGTGACTATGGCGTTGAGCGTGTCCAGAAGCGTCCGATCGCCATAGTCTTTCATGCGCCGCGAAGTGGCATTCAAATCACCGCTGGACGTGCGTGAATTTGGCAGGTCGCTGGCTTTTGTCCCGCCTTGCAGAACCACATAGCGTTCATAGGCCTCGGGCTGATTGCGCAACGAGAATTTCTCACGATCAACCGTGACACTAGTTGAAGGCAGACCCGGGAAATATTCGATCTCCTGAAACGCCAGATCCGCGGGCTCGGCATCGGTTTTTGATGAATAGATCGGGCTGACCGCATCGAACCCCTTGCCAAGCCCGGATTGGAAGGAGATCTCGCGACCCCAAAGATTGTGGCGCGCTGGTAGGTCAACACTGAAGCCGGGCAGACGGCTGCGGATTTCTTCGATCGTGTCCGAAGTCCTGCGCAGAACCGGATCGTCAGCAGACTTGATTTCGCGCACGAAGGCCGGAACAAACGAACCCGCCAAGCGCTCAAAGTATCGCGGTGCAAAACGCTGTGGCTCCGACATGGCCGAAAACAGATCGCTGAGGCCTGTCAGATAGGTCCGGTCCATCATCTGCTGACCTACCGCGCCAATTGCGCCATAGGCGGCCTCATCGTAATCCTCGCCCGGGTTCATCTCAGAATTCATCGCCATTTCGGCCATGTTGGCTGCGATCCCTAGCTGCGCCCCCAGCGGATCGATCCGGTTATAAGCAAACCAGCGATCACCGATCTGCACGGAATAGGGCTGCCAGCCGGTGCGGCGCAGGGCCGCCTTTTCGCGGGGATTGGAGGGACCTGCCCCGGTGATCTGTCCGTTCATAGCGGCATCAAAGGCCGTCATCATAGCAACAGAGCCAAGGCCCATTCGCGCCCAAGCCAAATCACCACGCTGACCGCCAGCGCGGATGTCTGCCCGTACATCGCCCAGCAACGCGGCACCTGGACTACGCTCGGTCAGGAACCGCAGGATATTGGCCGGCGTGTTCACAAACGGCATCACAAACCGAAGGATCGGAGCCTTGTGCTTGAAACTGGTGATCGCCTTGGCGTACCGGCCGGGATCATTGGTGAAGGTGTTGTACTGGGCGAACTCGCGCGCCTGGGTGATCACGCTATCCGGTGGGTCCTCGGCAATTTCGGCCAAACGGCGCTTGACGTCGTCCGGCCCGATCTTACCTGCGCGCAGCTCGGAGTTCGCCAGGCGCGCCGCGTGGGCGTGCACTTCCATGCGGTAGTTGATCGTTTTGAAAAACTCGTCGCCAGCCCCCAGTGCGCGCCCAGGGGTTGTGAAGACAGAGCCCAGGGCGTTGATGCCGCTGGCAATCAAGGGCCGGTTCATAACCTGGTTGAACGTTTCGCTGCGTGTGTTGGTCAGGCTTTCGCTGGACCAGCTCCGGATCCTTGGCGCTTCCAGCTTTTGCATGCCAAAACCACTTTCACCGGTTCTCATCGCGCGCCATGAAAAGCGCATCGCATCCGGCAAGGATGCAAACATCCCGTGCAGCATGGCCCCGGCCTCGGTTGCGTCAACCGCATCCAGATCACCACGCAACGCGCCAATCTTAGCCGCCGCCAACCGTTCCAGCTGTGCGGTCAGCACAACAGCAGTGTTCGACATCGCATTGACCATGTGGGTCTTTGGGCCCGACAGCACCGCATTCACCCAATACTCGAACACCATGTCATGCAGGGCAGTGAAAGCACTCTTGCGGCTCAGCGCATCGATGGCCCCCTGATCGCCTGCGTCAGCCAGCCCGACAATGCGCCGCGCCAACTCAGCCGACCCATCAGCGTCATCGAAGAAATCCAACGCCTCGCCCACCTGCCGCGCCACCGCCTCATCGGGTCCGGCCGGTATCGACCATTGCTGAAGGGCGCGCGCGGTTTCTGTTCGCACCGCCAGAACCTCCCGCTGAACAACCCCATGCAGCGCCATGGCACGCCGGAACAGAAACGTGTTCTGCGGGGTTGGTGCCGCCTGCATCGCGCGCGCGGCTGCGGTCAGCTTTTCACCGCTGGCAGCCCAAAGACGGCGAATGGCCAGTGTCTGTTCGGCGTTCAGCGTATCGCCCATGCGACGCTCGGTTAGAAGGTTCCAGGCATTCTCATCGCCCGCCGCCTGTTCAGTGACCTCGTTGCTGCGTACGCCCCTGCGCGTCGCGTCGATCGCGCCCTTGTCCGCGTTGGCCAGATCCTGGATGACGCCCCGAACATCCTCGGGCGTCTCAATCTTCGACCAGTTGATGTAGACGTCATCACCACCCGTTTCGACCTTGGACACCGGCGCACCCGGCGGCGGGCCCCCGGTCTCGCTTTCGAAGGCCAACTCGTCCAAGTACTTGCGCAGCTCATCGGCCTGATCAGTCACACCCCCTGGCTTGAACGTCAGCGGTGTATCGGGGCCGCGCATTTCTGTGACATCTGGCAAGACATTGCGCGCAACCTCGGGATCCCGTGCCAGACGGTCGGACGCCTCAGCATAGGTTTCCGCGCCCGATCCATCCCGCGCACGGCGTGCCATCCGCACGCTGCGCAGCGCACTGATCAACCCTGCCAGAGCGGCATCAGACAGCGCGCCCTCGGTCACGTTCTTCAGACGGCCCTCAAGCTCACTATCCTCCATGTCCGAGGCCAGGGATTCAGTGACCGGGTTTTGCAAATCCGGATGGCTCTGGATCAGATCGGACAACCTTGCTTCGTGACCATCAAAGGCGGCGAAGTCCGAGATCATGGAAGATCCAACAGCACGGCCGGCGCGGGCCTTTGCCGTGGCACCGCCAAGTGCACCAAGCGCACGCGACCCGCCCGCAAAGCCTGTCAGGAACTGACTGATCCCCCGGATCAATCCGCCGGTGACGGTTTTAGGCTCGCGCACATCAGGCAAAAGAACCTGCGCCTCTTCCCCTGCTTCAGCGGACAATAGCTTCAGATCAAACTGACCCTGTTCGTTCATCAGCTGCAGTTTTGGCAGTCCCAGGGCATCACTCGCCCATTCATCAAATGCTGCAACGCCGGACAAAGCACCATGGGCAGCATCGCGCACGCCACCAAAGAACTGTGTCCCAGCCTCGCCAATTCCGCCGGCCACATCTGACAGGACACGCCGGGCAACACCGGGCTGTTCTCCCTCGGTGGCCGCTGGTGTTTCTGGCTCTGCGATGCCCTCGATGTACTGGATCGCCGCATTTTGCCGGGTTTGATCCATATCCGACAGAAGCGCCGTTTCCGTGCTTTCAGATGCGATCTGAACTGCATCATCCATGGTAGGTCTCCATCAGCTGACGCAGGTGATCGGCTTCGCGCGCGTAGGTGGCCAAATCGATCTGGCCACCGCGATAGGCGGCGACGGTCCGATTGATCGCGTCCTGCAGGCCATCAGGATCTGCAACGGCTTTGCGCAGGTATTTCGGGCGGGGGATGTTGGCGCGGATACGACGCCCCCGATCTTCATTCGCCCGGGACAGGTATTCCTCGCGCCCGGCCGGATCGAGCGTGGCAAATTCTTCCAATCGCCCTTGCATGTCCGCGACCGCCCCGGGGCTGTCGGGCTGATAACTTACAGCCTGCGCGAGACGCGCAAAATCCGGATCGTCGGTCAACGCGACTGCAACCCTATCCGCGTCATCCAGATCAAACGCCAGCGCCTCATCATCATCGTCCGACACTTCCACCAGCGCCCGCTCGGTATCTGCGCGATCCATCCATGTTGTCCGAATGACTTCTGCATCATCTCCACCGAGGCGTCCGGCAGTGATTTCGCGGCCCAAATGCGTGGTGACCTGATCGATCGCAATCTTCTGTATGCCGGGATCGGCCTCAGATGCGTAAAGGCCGGTTGCAGTGTTCAGCAATTCTTGCTCAAGCGCGGCGCGCTGCGCTGCCCTAGCTGTCAGCAGACCGTGGCCAACTGCGGTTTCGTGCTGCAGCAACATCTGGTCAAATGCCAACCCAAATCGCTCTGCATTCCCATTATCGATCCTGCGACGTCCATCGTCTCTCAGCTCAGCAAAACTCTGTCGGAGTGCATCAACACCCTGCATCCAGATCTGGGCTGCGTCGTCCGGATCAGAAACATCAGCGATCTGCTCACGCAGTTCACCAAAACCGCGCGCCATATCGATTGACGCCCGCTGCATCTGCCGATCTAGCCGATCCCGTTCGAGCTCGACACCGACAGATTGCATGACCTGGCCAAACTGAGCCAGAGCCTGCCCGGATTGATCGACCACGCGCTGGCCTGGCCGCGCCGCGCGACCGGGGCGCGTAATACGGCCTGGGGAAGTTCCGGCGGTGGGTACCGTCAAAGTCATGCCAACAACTCCGGCCAGATCTTCGGCGCGGCAGTCAGCAATGTGCCGGCCGCGCTGGTTCGGCCACGGATCAGAGCATTCTGCCCGTGCGCGCGCAGAGCGCGCTGCTGCGACGTCAGCTCTTCCTGTGTTGCAAACCCGCCCTGCCTGATCGATTGTGCTTCAAACACCATTTCGCGGGCGGCTGTCTGGCCTAGATAGACCGCCGTCGGGCTGTCCAGGGATACACCACGCGCCACCAGGTCGGCCCGCTGTTGAGCGATCTGCGACTGGAACTGCTGGACCGTGCGCTGTTCTTCCGTAGCATTCAGCTGCGCTTCTAGGGTCTTCTGACGATCGATGTCGGCCACCTGTGTGGTGGCAGCCTCATATTCAGCTGTGCCCTGGTTCAATGCGCCGACAACACCGACCACCGCACCAACAGTTTGCAAGATGGTGCCGAAGCTCAACCCGGTCGTCGCCGCAGCTGTCGCACCTGTTGCCGCTGTCGCGCCTGCACCAGCTGCCAAACCCAAACCTGCTATTGGAATACACATCAGGCACCTGCCTCATCGATGTTGGGCGTGATGCCGGTGACAGTTAAGGGCGCGCCGCCAGCAGGATAGAACCGCAGGCGAACGCCATCGGCGTGACCGCTGACCGGGTGGGTTCGAGATGTTCCGCTGTATGCTGTGCTGAGATCAGCCGCGATGCCCAGAGGCACCAGATCCTGTCTACCGCTCAGCTTGTCGGGCTGGCCGAAATGGCGTTCAACCGCTTCAATCTGGCCTGATGCAGTTCGGTGCAGATCAATCCCCATTGAACCGGCCAACTTGCGCGGCCGACCTCTCGAACTGCCATCCGGAGCTTCGGCCTGGATGTCCAGTGTCTCGGCAAAATGGGTTTCATCAAACAGGCCGATTACCGCATGGCTCACCGCAGCTGGCAGGGTAACCACGCCATCACCGGCAACGATAAGCGGACCATATTCGCCTGCATCCGTCCAAACATAGACCTGTTCATTTGCTAGGTGCGGTACGTCAAAGGTGTTGCTGGCGGGATCTGCCTCAAAAATGGATGAGGCAAAGAAATGAACGGCGGTATGGATCGGATCAGACCCAGTTAGCAAGCCGAACATCATGGCCTGCTCTTCCGTGAACCGTTTCACCTGACCGTTTATCGTCCGCTTGACGATCAGGGTCAGGACATCTGCAGAACCATCCAGCCCCGGCGTGATGTCCATTTCTTCGACTTCACCACCCGCAACCGGCACAACAGCCCAGCCGATAACATCCTGCTTGGGATCATAGCCCATCACGACCAGGGCCCCGTCTGAAACACGAAACCATGTCAGGCGCTGCGGGGCCCCCTGCCAGACACATTGCTTGAGACCACGCGCGCCCAGATGCTGGGATGGCAACGACAATTCGACAGGCTCCGCGCCATCAGCTTCAAATGAATAACGCAGCTCAAGGAATTTTAGACCACCTCGACTGATGTAAATTGGGTATCCATAGCCCGACACTGGCAATGCAGAGGATGCGCCATCGGTGCTAACGGTTTCAGTGTCGAACGTCGCCGGGCCAATCGCTTGTTCGGATGCAATCGAATAGCCACGAACAACTTCCCCCAGGGCACCGATGAACATACCATCCCGCCCCCGGATCAGCCATCCGATCGCGTTTTGCGTCTGCGCCGCAGCAATCGCGTAGGCGAAGCTGCTGTCACCCTCATCACCCGGCGTAAAATCAAGAAAGCCACCCGCTGTTGAGGCCCAGACAGTCCGAGGTTCCGATGTCGTGCGCGCGGCCCACAGTCGCTGACCATCACCCATCGCAATGCAGCTTGGATATCCGCGTCGGCTTGACCAGGCGCCCTCTGACCAACGATAGGTTGGATCGTCGATACACGGTCGGGGAACACGTCGAATAACGCGGGCATCTACTGAATTGGGACTGTTGAACCCGGTAACCTCGACAATCCCCGACATGTCGCTTTCAAATTCCCATCTGGTGGAACTGTTGGCGTCTGTTCGACGGGTGCCTTCCGTATGCCTGGGCGCGTTAGTGCCCGTGTTGCTCCCAGCATCCAGTCTGTAGATATTTTCCTCGTAATAAACACGCTGCCCGACGCTGGCGGTGGCATTACCAACCCATAAGGGCACGCCAGTAAAATCCGTGGGCTTCAGCAGGATCAGGCTGCCCACCCAATCCGCCGAGAATGGATCGCCTGTGGCGGTAATCGTGATGTTTCCGGTCGCTCCACTAGCGCGCATCGTGACGCTTTCGTCTAGGTTCTGCACCCGGAATGGACCGGTTTCCAGCGGCGCATTATCGATCGACCAATTGTCCAGGGCAAAGCGTGACAGCTTCTGCATGGGTTGGCGGCCATCAACCAGGTAGATGACGTCCTTGTCCTGGACCCATTGCAGGTTCGGCAGATCGCTTTCGGTGTAGGGCGTGACCAGCTCATAAGGCGATCCGCCACTTTCCACCAATGCACCATAGCGCCAGACGCGCATGGTCAGATCTGTGAATTCCAGCGTCAACGCATCGTTGTCGGCAAACTCAAAGGGCACGCGCCGCGCGGGAAGATCGTTGCGCGTTGTACCGCGAAAGATCGTGCCAGGCGCGCGCGTGAAGCCGCCTTGCCGCAAAGGCAAAAAGCCCTGGCATTTCGCAAGCCCGGTTTGATAGCGCTGAAAATCGGTTCTGGCATGCAGCAGCGGATCAAGCTCACCGCTGGAAAATGCGTTCTGATATGGGCGCGACCGCGTCATCGGGTGGCCTCGCAAGCCCAGTCAGACTGTTCTGGCAAATCATCCAGGCGATCATGCGATGCGTCGTACTTATGCGATGTCCAGCATGCGTCGAGCGCCGCGATCAGGTCGTTTTTCAGATCTGCCCGCTTGGTTCGGGATGAGACGTATTGGGGCGCCAGCCGAATGGCGAGTTCCAGCGACACAACCCGCTTGAAAGTGGACGGCAACAAGGCCTCGTTTGTGATCGACCAGGTGTAGCGAACGGTCAGGCCGCCGCTCTGGGTACAGCGGATCTCGTTCCCATCGCGACGGAATTTCAGGCCTTTGGGGTAAACACGCCGCAATGCGACCAGGTCGGACGGCAACTTATACCGATAGATCAGATCCGGGTCAGTTTCTTCAGTGCCCGAAATTTGCGGCAGTTGAACAATCTTGCTGGCAAAGCTCCAGTCATGCGCCTCGAGCATGGCATTCAGCGCGTCCGGATATTGCTCGGATGCTGCAGCCGCCTGCGGGCTGCCATCCGCGAACGAACCGATCGGGGCCACTTCCATTTCCCGGAATGCCTGCTGCGCGATTGTACTGGCTGCAATGGCGATGGGCATGGGACTGGCGATCTCCGTGGCTCAAAAAAAGGCGGCCGGGCCCCGATCGGGCCCGACCCGAGGGGGCCTCAGTGGTAGAGGTAGTGGATGGCAAACGGCATCGATCCGGCACCGGTCGCATCCGCTTCGGCATGCTTGTAAAGGCTGATCATGCCGCCGGGATCTTCAGCCATGCCCAGAACTTGCCACAAGCGCATGCCATGGTTGGCATCACCATTGGCGATCGGCGTGATCATGTTACCGACCGACTGCAACTGATCGATCAGCGCATCCGTGTCTGTTTTGGTGCCGATCACGATCTGCGCGAAACCGTCGTTCTCAACGTCAAAGAACGTGCCGGGCTGCAGGATGCAATCACTGGGCAGATCAACCAGGTGATACATCGAGGCGTTGCTGTCATCCGCAGCGTTCTCGACGGTCCCAGTCGATACGATCAAGCGCCCGCGCGCCTGCACGGGATCCGGCGGCACACTTTCGAAATCGAGGTATTTGTGAATTAGGTCGGATGTACCTTCTACGATGGCCATATCTGGGCCTCCTTCAAATGTGTTTCTCGAGGTGGTTGGCCGGTTTGGCCCGGCCAGCCGATGTCAGGCGCTGGGTTTGCTTCGTCCGGGCTTAGGCTTCAGCGCAGCGGATTACCCGCACGCCACCATCCTCGACACGGCCGCAGGTCGGGTAACAATCCACCAGAGCGCGCGGCAGGTTTTTCGCGCTGCTGTCGTTGAAAATGATGCCCTCGACGTCCTGCCACATGCCGCAAATGATGTTTGCCTTGGACCACAGAGGGATCAGTCGATGACCACTGCTGTCGACGGGCAGGCGGTTGGTAAACAACCAGTTGATACCCAGCAGCTCACCCGGTTTGCCCTTCTTGATATTCTCGACCTCAAAAGGGTTCAGGTTGCTGCCCGTTGCAACCGCAAGGTTGATCAGATCGGTTTTCTGCTTCGGAGTGATGATGCCATAGATCTCATCATCCGTTTCCAGACCGAAGTTTTCCAACTCCATGGCCTCGGTCGCCTTGCGCATCTTGGCCAACGTCAAACCAACTGCGCTGCCACCGCCATAGTTCGCCGCGACATAGTTTGCGGCCGGCAACGCTTTGGTCGTACCAGGTGTTTTACCCTCGGCAACACGGCCAAAAATGCCACCGTCGGCCAAAGTGGCTTCTTGCCCCTTTTTCTTGCGCACACCCAGAATGCGATCGAACACGCCGCGCTCACACGCTTTGACATGCGCGCTCAGCAGCTTGGACGTCGGGTCCATCGCCTGGTCGAACTTTTCCTCTTTCGTGATCAGCTGGCCAGACTGGACAACAGTCGGGCGGATCAGCCAGCGCCGGCTGCGCTCGGGCGGGTTATCAGGATTGCGGCGCTCATAGTCGTCGCCTTCCTGGTAATCGACCTCATCGATCAGGTCGGCCATGTTCTTGGCCTCGCCATCACAGGGCACAACCGTTACCGCACTACGCAGCGGGTTCATCAGCTGCTGGGCGACCATCTGAACGTTGTCGGAATAGGTGAGTTTGTGGTGAGCTTCGACTAGCTGCTCGTAGGCCATCTGGGGACCTCCTCTCGAAAATTCAGCAATTTGGTGAGTTTTCGGAAGGGTCACCCGGCAAATCCGGACCCGCACCTGGTCGTATCGTGACCTGCGCGCCGGGGCTTGTCCCGGATCAGACGGACCCCAAAATCAGGGGTCACCCGTCAACTGCGAATTCATCCCAAATATCTAGGTAAAGTCAAGAGAAATCTAAATGTAGATCGGAAATCAACATATTGAGGCATACCCCCCAGATATAGGCGACGTCACAAGTCATTGGGGCGAAAATGCTGAGTTATCCACAGAAATCTCTAAATGTTGGGGACAAAGAGAGAACGCGGCTGGACTCGTTATCCACAGGTCACTAAAATGCGAAAAGGTGCCGTGTGGTTGGACACACGACACCTGATCAGAAACAGCCCGAGGGCAGCATGATTTGTGAATTCACATTTCGCTTTTCGCAAGATGCGAAGGATCTGTCAAGCTTCCTCGGGCCCCAA
Source organism: Ruegeria sp. (assembly GCA_040829945.1). GTDB lineage: Bacteria > Pseudomonadota > Alphaproteobacteria > Rhodobacterales > Rhodobacteraceae > Ruegeria. The sequence continues at coordinate 130,876 of JBFOLN010000003.1, forward strand.
CTCGGAGCCAAAAATGGCAGACCAAGTAGTATGGTACGGGGCGACCAAAACGCCCTACTATTTTGAACTGTACCCGGCAGGCACTGCATTCAATGCGGTGTCAGGGGTCTATGTTCTTTGCAGGCAGATCCCCTCTGGAAGCTGGGAAGCACTCTATGTAGGCGAAACCCAGTCGTTTCATCAGAGGCTCAATGCTGGGATCGGAAATCATGACGGTTACCGCCGCGCTAAGCTGGCCGGAATGACCCATATCGCCGCCTTGTGCGTGAATGGCGAAACCGAGCGCCTTAGGATTGAAACGGATCTGCGACATAGCCTTGATCCTGTGGCAAATCGCCAAAACGTGCAACCAAGGTATTCGACATGACAGCGGAAACCTACGCGATTTTGTGCGGCAACTGCAGTTCCGAACTCAAAGGTTCGCATGACCCCAGCCCGGATGACTTAATCACCTGTCCAGGATGCCAACAAAGCGATCGATATGAAGAAGTTCAAAAATCAGTGCTTTCTCACGCAAAAGAAACAGCGGCGGTTGCCATGAACAAGCGAATGCGGCAGACCGCGTCCAGGAGTAGGCTCATCACTGTTTCTGGCGGTATCACCAAAGTACGTCCGCACAGGTGGATCAGCACCATCAAGTTGTAGACGAATGCGCCCCGCTTTAAGTAGGACGGGGCGCACTCATTCAGGCCTGATAGCATCCTTAGCAAATTCAAACTACCCCGAGGAAAGAATGGACACTTCGCAAGTCATTAACTTGGCCAATTGGGCTGACGAAAACCTTCCTGAGATCACATCAGCTTTTGACGAACTACAATCTACGCTGCAACATAATGCGTCGCAGTCAAAGCAGCGCGAAGTCCGTAGTTCATATCAACGATTGTCAACACGACTGGCCAGGATGTCCTTCGAGGGGCTTACAAACGAAGAGATCGACCTCATCAGAGAATTTGGCGCTCTGAACTTTTTAGGAGGTAGAGGCACCGAATTTCTTGAGCAGATCGCTCAGACACGTAACTTTGATCCAGCCAGTGCTGCCGCCGACGTAGCGATGGGTGCCCAAGTCTTGAATGATTTTTTAAAGAAGTCGACCACCGCACGAGATGCAATCCTGGAAATCGGCCTCACGGCCCAATCCAGCGCCCAAGATAAACAAGAATTTCCCCTTATCCGCGTTCGCTTTAAAGATAAGGCTTCAGTTGACGATGTTACGCTCCTGAAGAAGTGGTCTACTGATTGGTATGATATCACACGAGGCGCGGCACTTAGTGTTGGCGAAGCACCTGAGGCAGTGCGCGTTGTGGGTGCTAACAATGGATCGATAATCATCACGCTAAGTACAGTAGCATCTGTAACCTTCATTCTTGCCATAGTTGCCAAAAATGCAGGACGCATCGCAAGTGAAGTCCTAAGCATAGCAAACGACATAGAAAATCTTCGACACAAAAAACACTTGAACAAGGTGATCGAGAAGGAATTGCAACGTCAGCAAGAAACTGCACAAGAGCGCGGGATCGAAACGACACTTGCCGAGATAAAAGAAGCGGTCCCCGAGCTAATTAGCAAACATGCTGACAACGAACTACGCAAGTCGATCACGAAGTACTTTGATTTTTACGAAAAGGGAGGCGACGTTGACTTTATTCCTGCGCGAAAAAACTCAGACGAACAAAACAAGGTTGGCAATGCAGTTCGTTACAGCAAACAAATTAGCAAAGAAGCTCAGGAAAACGAAAGGCTGATCGAAGTAATCAGCGAAGTCAGAAAACAAGAGGCCTATCTTAAACAACTGACCCACCAATTCGGTGAAGAACCAGACATCGAACCCGAAGATGACAATCACGCTGATGAGCAGTAGTTTGTCGACCCATTGAATTTGGACACTGGCACTGTGCGGCAGGTCAAACACGCCCGCCGCACGGAGAGATAGGTCAACCAGCAGCAATATTGCGCAACTGATCCATCCGTGACTTCAGCCGCTCGATCTCAGCTCGGTCGTGCTTATCGACCGCATTGTACCAATCGCCACCCTTGGCCTGCAGCTGCTGCAGCTCGGCAGCGCGCGTCAGCTGGCGTAGTTGTCAATGTGTTGTCACCCTTGTTCAACAGGCTGGTGACAGTATCTTACCCAACAGTTCGTCCTGATTCAGAGTTTGCCAAGCAAGTCAAGATGTTTCAGGGTATGAGTGCCAAAGATCGCGATTTTATTTACCCATTTGTAAGCGAGCTGTTTCGATGAGCGATGAAATTGACGTTAGAATTGCCGAGCTTCAGCTCAAGCAAGAACAAGAGAAGACCCTTCAGGTCTCAGCCGAGAACAGGGCAAAGAAAACTGTTGGGTTCTACAACTTTGTCGTGGGTGGGATCTTAGGCGGCCTCATCGCCTACATTGGAGCCTATTACCAATATGCTGGGCTTGTGGAGCAAGCCCGACTGGAGCACGAAAACAAAGGCCGGGAAATCGATCTTGAGCTCGCGAGACTGAGCCTAACTATCTTGTCAGGTGAGTATCAGGATGAAATCGACGAGACACTACCTGCCAGGATGTTTGCACTAAATGCACTGGAAAGAGGAACTGGCGTCGAAATCCCCGAAGAAGACAAAGATACTTGGGCTCGAACCGGAATAACGCCTGCAGGTGATGCTTTGAAGTGGGCCGATTTAGGTGCGATTGAAAAGGAAGTTACTCGGGTGACCCCAAGAGACTGGTTTGGTAACACCAATCAGCAAATTGAAAGAGATTTACGCGTTCAAGAATTGATAACGCGCGACGAAATCGATCTAACAAATAGTACATGCGTGCTTGGGGTAGGCTGGTTTGGTTTCAATACCGTACCACACTGTGGACCCTTTGCCTTTGTCGATGAGAAAACCAACGAAACATGCATCGGTCTAAGGCTCAAACCAAGTGACAGCGAAGGCTTCTGGACTGCCGTCTGCGGTTCGCTTATTCCAAATGATGGAAGTAAATAGCTAGTTAAATCAATCAATGGCAGCAAATGCCGCACTGTGATTAGTACGGCATTTTCCAGTTTGTCGAATTCCGCCTCACCCAGCCGCGATCTTTCTCAGCTGATCTATCCGGGGTTTTAGGCGCGCGATTTCAGCCTGGTTCTTGTCTTTCGTCGCCTTGTACCACTCACCTTCAGGCGATTGCTGCTTCGCCAACTCAGCGCGCGCCTCAGCAGGTGTTGTTGCCAGCGTATTGTCGCCTTTGTTGAGCAAGGTGGTGACGGTGTCTTCGCCCATCATCTCGCCCACGGCTGCAAACAATTTGATCGTGTTGGCATCGCCGATCTTTGGCTTCAGCACCGATGACAGGTTGGCAATACCCTCGGGATCCAGCCCGGCCGCCTCGGCAAGGACAGAGGCCGCCTGCTGGGCAGCCGCCACTTTGGCGGGGTACTGATCGCCCCAATCCGACTGCAGCTGCGTTTGCATCTCGGCCGTTGCGGTTTGCAGATCCAGATCCGCATCACCCGCCAGCTTCAGAACAGTCGCCGCCTGCAGGTCCGACATGGCCTGCAGTGCCTTGCCGCTGATCCCGTGTTCATGGGCGATCTTGCGGGCTTGCGCCTCAAGTTCGGTATCCCAGGGCATGTCCTTTGGCCAATCTTTCGGCTTTTCGACCGTGTACCCATCGGCGTCATCCGGGATCCCGAACATCTCACCATTGGACCGCATCCATTCGGCCATATCCTGGCCTTCGCCTGGGCGATCCATCAGCTGATCGGCAGGTTTGCCGAGCTTGCGCTTCGCCTGGATCTCCATATCGGTCAACTTCACAACGGCGTCGATCGGATCCTCTACCGTCAGGCCCAATGCGGTAAGTGATTGACGCTGCACATCGTTCAGCTTGTCGCCTTCCCACCAGTTGCCTGCAGGGGGCGGATCTCCGGTAGGCGGATCTCCTGCGGGCGGGTCACCTGCAGGTGGATCTCCGGCAGCTGGGTCTCCGGCAGGTAGATCGCCCTCGGGTGCAAACACCGGTCTTGGCAGGTTCAGGGTTACCCAAAATGGTTTCATTGCTCACTAGCCTCCATGAGTTGATTAAGTTCGTCGTAAGAGATCCCGCCCTGTGCCAGCAGCTGCAGGGCCAGATCGCGCCGACCGGCCTCATAGGCCAGACGGTAGGGATCGATCGGGGCCGGTTGTGGCCAGCCCTCGACCATCTCAACAGGCTGCCCCACCAGCAGCCCGCCCGAACGGATCACATCACATGCCAGCTCGGGTTCGTTGGAAAATGCGCGCCGCCAGCGCCGTGAAACAACCGCGGCCGCCTGATCATTCGATCCAAAGATGGATTTTAGAATTGGAAGGCGGTCGAAAATCATGCGTCCCCCCCTTCGATAACTGCTGTTGCAGCTGCGGCCTCACGGTTGCAGCGTATCGTGCGCCGATGGAAAGGTGGGCGTCGAATACCGGCAAGACCTTTCGCAACGTGCAGGCATAGGTTGCCTGATCCTGGTATCCGTGACAGCGTTCGTAAAAAGCGGAGCGTTTCTTGCGATTCTTTGTTGTATTGGTTTTTGCAGTGTCCGGATTTAGCCCGATCTGGGCGGACGACAGACCCCGCATCAAATTGAACGGCATGCTGACTGCAGGCGAGTTGCACCACGACTGCCCAGATAGCAACGTCGATGAATACTGTAACCTTTGGACGGTAACTACGTTTCAAGGAGTAATGCTGGGCGCAGCTTATGCGCTTCAGCAGTCGGGACAATCTGAGGGCAGTTTCTCGAACGCTTTTCCCTTGGCGCAAAAGACAATCGGAGTTTGCCCAAACCCGAATGAAGCATACCCTGTTATGTCTTCTAAGTTTTACGAGTTCCTTGCAAGCGAAGCGAATCTTCACAATGAAATCGCCAGATTTGTGTTTTTGGTATTCCTTCGTGAGGAATATCCCTGCAATTAACGGAAATTCGTCGATATTGTTGCGGTTAAGCTGAGTTGTTGTGCTCACTGACCACCCCCGGCACCCTGCCCTGCAGCTGCTGCCTGGGCGAGATCCTTGACCACGCCGCCACCGGCCTGCGCAGCTTCAAGCATCTGAGCCGCCTGTTGTTGCTGCGCGCGGCCTTCAGCAATCTGATCGGCTTCTTCACGTGGGCGCAGGATCGCAGCTGGAAGCGATGGGCTGGCATCGTGCAGCGCCTCGATCAGGGCGTCATCATTGATCCGATCCATGTAGCGCGGTTTCGCCTGCGCCAGTGGAACAATGTCGCGCAAGAACCCACGGATCGCCTGGCCTTCGGATGCGCGCAACGCCATGGTTGCGGCGGACTGGTACCGCACCTGCAGGGGCGTGCCTTCAGGGATGCCGTCTGGCGGTGGCGGGATCTGCCCCGCGCGCCACAGCATCTTGAAGCGCCGTTCCATCTTGCGCGCAGCGTATTCTTCCATGATGCGATCGGCGTGGGGGGCCCAATTGCGCAGACGCGCCTCTTCGATGATCCGGTTTTCGTCATCGCTGAGCCCGGTGCGCCCGGTCAGGGACATCTGCGAATAATAAAATGCCTCTTTGATCGCTTCGACCTTGGCGCGCTTTTCTTCGATCGTTAGGCCAATGCTCCCACCGCCGTCCATGTTTTGAACCAGACGATCGCCCCGCATGTTCACGCCGCCATAGACCACTGCCCCCGGACGGAACGTGCCGTTCAGCGGGATCGCGTTGCGATCGGGGGCCAGCTTGGTCGGATCTGCCGCATATTGCGCCGCCCGTATCGTGGCATCTTCCATCCGGTGGTTCACCCGCGCCGATGGCAACGCCACAAAGCCGGGACCTGTGCCATAGGAGATTCCGCTATCCACGTCCCAGCGTGGATAATAAAACGGCATTTCATCGTAGCCCTTGCGCCTGATAAGCGCCTTGCCCTCTTCGCAGACATGATGCGACAACCAGCGCTTACCGCTCGGTCCCAACTTACCCGCCACAAACTCATCATTGGGCAGGACATGCTGGTAGAATGTGATCTTGTCCTGGCCGCCCTTCTCGGCCATCTCAACCACTTTGACAGGCAGCATTTCCTTGCCAAACTCGCGAACGGCGGTTCGACCAGTCAGCCTGAACTTGCGGATGATCTCAATAACGCGCCCGTGGAAATCGATGACAATCACGACCTCAGCCAGGCTGATGGTCACGTCGATGAATTTTCGCTGAGCTGTGTCGATCTCATCGTATCCGGCGGCATTTCCGAAAGCCGCCAGATCTGCGTAGGCCTGATATGAGGCGGGATAGAAGCTCGAAACCGATGGGCTGAACGAGTTCATGACAATCCGGGTAGCTTGGTCATTCCACTCGGCCATTGGCTGCCACTTGTTCAGATCTGCATCCGGAGTGTCGAACCCGCCCCAGCGATTGGCCGGGTTGGTGATACCGGAGTAGATCCCGGCTGCCATATTTCCATGCGCGATCACTGGCTCTGAGCTCAGCGGCTTTTCCAGCTTGCGCATAGTCGGACTATCCATGCCGAACCCGCCCCGCTGCGGACGGATAAGACTGGCAATGTCGGTCCAGTCTTGCTCAAACATGGTGCGCTCGGCCTTCAACTCACCCCAGCGCTGTATCGCCTCTTCAGCGCGGGGATCGTTCAGGATGAAAGTCTCATGCTTCATGACGGAGCTCCCAGCTGAGACGTGCCTGGGATCCCGGTCGGGCTGGTCAGCACATTGGCAGCCGCACCAGCGCGACGTCGGCGCAGCTTCGCCTCGATGTCGCCGGCCTGGTTTGCCTCAACCGAATGCGGCGCCGCGATTAGTTGCGGGGCCGCCGATACCGGTTGAGGTTTCGGCGTTTTGATCTTGGGTGCTTTAGGTCTCACGCACATGTGTCAGACTCCTTTGGACAGCTCAGGGTTGGTCCAGGCGAATTGGCGAAAGGTTGCGCGGCCATCGGCCCCGAAACCCGGCATATCGGTCTCATGCGTGAAGCCGCACAAGGTCAGGAACTGGCTGGCGCGCGGATGGCCAGCATGGGCCCGCGCCTCGACCCGGTGAATGCCGTACTGCATACAGAAATCAGGCATATCCTCGCGGATCTGGCGACAGGCTACGGCCAGGGCACGGCGGTGGCGCTTGTGGTTTCGCGCCAACAGCGCCGCCTGCGCCACCCCGGCCTGCCCGGTACTGTGCAAGGTCACCACAGCAAAGGGTTGGCTGGCCCTGGTCTCATCGCGCAGCACCAGGCTGAGCACGGCCTGCGGCTGGCAGGCATGCCAGTCAGAGAACAACGCCAGATGCGACGTGTATGTCCCCCGTATCAGCTGCGCCTCGATCAGATCGTGCGGATCGAGGTTCGACAGAACCGACATGGCCAGATGTTCGTTGTAGTGCTGCGCTTTGATCATGCTGCGGCCTTTAGGATGGCCCGACGCGCTGCCTGACCCCAGTTGCGCACAGCGCCTTGCTGGCCCGATGTGCATGTTGAGGTGATCCCGGCCAGGCGGCACCGAGCAACACGACCAGACGCGGGATTGCCGTCGATCTTGGCCTTTTCCTCGGTTTCCCAACGGTGCATCAGGTTGGTCAGATCTCCGCTGCCGTACTCGGCCAGCTCATCAGCCAGCCGCTGCAACCGTTGCAGATCCAGCTTCTTATTGAATTTGGTACTCACTGCATTCCTCCATAAGGTTCCAGGACATCCCATCCTGTTTTCAGCCCGCCTGTTTCGCCCCCGGTCAGAGGCGGACCGCCGTTGTGACCCATCTGGGTCGATGCTGCGCCGGGGCGCATCTTTTGCGGCAAGCGCTTAACATAGGGGCTCATGCCATCAGCCGTGTGGCCGCTCAGCAGCAGGTATTGCAGCGCGTCATGCACGTTTGCCTCGGTAAAGCTCTTGTCAGGGATCTTGCGCTTGTCGCCGTGCTTGTCTGTTTCCTCGGTCCACACATACCGGGCCTCAAATCCTCGGATCAGAAACCTGCAGGACGGATCGATCAGCAGACCGGGCTCACTCTCCTCTAGCGGCGCTTCCAGGCCAGCTCGAACAGCCTCAAGGCGCGGCTGGATCCTGTTCTGACCGATGACCGACGGCCGCACGGTGAAACCGGCGGTTCGCCCGACGTAAAGGTTCCAGGTCGCGTTCTCTTCTTCCGCAATTGAAGACCCCTGCTCACCGGCCATATCGCCATAACCGCACTCGATCAGAGCATTCGGCCAACGCTCCTCGATAAATTCGGACAACGCCTGGCCGAACTTAACGGCCATCATCCGCTTGTCTGGAAAATGCAGCTCACCAAGAATGCGCCAACGGTAATAACCCGCACACTGAGCGATAATAGCAGCACCCTTGAAGCCCTGGTCGAGGCCTATCAGCAGAGGCAGGCCACGGATCAGCTCCAGATGGCGATCAGCGACGTGAATCCGCTTATTGAACTGATCTTTCCAAACCGGATCCCCAACCCGAAGATAGGTGACCTTGTTGTAGACCAGGCGATCGTTCATATCGCCGCGCCCTGAAAGCTTGTTCAGCGCGATCTGGCGGGCATAGTAACTTGGGCTCAAGTTCTGGGTGTTTTCGCACCCAGGTTCACCATATCCGGGCTGATTGCAGAACTCGATCGTGATTGGCCGCACCTTGTCGGGCTCGCGGCCTTCTTTTCGGGCCTTTGCGTTTTCGTCCTGCTGCAGTGCGTCTGTCAACTCGGCGCTCAGCCGCTCACGCGCATCAACATCGTGGAAGACCTTAAACGTCCAGTTGTCTTCATCTGGCGCGTTGAAATCACCAACAATCTGACCATAGCTTTGAAGCTGGCGTGGCAGGCCCGCAAAGTGGTTGCGTGCGGGGTAGCGGTCGATCCGGCCGATACCCACTGTCAGGATATCGTCTGGCATCGTATCGGCTTCGTTCAGGACGATATCTGTCGCCTGGACACCTCGCATCGAGGCCACAATGTTGTCGCCAAAGGCCATGAACTCGGCAACAAACTCAATCGGCCCGTGCTCATCCTCGAATTCGATGACATGGGTCACCGGATCCCCGCGACCACCAGACCACTTTCCCAAGTCTTTCGGAAAGGTTTCCAAATAGCTCGGAATTGTTGTCGACCACAGCTGGCGGTAGGTTTCGCGAATGAACAGAACCTTGTAGCGCCGAACCCCATCGATCGTGCTGCGGGGCATTTCGATGGCCCGACGCAGACGAGATTTCATCAGTGTTGTGGTCTTACCGGAGCCAACCGGCCCCTGGATGCCGATCACGTCATCATTCGACCAATAGAACCGCTCAGAGATCGGGCCCGGGAAATTCGCTGCCTCGGCATCTGGCAGTTGACCTTCAGCAAAATTGCCGTTTAGGCTGTAAATCGCCTCTTTCGCACTCTGCCCCTGCAGAACAGCGATTTGATCATCCGTCAGATCCACATCTGGCTGATCTGAAGACCCCCGCACCCCGTCGGGCATAGCCCGGGTGACCCCCCAACCCCATCCGCAGGTTCCAACAACAGCGCTCATTGGCCACCCTCCGGACTACCCAAAATGATGAATGGGGTCGGAGAGAGCCCTCGCGCCCCGCAGGGGGATGCCCCCCCTGGGGGGGTCGAGCCCGCGATCGATGTAGCGGCCAGGACCACGCCAGGGCGCGCACCCGACTGATTTTCGATCAGTCTGCGCGTGCAGGATTTGCCCCGTGTTTTCAGCACGTTAGTCATTTCGTCCGACTTTCATCATCCGAACCGTGATATCCCGGCTCGTTAACCTCTTGTTTTTGCTGCATTTCATGCGCGACGTCCGCAGGCATCATCCGACCGCCGATCCGAGGCGCTTGCGGCGTCACATCACGCGCCGCCTGGGCGGGATCCGCAGGCATGGCTGGTGCAGCTGGCACATTGACCGTCACGGCCTGCTGAACGGTGACATCCGGTGTGGCCTTTGGCGCGCCATAGGGCAGCAACGCATCGGCTGCGCGCAGCTGGATGGTGTAGAGTTGGATGAACGTGGCCAGCCGCTGGCCACCGGTTGGCTTCACCGGTACGACCTTGCCGCCTTTCTTGGTGGCGGTCGCGCCATCATAGGCCCATGCCAGCACCAACTCGGCCTTTTCCATCGCCGCCAGAACCGCGTCCTGCGTCGTGGCCAGCCCAGCCATCTGTGCCAGCACATCCTCGGGCATCCGATAGCCCTTGGCCGCCAGCCACTCGCGCATCTGGTTCGAGACCTTGCCCTTCGCGCCTTTCGGGCGACCCGGCTGGCGATCCTCGGCCAGGTCAACCGCGCTGCCAGCCTCATCCGGCAGGAAGGTCAGTTGCTGACCTGCATCGCGCGCCTTGTCCAACCGCTCGGCAGCGTCCCGCGCCATCACTTCGAACGAGTTCTTGGGCTTAGCCATGGTTAAAACCCCCTTTTTTACTGTTTTTCAGAGGGTTAGAGAGATTACGACAGTGGCTACGACACTCATTTTGGCAGTGTCGTAGGGCTGTCGTAGGTAATATCTCTTTATTATCAATAGTATAGTAAGAGGTTACGACGGTACGACGGTACGACACGCATTCCCTCGTGTGCGCGCGCGTGTGTGTGCACGCATACGTGCGAGAGGCCATTTTGTGTCGTAGCGTCGTAGGCGGCACGTAATCCGTTGATCGGGTTATCTTTTCCCCTACGACAAAGGCTTTTCCAAGTGTCGTAGGGCTGTCGTAGCGTCGTAGCCCCAAACCCAGGGCGCAAGACGCCATCCGCACCGGAATAATGGCATCGCAACGGGTCCGGGTCCAGCGCAAAGAAACGTTCCTCATCAGTGGGTTAACAACCGGTCGCATGATGCTAGATGTGATCCTCGATCTCGTCGCCCATAGGCGGCGCAGTGGGTACGACAGGCGCGCTGGTCTCCATGGCGTTCAACAGCCCTGGAATTGAGCTGAAAGGGATGACGTAGCCGCGCGACGGAACCCGTGCGAATGTCATGTTCTTGCCTTCAGCTCCGGCCACACGACGCGCAGCCTGGGACCAGACGCCCTCGGCCCAGGGCGTGCCCTCGAACAGGGTTCTGAGCCCCGAAAGCGGCTTGTTGGCGATCGCCAGCACGGCGTCATTGCCCCTGCCCTTCACGCGCAGTCCGTACTGCGCCAGGTAGCTGTTCGCATTTTCAGGCGTGGCAGTGTCAATCTGCTCAGGGGCGCGGGGTAATCGGGCGGCCATCGCCACCCAGCTGGCCACGTTGTAGCGTTGCCCACGTCGCCAGACGTCCAGAGGCTGGCTCATCAGGTGCACCAGCATGTCATCGGCATTACTGCCCACCTCGACCGTCTCAGCCTTCAGGAAACGATCGAGCTTGGCGACCCAGCCGTCCATCGTCTCGTCATTTGGCAGCTCGGTATGCAGGCCCATGTCGGCCAGCGCCAGGACAGTGCCGTAGTTGTCGGCCGTGCGACCACCGTGGCCCTTCTTGGCCAACGCCGCGCGCCACAGATCCAACCGTTCAGCCCAATCTGACCACCCATCGATCAGATTGCGACGCAACGCAGCGCCCAGCTGGCGCAGCCGGCGCGGATCATCCTTGGGTTTGGGGGCATCCTTGCCCAGGCGGTTCAGGTCCAACAGGATCAACCGCGATCGATCCTGCGGCGGCAACGGTGGCACCAGGATCGAGGAAAACAGGAAACAGCTGTAGGCGTTGCCCTGGTACCCTTTCTGATCGGTCGACCCGCGCAGGATCTGGTCACCGCTGGCCGCAATGCGCGCCAGGCGAATGATTGCAGCCGCCTTACCCTTCTTCGGGTCATCGTCTGGCTCCAGCTCGTCCAGAGCGACAGGCATGGATGAATAGCCGATCACGCTGCGGATCCCCGCTTCGGTCGCGTCAGAGGCCTGCAGCAGGCCTTCGGATCCGCCGTGCAGATATCGCAACAGGCGTTGAAAGGTCGATTTGCCCGTCGCCTGGTCACCAGACAGCCAAGTCACCGGCCGCCAGTCCAGGGCGCCGCCGATCATCTGCGCGCAGATCGCGCCCAGGGCCAGCATCGGATCGACTTCGGGCCGGGCCCAGTTCCAACTGCCGATCATCTCAAGGATCTCGACACCGGCATCGCCACGAACGCCCGTGGGTGCAGGGCGGGGTACGGGGTCCGATGCGGGGTAAACCTTGTTGTCATAGACGCCAGGCGGCACCCATTTGCCGCCGATCAGCACCTCGTCACCAGCATGAAAGATCAGCTGGCCATCATCGTCCGACCAGGCACCGGATCCGCGCACACGGCCGACAGGTGACCAAACGCCCCGCTCTTTGGCCGCGACGATCATCGCCGTCGCCAGTTCAAGCGCATTGAAATCGGCCGGTTTGGGTGTCGGAGATTTCCCAGCATAGGTCGGAAAGCTTTTGGCCAGCAGACCCACCTGCCCGCCAAACACGCTGAGCATGTGGTTTTTTTGGAAATTGGTGCCGATCGATCTCAGCTGGCCAAGCGTGTCAAGGAACCAGTGCTGATCGCCGTGGATGCCAAGAGGCGTGACCGGACTGTTCTGAAAGATCTCGCCTCGGCCGCGCGTAGCTCTGCCCTTGCCGCCACCGCGTCCAGATGACCGCGCATTAGCTTTTTCAGCCCGATTTGATCGCGCATTCGCAGCACTCTCTTTTCCTGCTCCGACGTCATCTTTCTCACCATCATCCTTGCTCTTCTTCTGTGAAATCTCGCCCGGCACCTCTGGCGCGTTGACCAGGTTCTCGCGCAGAGCATCCTCATCAATCGGCCGGTCCGGAGCCTTGCGGGTCGGGACCAGCGACCTGCTGTGATCACGCAGCCAATCGTCGTTGTTGGGGTGATCCGTCATACCAGCGCGACCTCTGGCGCATCGATGTCGCTCATGCTGCCCCCTCGTTCTGCTGTTGTTGGCCCCGCGTTGCGCGCAGGGCGTCGTTCAGATCCTTGCCGCCCCATGGGTTCTGCCAGAGCTTGACCACCCGGCCGGCCTGCTGGTGCAGCTGGGCTGCGCGCATCAGTTGCTCGCGCGCTTGGATGTGATCGTCCTGGTCCGCGACCAATGTGACGGTTGAAACGTTCTCGGGCAGGCGCACCTGGCCGAGGTTGCTGAGCGAGATCGCGGCGATCACGCGCTCATCCTTCAGCAGCAGGGCGACGCTCAGCGCGTCCTCGATGCCCTCGGTGATGAAAACCTGCGTACCTGGTGGACACTGCGGCAAGCTGGCGGGTTTGCCGCCGCGTGGGCCGATGCCTCGCCAGATGTTGATCGCCGCGCCGGCATAGTCGCCCAGCACCTTCTTGGCCGCCGGTACCGGGGCCTTGTTCCAGATCCCGTCGTTGGTATCGATCGCCAGATAGGTGCGATGAACACCAACAAAATTGCCGCGCACATCGCTGATAGCCGCGACCATGGCGGGATATTCACCCTCGAAGATCTCGCCCGTGTTCTGATCCTCGTGGTAATAGCTGCAGCTCGGGTGGTACCGGATACTGCGCGGCTGGCGACCGAGGCGCGCCAGATCGATGCCGCGCCGATCGCGCAGGTAGAGCGCAACGGGCGTATCGCGCAGCCGTTCCTGCGCAGACAGGTAAATCGCCTGGGCAGCCCCGCGCCGGCGTTTGGCCTTTTGGCGCTCATCGGCTGCCGCCTGGCGACGCCGTTCTGCCGCGGCCTCAGCTGCAGCTTTGCGGCGCGCCACATCTTCGGGGCTGGCGGTCTGCAGGCCCAGAAAGGCCCGGGCTTCGCGCAGGGCGGCGCGGGTATCGCAGCCCAGGTTCAGCGCAATCAGATCGAGGACATCGCCGAAATCTCCGGTCGCATGATCCATCCAGCGGCCAGCCTTTTCGCCGTCCATATGGATGTAGAAACTGCCGACATTGCGATCGGCACGGCCCGGGTTCAGCGTGAAATAGAGGCCCTTGTGGGTGTAGCTGCCCGGCGCTGGCGTGGCGTAATAATCGACAACGCGATCGATCTGCGCCAGCAGCATGTCCTTGATCTCATCAAGGGAATATGTCTGGCGCCGGGCCATCGATCAGACCGCTGCCTTCGCTTTCCGGATCACGTCCTGAGCGCGACCGATGCGCCATTCGCTCCAGCACTGCACAGCTGCGCTGGCATCTAGATGCGCGGAACACCGAAAGCCGCCGTTGGGAAAATCGATCAGCTTCTCAGCGGCCACGGCCATACGGTCGACCAGCTGATGATCGCGGTTCACATGCGGCAGCGCGTCTTCCAGGATCTTCAGCCACATCTCTTCGCGTTTGCCGTCATAGACCCGTTGCACCACCACAGCAGTCACTGCACTGGCCAGAAGGTGATCGTAAGAGGTCAGCGGCACCTCGCCCCCTGCAGTCAGGCTTGGTTCAGCCATAGATGTCCCTCCGATCTAGGTCAGGCGGTTGGGGTAAGTTCAGCGTTTCGATGTGGCGGCACAGATCCGCGCCAAGCTCGGCCAGCTTGACCGGGTCGCGCATGTAGACGTTGCAGTCGTAGACAAAGTCCGCGACGGCGCTCATCAGGGGATCGCCTGCGTCCAGTTTCTCGACAGTCAAGTCACCCAGACGATCGACATCGTCATATGCAAGCTCACCAGCCTTGGCTTTCATCCCTGCCGCAAACGCGGCCATCTTGACGGCGAGATACTGGTCACTGCCCATTGCCGCCCCCTGATCCGGAAAAAGAGGCGGGGACGACGGCGAACGCAACGACACCACCGCCCCGCAGGTGGGCCCGGTCGCGGTGACAACCGGGCCGGCAGCCGCGCGCATATCCCTCATCAGGATGGGAAGGGTATACGCGCGGGGACTTCATTCGGCCGCCATCTTGTCCGCAGCCAGGGAGTTCAGGAATTTCTCGATGTCAGAGCGCTTGGCACCCTCGATCAGCCAGGCCGGGTCGGCATTCAGACCCCTGCGCCGGAACTCCACCAGGATTTGACGCTGCGCATGCACTGGCAGATCACCCGCCAACCGGTACTTCGAAGGCTTTGCCCAAGAATAGGCAGCCTTTTCCTTGTATCCGATCAGCGCACCCAGCGATTTACGGGGTGCAATCAACTTTTCGCATACTTCCAGTGGTGTCAGGTTGTCACTCATGACGCTAGATGTAGCGGGTACAAACTACAAAAAGCAATACTAATTTTGTGATATTCACCCTCTCATTAGTAGTCGTCAGTTACTACTTACACAAATATGGATGATAAGTGGTTCAAACACAGACAGAAAATCGCGGGCGTAACTGCTGAAGATATCGCAAACAAGCTTGGAAGAGACCGCTCCGTCGTCTCGCGCATTTACGTCGGCAGGCAATCCATGTCAGCCGACCAAGCCAGGGTGTTTGCTGAGGTTTTGGATGTGCCGCTAAGCGAAGTTATGGAGCGCGCGGGAATTCTGAACCGCGAAGAGGCGCAGATGGTCAACCCAGGCTTCAGCGACGGGGACGCTGCGCTGTTTACCCCCAAGGGAGCCGATCAACCTAACCAGGACACCAAGGCCGCTGCCTTCGGCGGCGAGAAACCAGGCATTGATGTCTGGAGAATAAAGACCCGAGCGATGCAGCTATCGGGTTACATGCCTGGCGATTGTATTTTAGTCGATAGCAATCAAAGCGAGATCTGTAGAACTGGCGATATTGTTTTGGCTCAGCAATACAATCACCAAACAGGTACCGCCACGACGATTTTGCGCAGATATGAACCCCCCGTATTGGTTGCCGCCAGCCCGGATCCTGAAGATGAACGTGTCAAGATTGTCGACGGTGACAACATCGTCATTCGTGGCAAAGTGATTGCAAGTTGGCGGCAGTGAAACTTGGCAAGGCCAATTCTCAATCGATCACATTGGAATTGGGTAGACAGCCTAATCGAGTATAAGCAGCTTCAAAACAGCACATGCCAACGACGAACCGCAGCTCAGATTAACGTAGCAGGGCACGATAAGACACTACCGACCTAGCCGCTAACCCATCGACCCGCCACGCGAATAAGCTCATTACTCACGAATGGTTCCCCGTCTTCACTTCGTTTTGCAGTGTGAATACTGATCTGACTTGACGTCAAAACCAAAATAAGCTCCGTCGGCCAGACGTCATCCTTGTTGCGAGAGACCAATACCTCATTATCTGCTGATTGCGCTTTGAAAAAACCCAAGAACGAGTTTCTTATTCGCCTGAATGTTCCATCAGGAACTGGAATTGGAATTGGAGTGTTATTGGCATGATACCTCGCGTGGTCAACACGAGCCTTTAAGTCCATTAGGGAGATCTTCGAGTAACTGAACTCGATGGGCAGATGGGCTCTATCCGTCGGTGCAAGGCTGAGTTGCATCAACATTCCATCAATTAAACTGTCGGGGAGATACAAACCTTCAGCAGTGTCGCGACCCGCAAAGGGGCCCTTGGCAGTCCAAACCCAAGAGTTTATGTACAGCCCATCAAACGACGTTGGCACCAGATCGGATAACGGATCAAAACGCAACTCTGAGAATTCACTCAAGCCTTTGGTTTCAAATACCAGATCTCCTTCAAATGTCGCTATTTCCTCAGGGGTATCCAAACCATGCTTTCTCAATACGGTTCTTACTTCATTAGCTGCGCCAGAGAGAACAGTTTCTAGATCATCAACAGGCAGAGTTAGATTTAGTGGACTTGGTTGCAGATATCCGGTTTTTTGGTCGCCAACACTAGATGGCACGGCCCTAATAGCTTTCGCTGCAAACGTGGCATACTGATCGTCCGCATCATTCTGCAATCCAGAGAACACCAGATGGTCTAACAGCAATTTGAAAGCTTCACGATGATATTCATCGCTTGGATCGGTGCCGGACAGAACTGATTTCATCAACCCGCTTAGTTTGCTTGAAAGCGACACCGCCCTAGCTTCCGAAAGTTGCATCCAGCTGCGCTTTACTCGAAGCTTCAACACAACACCGTAGGGCTTGCTTCTATCAATTGGCGCAACGCGCAGGCATTTCGCGCGATCTACCAATGCACCTTCAAGCGGCATTTCATCGGGATTTGGCCGGATCCTAATATCGTCAGGCCCGAACTGCACCTGATTAGATTTTTTTGTCCCTTGTGTTCCTATTTTCAAGTCATCTGCCAAAGACGTTGTTTTTTTTGCATTACCTGACAGCCCCATCTTGGCCGGGCCTCGATTTAGTTCTAAATCGCCACGTGCGTTTGCCCCCGCCTCAGTTTTTTTTGCGCTCGAAACCACGTCATCGAAGCTGTGCTGGTATTCATACCCAGACGTATCTTCAGGTCGCTCAATATCTGTGAAATGGCAGTTGATCGGAGAGGTATCTATGTGGGCTTCGTAGATGCTACATAGAACTTCCAGAGATCCACCATCATCCAGCTTTATGGTCACATAATCACTTCCGAAGTTTGCCGTTACTTCAAAATCAAGCCCTTCACTGATGGCATTGGCAACGTTACGGACCTTTAAGTCCGCTACACCAATGTCAAAGGGTTCCGGTACGCGAAGCTGATGGTCAATCTCATAGTCCGCTGTTTCGTTGTCTTTATATTCATCAGACATCTTGAATTCTTATCCTGATTTGGATTGCTGAAATAATTTGCGTTCGCTTGAGGCGTACTGATCTACGGTTCAATGGGAACGTTACTCTATCGGCAAATAGATTTCACGGCTAATGCACGCCAACGCCAGCCAAAATCTCCACACTTCACTCACGGATTAGTTCCCAAGCTGCGTCATCACGCATAAATCGGAGCTCATCGGTCCCCACCACTATGCGCGAATTGCCGAAGGCCTACTAAATTTGATCACTAATTTTGTATTTATTACTTATTTTGCATTGACAGTCGCGGGTGGTGACTACTAACTCTTGTCTACAGATAGACAGGAGACCAACCCGATGCCTCAATCCGTTGATCAATCCGTTCCGCCCGGCCAGCCCGGTCCGATCACAGATATCCAGCTTGAACAGGCCATTGTGTCCGCCGAAGCCCTGCGCGCAGAGGATTGGGAGACGATGGATCCGCAGCACTTCCGCACCCACCTCTTGTTGGTCAGCGTCTGCGCGGCCCCGCTCATGCGCGAGTGCCTGGAACATCGCCAGCGCCTGAAGCACATCAACCAGGTCTCCGATCAGACGAACGTCATCCACCTGCCCCAATAGGGACACCTCTGGGGGCCGTCTGCGGAAACTGCTTGCTCCGCCCCCGTTGCCACTCACGCCTCGGCTGTCAGACGGCATGGCCGGGCCACCCATAAAAACGAGGACAGAGCATGTTACCCCAAGATCCAATTACACCCGGCCTGGTCGCCATGGCGATTGCCAGCTCTGGCGTTGTGGTCTGGTCGATGTACCGCCTGTTCAGCTCGGTACTCGATCGGCTGCCCCCAGTTGGTCGCAATGCGGATCCGAAAACGCAGGATAATTTCTACATCTCCCTGCAGCGCAACCGCGAAACGCAGGAGCGGATGGGCCAATGAAGCCATTTATAACCGCCGATACTGTTGCAGAGCTGACAGGGTTTGACGACGGCCCCGCCTTCCTACGCGCCCGCCCCCGGCTTGAGCGCTATGAGAACTTTCCACCCCCGATGCCGACCTGCTTACGCCCCATGAAGTGGCGCAAGGATGCGGTGCTGGCTTGGGTCGATACCGCCGGCACGGCCGAGACTGCGATCACCGCGCCGATCGGCCCAAACGTGGTTCTGCTTGAAGAGGCCCGGCGCGCATGAGGGGACCTGGGAACGATCCATTCGACACCCACATCTCCAACCCGCATCGCGACGACTATTGGACCTGTCCAGGTTGTTATCACGACCTCGGCAACGTCGGAGAAGGCACACACACCTGCCCCGAGTGTGAACGAGAAGTGAATTGCACCGTGGAAATGGAGCCCGCCTGCCATTCGCGCCTTGAAGGAGCTGACACATGAAAGCCTCTGAACTGATCACTTTGCTGCAAGGCTACGTCGACGAGTACGGCGACCATCCGGTTGCAGGATCTGTCGGTGAAACCAAAGTTGCCGACATATTTCTGATCGACACCGATGGCGAGTTCACGGACTTCGACGCCAAACCTGACACCAAGGTGCGGGAATACTGGTTGTCCGCATGACCAAAGGCGCGCCCATATCTGAGAAGGTCACCGGCCTGCGCCAGCGCAAACGAGCCGGCGGTGGCTGGCGTGTGTGGTGGGAACCCAACGCCTCAGCCCGGGATCTCGGGTTCGATCCGGTCGAACTCGATGAAAACCGCGCGACCTGGTCGGTGCGCGAAGCCAAGCGGATCAACGAAGATGTGCGCCGCAAGCGTGACGGCGAAATGAAAGCCCCAACCACGGCGGGCGGGCGCACCATATCGGCCCTGATCCATCTGTATCAACAGAACGCTGAGTTCACCGACCTGAAGCCAAAGACGCAAAGCGACTACAAGCGCAACATGAAGATCATCGACAAGAAATGGGGGTCCTTCCCGGTCTCCAGCTTTTCGAAACCGATCCTGCGCGAATGGTACGAAACCAACACCGTCGCGCGCGGTAAGTACATGGCGCTGGCGCTGACCAGGTCAATGTCGATCCTGTTTTCCTTTGCCGAGCTCAAGGGCTGGCGCGCTGAAGGCACGAACCCCTGTTATCGCCTGAAGATGAAGATCCCGAAAGGCCGCAGCCGCGTCGCCACATGGGACGAGCTCGACGCCATTCTTGATGCCGCCATCGAGCGCGGCCTGCCGTCGATCGCCACGGCCGCACTGCTCAGCGTGCTGCAGGGCCAGCGTGAGACCGATGTGATCGAGGCGACGTGTGGGCTGTTCAAGCAGGTCACCATTCCTCTGGGCGACAGCCAGCAGACGGTCTGGGCCTGGAAGGTCGACAGATCCAAGCGCGGGACGCTGGGCATGATGCAGATGCACCCGCTTGCGCTGGATCACATGCTGGCGCATCACGATGCCAAGGATCCTGATCGCGCCCTGCTGATCGAAGAACGCGTAGGCCGCGCCTATGACGAGGACTTGTTCGGTAAACGCTGGGCCGAGGTGCGCGAAGCCGCAGCCAAGCATCAGCCCAGTCTGACAGGCGCGAACCAGCTGCAGTTTCGGGATCTGCGCCGTACCTTTGCGGTGTGGTCCAAGGCCGGCGGCGCATCCGATGATGATGTGGGCGATGTCCTGGGCAACACGGCCGCGCTCGATCCCCAGCTGCAGGAAGTCTACATGCCGCCCAGTTTCGAGACCGCCACCCGCGCAGTGCTGTCGATCGAGCGGCCCAAGATCCAGAAAAGAAAACAGGCATGATCGAGGTCAAGGGATCCGGCAGATCCTTCGCTGGATATCTGAACGGTGTCCGGGTCACACGACCCTACTGGAACAAAGAAACCGCCCTGAAGGCGGCGGATCGGATCGAGAAACAGCGTAAGAGCAAGGATCGGCTCTGCCTGCACTGCCGGACGGTTTTCACCTCTGAGGGGCCGCATCATCGCCTGTGCAATGATTGTCGGCGGCTTTGATCACGGCGCCATAGCGCGGCTCGCATCCAAATTTTTTGCCTTCAGCATTGCGGTAGACCGCTCTTTTGTTGCACTTGGAACGGCCCATAACGCAGCATACGATGGGGTCGGACCAGATAGGACGTTTTGGATAGTCGTAACAATAAGTAAGATTTCGCGGGCTAAGCACCTGAAAAGCAATTTACCTTAGCAATTGGATTTATGAGAATAAAAGGTCAGACGAAATGCGAGTGATTTCAGGCGATGAAGCTTACAAATTGTGGAAATCCGGAGCGGAAAGCTGGAACCGCTGGGCCCGTCGTGAGAGCCGAGGTACCCGGGTTGAATTTAAAGGAACTATCCCAAGAGACGGGGAAGGTGGATCCGCTGATTTCCGAGGGTACTATTTTCCTGTGAGCGTCACTTTTAACAACGTAACGCTTGTAAATGCAGCGTTTGATGACGCAAGTTTTGGTGATCACGTGAGCTTTCTTGGCACAGTATTCAAGAACGGTGCGATGTTTGAAAAAACTCACTTCGTTAGCGGCGCTGCTTTTAGGTCCTCGAGGTTTGAAGGAACTGCGAGGTTTTTAGAAACAACATTCTCCAAACGATGCGATTTTCAGCTGACAAGGTTTCAAAGCGGAGCAGTTTTCCGGGGAGCCAATTTTGAAGAGACTGTCACATTCAACAACTTGAAATGCAAAAAATTCATAACCTTCTCTGACGTTCACTTTCATGGTGCGGCTGATTTTCGCAGCTCAACCTTCAATGGTTCATGCAATTTTATGTCTTCGACTTTTGAGAAAGGCGCTTCATTCCCAAACGCCAAGTTTCAAAGTAACGCCAACTTCGCTGGGACAAGTTTTCAAGGCATCAGCGCCTTCGGCCAGTGCCATTTCAAGGGTCCCTGCAGCTTTGAACTCTCGACATTTGACGAGGTAGCATCCTTTTTTGAAGCTAAGTTCGAAGGCCGAGCTACATTTCGACACAGTAAATTCAACGGTAGCTTGGACATATCAGGGGCCAAGTTCTTGGCTATACCCGACTTTCGACAAACAGCACTCGGGCACCACTTATCCCTACGCAGCGCGAAGATATCCTGTGGGGAGTGTTTCGAGGATGGAGATGCGGATAGATTACGTCGCCTAAAAGAGATAGCGATCCAAACTAAGGATCATGTACTCGAACAAGAGTTTTTTGCACTCGAAATGACTGCGGCGCGCACCACTGAAGTTCCAGAACAATTGCAAACGCGGCCATTGTATAGGATTCGACCATCTGTCCGACAGGTTTTCAAAACAAAGCAGTTTGGGAATATAAAGAAACAGATGCGCTATGAGGTGCTGCGGCGCCAAACTTCGAATGAGCTACGCCTGTTACCAAACTACTTGTACGGACTACTCAGTGATTTTGGCCAAAGCATCACACGACCCATTCTGGGCATCCTGGCCTCTCTGTTCATATTCGCCACGCTCTTTCGAGCCATTGCAACATGCCAAGGTGCAGGGTGGACAAGTGCCTTTGTCTATTCAGGGAGTCTGTTGTTTCCCTTTTTCAGCTTTGCTCGAAACGAAGGAAAACTGGCAAGAGATGCCTTGTTTGGTGAGGACTTTCTGTCCTTGCCTCTCTCGGTATTCGGCTTGGTCGAAGGAACTCTTGGACTGATTTTTGTATTCCTGATCGGCTTGGCTCTTCGTAATCGTTTCCGCCTTTGATGCCAGCGTCCGACTCGGACAGATTCGGACGTTCGGACGGACGGTTAGGCGATCAGGGCAAAAATTTATTAATTTCAGTGACTTGGTGGTGCCCCCACACGGACTCGAACCGCGGACCTACTGATTACAAATCAGTTGCTCTACCAGCTGAGCTATAGGGGCACTGGGTGTCGATTAATGTTTCGGAACGAGGACTGCAAGCCCGAATTTTCGCCTCATCTTAACTTTGTACTGATTTGCCTTAGGATAACAAAAAAAGATCAGGTCTGATCCGAATTTGACTGTGCCGGGGACAGGATGTAACCCAAACGGCAAACCCGCCCGAGGTAAGGACAATCCCGATATGCAGATGGTTATCCAAGCAGGAGCGCACTTTACAGATGACGCTCAGCTGCTGAATCTGCTGCAGGCGAATGCGCAGATAGTCAGTAATAATCACACTGCATTCTGGGGGCTTCGCCCCTTCAGAAAGATCTTCCGACCTGCGCTGAAGCCTTCGGAAAATCGACCATCGCAACAGGATACGTTAGCGCGGTTTCATAAACTGTTCCCTAAAGACCAACAGGTCGATCGTGCAATCCTGTCTAGTGCGCTGTATCTCGGTGAGCGGCCTACGATCATCATGGACGGGCAGTTTTATCCTCGGGCCGGGCAAAGGATGGCTTATCTGGATAATCTGTTCGGTGATTCGACAGTCGAGCTGTTCGTAGGGCTACGCAATCCCGGCAGCTTTATCCCCAAAGTACTGATGTTGTTGTCGGCACCCGAGCGCGAGCATATCATTGCCACGACCGATTTGAGCTGCCTGAGTTGGCTCGCGATGATCGAAGACATTCGTGACCTTGCGCCTGACGTTAAGATCACCCTGTGGAGCAATGAGGACTTCCCGTTGATCTGTGGCGACATCGCACGTGGGCTTGCGGGATTGCCAGAGGACACGCCGCTTGAACAGGAGTTCGCTCATCTATCATCGCTGGTGTCCGAAGTGGGCAAGCGTGAGATTCAGAGCCTGATCGAACAACAAGGCGCTCCTAACGATCCCATAATCAGGGACAGGCTGGCGCATGTCTTTCAGCAACACGCGCTGACAGAGGCGATCGAAGAGGAGGTGGAATTGCCCGGTTGGAACGAGGATATCGTCGCGGCCTTTACCGAGCTTTATGAACAGGATCTGGCACGGCTGCAGACCATGCCAGATATCCGGTTTCTGAAGCCGTGATGGGCTGGCGCTACATGCCCAGCGCTTCTTTGTACATTTCCAGAACGGCCTCTTCTTCGGCGATGTCGTCCTTGTCGCGCTTGCGCAGGGCCACCACCTTGCGCATCACCTTGGTGTCGTAGCCACGGGCCTTGGCCTCGGCCATGACCTCTTTCTGTTGGTCGGCGATGTCCTTCTTTTCTGCCTCAAGACGTTCGAACCGTTCGACAAACTGGCGCAGCTCGCCTGCGGTTACTCGGTAATTGGCTGCGGCCTGATCTTCGGTGATGTCTTCCATCTGCGTCTCTCCCAGGGGCTGAAATTAGGGTGCCGGATCATCGGGCAGTATGCCGGATACATCGGCCCCGGCCCGACCGCAAGCGCACTTTCGGAGCGGCGGGCTTGTCTGCCCTGCGCCAATCCGATAAGCGCGGTCACGGGTTTAAAGGATAAGCGTAGACAACCATGTTCGACATTATCGTCTGGGGCGGGGCCGCCCTGTCTGTGGCCGGACTTGTTGGTCTTGTCTGGTGCATCTTGCGGGTTATAAAAGCGCGCAAGTCCAACTTGTCGGATGAGGAACTTCGCGCTGCTGTTCAGGGCGTTTTGCCCTGGAACCTTGCATCGCTTTTTCTGTCAGTTCTGGGGTTGATGATGGTCATCCTTGGGATTTCGCTAGGATAACCAAGCAGATCAGACCGGCATATTGTCGAACCGCGCTTCCAGCGCGTCTTCGCACAACGCGGCATCCAGACGCCGCAGGCGCGAGGGTATCTGAACACGCTGTGCGCGCATCTTGTCCAGCACTAAGCTGACACTCGGCTGAAGTGCCAAACGGGTTTCGAGACATGCGCCATGCAGCTTCTCTTCAAGCTGTTCCGCCTCGGTATACAGATCCTGAGCAGTCATTTCATTCCTCCCATTTGGTAACAGTGTGCCTGATACAGGTAACGAGATTAAGACCAACACGAGACCCGATAAAAAGCATCGCGGAATCTTGCCTGCGCGGGCGAAAAACCGACATTATGCAACAGGTCGATCAAAGCATACGCTAGAATTGTGCCAATTGCTTTGACAGACATCAACTCGTGATTTGGGACTTTAAACATATTCCTATATTGCTATATGAGTAAAAGCTGAACGGAGAATCCCATGACGCCCATTGTAAAAGCTTTTTTCGATCCCCAGACGTTTACCGTCTCATATGTGGTGCAGGAGCCCGAGGGGCAGGCCTGTGCCATCATCGACAGCGTGCTGGATTTCGATCACGCCTCGGGGCGGACTGACACCAGTTCAGCCGATCAGATCGTGGACTATGTGGAGGCGCAGGGGCTCAGGGTGGAATGGATTTTGGAAAGCCATGTCCATGCCGACCACCTGTCGGCCGCTCCTTATCTACAGGAAAAGCTGGGCGGCAAAATCGGGATCGGTGAAAACATCGTGGTTGTTCAGGACACGTTTGGCAAAGTCTTCAATGAAGGCACCGAGTTCCAGCGCGATGGCAGCCAGTTTGATGCTTTGTTCGCCGAGGGCAGCAGTTTTCACATCGGCCAGATGCGCGGGGATGTTCTGCACACGCCGGGTCACACGCCTGCCTGTATGACCTACGTGATCGGCGATGCGGCCTTTGTGGGTGACACGCTGTTCATGCCGGATTTCGGAACCGCGCGTTGCGATTTTCCAGGCGGGTCTTCGGCGGACCTTTTCGCCTCGATCCAGAAAATTCTGTCTTTGCCCGACGAGACGCGAATCTTTGTGGGCCACGATTACAAAGCACCCGGTCGGGATGAATATGCGTGGGAAACCACGGTGGGCGAACAGAAGGCACTGAACGTTCATATCGGTCAGGGCCGCAGCATCGAAGAGTTCGTCGAAATGCGCGATGCGCGCGACGCGACCCTGGCGATGCCACGCCTGATTCTGCCGTCGCTTCAGGTCAACATGCGGGCCGGTCAGATGCCACCGGCTGATGAGCAAGGCGATGTTTTTATGAAGATTCCCGTCAATAAGCTTTGAAGCGGGATCGAGAGAGGAACCGTAAATGAATGTGGAATGGCTGTGGGGGCTGGCCGGAGGCCTGCTGATCGGCTTGGGTGCTGCCGTCTACCTGTTGTGCAATGGCCGGATCATGGGGGCCAGCGGCATTCTGGGCGGGCTGGTTGAGCGTAGCGACCGAAGTGCAATGACGGAACGCATGGCTTTTGTTGCCGGGCTGATCGGAATGCCGTTCCTGTTGCGTCCTCTGATCGCCCCGCAGACCCAGACCCATCTAACCCCGGATTTGGCAATAATCATCCTTGCAGGATTGCTGGTTGGGGTTGGCACGCGCGTCGCCAATGGCTGCACCTCGGGTCATGGCGTCTGCGGCATCTCGCGTTTCTCTCTTCGCGGTATCGTCGCCACGGTGTTCTACATCCTTGCAGGCGGCCTGACGGTTGCGCTGTTTCGCCATGCTTTGGGGGTAATCTGATGCGGGGACTATTTGCCTTTCTCGCAGGATCTCTGTTCGGCACGGGGCTTTTGATCTCGGGCATGACCGACACCACAAAGGTGCAGGGTTGGCTGGACGTTTTCGGCGACTGGGATCCGACGCTGGCCTTCGTCATGGGCGGGGCGATCCTGCCCATGCTGTTGGCCTGGCAATTGACCTGGAACCGTGCACCTCTGGCGGGCGGGCGCTTCCCTGCCCCGCCCAGTGCGGAACTGGACCGCCGCCTGATCGTCGGATCGGTTCTGTTCGGCGTCGGCTGGGGGCTGGCTGGTTTGTGCCCGGGCCCGGCGATGGCATCGCTTAGCTATGGTGGAGTTGGCGGAATTGTGTTCCTGATTGCAATGATTGCGGGCATGTTTGCGGCTCCGAAGCTGGGCGCGCAACTGGACAGGATGGCCAACGCAGCCTAAGCAATTGCCATGGAGATTCGACCGATTACCCCCCGCTACGCCGTCTCGCCCCAAATCTCGGTTGAGGACGTGCCAGCAATCGCCGAGGCAGGATTTGTCAAGGTGATCTGCAACCGTCCAAACACCGAAGTGCCGCCGGATCAGCAGTCTGACGCCATCGGTCAGGCCGTGCGTGATGCCGGGATGGAGTATGAAGTGCTGGAACTGACGCACCAGACCATGACGCCGGATAATGTTGCCCTGCAACGTGATCTGGCCGAAAGCTGTGGCGGACCAGTTCTGGCTTATTGCGCATCCGGCACACGGTGCTCAGTTGTCTGGGCGCTGGGACAGTGTGACCGGCTGAGCACCGATGAGATTCTCGACGCGACCGGCAAAGCTGGCTATGCGCTCGACGGGCTTCGCCCAACGCTGGAGCAGTTGCGCGGGCGAGATTGAACCACCTATTCCCGGTGATCGCCATCGGGTGCTGGCAGACCGGCAAGGTGCGAAATTTCCGCAACCCTCTGATTGGAGGTGGCGGGCAGCAGGTCGTCAGTGTCCAACAGCGCATCATCCATCGCCGGATCCCTGAGCGGTAAATCCGCGTTGATTTCCGATGTAGGTCCATTATCAGCCGGGGTGGAAACCGGTCTGGTTTTGCTGGCCAGAAAACTCTGGTCGTCGTTGACTGGACGCACAAGAGCCGGGCATTGTTCATTGATCCGGACAGCGCGCATCCCACCACATTGTCCCAGGCGCCCAATCGTGGTGCAGGTACGATCAATTGCAAATACTTCGATCCGATCGACGCGCGCGTCCTGTAGCGGTAAAACATCGCCAACGGAAAGCGCTGAAAGAGCGGTCAGTGGCAATGACATTCGGCTGATCACGGTGTTCAGCTCAGCCCGCATCACACCAGATGCCTGATCCAGACTGAGACCCGAGTGCGCAGCCTCAGCTGCCTGTTCTTCTTCAGATAGTGGACGTTCTGGCAACAGGATGCAGACCTCACCCTGTCGGGCACCGCCGGCGAGTTCGACCGTCAGATCGAACACACGATAGGCCTCATCTACCAACGAAAGAAGCAGGCCGCGCCGATCCCTGGCCCGTGAGGCAAACTCATACCCCGACAGGCTGGCCACATCTGCCGATGCGTCGACCAGTTTCAGCGCCCGGCCAAACATGTCCTCAAACAAGGGTGCAACCATCGCAGCATCCGTGTCCGTGAATGCACGGTCCGGTGGTGGATCGGAAGTGACCATTGCAATTGTTTGTTGCTGCACAATCGCCGACACGCAACCGGGGTTCAGACACGCTGCTGCGACGCCACCTAGGTCTGAAGTGAAGAGCAGCAACAACCACCCATCGTGAAGCAGCTCGACCATATCTTCGTGCATTCGAACGGCCTGTTTCGCCCCGATGACCGAAAGTGCCAGCCCCATTCCTTCGCCCGCAGCGCGCGCAAGCCCCAGGCGCAAAGCCCGCAGAATGGATCGGGGTGTGTCAGCCGCCCCCTGCTGCTGCGCTGAGAGTTTGCGTGACAAAGCTGTATTGACCCGAGTCGTCATCGCCCGTTCCGTCGTTTGCATAAGTTCCGACGATTTATGTAACTCGGTGACCGTTACGAATGTCTTTATGACATCCTCATTGCGCGGCCTGACGGTAGGCCAGCGGCAGGCTGACCCGGAAAGCCGCACCTCCCTGCCCGGGCAGATAGGCGACCTCGCCCCCAAGGCGCTGCATGATCTCGCGGCAGATCGCCAACCCCAGCCCGGCCCCGCCTGCCTTGTCGGACCCGACACGAGCGAATTTCTCGAACACCATAGATTGAGCCTCGGGCGGGATTCCGCCGCCATTGTCGGTGAAATCAATTACCACCTGCCCGCCGACATCGTGGGCAGAAATCGTCAGCACCGGCTCAACCGCGTCACAGTATTTCTGGGCGTTTGAGATCAGGTTGATGAACACCTGTCCCAGTCGGTCCAGATCGGTGTGCAGCGCGATGCGTTCGGCGGCACGGACACGTCTTACACTGAGCTTGCGATTGCCACCTGCCAGCGCGCTTGAAACCGCACGATCCAGCACCTCGCCCAGTGTCGCCTCACCCATGTTGAGGCTGACCTGACCGCTTTCCAGCACGCTCAGGTCCAACAGATCGTCCAACAGCCGCGTCAGACGCAGCGCCTCGTCATGAATGATCGCGGCATAGCGGGTCTGCTCGATCTCGCTGAGCCCATCAGTGTCTCGCATGATCTCGGAAAACGCGCGGATCGAGGTCATGGGCGTGCGCAGCTCGTGGCTGACCTGGCTGAGAAACGCGTCCTTTTGCATCGAGACCTGTGTCAGCTTTGCATTCGCCTCGCGTAGTTGGCGCGCAGTGCGACTGAGCTCGGACGATTTTGCTTCGAGTTGGCTGGAATACTCCAGCATCTGCGCGGATTCGTCGGCCACCGCCAGCAGATCTTCGACCGATACCGATGCTCCGCCCACAATCTGACCGATCATCGCATGCGCCGTCGCCGCACCGACCGAGCCGCTTAACTCGCGTTCAAGTCGTTCCAGAAACTGCGGGGTGGGCTCGGGCAGGCGACCGGGGCGACCATTCTGCCGCTCAACTTCGGCCCGAAAGAATTCCTGCGCGGGGATCGTGCCCAAAATGCGCTGCGTCATGATCATCAGGTCTTCGCTTTGCGCCACCGATCCGGTCCAGCCGCGCGGCGCTACGGAATGGTCAAAGACATTGACGAACTGGGCGCCTTGCAGACGCTCCAACGGGCTGGGAAAGCTTAGCATTGAGGCGACGCAGAAGGCGATCGTATTCAGCGACAGAGACCACATGACCGTGTGGACCATCGGATCAATCCCCTCGATTCCGAACAGGGCTTGTGGACGCAGCCATCCCCAGCCGAAGGGGCCGTTTTCGATCACTGAGGCGGGAATGATCCCGCCCTCCATTCCGGGCAGAAGAAGGGTATATATCCAGAGGAAGAACCCGACGCTGAGCCCCACCAACGCCCCGGTACGCGTGGCACCGCGCCAGAACAAACCACCAACAAGCGCCGGCAGGATTTGGGAGATCCCTGCGAAAGCCACCAGACCGATTGAGGCCAGTGCAGCTCCGCCACCTGACAGGCTGTAATAGAAATAGCCCAGTGCCATAATGACAGCGATCGAGACCCGTCGTGCCATCAGAACGATGGTGCGGACATCGCCTGACACCGACGCCGTTCCTTCCTGCGTGTTCAGCCAGATCGGCATGACCACATGGTTCGAGACCATGGTCGACAGCGCCATTGCCGTGACAATCACCATCGATGTGGCTGACGAAAACCCGCCAATGAACGAAAGCATCGCAAGCCAGTCATTGCCCTGCGAAAGCGGCACGGTCAGCACGAACAGGTCCGGGTTCGATCCCTCCGGCATCAAGTCCAGCCCCACCACTGCGATTGGCACGACGAACAGGCTCATCAACAGCAGATAAAGCGGGAAGGCCCAGGCAGCGGTGCGCAGATGGCTTTCGTCGTCATTCTCAACCACCATGACCTGAAACATCCGCGGCAGGCAGACAAAGGCCGCTGCCGAGAGGAATATGAATGTGGTCCATCGCCCGGCATCCACGTGCCATTGTCCGATCTCTGACGCGTCGATCTGATCCATCATCGGCCCCAGGCCACCGGCAATGCCCCAGACGACGAAGATACCAACGGCCAGAAGCGCGAACAGCTTGACCACCGATTCCAGCGCGATGGCGGTCACGACACCGTGGTGCCGCTCGTTCGCATCCAGGTTTCGTGTGCCGAACAGAATCGCAAAAACCGCCAGACCGGCGGCCACCCAGAACACACTGGACCCTTCGCGGTAGAGGCCGGTCGGGTCGGCCTCGGCGAAGATCGAGAAGGACAGCGTGATCGATTGCAACTGCAGCGCGATATATGGGGTACCACCCAAGACCGCCAGAATAGTTACGCAGACCGCCAGTGTATTGGACTTGCCGTAGCGCGAAGAGATCAGGTCAGCGATGGATGTGACACGCTGGCTGCGTCCGATGCGGACCAGTTTGCGCAGGCCCCACCACCAACTGACCATAACCAGCGTTGGGCCCAGATAGATAGTTACGAACTCCAAACCGGAGCGCGCGGCATTGCCGACTGCGCCATAGAAAGTCCATGCAGTGCAATATATCGACAGCGACAGAGTATAGATCAGAGGCGAACGCAGCCACTTCCCGCCGCCGCGTGCCGCTACGCGGTCAGCGGCAAAGGCGACGCCAAAAAGCAGCACCACATAGCCTAGACAGACCAGTATCAGGACATTCAGCGTCGCCATGTCTCAGTCTCCGGCTCGGTGTTCTCGCGCGCAGCCATGCGTCTGGCAACAATGCCAAACACGACGCTGATCAGAATCAAAACACCCCAGCAGGCAAAAATGTAGAAGATGGCCGAAGATAGTGGGAGCGCCTCGACCCCTTCACTTTCATCTGGCCAGAGAAGTGGCAGCGCGAGCAACGCGGCCCCAAGAAAGGGCAACAGCCGCGCTGCATCTGCCAGCCTGCGACGACGATAACTTTGCCGCTCCAGAAACAGCGAGGGCCGGTCTTTGCCTTCGCCGTCAGAGCTCATGACTGGGATGCCTGCGCATGCAGGTCGCGCACCGCCATCAAAACCTCGGTATTTGAGAAAGGCTTGGTCATGAATCGGCTGACACCGGCCTGTTCGGCCATTTCCCGATCGCGGGATTGCCCACGCGCGGTCAGCATCAGAACCGGTAAGGTTTTCATATCCTCATGCTCACGCAAATCACGCAGCACATCCATTCCGCTTTTGCCTGGCAGCATCACATCCAGAATCACCAGATTGGGCTGGGCGGACAGTATAACTTGCACCGCATCCGTTCCCTCGGCATGCGTTTCGACCTGCCAACCTTCACGTGTCAGCAAAAAACGGATCGCCTCGGTGATATTGGGCTCATCCTCGATCAACAGAACCTTCCGGCTCATATTTGCATTTCCTCCCCATGACCGGCCGCACGTTTGGCCACCCGTCCGACCCAGATTAAGCGCTGTGTCCGGAAACTGTCAAAACCCTTCGCTCAGGATCGACGGTTCTCGACGTGCGCTGCAATCTTGTTTTGGACATATGCGGCAACTGGCCCCGGCCTGCGCCGCGTTTTCAGTGGGTCGCACCGTATCTTCAACTGGCAGAACCAGCATGACCGAACGGTACACGGGCTCGGCTCCAAAGGCCTCAGCCGGTTGTGGTGTGGCGATGGCGTAGCATTCGAACTCGGCAGCCGTTCGGCCAAGCTGCACGATGCGTTTGCGGATCGGAACAAGGGGCCGGTTCAGCGCCGTAAACAACGGCCAGAGTGGGCAGGCCTCGCCATGGCGAGGCAGAGCAAATCCCGGCGCAGGCTTGTAGAATAGAATACTGCCCGAGGCATCGCAGATCACCAGCCCCGCCGGGCGCGCCAGCGTTCCTTCGGGCAGAAACGCCAGCCGCCGCAGTACCGTTGCCAGATCCACCGAAAACAGCGCCGCCAAAGCCAGCGGGTTGGGTTTTGCCGCATCAAGCGCGGCTTGGACCTGATCCAACGGCATGGCGCGGGCGTCTGCTGCATAGAGATTCAGCAACTCTGAGGCCACGGATTTGGCTGCCGCTGACTCGAGCTCATCCAGCGGGATTTCCGATATTTGCGCCCCGGACTCGATTTCAGGGAAATGAAATCCTTGCTCGGCAAAGAAGGCTTCAACAGCATCCAAGGGTATGCCGCGCAAATCGCGTTGCCCGTCGCTGTCATCCAGATAGGTCACCAGCGCCTTAGAGCTTTCGGCAAGCCGCTCGGCATCCTGATGCAAGTTGCGATGGAAGCGATCGCGCCATTCGGCCTCGATCTCTCCGGGTTCGGCCAGAATCGCGGCGGTCGAACGGATGGCGGCGGCGGTCGACAGCACCTCATGCATCGAGGCCGCCAGGTGCGGGTCGTGGGTCAGGCGGTCGGAAAGGGTTTCCACAGTGCGTTCCAGCGACACTACGCGGCGATGCATCTGCGCCAGAACGCCGGACCAGCCGGGAAAACGCCCGGCAAATTCTTCGAGCCCGTCAACCTCGGCCTTCTGGCCCACCGCATCTGCTGCCGCCTCGCGCAGGGCTGAGATGAGCGTCTCTTCGATCCCTTGCGTCAGCAGCGATGGTTCGACGGACAAAGCTGACGCGATATCGACCAACAATTTGCCCCCGATACGGCGACGATTGTGTTCGATCAGGTTTAGATACGAGGCCGAAATCCCGACCTGTCGCGCCAGTTCAGCCTGCCGCAGCCCCGAGATTTGTCGTCTTTCGCGTATTCGGCTGCCGGTCAGAGTATCTCGCATCACTTCAGCTTCCTTGGCTACCACATGGGTCACTATCGGAGATCCCATAAGGATTTGCAGAATAACTACACGATTTTTAACTGTTGCCGACGCCTTTTCAACGAAGATTTACAACCTTAACAAACGGCGATGAAAGAATCCCTCGCATTCCCGTCTTGCGCCCTTCTCTTTCGGCAGAATACCCGTCACCATAGGTATATGAGCGATCCCGCCTTCGAATACGCACCTATTGGTCTTGTTGAGCTAGAAAACCGGATCATCCGTCGCTGCAATCTGCAATTTGCACGAACGTTCGGCGGGGATGAGGCTGACTATCGCAACATGCCGCTGTTGCACCTGTACCCGTCGGTGGCTGATTGGGAGCGGATCGGCGCGCGCAGCCTGCAGGTGATGCGCGATACCGGGTATTACACGGACGAACGGGTGATGCGGAGGCGCGACGGAGACCTGTTCTGGTGTCGCGCGCGAGGTCGGTCGCTAACACCCGACGACCCGTTCCGGCACGGAATCTGGAGCTTTTCGGACATCTCGGAAGAACGCCCGCTGGTTCAGCTGACAACCCGCGAACGCGAGGTTGCGATCCTGTCATGCCGGGGCCTATCCGCTAAGGAAATCGGTGTTGAACTGGGGCTCAGTTACCGCACCATTGAGGCCTACCGCGCCCGTCTTTTGGAGAAATACGGCGCCCGAAAACTGCCTGAGCTGGTGGCGAAACTGTCGGGAACGCCGCTGTAATCGAGACAGCACTCGAAATTAACGCAAAAACCCCCATTTAACAGGCTCAGACGGCGCTTTTCATGGCCGTCCGCATGGCTTATAACCCTGCGTAATCAGACCAAGCCCGCGGGAAACAGACGGGCCATAGGGGAACCTTCGAGGACACTCATGACAGATACCAAACACGAAGCGGATGTCGCGTTTATCAAGGCACTGGCCGAACTGCTGCGCGAGAATGACCTGACTGAGCTGCAGGTCAAACGCGAATATGGCGATGACGATAGTCTGAACGTTCGCGTCAGCCGTATGTCGCAGACCGTTGCCGCCCCGGTTCAGGTGGCCGTTCCTGCAGCTGCGCCCGCAGCGCCTGCCGCCGCACCTGCCCCCGCCGCCGCCGCCGAGGCGCCTGCTGCGATGGATGATCCCGCCAGCCACCCCGGCGCTGTGACCTCTCCCATGGTCGGCACAGTTTACATGCAGCCCGAGCCCGGTGCGCCCTCGTTTATCTCGGTCGGTGCCTCCGTCTCGGAAGGCGACACGCTGCTGATCGTCGAAGCCATGAAGACTATGAACCACATCCACGCGCCCAAGTCGGGCACCATCAAACGCATTCTGGTCGGTGATGGTGACGCTGTGGAATTCGGCACGCCTCTGGTCATCGTTGAGTAAGGCGGGCCCATGTTCGACAAAATCCTGATTGCCAACCGAGGCGAGATCGCCCTGCGTGTGATCCGAGCCGCGCGCGAGATGGGGATCAAGACGGTTGCCGTCCATTCCACCGCTGACAGCGATGCTATGCATGTACGCATGGCGGACGAATCGGTCTGCATCGGCCCCCCTCCCAGCCCGCAAAGCTATCTGTCGGTCCCCGCGATCATCTCGGCCTGTGAAATCACCGGCGCGCAAGCGATCCATCCCGGCTATGGCTTCCTGTCCGAGAATGCCGAGTTCGTGCAGATCGTCGAAGATCACGGCATCACCTTCATCGGCCCCACCGCCGAACATATCCGTGTGATGGGCGATAAGATTACCGCCAAGGACACGATGAAGGAACTGGGCGTGCCTTGCGTTCCCGGCTCCGACGGCGGCGTTCCGACGCTGGCTGACGCCAAGCGAATCGGTGAGGAATTCGGCTATCCCGTCATCATCAAGGCCACCGCCGGTGGCGGCGGTCGCGGCATGAAAGTCGCGATGAACGCCGATGAGATGGAAAGCGCCTTCATGACCGCGCGCGCCGAAGGCAAAGCCGCCTTTGGCAATGACGAGGTCTATATCGAGAAATACCTAACCACGCCGCGCCACATCGAGATTCAAGTCTTTGGTGACGGCAAAGGCAAGGCTGTCCATCTAGGCGAACGCGACTGTTCCTTGCAGCGCCGCCACCAGAAGGTGTTCGAAGAGGCCCCCGGCCCCTGCATCACCCCGGAAGAACGCGCCAAGATCGGTAAGGTCTGTGCGGATGCTGTCGCCAAGATCAACTATATCGGCGCGGGCACCATCGAGTTCCTATACGAAAATGGTGAGTTCTACTTCATCGAGATGAACACCCGCCTGCAGGTGGAGCATCCGGTGACCGAAGGCATCTTTGGCGTCGATCTGGTGCGTGAGCAGATCCTTGTCGCCGCTGGTGAGGACATGTCCTTTGGTCAGGACGATCTTGAGATCAACGGCCACGCCATCGAGGTTCGCATCAACGCCGAGAAACTGCCGAACTTCTCACCCTGCCCCGGCAAGATCACGGCCTATCACGCGCCGGGAGGCCTGGGTGTCCGGATGGATTCGGCGCTTTATGACGGATACTCAATCCCGCCGTATTACGACTCACTGATCGCCAAGCTGATCGTTCAGGGCCGTGATCGGGCCGAAGCGCTTGCGCGTCTGGAGCGTGCGCTGGGAGAGCTAATCGTCGACGGCATCGACACCACCGTGCCGCTGTTCCACGCACTGCTGCAGGAACCTGACTTGCATAGCGGTGACTATAACATCCACTGGCTGGAGCACTGGCTTGCGGAGAATATGGCCCAATAAGAACACAGGGCTGGAGGGCTGCGGCCATCCAGCCCCAGGGCGCCCGGCATGAGTCTTTCCCCCGAACTTCTGCTACATGGTTATTCGATCGGTATCTTTCCGATGGCCGAGCACCGTGATGACCCCGAGCTGTTCTGGGTTGATCCCAAGTTTCGGGGGGTTTTCCCGCTGGATGGTTTCCACATATCGCGCAGTCTGGCGCGACGTATCCGGACCTGCGGATTCACGGTGAGCATCAATCAGGACTTTGTGGGCGTAGTCGATGGCTGCGCCGACCGATCGGATACCTGGATCAATCCCGAACTGCGCCGCCTGTATCAGGAACTGCACCGGACCGGTCGGGCGCATTCCCTCGAAGTCTGGGAGGGTACCTCGCTGATTGGTGGCGTTTACGGGGTGGTTCTGGGCGCAGCCTTTTTTGGCGAAAGCATGTTTTCGCGCCGCACGGACGCATCGAAGATCGCACTTGCCTATCTGGTGGATCGGCTGCGCCAAACCGGGTTTACGCTGTTCGATACGCAGTTTCTGACGGCACATCTGGCCTCATTGGGCGCGATCGAAATCCCGCGTGCAGTCTATCATGGAGAATTGAAACAAGCGCTTGAAATCGAAGCGGAATTCACCGCGGATTTGCAGCAGACCCCTCAGGGTGTGATACAACGGATCACCCAGACATCGTAACGCGCATGATCCAGCGCATTCAGCGCGGGTGAGGTCGCAATCATCCAGCCGTCGAACAATTGCTGCGCCTTGCCCTGTTCCCAGATGGTCAGATAGGCAAAGGCATCGCCTGTCGGGTTCTCGGCCGGATAGCGGCAATCACCCAGCGCGACATCCAGGCCAAAGACCGACGTGGTCTCGCCGTTCTGCACTTCGATATCCACCGTCTGCCCGCTGACCTTGTCCAAACCGCGCAGCATGGCACCGGGACCGGATTCGACTTTCTGCTGCGCAGCAGCTCCGGTCGCGGTAACCAGCAGTGCCACAAATGCCGCGCGGATCATTCGCTTCCGTCCCCGGCAACAAACTTGACCAGCAACGAGATCAGGCTGACCGCGCCTTGGGTATCCTCGATCTCGTCACCCGGTTCGAAGTAGAATGGGGAGCCGCCGGGCATGACCTCGACAAAGTTTCCGCCTAGCAAGCCTTCGGATGAAATCACGACAGCGCTGTCATCCGGGATAAGGATGCCATCTGCTACCGAAAAATCAGTATCCGCACGATAGGTATCCGGGTTCAGGGTAACATCCGTCACAGTCCCGATCTTGACGCCCGCCAGGCGAACATCGGTTCCGACGCCAACGCCTTCGAGCGAGCGGAAAGACGCGCCCAGCTCATAACCAGCGCCGGTTTGAGACAGGCCAGTGGATTGGCTGGCGTAAACGCCAAACGCGATGGCACAGGCCAGCACGGCACCGCCGACGATAACTTCGGTCTTTGTATGAGTAGACATCTGTGCTTCGCCTATTCCGGGCTCCACGCCTCGTAATCACTGCGTTCAACCGGATCGGCACGACGCAGCGACCCGGCAGGTGCATAGGCCAGCGCGGTGCCGGTCAGGTTTTCCTGATGCGGTTTTTCCCAGGACTTGTGGGCCAGTGGTTTGTCAGTTGGTGGCTCATCCCACGTGCGGTGCAGCCAACCATGCCAATCGGGGTCGATCCGGCTGGCCTCGGCCTCACCATTGAAAATCACCCAACGCTTGCTGTCGTCGGTATTACGATAGAACACGTTGCCCTCGTCGTCTTCACCGACCTTGATCCCCTTGCGCGCAGTGTAAAACTGCGTGTTCAGGGTGGCCCCGTTCCACCAGGTCACGGCCCGCAAAAGACTGTTCAGGATTCCCATCGGTTGCCTCCGGCATTTCTGTCCCCGAAGATATGGACCAAAGGCACGGCAAGGTCCAGTGCTCCAGGTCCTGCCTGCGTCATTCCGGCAGGATAGCGGTGACTTCAATTTCAATCCGGTATTTCGGATCGATCAATCCGCATTCGATCATCGTCGCCACAGGAGGGTTCGCACCAAAGGTCTCAGCCAGAATGGGCCAACAGGGTTCAAACTCGGTTCGATCCGGCAGCATATAAGTGACACGCACAACATCCGAGAACGAAGCACCCGCCTCACTCAGCGCGTTTTCGATAATCGACAGCGCCGAGCGGCACTGTTCTACAACCGTTTCCCCCTGCCCAACAGTACCCGCGACATGAACCCAGCCACCCGCGACAACCGCGCGACAATAGCCAACCTTGGATTCGAATTCGCCACCTGAAGAAATACGTCTTACTGTCATCGTGCCCTCAAACGAAAACGGCGCGGACATTGCCGCGCCGTGTGTACATGAATCTATGCGGTTCAACCCGCCGAAGCCGATTCCGCCGCATCTGCGTAGATGATCAGAGGCTGAGAGTCTGACGTGACGGCCTCTTCGTTGACCACAACTTCGGTTACGTTCTTCATGCCCGGCAGTTCGAACATCGTATCCAGCAGGATGTCTTCCAGGATCGAACGCAGACCGCGCGCACCAGTTTTGCGTTCGATGGCTTTCTTGGCGATCGCTTTCAGCGCATCGTCGGTGAAGGCCAGTTCCGCATCTTCCAGCTCAAACAACCGCTGGTATTGCTTGACCAGAGCGTTCTTCGGGCTGGTCAGGATAGTGACCAGAGCGTCTTCGTCCAGATCTTCCAGCGTTGCCAGAACCGGCAAACGGCCAACAAATTCCGGGATAAGGCCAAATTTCAGCAAATCCTCGGGTTCCAGATCCTTGAATATCTCGCCAACACCGCGTTCATCATTATCCCTCACGTCGGCACCGAAACCCATGGCCGAGCCTTTGCCACGCTGCGCGATGATTTTGTCGAGACCGGCAAAGGCACCACCACAAATGAATAGGATGTTCGTGGTATCCACTTGCAGAAATTCCTGCTGCGGATGCTTGCGCCCACCCTGCGGAGGAACGCTGGCCACGGTGCCTTCCATCAGTTTCAGCAGAGCCTGCTGAACGCCCTCGCCCGACACGTCGCGGGTGATCGAGGGGTTTTCCGACTTACGAGTGATCTTGTCGACCTCGTCGATATAGACGATGCCGCGCTGCGCGCGTTCGACGTTGTACTCGCTGGCCTGCAGCAGCTTGAGAATGATGTTCTCGACATCCTCACCTACGTAACCGGCTTCGGTCAGTGTGGTGGCATCCGCCATGGTGAACGGCACGTCCAGAATCCGCGCCAACGTCTGCGCCAACAAGGTCTTGCCGCAGCCGGTAGGGCCAATCAGAAGAATATTGGATTTTGCCAATTCAATATCACTGCCCGCTTTCTGGGCATGATTCAGGCGCTTGTAGTGGTTGTGAACCGCAACCGAAAGCACCCGTTTGGCGGTGGCCTGACCGATTACATAATCGTCCAACACCTCGCAAATATCCTTGGGCGTTGGCACGCCATCCGAGGATTTAAGTCCACTGGCCTTGGTTTCCTCGCGGATAATATCCATGCAAAGCTCGACACACTCGTCGCAGATGAACACGGTCGGGCCTGCGATCAGCTTACGCACCTCATGCTGGCTTTTGCCGCAAAAGCTGCAATAAAGCGTGTTCTTGCCGTCACCGCCTGAATTCGTTGCCATGCTTTACCCCTTGGGCTCCGTCTCAGCGGCCCCTATCAAGGGCCGCGCTTGCCGTATATGCCTGCAGCTTAGGCCAGCGCTCTGGCAGCTACAATCTCAAAATCATCCCTCACACCTAACGCGCGCGGATTTGAACCTAGTCTTCGTCACCGTCCATCTTGGCGCGGTTCTCGACGATCTCGTCGATGTGACCCCATTCCTTGGCCTCTTCCGGGCTCATGAAATTGTCACGATCCAGCGCCTTTTCAACCGCTTTTTTGGTCTGTCCGGTATGACGCACATAGATGTCATACAGGCGATCCTTCAATTTCTGCGTCTCAGCCGCGTGAATCATTATATCGCTCGCCTGACCCTGATAACCACCGCTGGGCTGGTGCACCATGATCCGGCTGTTGGGCAGCGAGAAACGCATCCCCTTCTCACCACCGGCCAGCAGAACAGACCCCATCGAGGCTGCCTGACCGATCACCAAAGTGGAACATTTCGGCTTGATGTACTGCATTGTGTCGTAAATCGACAAACCGCTGGTCACAACACCACCCGGCGAGTTGATGTAGATCGAGATTTCCTTGTTCGGGTTCTCCGCCTCAAGATGCAACAGCTGCGCCACTACCAGATGGCTCATCCCATCGTGGATCGGGCCGTTGATGAAGATGATCCGCTCTTTCAGAAGACGCGAAAAGATGTCGTATGCGCGCTCACCCCGGCTGGTCTGCTCGACGACCATGGGGACGAGAGTGTTCATATATGTTTCAACTGGATCGAACATTCGGAACCTGCCTGTTTTGCGATGGATCGGGACATTACCCGAAGAAGAGTTACCCGAGTCTTAGTGCCGCCACAGAGGGGCTGCAAGGGGGGCCGAACGTTACTGTGTTTTCTGCCCGCTCAAGCGTCTCGATTGCATCTGATGCAGGTGACCGGTAAGAGCCCTGAGCACAAACGCGCTCATCACATCACGCTATTTTGATCTGTGCATATAGAAATCAATGTTCATTATAGTTACTAAATAAGATCACTGCGACGATAACTGTGATCAAACTTCGTACGCTGCGCTATTTGTCAAGGACTACAGATATGGCTCTTCCAAAGCTGACCAATGATTTGTCGACCAACGACCTGGATCAGATGGTTGAAAATGCGACTCGAGCATCAAACTTTCTGAAAGCAATCAGTCATGAAGGCCGCTTGATGATCCTTTGTCATCTTGTATCGGGCGAAAAGTCAGTGACCGAATTAGAGAATCTCTTGTCTGCTCGGCAAGCGGCCGTTTCGCAGCAACTGTCGCGACTTAGGTTGGAAGGGCTGGTTTTGCCCCGGCGCGAGGGAAAAGCGATCTATTACAGACTGGCCGATGATCGACCTGCCCGCATACTTGAGGTGGTTTATGAGATTTTCTGTAATCAGGACCCAACCTGATCCGAACCACTGAAATCACCCGCGTCTGTATAGCATTGAAGCCATCAGCATCAGTCCAACTGACTTGTCAGCAGAGTAGCGATGGTGAAATCGCTCCATGAAAACACAACCTTGGCGGATGAACCCACGAAACCTGTAGCTCTGCCCGGTGAAAGCTGCTAACCAAATCGAAACAAGCACTTATGGAGCAACCGATGATCCGCGCAATTCTGATTGGCCTGGCCCTGTTCACCCTCACCGCCTGTGAAACCGCAAAAGGCGCGGGCAAAGACATCGAAAAGGCAGGCGAAGCCGTCCAGGGTGCCGCTGAGGACGTTCAGGAAAACATCTGATTTTGACGGGATGTTGCGTTCAGATAACGCCCATCCCCAATATGTAGTTGCCACGCATGCTCAACCCGAGTAGTGTCGCCGGTACAGGTGCATAGACGCGGCATTGCATTTCTGACACTTAGACGGGGTTCTTTTGCGCAAGCGAAAGAACCCCGTTCTGGTCCGGGTGGTGGTGCGTGGTAGCCTGTATGAACCGATGGTTCTCAAAAAGAATAAGGCGTCAGGTGCTCAGACGCGGTCTTTGCATGCATCCTTACGGACACTCCTGACGCCTTGCCGGTCCGATCCGTCCGAGGGACGTTTCGATCCAGTTGCCGCAGCCCTCGAAAGAACCTTGGCCGCTGCCACGCGCGCTATGTCGCGCCGCAGCCCGCATTGACCTTCTGAGAGGCTGATCACCTTACCCGAACCGAAACCCGGTCAAGCTGATCCACCACCGGTAAGCCATTGCAACCAAGAACAAATCCTAGAACTTGCCTTCGCCGCTGCGGCCCCCTTGGCCTTTGCGTCCCGCCCCTGTCCCGAAGAACTGAAGCAGTGAACAGACTGTTACATCAGTGTCATCATCGGACAAGAAAATAGCACTGCAGCATGAAAATTAGACGGGGATAAACTGTTGATATCCGCCGGGAAAGCGTTGTGGATAACCCGAGAATTCATGCCATAGCACAGGCTTGGGGGCGGAAAAGTTCAAACTTTGATCGAACGCCGGAATCCGCCCGGTTTCTGCACCTGCAAACGCCCCGTGCGGTGCGTTAGGGGCGAATTGTCCGCGTTGTACAACACTCCAACCCCCAATCTTTCGAATCGTACAACCGGAGATTCGCTCATGCGCTGCACCATTTCACAAGCCCGCGCCCAATTGGGAGAGTTGGTTACACTGGCACAAGACCCCCGTGAGGTGATCGTACTGACCCGCTATAGCAAACCGCTGGCTGCGCTGGTCTCGATGACCGAGGCCGAGCGGATCTGGGACCTGCAGGATGATTAACGGATCGGACGCAAACACCCGCTCAGCGGGCTGCGCGGGTGGTGGTCGAAGGGGCGTGGTATTCCGGGAATGGAACCGGGGCCGGACGGCAGGTACCTCACCGCGCGCGACGCCGCGCTGAAGGTCCGCGAGATCCAGATGACCCGAGCCGAAGAACGCCGCATTCTCAGACGCGGGGGGCTGGATCCTGTCGCGGGCGGCGAGATCGCCGCCCGGCCCGTCGCCTCCCTGTGGAGACTTTTATTTATGAGAAGCGTTCCGACCTGATCGGGGTACCTACTACCCTTGCCGCAATCACAATACGCAGCGGCAATACCCCCTTTAACATCCGATCGGGCCGGAAACGCTTCAGTTCACCTGACGTTCCAGAACGGTGCTGTAGGTCGTTCCTCGACGCAGGCTACGGAAATCAGCATAGATCTTGCCATCCTGATAGCGGGCATCAATCACGGCGTTCACACCGATCTCAGGATCGGCCGAACTTTCGACAATGCTGACTTTGGTCGGATCATCCAGACTGATGGTGCCGGTGGCATCCATGACGCGCCAGTCCTGAGTGGCATTCGAACGCCACTTGCTGGGGCCCCAGAACACGTTGTCCTGCTGCTTTTGGATATCCAGCACCCACTCGGCATTGTTAAAGCGCGGCGCATCGCCGGTTGTGGTTCGGTTCGGACCCACAGTGGTATAGCTACCTGTCCAAGTGCCACGCAGATCCGGCGTGTTGTCTGCCAGTGCGGCGGAT
The DNA here is from genome assembly GCA_040829945.1 of Ruegeria sp. GTDB lineage: Bacteria > Pseudomonadota > Alphaproteobacteria > Rhodobacterales > Rhodobacteraceae > Ruegeria. Next base: position 173,264 of record JBFOLN010000003.1, read on the forward strand.
CCGAGGGTGAGGCTAGTGGCCAGAGCGGCTGCTCCGGCAGTCAAATATCTGGTCATGGGGATCTCCTCCTGAATGCGACCCTTTAGAGTTCAAAAACGAACATCCTTGCTGTGGCATACAGATTGGGCGGAGGTGTGCCGGTTACAACTTACCTAAGGGAAACTTCATAAACCGGTAATGTTTGCGTCAGGCCCAGGCCAGCGCGGTGCCGAGGATGACAAGGCCGATGCCCGCGACTTCGCGATACGAGAAGTTCTCGCCGAACAGAAAGAACGAAGCGATGGCGATCAGAACAACCTCGGCCCCCAGAATGCCGGTATAGATGATCCCCAGCCGTTCCTCGCGCAGCGCAGCAAGTTCGAGCGTTGCCCCGGCCAACAGGGTCGCGACGATCAGCAGGCCAAGACCCACGCCGGGGAGCTTCCACCAGAACTTCATCGCGATCATGGCCACAGAATAGAGACCCGCCGACCCGAGGGCGATGATGGGGATCATGGATGTGGACATTTGGGCCTCCTGCAGAGGGTTCCGCTAGGTCAAGTGTAGCAGCAGGGAGGGGTTGGGGCTGTGAGGTGGGTCACAGTGCGATTGATCAACGGTGAGAGAAGCCCAACTTACACTTATTGTTGCATAAATTTCAGAAACCGTGATGCTAAAAACAGTATTTACTCGCTGGTTTCTCGGACAAGAAATATGAACATACAGGACATCAAAAGATCAAACTCAGAATCCAAGATCAACACTCTTATTCAGGAATTTAGGAAGCACGAAGAAATCTCTGCGATCCCTAACCTTTCGATTTTTGTGGCCGGGTCCTACGCGCGAAATGAGGCTTCTGAACACTCCGATATCGATCTTTTCTTCGTGCTCGATGGAAAACTTGAGGACATTGACGAGCCAAACATCAAGACTCTTAGGCTTTTTTCCAAGATTGTAGAGATAGCCGACAAGCTTGAGTTGCCAAAGTTCTCAAACGATGGGCAGTACCTTCAGATAATTGAAAAGCCGATGATCCTCAACGAAATGGGAAGCTCAAAAGACGATCATCTCAACTACTTCACAGCTCGAATGCTAATGATTTTAGAAAGCAAGTGCATTCATGGGGAAGATTATCATGAGCAAATTCTAAAAGATCTTATTGGAGCCTACCTAAAAGACTATCCGGATCATCCAAAAGACTTTCATCCAACTTTTCTTGTAAATGACATAATTAGGTTCTGGAAAACACTTTGCCTAAATTACGAAAACAAACGTAATCAACCTGTTGATGATCCGCAAAAAAGAATTTCTCAAAAACTAAAGAATTTGAAACTGAAATTTAGCCGCATGCTGACATGCTACGCATCAATTTGCTACGTAGTATCTCTTGAAGAGCCTATGGGATCCGACAGCCTCGTTGCAATGGCGGACATGGCTCCACTTGAGAGACTTCGGACCGTTGTCTATGGCAAAGAAAAATACTTGAGTGCATTTGAACAGCTCGAAGATGAATATCGTTGGTTTCTCGAACTAACGAATGTATCCGAGGCTGATCTCAAGGAGAAGTTTGCAAAAAAAGAACTCCGCACTGAAGCATTCAGGAGAGCTGACAAGTTTGGTGACAGTCTGTACTCCATCACAAAAGGCATCGCTGAGGACAACAACTACCTCCGATTTTTACTGGTGTAGCATGTTTTTCTTAGGAGTTACTTTTGCAGACGAGCAAGCGCGAAGATTGTTCGACTTAGCAAGACTGCTACTCGAACCAGATTTCGCTCGGCCATCTCACATCACGCTTCGCGGTCCTTACAAAAAGCGAAACGACATTGGGGCAAAAATGATCGGACGGGAAATAGAGCCCTTCACAATTTCCCGGCCCTCCAATTTCTTCAACGAACGGCAGGACACAGTTTACCTGAGAGCGGAGATACCATTCATTTCTGACTATTGGCATAAGCCAGACTATCCTAGCGGCACCCCTCACATATCTATCTACGATGGCAATGATCGAACACTTGCTTGGCAAATACTGATGGTATTGCGACAATACCCCTGGGGTATCAAATTTAAGCCAACGCCCATGCAAATAATTGATTCAAAACAAAGAATTGAAACAAAGTTTATCCGCGACTTCCACGACTTCGATGCTGCACTTTCTTTGGTTTCGAACAAAAACTACTCAGTTGAAGCGCTAAAGGTCCTTCACATCGGCCAAAGGTTACATCTACTAGAGAACATCTGCGAGCGAATTCACTTTATGTATTCAAACTAGGGCTTTAAGAGAGACCCCCATCCCATGGTGTGGGCACGCAGTTGGCTGCGCCAACCGCTTTCGCCCACCCGCC
>JBFOLN010000004.1:0-4950 GCA_040829945.1 Ruegeria sp.
CCGTCGCCGCGCCGGATCTCTCCGCCCAGCACGCGCGCGCCTGAGCGTTTGCCGACATAGGTTTCCAGCAGAACTTGCGCATTTTCGCGCTGCATAAACACCTCGTAAAAACGGGCGATCACTGCGGAGCATTCGAACACCAGCCCTAGGTTCTCTGTCGTGAACCCATCGGGATGATCGCAGCTGAGCGTTAGTACGTTTGTTCGACCGTCCGAGAAGGGCAGCGGCATGGCGACATAGTCCGTGGCCCCTTTGGCCCGTAGATCCTCGATGATGGGAAAGCTGTTATGCGGGTTTTCGTCATTTACCCTTTGGCGCACGCCGCCCAATCCGTTCGAGACATGGCGCAAAGGGCTGTTGATGAATGCGGGGTGGTCGTAGATTTCATAGGTGGGCGCGCGGGTCAGGATCTCATCCTCACCCTTTTCCCAAATGAAGTGTTTGCCTGCGATCAGGGGGTGCAAGGACCATGCCAGAATGCTGAGGCGCTGGATCGCTATCCCGTGTTCCAGCATCTTTTCGGCCAACGCCTTGGTGAACGCTTCTGGTGTATCCGACAGGGACGCCCCACGCATCAGCCAGTCGATCAGCGGACCGCTGATATTGGTGTTTTCGGTGTCGCGTAGTTGGTTCTTGCCCAGGTCGATATCCGTATAGGCACTGGGCATAAAACCAATATGCCCCCGAATTGCAGCACTCTCTGGCAGGGCGTCATCATAGGCCCATACCGAATTGGCCAAGCGATCTCCGGGCAGATTTATATCGTGATAGGTGGCGGTTCCTTTGAAAGGGCAAAAGGTCTGCAGGCCGGTTTCACCGCTCAGGTCGACGCAAACATCCGCACGCGGGACGTAGATCGTCGGTGGTAGCCGGGTTTCATACATCACCTTGGCATTCCGGCTTTCGGCCAACAGGATGCCATCGCGAAAAATCGCGACCCTGTCGGACAGATGTTCTACCGAGATGTCATAGCCGTTGGATTTTGGTGTGGTGTGGACGTTCATCGCCATCCCTCCCTTGCCCGGGGTCTCTATAGAATGGGCGTTTTGGTCGGGCATTCCAAGAGGGGCGCGGATTCTAAACCATCTGGATGACGTCTTTTTCGATCGAAAGCATATAGCCCTTTTTGGCGATATTCTTGACCAGCAACTCACTGACCATCTGATTGCCCAAGGCGTCGCGCAGCCGTTTTATACGGGTGGCGCCTGCGGCCTCGTCACAGTCGGCGGTATCGCGACCCGAGATCGTTGCCTCGATCTGCGCGCCTGACAGGACCTCATCATCCAACCGGGATTCTGCCAAAACCGAGAGGGTCTCCATCGCCGCAGGGGTCAGTTTGAAGTCCATGTTGTTTAGGTAGACGGTGTTTTCCTCGCGGCTGATCAGCAGGGATGTCACCTGGATACCGGTGCGTTCGATCTGTGCCATACGCCGGTTTAAAAGTGCTAGCATCACCAGAAACACGAGGGCCGAGATCATCATCGCGCAGGCAAAGACCAGCAGCACATAGATCACCATGCGGTAGCTGGACAGCGTATCGGCAAAGGCCGTTCCCGATTGGGCCAGAATCTCAAGCAATCGGATTTCGGTTTGTGAGGTCAGATCCGACTCGACAAACAACCGTTCGACTCGGGCGTTGAATGCGTTGGCATCGGGCAGCGTCCAGAACAGGAACAGCGCGGCGGTGATCAGGATCACGACAATGGCGGCAATGCCCAGACCGACAAGACGCACGCCCGAGCGTCGCGCCTCAGAAACGGAGATAGAATTTTCCGGCATTGGCCTTCCTTTGATCCAACCCTTCCGGCCCGAAGACGGACTGGAACTTCAGCAGGGTCCACCCAGAACCGCTAAGGCGCTGGGCGACTTCACTCGTTGCCTGTCCCTTGTCGCAGGACGAAACCTGCATCACGCCGTAGTGCAGGCGCAACGGGTTGTCCTGTTTGGCCTTGTAATCGGCATAACACTCCGCGGCCAAAGCCACCGGGGCCACCGATATCAGCGCAGCTGCGACCAGAGAAGAGAAGATCTGTTTCATAAGCTGCATCCTGCGCATGGCTTGGGCTGATATTCAATGACCAAAGGGGTTTGCAGCGCCTGATATCCAATAACACGGGGCCGATATTGCTTGTCTGAGGGGGGTGGACCCAGTGTTGAGGCATCAAAGACGCGGTCCATCACGGGGTCGCCAAAAATCTCGGAAAGGACAGGCATCATGCACAAGAAATTCATCGCTCTGATCATCGCGACAGCTATGGCGATTACCGGCGTATCGGCCTCAAAGGCGCGTGCTGCGGATACGGGGGATATCCTCGGGGGGTTGGCCGCGATCGCGATCATTGGCGCGGGGGTGCATTACTACAACAAGGAAAAGCGCAAGGATCGCGAGAAGGCCGCACGGCAATACAACCACGTGCAAACCGCGCCTCAGGTCAAACACCACAAGGTGAAGCCATTGCCCAGACACGTGGCGCGGTATGACCTGCCACAACGCTGCCTGCGCCAGCATGACAATTACGGGCAACGTCCGCTGCTAGGCACGAAGTGCCTCAAGAAGCACTACAAACATGCCAACAGCCTGCCGCAAGAGTGCAAGGTCGGGTTCTGGAATGGCAACAAGGTAAAGCGGGCGTATGAACCTGCATGCCTGCGCCACCATGGATACCGCGTCGTTTACAAGTAACACGGTCGAGCAGGAGCGGTGCGAAACAGCACCGGGCTGAGAGAGGGTGGCGCAAGCTGCCCTCTCTTTTTTTGTTGCGGCGGCTTTGAAAACGCGGTTTTCCGAAGGGATGACAAAACCAACTTTTGAACTTGAACAGGGGCTGCACGCGCAGGGCCATATCCGAATTGCTGGCGTGGATGAGGTTGGGCGCGGCCCGTTGGCCGGACCTGTGGTTGCCGCCGCCGTGATCCTGAACCCGGACGATATTCCTGGCGGGCTGAACGACTCCAAGAAGCTCTCGCTCAAGCGACGCACAGCGTTGGAGGCCGAGTTGCGGAACCGGGCCGAGATCGGCGTGGCCGAGGCCTCGGTCGCCGAGATTGATGAGCTCAATATCCTGCGCGCCTCGCATCTGGCCATGGTTCGCGCGGTTCAGGCGCTGGATCCGGCACCCGATTACCTTCTGATCGACGGGAACATGATTCCAAACGGGCTGCAGATCCCGTCCGAGGCCGTGATCAAGGGGGATGGCAAATCCGTGTCGATTGCGGCGGCTTCGATCATCGCGAAAAACTGGCGCGATCAGCTGATGGTGGATTTAGCGCAACAGCATCCCGGCTACGGCTGGGAGGCAAACGCCGGATATCCGACAAAACAGCACCGCGAGGCGCTGCAAAATCTTGGCGTGACCCCACATCATAGGCGTTCGTTCAAAACGGTACACAATATATTGTATCAAGAGTAAATCGTAAGTCGCTGATTCAAAAAAGAAATTGACGGCGAATCGTCTTTGACTCATCCTTGTCTCAACCAAATGAGCGCAAAAGCGCCGTGGATACTTGAGGCAGTGATATGACAACGACCACCAAAAAGGGCGCAAAAGCGCTCCCTTTAAACACGATTCTATCTGGGGACTGCATCGATGTGATGAACAGTCTGCCCGAGGCGTCGGTTGATCTGATCTTCGCGGATCCGCCCTACAATCTGCAGCTGAAAGGCCAGTTGCATCGCCCTGACAACAGCCAGGTGGATGCGGTTGACGATCACTGGGATCAATTCTCAAGTTTTGGTGCTTATGACCAGTTCACGCGTGAGTGGCTGAAGGCAGCGCATCGTCTGCTCAAGCCGAACGGCGCGATCTGGGTGATCGGTTCGTACCACAACATCTTCCGTGTAGGCTCGGCCCTGCAGGACGCAGGATATTGGATTTTGAACGACGTCGTTTGGCGCAAGTCGAACCCGATGCCGAATTTCCGCGGCAAGCGGTTCACCAATGCGCATGAGACGATGATCTGGGCGTCGAAGCGTGAAGGCGCGAAATACACGTTCAACTACGAAGCTTTGAAGGCGTTGAACGAAGGCGTGCAGATGCGCAGCGATTGGGTTCTGCCGATTTGCACCGGGCATGAGCGCCTGAAGGATGAAAACGGCGACAAGGCGCATCCGACACAGAAGCCCGAGTCTCTGTTGCACCGTGTTCTGATTGGTTCGACCAATCCGGGTGACGTGATTTTGGACCCGTTCTTTGGCACAGGTACGACTGGGGCTGTCGCCAAGATGTTGGGCCGTGAGTTCATCGGCATCGAGCGCGAGGAAAGCTATCGTAGAGTGGCCGAGAAGCGGATATCGAAGGTGCGCAAATTCGACCGCGAGGCGCTTGAGGTCAGCGCCAGCAAACGCGCCGAGCCGCGTGTACCGTGCGGCCAGTTGGTTGAACGTGGGATGCTGCGCCCGGGCGAAGAGCTGTATTCGATGAACCAGCGTCACAAGGCGAAGGTTCGCGCGGATGGCACGCTGGTAGGCGACAACGTCAAAGGCTCGATCCATCAGGTTGGTGCGCATCTTGAGAACGCCCCCTCCTGCAACGGCTGGACCTATTGGTGCTTCAAGCGCGATGGCAAAACGGTGCCGATCGATGTGCTGCGCCAGCAGATCCGGGCCGAGATGCACAACTGATATCACGAAAACCGCCGGTGCCTGTGGCCTGACACAAGGCACTACGCCTTGCCCCGCCGTTCTCGGCGGGGTCTTTTGTTTTCCAGTCAGAGGTGATTGCATGGGCGCGTCGCCAGTACTGCCTCAGAGGTTCCTGTCATGAGCGAGACAACTGCCAGCCCATCCAGACTGGAACGGTTTGCCGTTACCCAGCCGGATGTTGTGGATCTGGACAACAAATACACCGAAGCCGCAATGCAACGGCACAAGCAGGAGGGTCTGGAACTGGCCGTCCGCGCCCGGTGGATCGCCATGGCTTTGACCGGGGTTTTGTTGATCTTTCTGAACCC
>JBFOLN010000005.1:0-157384 GCA_040829945.1 Ruegeria sp.
CCGCCGGGCTCCATGGGCGTCGACAAATACTGGTCCCCCGTCAACCGCGTCGACAACGCATATGGCGACAGAAACCTCATCTGCACATGCCCACCCATGTCAGAATACGAAGAAGCCGCAGAATAAAACTCAAATCCAAAAACCCCCGCTAATTAAGTGGGGGTTTTCGCCAATCGGAAACCTGTGTTCCGATCTAAGCCCATTTTCAGTGTCGTTTTCCACTGATGAAGCGTCTTTTATGCTTGCTGCAGGTGCAAACGGCCCATACCTCTGTGCGTGGGACACCCCTCCCCAACGAGGGGCGTGTATCTGGAAGGGTAATACACATGACTATCGAACAACCGGCGACGCGGCCGGCCAACCCGCGTTTTTCCTCGGGCCCCTGTGCCAAACCCCCCACATTTGGTCTGACCAAACTGGCGGATGCCGCCTTGGGCCGCTCGCATCGGGCTGCGGTTGGCAAGGACAAGCTGAAGGCGGCCATTGAAGGCACGCGAGAGATTCTAGGCATTCCAGCGGATTATCGCATCGGCATTGTACCAGCCTCGGACACCGGTGCGGTTGAGATGGCGCTTTGGTCTTTGCTGGGTGAGCGCAAAGTTGAAATGCTGGCCTGGGAAAGCTTTGGCGCGGGTTGGGTGACTGATGTGGTCAAGCAACTGAAAATCGACGCTGAAGTGAAAACCGCCGAGTACGGGCAAATCGTTGATCTCGCGTCCGTCGATTTCGCCAACGATGTGGTGTTCACATGGAACGGAACGACTTCGGGTGTGCGGGTCCCAGATGGCGACTGGATTGCTGATGATCGTCAGGGTCTGACGATCTGTGACGCGACATCCGCTGCGTTCGCGATGGACTTGCCATGGGACAAGTTGGATGTGACAACGTTCAGCTGGCAGAAGGTTCTAGGCGGAGAGGCGGCTCATGGGATGCTGATCCTGAGCCCTCGTGCGGTGGAACGGTTGGAAAGCTACACCCCCGCATGGCCCCTGCCCAAGATTTTCCGCCTAACCAAAGGTGGTAAGCTGATCGAAGGCATATTCACTGGCGCGACAATCAACACGCCCTCGATGCTAGCGGTTGAGGATTACCTGTTCGCGTTGGATTGGGCGCGTTCAGTCGGAGGCTTGCAGGGGCTGATTGCCCGTGCCGATGCCAATGCCGGTGCGGTACATGCGTTCTGCAATCACAATGACTGGATCGCTAATCTGGCCGAAGACCCGACAACTCAATCAAATACGTCGGTCTGTCTGAAATTCACCGATACGCGCATTCAAGATGGTGCCGTTTTTGCCAAAGCCGTCGCCAAACGGCTTGAGGTCGAAAACATTGCACTTGATATCGGTGCCTATCGCGACGCGCCTGCCGGTCTGCGCATCTGGTGCGGCGGCACGGTTGAGACATCAGATATTGAGGCGATGCTGCCATGGCTTGCATGGGCTTTTGAAGCCGAGATTGCAGCTCAAACCGAAGCTGCCTGACCTTTTCTACCGGGCCACATCCGGCCCGGACCTCCCACTATATTCAAGGACCAAAGATATGGCCCCCAAAGTACTCGTCTCTGACAAGCTGAGCGAAACCGCCGTTCAAATCTTCCGCGACCGCGGCATCGACGTGGATTTCATGCCGGATCTGGGCAAGGACAAAGACAAGCTGGCTGAGGTGATTGGACAATATGACGGCCTTGCCATCCGCTCGGCCACCAAGGTCACACCGACGCTGCTAGAGAAAGCCGACAACCTTAAAGTCATCGGACGCGCTGGAATCGGCACGGACAATGTCGATAAAGACGCGGCCTCCAAGAAGGGCGTGATCGTGATGAACACGCCCTTTGGCAACATGATCACCACCGCCGAGCACGCGATTGCAATGATGTTCGCCGTTGCGCGGCAAATCCCCGAGGCCAGCACCTCGACCCATGCTGGCAAGTGGGAGAAGTCGAAATTCATGGGGATTGAGCTGACCAACAAAACCCTCGGGGTTATCGGCGCGGGCAACATTGGTGGCATTGTTTGCGAGCGCGCGCTGGGTCTGAAAATGAAGGTCGTCGCTTACGATCCCTATTTGGGTGAAGAGAAAGCAGCCAAGATGGGCGTCGAAAAGGTCGAGCTGGACGAACTGCTGTCCCGCGCTGACTTTATCACACTGCATGTGCCGCTGACCGATCAGACCCGCGACATTCTGAGCCGTGAGAATCTGGCCAAGACAAAACCTGGTGTGCGCATCGTCAACTGTGCCCGTGGTGGTCTGGTCGACGAAGAAGCCCTGGCCGAATTGCTGCAATCCGGCCATATCGCCGGTGCGGCGTTTGATGTGTTTAGTGTTGAACCCGCCAAGGACAATCCGCTGTTCAACCTGCCCAACGTGGTCTGCACGCCGCACCTGGGCGCAGCCACGACCGAAGCGCAGGAAAACGTGGCGCTGCAGGTGGCCGAACAAATTTCGAACTATCTGCTGACCGGAGCGGTCGAGAACGCGCTGAATATGCCCAGTGTGACGGCAGAAGAGGCCAAAGTGATGGGGCCGTGGATCAAATTGGCCGGGCATCTGGGCAGTTTCATCGGTCAAATGACGGATGAGCCGATCAAGGCGATCAACATTCTTTATGATGGTGTCGCCGCAGAGATGAACCTGGCAGCGCTGAATTGTTCTGTGGTCGCGGGGATCATGAAGAAATTCAATCCCGAGGTGAACATGGTCTCGGCCCCGGTTGTCGCGAGAGAGCGTGGTATTCAGATCTCGACCACCAATCAGGACAAATCGGGTGCGTTTGAAGGCTATATCAAAGTCACTGTTGTGACTGAAAAGCGTGAACGTTCGATCGGCGGCACGGTGTTCAGTGACGGCAAGCCGCGGTTCATCCAGATCAAAGGCATCAATATCGATGCCGAGGTCGGCGCGCATATGCTCTACACTACCAACGAAGACGTGCCGGGCATCATTGGTACACTGGGCCAGACGATGGGTGAGAATAGTGTGAACATCGCAAACTTTACCCTCGGACGGTCCGAGGCCGGGGGCGAGGCGATTGCGTTGCTTTATGTTGACGAACCGGTCCCTGCAGAGGCGCGCGCCAAGCTCGCCGAGACGGGTCTGTTTACTCAGATCAAACCGTTGGAGTTTGACGTTGCCTGACGGCTGCTGTTGATCTTCTGTGACAGATTGATGCCCGCGCTCGTCGAAAGCGTGGGCATCGCCTTTTCAAAGTGCTGATTTTGAGCCAGAAGTGCAGCAATCACCATTGCCCGAGGGGAAGCCGATGACCAATCCGATCTACGCAATTGGAGATTTGCACGGTCGCGTGGATGAGTTTGAGCGCACCCTGGCGCTGATCGAACGCGATGGCGGCCCCGAGGCCGAGATCGTGTTTCTGGGCGATTACGTCGATCGGGGCCCAGACAGCCGGGGCGTTCTGGATCGGCTGATCGCAGGTCGCGATGCTGGCAAGCGCTGGATCACTCTGCTGGGCAACCATGACCGGATGTTTTCATGGTTCCTCGAAGATGTCCCGCGTCACGATCCGCATATGTTGGTCGGGTATCATTGGCTGCACGAGCGGTTGGGTGGTGTCGAAACACTGCAAAGCTATGGCGTGTTCTTCGATCAGCAGACACGGCTCGAGGATCTGCATGCAATAGCGCGGGGTGTGGTTCCCGATGCGCATCGGATATTTCTGCAAGGGCTCATCGCCATGCATCAAACGCCCGAGATTGCTTTTGTCCATGCGGGCATTCGGCCCGGTATTCCCCTGAGCGAACAACGGGAAAACGATCTGGTCTGGATCAGGCAATCCTTTCACAACCACCGAGGTTCGCATCCGAAACTGATCGTCCATGGGCATACGCCGGTGGATCAATCAACGCATTACGGCAATCGCATCAACTTGGATAGCGGTGCAGGGTATGGCCGCCCGGTTGGCGTTGCGGTGTTCGAAGGACCGGATTGCTGGTTGTTGACGGACAAGGGTCGCGTTGCGCTTTTGCCTTGAAGATCAGGTCTTGGTGAAAAGGTTTTTGCAGCGGTCACGCAGGATGTTCTTTTGCACCTTGCCCATCGTGTTGCGGGGTAGTTCGTCCAGCAGGATCAACTGGCGAGGATGTTTGAACCGGGCGAGGGCGTCCCGAACCGCGCCCATGATGGCCTCGATATCTGGCGTGTGACCGGGAGTAGGGATCAGAATGCCAACCGGGGTCTCCCCAAAATCCGGGTGTGGTACGCCTATCACGGCGCTTTCCAGTACGCCGGGTTGTTCATCCAGCAGCATCTCGATCTCTTTAGGGTAGATGTTGTACCCGCCCGAGATGATCAGGTCTTTGCCGCGCCCGACGATATGGACATAGCCGTCCTCGTCGATCCGACCCAGATCGCCCGTAATGAAGAACCCGTCCTCACGTAGTTCGGCTGCGGTTTTTTCGGGCATCTGCCAATAGCCCTGAAACACGTTGGGGCCGCGTACTTCGATGATCCCTATCTCACCTTCCGGCAGGGTTTCGCCCGTCTCGGGGTCGGTGACCTTCAACTCAACATCCGGCAGGGGGAAGCCGACGGTTCCCGCTCGACGCTCGCCGTCATAGGGGTTTGAGGTGTTCATGTTTGTCTCGGTCATGCCATAGCGTTCCAAAATGCGATGACCTGTTCGGTCTTCGAATTGAACATGGGTATCCGCCAGCAAAGGCGCGGATCCTGAAATGAACAGCCGCATGTCCTGAGTCAAATCACGGGTGAAGCGGTCGTCGCTCAGCAGGCGGGTGTAGAAGGTAGGCACACCCATCATCGTTGTCGCCTGCGGCATCCGGCGCACCATAGCGTCCAGGTCGAATTTCGGCAGAAAGATCATCGATCCACCCGAGGCGAGGACGACATTGGTTGCAACAAACAGCCCATGGGTGTGAAAGATCGGCAACGCGTGCAGAAGCACGTCGCTATCGGTGAATCGCCATTCCTGCACCAGCGTTTCCGCGTTCGACAGCAGATTGGCCTGCGTTAGCATCGCCCCTTTAGAGCGACCCGTAGTGCCCGAGGTATAGAGAAACGCTGCCAGATCATCTTCGGAGCGCTTCGCGGGTTCGAAGGCAGGAAGCATCCCCAAAGCACGCCGTGTCAAGCTGCCTGAACCGTCAGCGTTCAGCGTCTCAAGCCGAGCGTTGTTCTTCTGCGCTATTGCAGCAAGACCCGCTTCGTTTGCTGCATCGCACACAACCAGTGATGCGCCGCTGTTTTCGATGAAATAGCTCAGTTCTTGCGTCGTATAGCCCGTGTTCAGCGGTAAAAAGATCAGCCCCGCTTGCGCGCAGGCGGCATAAAGCGCCAGTGCCTCGGCGGACTTCTCCACCTGTACCGCGACACGATCACCCGGTTCTAACTCAAGTCCGCTCAGGGCGTTGGCCAGACGGGCGGCCATGTCCAGAAACTCTGAATGTGTCAGAATTTGACCATCGGCGAGGTGCAGAAATGGTGTGTCCTTGCCTGCATGGATGCCAAATAAGCGATCATAGAGCGGGTTGCCCATCCCGATATCCTTTCCATCCGATGTGCTGCGGCAAATCTGTCGTGGAATTGGCGAAGGGTAAAGACCGTATGATCTGAAATCGGTTGTCATCCGGAGGCCGGTCGAAATTACACTTTGGTAAAGGTTATGTGTTGACTCTGCTGCAACGTTTTTGCGCTCGGTAGTAAAGGCGGATGCACCTTCGGCGACATACAGAAACCTAGCCAAAGTGACAGTATTCGGCTGCCAAGTATTCCGGGCTAGGTCAATCTGCCACTGGTGAAAATGCTGCACCTGCGATATCTCGCAGGTGAGCTCGCGGGAGACAAGAAATGTACGTAGCCACTCTGCTGACCGATCCGGTGAATCCTTCGTTGGAGGTGCCGCTGATTGACTCTTTGCGCAATGCATGGGGCGGGGGCGAAGGGGTCTGGCTCAGCCCGGATGAGGCGGCAGAGTTTTCCTTGCCCGAGATGCCAGGCAACCGTTGGGATGTTTGGGCTGATCTGCAGCAGATGGGCGTGGACCTTGTTATCCAGAAGGCTGAAGGGCGCCGCAAGAAAATGCTGCTGGCTGATATGGACAGCACGATGATCCAGCAGGAATGCATCGACGAACTGGCGGATGAAGCGGGCGTGGGCGATCGTGTCAAGGACATCACCGCGCGCGCGATGAATGGCGAACTGGATTTCGAAGGTGCGTTGACCGAGCGGGTTGGCCTTCTGAAAGGGCTCGACGAGAGCGTGATCGGTAAGGTTCTGGAGGAGCGGATTACTCTGATGCCCGGTGGTGGGGTCCTACTGGCCTCGATGCGCGCCGACGGAGCCTACGCCGCTTTGGTATCCGGGGGATTCACTGCCTTTACCGCCCGGGTGGCTGAAATACTTGGGTTTGATGAGAACCGGGCCAACACGCTGTTGGCAGAGAATGGCACGCTGACCGGCGATGTAATGAGACCCATTCTGGGGCGGCAGGCCAAAATTGAAGCGCTCGAGCAGATCACAGCCCGTCTGGGGATCGCCGAAGGCGATGTGATCGCCGTGGGTGACGGGGCCAATGATCTGGGCATGCTGGGCCGGGCCGGGACCGGTGTCGCGCTTCATGCCAAACCTTCAGTAGCCGCTGAATGCGATGTTCGGGTCAATTACGGCGATCTGACGGCCCTGTTGTATCTGCAAGGCTACAGCAGGTCAGAGTTTCAAAGCCTTTAAGGGGCTTCCCATAATTTAACATTTACGTTAAATATAGGTCATGAACACACTTCTGGCCGCATTTTCCGCTTTGTCCGATACCACCCGGTTCTCGATTGTCGAGCAACTGATGGAACAAGGTGAGCTTCCCGCCGGAGACCTGATTGAAGGCAAAGGCATGTCTGGGGCTGCAATCTCGCGCCATCTGAAGGTGCTGCGCGAGGCAGGGCTGGTGCAACAGCGCGTGTTGGGCACGCAGCGGATGTATTCGGTGCAGCCCGAGGGTCTACGCGCAATTGCCGAGTGGACGATTTCGAAACGGCAGTTCTGGGAAAGCAGCCTCGACCGTCTGGGTGAACTTATTGAAAGGGATAATTCATGGCCGACCTGAAACTGGAACGAGATTTCCCCGTCAGCCCCGAGGACCTGTTCGCATGGGTCAGCGATGGCACAAAGCTGCTGCAGTGGTGGGGCCCCGAAGGTCTGCATGTGCCGGAACATGACCTCGACTTTTCGCGCGTTGGTCCGTGGTATTCGGTAATTCAGAATGGCGAGGGCCAGCAATTCAAGGTCTCGGGTCACGTCACCCATATCGATCGGCCAAAATCGGTTGGATTTACGTGGGCTTGGCATGACGATCAGGACCAGCGTGGCGCTGAAAGCCATGTGACCTTTTCGGTCTCCGCGACCGACGGCGGATCACGGCTGGTGGTCGATCATCGTGAGCTTGTCGACGCCGATTCGGCCACGAACCACAACGAAGGCTGGACGTCTTCGCTGCGCAAGCTCGAAGCACTCTGCAAATAAGTTTTCATCAGGGAGGAGCGATATGCCCCAATATTTGTTTGTCTATCACGGGGGTCACACCCCATCCGATCCAGCTGAAATCGAAGCGACCATGGCCGCCTGGGGCGCATGGTTTCAGGATATGGGGGAGGCATTGGATATCCCCGGAAATCCTGTGGGCCAGTCCTATACAGTCAGCAGCGGTGGGGTCGCAGATAATGGTGGAGCGAACCCGGCCTCAGGCTTCACTGTCATCAAGGCCGATAATATCGAGGCCGCGACCGAGATGGCCAAGGGTTGCCCGATGGTTCTGAACGGCTCGGGCTCGGTTGAAGTGGCCGAGGTACATGAGATCGAGATGTGAGCTTTAGCCGGGGAAGCCCGGCGCAGGTTTGATCACACCACATTCCAATCCGCGACGGCTGTATTGAATGGCGTTCATGAATTTTTTGGTGGCCGGGTGATCGGCCTCCAGCACGCCCAAATGTACTAGAATAGCGGCAATGGCACATTCACTGGCGCGCGTGGTACCGTCGGTGATCTTCAGTGCGATGCCCATCCGTTTTTCAGGAATGATGGCGACAAAGACGGCTTCGGCCCCTGTTTTTATGGCGGCACGTCCGTTCATCGCCCGCATCAACTCGGTACAGGCGCGAGTTTCACCGGCGACGAGTTCAGGGTGCTTCACCATCGCAGACGTCAGTTGCACCGCCGCTTCGCTGGAGCGATCAGAACGGTCTGCGGCAGAGGCAAACCAGGCCATCGATCGCGCAAGCCCTACCAGTGATGTCGCGAAATTTGGGGCTGAGCAGCCATCGATCCCATAGGTTGGGCTGGTCTCGTCTGTGGTTTCTTCGATGGCAGATAGACAGGCTTGCTGAACTGGATGGTCGATCTCAAGGTATTCCGGCCCGGCCCCCATATGCTGCGCCAAAGTCAGGAAGCCGCAATGCTTGCCTGAGCAGTTGTTGTGAATCTGGCAAGGCGTGTCATCTGCCAGTATCAGCCCGTCCCGGGCCGCCATGTCGGCAGGTTCCTGTGGGCCGCAGCGCAGATCGGGCTCGGACAGGCCGAGGTGATCGAGCCACGCGGACACGCGATCGGTATGGATATGTGCCCCGTTGTGCGAGGCACAGGCCAGCGCCAGATGCTCGCTGTTCAAACCGTATTTTGCGGCCGCACCCGAGGTCACCAATGGCAAGGCCTGAATCATCTTGGCAGAGGATCGGGGGTAGATTATCGCGTTCGGATCACCCCAACTGCGCACGATCTGACCACTGTCGTCACAGATCACCGCATGGCCCAAATGCAGGCTTTCCAACAGTGATCCGCGCCAGAGTTCTGTCATTGGTACGGCTTGTGTCATGTCCACCCCATAAATCATGCGCAAAAATCTGCCAATCGCTCTTTCGCCTGTGGCGAAACCTGCGTTAGTGTGTGTATGTCGACAATCATCGGAATACGCAACTGAACAGACGAACCGGCAGAGTTCGCACGCATCTCCGATGGGTATGAGGTATTAGGTCGGGCTAGGAGGCTGGACAGATGGGACTAAAGCTCGTCCGCGTGATCGCGGGCCTGTGTATGGCAGGAATGGCGACGACGGCAATTGCTCAGCAGGCGACTAGCACAAACCGGGTCGCGGCGAAAACCGATTGGAGCGTTTTTGTCGAGGAAGACCCGACCGAGTGTTGGAGCGTTTCAGCGCCAAAAGAAACGGTGAACACGCGCGGTGGCCGGGTTGTTTCGGTACGGCGCAGCGACATCCTGCTTTTCGTATTCTACCGTCCGAACGCCGAAGTCAAAGGGCAGGTGACCTTTACCGGAGGCTATCCGTTTGCATCAGGGTCAACCGTTAATCTGCTTGTCGATGGCAGCGAGTTCGAACTGTTCACCGATGGTGAGTGGGCATGGCCGGCGACAGCCTCGGACGATGCCAAGATCGTTACTGCCATGAAGCGTGGAAGTGAGGCGGTTCTAACCGCTCGTTCCGAGCGTGGTACGCAGACCAAGGACACGTTCTCGTTGCTTGGCTTTACGGCGGCCATCGAAGACGCCGAGAAGCGCTGCACAAACTAAGGCATACTCTCATCAGATATCGAAGCCCCGCCAACCAGCGGGGTTTTCTTGTTTGTGGTGATCCTGTTGTTGTCAGAGGTTTACGCCACGTCTGGGCGAAATCTTGATCCGTATCAAAGTCAGTTACTTTGATTTCTGAACTAATCGGTTCAGAGGTAACCGAGGAGATGACAATGAACCTGAACAAATATTTGGCCGCATTTTTGGTGGCATCTACAGCGATTTTGGCGGCATGTGAAAAGGGATCGGATACCTATCCCATATCCGGTGAGCAATGCGGGCCGGAAGATCCGGTAAAAACTCTGGACGCAGAAGATTGCTACATCCCACCCGCCGTTAACTGAAATTGATGGGTCGCTGAGGAATATTCCTTTGCGGCCCTTCTTGATTGGGCGCACATATTGCTCTCTGCTAGACAGAAATCTCTGTCTGGAGGATTGATCGATGCGAAGCACTCTGATTTTTCTTTTAATTCCGTTTGCTGCAGTGGCAGACCCGACATTGGAGTGCACCGATGCCGGATCACAGGTTGAAATCGGGTATTGCGTCTCGAATATGGAATCCCGCGTAAACATCGCGATTGAAACCAGTTATTCTTTCGCGCTGGAGGCCGCTCAAGAGTTGGACAAAGTCACCGAGCGTGTCGTCGCGGTTCCCGCACTGGAGGCTTCACAGAACGCTTGGTCGGCATATCGCGATGCGCAGTGCGAGGCCGTGGGTGCCTCATTCGGCGGTGGATCAGGCACGGGTATTGCCATTACTGCCTGCCGTGTCGACCTTGGCCGCGCCCGTGTTGACGAATTGCTGCGCTACGCAAATTAAAGCACGA
This sequence comes from Ruegeria sp., assembly GCA_040829945.1. Classification (GTDB taxonomy): domain Bacteria; phylum Pseudomonadota; class Alphaproteobacteria; order Rhodobacterales; family Rhodobacteraceae; genus Ruegeria. The sequence goes on from JBFOLN010000005.1 coordinate 10,373, forward strand.
ATTCTTTTGATCTTTGCGCGCGTTCCTATATAGAGGCGCATCCCAAGCCAGAATCTTTGAGATAGCCACATGTCGCCCAAAGCGCCGATCACTCAAGACGTCATGACCATTCCCCGCAAACTGCCTGAGGGGAAGGTGAACCTAGTTGGCTTGACCCGCGATCAATTGCGCGAGGTGCTGATCGACCATGGTACGCCCGAAAAGCAGGCGAAGATGCGCACGGGCCAGATCTGGCAGTGGATCTATCAATGGGGCGTCCGCGACTTTGCCGAGATGACTAACCTCGCCAAAGCGTATCGCGCGCAACTGGCCGAAAGTTTCGTGATCGAAATCCCCGAGGTGGTGACGCGTCAGGTATCTGAGGATGGCACGCGCAAATACCTATGCCGCATCGCTGGCGGCCATGAGGTTGAGGTCGTGTACATTCCCGAAGAGGATCGCGGGACACTGTGCATCTCATCTCAGGTGGGTTGTACACTGACCTGTTCATTTTGTCATACCGGTACGCAGAAACTGGTTCGCAACCTGACCGCGGCTGAGATCGTCGGGCAGGTCATGATGGCCCGTGACGATCTTGAGGAATGGCCGATCCCGGGCGCGCCCAAGGACGAAACCCGCCTGCTGTCGAACATTGTCCTGATGGGCATGGGCGAACCGCTTTACAACTTTGAAAACGTCCGTGACGCGATGAAGATCGCAATGGACCCCGAAGGGATTTCCTTGTCGCGCCGTCGGATCACATTGTCGACTTCCGGCGTGGTGCCCGAGATTGCGCGGACGGCTGAGGAAATCGGATGTCTGCTGGCGATCTCGTTTCACGCTACAACCGATGAAACCCGTGATGTGCTGGTCCCGATCAACAAGCGCTGGAATATCGAGGAACTGCTTCAGGCGTTGGCCAGTTATCCCAATGCGTCGAATTCTGAACGGATCACGTTCGAATACGTGATGCTGGATGGCGTGAACGATAGCGATGAGGACGCGCACCGTCTGATCGCTCATATCAAGCGCCATAACATCCCGGCCAAGATCAACTTGATCCCATTCAACGAATGGCCCGGCGCACCCTATGAGCGCAGCTCGAACAACCGCATCCGGGCTTTTGCCAATATCATCTATCAGGCGGGATATGCCTCACCCATCCGTAAGACCCGGGGCGAGGATATCATGGCGGCCTGTGGTCAGCTAAAGTCGGCCACCGAAAGGGCGCGGAAATCACGCAAGCAGATCGAGGCCGAGGCCGGCCTGAACAATTAGGTGCCGCGGACAAACGCCCGGCCGGAATCTTAATGAATTGATTGCTGTGTCCGCATTCAAAATTTGTTATATTTGATGCATGCCCACTCTGGTTTGGGGACCTCACCGGTATACACAAGGTGGTGAGATTGTCAGGGTGGTGCTGGCAACACCAATTAGGGCCGCTATCATTTTTTTATTAAAAGCGGCATTTCGGCGAACTGATTATTCAGGGAGGCCACAGAATGATTACTAAACACCTGCAAGCGGGTGGGATCGTGTTGGTTATCACGATGTTTGGGTTCGTCTCGGCCTCGGGGTTCGCGCAGAGCACTGATCAAGACGCCCATCTTGCAATCGAAAACCCGGCGGATTTGTCCAAAGAGGATGCACAAGCCCACTACAAATCTCTGTCCCGGCGCATGGAGCGAGGGTATGCAGCAGCTCAGTTAGACCTGCTTATGAATTATCAGGCATGGCCATTATTCAATGATGCACCCTATATCTCGGCCACCCATGGGCAGCGCTATGTCAACAGCTACGCCAATCGCATGGCGCATAACTACGGAACCTTGCAGGAAGGTGAGGAATTGCCTGTGGGCTCGGTCCTGGCCAAAGACAGCATGACCGTCACTGATGAGGGCAATATCCATCCCGGCGCCCTGTTCGTGATGGAGAAACTGCCAGAAGGCGCCAACCCGGAAACAGCCGACTGGCGTTATATCATGGTGATGCCGGACGGCTCGCTGTTCGGTGACACGATGGGCTTTCGCGCGTCAGAGGTCGATTACTGTCATGTCTGCCACGAGGCCGTCGCGGACCGGGACTATACGTTTTACGTGCCTGAAGAGTACCGCGTTGCGGAGTGATCTTTAGGCCGCCGGATCAGGCAGCTTCAGCTCGGTCGCTTCCTGACGACTGAGCTGCTTACCCTGTTTGCGTTTGGACAGGACCTCGCGGGCGAGCGCGAATTTCTCATCCTGCCAGAAGATCAGACAGCCGTTGCAGCCTTTGCCGCAACATCCTTCGGTTCCGATGCGATTGGTTTTGAAGCGGCGCTCATTGCCGTCTTCGCCGATCTTCTCGACCAGCTCGTCACGGCGGCGGGTATAGGCCTTGGGGTTGTCGCGGCCGGTGGTTTCCAGCCCCTGCACCAGCTTGTCAAAGCGGATGCGGCTCCAATGTTCGTCGGTCAGGGCACGCTCTTTGCGCAGGACGGAGTAGACCGGGAAACGGGTGCGCAGATCGTCGATATCCTCGTGATCGAACAGGGTGAAGGGAAGGCGGATGATGGTTTTGGTACTGCCATGCACAACGTCCAGCCGCGCCCCATCATGAGCGCGTTCAAAGTCATAGACCCGCAGCAGAACCGTCTCGCGCGAAATCGGAGAGACGAAATCCAATACATCCCCCGGTTCCAGCTTGTTTTTCACCTCGACCAGAAAGGCATCCTCGGTCACCTCGGTGACGATCCCGGCATATTCCCACTGCGCAATCGAGGCTGTGTGTTCGTAATCATGTGCATAATTGGTCAGGCGGCCTTCGTGGAAAGCCAGCGTGTAGCCGCGGTTCCCGACGGTTTCGAGTTCACGCATATAGGGCTTCGGGTCCCAGTTCTCGGGGTCGGCGTGATAGTCGTCGATGGCCATACGATAGGCGCGCGCGACGATGGCGGCATAGTATTCCGATTTGCCGCGCCCTTCGACTTTCAGACTGTCGACACCGATCTTCAAGTATTCATCCAGCTTGGGCATGATGCACAGGTCGCGGGAATTGAGGATGTAGGATCCCCGATCATCCTCTTCGATGGGCATCAAATCACCGGGGCGACAGCCTTCTTCCAGCAGGAATTCGAATAGGTCGGCGTTTTCATCGGTGATGCGCAGCTCCTGATGCGTGCCATCTTTGAGGCGCAGTTTCAGGCCATAGTTCCAGCGGCAGGAATTGGCGCAGTTGCCCTGATTGGCCCCGCGTTCGGCCATGAAGTTCGACAGTAGGCAGCGGCCCGAATAGGTCATGCACATGGCCCCGTGCACAAACGCCTCAAGCTTGATATCGGGGCATTTCTCGCGAATCTCGACCAATTCGGGGTATGAGACTTCGCGGGCCAGGACTACAAGCTCGGCCCCTTGATCCTGCCAGAACTTCACCGACAACCACGAACAGATATTGGCCTGGGTTGAGATATGAAGCGGCAGTTCAGGCGCCCGTTCACGGACGTATTGGAACACGCCAGGATCAGCGATGATCAAACCATTGGGCTTCACCTTGCGGACTGTGTCGATGTATTCGTCCAGCTTCGGGATGTCTTTATTGTGCGAGAACAAGTTCAGCGTCAGGTACGCGCGCCGGCCATGGCTATGGCAAAATTCGACCCCCTCTATCACCTCTTCCAGCGAGAACTCGGACTTTGTCCGCAGCGACATATCAGGGGTGCCAAGATAAACCGCATCCGCGCCATACAGGATGGCGAGTTTCAACTTGCGCAGATTGCCCGCAGGCATCAGCAATTCGGATCTGGACTGGGTCATGGGGATACCGGGCTAAGGATTAAGGCGGCTTTCTACGCCAAAATCCCTACGCCCAAAACCCCGTTAGCTGCGACGGAATCGCGCTGTTCCGATCACCTCGATGAGTTGTTTTCGAACCGGTTCCGGTTGTGCCTCGACCGCGTTCAAGACCTCGCGCAGTTCGGCGCGCAGCCCGTGCATCTGGTCGATCAGAGAGATCATCATCGACAGGGCATCGGCCTCCATATCGTACTGGTCATGCAGTTCGCAGGCCAGTTCCAGCCGGGCAACGTCGATGCGCTGGTATCGCAGCCCTTGCTCCGATTGCTCGGGGATCACGATCTCGGCTGCCAGATATTCGGTCAGGCGATCCGAAGTCAGGCGGGCGATGGCATCGATCAGTTCGGCTTCGGTCAATGTGCGGCTCATGACGGCATTCCTTTGCGGGGATCATAGCTGTGGGTTTCGCGCCATGTCTCCATGAAGTGCTTTAATTCATCGTCTACCTTGTCTGGCATTGCGACGGTCAGTTCGATGAACTGATCACCCCTCTCGGACGAGCCGCGTTTCATGACTCCTTTGCCACGCAGGCGCAGAGTCTTGCCGCTGCTGGTGCCCGCAGGGACACTGACGTTGACGCCACCGTCAATGGTTGGCGCCGGAACCTTGCCGCCAAGAACGGCCTCGTCGATCGTGATCGGTAGCGTGATGTGGATGTCATCGCCCTGGCGATCAAAAACTGGATGGTCCGCGACCGAGATGGTGACCAACGCATCCCCGGGAGGGCCTTCACCATATCCCGGAGCGCCCTTGCCACGCAGGCGGATTGTCTGACCGGTGGTGATACCAGCTGGTATCTTCACTTCGATCCGGTTGCCATCTGGCAGCGTCAGCTTTTGGCTGGCCCCAAAAACAGCGTCCAGAAAACTAATCTGCAGCGAGTAGTTCAGGTTGTGCCCTGGCGCGTGGAACTCCTGGGTTCGTTGGCCATATCCACCCCGCCCGCGCATGAACTCGGCAAAAATATCGGACATATCGTCCTGTTCAGCCGCGTGTCCGCGATAAGGGTTGCCTGCAGCCTCGGCATAGTCGCGATAATACTGCTGCTGCGGACGTTCCTGTCCCGACGCATCAATCTCGCCATTGTCGTAGCGTTTGCGCGTCTCGGGGTCTTTCAGCAGATCATAGGCGGCGGCTGCCGCTTTGAACTTTGCTTCGGCCTCGGCATCGCCTGGCTTGAGGTCAGGGTGACACTCCTTGGCGATTTTCCGGTAAGCCTTTTTAATTTCAGCATCGCTGGCGTCTTTGGCGACGCCAAGAACGGAATAGGGATCGTCGCTCATCTTGCCTCTCGTCGATGTGGGGTTTGGCCTTGATGAAGGTATTTTATCAATTGATTTCAACAGGTCAAAAAGAAGAGACGGCTGAATTGTCTCGTAAATCTGTTAAGCTCTGCTAATATCAATCTGTTTCAGATTGATCATTGACGGAGATCGCCCCATGACGCGCAAGCTCAAATCGGTGCTGGCTTTGCTGGCCGGGAACGCCATCGGACTGTTATTGGCCAGTTTGTTGCTTTCTGAGTTTGCGATCCGACCGATTTCCTTCATCGTGGTGGTAATCGTGTTTACCCTTGTCCAGGTGATCGCCGAGCCACTGATCCTGAAGCTGGGGGAAAAGAAGGCGCCGGCGCTGAAAGGCGGGATTGCCTTGATCGTGACCTTTGTTGGCCTACTGGTCACCGATCTGATCACATCCGGGCTGACGATCGGCGGTATCTCAAACCTTTTGGCCGCAACATTACTGGTGTGGCTGGGCGCCCTGATCGGCAGTATTGTACTGCCGATCTACGTGTTTACAGAATTACGTGAGCCCAAGAAGTAGTTACAGCGCGTTTAAACTGGCCTCGAAAGCTTGCCACAGCTCTTCCACCGGTTCGCACCCGACGGACAGGCGGATGAAAGCTGGATCGACCGCGTCGCCCCATCGGGCACGCCGCTCGGCAGAGCTGTGGACACCGCCGAAGGATGTAGCGGGACGTAGTAACGGGCAAGTATTGATGAACACTTCGGCTTTGGCCTCGGTCTCCAGCGTGATGCTCAGCAGAAACCCGAAGCGTGTGGTTTGGGCAGTGGCCAATGTGTGCGCTGGATCACCGGGCAGGCCGGGATAGCGGATGTGTTTCACCGCAGGATGTGTCGCCAACCGTTCAGCCAGTATCTGTGCTGAGCTACACATCCGGTCAAATCGCACATCCAGCGTCTCCAAACCACGATGCAGCAACCACGCCTCGTGTGGCCCCGGAATCGCACCAGAAACGCGGCGCCATTCCTCAACTCGCTCCATGATTTGCGTATTGCGGCTGGCGACGTGGCCCATCAGCAGGTCCGAATGCCCGCCCATCGCCTTCGTATTCGAACTCACCACCACATCGACGCCAAGGTCCAGCGGGCGTTGGCCCAAGGGTGTCATGGTTGTGTTGTCTGCGATGGTGATGCCACCGGCTTCGCGCACAGCCCCGGCAATTGCGGGCAGGTCTAGCATGTCCAGACCAGGGTTCGAGGGGCTTTCCAGAAACACCACATCGAATCCATCTAAGCCGCCCTCGGCGAAGGCTATGGTTGGACGCTCAACAATCGAGACGCCCAGATTTGATAGAAACCGATCAGCCAAAAGACGTGTCACATAGTAGCCGTCGGACGGGATCAGCAGGCGCGACCCGGTTTTGACAGTCGCAAACAAGGCCGCCGAAATTGCACCCATACCCGAGGGAAAGCTGAGGCAGGGCGCATCTTCCAGATGCGACAGGACGTGCTCCAGATGCACCCAAGTCGGGTTGTCGACCCGGCCATAACTGGCGTGACCGTCTGGATCACCGGGCAGGTGAAACATGCTGCTTTGGGTCAATGGCAAGGCCACCGGCTCGCCCTTGTCCAAAGCGTTTCCGCGCAGGTGAAGCATCTCGCCGGTCTTGGGTCCAGTCATAGTTCAGCGTCCCGGAATTTGGTCGCGCGGGGGAGCGGGCTCCCAGTTCTCGATGATCTCAACCGCCTCCTGCGCGGTGTCGACAAAGCGGAACAGGTCCAGATCTTCGTCCGAGATGGTGCCCGCGTCTGCCAGCGCCTCCCAGTTGATGACTTTCTCCCAGAACTCACGCCCGAACAGCAGGAAGGGCACACGCTCCATCCGTCCGGTCTGGATCAGGGTCAGGGACTCGAACAACTCATCCATCGTACCGAAGCCACCTGGGAAGATGGTGATGGCGCGGGCGCGCATCAGGAAGTGCATCTTGCGGATGGCAAAATAGTGGAAGTTGAAGCTGAGATCAGGTGTTACGTACAGGTTCGGTGCTTGTTCGTGCGGCAGCACGATGTTCAGGCCAATGGAACACCCGCCTGCATCCTGAGCACCACGGTTGCCCGCTTCCATCACACCGGGGCCGCCACCCGTGACGATCACGTTCTCGCGGCAGCCTGTCTGGTTCGATTTCTCAGTCATCAGGCGCGCAAACTCACGCGCCTCATCATAGTACTTCGACAGCCCGGCCAAGGTCTCAGTTCGCGCAGTGTGTTTTTGGGCCGGTTCCGGAATACGCGCGCCACCGAACATGACGATGGTCGAGGTGATCTCACGCTCGGTCATGATCATCTCGGGCTTCAGCAGCTCCAGTTGCAGGCGAACGGGGCGCAGCTCATCCCGGCACAGAAAGTCATCATCAGCGAAGGCAAGGCGATAGGCTGAAGACTGTGTTTGCGGGGTATCCGGTACTTCGCTTGCGGTCGAGCGGTCGGTCTGTGCGTCGCGAAAGGGGCTGAGGCGATCTTCTCTCATATGCGGGGTTCCCTGCTTGCGTGTTTCCAAAACAGCTATAGGGTTCGCAGGCAGAGTGCCAGTCACGGAAAGACAAGAATGGATTGGAATAGTGAAATATTGGCAGCGCGGGACCGCATTGCCGGACACGCACAGATCACGCCAGTGATGGAAAGCCACATTCCGGGCTATCCAATTGAAATGAAGCTTGAACACATGCAGCACACCGGCAGCTTCAAAGCGCGCGGCGCGTTCAATACTCTGCTCAGCATGGATGTGCCTGCGGCAGGCGTTGTGGCAGCGTCAGGTGGCAACCATGGCGCGGCAGCGGCCTATGCCGCGCAATCGCTGGGCTATAATGCAAAGATCTTTGTGCCCGAGCTTGCCGGGCCATCCAAGATCGCGCTGATCGAACGGATCGGGGCTGATCTGAGCGTGGTTCCGGGTGAATACGCCAATGCTCTGACCATGGCGCAGGCGCATGAGGAGAGCACCGGAGCCATGCAAATCCATGCCTATGACGCGCCCGCAACCGTAGCTGGGCAAGGGACGTGCTTTGCAGAATGGGACGCGCAGGGCTTACAGGCTGACACAGTTTTGGTGGCGGTTGGCGGTGGTGGTTTGATTGCCGGGGCATTGGCCTGGTTTCAGGGCGGGCGAAAGGTTGTGGCTGTCGAGCCTGAAACCTCTTGTGCGTTGAATGCCGCGTTGGCCGCAGGCAGGCCTGTCGATGTGACGGTCTCGGGCATCGCGGCGAATGCTTTGGGCGCTCGACGAATTGGCGAAATCTGTTTTGGACTGGCGCGGGGCATGACTTCGGTTCTGGTATCGGACGACGCAATTGCAAAGGCACAGCAGACCCTGTGGCAGGCCCATCGTATTCTGGTCGAACCAGCAGGGGCTGCCGCGTTGGCCGCGCTGATTTCCGGTGTATATCAACCCGAGCCAGGTGAGCGGGTAGCGGTTTTGGTCTGTGGGGGGAACATCGCGCCTGACCCTCTGACCGGTTGAACAATCAGACTATGGTTTCGATACATGAGTGTATTCCATTACTCCTGACCGCGTCCAACATGTGAATGTGGAGTAATCACGATATGCTTGGTGCCGTGACCGAAGGTTGACGCAAACAAGGGTGCCTGCGTCGCATTGCGCCATGGGTTCTGCTTGCGTATAGGCCAAACCAACGTGAACAGATTCTGTAGGGAGACGCCCCATGTCCAATGCGCAACTGGAAGCCGCCATCGAAGCCGCCTGGGAGGTACGCGATACAATCACCCCCGCCACCACAGGCGAACAGCGCGAGGCGATTGAGGATACGCTGAATGCCTTGGACAGCGGATCGTTGCGCGTTGCCGAAAAGCAGGAAAGTGGCGAATGGTATGTGAACCAGTGGGCCAAGAAGGCCGTTCTCCTTGGATTCCGTATCAAGGATATGGAAATTCAAACGGGTGGCCCTCAGGAAGGCGGCTGGTGGGACAAGGTGGACAGCAAGTTCGCAGGCTGGGGTGAGAACCAGTGGCGCGCGGCCGGGTTCCGCGCGGTACCCAATTGTGTTGTACGCAAATCGGCGTTTGTCGCGCCGGGCGTGGTGCTCATGCCATCATTCGTCAACCTGGGCGCTTATGTGGATGAAGGCACCATGGTCGACACTTGGGCCACTGTCGGATCCTGCGCGCAGATCGGTAAAAACGTTCACTTGTCGGGTGGTGTTGGCATCGGCGGCGTGCTGGAACCGATGCAGGCAGGTCCCACAATTATCGAAGACAACTGCTTCATCGGCGCCCGTTCCGAGGTTGTCGAAGGATGCATCGTTCGCGAAGGTTCGGTTCTGGGTATGGGTGTGTTCATTGGCAAATCCACCAAGATCGTTGATCGTGAAACCGGCGAAGTCATGTATGGCGAGGTTCCGCCCTATTCGGTCGTCGTAGCTGGATCGATGCCATCCAAGAACGATGTCAGCCTCTACTGCGCGGTAATCGTGAAGCGGGTCGACGAAAAGACCAGATCAAAGACAGGTATCAACGAACTGCTCCGCGATTGAGCATTGCGATTAAATCCGACGATCAGGGCTGCAAGACTAACTTGCGGCCCTTTTTTGTGCAGTTGATCTCGGGCTTATCGGAAGGAGGGGTAGTTTAGTTGCAAAGTGGAATTGTCATTACGTGCGATCACATTTCTCCTGAGCCATCAGTTTGCTGATTTCGGACCCAGGCATGGCGTCTTCAGAATACTCAAAGCTGCCATGTGTTTTCACTTCTTCCGCGGCTCGCATCAACGCACCCATTGCGGCGCGAGCAAATGAGCCACCGACACTGACGCGGCACACACCAGCCTGTGACAACTCAGCTACAGAATAGCGCGGACCCGTAAGCCCCATCACAACGTTTACGGGCTTATCAACCTCGGCGCAGACGGTTCTGATGGCTTCGATATCCGGTAGGCCCGGAGCATAGAGAACGTCGGCCCCGGCTTCCGAGAACGCTTGCAGACGATTGATTGTGTTGGCCAGATCGGTCCTGCCCCACAGAAAATTCTCAGCTCTGGCAGTCAACAGGAAGGGAAGATCTTTCGCGGCATCCGCAGCTGCCTGAATGCGCTCTGTTGCAAGAGATAGATCATATATGGGCGCATCTGGATCTCCGGTTGCGTCTTCGATTGAACCGCCTACAAGACCGGTCCGGTGTGCCATGCGAATGGTCTGCGCGCAGGTTTCCGGGGCTATTCCGAAGCCATCTTCAAGATCAGCTGAAACCGGAAGATCAGTCGCGGCGACGATTTCGGCTGCATTCTCCAGGATTTCGTCTCTGCCAAGCGCGGCAAATGAGTCTCTTTTGCCCTTTGAGAACGCATATCCAGCGCTGGTTGTTGCGAGGGCCTCGAACCCTAAGCTCTCAAGCAAGCGCGCAGAACCCGCATCCCAGGGATTGGGAATCACGAAAGCACCTTCTTGTGTGTGAAGGTCTTTGAAACTTTGAAACTTAGCCCGTTGTACTGACATATTATGCTCCTCCGGCCGGTCTATCGTAAGTGTATATCGGGAGAGAACATAAGGCGAACAAAATTAACCTAAGCGGGTTTGTCAGGGAATGTAGAAATGTCAGAAGCTGCTTCTGAAACAATTCGCTTAACCTTGACCAAATCATGCTGCGCGGCTAAGGCCCGCGCTATGGAAAAGCAAAAGAAGCCTTCGCGCCAACAGGTTTATACCTTGTTGGTTCAGATTGGTCGCAAGGATGGCGACGGCCTGCCCGAAGGGGCGACCGGGGCGGCTTTGATGTGTTTTGCCAGCGGTGTGGACGAGGCGGAGGCCGTGCGTGAAACCGTGGCCATTTTGAAACAGGCTGATACAGCACCACTGGATGTTACCGGCTATGGCACACTGGCCGAGCGTGAGGCGCAAGGGCATGAGATTGAGCCTGACGAACGGGCTCTGATGCAGCGAGCGCTGGACGAAAATGCGGTTATTGTCGCGCAGATGACGCCATTCTTCGGGGATGAAGAAACCGCTTAGTTCCGCGATCCGAACCACTTGCGATAGATTTCGTCATACGTGCCGTCTTCGCGCAGGGAAAGCAGCGCCTGATTGACGTCTTCAACCAGTGGCGACCCGGTCGGAAATGCGATCCCGTAATTTTCACGCAGGAAGATTCCGCCGGTCATTGTCGCAATTCTGCGCCCTTCGTGAGAAGCGTAGTAAGACAGAATTGGGGCGTCAAAAACAACCGCGTCCAGATCCTTGTTGCTGAATGCTGTCAGCATTTCCTGAAGATCGCTATAGCCGGTGAATTCGATCTCGCGCCGGTTCAGGAAGCTGGCGGCGGTCGAGTCTGAGATGGTGCCGACCTGTTTGCCATAGAGGTCGTTAATCGAATTCACGCTGCCGGTGATTGCGTCTACCGTCATTACTGATGTGATCCGGGCCGTAAAGACCGATACGATGAACAGCGATGAAACCACCAGTACGACGCCCAGAAGGCGACCAAACGGCGTACGGGGCATTCGCTCTTCAAATCCACCATTGACCACGAGGTTGAGGGCCCACCAGAACGAAGGGAACCACGCCTCATTCAGTTTCCGATCAAAATAGGGCTGTGCGCGCCTCTCGAAGCCCCACATCAGCATGCCGCCACCAAGCAGAATTGCAAAGGCCAGCCCGATGGCGATGAACAATTCGCGCGAAAGCAACGCGTGCAGCAATGAAGGCTGGCGAGCGGCTTCTGACGGGACCATAATCTGCAACCCGGCTTCAAAAATCGGCTGGGTGAAATCCATGCTTGTTTCGCGCATGGCGGTAATCGAAATATTTGCGATTGCCAGATCGGCAGAACCGTCCTGAACCGCTCCCAACATTTCGCTAAAACTCTCGACCCGGTTGATGGAGTAGTCCCAGCCCAGCGACTCGGATAGCGCGGCCAGCAAATCCATTGAAAACCCGGTCTGGGCACCGTCTTCGACGAAGGAAAACGGGGGGCGGGTCACAGTTGTAACCGTAAGGGACTGTGCCTGGCTTTGCTGTGCAAGAACGGCGAAAGTCAGGCAGATCAATGCGAAGAAGACACGCTTCATGTGGAATCACCTGTTTCGCGGCCCTCTAACGCAATTCAGGGTGGTGCGGCAAGGCAGCCGCAGGGTCAACGCTCATGTTTTATTAGGGTGTCAAAACGAGATACCTCGGATTTCGGTTTGGAAAACTGACAATTCGGGGTTGGCAATCCGGGCAATTCGTTGAATCTGTGCACGAACACCGCCAAGCATGGAAACAAGAGGCCCATTATGACTGATCCAGTTGAGCTTACGGCAGATCTGATCCGTTGCCCTTCGGTCACACCTCAAGAAGGCGGGGCGCTGGTTCTACTGCAACGTGTATTGGGTGATGCCGGTTTTGAATGTACCCGCGTGGACCGTGGTGGCATCTGTAACCTGTTCGCCCGTTGGGGCCAAAAAGGACACGCGCGCAGCTTTGGCTTCAATGGTCATACGGATGTGGTTCCGGTGGGTGAAGAATCTGCCTGGACCATGCCTCCATTTGGCGCTGAAATTCGCGATGGGGTAATGTATGGCCGAGGCGCCACAGATATGAAATCCGGTGTGGCCGCCTTTGCTGCGGCAGCCATTGATTTTGTGCGTGAGACGCCGCCCGACGGGGCCGTGATCCTGACGATTACAGGCGATGAAGAAGGGGATGCGCTGGACGGCACAGTCGCTCTGCTGGATTACATGGACGAGGCAGAGGAACGGATGTCGGTTTGTCTGGTGGGTGAACCGACCTGTCCCAACACTATGGGTGAAATGATGAAGATCGGGCGGCGCGGCTCGATGACTGCGTGGTTCACCGTGACCGGGGTACAAGGGCATTCTGCCTATCCGCACCGGGCGAAGAATCCGTTGCCCGCAATGGTGCGTCTGATGGATCGGTTGGCCAGTCACGAACTCGATCATGGGACTGATCACTTCGATGCTTCGACCTTGGCCGTGGTGACGATCGATGCGGGCAATCCGGCGACGAATGTTATTCCAGCGCAATGCAGCGGTACAGTGAACATCCGCTTCAATGACCTGCATTCCGGGGCAAGCCTTAGCGAATGGCTGAAATCCGAAGCGGCTGCAGTCGCCGAATCCTTTGATGTGGAAATTGAAACCAAGATAAAGGTCTCAGGCGAGAGCTTTCTAACCCCTCCGGGGCCTTTGTCTGATCTGATGGCGCAGGCGGTTGAGGCTGAAACCGGGATCCAGCCCGAGTGTTCCACGACTGGCGGCACATCGGACGCCCGGTTTATCAAGAATCATTGCCCGGTGGTTGAATTTGGACTGGTCGGGCGCACCATGCATCAGGTCGATGAATGCGTCGACGTAGCGCAAATCCATCAACTCAAGGCGATCTATTCCCGCATCCTGACAGATTACTTCGCCTGAAATATGCGGCGCACACTCGTAATTATGGTGAAAGAGCCACGTCCCGGATGGGTCAAAACCCGTTTGGGGCGCGATATCGGCATGGTGGACGCGGCTTGGTGGTTCCGGCATCAGACACGATCTCTGACCCGACGCCTGCGCGATCCGCGCTGGCAGATTGTATTAGCGGTATCGCCTGACATGGAAGGGATGAGCAGCCGTGTCTGGCCCGCCGATCTACCGCGTGCGGCGCAGGGGCGTGGTGATCTGGGTAATCGCATGGCACGAATGCTTCGGGGTGCTCCTAAGGGGCCGGTTTGCCTGATCGGCGCAGATATTCCAGGTATCACGCGGGTCCACATCGCGCGGGCCTTCCGGGCGCTGGGATCTGCCGAAATGGTTTTTGGACCAGCGCCCGACGGCGGTTACTGGCTGGTTGGCGCGCAGCGTTATGGCGCGTTGCCATCGGGGTTATTCCGCGATGTGCGCTGGTCGACGGAACACGCGTTGACTGACACTCTGACCTCGGTTCGGGGCTGTCGGGTCGCGCTGTTGGATCATCTGCGCGACGTGGATACCGTGGCCGATCTGCACGGCTGACCCGACGCGCCGCTTTTTGGTCATGACGTGGTCGTATCCCCGTGCTAGGCCAAACTCATGACACGCATTCCGACCAAGCAGGAGGTCCTCGATTGGATCTCGGCGAATCCCACCCTGACCTCGAAACGCGATATCGCCAAGGCCTTTGGCATCAAGGGCGCGGATCGGATTGACCTTAAGCGTATCCTCAAGGAGCTTGAGGCCGAGGGGCATCTGGAAAAGCGCAAGCGCAGCTATCGCGACCCCGATCGCCTGCCGCCGGTTAGCGTGCTGCAGGTCAAGGCTCCGAACCAGGATGGCGATCTGTTTGCGCGCCCGTTGGAGTGGCACGGTGAAGGGGTTGAACCCATCGTCCTGCTCATCACTCGCGCCAGTGATCCGGCGCTGGGTGAGGGGGATCGCATTCTGGCCCGGTTGACTGTGGTTCATGAGGAAGATCACAACTACGAGGCCCGTTTAATCCGCCGCATCGGGACCAACCCGCGCAAGATCGTCGGCATTTTCCGCAAAGGAGCCGAGGGTGGCCGGATCGTGCCCATCGACAAGACTGGCCAGACCGAGTGGTTGGTTCATGGCGATGCGGTTCATGGTGCCAAAGATGGTGAACTGGTCGAAGCGGAACAAGCAGGGCCGAAAAACCGTATGGGCCTACCGCGCGCGCGTGTTGTCGAACGGCTGGGTGATCCCTCAGCGCCCAAGGCTGTTTCTCTGATCGCGATACATCAGCACGGTATTCCAGACGATTTTCCCGACAAAGTGATCGAAGAGGCGGACAAGGCCAAACCCGTCGGTCTGAAAGGGCGCGAGGATCTGCGGGATATGCCCTTGCTGACTATCGATCCGTCTGACGCGCGCGACCACGATGATGCCTGTTATGCCCATGCGGACGATGATCCGAAGAACAAGGGTGGCCATGTGATCTGGGTCGCCATTGCCGATGTGGCCGCCTATGTGCAGCCCGGCACGGCACTGGATCGCGAGGCGCGCAAACGCGGCAATTCAAGCTACTTCCCTGATCGCGTGGTTCCGATGCTGCCGGACCGTTTGTCCGGTGATCTGTGTTCCCTGCACGAAGGGGTGCCGCGCGCCTGTATCGCCGTGCGGATGCAGATCGATGCCGAGGGCAACAAGATCGGCCACCGCTTTGTGCGGGGCCTGATGCGGTCTGCCGCCTCGCTTCATTATGCCGAGGTGCAGGAAGCCATCGACAGCAACCCGAACGACCGGACCGGTCCCTTGTTGGAAACGGTACTGAAACCGCTTTATGCCGCTTACACCGCGCTGAAAAAGGCGCGTGCGATGCGGCAGCCGTTGGAACTTGATTTACCCGAACGCAAGATCGTTCTGAGCGACACAGGTGAGGTCACCAGCGTTGCCTTCCGCGACCGGTTGGATGCGCATAAGCTGATCGAAGAGTTCATGATCCTTGCTAATGTCGCGGCCGCCGAAACCTTGATCGCCAAACGTCGCCCCCTGTTGTTCCGCGTCCACGAAGAGCCCGCACCCGAGAAGTTGGAGAGCTTGAGAGAAACGGCGCAGGCGGCGGGACTAATTCTCGCCAAAGGGCAGGTATTGCAGACCCGACATCTGAATGCGCTGCTGAACGCCGCCGCTGGTACCGAGGATGCAGAGCTGATCAATCTGACGACTCTGCGGTCGATGGCGCAGGCCTATTACAACCCCGAAAATTTCGGCCATTTTGGGCTAGCCCTGCGGAACTATGCGCATTTCACCTCACCCATCCGTCGCTATGCCGATTTGATTTTGCACCGGGCGCTGATCACAGCCCATGACTGGGGCAAGGATGGTCTGACAGAAGACGAGATCGGTCGCTTGGAAGAAACCGCCACCCATATCTCGGATACCGAGCGCCGGTCGATGATGGCCGAGCGCGATACGACTGATCGCTATCTGGCCGCCTATCTCAGCGAGCGGGTCGGCAATGAATTCTCTGGCCGTATCAGCGGTATTGCCCGATTCGGCGCTTTTGTGAAAATGGATGAAACCGGCGCCGATGGGCTGGTCCCGGTGCGGTCGCTCGGGCGTGAGTTCTTCCATTTCGACCGTGAAGCAGGAACATTGATGGGCTCGGACACTGGCCTGATCATCGCAATTGGTCAGCGTGTCACCGTACGCCTGACCGAGGCGACACCGGTGACCGGTGGGCTGGAGTTGGAGTTGTTGTCCATAGATGATCAGGCCTTGCCGCGCGGGCGCGGTCCCGCCAAGCGGGGGTCTCGGCGCAAGGCTGTCAGCACCAAGCGGAAGAAAGACAAGATCAAGCGCAAGGTGGAACGCAAACGACGTCAGAGGTGATAGGTCAAAGCTCGGGCAATTAGCCAGCCGTGACGAATGGGGTCAATCTGATCAGGATTGTCGAACAGAACGGCGCGATTACCGTCGATCTGGTCTTCGCCGGGAAAAGCTGACGTGAAGTCTGCCATTAACTGGCTCTGGCAGTGTACGAATAGGGCAAAGCGGGCTGATTTGTGACCACCCAATCGGATAGTTGATCCCTTTGGCGCCAGATAGGCGGGCTGACCCCATCGCAGCGCCTCTTGCAGGGGCTGAGCACGAGGCAGAGTGGCCGCCGTTTCAAAAATCAACTCGCGCAGTGCAAGCGCACCAAGGCGAGTATCTCCGGGTAACGCTTTGTAGGCTGATGCTACTTCTGCATCGTCAAAAGGTCTCATGACAGCGGGATCGCCTGTTCCATTCGATCAAGATAACTTGTCAGCATCTTATCCTGTTTGATCCGGCGGGTCAGGGGTGTGTCTGAAGGCGTCGCGCGCATGGCGGCTAGCATCGGGCCGACGCTCATATCTGCCGACGTGGGTTTTTCTCCCATCAGGTAGGGAGATTGCCAGAGATAGGTAGAAATTGCCTCAAGATCGCGTTCCAATCGATCTTCACGCTCGGTTGGTGAAAATCGGGACACGCCTTGAAACTCAAGCCCTTTGATAACCGCTTTGCGGATCGAGTTCGAAACCGGTTTTCGGATCAGGGCAGGAATGACCGTAAAGAATGTATCCCGCAGAACTGGCCAGACTTCGTCATTAGCCCATCGATCCTGCACGATCTGGAAATAGAGATGTTCTTCGGCCATGCGGATAAGCGCCCGCGACTGGGCTTTTTGCAGATCGTTCAGCCCGGAATCGAATTCGGCACCCTGAGACTCGAGCCAGCCCCGAATGAGGTCGCTGTCGGGGATCAGACGTTCCGGTGTGCGCAAGACCGGCAATTTCTGGTGCGGCATCTTGCGAGGGTCAAGCAGATCGGACCGTTGCCAACGCTGGCCAGAGGTTTGAAGCATCAGCGCAGTCTTTACGCAGAATGGGCTGGCGCTGAAAAGACCGAAGGCAGAAGGGAAGGTGAGAAGGGTCAGCATCATCAGCTCCTTGGTTGTGTTGCCTGATGGATACTTCGGACTAATGACAGTTTCTGACATTAGGTTTAAGTAATTGTACAATATGTCTCGCACCGCCCGCCTGTTTCAGTTGATGCAAGCCTTGCGCTTTGGCCCATCGCCCCGAACGTCGGTTCAGTTGGCGCAGGATTTGGGTGTTTCACCCCGTACGGTGCATCGGGATATCGATGCTTTGCGCGGTCTGGGGGCCGTGATCGACGGAGAAGCCGGTTTTGGGTTCACCCTGATCGAAGACGCAACTTTACCGCCGCTGGGCTTTACCAATGACGAGCTTGAGGCGCTGGTTCTGGGTCTGCGCGAGGTGCAATTGATTGGCGACCCGACATTATCTGACGCTGCAAGCGCGGCTTTGCGCAAGCTGCAAGGTCGGTTACCGCAACGC
The DNA here is from genome assembly GCA_040829945.1 of Ruegeria sp. Taxonomy (GTDB): domain Bacteria; phylum Pseudomonadota; class Alphaproteobacteria; order Rhodobacterales; family Rhodobacteraceae; genus Ruegeria. Next base: position 28,230 of record JBFOLN010000005.1, read on the forward strand.
CAGTCACACCGGTTGAGTCACGCAGTTCTGACCGCCACGCGATTCGACCGCCCTGCCGTACCAACGATTGATGTCGCTGATCTACGGCAAGCCGCGTGGGACGAGCGCGTAGTAGAGTTCGCATACACCGATGCCAAAGGTGCAGATACCCGACGCCGGGTCAATCCGCTGAGCATTGTCTACATGGATCGCGCCAGCGTATTGCTGAGTTGGTGTCATCTACGACAGGATTTTCGCGTGTTTCGGTTGGATCGTATGCAGGGCATGGACGTGACCGAGGAAAGCTTCAGACCCAATCGTGTCTCTCTGTTAAGAGAGGCGATTGCCCGCATCCGGGCAGAGCGAGAGGGTCAGGATCAGGAAACCTAGCTTTCGGCGCTTTGTGAAATTCCGGTTTTGCGCTATCATCGTGCCTGAGCAGTAATCAGGAAAAACGGAATGCGTAAGTGCGTAGGTGGCGTCATGACCGCCGCATTATGGGCATCCATCGTGCAGGCGGATACAACAGACAAATCGATACGGCCCTTGGCCCGACCTTTGGTGAACAATGTGCAACTGGCTTCGGCGGATGTAACGGTTTCGGTACGGCCCGTGTTGCGCCCTAAGATCGAAGCGCATCGGGTATCGGCAGAAGGCAATGCCCGCTTTCAGGCTTGGCTCGGAGCATTTCGCGAGAGGGCAAAGGCGCAAGGCATCACGGTCAACACGCTGGATCGCGCTTTGGCCGGGGTGGGTTATGACAGCGACATCATCAAACGAGATCGCAACCAGGCAGAGTTTTCCAAACCGATCTGGGAGTATCTGGATGGGGCAGTTTCGAAGACGCGGATTTCCAACGGCCGTGCTGGGCTGGACAAGCACCAAAAGACTTTGACTCGGATCGAAGCCCAATATGGCGTTGAAAAAGAGGTCGTGACCGCAATTTGGGGCCTTGAGACCTCGTTCGGAACCTATCGGGGTAGCAAACATACCATCCGGTCGCTGGCAACACTGGCCTTTGATGCGCGGCGGGCAAGCTTTTTTGAAACGCAGCTTATAGCCGCGCTGCAGATATTGCAGGCTGGGGATGTTGAAGCCGGGAATATGGTTGGCAGTTGGGCGGGGGCTATGGGGCACACGCAGTTCATGCCAACCTCATTTCTCGATCACGCCGTTGATTTCGATGGCGATGGGCGTCGCAATATCTGGTCGGATGATCCAACTGATGCCTTGGCCTCGGCCGCAGCGTATCTGGCGCGACATGGCTGGACCAAAGGTCAGCCCTGGGGAGTTGAGGTGCGGCTACCGTCCGGATTTGACTACGCCGATGCTAGACGAGATTTTACCTTGATGCCGTCAGAATGGGCAGACCGAGGCGTTCTGACTCATTCTGGCAAAGCGGTATCTGATCACGGTCAGGCGGCGATCCTGTTGCCGGCAGGCGGTCGTGGCATAGCGCTGATGATCTTCGACAACTTCACAGTGATCGAGAAATACAATGGGGCCGACGCCTATGTGATTGGGATCGGACATTTGTCCGACCGGATTGCAGGCGGTGCTCCGTTTCAGGCCGATTGGCCGCGTGGCGATCGTGTTCTTAGTTTTACCGAACGCAAAGAACTGCAGCGACGTCTGACGCAGGCAGGCTTTGACACCCAAGGAATAGATGGACGCACTGGGCCGAACACGGTCAATGCGGTCCGTGCGTTTCAGGTTGCGCAAGGGTTGGTACCGGATGGATATCCGTCCCTGAGCTTGCTGGAGTGGATGCGCTGAATGTCAGGGCGGCCCAAACAGGTCGCCCTTGATTTACTGATCAGGACGCAGGTTTCATCAGACCCTTTTCGTTGATCTCAGCCAAAGCATCGTCCAGTGATTTGTGAATGCGTACGAACATTTCGTCGATCTCGGCCGGAGTTATGACCAACGGCGGAGAGATGACCAGGCGGTCATCTACATGGCGCATGACCAGGTTGTTTTTGAAGCAATGCTCGCGGCAGATATACCCGATCGTTCCGGGATCCGATGCGAACTTGGCCCGGCTTGCCTTTTCAGGCGTCAACGCGATTGACCCCATCAATCCCGCGATCTTCGCCTCTCCGACCAGTGGGTGCTCGACCAACGCATCCCATTTCTTTTTCATATAGGGCGCGGCCACGTTGCGCACGTGGTCGAGGACATTCTCTTCTTCAAGGATGCGCAGATTTTCAAGCGCCACCGCCGCCGCAACGGGATGGCCGGAATAGGTATAGCCATGGTTAAACTCGGTGGCGCTGATGACGCGGGCGACTTCGTCACACACAATCGATCCACCAATGGGTACATAGCCCGAGCTGAGGCCCTTGGCGATGGTCATGATATGCGGCTTGATCCCGACGGTTTGTGAGCCGAACCAGTTGCCGGTGCGTCCAAAGCCGCAGATCACCTCATCCGCGATCAACAGGATTTCGTATTTGTCACAAATACGTTGGATTTCTGGCCAATAGGTATCGGGGGCGATGATCACGCCTCCAGCGCCTTGTACAGGCTCGGCGATGAAGGCCGCGACGCGATCTTCGCCTAGCTCCAGGATAGCTTCTTCCAGCTCACGCGCGCGGGCGAGGCCAAATTCTTCGGGCGTCGTGTCTTCGCCCTCTGACCACCAGTTCGGCTGGTTGACGTGGTGAATATTTGGGATCGGAATGCCGCCCTGTGCATGCATCCCGGCCATTCCGCCCAATGAGGCCGAACCAACGCTCGATCCGTGGTAGGCATTCTTGCGGCTTATGATGATGTTCTTTTCGGGTTGTCCTTTTTCGGCCCAATAGGTGCGCACAAGACGGATATTGGTGTCGTTGGCCTCGGACCCGCTACCAGCAAAAAAGACGTGGTTCAGATCGCCGGGCGCAAGTTCGGCCAGTTTTGCAGCCAACGCGATTGCAGGCGTATGGGTCGTTTTGAAGAACGTGTTGTAATAGGGCAGCTCGCGCATCTGACGGGCGGCGGCATCGGCCAGCTCGTCTCGGCCATACCCGATGTTCACACACCACAACCCGGCCATACCATCCAGAATGTCATTTCCTTCGCTGTCGGTCAGAAAAACGCCTTTAGCGCGGGTAATGACCCGGACACCTTCGGATTCCAGTGCATCATTGGTCGAAAACGGGTGCAGGTGATGCGCGGCATCCAGCGCCTGCAATTCAGCAGTGGGCAAGTGATTGGTGATGGTAGACATCGGAGACTCTCCTGCAACAATGGTTGCCGGGTAGAATATGATCAAATTTTACACTGTCAATCGAATCGCCGGTTTCTAGGCGTTGTTCAGGGTTTCTCCTATCACAGCCATTCCTTGCTCGATGTCCTGAGCCGTTGCAATTGCAGCCTTTTCCGAATCCCGTTCGCGCAAGGCTGATATGATGTCTTTATGCCTATCTGGCAGGCTTTGAGTCCCGAAGCGACCACATACTACCCTCAACGAGGGGCCGAATCTCAGCCACAACCGTTCGGCCAGGTCGACAAGAATTGGCGCATCAGCGTGCGCGTACAGAGCCTGGTGAAATGCATGGTTCAAACGCAAGTAGCCGCCCACATCCCCATCCATGATCGTTTTGTCCAGCCGTTGGTCGATCCTTTCCAGGTGATTGATGTCGACGGCTGAAATTTTTTCGACTGATCGTCGAGAAAGCTCTGTTTCTATTGAAATTCTTGCAAATATCATTTGTTCGATATCGCTGGATGACAGCAGCGGTACGCTAACGCGGCGATTGCCTTGAAAAGTCAGGGCACCGTCAGAAATCAAGCGCCGAATCGCCTCACGTACGGGCGTCATGCCGACGCCCAGAGAATCAGTTAGCCCCTGAATTGTGACCGGCTGTCCCGGCACAAGGTCACCAAATAGGACCTGCGATTTCAGGGTGCGATAGACCTGTTCATGCACTGGGCGCTTTTCATCATTTCCCATTGTCGTGATTGCTTTATTTTTGATCAAATTCAATTGGTTTGCCCCAATCCGAGATTTGTTGACTTGTCGGAGTTTGCCCCTGAAGCAAGCATAAATGAAGCGGCTTCAAAAAGCAAAACTTGATCAAATCCAAAAAAAGGGGAAAATGACCACATAATTACAGGGAGTAATAAACATGAAACTGAAAACGCTGGGGATGACAGCGATCATCGCATTGGGGACTTCGGCAGCATTCGCCGAAGAGGTGCGTGTCTATAACTGGTCCGACTACATTGACGAAGAATTGCTGAAAAAGTTCGAGGAAGAGACAGGGCTGACCCTGATCTATGACGTATTTGACAGCAACGAAGTTCTGGAAACCAAAATGTTGGCCGGTGGGTCAGGCTACGATGTTGTGGTGCCCTCAGGTACGTTTCTACAACGTCAAATTCAGGCTGGAGCGTTTCAGGAACTCGACGCCGCCAAACTGTCGAATGCCGGTAATCTGTGGGATGTGATTCAGGAACGTACTGCTGGTTATGATCCCAACAATGCTTACTCTATCAACTACATGTGGGGAACAACCGGCATTGGCGTGAACGTTGATAAAGTTAAGGAAGCACTGGGTGACGACGTCGCGCTCAATAGTATGGATTTGGTGCTAAAGCCCGAGAACATGGAAAAGCTGGCTTCGTGCGGTGTTTACTTTCTTGACGCGCCCTCCGAGATCATACCGATGACACTGCAGTATATCGGTGAGAACCCCGATAGCCACGATACCGACGTGATCGCCAAGACCGAAGAGATTTTAGCCAGTGTGCGCCCGCACATTAAGAAGTTTCACAGTTCGGAATACATCAACGCGCTTGCAAATGGCGATATCTGTGTAGCTGTGGGGTGGTCGGGCGATATTCTGCAGGCCCGGGACCGCGCCGCCGAAGCGGAAAACGGTGTGGTCATCGAATACCACCCGTTCGCGGAAGGATCTCTGATGTGGTTTGACCAGATGGCCATTCCCATCGATGCCCCAAACCCTGAAGGGGCGCATCAGTTTTTGGACTTCATAATGGATGCCAACAACATGGCCGCCGCATCGAACTATGTTTACTACGCAAACGGTAACAAAGCTTCACAGGAGTTTCTTGAGGAAGATGTAATCGGCGATCCGGCGATTTATCCGGACGATGGCACGATGCAAAACCTGTATATCACCACGCCCTATCCGGCGAAAACACAACGGGCGGTGACCCGTCTGTGGACCAAATTGAAATCAGGTACCTGATCTGATGAGAGCGCAAGGCGGATAGACCGCCTTGCGTCTGCCCGACATATGGGGCTGCGTTGAAAACAATAGTATTTACGCCGTAGGACAAGCTGCAGATAAAACTCCTGATCCACGATTATGATTGCTGTTATCACGGTTGGCGTCATCACAACATCCTTGGCGACAAAACGGGCGATGACCCGGCAAAACAGCTTGAGTTGGCCGAAGAGCGTACTTATTGAGGCAGATACGACCGAACTACGCTTGCTGCGCCGCAGTTCGAGCGGAGTGAAGTTGGGCTTAGACCTAAGCTGCCCCAGATAAGCCAAAGCTAGATAGCGGCCTCAGCGCCAGTATCGTTGTCGTTGGAATTGGTTTCACCGGCCTGATCGTTGTGTTGCATCTGGCCAAGGCAGTTGCGCTGGTTGTCGCCGTCGAGGCAGCAACTCTGGTTTCGGGCAAATTTACAGACCCGCGACTTCAAGCTCATATCCGGTCGCGTAGTCAGGAGCTCCGTTCTCGATGCGCCAAAGACAGTAGGCCGCCATGCGCCAGGCAAACCAGGGGCGCAGTGACAGATAGCGTTCGGTAATATCAGGCCGATCGTATGCAGCAAGGAACTGTGTCACCTCAGCTTCAGACAAGGGGATGCCACGATAAAGTTGCTGCATTGCAGGTGAGAGAAATATCGCCAGATCTTCACAAGGATCACCCAGAGCCGGGCATTGCCAATCAATCAGCGTCAGGCCACCTGGGGATTGCAGAATATTTCCCGCAACCGGGTCGCCATGGATCAGACAGGGATCGGGTAGCGGTGGGATATGGCCCTTAGGTCGTTTTGCAAGCAATATTTTTTGCTGTTCCGATTGGCATGCGGTCAAAATCCGATGGGCGTGCTGGTCCAAATCGTTACTGCCGTTGCAGCCATTGGGAAGGTCCAGATTGACCGGTGTCTGATGTAGTTTTCTTAGTAGAAGGGCGACGCGCTCAGCTCCGGCAGTCCACGGCGTGCCAGGCGCATGGTCATAATAAACCCAGCTATCATCCCCAAATGAACCCGTCGCACGCAGATTAGGGACGAACCCCGAGCTGTTGAGCGCGCGCAGGCACTCAGCCTCAAGCCGCGCATCATTGCGGAACAAGGGGTTTTGAAACTGAGCGCAATAAAGCTTTAGCACGGCGTCGTTCTTGCCCGAATGGACTTTCCAAACCCGATTGGTCCGCCCACCATAAAGCACTTCGAAGCTCACTGTGGGGTCAATCAGCCTTTGAGTGCGTATCAGGGCAACAAGACCAGGTGGTGGTTGGCTATAGTCAGACAGAGGATATACCGGATTTGGTGGCGAGTCGCGATTTGCCAAGCTTTGGCCCGCCTAGCCTTCCAGATCAAGCGCCCGTTCGGATTTGCGTAACCTTATCGACAGACACCTCAGCACCACTATCTAGCTTCAGTATCACGGCATCTTCGCTGACCTGCGCCTCGACAACACGGCTGAAGGCCGAAGCAGGCGTATTGGATAGCAGCTTGCCGCCTTTGAAACTCTCCAGAGATGCCGAGTAGTTGCCTGCTGGCAAGGGATCACCGGCGTTGCTCACTCCGGCCCATTCAAACTCGGCCTTGTCTATTGGTACTGGGATCCGGTCGACAACCGTACCCTGATCATTGCGGATAACCAGCTCTGCTCGATCTGCAGTGGGCTCGGCCTGTGCAAAAATCGGAATGGGGCGATCCTCAAAGCGGAATGGTGCGGCGACCTGAACGTTCATTCCAACCCAACCAGCGAGTTGATTTAAATTGACCGCGCCCAATGTCAAAGCCAGCCCGGACAAAAGTTCATTTGCTTTGACCTGTTGTTCAACCATCGAAAACTGAGCCAATTGCGATGCGTACTCGGAAGAGTCCAAAGGCTCCAGCGGATCCTGATTGCGCGCCTGTACAGTCAACATGCGCAGAAAGGTTTCGAAATCCGAGGTCAGCGCCGAGCGTTGCGCATTGTTGGTTGCACTGGGGTTTGCGGCCGCTGCAGCCGCCGAAGTTGACGATGTGATCATTGATCAAAGCCTCATATCAAGGCCGCGGTCTGGGCCGGTTGGGATCGTTGGTGCCGTGTGATCAATCGCGCCAGCCAATTCGGCCGAATCCAGAGCAGGATCGGGTTCTGAATGGTCACCTTGTTCTGGTGCTTCTCCGGACATGCCCAGATCGAGCGACAAATCTCCATATCCAAGCTTTTCGAATTCCGCAGACAGAATAGCGATGTGCCGTCGCATCAGGTCGAGCGTCTCATGGCGCTCGGCAGCGATAGTCAGATGAAACCCGTCCTCTCTGCTGTTGAGCGTGATCGATACGCGACCAAGTTCTTCGGGGTTCAAGGCGATCTCCACGCCACCTGTACCAGGGCGGGCCGAAACTACGGCGGCCAGCTGCCCTGCGACCGCGCGTGCTGTTTCCGCGCGTGCGGTAGAGATCGGCGTCGTCGGTATCGTGTCGCGAAGAGTATGGCCCGAGGATAAGTCTCTGAGCGTAGATATGTCGTCAGGTTCCGGGCCTATTGTGGTGTCAACGGTGCTTTCGTCCGGCGTCCAACCAATGGTCTGAGTCGGTACCTGCGTTTTGAATGCGGCGGAGATAACAGCTTGCTGGGTTGTCTGGTTTATTGCCGACTCATTGGTGTGCAAAGCAACACGTACTTCTGTTTCAACTCTGCGCAGTGGTGGCTTCGAATCCAAGCCTGTTGCAGAGGCTGAGCTCATCGCAGCTGAGACCAATATCTGCCCCGCAATTGGGCTAAGCCCACTGTCAGTCTTTTGATTTGGACCAGGGATATGGGGCAAGCTCTCGACCGTTGTTGGAGCAACCGTGGTCCGGATTGTTCCGATGTCTTTTTGGACTAAATTTTCCGTAGACAAAGAGGAAACTTGCTGAATCGGGTCGGCGGGCGCAGCGTTGGCGCTTGTCTTATCGACGGTCACATCCCCTCGATCGTCAACCTCGATCGGCGGGACCCGGAGACCTGCGTGAGGATGGGTTGGTTCCGATTCATGGGGTTTCTCCATCTCAGGTGCCTCGACCGAAGTGGTCGATCCAGAATTCGATTGTTCCGTCGACACCTCGAGATCAGTAGCAGCCACCAACGCATCTTTAACCTCTTGCGGTTCGACATCTTCTTTCAGCACTTCCTCAAAGGCAAACCCACCCTCGGTCTCCCGCTCTTTTCCTTGAATCGAGTCGGTTTTGGCTCCGGTGGATTGTGTGGCCGTCATAAGTGTAAGCGGGTTGGGCATTTTTTGCTCCGGCTCCGTTTGTCTGGTCCGCACTGTGCCCATAAGGAAGTTACGTTTATTTTAACCGCTTTGCTCTTTGATCATGAAAGTTCGAAGCAATTTTCGGAGATACCGATGACGATTATAGCGACCGGTGCGACCGCGCATTCCACCCAGATTCCCCAGAAGCTGAAAGATGCGTCCGTTGAGCTTGAGGCTGCATTTCTGGCTGAGATGCTTAAGACTGCTGGTCTCGGCCAGGCACGCAGTTCTTTCGGAGGCGGTGCAGGCGAGGATCAGTTTGCCTCGTTTCTTGTAAAGCAACAGGCACAACAAATGGCCAAAGCCGGGGGAGTTGGGCTCTCTGAGATCATATTCAATTCAATGATGGAGAAATCCGATGGATAACGACCCGATCCGGGCACTGGAAGACTTATTGGACAATGAACGCGCAGCTCTGATTCAGGGGGATCTGACTGATGTGAGTCGATTTACACCTGAAAAGGAAACCCTGATTGGCGCGATAAACGATCTGCATGTGTTGGAAAGCGATGATCTGAGCCGAGTCCAGAAAAAGGTCGCACGCAATCAGGCCCTCTTGAACAGTGCGGCCGAGGGTATTCGCGCCGTTGCGGATCGGATGTCCGAATTGCGCCGGATAAAACAGGAATTCAGCACTTACGATGCCTCCGGTCAGCGAAACGGGTTTGCTCTGCGGTCGCAGGCAAAGCTGGAAAAACGAGCATAGACATCAGTTTGATTCAAATCCGAGATTTTTGGTTTTTTTGTCTTAGCACTCCATTAGGGGATCGCGGTCAAATGTGGCGATGCACCTGAAACAGCAGGTGGCGCGAAGGCCGAAGGGTACGACGCACAGGTCAGAACGACAATAGCCTGCCGGCTCGGTGGGACCAACATGGGCGCCAAATGCGCCCGAACGCACAAAGGATAACAAAGATGTCCAGCATTCTGACGAACAATGGCGCAATGGTTGCGCTGCAAACTCTCAAATCGGTCAACAAGAACCTGGCGACGACGCAAAACGCGATTTCGACCGGTAAGGATGTGGCCACGGCGAAGGATAATTCCGCCGTCTGGGCCATCTCTAAGGTGATGGAATCTGATGTTAACGGCTTCAACGCTATCAAGGACAGCCTGGCACTGGGAGAATCCACCGTTGCTGTCGCGCGGAACGCTTCGGAAACAGTGACAGATCTGTTGAACCAGATGAAAGGGAAAATTGTTGCCGCGCAGGAAGACAATGTTGATCGCGGCAAAATCAATACCGACGTTGCAGCGCTTAGGGATCAGATTGAATCGGTTGTTGGCGCTGCCCAGTTCAACGGTCTAAATCTGGTGAACGGCGGGGCAGGTGCAAACATCTTGTCCTCGTTGGATCGAGACAACGCAGGCAACGTAGCTGCCTCTTCCATTAGTGTTTCAGCCCAAAACCTGTCGACCGGCGGTTATACCGCTGCGGATGTCTTTACCGGGACTGACGGGGTCACGACCGATACTGCGGATGCATTCGGATTTTCGTTGGATGGCAATGGCGGTAGCGATGATGATGGAAGCATCGTGATTGCTGATCCTGGTACATTGTCAGCGGGTGATACATTCTCGGTTCGACTGGGCGATGAGGTCGCATCTTACACGGTACGGGCGGAAGACATCGCCGCAGGTAACGCGCCCGAGGAGATCATCGCTGCGGGGCTTAAAGCCGCAATCGAAGCATCGGATGCGAATGTTTCGGTCGTCTATGATCCGGGTACGAATGCTGCACAGCTCGATATCACCAACGAAGGGTCAGATTCGCTGCAGATCAGCGGTCAATATGCCAATGCCAACTCTGGTGGCCTTGGCGCGTTGGCGTCGATTGACGTGTCTACCTCCGCTGGTGCTACCGCTGCGCTAGGGGCCATCGAGGGTCTTATCGACACCGCGATTGACGCATCGGCTGCATTTGGTTCTGCACAGGGTCGGATCGAGACTCAGAAAGAGTTCATCTCGAACCTGTCTGACTCGTTCAAATCCGGTATCGGCTCGCTGGTTGACGCTGACATGGAAGAGACTTCGGCCCGACTGCAGGCTCTGCAGGTACAGCAGCAGCTGGCGACGCAATCGCTGTCGATTGCAAACCAGGCGCCACAATCCATCCTGTCGTTGTTCCGTTAATCCAGGAACTAAACCGGGGGGCGCACGTCGTGCCCCGGTCTTAACTGCCCGCTGATGGACAATTGGAAGGATTTCAAGTGACACCTCAAACACTCGCTCAACGCGCTTATGCGCAATCCGCTGCACCGACGCGAACACCTCGGGATACGGAGTATGAGGCGATTTCCAAGATCACACACCGGTTGAAAGCAGCCGCGGCGCGTAAGGCCAATGATTTCGCGGGATTTGTGCAGGCCCTACACGAGAACCGTCGCCTTTGGAGTGTACTTGCGACAGGTGTAGCGGACGCCGACAACGCGTTGCCAAACAATCTGCGCGCCCGGATATTCTATCTGGCTGAGTTCACAGAACAGCACAGCAGTCAGGTATTGAGCAACAAGGCAACGGTCGAACCGTTGTTGGAGATCAACATGGCTGTCTTGCGCGGGTTGCGTCAATTGAGGGGTAACTGATGGGAGGATTGGTTCTCAAGCTCGCCCCCAAGGAACGGGTTCTGATCAATGGTGTGGTGATCGAAAACGGGGATCGTCGAAGTAGATTCTCGATCATGACACCACAGGCTAATGTCCTGCGCTTGCGCGATGCGATTCACCCTGAAGAGGTTAATACACCAGTGCGTCGTGTCTGTTATGCAGCGCAGTTGGTTCTGTCCGGCGATACCGAGCCTGATCACGCGCGCCAGCAATTGCTGCGGCGTGTCGAAGAACTGAGCCAGGTGTTCACAGATGCAGACAGTCGCCGGGTTCTGGCGGATGCGACCGAAGCCTTGGTGGCAGAGCAATACTATAAGTGCCTAAAAGCGCTGCGTTCATTGTTACCACGCGAGGAACGCCTGATGGCGTATCAGCAGTGACCTTTCAGCCCGTTATACCAACTGGAGGGCTGGTCGGTTGGCGCTTTCTGCAACGCACATATGATGCACAGCTTCAAAGTTATTCAGCCTCAGCTATCAACGAAAGAGAGACAAAATATTTCTTCGAAAACATTGGAAAGGTTCGATCAGCCGAGGATTTAGTTTCGGATCGTCGGTTGTTGCAGGTGGCGCTGGGCGCGTTTGGCCTGGAAGGTGATCTCGACAATCGGTTCTTCATCCAGAAGGTTTTGTCGGATGGGACGCAGGCCGACGACGCATTGGCGAACAAACTAGCTGATGGTCGATATCGTGACTTTGCGAACGCTTTTGGCCTGGGCCCTGGTGACGCGCGCAAAACCGACTCGGCGAGAGCTATGGAAAAGATCGCCAGCGACAATCTGGTAGCCCGGTTCGAAATCTCAGTTGGTGAGACAGATGATTCGATGCGTATCGCTCTGTTTGCCCAGCACGCGTTGCAAGAGATTGCGACACAGGGTGGCAGTGAAGACAGAAAATGGTTCGATCTGATGGGGTTACCGCCTCTGCGCAATATGATGGAAACGGCTTTGGGATTGCCGACAGCTTTTGCACAGTTGGATATCGACAAACAGCTTGAGGTATTCAAAGTTCGGTTACAGCGTGCCACCGGGTCGTCGGACTTGGCCCAGTTTGCTGAAAGCGAGGCCGTCGATAAACTGACCGATACCTATCTCGCCCGCAATCAAATTGCACAAATCCAAAGAGTTACTTCACCCGCACAAACGGCGCTAATCCTGCTTGGTGGCGGAAACTGAGTCAGATTTTTGAGGTTGCCGAATGATCGTGCTACCCATCATGGGTTTGAGCAATACTTGGCTATCAACCTAGATGGCGTAATGGGTTCAGCTTCGATGAAAGGCGTGGTTCTGGCCTTGAGCATCGATCCACCTGCGGGTTTTTTATGCATCCAGCAAGTTATCTACAGAGGTTTGCAGGGCAAATGAACTAACTGGTTCCGAGACGTTATGCAGCTTGATTGCCCCCAATGGAATCGCGTGTTTGCAGGCAGGCTCGATATCCTGCGAGACAACGATCCTGTGACCTACAGTTTTGCCATACTCACCTAATCTGGCAGCAACATTGGCGGCCTGCCCGATGACAGTAAAATCCAATCGCTCGCGAGAGCCCACATTGCCATAGGTCACGCGACCATAAGCGACACCTATCGAGCAATCGCAATGGCGATCATTTTCATCACTGCGCAATTCAGCCAGTTTTTCCACGATCTCAATTGCAGAGAGCTGCGCGTTAGATCGGGCTTTGACTGCGTCGTCGCCTGCCGGGAAAACGGCCAACACAGCGTCACCGATGAATTTCAAAACCTCGCCGTCATGATCGTGCACAATCCCGGATACTGTTTCAAAAAACGAGTTCAGCAGGTCGATATACTCATCGCGACCCAGTTTTTCTTCAAGCGCGGTTGAATTACGTAGATCGCAGAACATGATGGCTGCGTTGATATCATCGCCATCACCTCGGCGAATTTCGCCCCCCAAAACCCGCGCGCCCGAGCGTTTGCCCACGTAGGTTTCCAGCAATACCTGCGCATTTTCGCGCTGCATGAATACCTCATAGAACCGTGCAATGACGGAAGAGCACTCGAAGACAAGGCCGAGGTTTTCAGTGGTGAACCCGTCCGGGTGATCGCAGGTCAAGGTCAGAACGTTTGTCCGACCGTCCGAGAACGGAAGCGGCATGGCCACGTAATCGGTCGCTCCTTTGGCGCGCAGATCCTCGATGATCGGAAAGCTGTTGTGAGGATTGTTGTCATTCAGACGTTGCCGCACACCGCCAAGCCCGTTGGAGACGTGGCGCAATGGGCTGTTGGTGAAGGCAGGGTGGTCGTGAATCTCATAGGTTGGGGTATGGGTTGAAATCTCGGCCGCGTCCTTTTCCCAGATATAGTGCTTACCTGCGATCAGCGGATGCAACGACCAGACGAGAATGCTGAGACGCTGAATGGCAATTCCATGTTCCAACATTTTTTCGGCCAACGCCTTGGTGAAGGCATCAGGCGTGTCAATTTCAGATGCGCCACGCATCAGCCAGTCGATCAGCGGCCCGCTAATGTTGCCGTCATCGGGTTGCCGCAGTTGATTGTCGCCAAGGTCGATCCGTGTCGCGGTATTCGGCATGAAACCAATATGGCCCTGAATGGCCGCGCTTTCGGGTAAGGCCTCCTCATAGGCCCAGATCGAGTTGGACAGCCTCTCTTCCGGTAGGCTGATGTCGTGATAGCTCGCAGTGCCCTTGAAGGGGCAAAAGGTCTGCAATTCGGTTTCGGGGCTGAGCTCAACGCACAGGTCTTCACGCGGGACATAGATCGCCGGGGGTAGCCGCGTTTCATACATGACCTTGGCATTATGGCTTTCCGCCAATAGGGTTTCGCCGCGATAGATCGCGATCCGCCCTTTCAACGGTTCAACGGAAATTCCATAGCCTTTGACATTTGGTGTGGCATGCACGTTCATCTGCAACCTCCCTTGGCCAAGCTCTTATAGGATGGGCCTTAGGGACTGGGATTCCAAGATGCGCACGCGGATTTTACTTAAAAGGCGGCCTCAGACCATCTGAATTACGTCTTTCTCGATGGATAGCATATAGCCTTTTTTGGCGATGTTTTTGACCAGAAGTTCGCTGACCATCTGATTGCCCAAGGCGTCACGTAAGCGCTTGATACGGGTGGCGCCTGCCGCTTCGTCGCAATCGGCAGCGTGTTTGCCTGAGATCATCGCTTCTATCTGAGCACCCGACAGGACCTCGTCATCCAGCCGCGATTCTGCTAGCACCGACAGGGTTTCCATTGCGGCAGGTGTGAGTTTGAAATCCATATTGTTAAGGTAAACGGTGTTTTCTTCGCGGCTGATCAACAGTGAGGTTACCTGAATCCCCGTTCGCTCGATTTGCGCCATCCGGCGGTTGAGCAGAACCAGCATGACCAGAAATACTAACGCCGTGATCAGCATCGCGCTGGCAAAAACCAACAATACAAAAATAACCATCCTGTAGCTCGACAGCGTATCGGCAAAAGCTGTTCCGGATTGGGCGAGAATTTCCAACAGCCGGATTTCTGATTGCGACGTCAGATCAGCTTCTACAAACAGACGCTCAACCCGCGCGTTGAATGCATTCGCATCCGGCAGTGTCCAGAACAGAAAGATCGCAGCCGTCACTAGGATGACAACGATTGCTGCAATGCCGACCCCGACAAGTCGAACGCCCGAGCGGCGGGCCTCAGTAACGGAGATAGAATTTTCCGGCATTCGCCTTCCTTTGATCCAATCCTTCTGGCCCGAATACAGACATGATGTTCAGCAAGGTCCAGCCGTTCGATTTCAATCGTTTCGTGACCTCTTTCTTGGCCGCTCCGGCGTTACAGTCCGATACTTGCATCACGCCGTAGTGTAGCCGCAAAGGATCGTCCTGTTTGGCCTTGTAGTCAGCATAGCAATCTGCAGCCGAGGCAGGTGCGCTAAGCGATATCAGGGCTGTCAGTGCCAGAGAAGAGAAGATCTGTTTCATGGGCTGCATCCTGCGCATGGCTTTGCCGGATATTCAATAACCTCAGGGGGTTTGAGGGGCTGATATCGAATAACATACCGCCGTTATTGCTTGTCTGATCAGGGCTGACCCAGTGTTGGGGTATCGAGTTTGCGGCTTTTCACCGGGTCGCCAAATATCCGAAAAGGACAGGTATCATGCATCGGAAATTCATTGCCCTGATCGTCGCTACGGCTGTTTTCATAACCGGGTTGTCTGCATCGCAGGCGCGCGCAGCCGACACCAGAGATATCCTCGGCGGGTTAGCTGCGATTGCGATTATCGGTGCGGCAGTCAATCATTATCATCAGGAGAAAAAGCGCGACGAAGAGGCAGAGCGACGAAAACGGCACAAACGAGCTGAGGCAAAAGCGAAGGCGGATGCCAAAGCGAAGAAAGCCAAAAAGAAGCACAAGGTGCGTCCATTGCCCAGCCGCGTTGCGCGCTATGATCTGCCGCATCGTTGCATGCGGACATTCAATGCGTATTCGAAAGATCGACAGTTGCTGGGCCCGAACTGCCTGAAAAAGTACTACAAACATGCAGATAGCCTGCCCACCCAGTGTAAGGTTGGTTTCTGGAATGGAAAAAAGGTAAAACGGGCATACGAACCCGCATGCCTGCGCCAGAAAGGATACCGCGTCGTTTATCAGTAACCGGTTTCGAGCAGGAGTGGCGCCACAGAAGCGTCGCGCGGGAGAGGGTGGCGTAAGCTGCCCTCTTCTTTTTTCTTGCGCCCAGCAAGGAAACGCGGTTTGGCAAAGGAATGTCGACTCCTGATTTTGAACTTGAGCAGGCCTTGCTGGCCAAGGGATATGCCCGCGTTGCCGGTGTGGATGAAGTCGGGCGCGGCCCATTGGCCGGGCCCGTCGTTGCAGCAGCGGTGGTTTTGAACCCAAATGATATTCCCACTGGGCTGAATGATTCCAAGAAGCTTACTGCCAAGAGGCGTGACAGGTTGG
This sequence comes from Ruegeria sp., assembly GCA_040829945.1. Classification (GTDB taxonomy): domain Bacteria; phylum Pseudomonadota; class Alphaproteobacteria; order Rhodobacterales; family Rhodobacteraceae; genus Ruegeria. The sequence continues at coordinate 44,225 of JBFOLN010000005.1, forward strand.
AGGGCATCTTGCACGAGCGGGCGGACGTGGCCGTCGCTGAAGCTTCGGTGGCGGAGATTGATGAGCATAACATACTGCGCGCCTCTCACCTTGCGATGGAGCGAGCAGTTGCGGCGCTGGACCCAGCCCCGGATTTCCTGCTGATCGATGGGAACCTGATCCCCCGCGGCTTGGATATCCCGTCTCAGGCGGTGGTGAAGGGTGATGCGCGTTCGGTGTCGATTGCGGCAGCCTCGATCATTGCAAAAAATTGGCGTGACCGGGTGATGGTGGATTTGGCGCAACAGCATCCCGGTTATGGATGGGAGGCAAACGCAGGTTATCCGACAAAACAGCACCGCGAGGCGTTGCAAAATCTCGGCGTGACCCCACACCATAGACGTTCGTTCAAACCCGTCCACAATATCTTGTATCAAGAGTAAATCGTAAGTCGCTGATTCAAAAAAGAAATTGACGGCGAATCATCTTTGACTCATCCTTGTCTCAACCAAATGAGCGCAAAAGCGCCGTGGAACTGAGGCAGTGATATGACCACAATCAAGACAAAGGGCGCAACCGCGCTCCCTTTAAACACGATTCTATCCGGGGACTGCATCGAGGCGATGAACAGTCTGCCCGAGGCGTCGGTTGATCTGATTTTTGCAGACCCGCCGTATAATCTGCAGCTAAAAGGTCAGTTGCACCGGCCCGACAACTCTCAAGTTGACGCGGTCGATGATCACTGGGATCAGTTCTCCAGCTTTGGGGCCTATGACCAATTCACAAGGGAATGGCTGAAAGCGGCGCATCGTCTGCTGAAGCCCAATGGGGCGATTTGGGTGATCGGGTCATATCATAATATCTTCCGCGTGGGTTCAGCCCTGCAGGATGCGGGTTATTGGATTCTGAACGACGTCGTATGGCGCAAGTCGAACCCGATGCCGAATTTCCGTGGTAAGCGTTTCACCAACGCGCATGAGACGATGATTTGGGCCTCCAAACAGGAAGGTGCGAAATACACGTTCAACTATGAAGCTCTGAAAGCGCTGAACGAAGGTGTGCAAATGCGCAGTGATTGGGTGCTTCCGATTTGCACAGGTCATGAGCGTTTGAAAGATGAAAACGGCGACAAAGTTCATCCGACTCAGAAGCCGGAATCACTTTTGCATCGCGTGCTGATTGGTTCGACCAATCCGGGTGACGTCATTCTGGATCCATTCTTTGGTACGGGCACGACAGGTGCCGTTGCCAAGATGCTTGGCCGCGAGTTCATCGGGATCGAACGCGAAGAAAGCTATCGCAAAGTGGCCGAGAAACGCATCGCCAAGGTCCGCAAATTCGACCGTGAGGCGCTGGAAGTCAGTGCCAGTAAACGTGCCGAGCCGCGCGTGCCGTTTGGTCAACTGGTCGAACGTGGCATGCTTCGCCCGGGGGAAGAGCTCTATTCCATGAACCAGCGCCACAAGGCCAAAGTTCGGGCTGATGGCACGCTGGTGGGCGATAACGTCAAAGGCTCGATCCATCAGGTAGGTGCACATCTGGAAAACGCGCCATCTTGCAATGGCTGGACCTACTGGTGCTTCAAACGCGATGGCAAGACCGTGCCGATTGATGTTTTGCGTCAGCAGATCCGGTCAGAGATGCATAACTGATTTTACCAATACCGCCGGTGCCTGTGGCCTGACACAAGGCACTAAGCCTTGCCCCGCCGTTCCCGGCGGGGTCTTTTGTTTTCGCCCTCAGGATGATTGCATAGGGCTGCCCCTGACAGCGCATATGGGAGACCAATGCAATGACCGAGACCACCGCCAGCCAATCTCGCCTTAGCAGGTTATTCGTGACGCAGCCGGACAATTTCGATCTGGACAACAAATACACCGAAGCAGCGCTGGAACGAAACAAGCGCGAAGGGTTGGAACTTGCCGTTCGGGCGCGTTGGATCGCAATGGCTTTGACCGGAGTATTGCTGATCTACCTAAACCCCCATTGGGATGTCCTCTGGTATCATTTCATATTGCTGCTGATCTGTGCCAATGGCTGGCTGATCCGGCGCGCGGGACGAGTAGGTCAATCCCGGACCGAGTTGCTTTTGATCTTCGTTGATCTGCTGATCATGACATTGGGTATGATCGTTCCAAACCCGTTCAGCGATGACGTGCGACCACTGGCAATGCAATATCGGTTCGATAACTTCCAGTATTTCTTTATCATTCTGGCCGCGGGCACGCTGGCCTATTCCTGGCGTACCGTCATTGCCATTGGTTCATGGACCGCGGGAATGTGGACAGCTGGCTGGATAATCGCGTGGTGGTTCGCCACCCCAATACCGGGGATCAGCGAGGGGGTGGCCGGTGCCTTGCGCGACTATCCGGATGTAGCTGAATTGCTTGATCCCAACAGCTTCATGGTCGCGCAGCGAATCCAGCAGGTGATTGTATTTGTCATGGTCGCGGTGACGCTTGGCGTTTCGATGCGGCGCCTTAACCGCTTGCTGATGTCAAATGCCGGGCTGGAGCGCGAGCGCGCGAACCTGTCGCGTTACTTCTCGCCAAATGTGGTTGAGGAACTAAGCCAGAACGACGAGCCGCTGAAACAGATCCGGAAAGAGGATATCGCTGTCCTTTTCATAGACATCGTCGGATTCACAAAATTTGCCGCTGGTCGTGACCCATATGAGGTGATCGAGGTCTTGCGCGGTTTTCACGCCCGGATGGAGACAGAAGTGTTTCGTCATCACGGAACGCTCGACAAGTATCTGGGTGACGGGCTAATGGCTACGTTTGGCACACCGGTGCCCGGTGAATTGGATGCGAGCAATGCGCTGGCCTGTGCCCAGTCCATGGTTGAGGTGATCGACCGCTGGAACCTTGATCGCAAGCGTTCAGGTGAACCAGAGATTCACATCGGCATTGGGGTCCATTTTGGATCGGTTGTTCTGGGTGATATCGGTGCCCACCGACTTGAGTTTGCTGTGATCGGCGATGCGGTGAATGTTGCCGCAAAGCTTGAGGCTCTGACGCGAGACTTTCATGCGCGCATTATCATCAGCGATGCGCTGCGGGCTCAGGCTTTGAAAGAGACGCCAAATGCGCAAGAATTGATGACCGGATTTGATCAACGGTTGGGACAGGCAGTACGGGGTGTTGCCGCTCCGATGAATGTCTGGGTTATGTAGTTACCGAGGCTCCCGCCCGTCTGAACCGCATCAAAGATGCGGCTCTTTCCGTTGGGCCGGGCAACGCGCTGGCGCGCGCTGCGATCAGGTGCGGGGCCTCGGATTCTGTGCCTTGTTGTAGGGCTGCCAGTTGGTGATTTCAGGATAGTATTGACGCCGCCACGCCCGGACCTTGGGGTTCATGATGCGCCGCCACAAGGGCGGGATCATCGCGGCAACCGTCATGACCGGATACCCATGTGGCAGTTGAGGTGCTGCGTCCTGTGAATGGTGCTGCAGCAGGGGGAAGCGGCGGTTCGGTTTGTAGTGGTGATCTGAGTGGCGCTGTAGATTGATCAGTAGCCAGTTCGATGCTTTCTGCGAGGCGTTCCACGAGTGGCGCGGGCGCACATGCTCGTATTTGCCATCGCCCAGATACTTGCGCGTCAGACCGTAGTGTTCGACATAGTTGGCGAGCTCAAGCTGCCAGATCGCGGTGCCTGCCTGCACCAGGAACAGACCCAGACCTGCCCATCCGCCAATCAGAAGCGCCAGCAGAAGCATTGCACCTTGCAGAGACCAATAGCGCCAGAACGGGTTTGCGGGATCGGTCCACGGACGGTCTTTGCGGGCCAATTTGTCCCGTTCTGCGCGGAAGGCGGAGATAAGGCTTTGACGGAGGACGCGCGGGTAGAACCGATGGAACCCCTCGTTGTAGCGCGCAGTCACAGGGTCGCGCGGGGTGCCGACAAAGCGATGGTGGACAAGCAGATGTTCGGAGCGGAAATGGGAATACAGAACCATGGCAAGAAGGACATCGCCCAGCCAGCGCTCCAGCTTGCCTTTCTGGTGCATCAGCTCGTGACTGTAGTTGATCCCGACGGTGCCTGAAATCACGCCCATTCCGAAGAATATGCCAATCTTTTCAATAGAAGACAGATCTGTGGTGCGGGTTGTGTACCAAATCAATCCGTAAAGCGTCAGGAACTGTATCGGTGCCCAGGCTTTGGTCAGCCAGATATACCAGTGCAGCGTCGCATCTGGTGTTTCCGGGTCGGCGCTCTCCAGATTGAGGCCCGTCAGTCGGTCAAGTACGGCAAAGGCCCACCAGGTTGAGAGCGGCACAAGCAAGAACCACCAGCCACCCGCGGCAGAGGTCACCCAGATCAGCGGGATCAGCAGATAAGAAATCCAGAAAGGAAGGGCGGATTGCCAGCGGGACAGGGTGTCAGATGTTATCATCTTGAGGCTCCGAAACGTTGGCGGCACATTAGACCGTGCTCAAAGTATTGCACAGCGGTCTAATGGCCGCGCCAGAGGTCAAAAGCCTTGCGCATAACCGTAGGCAGGTCGCTGGGTCTGAATTGGTGTTTATCCATGATAATCAACTCATCGGGAGCGGCTCCGCCGGGTAGTTCGGCTGTCCAAATCTGGAGGATCAGATGGAAATGGGTGAAGGTGTGTCTCACCTCGCCCGGGACCATCTGCCACTGGGCTGAAAAAGGAGGGTTTTCCTGCGGTGTTTCGGACCAATCCGAGCCCGGCCAACCCAGCATACCACCTAACAAACCCTTGTCGGGGCGGCGTTCCAGCAGCATCGCTCCGTCACTGCGTTGAGCGATGTAGATATGGCCCAGCCGCGTGGGTTTGGGCCTCTTGGGTGTTTTGCGCGGCAGGTCTGTTTGCGTACCCGCCGCCCGTGCCTGACAAGACGCGCAAAGAGGGCAGATGCCGCAGGCCGGTGACTTTGGCGTGCAAATCGTCGCGCCCAGATCCATGACCGCCTGAGCATAGTCTCCGGGTCGGCGAGGCGGGGTGAGCGCCGCCGCTTTCTCTTTCAGCGCGGGCTTTGACCCGGGCAAAGGTGCATGAATATCGTAAAACCGGGCCATGACGCGTTCGACATTACCGTCCAGGGCGGTTTCCTGACGATCAAACGCAATGGCGGCGATCGCCGCAGCGGTGTAGGGGCCGATTCCCGGTAGTTTCAGCAACGCATCGTAATTGTCGGGAAAATGACCATCATGCTCGGATGACACGACCCGCGCGCATTTCAGAAGGTTGCGGGCACGGGCGTAATAACCCAAGCCTGCCCATTCGCCCATGACCTTATCATCTTCTGCCGCAGCCAGTGAATCAACAGTCGGCCAGCGAGTGGTAAACCGTAGGAAGTAATCGCGCACGGCGGCAACAGTGGTTTGCTGCAACATCACTTCGGAAAGCCAGACGCGGTAGGGATCGGGCATAACGCCCGAAGCGCGATCCGCCGGGCCAACACGCCATGGCATTTCACGCGCGTGGCGGTCGTACCAATCCAGCAATGAATTGCTCACGTTAAATTCAGTGCAGTCACGCAAGTTTTATACAACTCCCTGTCGGGTTTCACTGGCGCCCGGGTCTCAGCCTATTACAATAGCCGGGCAGCAGTTGGAAACCAGATGCAACGCAGACGTTCCTCGACCCGCGGATTTAAACGCACCGCTACTTTGCTGAATGACCGGATCAGGCAGGCTGGGGAAAGCCGTGGCTTTGCCGTTTCGCGCCTGTTGACCCATTGGGCTGAGATCGTGGGGCAGGATATCGCTGCGATCGCCCGACCGGTGAACGTTGGGTATGGCAAAAACGGTTTCGGCGCGACACTGACGGTGCTGACAACCGGACCTCAGGCGCCCATGCTGGAGATGCAGAAAGAGCAGCTTCGCGACAAGGTGAACGCGGTTTATGGCTACAACGCGATCAATCGGGTGCGTATCACCCAGACTGCGCCTACAGGATTTGCCGAGGGACAGGCCAGTTTCGATCACAAACCCAAACAGTCGAAACCTGTTATTTCACTGGAAATTGCAGCCGAGGCCGACAATGTGTCGCGCGAAGTTCGTGATGAAGATTTGCGCGCGGCCCTTGAACGTTTGGGCCGCAACGTTTTATCCAGACAGAAACGCTAAGAAAGGTCTGAGGAATGAGCCGGATTGCAACCGTTATATGTGCGGCTGTCGCCGTGGCCGCTGGCGGCTATTGGCTGACACAGTCAAGTAATACCATCCCCGCCAACCCGCTGATCGGCGCCGCCGAGGCACAGGAGGCGGATCTGGACACGTCAACCATCGTTGAGATGGTGCAGGGTGCCGAAGACGCGCCTGTCGAGATCATCGAATATGCCTCGTATACCTGCCCGCACTGCGCGAATTTCCACAAGGGCGCTTACAAGCAGCTCAAAAAGGACTTTATCGATACCGGAAAAGTCAAGTTCACATACCGTGAAGTGTATTTTGACCGTTACGGTCTGTGGGCATCGATGGTGGCACGCTGTGCGGGGCCCGAGAAATTCTTTGGCATCACTGATCTGATTTACGAAGGCCAGTCCGAGTGGACCCGTGCCGGAGGTCCCGCTGAAATCGTTGATGAACTGCGCAAGATCGGTCGTCTCGCGGGCATCGACAATGATCAGCTTGAGGCCTGTCTGCAGGATGGTGCCCGCGCGCAGACACTGGTGGCCTGGTATCAGGAAAATGCCGAACGCGATGGCATCCAGGCGACTCCGTCTTTCATCGTGAATGGCAAACAGGTCGAAAATCAGTCTTACGACGAGTTCAAGAAGCTGATCGAAGACGAATTGGGCAGCTAACCCATGGTCGGCCAGCCTGCTAAGGGCTGGCCTTCCGCTCAGGGCGAGGGCGCAACCTGGGCCAGCATTTCCCTGAGCTTGTCATCCTGATCGATCTGCAATCGTACCGGTAATGTCAGAACCTTGCTTCGAAATGCAGCCGGCAAGCGCACTGCGTCCTTTTCGGTCGTGACCAACTGCGCGCCAAGCGCTTTGGATTCGTTTTCCAGGCGGGTCATCAGGGCGGGGGTCAGTGGTTGGTGGTCGTCCAAGGCTTCGGCCCGAAGCAGTTTCGCACCTTGCTGACGCAGAGTCTGAAAAAACTTCTCGGGGTAGCCGATACCCGCAAAGGCAAGAACAGGCGTATGGCTCCAGTCCATACCAGTTTGAAGTGGTCGTACTTCACCCGTGGCATGGGGTATCGTCAGAGCGTGACCCCATCGTTTGGCAAAATTCGATTGCGCCTCGGTATCCCCAAGTGAGAGCACAAGATCAGCTCGTTTCAATCCCGCGTTAACAGGCTCTCGCAACGGTCCGGCAGGCAGGCAGAGGCCATTCCCAAATCCCTGCGACGCATCCACTACGATGATCGAGAAATCTTTGGCGACTGCAGGGTTCTGGAACCCGTCATCCAGCACGATGGAAGTCGCTCCGGCCGCCGCGGCTGCCTGTGCGCCTGCAGCGCGATCTTTGGCGACCCAGACGTCGGCGAATGCGGCGAGCAATAGCGGTTCGTCGCCCACTTGTGCTGCCGTGTGTTTGCGGGGATCGACTTGAACCGGACCTTCCAGCGAACCGCCATGACCGCGCGTTACGACATGAGGCTGATGCCATGTGCCCCGCAGATGTTCCAGAACCCAGATCACAGTTGGTGTCTTACCGGTGCCGCCTGCATTCAGGTTACCGACGCAGATAACCGACACTCCCGGAGAGGTGCTTTGCCCCTTGGCTATTCGGCGGGCGGTGGCAGAAGCGTAGATGCGCCCGAGCGGCGCCAGCAGCCGGGCACGAAGATCTAACTGATCAGGGGCCGAGTTCCAGAAATCAGGGGCGCGCATCTTGGGCTCTCCGCCGGTCCAGTGTGTCTTGCACCAATTCGATTAGTTGATCCGCCTGTGGTGCACCTTCAGTCACAATTTGCCATCCAGCCAGTGCCATGTCTGCCGTGCGGTCGGGTGCCAACAACTCCACAACGCCATCGCCCAGCTCGGTTGCGGATTTTACGGTTAACGCGGCTTTGGCTTGATTCAGTCTGTCATAGAGGCTCCGGAATTTGCTCACGTGGGGGCCATGGATCACTGCCGAACCCAATGCGACCGCGATCAGTGGGTCATGACCACCGGCGCCGCGTTCCAGCGAGCTGCCCATGAAGGTGACCGCTGAAACCCTATGCCAAAGGCCCAGATCTTCAGGTTCGGCTGACAGTATCACCTGAGTGGTGTCCTCAATGGGGTGGCTTTCATCCCAGTTGGCGCACCGCAGGTCCATCGCCTCAAGACGTTTGTACAATGGCGCTGCTTCGGACATATCCGCTACATGCAGGACCAATGCCAGGCGCGGTAGTGTCCGCAGGGCCTGCCGATGGGCACTGAGAACCGAGATGAATTCTTTGTCCTGCACCCATGCGGCCAGCCAAACCGGTCGTCCGGCCAGTGTGTGATTGGTCTCGATCAACTCATCCTCGGGCCAGGGGCTTGGGTTCGGGCTGATGTGCAGCGGAGGCGCGACTGAGATTTTCCCCGAATTGACCCCCAATCTTCGGATTTGGCGTGCTGTGTCATCATTGGGGGCGAGAATTGTCATAAAGCAATCCAGTGTATAACGCGTGATATCCGGCAACCAACGCCCGCCCCGGACGGTATTCACATCGACGACCGCCTCGGCCAAAACCAGCGGAATATCCTGTTCTTGCGCGCGGGTAATAATATTTGGCATCAACCCGCCACCGAACCAAAGCCCCATATTGGGGTGCCAATGGTCAAGGAATGCGCGTGCCGAACCCGCTTGTTCGGCTGGCAACTTCAGGATCGGTGTTGTGCAGTCTTCCCAATCCTCAAGGTTGGCTTCAGGCGGAGCCGTCAACAACAGAGACAAGTCCGGTTGAACCGACAGCAACCGAGAGCAAAAGTCATCGACCGCGCGCAGCCGGTCTGGTGTGCTTATATGCACCCACAATACTTCGCCTTCAGGGCGTGCAACGTCTGTGTGGCCAGAGTTTTGCGGTACACCCCAGGATAGGACCCGATAGGCCGCAAGGCTGAGAGATCGCGGTTTGCTCATGCGGAAATACCGGCCCCGTTCGGGTCAAGCCGTGCTCGAAGGTCCGTGTGTACCTCAGCGCCCGCTGCTACGACGCCGTTCAGACGCGGATGAGCATTATTGAACCTCAGGGGCTGCCCCAGACGATTGGTGCATGTTCCACCCGCCTCGCGTAGGATTAGATCACCGGCGGCGATATCCCACTCCCAACTCGGTCGCAGCGTCAGCATCCCGTCAAATCGCCCTTGCGCGACCAACGCCATCCGATAGGCCAGCGATGGGCGATAAACGCGGCGAAAGTCCGGAGCGGCCTGAGATAGCCAATGGCGCGGATCAAGATTGGGTTTTGCCGCCAGAATTTCGGCCTCAGAGAGGTGCGTCTGCCCTGAAACATGAATATTTGCGCCGTTCAGCGTGGCACCTTGCCCCTTTGCGGCGGCGTACAGCAGATCGCGCTGGGGGAGATAGATGACGGCTGCCGTCACCACTCCGTGTTCGGCCACGGCCAGCGAATGAGCCCAGGTGCGGGACCCTTCGGCAAAGCTGCGTGTACCATCGATCGGGTCGATAACGAATACTCGGTCACGGGTCAGGCGGTCAGGGGAATCCTCAGTCTCTTCGCTCAGCCAGCCATACTCCGGGCGGGCGGCCTGCAGGTCGCGCTCGAGCATCGCGTTGACGGCCAAATCGGCCTCGGTCACCGGACCTGCACCTTCTGGCTTGTCCCAGCGCTGGGCTTGGGGGCCCGAATAGCGCGTGGCGATTTTTCCGGCCTCAAGCGCGGCATCGATCAAAAGAGACAGGTCAGTTGCCGGCAAGTGTCATCCCTTCGATCAACAGCGACGGCACAACGCGCGAAAGGTAAGCCCGCGCATCGTTTGCCGGTATGATCCGCATCAGCATATCGCGAAGATTACCTGCAATAGTGCATTCGTTGACCGGATGCGTGATCTCACCGTTTTCCACCCAAAAGCCCGATGCACCACGGGAATAGTCACCGGTATTGGGGTTGATGGTCGACCCGATCATCGAAGTGACCAATAGCCCGGTCCCCATATCGCGCAACAAATCGGCGCGGGTTTTTTCACCCTGTGTCAGGCTGAGGTTCCAGTTGCTGGGTGAGGGCGGCCCCGATACGCCGCGTGCGGCGTTCCCGGTGGAACTCATGTCCAGTTTGCGAGCGCTGGACAGGTCCAGCGTCCACCCGGTCAGCACACCATCCTCGACGATAGCCCTGCGTTGTGTTGCAAGACCTTCAGCATCAAACGGGCGAGAACCTGAAATGCGCGGGCGATGTGGGTCCTCGATCAGCGACAGGTGTGACGGCAGAACTTGCTGCCCAAGGCTTTCCTTTAGCCAAGAGGCTCCGCGTGCAATTGCAGCGCCATTGCTGGCCGCCAACAGATGGCCGATCAAGGACGAAGAGATACGTTCGTCGAATACGACCGGGAAACTACCGGTCTGCGGCTTGCGCGCGCCAACGATCTCAACAGCGCGTTCGCCAGCTGTGCGGCCAATTTCGGTGGGGCTGCGCAGGTCGGACTGAAAGGTGCGGCTATCGCCATCATAGTCACGCTCCATCCCCGTACCTTCGCCAGAAATGGCAACGCATGAGGTTGAACGGCTGCTGCGCATGTAGCCACCCGAAAAGCCGTTTGTTGCGGCAAGATGGACCCGGTGAGTGCCATAAGCGGCCGCCGCGTCGGAAACCTGCGAAACGCCCGCAACATCCAACGCCGCTGCTTCGGCAGACAACGCATCCTGCATCAGTGCTTCGGCACTTGGATCGGGGCTTGGGTCAAAGAGCTCCAGCGCGTCCATGTCCCATCCGGTAGCCAATTGGTCGGGCGTGGCCAAACCAGTGAACGGATCTTCTGGCGCTTCGCGGGCCATGGCAACAGCGCGTTCGGCCATCGCCGTAAGTGTCTCAGAGCGGCTGTCTGAACTGGATACAATCGCCTGGCGCTTACCCAGAAAAACCCGAAGTCCCAGATCAACCGCTTCCGAGCGTTCTGCATGTTCCAATGCACCACCGCGCACCTCGACAGAAACGGATGAGCCATCAATAACAATGGCATCCGCCGCTTCAGCGCCCGCCTTGCGGGCAGCATCCAGCAGCTCTTCGCTGATGTTTTGAGGTGTTCGGGTCATGAGGCCTCCGGTCTTGATGTACTGGACCTAGCCTTGGACCGTCCGTCTCGCAAGGCCTGCAGCGTAATAGCGTTATGGCCTCAGGCAGGAAAGGCCGCGAATGCGGCCTTTCTCGATGTGTTGATCACTTGATACGCTGACCGTTGGCCAGGATCTGCCCGTCTTCAGTGAACTCGATTTTCGAGTTCAGCGTATCCGGTTCTTCACCCGGAACAGCCATCAAACCCATCATCATACGAGCGCCCAACGCGTCGTTTTCCGAAACAAAGCCCATGCCGATCAGCGTGTCGAGCAGAGCGTTGGCGCCAACAAGCTTTAGATTGGCGACACCTGACGGAGCAGGCAGACCATCAAACTCTTCCGTGTTTGAGTTGTCGAACGCAAAGTCACCATCACCGGTCAGTTCTGCGCCTACCAGCGAAACAAGCAGCTCGTTGATCTTTAGCGAATGCAGTTCACCCGGAACCACATCAGATGTCTCAAGCTCTTCGACCGCTTCCGGATCCATGAAATCGACCAGAACCTTGGCGGTGCCGGTTGTGTCCAGCGCTATGGTCGCTGGATCGCGGGGCAGTGCGCTAGCGGGGTCAAACATGCTCCACAACACATCGGACATGGTGAAATCAGTTAGATTCATACCAAAAGCAAAAGGCTGGATTTCTTCCGAGGCCTGAACCGGGAACTCGAACTTCAACCCCGCGTTGGCCATCGCCACTTCGATCGGGAACGGTAGATCAGCCGTCGTAACCGCCAGTTTCGTGCTGTTTTGTGCAAGATCGTAAACCAACCGCTGCGCATCAATGCTGCCGGTGAAACTGCCGCCTTCTGAGCTACTACCAAGTGAGAATGGTTCACCCTCTGAAGTTCCTGCCATTTCGGTGCTGCCCGAGGCATAGGTGAATGTTCCCGACGCGGCGAACCCGGCCTCATAGATGTCTTTTACGTTGGATACATCGAAATCCGGAGGGATGATTGTATCGCCTTCAAATTTCAGGTCATCCAGTTTGCCACTAATACGGCCCGTATCTTCGCTGTCAGGATCGTCAAACGCGACATCATAAGACAGGTTGCGAGCGGTGAACTGCTGGGCGATATCGCGGTTTTCACCGATCTCCATCTGGGATGATCCCGCAATCTCGTTCATCTGGACATTCAGAGCCAACATGTCGCTCGATACAGTCTCTCCGTCAAACTCCATCGAATCCAACGCCAGATTCAGGCTGTTTGCGGTGTAATCGTAGGTCATGTTTTCGGGAGTGCCCGACACAACCATTTCCAGCGCGTCGTGGGAGTAAACCAGATCAGCCGAGAATGTTTCGCCTTCAGACTCGCCTGAAATCGTCATCGGGAAACTGGCAGGGAAGCTGATGTTGACCGTGCCGTCGCCATTTTCGGTCAGTGTCATCTCGGGGACGACCATGTCGAATGTGCCCTCGGCGTCCGGTATTGCCATGGCCATCGTCATGTTTGTGATGGTGGTGACATCGCCCGACACGCTCTGGTCGCCGGTCACGTCATAGCCCATTCCGCCCAGATAAGCCTGCCAGTCAGCCCAGACATCATTGGCGGTGATATCTGCAAACGCACCTTGTGTGGCAACAGCATATGCCAGGGCCGCACCACAGCCACGGCGAAGGAAAATAGTCATAAGAGAACCCTTCTTGATCAATTTGCCGGCATCGTCGTGTCTGTAGCGGCCAGCGTCAAGGGGGAAGGGGTGGACCATTTCCCCATTTGCGCGGTACGAGTTAAGACAATTACAAATGCAGGGATTTAAACGATGCATATGCAAGGGAAAACAGTACTTATCACGGGGGCCAGCCGCGGCATCGGAGCTGAAGCCGGGCGCGTTTTTGCCGCAGCTGGCGCCAATGTGGCTCTGGTGGCACGCAGCCGAGATCAGATTGAGGCGCTGTCCGCAGCGTTGGGTGACAATGCCATCGCGCTCGCCTGCGATGTCAGCGATTTCGCGCAAGTTGAACAGACGGTTGCCGATTGCATCGATCGATTTGGCGGTTTGGACGTGCTGATCGGGAATGCGGGGGTGATTGATCCGATCTTTCACCTGTCTAATGCAGATACGCACGCCTGGAGTCACGCGATCGACATCAACCTGAAAGGCATATTCTACGGCATGCGCGCTGTCTTACCCATCATGCGGGCCACGGGTGGGGGGACGGTGTTGACTGTCTCGTCTGGCGCGGCATCGAACCCGGTAGAGGCCTGGAGCCATTATTGCGCATCAAAGGCAGGGGCCAAGATGCTGACCGAATGCGTGCATCTGGAAGAGGCGCATCACGGCATCCGCGCTATGGGCCTTTCGCCGGGCACGGTTGCTACCGACATGCAGCGGGTGATCAAGGCCAGCGGCATCAACCCGGTCAGCCAATTGGACTGGGACGATCACATCCCCGCGGACTGGCCCGCACGGGCGCTGATGTGGATGTGCTCGGCAGATGCGGATGAGTTTTTGGGAACCGAGATATCGCTGCGCAGCGAAGACATTCGCAAACGGGTCGGGCTGACGTGATCGATCTGACGCAAGACGCAGGGCTTTGGACAGTCACGCTGAACAATCCCGACAAGGCCAATGCGTTGACCTCAGAAATGCTGCGCGAATTGGTTCGCATCGCAGAGGCGGCAACCGAAGCACGTGCTTTGATACTGACCGGCGCAGGTCGGGTGTTCAGTGCGGGTGCCGATCTGGACGAGGCGCGGGCAGGTCTTGCAACATCCGACCTTTGGGAACGGCTATCGGGTGCCATTGCAGCCTTGCCCTGCCTGACGGTGGCCGCGCTTAATGGCACTTTGGCGGGCGGGGCTAACGGGATGGTTTTGGCCTGTGATCTGCGCATTGCCGTTCCCTCGGCCAAGTTTTTCTACCCGGTCATGAAGCTGGGATTCCTACCGCAACCCTCTGATCCAAAACGCATGGCCGCGCTGATCGGTCCAGCCCGGACCAGGCTAATCCTGATGGCGGGGCAAAAGATAACAGCTGAGGAGGCTTATGCATTTGGGTTGGTTGACCGGATAGTTGAACCCGAGCTGTTGATGACGACCGCACGGGAGCTTGTGGCCGACAGCGTGACCGCCGATCCAGCGATTGCTTCAGGCATTGCCGGATTGTGCCCATGAGGATCGCCGCGCTTCGACTTCGTGTGGCGAACCCGGATGAGCTGGCGATGTTCTATCGTGATGTGCTTGGCATGTCTGTTCGAATAGAAGGTGCCAATCGTCGTGTGGGTTACCCCGGTCAGGATGCTGATCTTCTGCTGATGCCCGGCGGAGGCGGATACAGCCACGATAGGGGTCAACGGTATTGGAAGATCGGGATCACGCTGCCGGACGTCGACCTCGTGGCGGATAGCCTGCGCCAGAAGGGTGTCCAAATCAGCGAACCCGGGCAGTTTCTGGACATCGGTTACATGTGCCACCTGCAGGACCCCGAGGGTTTCGTCATCGAATTGCTGCAACATGATTTTGAGGGCAACCGACCTGATGGTGCTGCCAGCCCGGATGCACCGTTTGCTGCGGCCTGCATTGGGCAGATCACCTTGCGGACCGGGGATATCGCCGCCGAAGATACCTTCTGCCGGTCATTGGGAATGTCTCTGCTGTCGCTGCAGGATGTTGAGCCCTATGGGTTTGACCTTCATTTCTACACGTTTACCAGCGATGCGCCGCCCAATTCCGATCTCTGGGCAGTCGAAAATCGCGAATGGCTTTGGAAGCGTCCCTACACCACACTGGAGTTCCAACATATCCCGAATGCCCGGTTTGCGCCGGTACCGGATTATTCGGGGATCGAAGTTGTGGGCCTGGAGAACCCACTAAAGGATGCGTTCGGAGATCCGATCCTACCTGTGTGATCAGCGTGCGCGCCGTTTGCCCGGCACTTTGGAGCGAAATCCAGGAGGGCGTTTGCGCACCCAGACCAGGAACTTATTAAGCCTTGGGTGGGCGCGTAACGCATCAACGGTGTTGAATTCACGCGCCAGTTCGGCCTCGGTCAGTGTTGCGTGTACCTCTTTATGGCAAATCTGATGCAACAAAACGGTCGGCCCGCCCTTGCCTCCTTTGAGCTTTGGGATCAGATGGTGCAGGCTACCGTTGCCCTCGGGGATCGGACGGTCGCAGAGCGGGCAGATTGGATTAGGATTTGCCATGACCTAACTTCGCGCTGGAGCGTGCAGAGGGCAAGAGGGATGCAATGGCGCGAGCGATGGTTATCGGGGCAGGACCGGCGGGATTGATGGCCGCCGAACAGCTTGCCGCGTCAGGGCACGAGGTTCTTGTGGCCGAGGCCAAACCTTCGGTCGCGCGAAAGCTCCTGATGGCTGGGAAGTCTGGCCTAAACCTGACCAAAGATGAACCTTTCGAAACGTTTATGGGCGCCTATGGAGAGGCAGAAGACTGGATGCGCCCCATGATCAGTTCGTTTGACGCACTGGCGGTCAAGACTTGGGCCAGCGCCCTGGGGCAAGAGCTGTTCACGGGTTCAACCGGCCGTGTGTTCCCGAAAGTGATGAAAGCCTCGCCTCTGTTGCGGGCTTGGCTGTCCCGGCTGGATCAGGCCAGTGTTCAGATCAGGACGCGCTGGCGATGGCAGGGATGGCAAGATGGGGCGCTGGTGTTTGATACCCCGTCTGGTGAGCAACTTTTTACACCCGATGCAACGGTTCTGGCTTTGGGCGGCGCCAGCTGGGCGCGGCTTGGATCGGATGGTTCCTGGGCTCCATGGCTGGCGCATAAAGGTGTCGCCTTATCTCCGTTTGCACCTGCAAATGCTGCGTTATCGGTCAACTGGAGCCCGTATATGCAGCCTCATTTCGGTGCGGCGCTGAAGTCAGTGCGTTGGATGGCTGGCGAGTTGGAAAGCCGGGGCGAAGCTACGATATCGGCAAAAGGCCTGGAAGGTGGCGGCTTGTATTCCCTGACCCCGGCTTTGCGGGCGGATCTGCCACTGCTTCTGGATCTGGTGCCGGACGTGACGATTGAGGGATTGCAGGCGCGGTTGGCTGCGAAGAAGGCCAAGGCAACATTGTCGCATTGGTTGAAGAATGGCCTGCGCCTGTCTTCGCAGAAGGTTGCTCTGTTCCATGAGATGACAAAGGGCCGTGCGTTGACGCAATCGCAATGGATTGGTGCGCTGAAGAAACTGCCTATCCGACATACCGGTCTGCGCCCGATGGACGAGGCGATCTCGACCGCTGGTGGTGTGGAACGTGGCGCCGTGGATGGCGGTTTGATGCTGACTGCGCTGCCCGGCGTTTTCTGTGCTGGCGAGATGCTGGATTGGGAAGCGCCAACAGGTGGGTATCTTTTGACTGCTTGTCTGGCAACGGGGAGTTGGGCCGGACAGTCGGCTGCAGCCTGGCTGAAACAATAGGTTTCAGCCCGACCGGGCAAGCATTGCCAGACGAATCATGGCACGCTCAACCAGCGCCATGGCGGGGGCAGTTTGACCTGCAGATCGCAGAGACAAATCTGTATCGGTCAGCACAGTCAAAGCAGTTTGCAGCTTCGGTGCCCCCCATCCCTGCGCCTGTCGCAATATGCGATCACGCCGTTTGCCATAGACCGGGGGGCGTAGTTTGCCGATTCCCTGTGCCGCTCCGCCGGGATCAGAGGCGCAGGCGTAAAGGGTTCGGAAATGCCGCGTAGCACCGATGCATAAGCTCACCCCATTGGTACCTTGCGCCTGCAGCCGCCGGATCAGCGGCCCGATGTCCTGCGCACGGCCTTCTGCAACCACGTTCAGCACATCATCCAACCCTGCTTCGGTTGAACGCGGTGCACAGGCCTCGATGTCTTCGATTGTCAGTTCGCCTGCATCGTCACGCTTGTAAAGCGACAGCTTCTCAACGGTTTGGGTGAAGTCTCCGGGGCTTAGACCCAACGCTAACTCGCTGAGTGCTGACATCGGATCGCGTGGGATATTTTGCAATCCAGCCTGTGCCAGAATCCGTTCCACTTCGGCGCGCGAGGGTGGGTCATCATAGATGCCAACAGCGTAGGTCGCCGGATTTGCCTCGAACGCCTTGCGGATTTTCGAGCTGGGCTTGAGCTGCCCGGCCGTCACAACGATCTGTGCGTCGCCATGATCCCAATCTTCTAGGGCTGCGAGGATCGCAGGTGCTGCGACATCTGTGGTATCTTCAACAAACACCGCGCGTGGGCCGGGGAAGAACCCAACCGCCTTTACAGCGTCCAGCAACAGCGCAGGATCGCTGCGCAGCTCCGCACCAGGAATGCGGGTCAGGCGCATTTCTTCTTCCGCGCTTGGTCCCAGCAACGCCGCCAATACCTGCTGACGTTTCAGGGCAACACGCATGGCGTCCGCCCCGTAAATCAACAACCCGGCTTTGTCCGCGTCCGGCTTGGCAAAATACCTTTCAGCCTCGCGCGGGCTCAGCTTCATGTGGATAGGCCCGGTGTGGTGTAAAGTCGGTTAACGATCTGGTCCGAAAGGATCACCATCAGACGCTCGATTGCATCTCGCTCATCCGCCAGTGTGGAAACTGTCGATCCTGCCGCAGAATACCCAACAAACTCGGTCACTGTTCCAGAGGAAAGAATTTGCCCGGTTGCGTTTGATTTCAGTGAGAACGTCGCGCGCCCATCAATCGTATACCGGTTGGTTTCATTCGCTGTAGTGATCGAGGCTCTGCGGGTAACTGTCGAAACGCCAACATCCAGTTTGTACTCGTTGCCCGAGGTCGCGCTGCGTCCCAGCTGACGTTCCAGATTCTGGACGAGCAGAAAGCTCTCGACCGTATTTGGAGCCGATACTTCCACTTTACCATTTAGGGCCGAACCCGATCCACCGGGTGCGTAAACCGGTTCGAATCCGCAGGCAGCAAGGGCCAGCGGCATCAGAAAAAGGGTTCTGCGATCAAACGACGACATTTACGATCCGGCCCGGGACAACGATCACTTTCTTCGGAGCAGCGCCATCCAGCGCCTTTTGCACAGCTTCGATGCTCAGCGCGATTTTTTCAACCTCTGCCTTGTCCAGATCTTTCGCCACGCTGATTTCCGCGCGGCGCTTTCCGTTGATCTGTATCGGCAGGGTGACAGTGTCATCGATCAGCATTGTCTCGTCCGCAACAGGCCAGGGTGCGGTGGCCACCAATCCTTCGCCACCCAACAACTGCCAAAGCTCTTCGGACAGGTGCGGGGTCATCGGAGACATCAGCTGCGCCAGTGTTTTAGCAGCTTCGCGCTTGGCAGCGGAACCGGCCTTGGACTTGGCCAGAGTGTTGGTGAACGCATAAAGCTTTGCGATGGACGCGTTGAAGCCAAAGGACTCGACCCCGCCGGTCACGTCATGGATGGCTTTATGCATCTCGCGTAACAGCGTTTCATCCTCCGCGTTGGCCGGAGCATCGGATTCTGCAATTTCCGAGGCGACACGGTGAACACGGCTGAGGTGTTTATACGCCGCTTCCGCACCCGAAGCAGTCCATTCTACGTCCCGCTCTGGCGGAGAATCGGAAAGAACGAACCAGCGCGCAGTATCTGCGCCAAAGGCCGAGATGATGCTGACCGGGTCCACCACGTTTTTCTTGGATTTCGACATCTTGGCCGACGGAATGATCTCGACCTCGGTGCCGTCGGCCAGTTTGCCGTCGGTCACATCTTCGGGCAGGTGATAGACCGGGCGGCCGTTGGCGTCGCGGGTCTGATATATTTCATGTGTCACCATCCCTTGGGTGAACAGCGCATTGAACGGCTCGATCGCTTTCTTGGGCAGGTGGCCGGTTATGTTCATTGCCCGTGCAAAGAAGCGAGAATAGAGCAGGTGCAGAATCGCATGCTCAATGCCGCCGATATACTGGTCTACATTCATCCAGTATTCGGCTTCGGCCAGATCGGTGGGCGTTTCAGCGCGCGGGGCGGTGAAACGGGCAAAGTACCACGACGAATCGACGAAGGTGTCCATCGTGTCGGTTTCCCGTTTGGCAGGCGCACCACAGGACGGACACGGGGCATCGCGCCAATTGGGATGGCGGTCTAGCGGGTTGCCGGGGATTGAAAAGTCGATCGGTTTGCCGTTGCCATCGTCATAAGGCAATTCAATCGGCAAATTCTCTTTCTTCTCGGGAACCGTGCCACATTTTTCACAGTGGACCACAGGAATCGGGCAACCCCAATAGCGTTGGCGGCTGAGACCCCAGTCGCGCAGGCGGTATTTTGTAACGCCTTCGCCCCATCCTGCTTTTTCGGCGAAATCGACGGTCGAGTTGATCGCCTCGTCTCCGGTGGCCTCGGTCAGACCAGCGAAATGGTTCACCCAGCGCACTTTTTCTGTCTTTGGAGGAACGAAGGCGATTTTATCGACTGGAGTGTCGTCATCCAACGCAAAGAACGTATCGACTACGGGCAGGCCGTATTTGCGGCAGAAATCCAGGTCGCGCTGATCATGTGCAGGGCAGGCAAAGATTGCGCCGGTGCCATAGTCCATCAGAATGAAGTTGGCGATCCAGACTGGCAGCTCCCAGCTGGGATCGAGTGGATGTTTGACGCGAATACCGGTGTCATAACCCAGCTTTTCGGCGGTTTCGATGGCCTCTTCGGTGGTGCCGCCCTTACGGCATTCTGCAACAAAATCAGCAACTTCTTGGTTCTCAGCCTCAAGTTGCTTGGCAATCGGGTGGTCGGGGGAAATGCCGACAAAGGACGCACCCAGAAGTGTATCAGGGCGAGTCGTGTAAACGATGATTGGCTCGCCACCATCAGTCCGCTCGAACCCGAATTGCAGTCCGCGAGACTTGCCGA
Organism: Ruegeria sp.; assembly: GCA_040829945.1. Taxonomy (GTDB): domain Bacteria; phylum Pseudomonadota; class Alphaproteobacteria; order Rhodobacterales; family Rhodobacteraceae; genus Ruegeria. The sequence continues at coordinate 64,153 of JBFOLN010000005.1, forward strand.
TCCAGTTCTCTTGCATCAGGCGCACCTTGGCGGGCCAGTTATCCAGCGTGTCTAGCGCGTCGAGCAGTTCCTCGGAATAGTCGGAAATCTTGAAAAACCACTGAGTCAGCTCGCGACGCTCAACCAAGGCACCCGAACGCCAGCCACGGCCGTTTTCTACCTGTTCATTGGCCAAAACGGTCATATCGACCGGATCCCAGTTCACCACGGCGTTCTTGCGATAAACCAACCCAGATTCGAGCATATCCAGAAACAACGCCTGCTGCTGACCGTAGTATTCGGGGTCGCAGGTGGCGAATTCGCGGGACCAGTCGATCGATAGGCCCAGCGGCTTCATCTGTCCGCGCATGTCGGCGATATTGCCGTAGGTCCAATCTTTGGGGTGGCCACCGCTGGCCATTGCGGCATTTTCCGCAGGCATACCAAATGCGTCCCAACCCATCGGGTGTAGTACATTATGGCCGGTTGCCAGCTTGTGGCGGGCGATCACATCACCCATCGTGTAGTTGCGCACATGCCCCATGTGGATGCGGCCAGATGGGTAGGGGAACATCTCAAGCACATAGTATTTTGGCTTGTCCGCCTTGTGGTTGGCGGTGAAGATTCCGGCCCTGTCCCAGGCCTCTTGCCATTTTGCTTCGATTTCGTTGGCCGAGTAGCGAGACATCGTGCGGTCCTTCGTAACTGAAAACGCCGGGTAGGAACCCGGCGTGGTCATAGTGTGATTTTCGGCGGGTTGCTAGAACTTGTTGTCCGCAATACGTAGCTGACGCGCCCGAGACAGGATCGCATCCTCCACCGCGCGCGTGGTTGCAGCACTGACCGGGGCTCCGCCGCTGGTCTGAAGCGCAACCGACAGTGAACGTGCCGCCAATGCGGGATCACTGATATGCACCGTCGCCCGATATGATCGCCCACCACCGGGAGGAGTACCGTAACCTGTTACGATTACGCCGGTAAAAGGATCAACCTCCTGTACCGGCAGGAAGTTGAGGACATCCAGTGAGGCAGACCACAAATAGCGATTCACCTGAGTAACCTGTTCCGAGTTGTTCGGGCCGAACACATCCCAGATTGTCGAACGATTCGGATCACTCAGTTCACGTTCTTCGGTATTACCTCTGACAAGGTTGGGATTGCCTGATGTCGAAGTGCTGCGACTCTGTCCGCATGCAGAAATAGCAGCGGTCAGCATGATCAATCCCAAAAACGTCGGCAGGCGCATTGTTAGCAGGTCCTGTTTCACTGATTGTGCTTTGTTGAGGCATACTCCTAGCTAAGGACCCTTTCAGCAACAACCCTATTCTTTTGAATTGTCGAAGCCCTGAATGTTGCAGGGCCCCGAAATCGACTGTGGCATCCTTGCACCAATCTGACCCGAATGACGCTGCCTCATTTATGCTGTGCTTGCGCCGAGGGGGCAAAAAGAGCGAAACGATGTCCGTGCTGAGACATATGCCTTGGTATGTGTCGAGTAGATAACTCTTTTGAAACCGAGGGAAACAAGATGAAAAAAGTTCTCTTCGCAACGACCGCGCTGATTGCGACCGCAGGCGTTGCAGCTGAAGCAGCTGAAGTTAAATTCAGCGGTTACGGCCGTTTTGGTGTTGGATACCAAGAAGACCGCTCAGGTACCGTTAACTCGTTCACCGAAAGCGCGACCGCCGCTGGTGGTGAAGTAACAGGCGTTGACACCGACGACGCCATCCTGGTCTCGCGCTTCCGTCTGAACATCGACGGCATCGTTGAAACTGATGGCGGTGTTCGCTTTGAAGGTCGTGTTCGTCTGCAGGCTGACGAAGACTCCGGCAACGGTGAACAAAACGAAGCTGGCCTGAACGGCGCACGCTTCTCGGTCATCTTTGGCGGTCTGCGTGTTGACGCGGGCAACGTGGCCGGTGCGTTTGACAACGGCATCAACTACTACGGTACAGAAGTTGGTCTGGAACTGTTTGCTGGTCAGTACTCCGGTGTTGACTATAGCTTCCTGGCCTATGACAGCACGGGTTCGGGTGCCAACGCCGTATACGTAAACTACTCGGTTGGTGATTTCTCGTTCGGCGCGTCGTACGATCAGCGCACCTTCGCTGAAACCGCCACACCGGGATCGGATAGCGTAGATGCTGACCGTTGGGACATCGGCGCTGCTTATGTCTTCAACAACTTCTCGGCAGAAATCATCTACGGTCAGACCAAAGGCGTTGGTGCTCTGGACAAGCAGAGCCTGACCGTTCTGGCCCTGGGTGCAGAGTTCGGTGACTTCTCTGGTACTCTGTTCGTCGCAGACGATGACGTTGCAGACGAATCTCGTAACGGTACTGCATATGGTCTGTCGGCTGCTTACAACCTCGGCACCGCGACCACCCTGCAGTTCGTATACGGTGACGGTTCGGCTGACGACGACCTGCGTCAGATCGCAGTCGGCGCCATCTACGACCTGGGCGGCGGTGCATCGCTGCGCGGTGGTGTAGGCACCAACAAGCGCGGCGACGGCGAGAGCGTCACCGTTGCTGACTTCGGTGCTCAGTTCAACTTCTAAGTTGATCTGAACCGCAAGGTTTAAGGGCAGGTCTTCGGACCTGCCCTTTTCTTTTGCCTCAACATGGTGTTTTGCTGCGGCAAACACAGAATGAGAGGCCTCATGTCGCTGCAAGATATCACCGACCGTATCGCCAAAGCTGAATCCGCGGCAGGACGTGCTGAAGGATCCGTACAGTTGATCGCGGTGTCCAAGGTGCAGCCCAACGAACGGGTTGAGGCTGTGTTGGAGCAGGGTCACCGATGTTTCGGAGAAAACCGGGTACAGGAAGCTGCCGGAAAATGGCCCGCATTTCGAGAGCGCTTTCCGGATGTAATTCTACATCTGATAGGTCCGCTGCAAACCAACAAAGCGCGGCAGGCGATAGAGCTTTGCGATGCCATCCACTCGGTCGATCGGCCAAAGCTTGCAAATACACTGGCGCGATTGGCGCAAGAGATGGGAAAGTGTCCCGAGTTGTTCATTCAGATCAACACCGGGGAAGAGGATCAAAAGGCTGGCGTTCTTCCGGAAGATGCGGATGCGTTCATAGCCGAATGTCGGGGCCTTGACCTGCCCGTCCGAGGATTAATGTGCATCCCTCCGATTGAAGAAGAGCCCGCGCTGCATTTCACCCTCCTGGCAAAAATAGCGGATCGAAACGGGTTAGATGGGCTGTCGATGGGAATGAGCGGTGATTTCGAATCTGCCATCGCCCTGGGCGCCACCCATGTTCGTGTTGGGTCTGCTATCTTTGGCGCGCGTGTTGAACCTCAGGAATGATCAACCTTGTTCCTGGCACGATCTGCCGGGCAATCCATCGTAAATGGTCCCGCCTGAATGCGATGCAGCCTTCGGTTGGATAACACGGTCGCCGCCATTGATGAAGAAAAATGGCCGATCCCCTGCCGGGGATCGCAATGGGGTAGTTCCAGTCGGTGATCAGTACCAGATCGTATAGCGGGTCAGCGCGCCGCAGTTTTTCATGGCTAAAGCTGTAGGGGGCGTGGACCAGATGGTTGTAAGCAACGTCCGCAACATCGTCCGACCACAAATCGCGCGGTCCGATAGGTCGCGCCCATGGCACTGGACGTGGCATTCTATCGGCACGATAGAGCATCCCTACGATCTGATGCAGACCCACTGGCGTCGCTCTGTCGCCTTCTTTCTTGGTTAGGCTTAACCCGCCGTTGCCTACGCCGCAGGGAAACACACGCCCCTTAAACCGAACACCACGCGGCGTCAGAACCATATCGCTTGGCGTCACAGCAGGTGGCCCGATTTAGCTGCTTTGGTCGCCAGATACGCACGGTTGTAGTCGGTCTCGCCTACTTTCAACGGTACACGCTCGGTAACAGCGATGCCCGTCCGCTCCATCATCGCTATCTTTGCAGGGTTGTTGGTCAAAAGACGCACCGAACTGAACCCTAGAGACTTCAGGATGTCTGAGCCAAGCCGGAAATCTCGTTCGTCATCTTCGAAACCAAGTCGGTGATTGGCCTCAACAGTATCAAAACCCTGATCCTGCAGGAAATAGGCCCGCATCTTATTGGCGAGCCCAATACCGCGCCCTTCCTGGTTGAGGTAAAGCAGAACTCCTGCGCCCTCTTCCCCCATCTGGCTCAAGGCTCCGCGCAATTGTGGGCCGCAGTCGCATTTCAGGCTGCCCATGAGATCGCCAGTGAAACAGGCCGAATGCAACCGGGCCAGAACGGGTTTGTCGCGGTCGGGCCGCCCGATTTCTACAGCATAGTGTTCTTCTCCGCCGTCTTCCGGGCGAAATACATGCAGGCGACCGGCTTCGGATACTTCCATCGGCAGGCGCGCGGCGACAACCGGGTGCAGGGCACTGCGATCGCTCAGATGAGGTGCTGCGCGCGCATGGTCGATGCCGGTCAGACCATGTGCCGCAGCAAACTCGCGGCCGTGTTGAACAGGGACAACCACGGCCGCCGGTAACAGATGCGCCGACTTGGCCAAGGCAATTGCGATGCGGTGCAGATTGGCGCTACCCTGCCGCTCGGTCATCAGCGGCCCTTTCATCGGCGCGTTCAGATCATCCGAGGGGTCGGCCACCGCCTGCACCCAGCTTAGTTCCGCATCTGCTGGAATCACCACCCGAGCCAGATCGCCGTCATAGGCCCGTGCCTTCAATGTCTCGGCCCGCCTAACCGTTATGGCCACAACGGGTTCTCCACCCAAGCCGCGCAAATCGGCCAGCCTCTGCGCGCTAAGCGTTTCAGAAGCTAAAGCCAATACGCTGAATCCCAGGTCGTCTGTAAGAACCACCGGAACTCCCATACGTAGGTCAGCCCGTGCCCGAGCCAGCAATTCGGTGATGTCGGGAGTGAGACTCATGCAAGTTACCCTGAAACGATCAGACCTTCTCCTACCCTGATCGCTGGGAAATGTGAAACAATTCCTATGCATCAGACACGAGGGCGTGAGACGGTTGCAGTAAATCTTGCTGATTGCATTCTCCGTACGCAAGTGATGGAAAAGGCTTAGGAGGACCGGACATGGCTCAGCTCAAGAAAATCCTGCTGGTGGATGATGATGAAGACCTGCGCGAGGCGCTCAGTGAGCAACTTGTGATGACCGAAGATTTTGACGTGTTCGAAGCGTCCGATGGTGCGTCTGCTATGGAGCGCGCGCGTGAGGCGATTTATGATCTGGTCATACTTGACGTGGGCCTGCCGGATACCGATGGCCGTGAGCTGTGCCGCCTGATGCGCAAGCAAGGTGTCAAAAGCCCAGTGCTAATGCTGACCGGGCACGATAGCGATGCCGATACGATCCTTGGCCTAGATGCCGGTGCGAATGACTATGTCAGTAAGCCTTTCAAATTCCCGGTCCTTCTGGCGCGTATTCGCGCCCAGTTGCGCCAGCACGAACAATCCGAGGATGCAGTATTTGTTCTGGGGCCCTACACGTTCAAACCGGCAATGAAAATGCTGATGACTGAGGACGATCGCAAGATCCGTCTGACCGAAAAAGAGACGAACATTCTCAAGTTCCTTTATCGGTCTACCGATGGCGTCGTTGCGCGCGATGTCTTGTTGCACGAGGTTTGGGGTTACAATGCGGGTGTTACGACACATACCCTTGAAACCCACATCTATCGACTGCGTCAGAAGATCGAGCCCGATCCATCGAATGCACGCCTTTTGGTCACAGAATCGGGCGGATATCGCCTTGTTGCTTGACTAATGGTGGATTGACTTGGATCAAAGTGATACCCTGTAGGTATCTTTAGATTACTCCCAACCCGCGCATGTCCGGGTTATGACATGCACCTCCCTGTTGGACTGCCGGGCCTGATGGCCCGGCTTTTTTTCAACATACAGCCGTTTGATCGCCTAAATTCAGGTGCGCTTTCGTGATCAGAGATTGAGATGAAACTAACATTTAAGCGTCTGTCCGAGGTTGAGCCGCAAGTTATTCTTTCGCACATGTCTGACCCGCGTTTGGCTGAACATTTACCTCTGTTAACAAACACATGGGACAAGGCAGCTGTGGACCATTTTGTTCAGGTCAAGGAAGAGTATTGGGTGCGTGACGGGCTTGGACATTGGGCAATATTGCAGGGCGATACCTATGTAGGTTGGGGTGGTTTCCAAAAAGAAGGCGACGAGTGGGACTATGGTTTGGTTCTGAAGCCTGAATCTTTTGGATTGGGCTCTCGGATCACTCGACAGGCAATTGAATTTGCAATTGCGGACCCGCGCATCCCGTTCGTTACGTTTTTACTGCCACTATCGCGTCGGCATTTGGGAGCTTTGGCACGGTTGGGAGCGCACGATATCGGTGAAATCGAGTATGAGGGTGCGAAGTTCAGAAAGTATCGTATGACGACTGACTGAAAACCCGAAACATGCTGTTTCGAGCAATCGGATCTGATTTGTCAGTCTTTTCCGATGGCGCCGCTCGAGGTCGCGCGCTAACCTGCGCAAATCGAGACAAAGGAACTTTCCGATATGCCCTTTACCCTTGCCACGTGGAACATCAACTCGGTCCGCCTGCGTGAGCCTATCGTGCTGAAATTGCTGCAGGAAGAGGCGCCAGATGTGCTGTGTTTGCAGGAATGCAAGTCGCCGGTCGACAAGATCCCGACCAAGGGTTTTGCCGAGCTCGGCTACACTCATATGATTGCTCGGGGTCAGAAAGGATATAACGGGGTTGCCATCCTGTCCCGCATCCCGTTGGAAGAAGTGGGGGATAAGGATTTTGCAGGCTTGGGTCACGCGCGGCATATTGTGGGCCGGCTGGAAAATGGTGTGACTATCCACAATTTCTATGTTCCTGCCGGAGGTGACGTCCCGGACCGCGAGGTGAATGAGAAATTTGGGCAGAAACTGGACTACCTGACCGAAATGCGGGACTGGTTTCGTGCCGAGAAGCCGGAAAAGTCCATACTGGTGGGCGACTTGAACATTGCCCCGCGCGAAGATGATGTCTGGTCGCATAAACAACTGCTCAAGGTTGTTTCGCACACGCCGATCGAGGTTGAAACGCTGGCAGAAACTCAGGATGCGGGCAGTTGGGTGGACATCACCCGGCAGGATATTCCTGAAGGTCAGCTATATAGCTGGTGGTCTTATCGGGCGCGCGATTGGGATGCAGCCGATAAGGGGCGCCGTCTGGATCATGTCTGGGCCACGCCCGATATTTCGAACGCAGGTCATTCAAGCCGCATTCTGCGGGATGCGCGCGGATGGGAAAAACCAAGCGATCACGCTCCGGTCTTTGCCACATTCGACGTCTGATTGATGTAAAATCGCCGAACTCACCCCTTGGTTTCTGCTCCGCGCGGCTGCATATAGGGCTCAAATTCGAACCAGAGAGATAATGCCATGGACCTTCTGAACGGCGCAGCCAGCCCTGAAGCTACTGATCTGATTAAAGATGGGACCGAGGCCACCTTTATGGCCGATGTGGTCGAAGCATCGCAGGAGATGCCGATCATTGTCGATTTCTGGGCCCCTTGGTGTGGCCCATGCAAGACCTTAGGGCCAGCGCTTGAAGAGGCCGTTACCGCCGCGAAGGGTGCGGTCAAGATGGTCAAGATCAACGTTGATGAAGCCCAGATGATCGCGGGACAACTGCGAGTCCAGTCGATCCCGACTGTATATGCCTTTCATAAGGGCCAGCCGGTTGATGGATTCCAAGGTGCGCTGCCGGGTTCCGAGATCAAGGCCTTCATTGATCGCGTGATCGAAGCGACTGGGGGTGAAAGCCCGGGCGGGCAACTGGATGACGCGGTGCAGGCCGCCGAAGACATGCTGGCCGAAGGCGCAGCGGTGGACGCGGCGCAGACCTTCGCTGCGATTCTTGGCGAGGATGCCAATCATGCGGCCGCCTACGGTGGTTTGGTGCGCGCCCATATCGCATTGGGTGATCTGGATCAGGCGGAAGCGATTCTGAATGGTGCCCCAGCAGAAATTTCGACTTCGCCAGAGGTTGAGGCTGCTCACGCACAACTGGAACTGGCCAAGCAGGCCGCGGATGCAGGTCCCGTTGGCGAACTGACCGCAACGGTTGAGGCTGAGCCGGACAACCATAAGGCCCGGTTCGATCTGGCGCAGGCTCTGCATGCAAATGGTGATGTTGAGGAAGCCGTGGCGCAGTTGTTGGAGTTGTTCCGTCGCGACCGAGAGTGGAACGACGGTGCCGCCAAGACGCAGCTGTTCACGATCTTTGATGCTCTTAAGCCAAATGATCCGATTGTTCTGAACGGACGGCGCAAGCTCAGCTCAATGATATTTGCCTAATTTCCGATCAGAACTACACTCGGGTACATGATGCATCCCGCCGATCTGCCGGAAACGGTTTCTGTTTTTCCTCTGCCTGGGGCACTGTTGCTGCCCCGGTCCCGCTTGCCGCTGCATATATTCGAGCCGCGTTATCTGCAGATGCTGGATGATGCGCTGAAAACGCAGGAGCGGCTGATCGGTATGGTACAGCCCAACACGTGTCAGGGTGATGAAACCAAGTTGCACCAGATCGGGTGTGCGGGGCGGGTAACACAGTTCTCCGAGACCGAAGATGGCAGATACCTGATTACGCTGACGGGAATCTCGCGTTTTCGGGTTAAGTCCGAATTGGACAGCTTTACGCCTTATCGTCGCGTTTCAGCGTCCTGGGACGGCTTCGATCGCGATCTGGGCAAGGCCGAGGTGGACGATAGCTTTAACAGAAACAATTTCCTGAGCTTGCTTGAGAGGTTCTTTGCATCGCGTCAGTTGTCGACAGACTGGGACACGATGAAAGACGCCGATGATGAACTTTTGGTCAATTCTCTGTCGATGATGCTGGAGTTTGAACCGGAAGATAAGCAGGCCTTGCTTGAGGCGCCATGCTTGCGCACCCGACGCGAGACACTGGTCACACTGATTGAATTTGCCATGCGTGGCGGCTCGAACGAGGAAAAACTACAATGAGCAACTCTGAACACGCTTTCGACCGCCATATGCTAGAGGCACTGATTTGCCCCCAGTCTCATACGACGTTGCACTATGACGCAGAACGGCAGGAACTGGTTTCAAAGGCCGCGGGCCTGGCCTTTCCAATACGCAATGGTATCCCGGTGATGCTGGTGGATGAAGCGCGCGAACTGGACTAGATCGCGCGGCCTTGCAGCAGTTTAGGCAAATCTCCAGTTAGCCCAGCAGCCTCGCGCACGAAGCCACGGCGCAAGCCGGGTAGGGATCCGACGATACCCATGCCGATGTCCCGACCCATTCGAAGCAGGGGATTGTCGTTGGAGAATAACCTGTTGAATACATCTGTGGCCAACGCCAGAGAGGCTGTATCGAACCGGCGCCATTCCTGATAGCGCTCTAACACCAGCGTTGATCCGATATCCTCGCCGCGCCGTCCGGCCAGCGTGAGGACCTCGGCCAGCGCGCCCACATCGCGTAGACCGGCGTTCAGCCCCTGTCCGGCGATTGGATGCATTCCATGGGCGGCATCACCAACGAGAGCCAGACGGTCCGAGATGAAGGAATTCGCGATGGTCAGATTCAGTGGATAGTTGAACCTGTCACCTTGTAGTCGGATGTCGCCCAGGAAGTCACCGAACCTAGGTCGCAGCACTTGCAGATACTCATCCTCGGGCAGCGCGTTGATACGTTCGGCGGCCTCGGTGCGTTCGCTCCAGACAATCGAGCTGCGATTGCCGGTCAAGGGAAGGATCGCCAGCGGTCCGGGGGGCATAAAGAACTGATGCGCGATACCGTGATGCGGCAGGTCATGTTCGATCGCACATACCAGCGCGGTCTGACCGTAATCCCAACCTGTCCGTTTGATCGCAGCACGCTCGGCTGTGCCGCTGCGACGACCATCGCATCCGACAAGTAGACCTCCGGTAACGCGGCTGCCGTCATCCAGTGTCACGGTTACATCAGTGGCAGAGGCTTCCTGCGCAAAAACGCGCTTGCCATCGATCCGGGTAATGGCCGGTTCTTCCTCCATTGCGTCGAGAAAGGCGCGGCGCAGGTGGCGATCTTCGACCATATAGCCCATCGGGCCTTCTTCGATTTCGGCATGGTCAAAATGCATGAAGAACGGAGATGGCCCAGTTCCTGCATGGCCGTCGGTGACTTTGATTTCCAGCATTGGCTGGGCGTGATCTTCCACACGTGGCCACAGGCCGATTGCAATCAACAGTCGTTGCGAGGCGAGGGCCAGCGCATAGGCGCGACCGTCGAAAGCAGCGTTCTTGCGTACCTTTTCGGCAAGCGCATCGATCACCGTGACCGAATGGCCGGTCTGAGCCAGTGCCAATGCCAAGGCCGGCCCATTCAGGCCACCGCCCACGATCAGAATGTCGGATCTGTGTTCCATGGGCTGCAATATGCGCGCCCTTTCGGGATTGTCCATGTGCGGTCCTGTCGCTACCGTCCGACCAAGCGCATTTTTGGAGGGGCAGGATGCAAGACTGGCTGACTATGACGGCATGTGATCTGGGCCGTGGGATCGGAATGGGGCAGATCGATCCGGTTGAGCTGACAGAGACTTACCTCAGCGCCATCGATGCCCATCCGCACCGCGACACGATCTATTCACAAGTCACTCATGACCGGGCCCGGGCCGAGGCGCAGGCTGCGCAAGAGCGTTGTAAGCTGGGATTGCGCCGTTCATTGCTGGACGGCGTGCCGATCAGTTGGAAAGACCTGTTCGATACTGCCGGCACTGGGACTGAGGCCGGATCTGCCTTACTCAAAGGCCGCGTTCCCGAAGCCGATGCGCTGGTTGTGCGCAACGCAACTGCGATGGGCACCGTCTGTCTGGGTAAAACCCATATGAGCGAACTTGCGTTTTCGGGCCTTGGGCTAAATCCGATCACGGCTACGCCGCCTTGTGTTAACGATGAAGATGCCGTTCCGGGCGGCTCTTCATCGGGAGCCGCAGCGTCTGTCGCATGGGGCCTCGCGGCCTGCGGCATAGGGTCTGATACAGGTGGTTCGGTTCGCATTCCTTCAGCCTGGAACAATCTGGTTGGTCTAAAAACAACTGCAGGTCGGGTCAGCCTTGAAGGCGTGGTGCCGTTGTGTCTGAAATTCGACACCGTTGGCCCTTTGACACGGTCGGTTGAAGATGCGGCGCATGTGTTGGCCGCGCTTGAAGGGGGTGTTCCGGCGGACCTTCGTGGCGCGTCATTGCAAGGCCGCCGCTTTGCCGATCTTCAAAACGTGGCAAAGGATGATCTGCGCGAAGAGCCGGGCAAAGCTTATGATGATGCGCTCGCACGGATGAGAGAGGCCGGTGCCGAAATAGTGCCGTTGGAAGTTCCCGAACTGAACGAAGCGATGACCCTGTCCGGTGTTCTGTACACAACCGAGGCCTATGGTCTCTGGCGGGATGTGATCGAGGCGAATCCAGAGGCAATGTACCCCGAGATCCTCGAACGGTTCCGCATGGGAAAGGCATATACGGGTCCCGACTACGTGGCGGCTTGGTCAAAGCTGATGGCGTGTCGCCGTGCTTGGGATGCCGCGACAGCCGGATTTGATGCGGTTCTGGCTCCGACCGCGCCGATCCTGCCGCCTAATCTGGACCGATTGTTGAACGATCACGAATACTATGTCACCGAAAACCTTCTGGCCCTACGCAACACTCGAATTGGAAACCTGATGGGCCTCGCATCTCTGTCTTTGCCGACCCGAACGCAGGGTTGCGGCCTGATGATGCTAGGTTATCCGGGGTCGGAAGAGGCATTGTTGCGGCTTGGTTCGGCCGCTGAAAGCGCATTGGCCTGAATGCCACAATCCCCTGATTCGGAACCTCTTTGTCTGGACGAAGCCCAGGTCGATCTGTAATCTGCCAGAAAACGGGGCGCAAAATGACCCCGAAATTGAGGCAGTATCATGAATTTTCCCGAGCGGTTTTCGAACCTACCGGAATATGCATTCCCGCGTCTGCGCGCCCTGTTGGATCATCATCAGCCGGGCGGGGACGTCATCCACATGACGATTGGCGAGCCCAAGCACGATTTTCCGGCTTGGGTGACCGATATTATCATGGAAAACGCCGCCGGATTTCAGGGCTACCCGCCCAATGAAGGTTCGCCCGAGTTGCGTGCTGCGCTCTCCGACTGGGTCAATCGGCGCTACGGTGTATCAATGGATGCGGACGTCAACGTGATGGCCCTGAATGGCACGCGCGAAGGGCTGTACAACGCCGCCATGGCGCTTTGCCCCGAGGAAAAGAACGGACAGCAGCCAGTCATTCTGTGTCCGAATCCGTTCTATCAGGTCTATATGGTCGCTTCGATATCTGTCGGAGCGCAGCCATATTTCGTGCCCGCTACTGCCGCAACAGGCCACTTGCCGGATTATACAGGTCTGCCCGAAGATGTGCTGAACCGTACCGCTGTGGCATACATCTGCTCGCCTGCGAATCCCCAGGGGGCGGTTGCCTCACGCGACTACTGGGCCGAGCTGATCCAATTGGCCGAGAAATACGATTTCCGCATTTTTGCCGACGAATGCTATTCGGAAATTTACCGCGACGATGCCCCTGTCGGCGCATTGACCGTCGCGCAGGAACTTGGGGCGGATCCAGAGCGGGTCACGCTGTTTAATTCACTGTCCAAACGGTCAAATCTGGCTGGTCTGCGATCAGGACTCATCGCTGGTGGACCCGAGACGATAAAGCGGGTCAAGCTGCTGCGCAGCTATTCGGGTGCGCCGCTACCTGCACCTTTACAAGCCGCTGCTGCAAAAGTTTGGGCGGACGAAGTGCATGTCGAGGAAAACCGGGCGCTTTATCGCGAAAAATACGCCATTGCGGATGAGGTATTCTCTGGGGTTCAGGGGTACATACCTCCTGAAGCCGGTTTCTTCCTGTGGCTGCCCGTCGAAAACGGCGAAGAAACTGCATTGAAGCTTTGGCAGCAGACCGGTGCTCGGGTTCTGCCGGGTGCATATCTTTCTCAAGGTGATCCGGGGCAAAACCCGGGCGAGCAATTTATCCGGGTCGCCATGGTGGCCCCAAAAACAGAGATGAAGCGCGGGCTGATCAAGCTCCGTGACTGCATCTATTCGTGAGGTACGAGGGCAAAATGGCATCATATAACGCGCGCAACCGCGATCCATTGTTGGACCGCACTACGCAGGCCGCCATTGAACGGCGTAGCAAAGAACTAATCGGGATCGCCTTGATCCTGCTGGGGTTGGCTGCTGCGGCGATGATCTGGTCCTATACGCCCGATGATCCAAATTGGATGGTCTCAACGGATGCGCCTGTGCAAAACTGGATGGGGCGTATTGGGGCCTCGATTGCCGCGCCGTTGTTTATGATCGTGGGTTGGGGCAGCCTGGGTGTCGCCTTGGTGTTGATCACTTGGGGCGTTCGATTTGCGGGCCATCTGGGTGAAGATCGCGCTATCGCGCGTTTGATATTTGCACCAATCTGGATCGCTGTTCTTGCCGTTTATGCTGCAACCCTGGTGCCGGGTGCTGATTGGCGGGCAACACATAGCTATGGCCTGGGCGGCCTTTTTGGCGACACCGTGATGGGCGCATTGCTGACACTGTTGCCAATCTCTTCGCATTTTCTGGTTAAACTGATGTCACTGGCGATGGCCGTTGGGATGTTGGCGCTGGGCGTCTTCGTGCTGGGCTTTACTAAAGAGGATGTGCGCAAAGGGTTCCGTGCCTTCCTGCTGGGCCTGGTCATGGCTTACGATCTGTTGATGAACGCGTTGGGCCGTGGTGCTTCGGCCACTGCACAAGCGGCGCGGGACCGTCGGGCGCAATGGGCCGAGCGTAAGGCTGAACGCGCAGTTCCAGTGCAGGCAGAGTTCGACGACGATCTCGCCTATGCCGATCCGATCTTTGAAGAGTCCGATCCTGCAGTAAAGACCGGCCTTCTGGCCCGAATGCCCTCGCTGATCCGTCGCCCCGATCCTTTGCCCGAGCCCGAGCTGGTCGAAAACGTTGCGGTCGAGGGCTACTACGACATGCCGGGAGAGGATCGCATCCGGTCCAAGATTTCCGCCGCTGTGCGTAATCGTAAGGTTGCAGCCGGTGAGTTGACGCCCGAACCCGATCCCAACCTGCCATTGACCAAGGGGCGGGGCAGGGGTCCAGACCCGCTTATCCTGACCTCTGGGGCCATAGATGAATTGCCGCCAGAACCCCCGATGACGTCTGCCGGCCTGCCGCCCGAGCCACCCTTGATGGCGGGTTCTAAGGCCGAGCTTCAGGCGCAGAACGACTATGTTGCAGAACCGGGCTATGTTGCTGAACCGCACTACGATGATGAGGCTGTCTTCGAGGATGCCTCCGAACCCACGCCCCAACTACGGCAAGCGGTCAAGATTCCCGTGGCTGAACCGCGCAAACCAGTGGTGGCTCAACCGGTTCGCCGTACGCCTCCGCCGTCGCGCCGGGCGCAGGCCGAGGCGCAGCCGACGCTTTCGTTTGAAGAACGGCATTCAGATTTTGAGTTGCCGCCACTGGGCCTGTTGTCCAACCCGGCCAGCATTCAGCGTCATCACCTGAGTGATGAGGCGCTGGAGGAAAATGCGCGGATGCTGGAAAACGTACTGGATGATTATGGCGTCAAGGGTGAGATCGTCAGCGTCCGGCCCGGCCCCGTAGTTACCATGTATGAATTGGAACCTGCTCCGGGCCTGAAAGCCAGCCGCGTGATTGGTCTGGCTGATGACATTGCACGGTCGATGTCAGCCCTGTCGGCACGGGTGTCGACCCTGCCGGGGCGCTCGGTCATCGGTATCGAACTGCCCAACGAAAACCGCGAGATGGTGGTGCTGCGCGAAATCCTCGCCAGCCGTGATTTTGGCGACGGAAACCACGCGCTACCACTGGCGCTGGGCAAGGATATCGGTGGTGAGTCCGTCGTGGCGAACTTGGCGAAAATGCCTCACTTGCTGATCGCGGGGACCACGGGTTCTGGTAAGTCAGTGGCGATCAACACGATGATCCTGTCGCTGCTTTATAAGCTGACACCGGATGAATGCCGCCTGATCATGATCGACCCCAAGATGCTGGAACTGTCGGTTTATGACGGCATCCCGCATCTGCTCTCTCCCGTTGTAACCGACCCGAAAAAGGCGGTCGTGGCCCTGAAATGGGTCGTGGGTGAGATGGAGGACCGCTATCGCAAGATGTCTAAGATGGGCGTTCGCAACATTGCGGGCTACAACGGCCGTGTGAAGGACGCGCTAGCCAAAGGCGAGTTGTTCAGCCGCACAGTTCAGACCGGGTTTGATGACGATACCGGTGAGCCGATGTTCGAGACCGAGGAATTCGCACCCGAAGCGATGCCCTATATCGTTGTTATCGTCGACGAGATGGCCGACCTGATGATGGTTGCAGGCAAGGAAATCGAGGCCTGCATCCAGCGTCTGGCGCAGATGGCCCGGGCCTCGGGTATTCACCTGATCATGGCCACTCAGCGCCCGTCGGTCGACGTTATTACCGGGACGATCAAGGCGAACTTCCCGACCCGAATTTCGTTCCAGGTGACTTCGAAAGTCGATAGCCGCACCATTTTGGGCGAGATGGGCGCCGAACAACTTCTGGGGCAGGGCGACATGCTGTATATGGCGGGCGGTGCCAAGATCACCCGCTGTCACGGTCCGTTTGTCTCGGATGAAGAGGTCGAAGAGATCGTCAACCACCTGAAACAGTTCGGCCCGCCGGATTATATGAGCGGCGTAGTCGATGGCCCAGCCGAGGAGAAGGCTGACAATATCGACGCTGTTCTGGGCCTGAACACGGGCGGTAACACGAACGGAGAAGATGCGCTCTACGATCAGGCAGTGGCGATTGTGATTAAGGATCGCAAATGTTCGACGTCGTACATTCAGCGGAAACTCGCCATTGGCTACAACAAAGCCGCGCGGCTTGTTGAGCAGATGGAGGACGAAGGCGTTGTTTCGGGGGCAAATCACGTTGGAAAGCGTGAAATCCTCGTCCCCGAGCAGTAAGATATTTAATAACAAGGGCAGAACGCCTATCTGGGTCATATGAAACAGATTGCTTTTGCCCTTGCTCTGACACTGGCTGCGCCCGCCGCGTGGGCGGCTGAGAAGCTGCCGCTGTCACAGATTTCCAACTATCTGAACCAGATGAAAACGGTTCAGACCACGTTCACGCAGGTGAATGATGACGGTTCGCTCAGCACCGGTAAGCTATGGCTCGAGCGGCCCGGTAAAATGCGGTTCGAATATGATCCGCCCAACAGCGCCGTTGTTTTGGCGCGGTCGGGGACGGTGCAGATCTTTGACCCGAAATCCAATCAGCCACCTGAGCAATACCCTTTGAAACGTACACCGCTGTCACTGGTTTTGGCGCGTAATGTCAATCTGGGGCAGGCCAATATGGTCGTCGGGCACGATTTTGACGGCACTGCCACGGTTGTGACGGCACAGGACCCCAAAAACCCCGAAAGCGGGCGGATCGAACTGATGTTCACCTCAGATCCGGTTGAGCTGCGCAAATGGGTGATCCACGACAATGCAGGCAGTCAGACGACCGTTCTGCTGGGACCACTGACCGAGGGTGGGCGCCTGGATTCAAGCGTGTTTTCAAGTAAAACCCGTATCGGGTCAGGCGATCGCTGACCCGATAGGATTAGTAACGACAGTTTGACAGTTGTGCTTGGTATAACTGGGCGCGGGAATCCACATCGTTTGCCACGTTCAGCAGCCATGATTTGCCGCTGTAACTGCCCCGTGCGTAACCAGTATGTCCTTCATGGTAGGCCAGATATTGATTACGGGTATCGCTGGGATGGATGCCGTTCCGCTCGTAGCTTTTGTTCATGTACCAGCCGATGAAATCTGATGCATCGCGGATGCGATCGCGCTTGGCGCGGCGTTTGCCTGTTTCGCGCTGGTACTGTTCCCATGTTCCGTCAAGCGCCTGCCCGTAGCCGTAAGCGCTGCTTTGGCGGCCCATCGGAATAACTCCCAGGACGTATTTGTGCGGCGTGCGTGCGTCGTGACGGTACCGGCTTTCCTGATAGATCGTTGCCATCTGAACGTGCACGGGAACGCCCCATTTACGCTCAGTGCTCTTGAAAGCCTTCATATAGTCCGGCTTTTCGCGCGCAATGCTGCATGCGTCATTTAATCTGCTGGGCGGTTGCTTTGACCCGCCGCCACAGGATGCCAAAAGCAGCACCCCGAAGAGTACGATAAGAATTCTGCTCATGTGCCTCGTGCCTTTTTCCTTTATTCTAGCGCAGATTGAGCTCTGAGGAAATCACAATCGTTACAGAATAATAGCGAGAATTAGCGGTAGTGCTGCAACAGACAATACGGTCGAGACCATGACCATTCCGGCAACCGCATCTGAATCGGCATCGAACCGTTCAGCCAGCAGGTATGAGGTGACGGCGACAGGTGTGCACATCTGCAAAACCAGCACTCCGAATGCCACAGGTCCCAGTCCGAAGCCAACGGCCAAACCCCATCCCAATCCGAAACAAACAGCCAATTTGAGTAGAGACAGCCATATCGCCTGTTGCAGTTTCTGTGTCGTCAGTCGAGCGATTGCGACACCCAACGTTATAAGCATCATCGGAATTGCCATTTGGCCCAGCAATTCCAGTGTGTTGGTCAGAAACACCGGCGTCTCCCAACCGCGCCACAGGAAGAGTGCCCCAAGCAGTGTCGCCCAGACCATCGGCTCACGTAGGACTTTGCCAAAGGCGCCTTGGCCCGCGACCAGATAGATTCCGTAGGTGAATGAAAACAGTGCCGTTACGGCCAGAAAGATCACCGCAAATCCCAACCCGGCCTGACCAAAGGCGAATATGCACAAGGGCAGGCCCAGATTTCCGGTATTCCCGAAGATGAGAGGTGACAGATAGGTGCGCTGCTCCATTCCGGTGGCGCGCACAAAGACCCAGAAAACGACCGCCAATGCCACATGCGATACAATCGCAGCGAGCGTGAAAACGGTCAATTCGCCGCCCGGAATGTCAGTTTGCATCAAAGCGACGAAGATCAGGCTGGGCACTGCAAGCGTCACCGCAAACCGCGTGACAAACTGCAGCCGATACTCGAACCCGAGCTTGACCCAAGCAAATCCGATCCCTGCCAAAAGGAACACCGGGGCCACAATTTCGAACACTGTCAGTAGTAGGTTCACAGACTGTTTCCCTGATTTTAGGCTCAATGATTGGCTTTTCCGCCCAAAAAGATGTAGTAAATGCTTTGGGGGCTGAAACAATGCTAAAGACACAAGCCAAGTACCGCCTGGGCCAGGTGGTTCGACACCGTAGACACCCTTTTAGAGGGGTGATTTTTGATGTCGATCCGGAATTTTCGAATTCCGAGGAGTGGTATCAGGCCATCCCCGAAGATAGCCGCCCGTTGAAGGATCAGCCGTTCTATCATCTGCTCGCCGAAAACGATCAGTCCTTCTATGTTGCTTATGTTTCAGAACAAAATCTAGTTGAGGATCAATCGGGAGAACCTGTGGACCATCCCGATATCCCAAATATGTTCGGTCCATTTCAGGATGGGTCTTACCCGCTACATTTCCAGTTGAACTGAGTTTCGCAGCCGCATCGGTGAATGTCAGTAACCGAGGGCGCAACCGTCTTTACGCGGATCACTTGTTCCTTCCAAAACACCTGTCGTACAGATTCGAATTGCCTGTGCACCGCCCAAAGGCGTTTCCGGTGTTTCAACGGTATGGCCCATATTCATCAATTGTTGCTTTATTGCATCTGAATGGCCGCGTTCGAGTTTCAAGACACCTCCATCCGCGAATGCGCGCGGGGCATCCACGGCCTCTTGCAGCTCCATTTCATAATCCACAAGGTTCGATACAAGTCGTGCATGCCCGGTTGGTTGATAGGCGCCCCCCATGACGCCGAAGGGCATCGCGATCCGTCCCTTATCGCGCAACATACCTGGAATGATTGTGTGCATGGGTCGCTTTCCGCCTGCCAACTCGTTCGGGTGGCCGGGTATGAGATTGAATCCAGCCCCCCGGTTTTGAAGCAAAATGCCGAACTTTTCCGAAGCGATACCCGAGCCAAATCCGTGGTAATTCGAATAAATCAGCGAAACGGCCATGCGATCCTTGTCAACCACCGTGATATAGACGGTGTCCTTGTGAACGGATTCAGTCAGCGGTGCGACGGCGGGCATGGCGTGCTTCGGGTTGATAAGTGCAGCCAGCTTGGCAGCGGTTTCTGGAGCAAGAAAATGAGCCATTCTGGTACTGTGATCGTGATCGGCAATGAAGCGGTTGCGCGCGTCATAGGCCAGTTTGCTGGCTTCGGCTTCGATATGCACACGCTCGGCACCCAATGGGTCCAGCGCGGCCAAATCGAAATGCTTCAAAATGTTCAACAAAAGAATTGCTGTCGCACCCTGACCATTCGGCGGGTGTTCGACCAATTCCAGACCTTGGTATTCTCCTTTGACAGGCAAAGTCTCATCACATTTTACCGCTTCAAAGTCATGCGCCGTTTGCACCCCTCCCAGATCGGACAAAGCCGCAAGCATGTCATCGGCAACCTCACCGGAATAGAATGCCTTCTGCCCGTGCTGAGCCACGCGGCGCAGAACTTCCGCCTGACCTGGTGCGCGAAAAATATGACCGGTTTTTAGGGGTTTGCCATCGCTCAGATAATGATTGCGTGCCGCGCCTTGCAGGGTAGCTGCGCTGTTGTTCCAGTCAAAAGCGACGCGAGGAGCCACCGGAACGCCAATTTCGGCATAGTGGATGGCTGGCTGCAATATTGTATCCAGACCCAGCCGACCTTCGGTTTGCGCCAAGTGGCAAAACGCGTCAACAGCTCCCGGTATCGTCACAGCGTCGGGGCTGGTCAAGGGCACAGAGTTTAGGCCGCGATCTCTTAACACTTGCGCATCGGCCGCTGTAGCGGCGCGCCCCGAACCGTTCAATGCGCGGACAGTTTGCTCTCCGGCACGGTTGTACAGAACAAAACAATCACCGCCCAAACCGGTCATCTGTGGTTCGCAAATGCCAAGCAGAACCGCGCCTGCGATAGCGGCATCCATCGCATTGCCGCCTTGTTGCAGAATGTCGATTGCAGTTTTTGCCGCCAGGGGATGCGATGTTGCGCACATTCCCTCAGTCGCCAAAACTTCGGACCGGCCTGGCTTGTGTAAATCGCGCATATCAATGCCCCTCTCCGCAAACACGCAGACATTAGAGTGCTAATACGGATTGTCCAATGTAATCAGGGAGAGAGGAGGTCCTCGGCGCCGTTCACTGGGTGGGGGCTGTGATGCAAGGCGCCGAGGGAAGCTATCTGAGCTACCCCTTTTTTATGATCTTTGTTTGCGGCGCGACAATGGTTCGATCGCGGCGTTATTGTGGCCATTTGAAGCCTGTCATGGCATCTCATTAAAGTCGAACCGCAGACGAAGCAGGTTTCCAGCGCCACGCCGTTCATACTGTATTTCACTTGCCAGTTGATGAATCAGGTGCCAGCCAAAACCACCCTCGGGAAGGTCCTTCAAAGCTGTTTCGACTGACGCAAGGGTGTCGCTTGGCAGGCGCAGGTCGGGCATCGGGTTGCCGGTGTCAGTGATTTGAATTTCCAACTTATCCTTGCAGAGGCAGCAATCAATCTGAACTTCAGCTGGTGCAACCCCGGCATAGGCGTGTTCGACCACATTGTTGATTGCTTCGGCCAGTGCAATTTTTACATCGTCAGCCTTGCTGTCCGGCAGACCGTGCGCAGCCAGTCGTGCGCTCAATGTCGCGATCCCATCGCTGGCCTGGTCCTGTGTCGCCGGAAAGCTCAGGTCCAGACAGTCTTGTTTGCAATTGGAGCCCACTGCGATCCACTCCTGCCGACAGTCAGTCAGCGTCTGCACTGATCGCGTCATCGAGCGACGCGAACAATCTGAATACAGTGTCCATGCGCGTCAGACGGAACACTTTTTCGACGATCGGGCGCAGCCCCGCCAGATCCAATCTGCGCCCGTCTTCCAGCTGTTTCATTGAGGCGACAATGGCGCCCAAGCCGCTGGAATCGATGAACTCTACAGACGACAAATCCAGCACCACCCTTTTGGCAGGGGTTTGGCTTTCCGCGCGCATATCTTCCTTGAATTGAATCGCCATTGCGGCATCAATTCGATCGCAATGCACGAATATAATCTGTGTCTCGCCGGTCATGTCGCTGCTCAGCCCCATGTTCAACCGCCCTTCACATAGCAATTTGATGGTAGAAATACGCTAGACGGTAATTCTTACCATTCGGTATCCATGGGCAGGAAAGCACAGGGAGAATTCGGATGAACCAGGTTGTGATAACAGGGGCAGCACGCACGCCGATGGGCGGATTTCAGGGTATGTTCGACGGCGTCTCCGCTGCCGATCTAGGTGGCGCTGCGATCCGTGCTGCGCTGGAAGGTGCGGGCACTCAGACCGTAGATGAAGTGCTGATGGGCTGCGTCCTGCCTGCGGGCCAGGGCCAGGCTCCAGCACGCCAGGCCGGATTCGCGGCAGGTTTGGAGGAAGAGGTGCCCGCCACAACGCTCAACAAAATGTGTGGTTCCGGCATGAAGGCTGCTATGATTGCGTTCGACCAGATCGCCTTAGGTCATGCAGGGACTATGGTCGCGGGTGGGATGGAGAGCATGACCAATGCGCCGTACCTGTTGCCCAAGATGCGCGGCGGTGCCCGGATTGGGCATGGGCAAGTGGTCGATCACATGTTTTTGGATGGGCTCGAGGATGCCTATGACAAAGGTCGGCTGATGGGCACATTTGCCGAAGACTGTGCCGAATCCTACCAGTTCACGCGTGAAGCGCAGGATGAGTACGCGCTGCAATCGCTTTCCAATGCCCTGTCCGCGCAGGAAAGTGGTGCTTTCGATCATGAGATTACGCCGGTCACAATCCAGACCCGCAAGGGAGAGATAGTGTTGGATGCAGATGAACAGCCTAAATCGGCACGTCCCGAAAAAATACCTACGCTGAAACCGGCCTTTCGCAAGGACGGAACAGTCACAGCGGCCAATTCGTCTTCGATCTCGGATGGGGCTGCAGCCCTTGTCCTTGCGTCAGCAGAGGCGGCGGAACGGCGAAATCTGAACGTGCGTGCGCGAATCCTTGGCCATGCGAGCCACGCGCAAGCACCCGGCTTGTTCACAACGGCCCCAGTCCCGGCAGCCCAGAAACTACTGGAGCGTATTGGCTGGAAGAAAGAAGATGTCGATCTGTGGGAGGTCAACGAAGCCTTCGCGGTTGTGCCGATGGCCTTCATGCATGAAATGGGTTTGTCGCGCGACATCGTGAATGTGAATGGTGGGGCATGTGCCCTTGGGCATCCTATTGGCGCGTCCGGCGCGCGGATCATGGTCACTCTGCTGAATGCGTTGGAAAAACGGAACCTCAAACGTGGTGTCGCCGCAATCTGCATCGGCGGCGGCGAAGGGACGGCCATCGCAATAGAACGCGTTTGACGCTCCATCAATTTGCAAATACTTCGGGGGAGCGGGAATTGGCCCCCGTTTCCCTTGTAAGCAAAGCAACGCGATATGACAGCCGACTACGACACACTTGCCAAAACCATTGCGGCCCTGACCGAAGGTGAAACGGACGAGGTGGCGCTGATGGCCACGGTTGCGTGCGAAGTGCACCATTCCGACAACCGGTTCGACTGGACAGGGTTCTATCGAGTGACTGAACCCGGATTGCTGAAAATAGGTCCTTACCAAGGTGGGCATGGCTGCCTCGTGATCCCCTTTGAGCGTGGCGTCTGTGGCGCGGCTGCCAGGACAGGGCAGGCGCAATTGGTGCCCGATGTAGATGCGTTCCCAGGCCATATCGCCTGTGCGTCATCCACAAGGTCCGAGTTGGTTCTGCCGGTGTGGGATGCGCAAGGAAATGTGATCGCGGTGTTCGATATCGACAGCGATCAGCCGGGCGCGTTTAACGAGTATGATGCAACTGCACTTGGCTCCATTCTCGCGGATGTATTCGCGCAATAGAGTGTTGGTACTTATCGCAATAGCGCACCGAGATCACGCGAGATGATCAGATAGCAAAGTCCGGCCTGACACGCGGTAATGGCATAGAGCCACACCGAGAATCCGCGCTTACGGGTCTTGTGCCCCAATATCCACCGCCCAAGAAGCGCCGCTAGACTGCCGCCCAGAGCTGCCAACCATAACAAGCGCCGCTCTGGAATGCGTCGCTTTCTGCGGCGTGCACTCAGCTTATCCCAGCCAAATGCCAGTAAAGTCAGGGCATTAATGGCCCAAAGATAGATAACAGCAATCCACATGGAATGTGCATAGCCAACTAAATTTGCAGACCCAAGTGAAAAAATGCTTGGAATTTTCACTGATTCAAGGCACCGTGAAAAAGCAACGAAAAATTTCACGCCGACTCGGAGCGCAATTTGAACTCTCAGGCCCCTCACAGCGCATCACTCGGCGCCGACCTGCGCGCGCTGCGCAAGGCGCGTGGATTGACGCTGACTGAAATCGCTAATCGATTGGATCGGTCCGTAGGCTGGCTCAGCCAGGTTGAAAGAGACATGTCCGAGCCGTCGATTTCGGATCTGCGGCAGATTGCCAAGTGTCTGGGCGTACCCATGTCGATGTTGTTTGCGCATTCTGCAGCCCCTGCGGATGAGCAGGGATACGTCGTACGGGCCGGATCACGTCGCCCGATGGGTTCCGGTGAGGAAGGGCTGATGGAAGAGTTGCTTTCACCCGACCTGACCGACGATTTCGAGATGGTGCATTCGACCTTCGAACCTCACTCACAGATGCAGACACCAGCAAACCGCCCAACGCAGGAAGTCGGCTACATGGTGTCAGGACGTCTGGAACTGATGATCGGCACGCGTAGTTTTCAGGTCGGTCCCGGCGATAGCTTTCGGATCAAGCACGAACCCTACACATGGTCCAACCCCTTTAACGAACCCGCTGTGGCCATCTGGGTCATTGCGCCTCCGGTGTACTGATGAGTTTTGAGGCCTGGACCATATTCGCTCTGTTCTGGGTGGTGTTTGTGACCACCCCGGGGCCGAACGCGGTCAATTGCATCTCAAACGGGATGAGCCTGCCATTCCCAAAAGCTATGCTTGGAGTGCTTGCCATTCTGACACAGGCAAGCGCATTTCTGATCCTTTCGGCCTTAGGGATCACTGCGTTGATTGCCGCATCGCCAACGGGTTTCTTTGTCGCCAAACTCATCGGGGCCGGGTTTCTGATCTGGATGGGCATTCGCGGTTGGATGAACGCAGCGAAGCCTGCTCCGGCTTCTGAGCGTCCAGCGCGGCATGTTTACTTTCATGCGCTGGCCGTCGCTACGATCAACCCCAAAAGCGTAGCCGGATACCTCGCGGCATTTTCACAGTTCGTGCAGCCGGATGTACCCATCTGGCAGCAGATGGCTGTGATCATGCCGACTGCTCTGGTCATCACGACGCTCAGCTACACGGGGTTCACTATGCTGGGTGCGATGATGGGCAAGGCCGCACTGGGAGCAGTGTTCAATATCTGGGTGCGCCGCGTGATGGCGACCTGTTTCATCATCTATGGCGTTTTGCTGGGGGCCAGCTCAACGCCGACAGCGAGGGGATAAAGACATGCATACCGGTTCCTGCCTCTGCGGCGCGGTCGCTTTTGTTGTTGACGGAGACCTCACGCCACCAAATGCC
This sequence comes from Ruegeria sp., assembly GCA_040829945.1. Lineage (GTDB taxonomy): Bacteria > Pseudomonadota > Alphaproteobacteria > Rhodobacterales > Rhodobacteraceae > Ruegeria. The sequence goes on from JBFOLN010000005.1 coordinate 88,820, forward strand.
TGCCATTGCGGGCAATGTCGCAAACAGTCGGGTCACCTATGGGCCTCGACCGGCACGCATAAGGACAATCTCAGCTTTACCACCAGCGAAACGCTGAGCTGGTATCGCGCCTCTGACATTGCCAAGCGCGGATTTTGCCGTGCTTGTGGCTCGTTCCTCTTCTGGCAGCACAATGACGAGGACACGATCGCAATTTCCGTGGGCTCATTGGATGAGCCGACCGGGTTGAAACTCGCCCAGCACATCTTTGTGGCGGACAAGGGCGATTACTATGTCATCAAAGACGACCTGCCCCAGCGGGCAAACTAATAGGGAACCAAACACATGAGTGATTTTCCAACCAAGGCCCGTGTGGTCATCATCGGCGGTGGCGTTGTCGGCTGCTCGTCGCTTTATCATCTTGCCAAGAAGGGCTGGACCGATTGTGTTCTGCTGGAGAAGAACGAACTGACCGCAGGCTCGACATGGCACGCTGCTGGTAACGTTCCGACCTTCTCGAATTCATGGGCGATCATGAACATGCAGCGCTATTCGACCGAGCTGTATTCGCGTCTGGCCGATGAAGTCGACTATCCAATGAACTACCACGTTTCAGGCTCGATCCGTCTTGCGCACAGCAAAGAACGGATGCAGGAATTTGAGCACGCCATGTCCATGGGCCTGTATCAGGGTATCCCGATGGAGATGTGGACCCCGGAAGAGGCCAAGGAACGCTATCCCTTCCTTGAGACCCATGATCTTGAAGGCGTTCTGTATGACCCGACCGATGGTGACATTGACCCGGCGCAGCTGACTCAGGCTCTGGCCAAGGGTGCGCGGGATATGGGGCAAAAGATTATCCGGTTCTGCCCTGCAGCCGGTGTGACACAGCAGGACGACGGCACATGGATCGTGCATACTGAAAAGGGTGATATTGCCTGCGATTATGTGGTGAACGCCGCCGGTTACTATGCGCAGCGAGTCGGGGAATGGTTCAAACCCTTTGGCGGCCGAACCGTCCCGGCAATGGTCATGAGCCATCAGTATCTGTTGACCGACGAAGTTCCTGAAATCGAAGCGTGGTCGAAAGAAAACGGTGGCAAGAAGCTACCGCTGCTGCGTGATGTCGATATCTCGTACTACCTGCGGCAAGAGAAGAATGGCTTCAACCTCGGCCCTTATGAGCCTAATTGCAAGGGCCACTGGATGACCGAGGATGACCCGATGCCCGAGGATTTCAGCTTCCAACTGTGGAACGATGATCTGGACCGGATCGAGGATATCGTCACCGATGCGATGGAACGGGTTCCGCTGATGGCAACCTCGGGCGTTGGTCGCGTCATCAATGGCCCGATCCCCTATGCGCCAGATGGTCTGCCGTTGATTGGCCCGATGCCGGGTGTGACAAACGCGTTCGAGGCTCATACTTTCACTTTCGGTATCGCCCAAGGTGGTGGTGCAGGCAAAGTTCTGGCCGAATGGATCGTCGATGGTCACACCGAATGGGATATGTGGGCGGTCGATCCGCGTCGTTACACCGACTACACCGATCAGGACTACTGCAATCAGAAAGGGATGGAAGTCTACGGCAACGAATACGCCATGCATTTCCCACATCACGAATGGCCTGCCGCACGCGACAAGAAGGTCTCGCCTGTGCATGCCAAGGTCAAGGAATTGGGCGGTGTCATGGGCGCGTACAACGGCTGGGAACGCGCAAACTGGTTTGCGCAAACCGGCGATGACACGTCACTGGAAGCCACCCATACCTGGGGACGTTCGGGCCCCTGGGAGCAACGGGTCAAAGAAGAATGCGAAGCCGTGCGCGATCACTGCGGGGTGCTGGATCTGCCGGGCTTCTCGCGGTTCTGGATACAAGGCGAGGGGGCGGATGACTGGCTGCGTGGCTTCTGTACCGGAGGTATCCCTAAAGCAGGGCGCATGAATCTGATCTATGTCTCGGATGAAAGAGGGCGCATTCTGACCGAGCTGTCCTGTATCCGTCTGGCTGAGAACAACTTCGTCCTAATAACTGCTGCCACGGCGCAGTGGCACGATGGTGATTTGATCCGCAATTCGGTGCCCGAAGGTGTGACCGTTCGCGAAACCACAACCGAGCGCGACACACTGATCGTGACCGGACCGATGTCGCGGAATGTCTTGTCCGGCCTCACCGATGCGGATTTGCAGCAAGGATGGCTGACCCATCAGTTTGCCACCGTCGCCGGGCAGGATGCCTTCCTGATCCGTGTATCTTTCGCGGGCGAGTTGGGTTGGGAAATCCACGCCGAGAACGACGCGATGCCGGCCATCTACGAGGCTGTGCTGACCGCCGGAGCCAAGCCCTTTGGCATGTATGCGTTGAATTCGCTGCGGATCGAGAAGGGCTATCGCGCTTGGAAGGGCGATCTGAGCACGGATTACTCTCTGCTGGAAGGTGGTCTGGGGCGTTTCGTCAAACTCGACAAACCGCATGATTTTGTTGGCAAAGCGGCCATTCAGAACGAGAAGCAGCAGGGCGTTAAGAAGTCCTTTGTCACGCTGATCGTGGACGCAGGCGAGGTCGATGCACCCTACATGTCGTGTATTTGGAGCGGTGATGAGATCGTGGGTGAAACCACCTCGGGCGCATGGGGGTATCGTATCGGTGCTTCGGTTGCACTGGGCATGGTACGCGCGGATCTGGCGGTCCCAGGTTCCAAGCTTGAGATTGAAATCTACGGCCGGAAATGTCGTGCTGTCGTGCAGGAGGATCAACCGCTCTGGGATCCTGCCAATGAACGGCTGAGGGCCTGACGACCTGTGAGGAAAGGCAAATAAATGACCCGGCAGATGGAAGGCGTATATCTGACTGGCCATGGAGGTCCCGAGGTGTTGGAATGGCGGGAAGACATCCCCGTTCCAACCCCCGGTCCGGGGCAGGTTCTGGTGCGCGTTTCAGCTGCCGGGGTGAACAACACCGATATCAACACGCGGATCGGATGGTATTCGTCGGATGTTACCGACGCGACGGACTCGGTCGATCAACAAGTTGAAGCAGGTGGTTGGGGGGGCGCGTTGCACTTCCCTCGCATACAGGGTGGTGATCTGTGTGGTGTTGTTGAAGAGGTTGGGCCGGCGGCGGCGTTCAAGCCCGGTCAACGCGTGACCTGCCCCATCAACCTCCCGCGTCCTGGCCCGGGCAGGCCGCATGGATTTATTGCGTTAGGATCGGAGCTTGATGGGGCATTTGCGCAGTTCTGTCTGGTCGAGAGTGATGATCTGTATGACGTGACTGATTCACCACTGTCGGACGTTGAAATAGCTGCGATTCCTTGTGCATTTGGGACTGCTGAAAACTTGCTGACGCGTGCTGGGGTTACGGCAGGGCATAAGGTGTTGATTACTGGAGCATCCGGCGGTGTGGGTCTCGCCGCAGTCCAACTCGCCGCGCTTCGTGGTGCCGCTGTTTGGGGCGTGAGTAGCGCTGCAAAGGCCGATGTGGTGAAGTCGCAGGGTGCGATGGATACCTTTGATCGTGATGCGCCGTTGCCGGAAGAAATGTTTGATGTTGTCATCGACGTTGTTGGTGGTTCGGCGTGGGCGTCGCTTATCCTCGCCCTGAAACCCGGGGGGCACTATGCCGTATCAGGCGCGATCGCGGGTCCGATTGTCAGTGCTGATCTGCGCGACATCTATCTGCGCGATGTTACCATCCATGGATGCACCTATCAGTCCCCGGATGTATTCAGCCGTCTTGTCGCATTGATGAATGCAGGACGGATCAAGCCTTTGGTCTCAAAGACCTATCCGCTGCGCGACATTGTTCAGGCGCATGAGGATTTTCTGTCCAAGACTTTACCCGGAAAGCTGGTTCTGGTGCCGTGAAAGGGGGAATGTATGGCTGATATTACGCTTCTAGATGGTTCAATCGGGCAAGAACTGGTGAAACTGAGCGGTGACAAGCCGACACCGCTTTGGTCAACACGCGTGATGATCGACAAACCCGAACTGGTGGTCGAGGTTCACGCGGCTTATTTTCGCAGCGGCGCCACAATCGCTACGACCAACACCTACGCCATTCACCGATCACGTCTGATTCGTGAGGGGATTGAAGATCAGTTGTCTGTTTTGATCGACGCCGCCCTGTCGCAGGCTGAGCAAGCCTGCCGAGGCAATGACGGGCGTATTGCCGGTTCCCTTGGTCCGCTGCTGGCGTCTTACAGGCCCGATTTGAAGCCCGACCCGTCAGACGCGGCTGAGAAATTCGCGGAGCTGGTTCAGATGATGGTGGATCGGGTTGATCTGTTTCTGATCGAAACCGTGTCTTCGGTGCAGGAGGCTGAAGGCGCGCTGCGCGGAACCGAGAACTGTGGCAAACCTGTCTGGCTTGCTCTGTCGGTCTTAGACGAGGACGGTACACGCCTGCGTTCGGGCGAGGCGTTGGAAGACATCGCTCCTCTGGTCGCGCGATTTACCCCCGAGGCGGTGCTCATCAATTGCGCGCGTCCCGAAGCGATCCCGGCGGCACTGGATATCATCGCTATGCCGGATCGTCCGTTTGGCGCCTATGCCAATGGTTTTACTGGTATCAGTGACGGGTTCTTGCAAGATGCACCAACCGTTGACGCGTTGCAGAGTCGCCATGATCTGGATCCCGATGCCTATGCGCAGCATGCTATGAGCTGGGTTGCGCAAGGGGCGACGATCGTCGGCGGTTGCTGCGAAGTCGGTCCGGATCATATCAAAGCCCTTGCTGACAGCTTGCGCGCGGCCGGGCACAATATCGTCTGAGTGTGCCTCATGTCGGTCCGAACCAAACCTGATCAGCAGCAAGATCGAACCCAGCATCACTTTGATATTCTGGTTGCACCCGGTTTTGTGTTGCTGGAATTGGCCTCATTGGTTGAGGTGTTGCGGCTGGCGAACCGGGTGTGCGCCCACCCTCCGTTCACGTTCACATATCGGTCCCGTAAAGGAGGACCGGTTGAAAGCAGCAGCGGCGCAACCGTATCAACGGAAACCGTCCCTGCGCAGCCTTTTGCGGATTATCTGTTTGTAATCGGCAACTCCGATCCCGATCAGCCAGAGCTGTCTCTGGGGCGTGTCGTGTCTGACTACACGTTTCGGGGCGCGCAGGTCTTTTTACTAGCCGAAGCGGCAAGTCGATATATCGACGAAAACGGCGCCGATCATATGGCGACACATTGGGAAAATGCGTCTTTTTTACGCGAACGTGGTGCGCGGTTCGAAGCCAAGCTCTCAATTGCTACCGAGCAAGGTGCGGTTGTGACCTGCGCGGGTATGGAGGCAACGACAGACGTCGCGCTGGCTGTAATCGGGCGACACATCTCGGGCGCTGCCAAAATGACCGTTGCCGACATCATGTTGCATGAGAACATTCGGGATTTTTCGTCCATGCAGCCCTTCTCTGGCGCCCGGACAACTGCCACGGGTGACGAGAAGCTGGATCAGTGTATCAAGCTGATGCAGGCGAATATCGAAGAACCTTTGCCGATAAATCAGATCGTTGACATGTTGCACGTGTCGAACCGATCGCTTGAGCGAAAATTCAAGGCGATCTTCGGAACCACGCCGAATGGGTTCTACCGAGAGATGCGATTGGCCAAAGCCAACAACCTGCTTCTAAACACGACGATGAGCGTAAGGGAAATCGGTTTGGTTTGCGGTTTCCCAAACGGTTTCTCGTCCGTTTACAAGAGCTTTTTTGGCATCACACCATTTGTTTTGCGGCGTAAAAAACGAGGTGCCTAGTATGGGTGATTTTCATTACCGAGTTGACGCTTTTGACGCTTTTTTTGTCGATCCTTCGTGCCAATTAGAACGAAACCTGAGACAGCGGAGACATCAGGATGGTTGATCTTCCCACCAAGGCCCGTGTGGTCATTATCGGCGGCGGCGTCATCGGATGCTCGGTCGCGTATCATCTGACCAAGAAAGGTTGGACTGATGTTGTATTGCTGGAGCGCAAGCAACTGACCAGCGGCACCACATGGCACGCGGCAGGGCTGATCGCCCAGCTGCGCGCGACCGCAAACATGACCAAGCTGGCCAAGTACAGTCAGGAACTTTACGGCGCTCTCGAGGAAGAGACCGGCGTCGCTACTGGTTTTAAGCGCTGCGGCTCAATTACGGTGGCCCTGACCGAAGAGCGAAAAGAAGAAATCTACCGTCAGGCTGCGATGGCGCGCGCCTTTGGCGTCGAGGTCGAAGAGATCGAAAATGACCGTGTGCAGGAGCTGTATCCTCATCTGAACCTCGAAGGGGTCAAAGGGGCTGTATATCTGCCTTTGGACGGGCAGGGCGATCCGGCGAACATTGCACTGGCTTTGGCCAAAGGTGCGCGCCAGCGTGGCGGCATCGTCAAGGAACGGGTCAAGGTTACTGATGTCGTGAAACAGGGACGCAAAGTTACAGGCGTTGACTGGGTTGCAGATGATGGTGGCGCCTCGGGTCATATCGAATGCGATATGGTGGTGAACTGCGCCGGCATGTGGGGCCACGAGGTCGGCAAGATGGCGGGCGTGAACGTACCGCTTCATGCCTGCGAGCATTTCTATATTGTGACTGAAGGGATCGACGGGCTGACCCAACTGCCTGTGCTTCGTGTGCCAGATGAATGTGCTTACTATAAAGAAGACGCAGGAAAAATTCTGCTAGGTGCGTTTGAGCCAAATGCCAAACCCTGGGCAATGAATGGCATTCCTGACAGTTTCGAATTCGATCAGCTGCCCGAGGATTTCGACCACTTTGAACCGATACTCGAAGCTGCCTGCAATCGGATGCCGATGCTGGCTGAAGCCGGGATTCACACCTTCTTCAATGGGCCTGAATCCTTTACGCCCGACGATGCCTATCATCTGGGCCTCGCACCCGAGATGGACAATGTGTGGGTTGCTGCAGGGTTCAACTCGATCGGTATTCAGTCAGCGGGCGGGGCTGGCATGGCGTTGGCCGAATGGATGGATTCGGGTGAAAAACCCTTTGATCTGGGTGATGTGGATGTCAGCCGGATGCAGCCCTTCCAAGGCAATAAGCAGTACTTGTTCGAACGTTCCAAGGAAACGCTGGGCCTGCTCTACGCCGACCATTACCCCTATCGCCAAAAGGCGACCGCACGTGGTGTCCGTCGGACGCCGTTCCACCATCACTTGCTGGAAAACGGTGCGGTAATGGGAGAGCTCGCCGGTTGGGAACGCGCCAACTGGTTTGCGGATGAAGGGCAAGAACGTGAATACCAGTACAGCTGGAAACGGCAGAACTGGTTCGAAAATTCAGCCGCTGAACACCGCGCCGTACGCGAGAACGTGGGCATGTATGACATGTCGTCCTTCGGCAAAATCCGTGTCGAAGGCCCTGATGCCGAGGCGTTCATGAACTATGTTGGCGGCGGCGATTACTCGGTTCCAAATGGTAAGATCGTCTATACTCAGTTCCTGAACCGAACCGGTGGAATTGAAGCTGACGTCACCGTTACGCGCCTGTCTGAAACCGCCTATCTGGTTGTCACACCAGCGGCCACGCGTCTGGCTGATCAAACCTGGATGCAGCGCAATGCGGGTGACTTTCGTGTGGTGATCACCGACGTGACCGCCGGAGAAGGTGTGCTGGCAGTAATGGGCCCCAATTCCCGCGCGCTGCTGGAAAAAGTCTCACCGGCTGATTTTTCGAACGCGTCCAACCCCTTTGGAACGGCACAAGATATCGAGATCGGTATGGGCCTCGCACGTGCGCACCGCGTGACTTACGTGGGTGAACTTGGTTGGGAAATCTATGTGCCGTCTGACATGGCAGGTCATGTTTTTGAAACCCTGCATGATGCCGGGCAGGACATGGGCCTGAAACTCTGCGGTATGCACATGATGGACAGTTGCCGGATCGAAAAAGGATTCCGCCATTTTGGCCACGACATCACATGTGAAGATCATGTGGTCGATGCCGGGCTGGGTTTTGCCGTGAAGGTTGATAAGGGCAGTGATTTCATCGGGCGCGAGGCGGTGATAGCCCGCAAGGAAAGCGGACCCAAGAACCGTCTGGTGCAATTCAAGCTAACCGATTCCGAACCGTTGCTGTTCCATAATGAGCCGATTGTGAGAGACGGGGAATATGTGGGTTATCTCAGTTCGGGCAACTATGGTCACACGCTGGGTGGTGCCATCGGTCTGGGCTATGTGCCCTGTGAGGGCGAAAAAGCCGCGGATGTTCTGGCCTCAACCTACGAGATCGATGTGTGTGGCGTTAAAGTCAAAGCAGAGGCATCCCTGAAACCGATGTACGATCCGAAATCCGAGCGTGTAAAAGTGTGATCAACGGTCGGGGTGCTACGGTGCCCCGACTTTCATCTGCAGACCGCCAGATACAGGCGCGACATATCAGAAATCCTGATGGCCCACTTCACAGTTTTCGAGGTTTCCAAGACCGTCTGATTCGCCGTAGAGATACAAGGTATCACTCGGAGACCCACCGTGGCAGACACCCCCGTACCGCCAAACAACATGGACACACCAAAAGGGCTGGCACTGGCCGTCACGGCCTATGTTCTCTGGGGTTTTCTGCCGCTTTACATGAAGGCAATGGCTCATATTGGCCCGGTTGAAATCGTCGCGCACCGGGTAATCTGGTCGGTTCCAGTGGCCGGGCTGTTGCTGATTGCCCTTGGGCGCACCGGTGATTTGAAGGCCGCATTGCGCGACCCCAAAATGCTGGGAATGGCGGCTCTTACGGCTGCGCTTATTTCAGTGAACTGGGCGATTTATGTCTGGGCGATATCGTCAGGAAACGCGCTGGACGCGGCATTGGGTTACTACATCAATCCTTTGTTCAGTATCGCGCTGGGCGCCATTCTTCTGCGCGAGCCGCTGAACCGGACGCAACTGGTAGCGGTCGGGTTGGCCGCTCTGGGCGTATTGGTTCTGATATTTCAGGCCGGAACTCTGCCTTGGGCTGCATTGGGTCTGATGATCAGCTGGGGGTTCTATGCATTCTTCAAGCGTTCACTTCCGATTGGGCCCAACCAGGGCTTTTTGCTTGAAGTTCTGATCCTGCTAATTCCTGCTCTGACATATGTCACTTGGCTGGGAGTAAACGGAACTGGGCATTTTGGAGGGCTCGCGTCTGATACTATGCTGCTTGCGGGTGCCGGCATCGTAACCGCTGTGCCTTTGCTGATTTACGCCAACGGGGCCAAACTGGTGCGTCTGTCCACCATGGGTATCCTGCAATATATTGCCCCCACGATGATCTTCATCACTGCAATCACCCTGTTCGGAGAACACATAGATCAGGCGAGAATGATTGCATTCCCTCTGATCTGGGCCGGGCTGGTCGTGTACTCGATTCCGATGATCAGGCAGATGCGATCTCAGGCCTGATGAATGAGCCGGGCAACTTCTTCTGCCCAGATGGCGTAGGTTTTGGGGCTCGGATGGTACCCATCCGGGGCACACAGGGCCGGGTCATCTGGTAGTTCCAAAGCAAGATGCCTTGCCTGTGGGAAACCTGCTGAAGCGTTTTGCAGACCCTGATCCAGCCGGGCGGCCTGCTGCCCCAGAACCCAGGCCAAAGGCTGTGGCAACGCAGGAAATCGAGCCATCTGAGGGACTGCCGTTACAATCACTGTCTTCGCTCGCATCGGCCCAGTCAGCAAGGCCAGTAACTGCCTTTGCTGCGACTCAAAACGTTGCTTGTGTACGGCACGGGTTACATCATTCACACCAAGTGCAGTCACCACCACATCAAACTGCTCACGCAACGCTTGCAGCCGATTGATCGTGTCTTGAGTGGTATGCCCTGTGGTCGCCTCCAACTTCCATTCAACCGAATGGTGCTTTGCCAACTGGCTCACCAATTGACCCGACAAAGCTTGCCTTTGTGTACCAGCGCCCACTCCCGCGGCCGAGCTGTCTCCGGCGATTAACAGCCGCAGGCGCGGCCCGCGCCCTTCGCGTCCTTCACGAGGTCCCGTCGGTTCCGGCAGAATCTGCGCGTTGCGCCGAACTGCAAGACCTTGAAGGACGAGTATGGGCAGCAGCGGGATCCGCAGAATTTGATCAGCACCGATCGGAGATCGCATGGTCAGCTCAGCGCGTCTTTGAACTTCAGAAAACGGGCATCTTTCATGACCCGTGCCATCATTGCTTCACGCAATGCGCCGACGGTTTTGTAAGGGCGCATGACGACCTCGAACTCCTGGATCAGCCCGTCCTGGTTCAAAGTGATCAGATCTACGCCAACCGCGTCCAGTTCACCGACTTTGCATTGGAACTCCAAAGCCCAATTATTGCCGTCGCCCATGATCCGGCGATATCGAAAATCAGAGAACACCTGACCCACATGGCCCAGAACTGCCGCAACCGGTACGCGCCCGGTCCATGTGCTGTAATAGGTAGGAGGCGAAAACCGCACATCTTCTGCCAACAGTTCATGGATCAGACTTTCATCGCCCTTTGCGACAACGTCCTGCATTCTTTTGATCGTCGGGTGCATGCGTTCATCCTTTACGTTGGTGAAAGAGTTGCTGAACCATCTCGTTCAGGCAAGGACGACGTTGCGGGAGGTGGCGGGCTACGATAGGCAGGCGCGCATGAGCGAAACCTATGATCCCCCAAATTCACCACTGGATGTGCTGTTTGAAGACACGCAATTGATCGTGGTGAACAAACCTGCTGGTCTTTTGTCGGTGCCGGGGCGAGGTGCGCATCTGGCCGATTGTTTGCTAGCCCGGGTGCAGGCCGCGTTTCCTCAGGCGCTATTGGTGCACCGGCTGGATCGGGATACATCCGGTGTGATGGTATTTGCCCAGACGGCGCATGCTCAGCGGCATCTGGGGTTGCAATTTGAAAAGAGACAGACTCGCAAGACCTATGTAGCGCGCGTGTGGGGGCAGGTTGAGCCGAAAACGGGAACCGTCGACCTGCCGCTTATCGTCGACTGGCCCAATCGCCCACGTCAGATGGTCTGCCATGAGACGGGAAAACCTGCCGTTACCGATTGGCGGGTCGTCAAATACGAAGGCGAGACCACGCGTGTTCGCCTGTCTCCCAGGACCGGGCGTTCGCACCAATTACGTGTTCACATGCAGGCGCTGGGACATCCAATCCTGGGTGATCCGTTTTATGCCGATGGCGCTGCGCGCGACTTTCCACGGTTGATGCTGCATTCCGAAGAACTGCGGCTCAAGAACCCCGAGGGCGGGGTGTCGATGAAATTTCGCGCGCCAGCCGAGTTCTGAAACTAGGCGTTGCTGGTCCAAAACATCTTCAGGTTACCCAGCGAAAATCGTCTGGTCCGTTTGACCGGGCGTAGGGTTTGGCGTTCTCGCGCGGCAGCAATTTCACGTTCGATCTCAAATCCCCGCAAAGCGTGATCTTGGGACCAGCGATCCAGTTTCAAGGTCATCATGACGTGATTGTCGAGGTAAGGCATGGTCACTCTCCTGCATTGCAATTGACCAATCTTCGCCCAACACTCCTGACACCACCCTGTCAGGGGGGTGTGCTAAGCTGTCAGCAGTTCGCGAGGAGATTCAGATGCGCCGTTCGACCCGTCTGTTCGAGATAATTCAGATTCTACGCGCTGCGGAAACGCCTGTGACGGCTGAAACGCTGGCCTCCAAGCTCGAGGTTTCGGTGCGCACTGTCTATCGCGATATCGCTGCGTTGCAGGCCCAGCGCACACCGATCGAAGGCGAAGCGGGTGTCGGATATCTGATGCGACGTGGGTATGACCTGCCACCGCTCAATTTCGATGCCGAAGAGGTCGAGGCCCTGTGGGTTGGCTTGTCGATGTTGGCCCGCACAGGTGACAGCACCTTGCAACAGGCTGCTGACCGTGTGTGTCGTAAGATCGAAGCGCTGCGCGCGCCAGCTGACTGGCTTCAGGTTGCCCCATGGGGTGCGCCGATGGATGATCCGGAAAAAGGTTGTGTACCCGTTGTAAACTACCGCGAAGCGATCCGGGCCGAGCGTAAAATACGCATCACCTACGTGAACTCGGAAGGTGAGCGCACCGAGCGCACGGTGCGGCCTGTCGCCCTGATTTACCATATAGAATGCACCATGCTGGCCGCGTGGTGCGAGCTAAGAAACGGGTTTCGCCATTTCCGCACAGATAGGATCTGGGCTTGCGAACTGACCGAGGATCATTTCTGCGGGCAAGGAGAACCTCTGCGCGCGATCTGGCAGGAGCAGAACACATGGGATAACTCCGCGGGGGTGGCCTGAATGGCGGGTATTTGCCTATTTCACTCAATTGTTGCTTGAGGCTCTTTGTTCTCACTGTGTTATACTAAGCAGAACGAAACAAACCCGGCGAACGGGTACGTGAGCAGAAGGTGATTCCATGACGATTTCCAAATGTGTACTGACAGTCGGACTCTGTTCGGTCTTGTTTCTCGGGGCCTGTACAGATCCTGCCACCTTATCGGTGCAAAACGATCCCAATCAGAACGCCAAACAAGGTGCATTGCTGGGTGGTCTGATCGGCGCTGGCGTGGGTGCGATCGCAAATGATTCAGATCCGCTTCTGGGAGCGCTTGCCGGTGGGGCCATCGGGGCTGCAGGCGGTGGTGTGATCGGCAACCAACTTGACCGTCAAGCAGCTGAGTTGCGGCAACAGCTAGCCAATGACGGCATCACGATCGTCAACGCGGGTGATCGCCTGATCGTCACGGTTCCGAATGACATTACTTTTGATACCGACAGTTCGACAGTGCGTCCGGCATTGCGTGCCGATCTGGTGAAGGTGGGGCAGAATCTGGTCAACTACCCGAATTCGAACGTTCAGATCATCGGTCATACTGACAGTGACGGAGAGGCGTCTTACAACCTCGGACTGTCTGAACGCCGCGCAAATGCGGTGGCGGACATTCTGCAGGCCAACGGCGTCAGCTACGCCCGTATCACCACAGTCGGGCAAGGGGAGAACAACCCGATTGCATCGAACCTGACACCGGAAGGCAAAGCCCAGAACCGGCGGGTCGAGATTGTGGTGGTGCCCAGCGATAGCGCCTGATCACGCGCGTCGCGCACAGTGACTGCGCGTCACCGGGGCTTTGGTTCAGGCCGGTCCCGGGGTAACTAAGGGGAAACACCAGAGCGGAGTTTCCCCATGTCCGAACCGATCCTTCTCGGCCTTTCCGGCTCGCTACGGCAGGATGCGACCAACCGTAAATTGCTGCGCGAAGCTGCACGCCTGTTCGAGCCCGGCACATTCATTGAGGCCGATCTGAATCTTCCGCTTTATGACGGCGACCTCGAGATAGGCGAGGGCATACCTGATTCCGTGCAGGTTTTGGCCGATCAGATCGCAGGAGCTCACGCGGTGATCATTTCGACCCCGGAGTACAACAAAGGGCCTTCGGGTGTTCTGAAAAACGCACTGGACTGGGTCAGCCGGACGAAAGGCAAGCCGTGGATGGATAAACCGCTCGCCGTCATGTCCGCCGCTGCGGGTCGGGCCGGGGGTGAACGGGCGCAAATGATCTTGCGGTCCTTCATGGTTCCCTTTCAACCACGTATTTTGCAAGGTCCCGAGCTTCACTTAGCGGACAGTTCGAATGAATTTGATGCTGACGGGCGGCTGTCTAACGACCGCTATGAGCATACGCTGCATCACCTGATGCAGAAGCTGCGGACAGAGGCCGGGTTTTAATCCACTTCGCTTGTCGGTCTGTACCGCAACTTCTAGGTTATGCGGATGAAGGACCAAAACCAGATAGTAACTCAGGCCGATGTCATGGACCCGGCCCGGGCAGCCGCTTTGCAAGTAGCATTGGGGCAGGAACCGACGATTGAGGCAGGATCACTACTGCCGCCCTTCTTTCATCAACTCTATTTCTGGTCGCCGCGTTTACCGCGCGATCTTGGGCGTGACGGGCATCCAAAGGTGGGTCATGGTTTGATCCCCGACATGGGATTGCCAAGGCGCATGTGGGCTGGTGGGCGACTGCAGTTTCATCAGCCTCTTGTGGCTGGCGTCGCGGCCGAGCGTCGTTCGGCCAAGGAAAGCGCGGTGACCAAGACTGGGCGAAGCGGACCATTGGCGTTTATCATTCTGCGTCACGAGATTTGGCAGGATGGCGCGCTGTGCGTGACCGAATGGCAGGATCTGGTTTATCGTGAAGATCCCTCATCTGACGCACCGGCTCCAGAAGTTCCGATGGCCCGAACGGATGAGTTGGCACAGCGCATTGTTGAATTTGATACAACCCTGCTGTTCCGCTATTCGGCGCTGACGTTCAACGGACACCGGATCCATTACGATCTTGACTATGCGCGCGACGTGGAAGGCTATGCCGGGCTGGTTGTCCATGGACCACTGCTGGCCCAATTCCTCATGTTGTTCGCAACCGACCTGATGGGGCCACTGGCGGAGTTTACATTTCGCGCGTCTTCACCGCTGATGCATTTCGAAACGGCGACCCTGTGTCGGAACGGTCAGGAGTTTTGGGTGCGTGGACCCGGAGGTCGACAATGTATGTCGGCGAATGCGGTGCCGCAATCAGAGTGATGCTTCGGGCAGAAACTCCTGTGGGATTTTATCACGCCCATCCAGCATCAAATCGGCCATGACCTCGGCCACCTTCGGTGCCATACCAAAACCGATCTTGAATCCCCCATTGGCGATAAACTGCCCTTTGTGCAGGGGGTGCGCGCCCAGCATCGGCGCGCGGCTTTTGCTGCGGGGGCGGACACCGGCCCAGCGTTCGATCACTTCCGCCCCGTGCAGGACCGGCACGGCACGCATGGCGCGGTCCAGTAGATCGTCCAGAGCGGCATCTGTGCTGGTCGGGTCGTCATATTCGCGTTCTGAGGTCGAGCCGATGGCTAGCGTACCATCGGCATGAGGCACGATATGAACGGCATCGGCAAACAACTGTGGTACGTCACCCGCATCAAATCGCAGCAATGCCGCTTGTCCTTTCACGCCGTTGCCGACGGTCTTGCCAAACGCCGTGCTAAGTTCTTGCAGACCCGCAAGCCCGGTGGCGTGAACGACTTGTCCCTTGTCGGGCGCTTCGGCGGTAACTTCTACTCCCATTACGGCAAGCGCGGCCACCAGTGCCGCACAGGCACGCCTTGGGTGCATGCGCGCGCTTAGCGTATCGTGGATGACAAATCCTGTGGGACTGGGTGGACACCATGCGCCGATTTGATCCACAGCCATAACGGTCCAATCGGCCTGCCCTTGCCAAAGAGTTTCCGCCGTTCCTTCACGCGTGCGGGCGAGGTCCAGCGCCCGTGCATCGGTAATGGGCTGCAGTCGCCCAAGACGCGCGTAGCCGGACGACACACCACCTGTGGTCTCGACCTGTTTCCAGAACGGTTCTGCCATGATCAGACTTTCGAACTGAAACGCTTTTTTGGCGTTCCAGTTTTCAGGCACATGCGGGGCCAGCGCACCCACCAGGCCACCACTGGAACCAGCGCCGGGTTCAAAGGGATCGACAACCTGTACCTTCGCCCCGCGTCGGGCGCAGGTCCATGCGATGGACAGGCCGAAGATTCCTGCACCGCGCACCGTCACATCGACCATTGCCAATCCCCTTTTCCTTCTTCAGTGTCGCGCCGCTTAGCTACAGGATTCCTCGATGGCAGACCAGCGTGCCGAACTTACTTGGACGGAAGACCAGATTCCGGTCTCGGATCGGTTCGATGACCCCTATTATTCGTTGCAGAACGGGTTGGAAGAGACGCGGCATGTATTCTTAGCAGGAAACGATCTGCCTGCGCGTTTCACCCCGGGGTTTCATATCGCCGAACTTGGCTTTGGCACCGGCCTGAACATGCTGACCGTCTGGTCCGAATGGGAAAAATCCGGCCAGACCGTCCCATTGAAATTCACCAGTTTCGAAGCTTTTCCCATGGACGTCGCCGACATGGAACACGCCTTGGAGATGTTCCCAGAATTGAAGCCCTGGAGCGCTCGCTTTCTCAACAATTGGTCTGGTGGCTCATGTCATTTGGACACCCTGCATCTTGAAGTCATCGAAGGCGATGCACGACAGACCTTGTCTGGCTGGAACGGCTCGGCAGATGCGTGGTTTCTTGACGGCTTTTCGCCTGCCAAAAACCCGGAGCTGTGGGGATCGGAATTGATGCAAGAAGTCGCTCGGCACACAGCTCCCAGGGGCACAGCAGCCACCTACACCGCTGCAGGTTTTGTCCGACGCGGGCTTGAAGAGGCTGGTTTTACAGTCGAACGCACCCCGGGTCATGGCCGCAAACGCCACATGACGCGGGCGATTTTGGCATGACGCAGCAGAACAATTCACGCGCGGGCATCGCGCTGATGATTGCCGCGACGATCGTCTTTGCGTTGCAAGACGGTATCTCGCGGCATCTGGCGGGTAATTACAACACCTACATGGTCGTGATGATCCGCTACTGGTTCTTTGCGGCGTTCGTCATCGCTCTGGCCGCACGAGCGCCAGGAGGCCTGAAAGCGGCGGCCCAAACCAGCCAGTTGGGATTGCAGATTACCCGCGGTGTCTTGCTAGCGGCTGAGATCTGCGTTGCGGTCTTTGCCTTCACAATTCTGGGTCTGATCGACACGATGGCGGTGTTTATCTGCTATCCCCTGCTGGTCGCCGCGCTCAGCGGGCCAGTATTGGGGGAGAAGGTTGGTTGGCGGCGATGGTCGGCGATTGGCGTCGGATGTGTGGGAGTGCTGATCATTTTGCAACCAGGTGTTGGCGTGTTCAACCCTTGGGCCGTCGTCCCCTTGATGTCAGCGCTGATGTTCGCGGTCTATGGGTTGCTGACGCGCTATGCTGCGCGCAAGGACAGTGCGGCCACCAGTTTTTTCTGGACTGGCATCGCCGGTGCTGTGGCGATGACCTTGGTGGGCATGTGGTTTTGGGAACCTATGGCAAGCAGAGATTGGCTTTGGATGGCACTGCTCTGCGTCAGTGGCGTATTGGGCCATTGGCTATTGATCAAGTGTTATGAAATGGCCGAGGCCAGTGCGGTGCAACCTTTTGCCTATTTCCATCTGGTCTGGAGCGCCATTCTAGGCATCTCGATCTTCGGCGAAACGCTACGCCCCGAAGTCGTAGCGGGCGCGGCGCTGGTTGTCGCTGCAGGACTATTCACCCTATGGCGCGAACGACGCCAGGGTTGATCCCACCAGTTCCTGTGAGAACGGAACCGGCAATGCTGGCTGTCCCAACCGGGCGCGATAGACCGGTAGGCTTTCGGCGACACGCATCACATAGTTGCGCGTTTCTTTGAAAGGGATGGTCTCGATCCAGTCGATCACATCCACCGCGCCCGTACGCGGGTCGCCATAGCGCTCCATCCACGAGATCGGCCGTCTTGGCCCGGCGTTATACCCTGCTGCCATCATCACGACATTGCCGTTGAAATCTTCGGCCAGAGTGGCGAGGTAATTCGCCCCCAGTTTTGCGTTGTACTCCCAGTCTGAGGTCAGACGCCCGGTTTTATGGCCACCAAGAATACCGAGATCCTGCGCTACCAGCTTGGCGGTCGCCGGCATCACCTGCATCAACCCGCGGGCACCGGCGCCGCTGATCACAACAGGGTCAAACTCGCTTTCTCGCCTCGCGATAGCCAGTGTCATTTCCTTGGCCATCGGCAGGCCGATATCGGCCACCGGATGCACGGGGTAATATGCGGCGGGCAGAACAATTCCGGTTGTAGCCGCGCGTTTGGCGATCATAACAGCCAGATGCGGTTCATTGAGTTCAAGTACCAGATCACCCAGCTGGGTCGCTTGGGTCTGATCAAGGCTTTCCACCAGATGGGTTAGGAAGCGTTCCGACAGGTTGCCCTCACCCGCGCCCAGCAACAGCAACCCTGCTTTTAGTACGCTGGATTGGGCGAACTCAGCCTGCTTCCAGTGTGGTGCGCGGCGCGGGCTGGCCAACTCGCTGTCAAACGGGCGACCGATCTGTTCCGCTGCCAGCAATCCGTAGAACGAGGTTTGATACTCCGCCCCTTCTGCGTAGGCTGCGTGCGCCTTGTCTGCGTCACCCTGCGCCGCATAGGCGCGCCCAAGCCAGTATCCACCGCGACCTTTGGAGATTGGCGATTGCACAGCTTCTGAGAAATTTTTGAAATGCCGCACCGCAGTGGCCGGATCGCTCAGATTGCGTAAGGCAAGGAACCCGGCCAACCATTCCAGATCGGCATAGCCGTAGCCCATTTCAGGCGTCATGTGGTGATTAGCGGCAATAGAGTAGGCTCGTTCGTGATCGCCCGTACGCATTTCAAGTCGTGCCAGCCTGCGCCGCCCTTCGGCCCATTTATCCGGTTCGCCCAACGATTTAGGCCCGGTCGAGCGTGCCAACATCAGGTCTATGGCGCTGTCGTCCAGTTCCTTCCGGTCCCGCCACACGAAACGGTCAAACGCCAGACCCGGATCTTTTGCCAGCGATTTCGGTACTGCAGCGACTTTACCATCAACCCCGTTTTCGCGTTTTTGAAGGGCAATCCTTGCCTCTGCCAGTTTGCGCTGCTCGGCATCAACAAGGGGTAGCATCCGTCCGGCGCTGACCAGATGTCCGTCCCAAAGCATCCGGTCCAGTCTTGCCTCGTGATGCGGCTTCAGCAATTTACTGAAGTTCTCCAAATAGTCCTTTTGCAGACCCGACCCCATTGGCATGGTCCGCCATGCGGTCACGATGTCAGCTTCGGCCTCACCATTGCGCCCTTGGCTCTTCAGAGCCACGGCATAATTCAACGCGCCTTCTGCGGTTTGCGGAGGCATCCCTTCGTAGAATTTCAGAACCCGGTCCGGATCAGCATTGGTGAAAGAGGGCTCGCTTTTGCGGCGCAACCAGGCCAACCCCGGCCAATCCGGGCGTCGTTCCAGAAAAACCAGCACGTCGCCTGAACTGCCGAACCCTTCGCGCAGCCAGTGCCAGACGATGATATCCCGCGCCACCGATCCGCGTTGGCCGGCCACGCTTAACGCAGCGTTCCAGTCGCCCTTGCGCATTTGGTACAACGCCGCGCGTAAATCCTGCGTCGCATCCGCCCGAGCGGCTTGCGGCTGTAACGCCAGTGCCAGAATCATCGCTATTCCAAGCGATAGAATACGTCTCATCCCTTGCATTCCCCAACAAACCAAGGATACAGCCATGCAGGATATAGCTTGCACCGCCGGGATCAACTCACAAACCCTAATTCGTGAGGAACCCGTGTGCAAAAAACAGCAAACTGCACCTTAAGGAGCGTTCCATGTTCAAAGGCTCGATGCCAGCCCTGGTCACCCCGTTCAGCAACGGCGCGTTGGACCTGGATACGCTCAAACATCTGGTGGAGTGGCAGATTCAACAAGGTTCGACCGGTCTGGTTCCGGTGGGCACCACTGGCGAAAGCCCGACCCTCAGCCACGATGAACATGAAACAGTTGTTGCTGAAGTAGTGAAGGCCTCCGCTGGCCGTGTGCCCGTTATTGCCGGGGCAGGTTCAAACAACACGGTCGAGGCCATTCGATTCGTCCAGTTTGCGCAGAAAATCGGCGCGGATGCGGCGTTGGTTGTGACACCCTACTACAACAAGCCGACCCAGAAAGGTTTGCTGGCGCATTTCCGAACACTGCACGATTGTGCCGATATCCCGATCATCATCTACAACATCCCGGGCCGCTCAATCATCGACATGTCGCCCGAGACGATGGGTGAACTGGCCAAGCTGCCGCGCATTGTCGGGGTGAAGGACGCGACGGGGGATCTGGCGCGTGTTAGCCAACAGCGCGCCAGCTGTGGTGCTGATTTCTGCCAGCTTTCCGGAGAAGACGCCACCGCGCTGGGCTTCAACGCTCATGGCGGCGTTGGTTGCATATCGGTCACGGCGAACGTAGCGCCGAAACTCTGCGCAGAATTCCAGCAGGCAACGCTGGAGGGCGACTATGCGAAAGCCCTGGAGTATCAGGACCGACTGATGCCGCTGCACGAAGCGATCTTTATCGAACCCGGACTGGTCGGCGCAAAATACGCGCTCAGCAAACTTGGCTTGTGCAGCGAAGAGGTTCGCTCGCCCCTGACACCGCTGGAGACCAGTACAAAATCCGCAATAGATGCAGCAATGGCGCATGCGGGACTAATCTGAAATAGAAACACCGTACCTTTAGGGCGGCCTCGAACTCCGAGCGCCGCCCTTTTTCTTTTGAGACCCCAACTTGAGCTGGTCCGATCAACGCTTGCCGTAATAAAGCCCGACCACATGCTCAGCTTGCGCAAAGAACAACCAGCGTGAAACGGCGACGCCAGCAAGGTGCGACAACACAGCAAGAAGCGCAAAGACATGTTTGATCAGAACGCCGGAGACAGGGATCAGGATCAACAATAAGGGCAGCACAAAGGCCAGACCAAAGGATATCATCCGCAATTTCTGTGCATGTTTACGGCCAACAACGTGGACGAACTCACGCAGCAGATAGTTGGTACCTGTATGAGGCGGCTCAAAGGCGCGGACGGCACCTCGGTCACCGAGCGCCGTCGCGGTTGCCAGAGTGCTCCCTGAACGGGTCAGCGCTCTGTCGCCTTTGGTCCAGTATGCCAGCTGTACCGCACCGGCGGCGGCCAGCAGCCAAGGGGCCAATGTCTCGGCTCCGGACAACAGCGCCCCACCCGCGAGGCTGAGTGAGAGGAACAACGCGGGCGTCAGATTCATGTTCCAACGAGGGATGGTCTTGAGCTGCGTGTAGATCATCGATGTCGTGAATACGGTCGCCAGTGAAAGCAGCGATCCAAGAACACCGAATAACCCCCAGCGTTGACCTAGAAATATTAGGCCGATTGCGTAAAAGCCCATGAAGATCAGGGCAAGAACGGCGCACCAACCCTCACGGCTCAACCAACTAGACCGCCACTGCGAGAACGCTTTCCATGCGCGTTCAGGGTGGCCAAGGTGGAAGGTCGAGGCCAGCAGCCCGCCAACGGAAAGACCGTATGCAATCGCGAAGAACACAAACGCGACCCAGCCTGAGACATCGGGCAGCCCGAGGCCAAGGAAGAACAGCAGACCAAAACCAAGTCCTGACAGAGTGGTGAAGATGATAACGGATGGGGCCGGGTGCATCAGAGCTTCTCCAGTGTCTTGTCGAGCCAGCCGAGAAAGCCCTTTGGCTCTTCGGCAACCGGGGCGAGCAGAGGGGCCAGGATGTCGATCTGCTCCTCAATCTTGTCCTTGGGTCGGGGCGGCAGGTATTTGTTGACGGGTTTGGTGCCCATTTCGGGCATCAGGTCCATGCCGTCGCGTTCAGCGACCAACTTGCTGACATCGCTGTCAGGATCGCCGAGGTCGCCAAAGTGCCGGGCGCCTGCCGGGCAGGTGCGCACGCACGAGGGCACACGATCCACTTCGGGCAGGTTCTCGTTGTAAATCCGGTCTACGCAAAGCGTGCATTTCTTCATTACACCTTCGGCCTGATCCAGCTCGCGCGCGCCATAGGGGCAGGACCATGCGCACAGGCCGCATCCGATACAGTCACTTTCGTTGACCAGAACAATGCCGTCTTCGACGCGCTTGTAGCTGGCGCCGGTGGGGCACACAGTCACGCAGGGTGCGTCTTCGCAATGCAGGCAGGATTTTGGGAAGTGGATCAGCTGGGCGTGACCCTCTACGGGTTGCACTTCGTAAGAATGCACTCGGTTCAGGAACGTCCCCGAGGGATTGGCGCCGTAGGCATCCTGATCGGACAGTGGGGCGCCGTAGTTCTCGGTGTTCCAACCTTTGCACGAGATCACACAGGCGTGGCAGCCAACACAGGTATCCAGATCGATCACAAGACCCATTTTGCGGTCAGTGGATTGGGGGAGTTGGGTCATTTGCCTACCTTCCACGCCAGATTTTTGGGGCCGGTGCCAACCGGGGATTTGATCGGTTCGAACTCAGGCTGGCTCTCGACATCGCTCGGGGCTTCGGCCTTTTCGATCTTTACTTTCAGATCGAACCACGCCGCCTGGCCGGTGATCGGATCGGAATTGGCCCAACGCAGGCCGTCGCCTTTGGGCGGCAACAACTCGTGAATCAAGTGGTTCAGCAAGAAGCCTTTGGTTGCCTCAGGCGCGTCTTCCTGCAAGGCCCAGGCACCTTTGCGTTTGCCGATGGCGTTCCAGGTCCAGACGGTGTTGTCATTTAGCGCAGCCATTTCCATGACCGGCACCGTGATTTCACCGTGCGGAGAGCTGACCTTGGCCCAGTCACCATCCTGTAGCCCATGTTCGCGCATCAGCTTGGTCGGCACATAAAGCGGGTTGCGCCCATGCAATTGCCGCAGCCAAGCATTCTGTGTGCCCCAGCTGTGATACATCGCCATCGGGCGCTGGGTCAGGGCGTTGACAGTGAAGCCTTCGTTGCCGGCTTGGTCGGTTTCATACCAGATCGGTAGCGGATCCATCGTGTCTTTGATGCGCTGGCGCAAGTGTTCGGGCGGTTGTCGTTCGCCATGCCCTTCGGCTGCTAGCTGGAATTTTCGCATCGGTTCCGAATAGAGCTGGAACAGATAAGGCTGAGGGCTGTCATAGATGCCCATGCCAACAGCCCAATCCTGATAGGCGGTGTTCCACGGCTTATAGTAGTCGGCACCTTCGGGTATATGCGCCACATAGAATCCACCGTTTTCGATATAGCGGTTCAGTTGTTCTGGATTGACCTCGCCACGACCTTCCTTGTCGCCATTAGGGCCACGGAACCCGGCCAGCGGGCCAATGCCCGGTCGGCGTTCGTGGTTGACGATGTAGTCGGCGTAATCCTTCCACTTGGCGCTGCCATCTTCGTTGGTGAAGCCTGGCAGGCTCATCCGATTGGCCAGTTCGATCAATACGGATTGAAACCCGCGCACATCGCGGTCCGGCTCGACCACTGGCCAGCGGATGGCATCGGCGGCGGCGTCGGCCTCGCAGATCGGTCGATCCAGCAGCGAGATGCAGTCGTGTCGCTCCAGATAGGTGGTGTCGGGCAGGATCAGATCGGCATATGCCACCATTTCCGAGGAATAGGCATCAGAATAGATGATGTTCGGAATGACGTAGTTGCCGTCGTCGTCCTTGGCGGTCAGCATTTCCATTACGCCCTTGGTATTCATGGACGAATTCCAGGACATGTTCGCCATATACATGAACAGGGTGTCGATCTTGTAAGGATCACCGGCGGCCGCGTTCGAGATCACCATATGCATCAGCCCGTGGGCTGACATTGGGTTTTCCCAGGTGAAGGCCTTGTCGATGCGTTGAGCGCTTCCATCCTCGTTCAGCAGCAAATCGTCTGGGCCGCGCGGAAAGCCCAGATGTGGGCCGTTGAGCGGGCGACCGGGGCGGCGATCACCGTGCGGTGTCGGATGGGCCTCGACCGGCTTCGGATAGGGCGGTTTAAAGCGGAAGCCGCCCGGTACTTCGACCGTACCCAGTAGAATCTGCAGAGTGTGCAGAGCGCGGCAGGTCTGGAACCCGTTTGCGTGGGCCGAAACCCCGCGCATCGAGTGGAAGCTGACCGGACGACCGATCATCTTAGAATGTGTTTCGCCGCGGAAGTCGGTCCACTCATGATCAAGCTCGAACGCTTCGTCAAACGCGACGCGAGCGATCTCGGCCGCAATGGCGCGAATGCGTTGAGCCGGGATACCGCAACGTTCGGCGACGGCCTCGGGTGTATGCTCATCAGTCAGGTACTTCTCGGCCATCAGATGAAAGACCGGGCGATGAGTGACGCCGTCTTTTTCATAAGTTGCCGATAGATCCGGGCGCACGCCGGGTTTGTCGAAGGCTGTGGGTTCGCCAGTAGTGCGGTCAATTACCAGCGGTTTGCCATCCGCGTCGCGCAGGAACAGGCCCTTTTCCGGGCCCTCGGTGGCGTTCACCAGGACCGGTGCGTTGGTGTAGCGGCTCAGATAGTCCAGATCGATCTTGCCTGCTTTCATCAGCACGTGGATCAGCGACAGAATGAACAAGCCATCGGTGCCTGGCGTGATGCCGACCCAATCATCAGCGACCGCGTTATAGCCCGAGCGGATCGGGTTTACCCCGATCACCCGCGCACCGCGCGCCTTGATCTTGCCAATGCCCATCTTGATGGGATTGCTGTCGTGGTCCTCGGCGACGCCAAACAGCATGAACAGCTTGGTATGATCCCAGTCGGGCTGTCCGAACTCCCAGAACGCGCCGCCCATCGTATAGATACCGCCCGCAGCCATATTGACCGAGCAAAACCCGCCATGAGCCGCATAGTTGGGTGTTCCGAAGTTCTGCGCCCAGAACGACGTAAAGCTCTGGCTCTGATCCCGACCTGTGAAAAAGGCCAGCTTATGCGGAGCGGTTTCGTGCAATTCGTTCAGCCAGCCAACGGCGGTGCTGAGGGCCTCATCCCACTCGATTTCGCGAAACTCACCGGACCCACGCGGGCCGACACGGCGCAGAGGTTTGCGCAGCCGCGACGGCGCGTTTACCTGCATGATCCCCGCGCTGCCTTTGGCACAGAGCACGCCCTTGTTCACCGGATGGTCTCTGTTGCCCTCGATATAGGCGACCTTGCCATCTTTCATGTGCACGTTGATGCCGCACCGGCATGCGCACATGTAGCACGTGGTCCGGCGAATCTCATCTGACACGGGTGGGGATAGGTCGAGGTTCGGTTGTTGGTTCACGTTGTCTCTCTCCCTGTGGCGCATTGTCTTGGTACTTGAACGCGTTGAACACACTGGAGCGTAAGAACGCCGGGCTCAACCATTCAGAGGAAGAGAGCGCAATCGCTCCCTTCCTCTGCTTTTTAACTCGTGAACCGGTTAAACCCGATCCATCTTATATTTTTGGCAGCAATCAAACTTGCTGCAGACGCATGTCGCTTGCGTCGATACCGGCAACTTCAACCGGCTTCTTCATTGCGTCGCGGCGGAAAGGCTCACCCAGTTCCTGGTTGATCATCGCTTCGATCAGAGTGGTGATGCCGTTCTTCTGGTCCTCGATTGCTTGGTTCAGCGCCGCTGTCAGCTCGTCCTGAGTGCGCGCGATGACGCCTTTCAGACCACACGCGTTGGCGATGCCGGCATACGAAACCTTGGTGTCCAGCTCGGTGCCGACGAAGTTGTCATCGAACCATAGGGTCGAGTTACGCTTCTCCGCGCCCCACTGGTAGTTGCGGAAGACGACCTGAGTGATGGCGGGCCATTCTTCGCGGCCGATGGCGGTCAGTTCGGTGACTGCAATGCCGAAGGCACCGTCGCCCGAGAACCCGACAACCGGAACATCCGGGCAGCCGATTTTGGCGCCGATGACCGAAGGCAGACCATAGCCACAGGGGCCGAACAGGCCGGGGGCCAGATACTTGCGGCCTTCTTCGAACGACGGATAGGCGTTGCCGATGGCGCAGTTGTTGCCGATGTCGGACGAGATGATTGCCTCTTTCGGCAGGGCAGACTGAATCGCGCGCCATGCTTTGCGCGGGCTTAGCCAGTCGGGCTTAGCGGCACGGGCGCGTTCGTTCCAGGTGGTGCCCGGATCGTCTTGCTCGTGGTCCATCGAGGTCAGCTCTTGCGCCCAGCGCGATTTGGTTTCCGCGATCTTCGCTTTGCGTGCATCACGACCTTCGTCACCGGCTGTGTCAGACAGTTGGTTCAGGATGTTTGTGGCAACCGTCGCCGCATCGCCCACGATACCAACCGAGACCTTCTTGGTCAGGCCGATACGGTCAGGGTTGATGTCGACTTGAATGATTTTCGCATCTGCAGGCCAATATTCCATACCGTAACCGGGTAGGGTCGAGAACGGGTTCAGACGGGTGCCGAGGCACAGAACAACGTCTGCTTCCTGGATCAGCTGCATACCGGCTTTCGAGCCGTTATAGCCCAGTGGGCCAGCGAATAGTGGGTGCGAGCCGGGGAAAGCGTCATTGTGTTGGTAGCCAACGCAGACCGGAGCGTCCAGACGCTCGGCCAGAGCCTTCGACGCCTCGATACCGCCTTTCGACAGAACTGTGCCTGCGCCGTTCAGAATGACAGGGTTCTTTGCGCTCGACAGCAGAGCGGCAGCTTCGGATACGGCCGATGCGCCACCTGATGGCAGTTCGAATTCAACAACAGCAGGCAGATCGATGTCGATCACCTGAGTGAAGAAATCGCGCGGGACGTTGATTTGCGCAGGTGCCGACGCGCGCTTGGCGTTCATGATCACGCGGCTCAGAACCTCTGCCATACGGCTGGGGTCACGCACTTCTTCCTGGTAGCAAACGCAATCAGCGAACATGCGCATCTGCTCCATCTCCTGGAAGCCGCCCTGACCCATGGTCTTGTTTGCAGCCTGCGGGGTGACCAGCAGCAGCGGGGTGTGGTTCCAATAGGCAGTCTTAACGGCGGTGACAAAATTGGTGATGCCGGGACCGTTCTGGGCGATCATCATCGACATTTTGCCGGTCGCGCGGGTGTACCCATCGGCCATCATTCCGCCCGAGCCTTCGTGCGCACAATCCCAAAAAGTGATACCAGCTTTCTCAAAAATGTCTGAGATTGGCATCATGGCAGAGCCGATGATTCCGAACGCATGTTCGATGCCATGCATCTGCAAAGTTTTGACAAAGGCTTCTTCGGTGGTCATCTTCATCTGCGTATCTCCGATCATAGATGGCTTTTGAGGGGTCTGGTGCCCCTGTTTCTGGTCGGTTTTGGCGCACGGGTGTCCGCGGCGTTAGGGCCAGAACGAGAGGCGGCTTAGGTCCAGTGTGCCTCAGGACCGGCGGATTGCTTCTGCAATCTGTTGAATTCCCGGTTCGATGCGATCCGATGAGATGGAAGAGTATCCAAGACGATAATAGTTCTGTGGCCGGTTCTGGCCTGAAAAAAAAGCCTCGCCGGGTTCGATATGGACACTTTGGCGTTGCAGGTCTCGGGTTAGTTTCGCGGTGTCAACATGTGGAGGCGCCTGCATCCAGATCGATGACCCACCAAGCATTCCGCGCCCTGCCACGGTCAGACCGTATTGTCCGATGGCCTCTTCAATCGCTTCGCGGCGGCGTTGCAGCGTTTTGGACATTCGCCGGATCTGAGCATCGTAGTGGCCCAGCGATAGAAAATAAGCTGCAGTCCGCTGCATGTGGCCAGGCGGGTGACGCAGTACCAGTGACCGAAGCGCGCGTGCTTCACGAATGAAAGGTTCGGAACCAACCATGTAGCCCAAGCGCAGCCCCGGAAACAGCGACTTTGAAAAGCTGCCCACGTAGATCACTCGTCCGTCCCGGTCCATTGATCGGAGCGCAGGCGACGGGGCACCAAGAAATGACATCTCGAATTCGTAGTCGTCCTCGACAATCATGGCGTCCAGTTCGCGGGCGCGTCGCAGCAACGCATGTCGGCGATCCACCGGCATGGTTGCGGTGGTCGGGCACTGATGACTCGGTGTTGTGAAAATCACATCTGTGTCGTCCGGTATCGTATCCGGAGGCAACCCATCCCGATCAACCTTCAGATAAGACAGATTGCACTCTGAATGAATCAGAAGATCGCGCAGAGCGTAATAGCAGGGATCCTCGATTGCGGCCCTTCGATTGCGGTTCAGTAAAATGCGAGAGGCCAACCAAAGGGCATTCTGAGCACCCAGCGTGATCAGGATTTCCTCGGGTCGAGCCACGATCCCACGGCGGGGCAGGGTGTGTCGGGCAATGAACTCGATCAGCAAAGGGTCGTCCTGGTCGACATAATCCCCAGTTAGAGAATCGAAATCCTTATGTCCCAGCGCCCGGACTGCGCAGAGGCGCCAATTTGCATGATCGAATAATTTCCTGTCGACCTGACCATAGATAAAGGGATAGCGGTATTCGCGCCAGTTGCTGGGTTTCGCCAATACGTCACCATCCGAAAAACGACGAGCGAAAGCGCGGTTCCAATCCACATTTTCGGTATCACGCCGGACCGGCGTGTAGGTCGGTGGCACCGGAGCGTTTTCCGATACGTAATATCCAGACCGGCCCTTAGCCGTGAGATAGTCATTGGCCAGCAATTCTGTGTAGGCAAGGGTGACCGTAATCCGGCTGACACCCAGATGGGCCGCAAGTTTGCGGGATGAAGGCAATTTTTCACCAACATGGAAGCGCCCCGATAGAATGCCCTCGGCGATCAACTGTTGAAGTTGCGCCTGTAACGTGCCCTGTCCATTGCGTTCCAGAAAGAAAGTGTCGACCGATATGCCCATGGTATCGTTATAGGTTGGACCTAAGGTGGAGGCAATCTGGACTTATGGCAGAGCCAGACTAAAGCGAGATTTTGTCAGTGGTCTGCGGTTGACACTCCAAGATGATTAAACTAAATAACTAGAAATCTAGTTAAATGGAGATAGGCAATGTGGGAACAAGCTGCTGCAGGCTTCTCAGCGATGGGTTCTGAAGCCCGGTTGCAGGTCCTGAAGACACTGGTCCGTGCCGGGCAGGCGGGGCTTACCGTCGGAGAAATTCAAACCCGGACAGGCATCGCGCCCTCGACATTGGCACATCACCTGCGATTTCTGGCCGCTGGTGGTGTTGTCGAACAAGAGAAAATCGGGCGCAGCACGATCAATCGGGCCTGCTATGACGAATTGAGAAATCTCGCGCAGTTCATCCTCAGTGAATGCTGCGCAGACGAAGTTGGAAAGGCCGCAAACGATGGCTGAATTAACACAAAACCCCAAGCCACTGGCCAGAAATGTGATCGACCTGGTCAAAACGCCTTGGGCTCTGATCGTCGTAATTCTTGCGCTTGTAGCCCTTCTTGACCCGGGCAATTGGGTCGAAGTGGTGACCTTTGCTGGGAAAGCGCTTGCGCATACAGGTCAGTACATCCTGTTTGCGGTTCTGCTGCTGTCATACCTGAAGGCTACCGGGGCCGAAGTAATGGTCGCCCGTGCGTTTGAGGGTCGCGAGACACGGATGATCTTTTTGGCCGCGTTGTTTGGCGGGCTGGCCCCATTTTGTTCCTGCGAAGTGATCCCGTTCATCGCGGGCTTGCTGGCACTGGGGGCTCCGTTGTCGGCCGTGATGGCCTTCTGGCTCAGTTCACCGCTGATCGACCCTCCGACGTTGCTAATCACTGCGGGTGCGCTGGGTTGGCCGTTTGCAATTGGTAAAGCGGTTGCTGCTGTCGCCTTGGGTTTGTTCGGAGGATTTGCCGTTCGCGCCTTGATGCGTGGAGGTGCATTTGCGCAGCCGTTGCGTGAATACAAACCCGCCGGTTGCTGCGGATGTGGACCAAAGCAGGATGACAAGCCAGTCTGGCAGTTCTGGAAGGAACCTGAGCGTCGGACACGCTTTCGCGCCGAGTTCATCCACAACGGCTTGTTCCTGTTGAAATGGCTTGCTTTTGCTTACGTGCTCGAAGCGTTGCTGGTCAGCTATGTACCGGCGGATCTGATCGCCAGGGTCGTTGGTGGAGAAGGATTGGTACCGATCGTTATCGCTGCATTGGTCGGTATGCCTGCTTATCTGAACTCATACGTCGCTCCTCCGCTACTCGCAGGTCTGATGGAGCAGGGGATGAGCGCAGGTGCCGCAATGTCCTTTATGGTGGCCGGCGCCGTCAGTTCAATCCCGGCGATGGCGGCGGTGTGGTCGCTGGTCAAACCTCGTGTCTTTGCAACCTATCTGGGGTTGGGCATCAGCGGCGCTATCGTAGCCGGCGTCTTGTTTCAGATGATTTGAACTAAAAACCGCCCGGCGATTTCACCGGGCGGTTTTGCTCATTAGCTTGCATCGCAATATTGTGGCAACTTGAACCGATATCGGGGTTCGCCGCTTTCGACGAAGACCCGTTTTTCGATGCAGGCTTCGGTGCCCACCGTCCGTGCAATCGGGCCTTCCGTTGACGTAATCGACGTCGCAGAGCCATCCGGTAGTCGCACTGATGCTACGACGCCGTGCTTGAGGTCGCCATTGATGGGCGTCGCTGACAATACCGGAACGGTTATGAAGGAATGATGCTCATGCGTTCCATCGTCATTCAGCAACAGCAAACCTGCAAAGACAGCAATCAAGATGACAACGCCGGTGACCAGCAACCACCAGGATTTCAGGAACACATAGATCGAAACAGCGCGGTGCGCTTCGAAAAATAAGGATAGAACCTTTAGCATCAGATCACCCGGAATTAGAGTCCCGGCTATTAGACGCCGGGACCTTGAGCGTCTTAGGGACGCAGATCGTCTTCTTCGTCTTCGTCTTCGTCACCGCCACCTTTGGGCAGGTTGAAGAAGCTGTCCGCATCAACGATGGGCTCATCGTCTTCTTTTGCTTCGGGCTCGTCAGACAGCGAGAAGGTTTCCAGACCTTCAATCGCAGTCGGGATCTTTGGTGCCGAGTCCATCTCGAGCGATTGTTCGGTCGACACCAGTTTGCGACGCTCGTCATCGCTCATGACGCCGCCTTCGGCAGCTTTCTTGGCAGCCGCTTTCTGCACGATGGCGTCCAGTTCAGATTGTTTACACAGGCCCAGCGCAACCGGATCGATCGGCTGCATGTTGGTGATGTTCCAGTGCGTCCGTTCGCGGATTGACTGGATGGTCGGCTTGGTGGTGCCGACCAGCTTGGCAATCTGGCCGTCGCTAAGTTCGGGGTGGAACTTCACCAGCCACAGGATCGAGTTCGGACGGTCCTGACGCTTGGACAGCGGCGTATAGCGCGGGCCACGGCGTTTCTCTTCGCCAGAAGCCGCCGGGTTGAATTTGAGCTTCAGCTTGTGCAGCGGGTTGTTCTGCGCCGCGTCGATCTCTTCCTGGGTCAGCTGGTTGTTGGCAATCGGGTCAAAGCCCTTGACGCCCGCAGCCACATCGCCATCCGCGATACCCTGCACCTCAAGCTCGTGCATGCCCACGAAATCCGCGATCTGCTTGAAGCTGATCGTGGTGTTGTCAACCAGCCATACGGCGGTTGCCTTGGCCATAAGCGGTTTTGCCATCAGCCCGTCTCCTATAAATACATCTGTCCCGTCGCCGGAATGCGGCGGCCCCGAGGCTTTGGGGCAGGTTTCCGTTGTCGGGGAACTTGGGCTGTATATAGTCGCGCCAAGGCAAGAAGGGAAGAGGCGAATGCGCTGGGCGATTTTGTGGGTGCTAAGTGCCATGGCTGCGATGGCTGAAGGCGAAAAGGCGGGCGAGTTCGACTACTACGTCCTGTCGCTCAGCTGGTCGCCCAACTGGTGCGCCCGCGAAGGCGATGTGCGCGGATCGGATCAGTGCGATGCGCGGCATGATTACGGATGGATATTGCATGGCCTCTGGCCGCAATTTCATCAGGGCTGGCCTTCGTACTGCCGCACGTCCGAAGCGCCACCCACGCGCCGCATGACGCGGGAAATGGAAGATATTCAAGGCTCATCCGGGTTGGCCTGGCATCAATGGAAAAAGCACGGCACCTGTTCGGGCCTCGGTGCATCCGACTATTTCGCCCTATCGCGGCAGGCTTATGCAGGTGTTGCGCGCCCCGAGGTGTTCCGCAAGCTGGACGCCCCGGTCAAACTGCCCGCTTCGGTGGTGGAAGAGGCCTTTCTCAAGGCCAATCCCACGCTTGAGCCAGACATGATCACCATCACCTGCAAGCAAGGCTATATCGAGGAAGTCCGCCTGTGCCTGTCCCGCGATCTTGGCCCGGTGCCCTGTGGTCGCGACGTGATCCGCGATTGTACCGCCAAAGACGCGGTGTTTGATCCGATTCGTTAGAGTTTTTTGTTCTGGCAGTCGCGGGCATACTCCAGCGCTTTGGCGGTGCCTTTGAGATCAATTGCCATCACGGTCTGACCTTCTGGATTATAGACGGTCATGGTCTTGTTCTGCGCAATCGAGGTGACGAAACTCCGGTCTGTAAAGAACACCGTCGCGCCGGGCACACGATCCTGCTTGAACCCAATGGCGGTGGCATCAAAGCTCTTGCCGTCCAGCTCAAACCGGATGGGATAGCTTTGACCCGGTTTAATGTCGCCCCAAGCCTTGTTGTAGACGGTGAAGTATCCGCGATCGTCTAGTGCATCATAGCCCAGCCGCACCACCGAAAGATCCTGATACACCGTCTGGATCAGGCACCCATTGCCGAGGTTGGGATCCATCATGATGTTCCAGCCTTCGACGAAGCCTTTGTCGATGAGTGCCTGCGACAGGGCAGCAGTGGCGGTGAATGCGGCAAAGGTTATGGCGAGAAAGCGGGGCATTTGTTTTGTTCCTCAGAAGCGTATAAGCACGTTTTGGTTATTGATTGCTAAAGATTATCTAAACGAAATCAGGTCGCCAAATAAGTACTATCTGCAGCTACCTGAAGTGAGTACCCCCGGTTCATCGTTTAGTACTGCAGCGACCTCCCGAGCATAACATGCGAGCGACAGATAGCCTGTACTGCTGAGAGAGTAGAACAAGAACCTTATTTCCCTGCCATCTTGTCTACTGGCCACGAACATTTGGCTAACTGCATCAGGGCGGTTCGCTCTAACTTTGTCGAAAATTTCCGATAACTCCTTTGCACCTGGAGCGTAGTCGACATCTTGCCAACGATCTAAGAAGAAGACTAGGGCGTCGGTGTCATCCAATCCTGATGGTCGTACATCAGGGTTAATGTCAGGATTTGCGAGAGCAAGCGCATGATAAAAAGCGTCAAGGGTAGGGTCATCCATCTTGGAGAAGATAGCAACTCGGAGTTCTTCGTGACCGTCGGCCTTTAGTGAAGTCGTCGAAACGAGAAGCGATAGTAAAGTTGCGAATATGCTTAAGAAAACTCTGAGCATTTGTGGTAAGATTCCAACATCTTCACTTTGTTTACATTGCGAATACTTGTCGGTCTACAATTCCTTCCGCGCCCGCAACGCCGCAGTAATCGTCCCATCATCCAGATAATCCAACTCGCCCCCAATCGGAACACCCTGCGCCAGGGATGTCAATCGAACCTGCCCCTCCAACTGATCGGCGATGTAGTGGGCGGTGGTCTGGCCATCGACGGTGGCGTTCAGGGCGAGGATGATCTCGGTGATACCCTCGGCCACAACCCGATCTTTCAACCGGGGGATGCGCAATTCATCCGGGCCGACTCCGTCCAAAGCAGACAAAGTGCCGCCCAGAACGTGATAGCGGCCCTTGAAGACCCCGGCGCGCTCCATCGCCCAGAGGTCGGCGACGTCTTCGACCACACACAGTTCTCCGGTTGCGCGGGCCTCATCATTGCATATGTCACAGATATCGGTGGTGCCAACATTGCCGCAGTTCAGGCATTCGCGGGCGGTGACGGCCACCTGCTGCATCGCGTCGGACAGCGGTGTCAGCAGCAGGGCGCGTTTGCGGATCAGGTGCAGGACCGCGCGGCGGGCCGAGCGGGGGCCGAGGCCGGGCAGCTTGGCCATCAGATCGATCAGATTGTCGATGTCGCTGTTCGAACTCACCGTGAGACCCTCGCAATTGGGCCGGGGAAACACGCCCCGGCCATAGATCCGTCAGGAGGGTGTATCAGAACGGCAGCTTGATGTCTGCGGGCAGGCCCATGCTTTCGGTCAGCTTGGCCATTTCTGCCTGCGAACGCTCCTGTGCCTTGGTCTGCGCGTCCTTGATTGCCGCGAGTATAAGATCTTCGACAACTTCCTTGTCGTCACCGTTGAAGATCGTAGGGTCGATATCCAGACCTTTCAATTCACCCTTGGCGGTCGCAGTGGCCTTGACCAGCCCGGCACCGGATTCGCCGACAACCATGATGGTGTTCAGTTCTTCCTGCATGTCGGTCATCTTGGTCTGTAAATCCTGTGCGGATTTCATCATCTTGGCCATGTCACCCAGGCCGCCGAGTCCTTTTAGCATCGGTAATCTCCTGTCACTCGATTTGTGGCCTAGATACGAAGCGTAACCGCGCGGCACAAGAGGTCAGGATGCTTCCTCCGCTCGTCAAGGCCTTTGCAAGACCTTTCCTCTCGTTGGGCGCGGGAGTATTCGATGTGCTGAGCCGAAGCTTTCCGGGTCAGTCTTCTTCGAATGGATCCCACTCATCTTCAACCTCGGGCAGCGCCTCGGTCTCGACCTGAGCTGCGCGTTGTTCGGCTGTTTCGATACTCTTGATCCGCGCTTTCGGGAAATGGCTCAGAACCGCTTGCACCGATGGATGTTTCTCGGCCTCATGCCTGAGCGCCAGATCGGCGGCATCTCGGACTTCGGCAATGGTAAGGGCGTCACCCTCTGAGACGATCGAAACAGCCCATCTGTTGCCAGTCCAGCGTTGCAGCGACGCACCCAGTCTTTGGGACAGATCGGTCGGGGCATTGTCGGTTGGAGTAAACTCGATCCGACCGGGTTGGTAAGAAACGAGACGCAAGCCGTTTTCCACCTCAACCAACAGTTTCACATCCCGGTTCGCCCGGATCAGTTCAACGACATGTTCGAATGTCGGATAGCGTGAAAGTGCCGCCTGTACATCCTGAGCCAGCGCAGCGGTTGGGCCGCCTGCACTCCCACCGATTGCCGAGGAGGCATAGCCCGACCGCGCCGATGCCTGTGGCGTTGAGCTGACCTGCCCAGGCGCGCCAATCCCGGCACCTGGGCCGCCATTGGGCGGCGGAGTTGAGTCCTGCAAGCGCTTGATCAGTTCTTCGGGGCTGGGCAGGTCAGCCACATGGGTCAGGCGGATCACAGCCATTTCCGCGGCCATCATGGCGTTAGGGGCAGCGGCGACCTCCTCTAAAGCTTTCAACAGCATTTGCCACATTCGCGTCAGAACGCGCATGGGCAGCGCGTCAGCCATCTGCTGTCCCCGGGCGCGCTCGTCAGGTGAAACAGTTGGGTCTTCTGCAGCATCGGGTGTAATTTTAACCACCGAAACCCAATGGGTGATTTCAGCCAGATCGCGGAGCACGGCGAGCGGATCGGCGCCTTCTGCGTATTGCCCGCTGAGTTCGGTTAAAGCGCCAGCGGCGTCGCCGCGCAGAATCATATCCATCAAGTCCAGCACCCGGCCCCGATCGGCCAAGCCGAGCATGGCACGCACCTGATCAGCGCTGGTTTCGCCAGCACCATGCGAAATTGCCTGATCCAGCAGCGAGGTCGCATCCCGCGCTGATCCTTCGGCGGCGCGGGTGATCAGTGCCAATGCGTCATCAGCAATCTGCGCATTCTCGGATTCAGCGATTTTGCGCAGTAGACCAATCATATCTTCAGGTTCAATCCGGCGCAGATCGAAGCGCTGACAACGTGACAGGACGGTGACGGGAACCTTGCGAATCTCGGTGGTGGCGAAGATGAACTTCACATGTTCTGGCGGTTCCTCAAGCGTCTTCAGCAGCGCGTTAAAAGCGCTGGTTGAGAGCATGTGAACCTCGTCGATGATATAGATCTTATAGCGGGCGCTTGCGGCACGATATCTGACGCTGTCGATAATTTCACGGATGTCGTTTACACCGGTGCGGCTGGCGGCATCCATTTCCATCACGTCGACATGGCGGCCCTCCATGATGGCCAGACAGTGCTCACACTGACCACAGGGTTCGGTCGTGGGCTTGCCTTCGCCATCCGGTCCGATGCAGTTCATCCCCTTGGCAATGATCCGGGCCGTCGTAGTTTTCCCGGTGCCGCGGATACCGGTCATGATGAAGGCCTGCGCGATACGATCCGCCTCGAACGCGTTTTTCAGCGTACGCACCATTGCGTTCTGACCAACCAGATCGGCAAAAGTTTCGGGGCGGTATTTGCGGGCAAGAACCTGGTAGGCGAGGCTTGGCGTATCGGTCATGTCTGCTCTGTCGGATTCGCGTTCCGATGCAGCGTAGAGGCCCCCGCTGCCCGCGTCCACCGCAAGCCCGAACGATTTTCATTTTGGTTTGCGCAGTGAAGCGGCTAAAATCTCTCTATTCTATTTCCTAGACCGGTCTCTTTTTTGGGTGATGTTTGTTGGGGGGAGATTATGTCGCAACTAGTAATTTATGCGTTGCAGGTTGGTGGAGGCACGTTGGCTTTGTCTTCGATGCCGGGGCGCGGCGGTACTTATGTCGAGGACCTCGATCTTATCGCGGACTGGAAGCCCGGGCTTGTGATCTCGATGGCGACCGAGGTCGAGATGATTCAGGATGGTGCGCGGAATTTTGGCGCGGATATTCAGGGACGTGCCAGCAGGTGGGTTCATCTGCCGATCGAGGATTTTGGAACGCCGCCCAAAGAAATACAGGATATCTGGCCCGGTGTAGGCGCTACTGCCCGTCAGGCGCTGTCGGGTGGCGGACGTGTGCTGGTGCACTGTCGAGGGGGATGCGGCCGATCCGGGATGGTGGTGCTGCGCCTGATGGTAGAATGCGGGGAACGACCCGAAAATGCGTTGAAGCGTTTGCGCGTTGTCCGGCCCTGTGCCGTCGAGACAAATGCCCAGATGTTATGGGCCGTCGAACCGGCCCGCGTTCAAGCCATGTAGCGCACTAGACACCGATATGCGGCGAAATTTCGCCACTGGGATAAGACGCAAGAATCGAGGCCTCCAACATTGCGCATGGTGGGCTCTTGAGCAGGTCAGAAGGCAAGCTGCTGAACTCGGTCCCGAACATCATGTCAGCGTAGTTGTCCAATCGATTGGTCTCGGTTTCCGGGTCGATACCACAGAAAACGCGAATCTGACCGGGCTGGGCGCGAAAGCGGGCGACACATCCTTCCGGGCAATGCGTAAGTTCGCTGCTGCCTTCAATTTCAAACTCGGATGCAGTGACCGGTCGTGCGACCGACATGGCCTGCGTCAGGGCGCGTGCCATTTGCGCCAATGCGGGGCAGGGTGTGCCGGTGCGCTGGCACACGGTTGCGATGAATTCGTGCGTGTTTGTCTTCCAGATCATAAATGCGCCCTCCGCGCGTTCGGTGGGGCGTTAAATAGAAAGGTCGGAACGACGCACTTGCGCAGTCAGAACCTTACCGGGCACCCCGCCCGAGTTTCAGTTTAGCATCCGATGGCAGGTCTCCTGACTTGCGGGTCTTTGCTTTGTCGACCTTCCCAGCCTTGCGGCCAGTGGCATCTCGACATCGCTCTCCGCTTACAGTTGCGGGGGCAGTCTCGGACTAGGGTCTTTCCGGTTTTATCCGGGCAGAACCGCACCGTGTTCCCTTTTCATCCCGGCCCAGTTGGGCGCGGAAACCATCATGCCTTCGCTAGCGGCTGTTTAGCGCCGGAGTCAAGAAGATTGAGCAAGGCAGGTGACGCGCGGTCCAGCTACGTCAACCTTGACTCGAGGTAATCTGGGTGAACTGATCGGTTCAGATAGTGTCGGAGGGCAACATGTTAGACACGCGGCAGGCAGTTTTGACCGAGGATTTTCAGTTTCCTTCCGGACCTGCGATGCTGTCTGCGCGGCTATACCTTCCAGCCGCATATCCAGACAGAGTTGTTGTAATCAACAGTGCGACCGGAGTGCCGAGGGATTACTACCAGCATTTTGCCCGGTGGCTTGCAGTAGAACAGGGTATGGCCTGCCTAACCTATGACTATAGGGATTTCGGACACTCTCTGACGGGCTCACAGAAACGATCTGGTGTTACCATGGCTGATTGGGCGTTGATCGATATCCCGGCAGCCCGGTCCGAGTTGCGTCGGCGGTTTCCGCAAGCAGAACTCTGGAGCATTGGCCACTCGCTGGGCGGAATGTTTGGCCCGCTGCAATCCGATATTGATCAGATCGACAGGATGATCTGTGTCTGTTCCGGATTGGTGACACTGGCGGATCATCCTTGGCCATATCGCGCGCTGGCGGCGTTGTTTTGGTATGGTCATGCGCCTTTGGCGGTGCAGGCGCTGGGATACCTTCCCGGGAAGGTCGTCGGCTTCGGTTCGGATCTGCCAGCTCAAGTCTATTGGCAATGGCGCAAATGGTGCACCGCGCCCCAGAGTTATGTGCCCGATATCGGTGGCACACTGCCAGCAAACCGTTGGGCTGGCACGGGCAAGCAGGTTGATCTGTTTGCATTTGAAGATGATCAGATGGTCCCCGCAGATGCGGTCTGGCGGCTCGCCGATCTCTATGGCTCAGGCGCCCGGCGACATCTGCTCGCTGCAAGAGAATTCGGGTTGTCCAATATCGGCCATATCGGCGCGTTCGCCCGGAGAAACGCTGCTGTCTGGCCCCGGTTGATCGCTTGAGTTTGGGGGCACCGTTGACCGGTGCCCCGCTCTGTCACAGTCCTTTGCGGGACTTTTTCTCGTGCATCACATTGCGCACCATTTTTCCAAAGGCCTTGTCACGCGCGCGCGCCTGAGCCACCGAAGCAGAGTTGCGCTGGTCCTCGCGTCGCAGTTTGCGCCAGCGCTCCAGCCGAGCGGAATCAAGCGCCCCAGAGCTTATCGCTGCCTGTACGGCGCAACCGGGTTCGGTGTCGTGCTGACAATCAGAAAAGCGACAGTTCAGGCTCAGATCCGAGATGTCCGAGAACACCTCATCCACACCCTCTCGCGCATCCAGCAATCGTAATGCGCGCATGCCGGGGGTGTCGATGAGCCAGCCACCATTTCGCATATGATGCAATGCACGGGCGGTCGTTGTGTGCCGGCCCCGCGCATCATCTTCCCGAATCCCTGCAGTGGCCTGAACCTGTCCTGTCATCCCATTGGCCAGCGTCGTCTTGCCAACTCCGGAAGACCCCAACAATGCGCTGGTTTGGCCTTTGGGACACCATGACAGAACCTGTTCGACATCGGTTTGATCCAGCGCGTTGACCGCTAGAATCGTTAGGAATTGCGCGAGCGACTGCGCCTGGTCGAGATAGGTACCAGCGTCATCACAAGTATCCGACTTGGTCAGAACGATCACCGGGTAACAACCCGCCTGATGAGCTAGCGCAAGATAGCGCTCGAGCCGGGACAGGTTAAAATCGGCGTTGCAGGAACTGACAATAAACAGCACGTCGACATTTGCCGCGATCAGCTGTGCATTGGCACCTGTGCCCGCTGCCCGGCGTTGCAGCAGGCTTCGCCGGTCCAGCACGCGACGCACGCGTTTGTTTTTGTCAGTCAGGACCCAATCCCCGACGGCATATGCACCGGTAGATTGATCCGGGGTGAGTAACGGCGATTCACCCTCTGAACTCAGCCCGATCAGCCGGTCCCGATGAACGGCTGCAATGCGAAAAGGCAAAAGTGACGAATCAGCCGCGTGCTGCGCGGCAAAGTGAGAGGACCATCCGAGGTCCGTTTGTGAAAGAAACATTGATCTGCCTGTAATCAGAACCAGCAATCCCGCCGGATGGCAAACGCGCATCGGCAGGTGATGTATTCAGGCAGTCAGTTGATGTTAGAGGATCAGAACCGGTCTGCCCGAAGGGTCATTGCTACAATCATAAACGCCCTCCTGCGGCTGATGGGTTCAAAGTGAGAGGTTGGACATCGACCCAAGCGGGGCTCGTTGTGGCTGCTTCCTTCCGGACCTGACCAGGT
Organism: Ruegeria sp.; assembly: GCA_040829945.1. GTDB lineage: Bacteria > Pseudomonadota > Alphaproteobacteria > Rhodobacterales > Rhodobacteraceae > Ruegeria. The sequence continues at coordinate 128,128 of JBFOLN010000005.1, forward strand.
TGGCGAGGCGCTCGCCCGCGCCAACCTCTCACCGCTGATATAGGCTTGGCATACGAAAATGGCAACCCGTCAGAAGGTAAGGTGGAAGCGCAAGAACCCATCTTCGTCCGGGGGCAGAGTAGTCGGGTGGTATTCCTGCAGTTCATCCAGATACTTTTGCGCCCCCGGCCCTGTGGTCAGGACAGCGCTGAAACCCTGATTTCGCATGAAAGAAAATGGTCTTGGAGCGTGTTCCAACGGATCGGTGGGCAGGAGGCCTGCCACATAGTCATGCAGAATATCGGGAATTTGTAGCGGCGGCATGTCGATCAGGACTGGTTGTCGGGAAATCGGAAAGTGACCCCCGCCACTGGTTCGGAAATTGTTGACCGCAATCACAAGCTTCTGGTCAGGTTTTATCGGTCGCCCGTCGAGCCTCAGGTCTCGAATGCGGGAATGAGCCGGGTCGGCCAGCCGTCCGGCGGAGTCGAATCGCGGTGGTTGTGACAGATCAAACCGATAGGTCACACCGTGAAGGACGTCGAAATTGTGACCAGTACGCAGAGGATCAGAAAGGGCGATGGGCAAACGCTTGGAAAGCTGGTTGAACAACCCGGCGGACATTTCCAGCCAGTCCTGAACCTGTGCGCCCGTGGCCAGCACGGCGCGTAGTTCATTGGGAAAGACACTCAGATCCGCAATGTGACGTACTGAAATCTCTCCCGCAGGTATGTCGGTATAGTACCTGTTGCCAGCTCGACCTCCGAACTTCGCGGGGGCAACAGCCGATAACACGGGCAAATTCGCCCAATCAGTACCAACCAGATGCGGGCGCAGCGCCGCAGCCTGAGCAGCAGCGGTCAGGGCCAGCCCCCGATCCGGGAGGCAATACGAGAAATAGCTATGCAGCGAATGCGTGATAGAGCCAACAGGTCTGGTCACTCTGGTGCGGGTAGCGGCGTGACCATTGTTGAAAAGGCGCGTCATGCCGGGGCATTCAGAAGTCGCTAGTTCCGTTTGTCGGATCGACCGCGCCTCGATCTGACTTGCGACAATGCGCCAGTCCCCGTCGCTGCTGCGCTCCAGCGTCAGATCGATGATCCCCAGATGAGATCCTGCCCATCCCTGCATGACCACCGGCGTGCCATGAACCAACCCTAGGTCACTGTCGACGAACGGAAATGCGTCATGGGTTTTACCTGGCAGTGTCAGATGGGTGTGGCCCGCGACGATCGCATCGATCTCTGGTATTTCCGCAAGTGGTATGACCGCGTTTTCCATTCCCGGCTCTGCCATCGCCGATCCCAAACCAGTATGTGCAAGTGCCACAATAAGGTCGCAACCTTGCCGAAGCAGTTCTTTCGCAACGACCTGCGCAGCGGTCAGAATGTCGGTCACAATGACCTGATTTTGCAACACGTGCGCCTCCCATCGGGTGGTTTGGGGAGGCAAAACAGAAAGAACGCCTATGCGGATCGGGACTTCCTGACCGTCCACCGAGATCACACGCTGCAGAATCGCATGCGATTCCCAGCCCGTCTTGACCCCGTTACCATGCATGTTGCTGCAAATCATTGGGCAGGGGGTTTGGCGCGCGATACGATTGACGAAGTCTAACCCGAATCCGAAATCGTGATTTCCCAATCCAATGGCGTCGTAACCCAACGCGTCGAAAGCCTTTGGCAACGGATGGGAGTCCGGCGTTATTTCGGCCGCCCATGTGCCGAGCGGTGTGCCTTGCAGGCTGTCGCCATTATCAAACAGCAGTACAAGTGCCCCGTCGCGTCTGGCCTGTTTACGCGCGTCATGGATCAGGCTAGCCGTGCGGGTCAAGCCGACGGACGGGTTGGGGCGATCCGAATAATAGTCATATGATGTCAGGTGCATATGCAGATCAGAGGTCGCCAGGATTCGAATATGCGCGCGAGGTCCGAGATCCGGATCAGAGTGCGATAAGTCCTTGGGTTTCAATATTTCAACTTCTGGCCGTCTAAATAACAGTGGTTTAACCATGAGGTGGATTTAGTGCAATTTCCGGGGCATTGCTGCGGTCATTCCACGGCAGGATAAAAATTTGTTTGGCGAATACCCGTTGCACCCTCAGCAAAGACATGGCAGCCCTTTGCCCGGCACTCAGGAATAGCAGGCATGAAACGCGCAGAACAGGTGACATTCGGCGGCTCGGGACTGGATCGGGCGGGTCTGCTGCGAGGCGATGCAGACAGTTTGGCGCGGGCATATGGTGATCCTTCGGCAAAATGCGCTTTGCTTTGGCGCGGTAAGCTGCTTGTTCAGGGTGAAGCATTGGATCAGCTAGCTCTGCTTCCTATGAATCACCGGATTGTCGAGCAGGGTCCGGGTGGCGCGATCGAAGCTCCTGTTTTCCTTGGCAAGACGGATGACGGTTCGCCTCTTTTTGCTATGGATATCTCGGACTGGGCAGCTGAGGGGCTGGATTTGTCTGGCGTCGGGGACTTTGTGGACCGTACCGAGCAACAGCACCCTGACCTGCCCGAAGGTTATGTTTTTGCCGAAATGCGCCGAATCATGACGCGCCTCAGCCCGCGCGATGCGGAACTGGCGGCAACCGCCAAGGCCGTGATCGGCTGGCATGAAACCCACCGATTCTGTGCGCGGTGCGGTGCGCGCAGCGAAATGTCTCAGGGCGGATGGCAGCGCAGTTGCCCGGCATGCGGCGGTCAGCACTTTCCGCGCACCGATCCAGTGGTCATCATGCTGATCACTCATGGTAATTCGGTGCTGATGGGGCGTTCACCCGGTTGGCCTGAAGGGATGTACTCGCTGCTGGCTGGCTTCGTTGAACCGGGCGAAACACTTGAGGCGGCGGTGCGGCGCGAAGTGATGGAGGAGGCGGGGGTGCCTGTGGGTGATGTCCACTACCTCGCCAGCCAGCCCTGGCCCTTTCCTGCATCTTTGATGTTTGGATGTGCGGGCGAGGCATTGTCGCGCGATATCCAGATCGATCCGGTCGAGATTGAGGATGCGATGTGGGTCACCCGGACCGAGATGATGCAGGCCTTTGCCGGAGATCATCCCAAGCTATTGCCTGCCAGAAAAGGTGCGATTGCGCATTTTTTGTTGCAACACTGGCTTGCAGACACACTGGACTGACGAGAAACTGAACCCAATCTAGGGCAGAGAAAAGCGAACATGCAGTTTTCAGCGCAGGAAGATATCGAAGTTCCGATCGATACCGTTTTCAGCATGGTCTCTGACTTCGAGCGCTTTGAGCGCATGGCATTGCGGCGCGGGATTGATGTGAGGCGTATTTCGGACTCTGCTATGCCGCAGGCCGGAACCACTTGGGAGACCGAGTTCAAAATACGTGGCAAGCCACGTCAGATCACAGTCGTGATGACCGATTGCGACCGGCCTTCACTGATGAGGTTCCAATCCAGCAGCAAAGGTATGAACGGTGATACCGTGATCGAGCTTCTGGCGCTTTCTCAACGTCGAACACGCCTGCGTATCGAAACATCGATGGGTGCGAAGACTCTACCGGCCCGATTGTTGCTGCAATCCCTAAAGCTTGGGCAATCCCGGTTCCGGCGGCAGTTTCAGACACGCCTGAGCGAGTTCGCACGCGAACTGGAGGAACGACATCTTCATGGCGTCTGAAGGTGAGTGGGCAGATGAACAATATGGATAAACCGATCATTCGAGCGGCCGCCGAAACGGATGCTAAAGGTATTGCTGAAGTACTGGCTGCGCTCGTTGCTGCCGGGAAGCGGCGTAAACCCAGCGACACAACTTTTGCTCTAGAGCATTACATCAGTGATCCGGAACGAATCCGGTGCAGCGTTGCGGTGGCTCGTGACGGAGACGTTCTAGGTTTCCAGTCATTGAAGCTTGCCACCGAGAACAACCCCTACGAGGTCGCAGTCGGTTGGGGCATCATTGGCACACATATAAAACCGACTGCTGCAAGATGCGGTGTAGGTCGGGCGTTGTTCAATTCCTCTCTGCAAGCCGCATTGAAACGGGGATTGCCGGCCATCGATGCGACAATAGGGGCTGATAATCCAGAGGGCCTTGGCTATTACGAAGCCATGGGATTTCGCGAATACCGACGGATGGAAGGTGCGATATGCAAGGTGTTTCACGTTTCCCGCGATTGAACCTTCCCGTTGAACGCATCGCTTTCGGGTCATCTTGTTGAATGTCACAGATCATCTTTCTCCACGGCGCGTCCAGCAGCGGTAAGACTACCCTGGCCCGCGCGCTTCAAATGAAAGCAGAGACGCCATTCTGGCACGTCTCAATCGATCACCTGCGGGATTCGGGCGTGTTGCCTATGCAGCGCTTTCAAAGCAAGGAATTCGATTGGTCAGCGGAGCGCGCCAAATTCTTTGATGGGTTTCATGCTTCTCTGGCGGCTTATGCAAACGCTGGAAACAACCTGATCATTGAACACATTCTGGATACATCTGGTTGGGTCGAGACACTAAAGCGCGGCCTGACAAACCACGACGTTCTTTTTGTCGCGGTACATTGTCCAACCGATGTTCTCGTTCAAAGAGAGACAGCGCGCGGCGACCGTCTGCCCGGAAGCGCCATGAAGGATCAACAGACCATTCACCGGGGCAGGGTGTATGATCTGGAGGTTAACTCGCTGGATGGCGCTGAAACCAATGTCAGCATCATCCTTGATGCGTGGCGCACTGGAGTTCGTCGGTCTGAATTCGCGTGCCGGGACTGAGTCCCTTACCCGCGTGGTTGCGCGGCCGGATAAACACCCAGCACTTCCACATTTGTGGTAAAATGCTCCAGTTCATCCATCGCTAACTTCACATTCCGGTCATCCGGATGGCCAACGATATCGGCATAAAACTGAGTCGCGGTGAAAGATCCATCGACCATATAGCTTTCCAGCTTAGTCATGTTGATGCCGTTGGTGGCAAATCCACCCATCGCTTTATACAGCGCCGCCGGGATGTTACGTACCTGAAAGACAAAACTTGTGATCATGCCGTGATCACCACGGCGCGATTCGTCAGCCTCTCGCGACATCACCAGAAAGCGGGTGGTATTGTCACCGTGATCTTCAATATGGCGGGCCAGAATGTTGAGGTCATAAATTTCACCCGCCAGTTCACTGGCGAGAGCTGCGGAATGCTTGTCGCCGATTTCTGCCACCTCGCGCGCAGCGCGGGCATTGTCGGGGCTGACTCGACCGCGAATGTCGTGCTGTTTCAGAAATTTCGCGCATTGCGGCAGTAGGACAAGATGGGAATGCGCCTCGGTGATGTCTTCCAGTGTGGCGCCGGGCACGCCCAGCAAATTGATATGCACTCGGACAAACGCCTCATCGATTATGTGCAAACCGCTATGAGGTAAGAGGCGGTGGATATCGGCGACGCGGCCGTAGGTGGTGTTTTCAACCGGCAGCATCGCCAGATCGGCATCGCCCGAGCGCACCGATTCGATTACGTCCTCGAAAGTGCGGCAGGGTAGGGCGTCCATATCGGGGCGTGCGTTGCGGCAGGCCTCATGGCTGTAGGCGCCAGGTTCTCCCTGAAATGCGATACGGTTGGTCATTTGGTCGTTTCCGTGCAACAAGTTCTTGAATTGGGCGTTTAGTCGCGGTGTCTATACCTTGCCTCTTCTCAGGGGAAGCCTTAGACACCCCGCAGACAGCTGAAATGGACTCGCGATCAAAATGTTCGACACGATGACAGTTACCAAGGCCGCAGCCGGCCTGTTTGGCACCTTCCTGGTGCTGCTTCTGGCAAAATGGGGGGCCGATGTCCTCTATAGCTCTGACAGCCATCATGCCGAAGCTGCTTACATTATCGAAACCGAAAGCTCGGGTGAAAGTGCGGACGGCGAAGAAGTGGTCTTCGAAGATATGTTGGCTGCAGCCGACCCCGAAAAGGGCGCACGTGTATTCCGCAAGTGCACCGCCTGCCACAAGTTGGAAGACGGCGCCAATGGTACAGGCCCTTACCTCTACGCTATCGTGGATCGCCCTGTTGCTTCAGCTAAAGGCTTTACCGGTTACTCGGCCTCAATGCAGGCCCACGGCGGCAACTGGACACCCGAAGCCCTGGACGCGTTCCTGGAGCGCCCCAGTGCCTATATCTCGGGCACTTCGATGAGCTTTGCTGGTCTGAAAAAACCACAAGAGCGCGCCGATCTGATTGCGTATCTGCAGACCATCGGCAACTGATCTGTTGATCAGATTTGCAGGATTTAAGGCCGCTGCCCTGCGCAGCGGCTTTATTTTTTGTCTGAGAAGAACTTCACAAAGCGTTCACGCATTCTAAACTTGCAACTGACAGTGCTGGACCTTTAGCTGGCGCGCACGACAATGAAGATGACAAAAATTCAGAGGACGAGCCCTATGACACCCCTTCTGCCTGCGACGCGCCTGACCGGAATTCACTCTTGGATTGCGGCATTTGGGATTTCGGCGGCGATTGCATTGGGTGGAGGGGATCGCGCCAGCGCGACCGAAGAAGGTGTCACACGCAGCCACGGCTATTCCTATTTCGGAAATCTGGATTACCCGGCGGATTATCCACACCTGAGTTATGTCAACCCGGAGGCGCCAAAGGGTGGAGAGCTATCGTTGGCGGGATCAGGTACGTTCGATTCCCTGAATCCCTATTCGCGAAAAGGGCGCGCGGGTGCGTTGACAACAATCCAATACGACCCGCTGATCGAAAGCACATCAGACAGTGTTGGACAGTATTACGGTGTTGTTGCCGAAAGCATGGAATATGACGAGGGCCGGAACTACGTGATATTCCATTTGCGCCCCGAGGCGATGTTCTGGGATGGAACGCCAGTTACGGCCGAGGACGTAGTCTATAGTCACCGCCTGTTTATCGAGCAGGGTCTACCGTCTTATGCGCAGGCTGTAGGTCGGATGGTTACCGGGGCTGAAGCCTTGGATGATCACACCGTCAAATTTACCTTCAGCCCTGATGTAACACGGCGCGGGTTGATCGAAACCGTCGGTTCGACCCCGGTATTCTCAAAGGCATGGTTCGAAGCGGACGAAAACCGCCGCCTTGATGAACCTCGGCTAGAGGTTGCTGTGGGCTCGGGTCCCTACAAGCTGGACAGCTATGATATCAACCGTCGTATCGTCTACAAACTTCGCGATGACTATTGGGGCAAGGATCTGCCGATCAATGTGGGCCGCAACAATTACGACACCATTCGGATTGAGTATTTCGCAGATCAGACCGCCGCGTTCGAAGGGTTCAAGGCGGGTGAATACACGATGCGGATCGAAAGCGACCCGAAACTGTGGGCCTCGAGCTATGATTTCCCGAAGCTCAGCGAAGGATTTGTAGTTCAGGATGAGATCGCCGACGGTAGCCCGCCGACGCCATCCGGTTTTGTGTTCAATTTGGGTAAGCCGCAGTTTGCGGATAAAAATGTGCGCAAGGCGCTCGCTCTGGCCTACAATTTCGAATGGGCAAATGAATCGCTGATGTTCGGTCTGAACTCGCCGCGCAGTTCGTTCGTGCAAGACACTCATCTCGAAGCGACGGGCGCTCCGGAAGGTGCGGAATTGGCTTTCCTGGAATCTCTGGGAGACGTTGTGCCTGCCGAGGTGTTCAGCGAACCTGCGCTTGTCACACACGAGTCGAACTCTGCGCGACTGAACGACCGGCGCAATCTGCGGAAAGCGTCGAAACTGCTGGACGAGGCCGGATGGACCGTAGGCGAAGGCAATTTGCGCCGTAACTCCCAGGGGCAGACGTTGAAGGTCAACATCCCTTATGCGTCCAGTATGCCAACCTCGACTGCCACGATGATCGAAACCTATGTGCAGAACCTGCAATCGATTGGGGTAGACGCTTCGGCGGAGAAAGTTGACCCTTCTCAGTTCACGCTGCGGCGGCGTGAGCGGGACTACGATATGGTGTACTCGAACCGTTACGGCTCGTTCCTGTCGACCGGTGGTGGTCTGAGCCAGATGTATGGATCAGAAGAAGCCGCGTTTAGCCTGTTCAATCCGGCGGGTCTTGCCAGTCCCTTGGTGGACGCCGTGATTGAAGCGTCATTTGACACCACAAATCAGGCCGAACAGGATGCTGCGCTGATGGCACTGGATCGTGTCTTGCGCTATGAGTTCTTCGTCATCCCTGATGGGTATGTGGCGGATTACTGGACGGCTTACTACGACATGTACGAATATCCTGAAAACCTACCTCCATTTTCACTCGGGTATCTCGACCTGTGGTGGGTCAACCCCGAGAAAGAAGCCGATCTGAAAGCGAAAGGCGCGCTGCGATAACATGGGCGCCTATATCCTAAGACGCCTGCTGCTGGTCATTCCGACCCTTTTGGGCATCATGATCGTCAACTTCACGCTGGTGCAGTTCGTGCCCGGCGGCCCGATCGAACAGATCATCGCGCAGATCGACGGGCAGGGTGATGTCTTTGCCGGATTTGCCGGGGGCGGCGATGCGGGGGCGGGGGCCGAGACCGCAGGTGGCGGATTCGACGACAAGTATGTTGGCGCGCGCGGTCTTCCGCCCGAGTTCATCGCGGAGTTGGAGAAAGAATTCGGCTTCGACAAACCACCGCTTGAACGTTTTCTGGGAATGATGGGCAACTATCTGACGCTGGATTTTGGCGAGAGCTATTTCCGCTCGATCAGTGTGATTGATCTGGTACTCGAAAAAATGCCTGTTTCGATTTCGCTGGGTCTGTGGTCAACGCTGATCGCCTATCTGGTGTCGATTCCACTGGGTATTCGCAAAGCGGTCAAGGATGGCTCGAGGTTTGATACATGGACCAGCGGTATGATTATCGTGGCCTATGCCATTCCCGGATTTCTGTTCGCGATCCTGTTGCTGGTGCTGTTCGCCGGTGGTTCCTACTGGCAGATTTTCCCTTTGCGAGGGCTGACCTCGGACAACTGGGACAGTCTTAGCTTGTTCGGCAAGATCATCGACTATTTCTGGCATATTGCACTGCCAATCATCGCGCTGACCATTTCAGCCTTTGCCACACTAACACTGCTGACTAAAAACTCGTTCCTGGACGAGATCAAGAAGCAGTATGTCATGACCGCCCGAGCAAAAGGGCTGAGTGAGGGCAAGGTGCTCTATGGCCACGTATTCCGCAATGCGATGCTAATCGTGATTGCAGGTTTTCCGGCAGTGTTTATTGGCGTGTTCTTTGGTGGCTCGATCATCATCGAGACCATTTTCTCGCTGGATGGTCTTGGGCGTCTGGGCTTTGAGGCCGCTGTGGCGCGCGACTATCCGGTGATTTTCGGCACGCTCTTCATCTTTGGCCTGATGGGACTAGTTGTCGGCATCATCAGCGATCTGATGTATGTGCTTGTCGACCCGCGGATCGATTTTGAAAAGAGGGAAGGGTAAATGGCGCTTTCCCCCCTCAACCAGCGCCGCTGGCGTAACTTCCGGCGCAATGGTCGGGCGTTCTGGTCGCTGATCATCTTCTCGATCCTGTTTGGCCTGTCGCTGTTTGCTGAGTTCATCGCCAACGACAAACCAATCCTCGTGAAATATCGCGGTGAATTCTACACGCCCGTGTTCAACTTCTACGCTGAAACAGAATTCGGCGGCGATTTCCAGACCGAGGCGATCTATCGCGACCCCGAGGTCATGTGCCTGATCGACAGCGGTGGGCTGGATCAGTGTTTCGACGACCCAGAAGGTATCATCGACGAGATCAAGGCCGGTACATTCGAGGCCGACGGCTTCGAACGTGGCTGGGCGATCTGGCCTCTTATCCCTTATTCCTTCAACACCAGCGTGGACCGTCCGGGCGCTGCACCTCTGCCGCCCAATGGTCAGAACCTTCTGGGCACGGATGACACCAAGCGAGACGTGCTGGCTCGTGTCATCTATGGCTTCCGCCTGTCGATCCTGTTCACGCTGATCGTCACCGGCGCCGCCAGTCTGATTGGCATCTTTGCCGGGGCCATTCAGGGTTTTTTCGGCGGTTGGCTCGACCTGATTTTCCAACGCATCATTGAGATATGGTCGTCTACACCATCGCTATACGTCATCATCATCATGTTCGCGATCCTCGGGCGCAGTTTCTGGCTGTTGGTGATCCTGATGATCCTGTTCAGTTGGACCGGACTGGTGGGCGTCGTGCGCGCCGAATTCCTGCGTGCGCGCAATCTGGAATATGTCCGTGCCGCGCGGGCGCTGGGCGTGGGTAACATGACGATCATGTTTCGCCACATGCTGCCTAATGCGATGGTCGCCACGCTGACCTTCATGCCGTTCATCGTGACCGGAACCATCGGTGGGCTGGCCTCGCTGGACTTCCTTGGCTTCGGTTTGCCGTCTTCAGCGCCGTCGCTCGGAGAGTTGACCTTGCAGGCGAAACAGAACCTGCAGGCCCCGTGGTTGGCCTTCACCGCTTTCTTCACCTTTGCCATCATGCTGTCGCTGTTGGTCTTCATATTCGAAGGCGTCCGCGATGCGTTTGATCCCAGAAAGACCTTCTCATGAGCCTGCTAGATGTGAACAACCTCAAGGTCTCGTTCCGGCAAGACGGGCAGGTTTCTGCTGCGGTGAAAGGTGTGTCCTTTACCGTGGATCGGGGTGAAACGGTAGCTTTGGTGGGCGAATCCGGCTCGGGTAAATCCGTGACGGCACTCAGCACCGTTTCGCTGCTGGGCGACAGCGCGATTGTCGAAGGCTCCGTTACCTATGATGGGCAAGAGATGATTGGCGCGTCCGAAGACAGGTTGATGGACGTGCGCGGCAATGACATCAGCTTCATCTTTCAGGAGCCGATGACATCGCTCAACCCGTTGCACACGATCCAAAAGCAGATGGCGGAATCGTTGGCGTTGCATCAGGGCGTAACAGGTGATGAAGCGCGGGAACGGATTGTGGAACTTCTGACGAAGGTCGGTATCCGCGACCCCGAAGAGCGGCTGGACAGCTATCCACACCAACTGTCCGGTGGACAGCGTCAGCGTGTGATGATCGCGATGGCGTTGGCGAACAAGCCGGACATTCTGATCGCGGATGAACCGACAACGGCGCTGGACGTGACCATTCAGGCCCAGATTCTGGAACTGCTCGCCGAGCTGCAGAAATCCGAGAATATGGGAATGCTATTCATCACCCATGACCTTGGCATCGTGCGCCGCATCGCTGATCGGGTCTGTGTGATGAAGGACGGCGAGATCGTCGAAACTGGCGTTACCACCGAGATTTTTGACAACCCGCAGCACCCCTATACGCGCAAGCTTCTGGCGGCTGAGCCTTCCGGGCATCCTGACCCGGTTGCAATGGGCGCGGAAGAAGTCGCACGCACTGATCATCTGAAGGTCTGGTTCCCGATTCAGCGTGGGTTTCTGAAACGAACCGTTGGGTATGTGAAAGCGGTCAATGACGCGACACTCAGCGTTCGCGCCGGTGAAACGCTGGGGATTGTGGGTGAAAGCGGCTCGGGCAAGACAACGTTGGCTCTGGCCATCATGCGGCTGATCGCGTCCGAGGGCGGGATCACGTTCCGTGATCAGGACGTTCGCCGCTGGTCAACGCGTGAGCTCAGACGGTTGCGCAAGGATATGCAGATCGTGTTTCAAGATCCGTTTGGCAGCCTCAGCCCTCGGATGACCTGTCAGCAGATTATTGCGGAGGGTTTGGCCATCCACAAGGTTGACCCCCACCGCGCCCCGCGTGAACTTGTGTCCGAAGTTATGACCGAGGTCGGGTTGGATCCAGCCGCGATGGACCGTTACCCGCATGAGTTTTCGGGCGGTCAGCGGCAACGCATAGCGATCGCGCGCGCCATGGTGTTGCGGCCCAAACTATTGGTGCTGGACGAACCGACCAGCGCACTGGACATGACGGTGCAGGTGCAGATTGTCGATCTATTGCGCGACCTGCAAAGGAAATACGGGCTGGCCTACCTGTTCATCAGCCACGACCTGAAGGTCGTGCGCGCGATGTCCCATAACGTCATCGTCATGCGCAACGGGGATGTGGTCGAGATGGGCGCGGCCGAGGATTTGTTCGAACACGCCCAAACCGACTATACCCGCGAACTGATTGCGGCGGCGGGCTGACAAGCAGCCCGCGCCTCTCGCCTTAGGCTATTTCCTTGTTCTTGGCCGAATTGGGAACAGGGCCACGCAACTCTTGGTAATGATCGAATTGCAGCTTAACCCAACCGGTGCCACGGGTGGCACTGGCGAGTGTTCGGTGCAGTTCGTCCTCAGCCACGGCAGGGAGCTGAGCGTTGAATATCTCCCAGCCCGGGGCGTTCGGGTTACCCTCAAAGCCCAGAACCTGCCCTTGTAACGAACTGATCGTTGGGACCAGATCACCGACAAAGGCCGAAGGCAGGTGTATCTCGGCATTCAGAACCGGTTGCAGCACGACTGGTTTCGCTTCGGGCAGCGCCTCACGTACCGCGTTCTTACCTGCGGTTCGGAAGGCATAATCGGAGCTATCCACATTGTGGTGTTTGCCGTCACTCAATGTGACTTTGACATCTACCACAGGAAAACCCTCGGGGCCTTCGGCCAGAGCATCCTTAGCGCCATGCTCCACCGAAGGAATATAGTTCCGAGGCACCGCGCCGCCTTTGACAATCTCTTCGAACTGGAACCCCGATCCGCGTGGCAGGGGTGCGACTGATATGACGACATCGGCAAATTGTCCCGCACCGCCGGATTGCTTGCGGTGACGGTGACGATGTTCAACCTTCGTGCGGATGGTTTCGCGATATGCGGTCCCGGCCGCTTCGGCTTCGATTTCGATCCCGAAGTCTTCGGCCAGCTTGGCCGTCACGCGTCGCATGTGCTGAGGTCCTTGCGAGCCCAGAACCGAATGACCGCTCAGTTCATCCTGCTCCAGATGCAGGCCCGGATCGATCTCAACCAGCCGACTTAACGCGTTCGACAGGCGCACGTCGTCGCGCTCATGCGCGGGTGAGACGACCTGACGGTGCGCCGCTGGGTGCGACGAAGCCCATTCGGGCAACGGGGTTGCCGATGCGCTGTCATAGATAAAACCGGGATTGAGATGATCAGACTTTACGGCCAGCCCGATCTGACCGGCCTCCAGCGCGTTGATCTGAGTTTTTGCGTCCAGTGTGGTCAGGTTTCCAACAGACTCACCACCCAGGGCCTCATGTGCTTTGACCCCGTCACCTAGACCGCGCAGAACGGTGATTTTGCCTATGTGTTTCTTTACGTCTGCGAAACCTGCGATTGCACGGGCGTTTTCTTCAGCTTCATCCCGGTCTGCCGCAATGTTGAATTCCGGTGCTTCGTGGCGCAGCGCTTTCATCAACCGGGTCAGGCCGTTGCCATGGCTTGCCGCACCGAGGCAGGCAGGAATTAGTTGATGGTTCTGCAAGGCCTGAGCGGCTAGATCATAGACCTCGGCGCTTGGGGGCTGCTTATCCTCGATCAGTTGCTCCAAAAGGTGGTCATCGAAATCCGACAAGGTCTCCAACAGCTCAGTGCGAGCCTCCTGTTCACGATCCTCCACTGATTGTGGCAGTTCGATTAGGGCCGAGGGCTGGCCTTCCTGATATTTCCATGCTCGTTCTGAAATCAGGTCGACCGCGCCAATGATATCCCCGCCTTCGCGGATGGGTACTTGACGCAGTGTGATGTGATGCGAGCAATAGGTCTGCAATGCCGCAACAATGTCGCGAATACGCCCATTGGGGCTGTCCATGCGGTTGATGAAAAGGAAACAGGGGATACCAGCTTCTTCGACAAGACGCAGATAAGGGGCGCACAGGACGGCGGCGTCAGGATCTGGTGGCACCACGACAACCGCAGCATCGGATATTGCCATGGCTGGACCGACATAGGCCAAAGCGTCACCGCCTCCGTCCACGTCTACCGCGCACCAAGGCTCGTCCAAGTAAGAAAAACCGTGCAAGTGCACGGTTCCGGAAACATCGAATGTGGTTGGTCGCCCGTCGAGGCGGCTTATGGCCTCGACCAGGGTAGATTTGCCCGATTGGCTGGGGCCGAGGACGGTGAAAACGCGCATAGGTGCTGTCCCTCTTTCAGGTTGCAGAATGGCTGCACGAAAAGGGCTGTCGAACGCATACGCGTCGGCAAGAACTGTCTGCGATTGCCTGCCTCAGGCAGCGAAGAGGCGGGCCTCTCCACTCCTTGAGTGTGGAGAAAACCGAAGGCATGCGTCAAGCCCCCGTGCCGGATTAGAGGGGCAGGTCGCGGAAAACGACCTGCCGAAGTGTGTTCAGATCGCGGAACTATGCCCAGCTTTGCTCAGATCATATGCGTCAAAGCTGCGCGCGATCATGCGGGTCAGCGCGCGCGCTTCGGGCGGTATGAACAAGCCGTTTTCGTCCACACGTAACAGCCCGTCGAAAGCAGAGTTTGCCTTGGCGTACATCTGCTGCAATTCGGCGGCAGAGATGTCATAGTCACGCAAGATTTCGTTCGAATTGATCTGGAAGTCGCACATTAGCGCCTCGATCAGACGAGACCGCAAAACATCCTGACCCTTGAACAAATGCCCGCGGGAGGTTGAGAACCGTCCTTCTCGAATGGCCTTGGTATGGGCCGAAGTTGCCGGGGCATTTTGGGCGTAGCCTTGCGGGAAGCGCGAGATCGAGCTGGCACCCAGGCCAATCAGGATCGGGGCCTGATCGTCAGTATAGCCTTGGAAGTTTCGTTTCAGTCGACCGGCGCGTAGCGCGTGGGTCAGCCCATCGTCTTGTGTCGCGAAGTGATCAATCCCGATCTCAGCGTAATTGTCCCACAGGAACAGACGCCGGGCGGTTTCAAAAAGTTCCAGTCTCTGTTCCGGTGTGGGAAGCGCATCTGATGGAATCAGTTGCTGGCGCTTGGCCATCCAGGGCACATGTGCGTAGCCATAAAGTGCGACCCGATCCGGGTTCAGAGAAAGCAGCTTTTGAACGCTTTCGGTCATGCGGGCTTTGGTCTGATGAGGCAGACCATAAAGGATATCCGCATTCAGGCTGGAAATTCCACGCGCGCGGATCATCTCCGCAGCTTCGCGAGTCGTATCATAGCTCTGAATGCGTCCGATGGTCTTTTGGATTTCATCATCGAAATCCTGCACCCCAATTGACGCGCGATTCATCCCAGCCTCAGCCAGTGCATCCAGCCGGGCTTCGTCAATCTCATTCGGGTCAATCTCGACCGAGAATTCAGCGTCGGGGCCCAAGGGCACGATATCGAGGATCCTCCCGGCCAAATCACGCATCAGGTCAGCGTTTAACAGTGTAGGCGTGCCGCCACCCCAGTGTAGCCGCGATAACGTCACACCCTCGGGCAGGCGCGCAGCCAGCAGATCCAGTTCGGCCTTCAGGACGTCCACATAGGCAATCACCGGGTTATCCGTCTGGGTGCCTTGTGTCCGGCAGGCGCAGAACCAGCAAAGCCTGCGACAGAACGGTACGTGAATGTAAAGCGAGATCGAACTGCCGGGGGCAATCCCGGAAATCCAGTCGCCAAACAGGTCAGCCCCCACGTCATTGTTGAAATGAGGGGCGGTGGGATAGCTCGTGTAACGCGGTACTTTCGCGTCAAATAGTCCAAGCTGTGCCAGTTGAGGTTTCAGTGTCATAAAGATATGACTATAGCGGGAGGGCCCAGGGTACTTTGACCGAAATCAAATGGAAACGCGAATGACACTCAAGGCCCAATTCGACCATACCAATTGCGGAGAATGCCCGATCCGGCATCGCGCGGTGTGTGCGCATTGTGAAAGAGACGAGCTGGAAGAGCTTGAAAACATCAAGTATTATCGCAGCTTCGAGGCTGGACAGACGATCATCTGGTCCGGCGATCCGATGAATTTCGTCGGCTCTGTGGTGTCTGGAATCGCGTCTTTGACCCAGACGATGGAAGACGGCCGCACTCAGATGGTGGGCTTGTTGTTGCCCAGTGATTTCGTTGGCCGACCCGGGCGTGAGAACGCGCCATATGACGTGGTCGCGACGACCGATCTTGTGATGTGCTGCTTTCGAAAAAAACCTTTCGAAGACATGATGGTGACGACACCGCATATTGCACAGCGCCTGTTGCAGATGACACTGGACGAGTTGGATGCAGCCCGTGAGTGGATGCTGGTACTCGGACGCAAAACTGCGCGGGAAAAGATTGCCAGCCTGCTCTCGATCATTGCTCGCAGAGATGCGTCGCTCCACCAATCGGGCATGGTTGGCCCGATCGTGTTTGATCTACCTCTGACGCGCGAAGCGATGGCCGACTATCTTGGATTGACGCTGGAAACCGTTAGTCGTCAGATATCTGCCTTGAAAAAGGATCAGGTCATAACACTTGAAAGCAAGCGTCACGTGACGATCCCTGATATGGGGCGCCTCATGGAAGAGGCAGGTGATGATACGGATGGCGGTTTTCTGGTCTGACGCCCGAGTGTTCTGGCGTTGGCCCCACATAATCAGGAGTTCACAATGGAATTCAGCGGTGTACTGGCCATGGTTTTTATCGGCGCGATTGCCGGATGGCTATCCGGGAAAATCATGGAAGGGCGCGGGTTTGGCCTGATTGGAAACATTATCGTCGGGGTCGTCGGTGCATTTCTGGCAGGCACGATCTTTCCCGCTTTGGGTTTCGCCGTTGGTGGAGGGCTGTTTTCTTCGATCTTTTTTGCGACGATAGGCGCGGTTATCCTGTTGTTCCTGATTGGACTGATCCGCAAGGCCTGAGTTAAAACCGCCCCTGTGGGGCGGTTTCTCGGTTGGTTGATTTCGTCAATGAGCCAGAAAAACCGGCACCTCGGATTGTTCCAGCATATTGCGGGTTGCGCCGCCCAGAATGGCTTCGCGAAAACGCGAATGCCCATAGGCACCCATGACGATCATATCAGCCTCGGTATCAGCGGCATGACGGTTGAGGATATCGGATACGCGGGTCATGGTCTTGCTGAGCACATCAATCTCGCATTTCACACCATGGCGTGCCAGCAGCTGAGACAGCATCCCGCCCGGGTCTGAGCGATCTGGTCCATGTCGCGGGGGGTCAATGACGACGATCCGCGCGAGTTCGGCTCGTTTCAGAAATGGCAGCGCGCAGCGGATGGCTCGCATGGCCTCGACGCTTTCGTTCCAGCCCACCAGCACGGTTTTGGGTGAAGATATCGGCTTAACGTCATCCGGCACCAGCAAGACCGGAGCATGGCCCTCGAACATGGCGGCCTCAACGATCGGTTCGGCTTCGGCGTCGCGATCTTTTCCATAGGGCCGCGGCAATATGACAAGATCAGAGAACCGCGCGCGGCGCGCTACATGCCGTCCGATATCAGCGATCTGGGCGACGCCGTTTTCAGCCGACCAACGTACACCGGAATTGCCTAGGTAATCCTGGGCATAGGCGAGAATCTCATCGGCCTCGGCATTGGCGCGACTCAGTGTTTCCTGCAGGATCAGCGCATTTGCACCGGCGTAGTAATATCCGGTCTGGCTTCGGTCGACGCCAAGACAAAGGGCCTCGGCATGAGCGTCTTGCGCTTCCGCCATAGTCACCATCTGCGCCAGAGCCGTTTGGGAAAGCTTGGTTTCTGTCATGACTGTAAGTAGGGATTTGTATGCCATGTCGACCTCGTGTTTCCGGCGCCGCCAAAAGCAGAGCGCGTCCTTAGTTTCTGAAAAATACCTGTCACAGAAAACAGGGGCTTGTCTTGATACAGATCAAAGCAGCAAAATGGGCATCGCTGCATTACCGCATGCAGTCAAAAGGGTTTCGTGTGACATGAAGAATCGCGCGGGGCATGGCAAAGGGACGCAATATGTCAAATTACATCAAGCTGATCGTGCTTGGACTGGTTGTGCTGTTCGCAGCCATCGGGTCCAATTATGCGCGGGATTTGGCGTATCAGGTGCACGCAATACTGGTGATGATTATCGCCGCCGGATTGTTCATCTGGACGCTTAGAAACACCGATGAGCCAGATATTCTTGTAGATCGCTCGGCGGAATATATGGATGGCGTGATCCGCTACGGCGTGATCGCAACCGCCTTTTGGGGTGTGGTCGGGTTCCTGGCGGGAACCTTTATTGCGTTCCAGTTGGCCTTTCCAGCGCTGAACTTTGAATGGGCACAGGGCTATGCTAACTTTGGCCGTCTGCGACCGTTGCATACGTCAGCGGTGATTTTTGCCTTTGGTGGTAACGCGCTGATCGCGACTTCGTTTTACGTGGTCCAGCGGACAAGTGCGGCGCGCCTTTGGGGCGGTAATCTGGCATGGTTCGTGTTCTGGGGCTATCAGCTGTTTATTGTTCTGGCCGCGACCGGTTATCTGCTTGGTGGAACTCAGTCGAAAGAGTATGCAGAACCTGAATGGTATGTTGACCTCTGGCTAACCGTGGTCTGGGTGGCCTATCTGGCGGTCTTTCTGGGAACGATCGTCAAGCGGAAAGAGCCTCACATTTACGTGGCCAACTGGTTCTATCTGGCCTTTATCGTGACCGTCGCCATGCTGCATCTGGTCAACAACATGACCATCCCGGTCAGCATCTGGGGTTCCAAGTCGGTCATCGTCTGGTCGGGCGTGCAAGATGCCATGATCCAGTGGTGGTATGGCCACAACGCCGTTGGCTTCTTCCTGACGGCTGGATTCCTGGGCATGATGTATTACTTTATCCCGAAACAGGCCGAGCGTCCGGTGTTCAGTTACAAGCTGTCGATCATTCACTTCTGGGCGATTATCTTCCTGTATATCTGGGCTGGTCCGCACCATCTGCACTATACCGCGTTGCCTGACTGGGCTTCGACGCTGGGTATGGTGTTCTCGATCGTACTGTGGATGCCGTCCTGGGGTGGTATGATCAATGGTCTGATGACCTTGTCGGGTGCATGGGACAAACTGCGCACGGACCCGGTGATCCGTATGATGGTGATCGCTGTCGGCTTCTATGGCATGTCCACTTTTGAGGGTCCGATGATGTCGATCCGTGCTGTGAACAGCCTCAGCCACTACACTGACTGGACCATTGGCCATGTGCACTCGGGCGCACTAGGTTGGAATGGTATGATTACCTTTGGTGCGTTGTACTTCCTGGTGCCTGTCTTGTGGAAGCGTGAGCGTCTGTATTCGCTGCAGATGGTCAGCTGGCACTTCTGGCTCGCCACCATTGGCATCGTGCTCTACGCCGCATCGATGTGGGTCACGGGCATCATGGAAGGCCTGATGTGGCGTGAAGTGGACGCTAACGGCTTTCTGGTGAACTCGTTCGCCGACACCGTTGCCGCCAAGTTCCCGATGTATGTGGTGCGTGGTCTGGGTGGGGTCATGTTCCTCGCTGGAGCAGTGATCATGTGCTACAACCTGTGGATGACTGTACGGAAAGCGCCGGCCAAAGAGGCCAGCCTGACCGTTGCGGTCCCGGCTGAATAAGGAGGGCCGGAGCAATGGCAATTCTCGACAAACACAAGATCCTCGAGACCAACGCGACCCTCCTGCTGATCTTCAGCTTTCTGGTCGTGACCATCGGTGGCATCGTACAGATCACCCCGCTGTTCTACCTTGAGAACACCATCGAGAAGGTGGAGGGTATGCGCCCCTACACCCCCTTGGAAATGGCAGGGCGTGACATCTACATTCGTGAAGGGTGTTATACCTGCCACAGCCAGATGATCCGCCCGATGCGGGACGAGGTCGAACGGTACGGCCACTACTCGCTGGCGGCTGAATCGATGTATGACCATCCTCACCAATGGGGGTCCAAGCGTACCGGGCCTGATCTGGCCCGCGTAGGCGGGCGCTACTCGGATCAATGGCAGGTGGACCACTTGCGTGACCCGCAGTCGGTAGTGCCGGAATCGGTTATGCCGAAATATGGCTTCCTCGAGCATCGCAAGATCGATGGCAAATACATCGGCGACGTTATGGCGGCAAATGCTATGGTCGGCACGCCCTATACCGACGAGATGCTGGAGAACGCGCAAGCGGACTTCCGCGCTCAGGCGGATCCGGACAGTGACTATGACGGTTTGCTGGAGCGCTATGGTGACAAGGTGAACGTGCGCAACTTTGACGGTCAGCCCGAACTGACCGAGGCTGATGCGCTGGTTGCTTATCTGCAGATGCTGGGCACGTTGGTCGATTTCTCGACCTTCACCCCTGATGCAAGCCGCTAAAGGAGGATCGTGATGGAAGAATACACACTCCTCAGGCAGTTCGCGGATAGCTGGATGCTCCTGCTGTTGTTCGCCTTCTTTGTTGGCATCGTGATCTGGGTTTTTCGCCCTGGTGCCAGCAAAGAATACAAGGACACGGCCAACATCCCCTTCCGGCACGCTGATGCCCCTGCGCCTCAGCAAGACAAACCCGCCACATCCAAGGAGGCGCGGCAATGAGCAAGACACCTGAAAAACAGCCGGGCGATCCAAATACTACGGGTCACAGCTGGGATGGTATCGAAGAGTTTGACAACCCGATGCCGCGCTGGTGGCTATGGACCTTTTACGCCACCATTATTTGGGGCGTGATCTACACGATCATGTATCCGGCATGGCCCTTGGTACATTCTGCGACAGCAGGTGTGCTGGGCTGGTCTTCGCGCGAACTGGTTCAACAGGACATGATTGCCTTTGAAGAGGCGAATGCGCCCTTGAATGCCAAACTGGTGGAAACCCCGCTGGATGACATCGCGAATGATGCCGAGCTGCAGCAATACGCAGTCAATGCGGGTGGCGCTGTGTTCCGGACCTGGTGCGCGCAGTGCCACGGCTCGGGTGCACAAGGCGCACCAGGTTTCCCGAACCTGCTGGATGATGCGTGGCTTTGGGGCGGTTCGCTTGAGGATATTGAGTACACGATCGCCTATGGCATCCGTAACGAAGAAAGCGACGATGCGCGCTATTCCGAGATGCCGGCCTTTGGTGAGATTCTTGAACATGAGGAGATCACACAGGTGGTCCAATATGTCATGTCTCTGACCAATGCGCAGACAGACGATGCGGCGGCGCAAGCAGGCAAAGTCGTTTTCGAGGACAACTGCGCAGCTTGCCATGGCGAGGATGGTAAAGGCGATGTTGTCCAGGGTGCACCGAATCTCACGGATGCGATCTGGCTTTACGGCGGCAGCGAAGAGGCCCTGACCGAAACGGTCACCTACAGCCGCTTCGGTGTGATGCCATCGTGGGAAAACCGTCTGACTGATGCGCAAATTCGCGCAGTGTCTGCTTATGTCCACCAGTTGGGTGGTGGTCAGTAGGGCTTAAAGAACACCTCCGGGCGATCTATCGCCCGGAGGCTGAGGCACCGGCTGTTCCATCTGTTCGCGCGTTTCCAGAACAGCCGGTGCCGATTTTCAAACAATAGGGCTGTGTTCGACATCGGTCCAGATGCGGTATTCAAGCCGGTTTCAAAGATTGTTCAGATCCACATTGCGTGGGTTCTCTATCCACCAGTGGTTTTCAGGCAGCCAGCGACGCTTGCGACGGCCCGGCTTCGATGCGTCTTTGATATGGGGGGCGTTGATACGGGTTGCATTCATGAAGGTTCTGGCAAAAACGGTCAGCATGGTGTTTCTCCTACCCAGAGTCGTCTCTGCCAATAAGGATTGACCTTTGGCGCGCTGAATGCGACTCAATAACTATTCCGTTGTGTAAGTCTGGATTACATATGGACTGGCTTTCTCTTCCTCCGATGGCCTCGCTTAGGGCCTTCGCGGCCTTCGCTGAAAAGCGCAATGTGATTGATGGCGGAGCCGCATTGAATGTCAGTCATGCCGCTATTAGCCAGCAGCTTAGAGTGCTTGAGAAACATCTCGGTGCGGCTCTTTTGGATCGAACTGGAAAAGCACTGACCCTGACCGCAGAAGGAGAACATCTGGCGCGTGCCTTGCTGCTTGGGTTTGGCGCTATCGAGGTGGCTGTGGGTGATCTGGCCAGATCCAGCCAGGATCGTCCTGTGCATGTATCGCTGACTTCGTCCTTTGCGGCGTCTTGGCTGATGCCGCGACTACCGGGCTTTCGTCAAACACATCCCGAAGTGAATCTGATCCTCGATCCTTCCGCCGATGTGGTCGAATTACGTCCGGGTGGTGTCGACATTGCAATTCGATATGGTCCCGGCGGCTGGGCTGGTGTCCAGTCAGAAATGCTGTTGCAGTCGCCCGTGGTCATTGTTGCGGCCCCGGAGCTGCTGGGCGGAAAAACCTCCTGGACACCGGCAGAGCTGGCGCAGTTGCCCTGGTTGGAAGAGATCGGCACGACCGAGGCCACGACATGGCTAGCCGAGCATGGCGCGGGTCCAGAACGTGGCACGGGCCGCACCGAGTTACCGGGCAATCTGGTGTTGGATGGTTTGCGCGCTGGTCAGGGGGTTACCGTCACCGTGCGACATTTCGTCGAGCATGATATAAAAGCCGGGCGCATTGTTGAACTCTATGCAGAGCCCGACACGCGCGGGTACCATATTGTTACGGCAAATGCAGCACTTAGACCTGCGGTAAAAACATTTGTCTCGTGGCTAAGACGTCAGGCACGCGAAACGTGACAAAAGGTGTCTGTGTGATGCGCGTTTTGACCCATGTCAAAGTCCCTATGTTTATGATCTGGAAGAACACACACTCAGAAGAGCCAGTCCCGGAGCCAGCCTGTGAGCGATTCCAACCCGACCCCCAGCCTCTACGCTGCCAGAGAACCGATTTTCCCGAGACGGGTATCCGGTCCATTTCGTAATCTAAAATGGATTATCATGGCGGTCACGCTGGGCATCTACTACATTACCCCATGGTTCAGATGGGATCGTGGGCCCAGCCTTCCGGATCAGGCGGTCCTGCTGGATCTGGCAAACCGACGCTTTTATTTCTTTTGGATCGAGATCTGGCCGCACGAGTTCTATTTCGTTGCCGGGCTGCTGATCATGGCAGGATTGGGTTTGTTCCTGTTTACTTCAGCGCTGGGGCGGGTCTGGTGCGGCTATGCCTGTCCGCAGACAGTGTGGACTGACCTTTACATTCTCGTTGAACGCTGGATCGAGGGCGACCGCAATGCGCGTCTGCGCCTGCATCGCCAAAAGAAGCTGGACTTCCGCAAAGCGCGCTTGCGGCTGACCAAATGGGTGGCCTGGTTCCTTATCGGGCTGGCAACCGGCGGTGCATGGGTGTTCTATTTTGCAGATGCGCCAACATTGGCGCGTGATCTGGTCACCGGTAATGCGCATCCGGTGGCCTATACCACCATGCTGATCCTTACAGGTACGACGTTCTTCTTTGGCGGCTTCGCGCGCGAACAAATCTGCATCTATGCCTGCCCTTGGCCGCGCATTCAGGCCGCGATGATGGACGAGGATACTCTGGTCGTTGGTTACCGCGAATGGCGGGGTGAGCCGCGTGGCAAGGGAAAACGCACGGCAGACAGCGAACTCGGTGATTGCATCGATTGCATGGCCTGTGTGAATGTCTGCCCGGTGGGTATCGACATTCGCGACGGACAGCAGCTGGAATGTATCACCTGTGCGCTGTGCATTGATGCTTGTGATGATATGATGGCCAAGATCGGCAAGCCGCGTGGCCTGATCGACTATATGGCGTTGAGCGATGAGACACGCGAACGCGAAGGCCATCCGCCAAAGAACGTGTGGAAACACATTCTGCGTCCACGCACGATCCTTTATACTGCGCTATGGTCGTTGGTAGGTTTTGCCTTGCTCTTTGCACTGTTTATCCGCTCGGATATCGACCTGACCGTAGCGCCGGTTCGGAACCCGACCTTCGTGACCCTTTCTGATGGTACGATCCGTAACACCTATGACGTGCGCCTTCGCAACAAGCACGGCGAGGATCGACCCTTCAAATTGTCGCTCGCGGGTGATCCGTCACTGCAGATCGAAATCGAGGGCGTCGAAGGCAACACTGTAAATGTCACCGCAGATACGGCACAATTGACGCGTGTTTACATCTCCGCCTCGAAAGACACCGGACCTGCTGCGATCGACAGCACATCGGTTCGCATCTGGGTCGAGGATCTGGAAAGCGGTGAGCGGGCCTACAAGGACACCACGTTTAACGGGCGAGGAAACTGAGAATGGCTGAACGTCAATTCACCGGGAAACACGCACTTGCGGTATTTGTCGTCGCCTTTGGGGTGATCATCGCGGTGAATCTCGTCCTGGCTTACAGCGCGGTGAAGACCTTTCCGGGGTTGGAAGTGAAGAACTCGTACGTCGCCAGCCAGGAGTTCAATGAACGTTTGCAGGAGCATCAGGCGTTGGGCTGGGAGATCAGGGCCGAACTGACCGGGGGTCTGCTGGTGTTGCATATCACCGATCAAACCGGTTCACCTGTAGAGGTGGCTGAATTACAGGCTGTTGTCGGGCGTGCCACCCATGTGAAAGACGACTTCTCGCCAGACTTTGCCTTTGATGGCATCGCCTATGCGGCACCGGCTAAGCTTGGCAAGGGTAACTGGAATATTCGCCTTGTGGCCAAAGCCAAAGATGGTGCTGAATTCGCACAACGTGTGCCGCTAAATGTGAAGGGCTAGTGAAATGGTTGCCCAAGCCACTCCAGGCACAGCAGCTTGTCCCGGTTGCATCGCAGCGCCCGCGGAACCGGCGCGGCTAATCCCCGAAGATGTACAGATCGCGCTATCGCTGCCGGGGATCCATTGTTCGGCCTGTATCGCTACGGTCGAGCGCGAGTTGAACGCCCATCCCGGTGTTGAGGATGCGCGGGTCAACCTCACGCTAAAACGCGCGATGGTCAAAGCGGCGTCCGACATAAGTGCTGCTGATCTTATTCCAGTGCTGGAACGTGTCGGGTTTGAGGCGCACGAACTTGATCCCGGCTCCCTGTCGGCAACACAAACTGACAAGGCGGGGCGCGATCTGCTGATGCGGCTCGCGGTGGCAGGTTTTGCCTCAATGAACGTGATGCTGTTATCGGTGTCGGTCTGGTCCGGCGCCACCGACGCGACGCGCGACATGTTCCACTGGATTTCGGCAGCGATTGCACTCCCGGCAATCGCGTTTTCGGCTCAACCATTCTTCAGCAATGCTTGGAGCGTGCTGCGCGTGCGGCGCCTGAACATGGATGTGCCGATTGTTCTGGCGATCCTGCTGGCGCTGGTCACATCACTTTGGGAAACCGCGCTCAGCGGTGAACATGCATATTTTGATGCGGCTTTGACCCTGACGTTCTTCCTGCTTGCGGGCCGATACTTGGACTATCGCACCCGCGCCGCGGCGCGTTCGGCCGCCGAAGAATTAACCGCGCTGGAGGTCCCGCGCGCCATCCGGCTGGTGGATGGGGCCGAGGAGGAAGTGGCCGTTGCCAGCCTAAGCGTGGGTGATCTGATTTTGGTACGCCCCGGCGGGCGTATGCCCGTGGATGGCGAAATCGTCTCGGGCCAGTCCGAGTTGGACCGTTCGCTGCTGACTGGGGAAACCCTCCCCGTCTTTGCCGAGGTCGGGCTGAACGTCAGCGCAGGTGAGGTAAACCTGACCGGCCCCCTGACCATTCGTGCGACGGCGGTGGGCGAGGATACCTCGCTGCACCGTATGGCCGATCTGGTGACCATCGCTGAATCAGGCCGGTCACGCTATACCTCGCTGGCAGACAAGGCGGCCAAGCTTTATGCGCCGGGGGTGCATATCTTGTCGGCGCTCAGCTTTATGGGCTGGTATATCTATTCCGGCGATATTCGTACTGCGCTGAATATCGCAGCGGCGGTATTGATCATCACGTGCCCCTGCGCGTTGGGTTTGGCCGTCCCGGCGGTAACCACAGCAGCCTCTGGCCGGTTGTTTCGCAGCGGGATGCTGATCAAACACGCCACCGCTCTGGAGCGCTTGGCCGAAGTGGACACGGTGGTGTTCGACAAGACCGGCACCCTCACATCCGGCTCTCCTGAACTGACTAATCTCGGGAATCATTCCCGCGCCGATCTGGCCGTCGCATTGGCTTTGGCCGAGGCCTCTTCGCACCCCGTGTCACTTGCCCTTGCAAAGGCTGCACGTGAGGCCGGGATCAAGCCCGCCGCTTTGCGCCACGTGGTCGAGGTTCCGGGTTATGGCACGGAAGGTGTCTATCATGATCAACGCGTTCGACTGGGCCGTGCTGCATGGGTCGGAGGTGAGGATGGTGAACAGACCGCCGCGTGGTTGGTTATAGGTTCGCAATCCCCGTCGCGTTTTACCTTCACCGACAGTCTGCGCGCAGGCGCTGCCGAGGCGATTGCGGCATTCCGCGCGGCAGGCAAAGACGTCATTCTGATTTCTGGCGATACGCAAGGCGCGGTTCGTGCGCTGGCAGGTAAGCTGGGTATTGAGAACTGGATCGCCCAAGCCTTGCCACAGGACAAAGCGGCCAAGGTGCAGGAACTGAGCGATCAGGGTAGGCACGTTTTGATGGTCGGCGATGGGTTGAACGATACCGCGGCGCTGGCGGCGGCGCATGTGTCGATTTCACCGGCCAGCGCCTTGGATGCGGCGCGGGTGGCGTCGGATATCGTGCTGCTGGGCAATGATCTGTCACCAATCGCCGAAGCCTGCGAGACTGCCGTCAAGGCGACCCGTCGGATTCGCGAGAATTTCCGCATCGCCACCGTCTATAACGTCATCGCCGTCCCGCTGGCCGTTGCCGGGTTGGCGACACCTCTTATCGCGGCCTTGGCGATGTCGACCTCGTCGATTACTGTGTCGCTGAACGCCTTGCGGCTGAGGTAACCCTGATGGAAGTGCTTGCCTATCTGATCCCGATTTCCCTGCTTTTGGGTGGGGTTGGACTTGTGGCGTTTATCTACACGGTCCGCTCAAACCAGTATGAGGATCCCGAAGGCGATGCACGCCGCATCCTTAGTGACGAATGGGATCACAAGCCCAAGCCCTGAAAGGGGTGTCAACAACCCTTGAAATTGCCGCAATGCCCGGCTATGTCCGGCCCATCCGCTAGCAGAGAGATACAAGCCTCATGGCCACCTTAAACCCGATCCAGTTCATTCAGCAGGTCCGAGCCGAAGTTGCAAAGGTCGTCTGGCCGACCCGGCGTGAGGTGCTTTTGACCACGGTCATGGTGTTTATCATGGCGGCGCTGACGGCTGTGTTCTTTGCGCTGGTCGATCTGGGTATTCGCGGCGGTTTGCAACTGGTTCTGGGCGCGTTCAACTAAGCCCGTTCGGGGCCGGTAGATATACCATTGCCCCCTTGCACAGCGCGCCGTGTCAGAGTAGTTGACACGGAACTATTCGGAATGGGCGTGCGGCGATTCGAGCTGCGCGCCGCTTTTTATTCCGGGTGACGTGATAGAAATTCAATGACGGTGCTTCGCTCAATCCGGACGCACCAAAGGCAAACAAGGACGACAGGTTCATGGCGAAACGGTGGTACTCGGTCAGCGTTCTTTCGAATTTCGAAAAGAAGATCGCAGAGCAGATCCGCACGTCGGTGGCTGAGCAGGGCCTTGAGGACGATATCGACGAAGTTCTGGTGCCCACCGAAGAGGTGATCGAAGTGCGCCGGGGCAAGAAGGTCACCACCGAGCGTCGCTTTATGCCAGGCTATGTGCTGGTGCACATGGAAATGTCGGATCAGGGCTATCACCTCGTGAACTCGATCAACCGCGTCACCGGCTTCCTTGGCCCGCAGGGCCGTCCGATGCCGATGCGCGACGCCGAGGTGAACCAGATCCTCAACCGTGTTCAGGAAGGTGAAGAAGCGCCCAAGCTGATGATTTCCTTCGAAGTGGGCGAGAAGGTCAAGGTCAATGATGGTCCGTTCGAAGATTTCGACGGCATGGTCGAAGGCGTGGACGACGAGAACCAGAAACTGAAGGTTTCGGTCTCGATCTTTGGTCGCGAAACACCGGTCGAACTGGACTTCACACAGGTTACGAAGCAGAGCTAGGCAAGCTTCTCTTCGGGTAGTTAAACCGCGGTGCCTATTGCGCCGCGGTTTTACATTATGGATGCGCAAACCTCGCCAGCGTGCACAGCGAATATTCTTCAGTATGTATCATTCGTCGTCCAAGCCGGGTGTCACCATGGCGGAACTGAAAGCCTTTAGTTGCGTAGTCACGGTGCCGGAAGGCGTGTCGCCCGTTATCCTTGCTCTCGGAGGAAGGCGATAATGGCCCAACGTGTTGCTTGATCTGTCACCCTCAAATCGTCACCGCTGGCTCCCATCGCATTTCCGGGGATTGCCATTTTCGGATCAGCTAGGAACGCATTGAGTGTTGCGACGTCCCAGACTCCCTTAGTGGATTTTAAGGCCTCAGAATAAGTAAACCCTTCAGTCCCTGCGATCGGATTGTCGTAAATACCCAGCAAGGGCGGGCCGCTTCGCGGCTCAAGGCTGTCAATGGAATGACAGACGTCACACACGTCTATCGCATTGCGCATCGTTTGTGTGTCGATAGCGGCCAGATCGACATCTGAAGGTGAAGGAGGCGGTGTCCATTTTGTTGCAGCACGCAGTAAATCTGCGACCTCCGTGTGTTTACGTTTAACCGCTAAATGCAAAGCTGGCTCGCCGAATTTCGTACGCGCGTCTGGATCGGCGCCATGGTCGAGGAGAATGCGTGTTGCCTCCAGCGCGCCAGTATGTGCGGCAGCATGCAACGCAGTCCTTTCATCTTTACCTCCGACCGCAGACGCGTCCGCTCCATTGGCAAGCAGAAGTTCCATGATTTCCGATTGCTCGCGGGTTGCCGCGACCATCAGGGGCGTACCCAGCGCAGAGTCAGCGTTGGGGTCTGCGCCGCGTTCGATAAGAATTAGTGCCGCTTCTGTTTGCCCAGACATGCACGCAAAGTGGAGAGGTTGAGCGGCTCCGGGTTCGTCTACTGGTGCCCCTGCCTCAAGCAGCGCGATTAGTCTGTCTATGTCACCCGAACGCGCTGCATCCGCAACTTCGCCAGCTTTCAGTTCGTGGATGTGGGCGGTGAGTGAAACTAGAAATGCCAAGCAGTACAATATAAGCTTCATCGTACTCTCCTTTCCAGGTCAGAGCATCGACCTCATAGACATAATAGCATATCCCTAGTTCGACGTTTAATTTACTGCTGTATGTTCAATCCGGTCCTTCTGAAATGTGGGATCGATCGCTTGCCAACCCAGACATTCCCCTGTAAATGCCGCCTCTATCGTCTTCGGGCGAGATTCTCTCGTGGGAGGTTGCTGGGATCGCGATCCCGGATCGGACCACGCAACATAATCTGGGTGGGGCGCGTCCTGCCTAAGTTGAAAGGAAAACCAAATGGCCAAGAAGCTTGCTGGTACAATGAAGCTGCAGGTTCCTGCAGGTCAGGCGAACCCGTCGCCGCCAGTTGGTCCGGCGCTGGGTCAGCGCGGCATCAACATCATGGA
>JBFOLN010000006.1:0-201537 GCA_040829945.1 Ruegeria sp.
ATCAAACACCGCCGCCTTCTCACGACATTGCTTATGCTCCCCCATAATCCCCAAAGGATACTGAACAGGCATCTCCCAACCCGCAAAATCAACCAACTTACCTCCCAACTCAACATGAAGTGAGTAAAGGGGCGTGCGTTTCAATGATGTCATGGGTTTTACCATCTCTATATATTTTGATCAGTTCGAATGCCCGTCAGTCTGACCCAAGCTGAGTATATTGCAACGATTCAGCCCCTGATTTTGGCAATTCACCTTCGTCACGGCAGGCCTGTATACGGGCGCATGCATCAATAATGTTCCTATAGGAAACTTTTTTCCGTTAGGCAACGCTCCTTATTCGGAAGCTGAAGAACTGGAACCATTCGAGCAAGTTCAAGTATAATCGACCCACTCATATTGGAGGGCAACCGGCTGGAAAACCTGCATTTTAATCGCGCTTTACTACACGATCTAGTTCAGCGACTGAACGGCATAATCCAGCGCATTCAAGCCAGCAATCAGGTCATCCTCAGCCGTATCCTCAGCGAAATCGTGACTGATTCCGTTAATTGAGGGCACGAACAACATCGCAACCGGCATTAGCCGCGAGACGTTGGTGGCATCGTGAAGTGCTCCTGACGGCATCGGACGCCACCTGCCCGGTGCGACGGCCTGTGCGCCAGATTCCAACGCGCTGCGTAAGTCGGTGTCCATGCTGACAGGCTCCAGCCCCAACATAGGGCCGTAGTTCAATGCCATGCCCAGTTCTTCGGCCACCTGCTGCGCGGTGGCACGAATGATCTCCTCCATACGCACCAGCCGTTCGGCGTCACCATCGCGCCATTGCATCGAGAACCTCACCCGCCCCGGGACTATGGACGAAGCATTCGGGTGGAGATCGACGCGTCCGATGGTCCAAACCGTTTGCGGTGTAACTACATTTCGAAAACGGTCGTTGAGCCGCGCGTTGAACAAGGACAAAGCCTGAAAGGCATCGTGACGCAGGTGCATTGGTGTGGTTCCGGCATGGTTCTGCTGCCCTTCGAAGGTCATAGTCATATCGCGAATGCCAACGATATCTGTAACAACACCGATTTGCTCGCCGGCAGTATCCAGCGAGGGACCTTGTTCGATATGCATCTCAATGAAGCCGCTGAACCGGGCAGGGTCGATAAAGCCTTGCGATAGCTCAGCCATCGAGGACCGTGCAACGCCAAAGTTGATACCTGTGCCATCGGTCAAATCATCTGCTTTTTCCAGAGGCAATCCACCCGACCAGACCGCAGATCCGGTTGTGACCCCGAACCGCCCTTCTTCGTCCTGAAAGCTGACTACCGAGACAGGCCTGTCACTGGACCGCGCGATTTCCAGCGCGGCGATCACACCCAGTGCACCGTCGAGCCAACCGCC
This sequence comes from Ruegeria sp., assembly GCA_040829945.1. Lineage (GTDB taxonomy): Bacteria > Pseudomonadota > Alphaproteobacteria > Rhodobacterales > Rhodobacteraceae > Ruegeria. The sequence goes on from JBFOLN010000006.1 coordinate 1,393, forward strand.
TTCGGGTTGGCTGTCTGAATGCGACCCCATCAGAAGCGATTTCCCCTCGGCCAATCCAAACAAGTTACCGACTGGGTCGAAATGCGGGGTTAGACCAGCCTCGGCCATACGCTCGGCCAACCACTGGCGCGCTGCGATATCGGCCTCGGAATAGGCGGGGCGGACAACACCCTTGCCTACGCCCGAGGCACCAAACGTGCGCAGCTTATGCAGATCGGCCAGAAAACGGGTATGATCGACGGTCATGGGTCTCTCCGGCTAATTGTTCGGAACCGACAATAGCCACAAACAGCGAAGGCGGTAGGCTTTTTTTGGGCAAGTGCGAAAGCCCTCTGGCACCGGCCCTGAACCTGCCCTAAGACCTAGGCGCAAGAGGGATCGACATGTCGCATATCACATTGGTGCGTCACGGGCAGGCCAACACAACCGCGCGGGACGAGATTAACTATGACAAGCTCAGCGACCTGGGCCATCAACAGGCCCGGTGGCTGGGAGCGCATCTGAAGCATACAAGGGCGCACCATCCGCGTGTCTATTGCGGCACGCTGACCCGGCATGTCGAGACCGCCGCCAGCATGGGTTTGGCAGAGCCCGTTCGCGACGCGCGACTGAACGAGATTGAATACTTCACTCTTGCACAGTTGTTTCAGGATCAGCACGGCGTGACGATTCCGACAGACCGGGAAGGGTTCGTGGAACATCTACCCAAGACATTTACCGCCTGGGCCAATGGTGAAATCGCTGATGCTCCGGAATCATTCGAGTCGTTTGAAAAGCGGGTCTCGAATGCATTGCAAGAGATCGGTACCTCAGGTGGACCAGCGATCGTTGTAACCTCGGGTGGATTGATCTCGATGGTGGTACGGCAGGCAATGGGGCTGGACATCCCGTCCATGGCACGGGTGGCCCTTGCCATCATGAACACGTCGATGCATCGTCTGCACCCGATTGGCGCGCAGCTTAGCCCGGTTCTGTTCAACGCGGTGCCCCATCTGGAAGCGCCTGAACGGCATTTCGCGCAGACTCACTTGTAACCCCGGAGGCCCCTAATGCAGCTTTATTTTGCTCCACGCACCATTTCGATCGCTGTTGCCATCGCTTTGGAGGAAGCCGGGTTGGAATATGAAGCAATCCAGCTGGATTTCGCAGGGGGTGAGCAGACCCAACCCGCCTACAAACAAATCAATCCCAAGGGCCGGGTTCCGGCACTGGTGGTTGACGGCGGCATCCTGACTGAGACCGGGGGGTTGTTGGAATACATTGCGGCCAAGGCACCCAAGGCCGGGTTGGTGCCTGACGATACGGTCCTTGCGGCCCGCATGCGCGAGGTCATGTACTACCTCGCATCCACCATGCATGTGAACCATGCGCACAAATTGCGCGGGCACCGCTGGGCCGACAAGAAATCCAGTTGGAAAGATATGAAAGACAAAGTCGCGCAAACGATGACTGCGTCTTGTGAATATATCAGTTCCAACGGACTGCGCGGACCCTTTGTACTGGGCGAGTCATTTTCATTGGCCGATGCTTATCTGTACGTGGTCTGCAGCTGGTTGGAAGGCGACGGTGTCGATGTCTCGACCTTTCCCAAGATCATCGCGTTCCGGGAGGCGATGGAGGCGCGCCCTTCCGTTCAAGCGATACGCGCCGCCGGAATGCTCTGATAAAAGGAAATAAGATGACACATCTCTGGGTCCGGGCAGAACAGCGCCCGAACGAGGAACGGGTGGGGCTGACCCCTGAAGGTGCCGCTGCACTGATCGCCGCCGGTATTCGCGTGACGGTCGAGGAAAGCTCAGTTCGCGCGATCCCTATTGATGGATACAAGGAAGCCGGGTGCGAGATTGCAGCCGAGAATTCCTGGCCCGAAGCTCCGAAGAACGCCATCATCTTCGGCCTGAAGGAACTGCCCGAAGACGGCACACCACTGCCCCACCGCCACATCATGTTTGGCCACGCTTATAAGGGCCAGCACTCCGGCCGTGCGCTGCTGGAGCGGTTCAAGGCCGGTGGCGGCACACTTTATGATCTGGAGTACCTGGTCGAAGAAAACGGCCGCCGGGTCGCCGCCTTTGGTTATTGGGCCGGTTATGCGGGCGCTGCCGTCACGCTCAAAACATGGGCCGCTCAGCAACGGGATGAAGAATGTCCGCCGGTTGGGGTTTACCCCAGCAAAGACGCACTGAATGCCGAATTGCTGGCCGAGCTGAACGCCACCAACGTCGACCGCCCCCGTGCGATCGTCATCGGGGCTTTGGGGCGCGTTGGAACGGGTGCCGCAGACCTGTGCGAAGCGATGGGCGTCAGCGTTACCAAGTGGGACATGGCCGAGACCGCCAGCGGCGGACCATTCCCTGAAATCCTCGACCACGACCTGTTCCTGAACTGTATCTTCGCCCGCCCCGGCACACCGGTCTTTGTCCCACGGTCAGCGCTGACCGCCTCGCGGAACCTCACAGCTGTCGGCGATGTGGCCTGCGACCCGGACAGCGATTACAACCCGGTACCGGTCTATGACCGCGCGACCACATGGGATGCACCAGCCTTGCGCGTGGCTACCGACCCGGTGATGGACGTTATGGCGATCGACAACCTGCCATCGATGCTGCCTATCGAAAGTTCCGAGGACTACGCGGCGCAACTACTTCCGTCGTTGTTGACCCTCACCGATCTGGACAGCGGCGTCTGGGGTCGGGCAGAAGCAACTTACAAAACGCATATCGAAGGGATCTGAGTGATGACGATTCACTGGTGTGGCACTGGCCTGTCGGCCATCCCCGGCCTGCGCCGTCTGATTGAAGGCGGGCACAAGGTCACCGTCTGGAACCGGACAATAGAAAAGGCCAAAGCAGAAGTCGGAGACCTGACCGACGACATTCGTGCCTTTGACATAGATGCTTTGGGCTCGGTGCTGGAGAAGGGTGACGTCATCGTATCGATGCTGCCTGGCGACTGGCATGTGCCGCTGGCGGAACTGGCGATCTCGAAAGAGGCCAACTTTGTCTCGTCTTCCTACATCGCGCCCGAGATGCGCGCATTGGACGACAAGGCGCGTGAGGCAGGGGTGGCGCTGGTCAACGAGGTCGGGTTGGACCCGGGGATAGATCATTTGATGGCGCACGCTCTGGTCGCTGACTACTGCGCCTCTGATGCGTTCGATCCGCAAAATCACCTGAGCTTCATTTCCTATTGCGGTGGAATACCCAAGAACCCCAACCCATTCCGCTATAAATTCAGCTGGTCGCCGTTGGGCGTACTCAAAGCGCTGCGCTCGCCGTCGAAATCGATCCGCGACTATGCCCCGCTGGACGTTGCCCGCCCGTGGGATGCGATCAGCAGCTATATCGCCCCTCTTCCGACGCCCGAAAGCTTTGAAGTCTACCCGAACCGTGACTCGCTGCCCTTCATGGAAGAATACCAGTTCGAGGACCACTGGACCGTCAAGGAATTCGTCCGCGGCACCCTGCGCCTGAACGGTTGGGCGGACGCGTGGTCGGGCGTGTTCACTGAGATTGAAACCCTTTCGGGGGCTGAAGGCGATGCGCGCCTGAAAGAGATGTCGGATCAGTTCTGGGCCGAGAACGCCTATGATGAGGGCGAACCCGACCGCGTGGTTCTGTGCGTTGGGCTGAAGGCCGAGAAAGACGGCATCCCGGTCTGGCACAAAACCTATGTCATGGATGCTTGGGGGGATGCGCGTGGCACAGCCATGGCACGTCTTGTGTCCATTCCTGTTTCACTGGCCGTCGAAGCCGTTCTAAACCGCGCAATCCCGGCAGGCGTCCACGCTGCACCGAGCGATCCGAAACTGGTTAAGGATTGGATGGGCGAGATCGACACGCTGGCGCAACATTTGCAGGTGGTGGATCATACTGCCTGAAATATATACAGCCACTCCGAAGGCCTCGGGGTGGCTGTTTTGACTACGGTTCGGTCAGATATATTGCGCAATCACTGCTTCTAAATCGCAGCGGTTTATACCCAATTCCGACAGATCGTTGTCTGAAAGACGATTCAAGTCCTGCGCAGCGCAGACGATATCGGTTCTGATCGCGCGCATCTTCATTGCCCGGTCGAACAACAACAATGCGCTGGTTGAGGGACTTTGGCTCGGGGTTTGGTTGGAATCCAGCATACTCTTTAACTCACGATACGTGTTTATTTCAACGGTCCGGCAGTCGCCGGTGGTTCAAGCACGCGCTTGATAGGGTCGGTTGTGGTAAACGCTGTGATAGGCCCGTCGCATGATCTCATCGCGCGGAATTCCGATATCGCGAAGCTGGTCGTCACTGAGCCGCTCGAGCTCATGGACTGTATTTCTGTAAATTCTGCGACGGAAATGCTCGACCTTCGATTCGGCATGCTTCGCGAAAAGGCCAAAAAAGAGACCCTTCTGGACGTTTGCTGTCTGTACATGTGCCATGTCGTTCTCCTTCAAGATTCAGCGCCAGGGCTGGTGATGAACCTGATAAAAGCAGTCGACATTAATGGCACCGGAGCGCCGCATTAACTTCTCTTAACGCTTATTGAACAACCAGTTCAGCGCTTCATCCGCTCCGACGTTCTATTTGCAGTTAGGGTGCGGCGCACAATTACATCAGATCGTTCTCGACATCCTCAGCCGAAATCCCCAACGCGTCCAAACCGTTCTCAAGATGATCCGACAGGTGAGGTGTTCCGATCAGGTAGTCGGCACACGGGGTTGATGCTTCTGTTTTGGCAGTCGCGATGGCTTCGGCCAGATCCTCAGCAAAAAAGCTCTCGCGACCGATCCACATGACGGCCACCAGTTCCGCTTGTTCATCTTCGCCCATACGATCGATGAATGCGCGCAATTCGCCCTCGGCCCGGTCCAGTTCACGCCCCATCATGGCGACCTGGGCGATTTTTCTTGCCGAGATTTCCAACATCTGTACCAACTCCTCGTGTTCGCGGTTCAGGCCCATCTGAACGATCCGGCAGGCGACCGTCTTTGATCTTGCGCAAAGCGGCGGGCTTTACTGGCGCGACCGGGACACGGGCTGATCGGGAACCGGCGCGGTGCGAAACGGGCTGAACCGCGCCCGTTTGAACCACAGCTTCACCGCCTGCCAGTGGATCAAAAATACCGCCCGACGCGCACCAAACGGACGCCGCCAAAACGATCTTAGAATAGCACGGTTGCTGAGTGGTTTGCGAGGACCTGTCAGCGTCGCAATCAGGCCACCACGTTCGCGTCCATAATCGATCCAAACGCCCACCCGCTCATCACGATAGTCAAACCGGAATGAATATGTGCCTTCGATCTTCTGAAACGGAGAAACATGCATCAACTTGTCGGCCAAAATACGATCGGTGGAGGTGATCGGTGAAAGATCAGGCTTGTGGCACAGGTAGCTGTGGCGTGTACCGTAAGTGTTGGTCACCTCAGCCACTACGGCATAAAGCTGATTTGCCTTATCAAAACAGAACCAGAAACTAACCGGATTGAATACATGCCCCAAAACGCGTGGTTGGGTCAGCAGCGTAATCTTGGCGGGTTGCGGAACGCCTTGCGCATCAAAGCACTCGCGCAGCCAAATCGCTCCGCGTCCCTGCCCCGGTTCACCACCGTGATCGCGATCAAGCCAGCTGGTTAAATTAGCCCCATTGATCGAAAATAACGATGGCGTGCTGGAACAGGTTTCAGGGTTAAACAGAATGTAGTCGACCGAGTAACGAAACGCATTTTCAACAGCACCCTTTCGTCCGTGATAGGTGTGGCCCGCGATATGATCTACACTGTTCATGGCGCTTTTATTCCCTGCGGTCCGCAAACTGTTCAAATGACATTCTTTTCCACATGTCCTTTCTTAGTACATTACGATACGTGGCGTCGTTTGGATGAAATTTATTCCATCAAACTGATCCACCTTGGGCCACGCCGCGTATTGTGGTTATGTTTACCGAGATCGACACCGCAACTTTGGACGACCCGACGGCCGATTGTGCCGCCAAACCCGTCTGGCGCGGACCCAAACGGATCAAAGGTAAGCCGGTGAACGGACAAAATAAAACCTGCGACACAAGGAAAGAGTGGGTAAGCCACATTCGACGAATTCGTGACGCACAGGATCAGGTAGCGTTTGCCGAACTGTTTCAGCATTTCGCACCCCGCGTAAAAGCTTTCCTGATAAAGTCCGGATCAGATGCCGCGCTGGCCGAGGAATGCGCGCAAGAGGTTATGGCGACCCTGTGGCACAAGGCGCATCTGTTCGACCCGACCAGGGCAACAGTTGCGACCTGGGTGTTCACGATCGCAAGAAACAAGCGCATCGATGTGTTGCGTAAACAACGCCGCCCCGAACCTGAAGACCTCGGTTGGGGGCCAGAAGCAGAGCCGGAACAGGAAGACGTTCTGGCGCTGCAACAGGAAACCGCGCAGCTGCGTGATGCCATGGCGGCGTTGCCTGAGGCGCAAAGACAGCTGATCGAGAAGGCCTACTTCGGAGATCTGAGCCATCGAGAAATCGCATCTCAGACCGGGTTGCCCTTGGGGACGATCAAATCACGGATACGGCTGGCGCTGGACCGCTTGCGCCACGCGATGAACTGAGATGACGAGCATGAGAAACGAGATCAAACATCACCTGACAGACGACCTGCTGATGGCCTATGCCGCAGGCACTCTGCCAGAAGCATTCGACCTGATGGTCGCCACACATATGTCACTGTGTGACCACTGCCGCGCCCGCGCTGAAAGCTTTGAAGCAGTTGGTGGATGTGTTTTGCAGGAACAAGATGCGTCTGCAAGCATGAGCGACGGTTCGTTGGCGGCAACAATGGCATTGATTGCTCAGGGCGCACCAAGAGCGAAACCCGCGCGCCCGTCTTGTGCGGTTCTTCCGACACCGCTGCAGGACTATGTTGGCGGTGATGTAAGCGCGATCAAGTGGAAGCCTGTTGGCATGGGTGTTAAACAGGCAATCCTGCCCACGACCAGCGAGGCCACCGCACGGTTGTTGTTCATCCCTGCCGGCGCGGCGGTGCCCGATCACAGCCATAACGGCATAGAGCTGACGATGGTCCTGCAGGGTGCTTTCTCCGACGAGATCGATCGCTTCGCCCGCGGCGATGTCGAAATCGCCGACCAATCTATCCATCACACGCCCACGGCAGATATTTCTGAGGATTGCATTTGCCTGGCCGTCACCGACGCCCCGCTAAAGTTCAGCAAGCTGATGCCGCGCCTGTTCCAGCCATTCCTTCGAATTTGATCCGTTATGGTAGGGTTGTTTACCGACGCCAACTAAATGGGAGATTCCAGCATTGTTAAGGACGGCAACTATAGCGCTGTTGTTGGCTTTTGGAGCCAGCGTGTCCGCACAGATGACAGCAGATGTGAAATTCCAACCGGGCAATTTCGGTACGATGGTGAATGGTACTGTCACCGGTGACGAATATTTCGACTATAAACTGGGCGCCAAGGCTGGGCAGGAGATGTTCGCCGACCTCAAAGTCAGTGACACCAACGGCTATGGGGTGATCTATTTCAATATCCTACCTCCGGGCAGTGACGGGGTCGCAATTTACAATGGCTCAATCGATGGCAATACCGCCCGGATCGAGCTTCCAGATGATGGCGACTACACCATTCGTGTTTATCTGATGGGTAACGATCGCGACACCGGCAAGACGGTTGGTTATAATCTGGACCTGTCCATCCAGTAACACTCAGCCTTCGGTTTTTCCCAGCGGCACGACGTTTGTTTGGTCATCCGGCGCAAGCTCTTCGAAGTCGAAATTGTCCAACCGTTGCGCCCGGAGACCCGCCTTTTCCGCACTAATCTTGATTTCCGAGATATCCTTTGCCGCCTGCCCAAAATGACGATCGAGGTTCGACACCCGGTCGCCCAAACGTTCCACATCCTTATGCAGCAGCCCCAATTCCTTGCGGATCGCACCGGCCTGTTCGCGCATGCGCGCATCCTTCAGGATCGCACGCATGGTGTTCAGCGTCGCCATGCACGTGGTTGGTGAAACGATCCAGACGCGTTTCGAAAAGCTCTCCTGCACCAATTCCGGGAACTTGGCGTGCAGCTCGGCATAGACTGCTTCGGAAGGCAAGAACATCAAAGCGCCATCGGCAGTTTCACCGTCCAGAATGTACTTCTCAGCAATATCGTTGATGTGCTTGCGCACTGTACTGCGGAACATCTGCACCGCAGCTTTCAGTTCCATGTCGTTGGTTGATCCGATCAGCGCCTCATAGGCTTCCAGCGGGAACTTACTGTCGATCACGATCGGTCCGGGAGGGTTCGGTAGGTTGATCAGGCAATCAGCGCGCCGTCCGTTCGATAACGTGGCCTGCAGCTGAAAACTATCCGATGGCAGCGCCTTCGAGACGATATCGTTCAGCTGGATTTCCCCGAACGCCCCGCGCGTCTGTTTGTTCGACAGGATATCTTGCAGCGACAGCACGTCGCCAGACAGCTTGGTGATATTGTCCTGCGCCTTGTCGATGGCCGCCAGACGTTCCTGCAATTGCGTCAGCGAGGTCGCTGTCTGTTTCGACGAGCCATGCAGCGATTCCTTCATCCGCTCTTGCATCTCGGCCAGGGCACGCGCCGATTTTATCGCGTTATCCGCCAGCCGGTCATTCATTTGCTGCTGCACCGATGATAGGCGGGATTCAACGGTCTGGATCACCTGCACCTGCGCGTTGGCCTGTGTGTCCGACACGTGCTGCAATCCGCCGCGAAGTTGTTCCTGCCCCTGACCAAGCTGCTGTACATGCTGACCAAGATGCGCCATCTGCCGGGCCAGTGGCTCCGCCATCCGAGCCGAACGCTGTGACGCCCGAAGTGACAGAAACAGAAGCAGCAGAATCAACGCCACCACCCCGGCCACAGTCAGGACGATGGGGTCATTCAACGCATATTGAGTGCCAGCAATCTCGATCATGTCGCCTCAGATGTTCTTGTTTTATTCTTCATAGCCCGAGCGGGCCAGCGGATCAACTGCGGCCGAACAGGCGTTCGATATCGCTCAGCTTCAGTTCCACATAGGTTGGCCGCCCGTGGTTGCACTGACCGGAATGGGGCGTCGCCTCCATCTCGCGCAGCAGGGCGTTCATCTCTTCGGCCCGCATCCGGCGGCCCGACCGGACCGAGCCATGGCAGGCCACCCGGTTCAGGATTGCCTCGATCCGCGCCTGTATCGTCTGGCTTTCGCCCTGATCGGCGAGCTCATCAAGGATGTCGAGGATCATCGCGCGGGCATCGACCTCGCCCAATATGGCCGGAGTCTCGCGCACCGCGATGGCCCCGCCACCAAAGGCTTCAATGGTCAGTCCAAAGCGTGACAGGTCCTCTGCAACGGCCATCAGCCGCGCGCAGTCGCCGTCTGTTAGTTCGACGATTTCGGGGATTAGCAACGCTTGGGCGGCTACGCCATTTTCAACCATCTGGGACTTGAGCTTTTCGTAAACCAGCCGTTCATGTGCGGCGTGTTGATCTACGATCACCATGCCGTCTGCCGTTTGGGCGATGATGTAATTCTCGTGCACCTGCCCACGCGCCGCGCCCAAGGGCAGGTCTTGCGGCTCTTCCGCCGGTGCAGTTTCGGGCACCGGCTCCACGATACGTCCGCTATAGTCCTGCGACAGTTCCGCAAAGCCCGGAGATTGCGCCCGATAGGCCGCCTGACGGGCCGCGGGTGACGGGCGATCCATTTGATACACCCGCGCCGGGGTTGCAGGTGCGGGCTCGGGCCGCATCGCACCCAAGGTTGCGTTGGCCACGGTCGAAGATGCCCGGTGCCCGGCCTCGGCCAACGCGTGACGCAGGCTGGACACGATCAAACCACGCGCGAGGCCCGGATCGCGGAACCGAACCTCGGATTTTGCCGGATGCACATTCACGTCCACCAGCGTTGGATCGCAATCTATGAACAGTGCCGCCGCCGGATGCCTGTCGCGGCTGAGGAAATCGAAATAGGCCGCTCGCAGCGCACCGGTCAGCATCTTGTCCCGCACGGGTCGCCCATTGACGAACAGATACTGCGCCACTGCAGCCCCGCGCGAATAGGTCGGCAGCGCGGCATATCCATATAGCCGGAGCCCTTCGCGTGTCGCATCGATCTGCAATGCATTCTCGGCGAACTCACGGCCAAGAACACGCGCCAATCGGGCATGCAGCGCATCAAACAGATCACCATTCTCGCGGTCGGCGCGGAAGGTCACGCGCCCCTCGCCCCCACCCGAGACATCGCGCAGGGTGAACGCAATCGCGGGCTCGGCCATCGCCAAACGTTTCACAATGTCTGAAATCGCCTGCGTCTCGGCCCGGTCCGTGCGCATGAATTTCAACCGTGCCGGAGTGGCGTAGAACAAGTCTCGCAATTCTACAACGGTCCCAGCACGCAGGGCTGCGGGCTTTACTGCGTCCATCTTGCCACCCGATACGCAGATCGAGGTGGCATCAGACCCCGGTACGCGGCTGGTAATGGTCAGACGCCCCACTGCCCCCAATGAAGGCAACGCCTCGCCACGAAAACCAAAAGTATGGATGTTCAGCAGGTCTGATCCATCTATCTTCGAAGTTGCATGGCGCGACAGCGCCAGCGGCAAATCCTCGGCTACGATCCCACATCCGTCGTCAGTAACGCGAATCAGGGTCTTGCCGCCGTCCGCTATATCAATACCAATACGAGTGGCCCCGGCATCAATGGCGTTTTCTACCAGTTCCTTGACGGCAGATGCCGGTCGCTCAACAACTTCGCCCGCTGCAATTCGGTTAATGGCCGCATCGTCAAGTTGCCGGATCACCGGATGATTTTCGCTGATATTGGGGTCCGCATACACCATACCGCTAGACCTAGCATAGGTCAGCGCGATTCGACCACTGATTAGAACAAGTGTGAGGGGGCCTTAAAACGAGGTGTCCGGCCAGACTGACCGCGCCGATAAGGGGGTAGCGACTAAGGTCAGAACTGGCCGGACATACCAGAGTGAGTGGTGGTCTTGTGGTTTTCAATTGGAAGTTTGGTATCACCGAAAATGGAATAAATCCCGTTAAGAATTAGCGATTGTTTCCACTTGGCGAAGTTCAGCCGAAACTGCACAGCGACCATTGGCGTGAATACGCCAAGTCAAGTGCCGCTTGGTGCTCCACTGCGGGTCCGGCAGGGGCCAATAGCGGCCGTAAGCGCCAATATAAGGCCTGATATTGTTGCGATCATCCCCGCGGCGCTGACAGCATCAGCACTTCCCAACCACAAAGGACCGTAACCTGCCAGTACGTAACCCAGCACGGCAGACGTAGATGCGAACGCAACGCTCCAGGCGATCTGGATTTCAAGCCGGTTGGTCATCATCCGAGCCGCTGCCGGTGGGCATATGAACATGGCAATCACAATGATTGATCCCACGGCATCAAACGCAGCCACAGCCGCGACCGCTGCTGTAATGACCAGCGCCATCCCCAATGCGCCCGTACGGATACCGATGGTACGCGCGAAGCCTTCGTCGAAGGTCGAGATTTTGAGCGGCCGCCAGAACAACCAGGTAAACATCGTAACCCCCACCAACGTCAGCGCAATGCGTGGCAATTCAGGCGGTAGCTCAGCCAATGCCTGTATATCCAACAGTGACGACCAGCCCGTTGCATCCAGCCAAATCAGGCTCTCTAGATTTCCATAAAGCGCATGCTCCACATCCAGATGGACGGTAGACGTGTCGGTCTGCTCCAGCAGCAAAACGCCGCCCGCAAACATGGTGGTGAACACAACGCCCATCGCGGCACCGGGTTCAATCTGACCCAACCGCCGGATGGCCTCGATCACTACCACGGCCACAATCGCCGCTCCTGCCGCACCCAGCATCATGGGCCAGGTTGAAATGGCACCTGTCAGCAAAAACGCGACGACAATGCCAGGCAACACAACATGGCTGATCGCATCGCCAATAAGTGCCTGTTTCCGCAACAATAGGAAGTTTCCCGGAAGCGCACAGGCGATGGCCGCAAAGGTCCCAATCAACAAGGGTGTCAGCGACAGGGGTACAAACTCTTCTCCGCTCACGGCGTGACCTCCTGTGGTCCACCAATACGGCGGTCGATCTCAGCGATCTGGTCGCGAGTCAGAACTGTTTCGATATCGCGCAGCCCATCATAAAGCGCCGCGATGGCCTCATGCGCCTGATCGGCGCGGACAATCTCCCACCGCTTCTCGTCACGCAGCGCTTTGGCCGCACGCGCCTTCCCCTCTTCTGTTGCAACACCATCCGCACGCACAACGCCAGCGCGGCGTAACAGGCGTATTGTCAGGGGTTCATAGATCTTCTGGCCTTGAGCCAATGCCAACAGTCCCTGCCGGATATGTACGCGGCTTTGAAATCGCAGATGTTGCAGAACGGCAGCCAACACGCCTCGAACCGGTGCAAACAAGAGAGACAGGGCGAAGAACCCAAAACTAACCAGAACAATGATCGGTCCGGTTGGCAAATTCGGGGCCGAGGCCGACAGTGCCGCCCCCAGGTATCCCGCAAGACCTCCTGCTAATCCCGCCAGCATTACCACACGATCAGATCGTTCCGTCCAGAACCGCGCGGTCACTGGTGGAATTATCAACAAAGCGACGATCAGGATCAGACCAACGACCTTTAACCCTACGACAGTGACCGCCATGACCAGTCCCATCATTGCCAGATCGATCCGGTGCACTGGCAACCCGCGCGCTGCAGCGTATTCGGGATCAAAGGCCACCATCATCATCGGTCGACGGATGATCATCACCAGCACCAACGTCGCCGCACCACCGACTGCAATGATCAGAGCATCCGCCCACAGCATTCCTGCAGTAGAACCCAGCAAGAATCCTTCCAGTCCCGCCTGACGTCCAACGCCCATGGTTTGAATAACAGTCAGCAGAACGACACCAAAACCGAAGAACACCGATAACACTGCGCCGATCGCTGCATCTTCTGCCAAACGTGTGTGACGGGTCAGCCAGTTCATACAGAGCAAACCAACCCACGCGGATATTGCCGAACCTGCAAGCAGTGCGATCAAGTTACGTCCATCACCGCCGAAAGCCACCAGCACCATGAAGGCAAGGCAAACGCCCGGTAGAGTCGCATGGCTGATTGCATCGCTAACCAGCGCGCGTTTACGCAGGAAAAGGAAGGTGCCCGTCACACCAGCCGAGACGCCCAGCAACGTCGCACCAATGGCAACCAGCGTGGCGTTATAGCCAAGCTGCATGGTCAATGCTTCCCAAAGCATGATTATCCCAGCGCGCGTGAAATCTGATCGATTTGAGCCGTTGCAAGACGCCCGCCATAAGCGGCTTGCAGCGTTTCAGCGGTAAAGGCCTGCGCCGCCGGTCCCTCGGCCACTTTGCGGGTATTGATCAGGAACACATGGTCAAAGTAGTCCGTGACCGTGGCCAGATCATGATGCACTACGACAACGGTCTTGCCCGCCTCTTTCAACGATTTCAGGACAGCGATGATTGCCTTTTCAGTCGCGGCGTCCACGCCCGCAAAGGGCTCGTCTAGCAGATACAGGTCGGCATCCTGCGCCAATGCGCGCGCAAGAAAGATCCTCTGCTGCTGACCACCGGAAAGCTGTCCTATCTGACGGTCGGCAAATTCCCGCATTCCGACACGGTTCAAGCAATCCATGGCACGGGACATATGGCGTGCGCGAACACGACCCAGCAGACCCAACTGACGCGACAAGCCCATCAACACCACATCGATCACGCGCGTCGGGAAATCCCAATCCACGCTGGCGCGTTGCGGTACATAGGCGATGCGCGCACGCTGATCTTCAAGCGGTTGACCAAAAACGGTCACCTGACCCGACAGAGGCGACACGATCCCCAACGCGGCCTTAAGCAAGGTTGATTTGCCAGCCCCGTTCGGCCCGATGATCGCCGTCATCGCGCCGGGTTGCACCGTCATATCCACCGAGAAAACCGCTGGCTTCTGCCCATACGAAACGGTCAAACCACGTATGGCGAGAGGACAGAGATCAATGTCTTGCCCTTCGACAGAAACCCCTTGAACTGTTGCGAGTTCAATCATGGCTCAAAACCCCGCCGACAGTTTTCCGTTCATGCCACGCTCTGGCACATCTGCTCCCAGCGCTCCGGCAATCACGGTGATGTTGTGATCGAGCATACCGATATAAGTTCCCTCGTAGGTTCCCGGCTCGCCCATGGCGTCGGAATAAAGCTCTCCGCCCACACCCACATCATGACCTTCGGCCGCGGCACCTTCGATCAGGGCGCGCATTGACCGATCAGAAACCGAGCTTTCCACGAAAACCGCCTTCAGCTGTTGGACTACAAGTGTGTCGACCAACTCTCCGATCCGGTTCAACCCTGCCTCGGACTCGGTTGAAATACCCTGAACGCCCAGCACTTCGTAGCCAAATTCCTCACCGAAATAGCCAAACGCGTCATGAGCCGTCACCAGCACGCGATTATTCTCGGGAACCGAGGCCAGCACTCGCTTGCCATAGGCGTCCAGCAGGTCGATCTCGGCCAAAAAAGCCTGCGAGTTGGCTGCGAATTCCTCGGCCGCTTCGGGTCGGGCTTCGGTCAGAGCTTCCTGCACTTCGATCACGACATCACGCCACAGAACCGGGCTCATCCAGACATGCGGGTCATATTTGTCAGCGTAATCGTCATGGGCGCGCAGTTTCGATGTGTCGAGGCCATCCGCCACGGCAACCACCGTCCGCTTGCGGCCCAGATCATGAAAGAAATCCTCCATCTGCGCTTCCAGATAGAGACCATGCCAAAGCACCAGATCGGCCCGGGTCATCGCCACGATATCGGTGCGGGTCTGGCGATAGGCATGTGGGTCGACACCTGGTCCCATCAACCCTTTGACCTCAACCTGATCGCCGCCGACCTGACGGGCCGCGTCGGCAATCATGCCGGTAGTGGCGACCACTTTCAGCGGCGCCTCGGCCATGGCGATGGCCGGTAATGCAGCGGCGAACGCAATTGCTGCAAGGAAGGTACGACGAATCATATCCGACTCCGTTCAGGTGTCTCGTTACATCTAAATATGAGAACCATTCGCAACTAAGTCAATGCAAATGCGAATTACTCGCAAAAAAACATCTTTTTGTCCATTTGGTCAAAAATTTGACCTTTACGGGGGCCGGCACATCTTTCTTTTCTCTGCGACCCATGCGAATTTGGCGCAAACCTCCAAAAGGACGGAAAAATGGAAACGCAGAGCTCAGAAAGCCCCGTGCGCACCCCGCATCTGCCGCAAGTGACCGAACCACGGAACCCCGGCATGGAACTGGATCTGGATTGGGTGCGGGCCGTGCAGGCCAACACTTCGGCCATCGAACGCCGCGCAGCGACGCTGCCCGGTCGGCGGTCGGTGAAAAAGGAATACCAGGCCGCATGGCTGCTCAAGGCGATCACCATGATCGACCTGACCACTCTGTCAGGCGATGACACGGTTGGACGGGTCCGCCGCCTATGCGCAAAGGCTCGTCAACCCGTGGCGTCTTCAGTTCTGCAGGCGCTGGACATGCCGCCAATCACAACCGGAGCGGTCTGCGTCTACCACGACATGATCGAAACGGCTGTGGACGCATTGGAAGGCACTGGTATTCCGGTTGCGGCGGTATCCACTGGCTTCCCGGCCGGTCTCTCTCCGTTCCATCTGCGTGTGGCCGAGATCGAAGAAAGTGTGAAAGCGGGCGCCGAAGAAATCGACATCGTGATCTCGCGCCGTCATGTACTGTCCGGCGACTGGCAGGCCCTATATGATGAGATGAGAGCTTTTCGTGTGGCCTGCGGCGATGCGCATGTCAAAGCCATCCTCGCCACCGGAGAGCTGGGCAGCCTGCGCAATGTCGCCCGCGCCTCGCTGGTCTGCATGATGGCAGGTGCTGATTTCATCAAGACCTCGACCGGAAAGGAAAGCGTCAACGCCACCTTGCCTGTGTCGCTGGTGATGATCCGAGCGATCCGGGATTATTATGACCGCACCGGCTATCGCGTTGGCTATAAGCCCGCGGGTGGGATTTCGAAAGCCAAGGATGCGCTAGTCTACCTGTCGCTGATCAAGGACGAGCTGGGCGACCGCTGGCTGGAACCAGATCTGTTCCGCTTTGGTGCCTCATCACTGCTGGGCGACATTGAGCGGCAGTTGGAACACTATGTTACCGGCGCTTATTCTGCCGGTTACCGTCACTCCATGGGCTGAGGAAAAAAACAATGACAGTCAAAGAGATTTTCGAGACCATGGACTACGGCCCTGCCCCCGAAAGCGCAGCCGAGGCACTGGCCTGGCTGGTCGATCAGGGCGACAAGTTCGGCCACTACATCGATGGCGCATTCACCAAACCCGGCAAGGGGTTTGATAGCCGAAACCCGGCAACCGGCGAAGGTCTGGCCAAGCTGACACAAGCGAAACAGGCTGACGTGGACGCCGCCGTTTCTGCCGCACGCAAGGCGCAACCCAAGTGGGAGAAGCTGGGCGGTGCGGGGCGTGCACGTTATCTCTACGCGATAGCACGCCTGCTGCAGAAGCATTCGCGCTTGCTTGCCGTACTCGAAAGCCTAGACAACGGCAAGCCAATCCGTGAATCCCGAGACATCGATATCCCTCTGGCGCAACGGCATTTCTATTACCACGCAGGCATGGCCCAGCTGATGGAAAGCGAGCTGCCCGATGCGCAAGCCTTGGGCGTGTGCGGCCAGATCATCCCGTGGAACTTCCCACTGTTGATGCTTGCGTGGAAGATCGCGCCTGCGTTGGCCATGGGCAACACCGTGGTTCTGAAGCCGGCCGAGTACACCTCGCTGACCGCGCTTCTGTTCGCTGACATCTGCTCTCAGGCTGGGCTGCCGAAAGGCGTCGTCAACATCGTGACCGGAGACGGTGCGGTGGGCGAAATGATTGTGAATGCGGATGTGGACAAGATCGCCTTCACCGGCTCGACCGAAGTTGGGCGGCGTATCCGTGAAGCGACAGCGGGATCAGGCAAAGAACTAACCTTAGAGCTGGGCGGCAAATCCGCTTATGTTGTCTTTGATGACGCCGATATCGACAGCGCCATCGAAGGTCTGGTCGACGCAATCTGGTTCAATCAGGGTCAAGTCTGCTGCGCAGGCTCGCGCCTTCTGGTGCAAGAGGGTATCGCTGATCGTTTCCACGATAAGCTGCGTGCCCGGATGGACACCCTGCGCATCGGTGACCCGCTGGACAAGTGCATCGACGTGGGCGCTGTGGTGGACCCGGTTCAACTGCAGACAATCAAATGCATGGTCGAGAGCAACACTGCTGGCCACGTGCATCAAGCCGCCTGCGAATTGCCCGCAAATGGCTGCTACTACCCGCCGACCCTGATCTCGGGCCTCGAAACCTCGGACCCGCTGATGCAGGAAGAGATCTTTGGACCGGTACTTGTTTCGTCCACGTTCCGCACCCCCGAAGAAGCGGTCGAACTGGCCAATAACACTCGCTACGGGTTGGCCGCAACGGTCTGGACCGAGAACGTAAACCTCGCGCTGGACATCGCACCCAAGCTGGTTGCGGGCGTGGTCTGGGTGAACGCCACCAATCTGTTCGATGCGGCTGCCGGATTCGGCGGCGTGCGCGAAAGCGGCTTTGGCCGCGAAGGCGGTTGGGAAGGGCTTGCCGCGTACACCAAGCCCAAAGCCAAGGCCAAACCGCTGACAAAGATTGAAGCGGCAATGGGCGAAGGGGCTCCGGTCGATCCAATCGACCGCACAGCCAAGATGTATGTCGGCGGCAAACAGGCGCGACCCGATGGCGGCTATTCGAAACCTGTCTGGGGCAAATCCGGCCTACTCGGCCATGTTGGCATTGCCAACCGCAAGGACGTGCGCAACGCGGTCGAGGTTGCAGCGGGTGCAAAAGGCTGGTCCAAGACCACCGGCCATCTGCGGGCTCAGATCCTGTACTACATCGGCGAAAACCTCTCGGCACGCGCCGACGAGTTCGCCGCTCGTATCGACGCCATGACCGGCAAAAAGGACGGCGCGAAAGAAGTAGAGGCCTCGATCCAGCGTCTGTTCTCCGCCGCTGCGTGGGCTGACAAGTATGACGGTCAGGTGCATGGCGTTCCAATCCGTGGCGTCGCGATTGCCATGAAAGAGTCCGTTGGTGTCATCGGTGCCCTGTGCGCCGACGAGGCACCACTGCTGGGACTGGTTTCTGCGATGGCCCCGGCGATAGCAATGGGCAACCGGACAGTTCTGGTGGCATCAGAGCCTTATCCGCTGGCAGCCACAGATTTCTACCAGATCCTTGAAACCTCCGACGTGCCCGCTGGTGTGGTCAACATCCTGACCGGCAGTCATTCGGAACTTGCGAAGCCGCTGGCCTCGCACCTGAACGTCGATGCGGTCTGGTCCTTCTCGTCCACCGATCTGTCTAAAGAGATCGAGGTCGTCTCGGCCGGGAACCTGAAGCGGACCTGGGTCAATAACGCGACGGCGTTTGATTGGAGCGTGGACCATTCCCGCCGCTTCCTGCAGGCTGCGACCGAAGTAAAAAACATCTGGGTGCCCTACGGAGAGTAAGGCCCCGCATCACCGGAGGCCTAAATGGATTTTTCAGGAAAAACCGTCATCGTCATTGGCGGTACCAGTGGTATTAACCGCGGCATTGCCGAGGCCTTTGCGGCCTCGGGCGCAAATCTGGCTGTCGCCAGTCGATCGCAGGAAAAGGTTGATGATACCGTTGCCGCACTGAAAGCAGCAGGCGCATCCGATGCCATCGGTGCGGCGTTTGATGTGCGCGATCCAGAGGCCGTAGCCGAAGGCCTTAAGCAGTTCCACGACGCTTTTGGAGATTTCGACGTCCTGATTTCAGGTGCAGCAGGCAACTTCCCAGCGCTGGCATCGGAAATGTCGGTCAACGCGTTTAAGGCGGTCATAGATATCGACCTGATGGGCACGATACACGTCATGAAAGGGGCCTACCCCTATCTCAAACGTCCCGGTGCAAGCATCATCAACATTTCGGCCCCGCAATCCTATTTGCCTTACGAAGGGCAGGCCCATGTTTGCGCCGCCAAGGCAGGCGTCGATCAGATCACCCGAACCCTGTCGATGGAATGGGGCTTCGAGGGTATTCGCGTGAATTCGGTCGTTCCAGGCTTTATCGAAGGAACCGAAGGCGCAAAACGGCTGGCCCCTACCGAAAACGCCCATGAAGAGCTGCGCCGGGATGTCCCGCTGGGTCGTTGGGGTCAACCGCAGGATGTGGCCAATGCCTGCCTGTTCCTCAGCTCTGATATGGCCAGCTATATCAGTGGCACGGTCATGGCGGTTGATGGGGCTTTGTATCAGCGCGGTTCGGGCAAATTTGGCCAGATGATGGGACAGATGCTGCGCGCGGCGAAAAAGGATTGAGGCTAGGCGCGGGCGCGAGGTACGGCCTAGCGACTGACATATTCAGTCGTTGGGCCTTTTTTCCGACCCATCTAGTTTAAGAGCTTCTGAAATAGATACCAGCCGCAACCAAAAGCGAAGTCAGCGTACCGGCTACCATGTAAAGTGCGAAAGCACTGAGCAGGGATTGACCGAGAACCAAAGCGGCAGCAAAGGTTAACAACCCTGCAAGTGTTCCCAGTCCCATTATCGCAACTATCATGGCGCTTTTATCCGTCCCGAGCTTTGTATTAGGAGATGTTAACTTGTCGCATCCTATCTCCATCCTCGACAACCACAGAATTCGCGAAATTTCTGGCTAAAGTGTGACCAATATGAATTAACGGCTACTTTAGGCTGAAATTTGCCGGTTTTTGGCCTTTCACAGTGCTCTCTAGGAATTTCCGGCAGGTAACTTTGCTGTTTCCCTCATTGGTCCGCACCACTCATTTGCGCCAGACCCGAGAAAATGACCAATGGCAACGAATTGATTCGCCCCTAGGTTGAGGCGCATATCGTCAGCCGTCGACCCCTTCCGGCTTACCGACGATGGTGAAATGCAACCCCTCGGGATCCAGCAGTTCAGACGCCACCCGGTTCACATCCTCCAGCGTCACCGCATTCACCTTGTCATTGCGAGTCGCGATATAGTCGATCGGCAGATCTTCCATCTGCATTCCGACCATGATTCCGGCAATCTGGCCATTGCCGTCGAAACGCAAGGGATATGCCCCGGTGAGATAGGTCTTGGCGTCATCCAGTTCCTTTTGCGTCACGCCTTCCGCAGCCGCGAGTGCCCACTCCTGACGGATCACTTCGACCGCTTCGGCAATGCGGTCATTGGCTGACGAGACCGAGCCTAAATAAACGGAAGCCAGGTCTTTGGGCACCAGGTAGGTCGCTACACCATAAGTGAGGCCACGTTTCTCACGCACTTCCTGCATCAGGCGACTCTCAAAACCACCACCGCCCAAGATGTGGTTCAGGATATAGGCCGCAAAGAAATCGGGATCGTCGCGATCAATGCCGCTCTGTCCAAACAGGGCGACTGATTGTGGCGTATTGAAATCGACCACGCTCACGCCGCCGTCGATTGTAACATCTGCCTTGCCCGGAATGGGTTTTCCGGTTGCTGGCAGATCCAACAGCAATTCATCCAAAAGTACGCCCAGCTCTTCGGCGGTGATGTCGCCAACAGCGCCGACATAAAGCCTGTCCTTGGCAAAGACATTGTCATAGGCATCGACGATGTCGTCACGGGTGAGGCTTGAGACGCTTTCAATCGTACCTTTGCCATCAGATGCATAAGGATGATCCCCATAGGCCATTTCAGCAAAGCTGCGCCCGGCGATATCGCTTGGATCCGTCTCGTCCGATTTCAGGCCCGAAATTACTTGAGCGCGCACCCGGTCGATAGCATCCTGATCAAATCTTGGTTCATGAATCGTGGTCTGTAAAAGATCGATCACGTCATCCCGGTTCTCAGTCAGAAACCGCGCCGAAATGGAAACCGTATCATCCGTTGCCCGGTAGCTGAAAGACGCTGCCAGAGATTCAAGTTCCCGTGCATAAGTACGCGCATCCATGTCGCCCGCACCTTCTTCGATCAACCCGCTCATCAGGTAGACCGCTCCGCGTGCCTCCAGATCATCCAATGACGTGCCGCCACGGAATCTCAGTTCCAGAGCGGTGAATGGAATCGCGTGATCTTCGACCAACCATGCGGTGATGCCGCCCGGAGAGGTCACTTCCTTGATTTTGATCTCAGCCCATGCAGGCAATGCCATCACAACTGCGATCAGAGCCGCGAAAATCCGTTTCATTGTGTCACCTCATCGTCACGCATCAGCCAGCCGGTGACCGAGGTTTCGGGTTGCAGCACTTCACGTGCTGCGGCGATAATATCGTCACCAGTCACAGCTTGCAGGATGTCAGGCCAGGTCTGTACGTCCTCAACCGTCAATCCGCTGGTCAGAGCGCGACCGTAGCGATTTCCGATTCCGTCCACATTATCGCGCGCATAAGTCTGCGCGGCGCGGAGCTGCATCTTGATGCGGCCCAGATCCTCTTCGTTAATGCCCTCGGCGATGAAGTCGGCAACGGCCTGATCCATGGCATCCTCGGCCTCTTGCAAGGAGACACCTTCTGCGGGAACAACGATCAGATCAAAAGTCGTGTCGTCCAATGAGACACCCCGGTAGAACGCGCCGGTATAGACCACCTTCTGCTGATCGAACTGCAGCTTTTCATTCAGATAGGATGTGGTGCCACCGCCCAGCAACTCAGCCAGCAGGTACAATGCCGCAGCTTTTTCTTGCTCCCCCGCCTCGCGTTCAGGCGCCAGATAGCTGCGCTGAACATAGGGCTGGGCAACGCGGGCATCCTTGAAGGTCAGACGGCGTTCCGCTGTTTGTGGAGGCTCTTGCGAGCGAACCCGATCCTGCAGTTCCGGATTGGCGGGAATCACGCCATAATACTGATCTGCCAGCACCTTGACCTGGTCCGGATCGACGTCGCCGGTCACGACCAGAATTGCGTTATTGGGCGCATAATGGGTCTGGTAGAAGTTCAGCACATCGTCCATGTCCAGCTCTTCCATCTCATGCTTCCAGCCGATGATGGGCACACCATAGCGATGATTCAGGTACTGCGCCGCGTTCAACTGCTCACCAAACAAAGCACGGGGATTGTTTTCGGTTCGTTGATTGCGCTCTTCAAGAATCACGCCGCGCTCGGTGGTGATGTCTTTCTCGGTCAGGCGGATGTTTCGCATCCGGTCCGCCTCCATCCGCATCATCAGCTCCAGCCGGTCGGCGGCGACACGCTGGAAATAGGCGGTGTAATCATACGAGGTAAAGGCGTTGTCGTTACCGCCATTGGCCGCGACCGTGGCCGATAACTCACCCGCCTCCATCGTGTCGGTCGCCTTGAATAACAGGTGTTCGAGGAAATGCGCCACGCCAGAGGACCCGATCGGCTCATCGGCGGACCCGGCCCGATACCAGACCATATGCTGCACCACCGGCGCGCGGTGATCTTCGATAACCACGACGTCCATGCCGTTATCGAGCGTGAAAGTGGTGACCGCCTCGTGCCCCTCTTTCGCGAACAAGGGGGTAGCGGCGATCAAAGCAGCCGACAGTGCCAGGGCCCGAACCATAGGGCATCCTCCGTCTTCGTTTCTGGTGTTCAAACTACGGTGGCGCCGCCGGGGTTCAAGGCCAATGACGGAAAGTTAAGAAGATTTCATTCAAGCGGAGGGGCCGAAGGTGTTTCGATCCCGCGCTGACGCGCTGCCTCGTTTGCATTGTTGGCGTTGATGGCTTCCCGCTCATAGGCTTGTGCGTATCGGTCGACCGGGAACAGACGCAGGCGTGTCCAACGGCTCTTACGCTTGCGGAAAGCTGCGTCTTCTTCTGTAGTCAACTGGCGCGTGTTGGCCGGAACGCCATACCGGCTTGTGGCCGTCACCAGCGCCCCATCGCTTGCAGGTATAGGTGTATTCGGATTCAGCGCCGTCTCACGACCGCCCAACGCAACAACTGCGTCAGCCTTCGGGTTAGGATCGGTCAGATTTGCACCGCCGGGAGTCGGGGCGGGTAGAAAGGCGTAATCCTTGGGCTGGGTCAGTGGTTTGACAGGCAGAACCGAGAATTCATCAGGCCCGGGCCCCGGTGGTTCAAGATTGCGCAAACCAATATCGGAACAGCCCGCAACAGACGCGGCGAGTGTCAGAACAAGAATGGCGCGTGGCATACGCATCAGTGTCTCCAGCCAGTTTCAGGCGCTTTTATCGCATATCGTCCGGCAGGTCACGAGGGCTTTTTGCCATCAAACAGCACCAGGCCCAAAGCTCCCGCAAATATGAACACATCCGCCAGATTGAACACAAACGGGTTGTTGATCCCGCAGCAAGACATGTTCAAAAAGTCCAGAACATAGCCATAAAGCACCCGGTCCACGACATTTCCCAGCGCGCCGCCGATCAGAAGACCGCCGCAGAATTGCTGAATCTTCGTAGGAGCGATGCGGCCCAGCCAGATCAAGACACCCAGGCTAATCGCCAAAGAAATGCCGATCAGTACCCAGCGCGCGGCATCGCTGTCGCCCTGAAACAGGCCAAAGTTGATGCCGCGATTCTCGCCATATTTGAACACCAAAAGCGGTGGCAGCACGTCGATATCGCCCTGCGCCACGCGCATCACGTGAACAACCAGATATTTACTGATCTGGTCGATCAAAAGTGCCGTCAGTCCGGCCCAGAGGAGGAGTGGGCTGCGCATCAGTGACGGAAATGCCGCATACCGGTGAAGACCATGGCCAGACCAGCCTCATCCGCAGCTGCGATTACTTCGTCGTCACGCATCGAGCCGCCGGGTTGGATGACGCATGTCGCCCCTGCCTCGGCGGCCTCCATAAGACCATCGGGGAAGGGAAAGAACGCATCCGACGCCACGGCCGAACCGATGGTCAGCGGCTGTGGCAGTCCTAACACGTCAGCCATGCGTTCGGCTTTCTTTGCCGCGATCAGTGCCGAGTCGACGCGGCTCATCTGCCCTGCGCCAACACCCACGGTCGCGCCGTCTTTGACATAAACGATGGCGTTGGATTTGACATGTTTGGCAACTTTCCAGGCAAAGAGCAGGTCTCGCATCTGCTCTTCAGTTGGGGCATTCTTGGTGACCACTTTCAGATCATCCATACCGACAAAGCCGTTATCCTTGTCCTGCACCAGCAGGCCACCCGCAACTTGGCGCACTGTTTTCCCACCCGCGGTCACATCGGGCAGAGCCTCGGTGGTCAACAGACGCAGGTTTTTCTTGGCGGCAAAGATCGCCTTGGCCTCGTCCGACGCACCCGGAGCGATCACGACCTCGGTAAAGATACCGGTGATCTCCTGCGCAGTTTCCGCATCCAGCGGCTGGTTCAGAGCCACGATCCCGCCAAAAGCCGAAGTGCGGTCGCAATCGAAGGCGGCTTTGTAGGCCTCAAGCAACGTGGCCCCCATGGCCACACCGCACGGGTTTGCGTGCTTGATGATGGCACAGGCGGCACCGTCCGCCGGATCAATCTCGGCCACCAGTTCAAACGCCGCATCCGTATCGTTGATGTTGTTGTAGCTCAGTTCCTTGCCCTGATGCTGTACGGCGGTCGCCACGCCGGGGCGATCCGTACCATCAGTATAAAACGCGGCCTGCTGATGGCTGTTCTCGCCATAGCGCAGGGTCTGCTTCAACTCACCTGCAAAAGCGCGACGTTTGGGAGCTTCAAGTTGCAGTGCATCGGCCATCCAGTTGGACACTGCCGTGTCATAGGCGGCGGTGCGGGCATAGGCCTTTTGCGCCAGCCACTGGCGAAAACCCAGCGAGGTCTTGCCGTAGTTTTCTTCGAGTTGATCCAGCAGCGATGAGTAATCTTCGACATCCACAACCACGTTTACAAAGGCATGGTTCTTGGATGCCGCCCGGATCATTGCCGGTCCACCAATATCGATGTTCTCGATGCACTCATCGTAGGCAGCGCCTTTGGCCACGGTTGCCTCAAACGGGTAGAGGTTCACCACCAGCAGATCGATTGCGCCGATACCGTGTTCGTTCATCGCAGCCACATGGGTGTCATTATCGCGCAGGGCCAACAGGCCGCCATGCACCATCGGATGCAGTGTTTTGACCCGGCCATCCATCATCTCGGGGAAGCCGGTGACCTCACTGACATCCTTCACCTCCAGCCCCGCATCGCGAAGCGCCTTTGCGGTGCCGCCGGTCGAAAGCAGTTCAACTCCACGTTCGGCCAGTGCCTTGCCCAGCTCGATCAGCCCGGTCTTGTCGGAAACGGAAAGCAACGCGCGGCGCACGGGGTGAAGGTCGGTCATGGGTCCAAAGGTCCTTTTGGCGTCAGTCGAAAACGGGCTCGTCCCGGTGCGTATCCCGCACGGCATAGGCTGTATCCTGAGCCTTGCTGAGCGTCCACCGGATGCGCGTCGCATACTCCATTGCACGGCCAGATAGAACGATCTGTTTTGTCGCGCGCGGCTTTAATCGGCCTTTTTCCAGGTAAACACTTGGTTCAACTGACAACTTTCCAACACCATCATGGCGGAAAACCCAGATCTCACCACTTTTGAGCGCCATCGACACCGCCGCTCCGCCCAGATCCAGCGCCGCATCAACGTCAGGATGCAGGTGAAAACGGATATCAAACGCAACACCCATAAGGCCCGATCCGTCCATCGCCCGGTCAAACTGACGTTTAGCCTTATCTGTTGCAGTCAACAGAATATCTTCACCAACCAGTTCACGCCCATCAAAACGCAGCTCAAGCGTGCGGGCGTGGGTTAGACCAAACACTTTGGCATAGCCGTCATGACCTACCATGAAGCGGGTGCCTTCGAAGGCATCTTCGAAATCCACCGGTACTTCTCGCGGGCCATCCACCAGCGCCTCTTGCGACGATCCTTTTGCAACCTCCGCAAGGCGTGCGCTGGAATACCCCTCGACGCAAAGGGTTGAATGCGACGGGGTGGCGCGACCTGCCCTGCGCCAATCCTGCCCAAAACTGCCGCCTGATCCACAGTTCACGATCAGAGGACGGCGGCCTGAGGTCAGCTCAAATGCTAGCGAGGATGCGTGGGCGTTGTATGACGCGGCACCTTTGGGAGGCGCGCTGGCATCCACCAGAACCGTGGTGCGCGAGGCGGCCAATCGCGCATAACCCATTGACAGGTCCGAGTGCTGCTGCGGTTTGACGCCGCTTTGCGCCAGAGCCTGGTCCAGCCGCCCTTCAAGCCCGCGCCCGCCCCCGTGAAATCTGGCCAGCGATCCATCTGCATGACGCAGATTTCTCAGAGTAGGCGCGATGCGCTTGATCGCCCCGGTCTGAGAGGCAGGCGTGCCCCGGCCAACTTCACCAAGGGCAGCAGAGGTCCACGCCAGCAGAGTGAAGACCTCCAGCAATTCTTCCGGGTTGCGGGTGAGAATGCCGCCCTCGGCATCGATCTGGCGGTCACATTCCCGGGCCAGTGCGCGCAAGGCAGGGTCAGCCAGTTGCTCCAACCCCTCCAAGGCCAAACCGGCCTGAACCAGGCCGGCGAGCGCTTCGAACCTCGGCAAACCCGGTGTTGCTGCCGTCCAGCGTTTGGAAAGAAACCATGTTTGTTGTGCCAAGGAGCGGAAGAAAGCTCTGCTTTGCGCCTCATCAGCGCCGCGCAACAGGAATTGTGCGTGGTTGATCCAGCGCATCACTCGGCGCCCAGTAAGATCGGGGGCCCAGCCGGG
This sequence comes from Ruegeria sp., assembly GCA_040829945.1. Classification (GTDB taxonomy): domain Bacteria; phylum Pseudomonadota; class Alphaproteobacteria; order Rhodobacterales; family Rhodobacteraceae; genus Ruegeria. The sequence goes on from JBFOLN010000006.1 coordinate 28,065, forward strand.
ACCCTTCCCGCGCCCATGTGCGGCGATCCAGCCCCAGAGCCATCGCTGCGCCTTTTCACGGGCGCGCATATCGCCCACGGCTGCCAGATCATCCAGCCAGATGAAACCGTGGCGTTCATCATCAAAATCCGGACTGGGTGCAGCAACATCCCAGAGATCAGTGTCATCCGCCTCAACCAGATATCCTGCGAAAAGGAGATTCCCGGCCACCAGTTGTCGTCCGCGTGCAAATGAACCGACCGTGCGCGGCTCAGGCTGGCTGACGAAACCCGCAACCGCCTTCCGCCTTTGGCTCAGGCGCGCGTAAAGGCGGTTCTGAAACCGCATCCAGCGATTGGCCATTGTGTCCGATTCTGACATGACGCTTGCGACTCTGCCCCTTGCGCTCTGCGGGCGCTTGAACACACGATAGACCGGTCCGCTCGTCAAGTCATCGAAAAGCGTCGCGTCAGGCGGATTTGTTCAGACAGGCGATATAGAACCCGTCCATGCCACCCTTGTCCGGCCAGAAATCCGGGCGCAGACGCAGGCCGCCTTCTTCGGTTATCCAATTTGTTTCGACGCCCGCAATCTCAAGTGCGGCGCGGTCGATCCGCATATCTGGATACTGATCCAAGGCCTCTTCGATCTGCACCTCACCTTCGTCCGGCAACAGCGAACAGGTGCAATACACCAACCGCCCACCGGGTTTCAGCAGGGTCCAAGCATGGGCAAGCATCCGCGCTTGCAACTCGATCAACCCGCCGAAATCTGAGCCGTCTTTAGCGAAAGGCAAATCAGGGTGACGCCGAATCGTACCTGTTGCAGAACAGGGTGCATCCAGCAGGATGGCGTCGTACTGGCCCTGATGTTCCAGCGCATCACCTGCGATGACCTCTGCCTTGAGGCCTGTCCGCTTCAGGTTCTCTCGCACCCGCTCCAGCCGCGCTTCAGAAATATCCAGTGCCGTAACCTCTGCCCCTGCGGCAGCCAATTGCAGCGTCTTGCCCCCGGGCGCTGCGCAAAGATCCAACACTTTTTCCCCGGCTTTCGGGGCCAGCACCCGCGCAGGAATCGCCGCCGCTGCGTCCTGAACCCACCAATTTCCGTCCTTGTAACCCGGCAGGGCCGATACCTGCCCCGCATCCTGCAATCGGACCGAACCAGTTGGCAGGGTCTCGCCACACGGTGCCCCGCCAGCCGGTTTCAAAGTCAAATCCAGCGGTGCGCCCGCAAAATGCGCACGCTCCATTCCCTTAACCGCATCCTCACCCCACGCCATAATCAATGGCTCACGCAGCCAATCCGGCAAGCGTGGAACGCGCATTTTCGGCCACGCATCCGGTCCTTCGGCTGAAATCTTGCGCAATACTGCGTTCACAAGCCCCTTGAGTCGCCCATGTTTACGCGAGCGGCCCACGATCTCGACCATTGAATTGACCACACCATGCGCGGCCTCACCCTGACACAGCTCGACCGTGCCCAACCGCAGGGCATTGTGAACCGTCAGCGCAGGTGTCTGACGCAGGTGGTCGGCCAGCAGCCGGTCGGCGCGTTCCAACCCGCGCAATGTCTCGATCGTCAATCGTTGAGCGCGCGCACGATCTTCCGGAGCAAGTCGATCCAGCGCTCCTGCCGCCAGACATTCAGGAAGCAACCGCCCCTCACCCAGTATCTGATCCAGCAGATAGATTGCGCTGCGCCGCGCGGCTGTTGCGGAGTTCGACATGATCGTGCCTGTATCTCGTGACCTGCGCCCGCATTGCCTTGGGCGGACGAGGGCGTATATCAAGGCCCTGTACGGAAAGGAACCCGATGTCATGAGTGACGAACGCAAAGACCTGCCCCCCGCAGCCCAGCGTGCACTGGCCGAGGCCGAAGAACGTCGCCGCAAGGCCGAAGCCGAGGCCAAGGTCATGCCAAAGGAATTAGGTGGGCGCGATGGTCCGGATCCTGCCCGCTATGGCGATTGGGAAAAGAAAGGCATCGCTATCGATTTCTGAGCCTCACGCGGCCCCGCGCAGTGTCTGCAGGAAATCGTCGATCAATGCGCGCTGTCGTTTGGACCGCACTCGGTCCTCCGGCCACGTCAACCAATAGCCGTCTTTCGTTTCTAGCTCTGGCAGCTCCAGCCTACACAATCGACCTGTCTGTAAGTTGCCCGCAGCCAGAGGAACAGAGCCCAACACAATCCCCATACCCTGACGCGCCGCCGTGATCGCATGACCAACTGAGTCGAAACTGATCCGGCCCGCTGGTAAATCATCAATCCCCGTAGCCTGGACCCAGTCCTGCCAGCCGGGGCGTTCGCCGCGTAGATCAATCACCGGCGCGCCCCAGTTCACGCCCGGAGCCGCCATCGGCGCTAACACCTCGGGCGCGACCAGCTTAGCCTTGCGTCCTGCCCAATTGCCGCGACCGTAGCGAATTTGCAGCCATGTTCGCTCTTCTTCCAGCGAAGATCGGCGCGCCATGGAATCCGTCATTACGCGAACTTTTGGTCGCATCTCCAGAAACTCTGGCAATGCAGGCAGAACCAAGGCGTGAATATGCGACGACAACCCCGCAACCCGAAGTTCTCGGGGGGATTTGCCGAACAGATCCTCGGTATTGCGCTCCAGAGCCTGCAGGCTGTCCTGCACGAGTGGCAGATAGCTTTCGCCTTCAATTGTCAGCGACACCCCCCGGGCCTCGCGCACAAACAGCGACCGGCCTAACCAAGCCTCAAGGTTGCCGATCCGCTGGCTCACGGCCGCCTGTGTCAGCCCGAACTCGCGCGCAGCGGCGGAGAAGCCACCCAGACGCCCGGCAGCCTCGAACACACGCAGCCAATCCAGTGGTGGTAAACCGACCTTTTTCCTACCCATAAGTTTTTCCATGCCTCAGCAGAAAGAAGGATTAATTGTAGTAATGCCACAAGCACCGTATCTCATCAAGCAAAGCCCGCGCCGAACAGGAGAATCCCCATGCTGCGCTCTGCCACCCACGACCCGTCTGTGGTCACCGCCGAGTTTGCCGACGGCACCCAATCCCGCTTTCACGCCATCTGGTTGCGCGATAATGCGCTGGACCCCGAGACCCGCGCACCGGGGAATGGTCAGCGCCTGATCACCATCGGCGACATTCCCGCGGACATCTCAGTCCGCGCCGCCGAGGTCGTGAATGGCGACCTGCAGATCACCTTTGCGCCCGAAGAAAAAACCGTCACTTTCCCGGCCGAATGGCTGGCGGATCATGCCTATGATCGTGACCATACTCAGCCGGTCGGCAGGCTTGCGCCTGGTATTACTTCATGGGAACGCGGTATCGATGCACCAAGCGGTGACTGGACCCAAGTTCATGAAAACCCAGGCGCCAAACGCGATTGGCTGGCTGCGGTCGCAGAGTATGGTTTTGCCAAGCTTACCAATGGTCCGACCGAGCCGGAATCGCTGCTGAAAGTCGCTGATTTGTTTGGTTATATCCGTCACACCAACTATGGCCCCTATTTCGAGGTTCGGACTGAGGTGAACCCCACCAACCTTGCTTATACCGGCCTTGGTCTGCAGGCACATACCGACAACCCTTACCGTGATCCGGTGCCGACGCTGCAAATCCTTTATTGCCTGGAAAACAGCGCCGAAGGCGGTGACTCGATCGTTGTGGATGGCTTCCGCGCTGCTGAAAAGCTGCGCGATCAGAACCCCGAGGGCTTTGCCCTTCTGGCCGGCTATCCCGCCCGGTTCGAATACAAAGGGTCCGACGGAGTATGCCTGCGTTCCCGCCGCCCGATGATCGAGCTGTCGCCGGATGGGGAACTGATCGGCATCCGGTTCAACAACCGCTCGTCCGCACCTTTTGTAGATGTGCCCTTCGAGCAAATGGAGGCCTACTACGCCGCCTATCGCCAATTGAGTGACATCATTGACGATCCAGCCATGGGCGTGTCCTTCAAGCTGGAACCGGGGGAAAGCTTCATCGTAGACAACACCCGAGTACTCCACGCACGATTAGGCTATTCCGGCGCAGGGTCGCGCTGGTTGCAGGGCTGCTACGCCGACAAGGACGGGCTTCTTTCGACCCTGGCAGCCATGCAGATCGCACAGCAGGAGGCAGCGGAATGAAACCCGATTTTTCAACCCTGAACCGGGACAACATCGTGGCCTTCATTGGCGATATTTTCGACCGCCGGGGTGGCGAGGAATATCTGGGCGAACCGGTCACGATGGCAGAACACATGCTGCAAGGCGCCACGATCGCAGAACAGAATGGACAGGCCGAAGAAATCATCGTCGGCGCGCTGCTCCATGATATCGGCCATTTCACATCCGAATTCGGCACCTATCATCCAAACGATACCGAGGACCGTCATCACGAAGACGCAGGCGCCGAGGTGTTGGAGCAGTTTTTTCCTTCGGTCATTACTGATTGCTGCCGCTACCATGTGGCGGCAAAACGGTATCTCTGCGCGACCAAACCCGAGTACTTCAACAGGTTATCTGCCGCTTCAGTCCATACACTCGAACTGCAAGGCGGCCCGATGAGCGCCGCGGAAGTTGCGGAATTCGAGGCCAATCCGAACCTGACGGAAATCATTCAGGTGCGCTATCTGGACGAGGCAGGCAAAAGCGCTGACATGGAAACTCCGGATTTCGCCCATTTCGCGCCGATGGTGCAGCGGATGGTCGACAAGCACCTGGGGTCAGCATGAACGCGCCGGAATACATCTTTGAGGCCAGCACGAAACCGTCCCTGCCTTGGCATGAGGTTCCCCTGATCCGGGCCACGGAAGAGTCGGTCAAGGGTTATGGCTGTCTGGTTGACGACCCCGATACCTTCGAGATTGAAATCACTCGCTGGCCCCAGCAGGGCTGGCGACCGATTGACGAAGGAACTGGCGACGAGGGGGGATGGGTCCAAGGCACCTTCAAATGCGACTGGCGGGGTGACGTGCTCTATGGTGAGAACGAGGCCGTCAAAGGCCATTATGTGCTCGGCTGGTCTGCTGATCCGCAGCAGGTAGAAACGGCGCGGCAAACCGCACCGCGCGATCAGGTGCTGCTGTGGCACATGAACTATCACCCCGATGGCGGGCAGATGTTCTGGCCGCTGGACAATAAGCCCTTCATTGTCCCCGTTGCCCTGCCCGGAGACAACTTGATCCCGGAAAAGGTGGTTGCATTCTGGTGCGACGGCTCGCGTGGCCTCTATATCCATCCCGGCATTTGGCATGAGGGGATTTTCCCGGTCGAAGACAATCAGCGTTTCCTCGACCGGCAAGGTCGGGTCCACGCCCGGGTTAGTGCCGAAATCGGGAAAGAGTTCGGTGTCTACCTCGCCTGCCCGCTGCGGGCGGACAAAATCAAGGATCTCTGAGTTTGCGCGCCACCCTCAAGGTGGCGCGTTTTCAGAAACCCTTAACCCTTATCCGAAACATCTGTGATACGCTCGACCCACACGCGCAATTCGTAGGGGAGGTCACAAATGGGATTGAACAGACGCAGAGTTGTTCAACTTGGAACAGCGGCCACTGTCGGGACGATGCTTCCGCGACTGGCGCTTTCGGCATCCGATCATAATGACGGATTCGAACAGGAATTTGCCGATACGCTGAACCGCCTGAAAGCTGCATTCTCCGAACTCGGCTTTACCGAGGCCGCACCACTTTCAATTGCGACCGGGGTTAACGATTATAACGGTGGGCTGCGGCACGATTTCGATCAGGCCGAATTACCCTCGGGTGCCTATGTGATCCAACCTTTGGCGCGGGTCGCAGACGTCGATGAAAAGCACCGTCCGGATGTGTTGCCCCTGTTTCATGAGGTCGGGTGCCATCCGGCAAATCCCGATGGTCAGGCCACCACCCGCCTAATGGTGGGTCTTCTTACCGAAAAGTTTGGCCTCGACCCTGCCAACATCGCGTTTGTCAGCGTCCCGAAATCTGACGACATGCGCCCCGTCCTGAACGAGATTGGTCTGTCATTTGATGAAAAAGTCCTGTTACGGGATGAGGCCGAAGCTTTGGCAGCGCGCGATGCCTCAGGCTTTTTCTTTCCCGATCCGTATAGCGATGAATACATCGTCACGATGGGTGTCTACTACCGCGTTGGAGACACGGAGGAACCCGCTCCAACCGCTTATCCTCCGTCAGCAGACTGGACCGAAATCGGCGAAATTGTGATCGGAGGCGAGGCCGCACCGCTGGGGGTTTCCATCGGTGCAGAACGCCTCACTTATGCCCTGACTGGCCAGTACCCGACGTGGGATCAGAGACTGGGAGCCCTGTTTGTGCAAATCAAAAAAGAAGGCGCAGAACCGCCCGGTGTGGCCGCATTCAGGTAACGGGACTCACAGCCCCAACACGTCCACCATGTCATATTGACCCGGCGCCTTGCCCTGCCCCCACAGCGCCGCCTTCAGGGCGCCGCGGGCAAAGATGGCGCGGTCGGTCGCCAGATGACGCAGGACGATGCGTTCTCCGGGAGCGGCGAACAGGACGTCGTGTTCGCCCACGATGTCTCCACCGCGAATGGCGTGGAAGCCGATGTGACCGCGTTGGCGTGCACCGGTGATTCCGTCGCGGCCTCGGTCCGCCACATCGGCCAGATTGACCCCCCGCCCCTCTGCAGCAGCTTCACCCAACATCAGCGCAGTGCCCGAGGGTGCGTCGACCTTGTGATGGTGGTGCCCTTCGATCACTTCGATATCGAAATCTTCATCCAGCGCAGCGGCAACCTTTTTGGTCAATTGCACCAGCAGATTGACCCCAAGGCTCATGTTCCCTGCCCGCACGATCACCGCATGGCGCGAGGCCGGTTCCAGCGCTGCAATCTGCTCATCGCTCATGCCAGTGGTGCCGATCACATGCACGCAACGTGCTTGCGCGGCCAGCGCGGCGAACTCCAGCGTTGCCTCGGGAGCCGTGAAATCGATCACTGCCTGCGCTTGTGCAAACGCCTCCAGCGGGTCGTCGGTCACGACAACACCCAGCGCCTGACCACCCATCGCCTCGCCCACATCCTGACCGATCCAGTCATGCCCCGTGCGTTCGACCACACCGACCAGACGCGCCTGATCACTGTCGGTTACGGTCTTGATCAGCATCTGCCCCATGCGGCCTGAAGCCCCTGTGATGACGATCCCCGGAATATGGGTCATTGCGCTGGTCCTTTTGTTGAATTCGGCTCAAAGCCTCCTACCCCGTTCGCGCCCGCTTGGCAAAGCCCAGCTTTGCGCTTAGATCGGGGACATGGCAAAGAACAAATTTCACGATGGCCCCGGCCCATCCCAACGACAGCTACGCGTCGGCGAACTGATCCGCCGCACCCTGTCCGAGGTTCTGGCGCGCGGAGATGTCCACGACCCCGACCTGAACCGCATGTCGATCACCGTTGGCGAGGTGCGCACCTCGCCCGACCTGAAGATCGCCACCGCCTATGTGCTGCCTCTGGGCGGCAAGGGGCAGGAGGATGTGATCGAACTGCTCGCCCGCAACAAAGGCGAATTGCGGCGCATGGTCGGCAAGAAGGTCGGCCTGAAATTCTCCCCCGATCTGCGCTTCCGTCTGGACGACACGTTTGACCGTTTGGACGACACGCGCCGCATGTTCGAACAGGACGCGGTGCGCCGCGATCTGGACGAGTGATCCGCACGCTTGTCACACTGGGTGCTGTCCTTTGGGCCGCGCAAGTCTCTGCAGTCACCTGCGAGAAGCTGACCCATGAGGACAAACGCTACACCATCTGCGAAGTGGACGCATCTGCCGCAGACCTGCGTCTGTTTCTGAAGGATGAAAATGGCAAAGTGCTGGGCCACTTCTCTTCAGTGAATGAAGCGCTCGAGCCTCAAGGTAAGCGTCTGGCCTTTGCGATGAACGCGGGCATGTACCACGACGACCGCTCGCCCGTCGGCCACTACGTCGAGGAAGGTCAGGAGCAGATGCGTGTGATTCCGAATGCCGGACCCGGCAATTTCGGTCTGCTACCCAACGGCGTATTCTGCATCCGTGAAGGTCGCGCCGACGTGTTTGAGACATTGGACTACATCGATCGCGCGCCCGCTTGTCGTTTCGCCACTCAGTCCGGTCCAATGCTGGTGATCGACGGCGCGCTGCATCCCCGTTTTCTTCCGGATTCAACCTCGCTCTATGTTCGCAACGGGGTCGGAACCAGCGCGGATGGGACACGCGCGGTGTTCGCCATCTCAGAGGATTACGTCACCTTCCACGAATTTGGCAGGCTGTTCCGCGACGTGCTGGACACGCCGAATGCGCTGTTCTTAGACGGCAATATTTCGCGGATGTATGACCGCGCCAGCAATCGATCGGACATCGGGTTCTCACTGGGGCCAATCGTCGGCGTGGTTGAAGATGCACCCTGAAATTGACAGCGCCGAAACGATCCGCTAGGTCGCGCGCCTTAGCAAGATTTTAGGTGCAAAATGGGACGCAAACGCAAGGGTCGCGATATTTCCGGTTGGCTGGTAGTGGACAAGCCTGCAGGCATGACTTCTACCGCTGTGGTCAACAAGGTGCGTTGGGCCATGGACGCGAAAAAAGCGGGCCATGCGGGCACGCTGGACCCTGAAGCAACCGGCGTTCTGGCTGTGGCATTGGGTGAGGCGACCAAGACCGTTCCCTATATCACCGACGCACTCAAGGCTTATACCTTCACCGTGCGCCTTGGGCAGGCCACCAACACGGACGACGCCGAGGGTGAAGTGATCGCACAAAACGATGCGCGCCCTTCGGATGAGGACATCAAACAGGCTCTGGCGCCGTTTCTGGGCGACATCATGCAGGTCCCGCCAAAATTCTCGGCCGTGAAAATCGACGGCCAGCGAGCCTACAAACTGGCCCGCGATGGTGAAGACGTTGAATTGACCGCCCGCCCCTTGTGGGTTGAGGAGCTGGTGCTGGTCGACCGGCCGGACGCGGATCATGTCGTGTTGGAGATGACTTGTGGCAAGGGAGGCTATGTTCGCTCAATCGCGCGTGATCTGGGTGCGGCGCTGGGCTGCCACGGCCACGTCAAGGAACTGCGCCGCATCTGGTCCGGCCCGTTCGAAGCCGAAGATGGCCTGTCTGTCGAACAGATTGACGAGATGGCCAAATCCACCGCGCTCGACGACTACCTGCATCCGCTGGAAACCGGCCTGTCGGACCTGCCCGAGCTGAAATGCACCTCTGAAGGAGCCACCCGTCTGCGTAATGGCAATCCAGGCATGGTGCTGGCTTCTGACGTGGAATACGGCGACGAGGCCTGGGCCTCGCTGGATGGCAAGGCCGTGGCCGTAGGAATTTACAAGTCGGGCGAATTGCACCCAAGCCGCGTCTTTGCCGCCAACTGACGACTGTTCAGGCGGCAATCCGCAACTTGTGACCCAGTCGAAGTATCTCGGACACCAGAAGATCCAGATCCTGCTTTTGCGTGCGGTGATTGTTGACCGCCACCCGTAGGCAATGCGCCCCCTGAACCGTTGTATCCGATAAAACCGCTGTGCCTTCCTCTTGCAGGCACAACATGATTTCGCTGTTAATCGCACGCAGGGTTTCGGGGCTGAGACCGCCCGGGTCATAGCGGAAACAAACGATGTTTATGTTGGTGGGGAACATCAAGATGAGGTCATCCTCTGCCTCGATCAGCGACGTCAGATAACGCGCCTTTTCGATATCCTGATCAATGAGCCTGCCGAATTTCTGAACGCCGTGCTCCTTCAAGGACATCCAGACCTTGAGGGCTCGAAACCCTCGCGAAGTCTGAATGCCGTAATCATGCAAAAACGCTGCCCCAGCGACGCCTCGGGATTGCGGTTCAAGGTATTCCGGGGTCAGAGTAAATGTCGCGTGGTGGGCGTCATGGCTTCGCACCAACGCGCAACCCACTTCGAAAGGCGCATGTAACCATTTGTGCGGGTCGAGCGCGACGGAATCCGCGCGTTCGATGCCGGACACGCGCCAACTGTTATCATGGGCGATTGCAATTAACGCACCGATACAGCCGTCAACATGAAACCACAGGCCTTCCTCGCGGCAGAAATCGGCAATCGCCGACAAGTCGTCGATGGCGCCTGTGTTCACGGTTCCGGCAGTGGCAATCACACAGGCGGGGTTAAGGCCGTCCGCGCGATCCTGCGCGACCATGCCAGCAAGCGCTTCAAGATCCATCGTCAAATCGTCTTGCGTAGGAACACGCCGCAGCGCCTTGTTGCCCAGACCCAACGTTTCAAGCGACTTTTGGTGACAACTGTGCATCTGATCCGACCCGTAATACCGCATCGGCTTATCCATGGCGGCGATGCCCTCTTCGCGCATGTCGATCCCGGATTTGACGTTGCGGGCCACCGTCAGCCCGATCAAGTTTGCCACGCTGCCGCCGCTGACCAATGTCCCACTGGCCCCCTCCGGCAGACCGATCATCTCGCGTAGCCAGTCGACGACTTGTCGGTCGATCAGGGCTGCCGCATGGTTCCCACCCCCAAGGTTCGAACCCTGAACCGCAGCCAGAAAATCCGCCATCGCGCCAGTGAAATTGCTCGCGCCCATATATCAGCCCCAAAACCGGGGATGAATATTGCCCATCGGATACTGCATGACCTGAGATTGGACATCATCCATCAAATCATCCAGCGGCATACCCTGCTGAGGTGCGGGCGTTTCAAACCCGTTGCGTATGGCAATCGGCATATCTTTCCAAATCGACCGATCACGCACATCGCGAGTATGATCCAACGCCATATCCAACATCTCATGCGCTAATTTGCGGGTCTGCTCCCAATCCGCCGGATCCAATGTTTCGAACGTCATGTCTTCCCCCAGAAAAAGTCGATCAAATGAAGGCAGGTATAGCACAAGTTAAGGACCAGGACATCGACCCTTGTAAACGGGTCCAATTCCAGCCAAACCCGGCTGCATGATTACCCGTTCTCACACCAAGGGCGACGCACCCTCGACTGCCGTTTATTCCGATTGCGAGAAGTATCGCTATAGCCTGACGCGTATCTGGGACCCAGCCGGGCAAAAGGCGCTGTTCGTGATGCTGAACCCCTCGACCGCAACGGAGGTTCAGAATGACCCCACCGTTGAACGATGTGAACGCCGCGCGCGCGCATTGGGATTTGGTGCGTTTCAGGTCACCAATATTTTTGCATGGCGAGATACCGACCCGCGCAAGATGCGTGCTGCTGCTGATCCGGTAGGCCCCGAGAATGACGAAGCCATTCGGGATGGCGTGCAGTGGGCCGATCGGGTCATCGCAGCTTGGGGCACACATGGCGCACATCTGAATCGCGGCCCCTCTGTCGAGACGCTGCTGCGCGGGACCGGCCAACCGCTGTTTCATCTGGGATTGACCAAGGACGGTCATCCCAAACATCCGCTCTACATCGCTTACACGCAGCAACCTGAACTCTGGTGATAAAGGGTTAACCACGCCCTCAACTACGCTTTGACCAAGCCCTTGACTGCATGAGATATTTTACACTCGGAGCAGATGCGCTTGCGGAGGGTACTCATGTTTCTAATCGGGTTATTAGGCATGGCCGCGATGGGCGGTGCAGCTTATGCGATAAGCGACGTTCTCCTTCCTGAAGACGAAAGTGAAGACGAGGACGACCGGATTGAAGAATCCGCTGATGACGAATTGCCGGAAGGTAACTTCCTCGAGTTCGACGAGAACCTCGAGGAACCCGTTTCACCCGACGACACCGGCTCTGATTCGGGCGAGGTCGTATCCGAACATGAGGGTCATCTCGTTATCGCGGGCGATGACGGTGCAGATGATCTGACCGGCCAAGACGGGAACGACCAGATCAACGGATATGGTGGCGACGATATCATCGACGGCGGTGGAGGCAACGACGTCTTATGGGGCGGTAGCGGGGAGGACACGTTGATCGGGGATGCAGGAAATGATGTGCTCCACGGTGAATATGGCGACGACGAACTGGACGGCATGTCGGGAAATGACGACCTGTATGGCCATTTCGGGGCGGATGATCTGGACGGCGGAAAAGGTGATGACCGGCTTTCTGGCGGTCAGGGCAATGACTCGCTGAGTGGGGACGACGGGGACGATGCCCTGCAAGGCGGGGATGGCGACGATTACCTTGCAGGCGGCACGGGCGAAGATACCTTGTTCGGGGGCGACGGTGATGATGTCCTGACCGGCGATGATGGCCCGGATGAGACTTCACGTGATTTTCTGAACGGTGGCAAAGGGGATGATGTCATCCTGGCTGAGGGCGGCGATGTGGTGACCGGCGGAGAGGGCGAGGATGAGATCGTTGTGCAGCCCGAACCAGAGCAGGAGCCCACGACGATTATGGATTTCCAGATCGGTCACGACAAACTGCTGATCACCTGGGACAACCCTGAAGATCCGGAACTGACTATCGAAGCTGACGATGAAAACAACAACTTGACGCATGTCAGGGTCAATGGCGAAGACGTCGCACAGCTTTATGGTGCAGAAGGGCTTACCGCTGAAGATATTCAGTTCGTGACCGGGGCCCAACTGGCTCAATACGCCTTCACCGCTTGAACCCGCAGAATCCTTTTGCCATTTACGCCAAATGCGCTTATACGCGCCCATCCGCATCGGAATCGGTGCGGTTTTCTCCACGGGCCTGCGCTGGACGACATCCCGGCCTGCGCCATCAACTCTAACTTTTTAAAGGAGACCCCGATGTCGATCACTGCCGCTGAAAAAGCACGCGTCATGAAAGAATTCGCAACCAAGGACGGCGACACAGGTTCGCCTGAAGTCCAGGTTGCCATCCTGACCTCGCGCATCACCACCCTGACCGAGCACTTCAAGACCCACAAAAAAGACAACCACGGTCGTCGCGGTCTGCTGAAGATGGTTGCCCAGCGCCGTAAGCTGCTGGACTACTTGAAGGGCAAAGAAGAAGCGCGTTATCAGGACCTGATCAAAAAGCTAGGCATCCGCCGCTAAACGCGTTTTGCAAGGGTTCTGAAAGCACTTTTGTACAAATTGTACATCCTGTACGCCCGCCATCTGGTGGGCGTATGTTTTCTACGATCCCACAAGTCCAGAACCGCATCGGCGCTCTTAACGAAATTATCGATTCTCGTGCTTGAAAAGCTTTCGCGCTTGATACGAGATGCTACATCTTAGATGCTTTCTCGTCTTCGCCAGCTCCTTTTCCAGATCGCTTGAACGTTTTTTTAGCTGGCGCAATCCGCTCGATTGCTGAGCCTGCAAATCCAAGATCTTGGTGGCCGCTGCCCAGTCGATTTCAGACCCAGTATTATTACACAAATGATAAAGGCTTTCGAGTTGCCGCACGACCTGAGATGAACTGTGGGTCTTCAGGAAATATTCACGCGCCCGTTTGCCGAGACGAGCTCTCAGGTTCAGGTCCCGGACCAGTTCTGCCAAGACAGCCTCAATTGAATCAGGGTCAGCATTTGCAACAGGTAACGATTTCTCACTGATTTTCCAAAGATCGGGTCGTATAAAGCAAACGACGGGTTTACCCAGTGCCATCCCCTCAACCGTGAAAACACCTATGACTCCAAGCCTAAGCTGATCTACGATTATGTCCGCGCTTTGATAGATGGCACTGGCTTCACCATGGCTCATCCCCTGTACCAAACGCAATTCACAGGCAATTCCGCGCGAGTTCAGATTTTCAACGGCTTCGATAACAAATTCCGTGCCTTTACAGATGTCCTGCTTGGAGCGTGCACGATTACGGGTATACTGCGGTCCGCCGGACCAATAAAATCGAATTTTGTCTCATCAAGCGCTCGAGGCACCACAATGGTGTCGTGACTGGCATATTGCCTTGTTTCTTCATCAACTGCGAAAACCCCATCACAAACTGTATCAACAAACTCTCTCAACTGCTCCTGTGATAGCGCTGGAATTTTCCGAAATTGCTCATTAGCTTCATCCCCATCTGAACGAAAGTGCCAAGGGTTCAGGCTATCAAAAGTGGTTTTGTTTCTAATCTCAGATTCGCGATAGTGAAAAAATACTTTTTTTGCCAATGCTCTTCAGCCACAACATATCCTGCAGCGCCGGATACACGTGGATTGGGTAACCCACAACAAAACTTCGTGCATGAAAATGAAAGATGTCATATCGATCCGCCAAGCCTGTCAGCGCCCCTATGGCATCTGAAAAACTGAGCCTTTTTGGCATATCAATGCGATAGGTTGTAGCATAGTTTAATGCTTGTTTGGCAACGTGCAACTATGCGAGAAGTGACCTCTTCGCCGCAACGCGGCAGCTATAGTTTCAGGTTGATTTACCTGACCGGTGACACCTTGCAAAATACGAAGGCTCTGCAAAGGAGGATCGTTTAGCTCACTGATTTTGGCTGGTGCAGGCAAAACGCTTTCTTCTATTTTTAAAGTGATATGGCTTTGCCTTTTGATATTTTTACTGCTTTCTTTATACGTTTGGAATTCCTCCTTAAATAGATGTCGGGTCTCATTTGAAGTTTCTTGTGGATAATTGCAAAGAGATGTGTAGCCAAGCGCTCTGCAAAGCTCCAATAATTTCACATTCTCTGTCGTGAAACCCCCTTGCCCCACTCCAGATATTTCAATGGAAAGTTTATTTACAACCGATGCGCTCTCTTCCTCCAGACACCTTAAAACAGATGTATTCACAGAATCACGAGCATCAGCATTAACCCAACTTTTTGGCGTATCCAAACCCTGACGGTATTCATTTTTAGAGTAAGATTTTTCAATCTCATCCGGGTCAACGTTTAAATCAATATTACTGATTATATTTGCAACCAGTTCGAATGATGATTCGCACAAATCCTCATATCTTATTCTGCAGTAGTTATTGAAATTTGCAGCTTCCAACCTCTCCAGATTCTGATACATCCAAATAAGAGAAGCCTCTAGTAACGAATAACCTCTTCTTTGAATCGAAGGAATTGCCGTTGCCGGGTCTCGGACTGCATGAACAAAAAATCCCATTATCAAAAGTAGTGCAAAATTTCTCTGCCTGATTTATATTTATAGGTGTTTTTTTGCAAAAGACGTTAACTTCCCTATCGCGATACTGAGCTTGGCGAAGTGCGAAACACTCTACGAAATCCGCAAGTGAACGAGATTGAGCCAAAAAGCGGTCCAGCATGTCGGCATCTAGAACGGTAGAAACGAAGTGCTTCTGATTAGAGAATGGCCGAGGAGACGCGTAGATACCTCGCGGCTGATGCGGAATTCTTGCCCTAGCACGAATCTTGAAGTCTTCATCAAATTCAAATGCTTTTCTATCTGAGAAGATATACAACTCCGGCGGGCACACCACTCCAGGCGACGAATCAAGCAGATCGGCAAAAGGGTAGACCCCGAGGAAGGTGCACTGCCGGCACAAACTACTTTCATGATGCCTTCGGACCGTATGAATATCATTGCAATCAAGGTCAGGAGTTGGAGGAAAACCCGTGCTGTCTTCAATAGCAGAAATGGATAGGAGCCTTGATTATTCATTGACTAGCAACATGGCTGTCCTGACGACGGCAATAGAGTTTCCGCTGCAATTTCTGGACCTGTGACCAAGTATTACTTTTGCGCAATGTGAACCACTTCACTGATCGGGGTCGAGAATTATGCCAACCTGAGCTTGTTACTGAGTAGGCGCCTCTTTTGTTTCGGGCGTCAGGGTTTTCATAGTCCTCCCTTTTTACTGGGCGCGCCTGTGGTGGGCGCGCCCATTTTCTTTGATCTCCACGCTACATGAGACGGTCTACCGATCTGGAGTTACCTCAATCTGCTTCATGACCATATTGATGCACGCTTGGCCGACGTTCTTTGCGCCCGTCATCCACTTGTCAGATACGTGGATTGTTCGAACTGAGCATCGAGACTAAACCCCGCGTGAAGCAAGCGGGTAGGGATTTACATCATGTAAATTCGAGATCTACTTGCCTTTAGTATCAAGCGCTTGAACGCCCGGATGCCGAAACAGTTTCGCCATCGCAATCAAGGCCAGGATGCAGCAGGCGATGGCTATGAGGAATGGCATTCGAAGATTGATGGCCATGAGAGAACCGCTCAAAGCCGTAATTGTTCCTGAGCCCAAGGCGTAGATCGCAACCGTCACACCCATCACCCAACCTTGTTCGGTTGGCCCAACACTTCCCGAGAACAGTGATAGCATTGTCGGATACATGATCGCGAATGCGATCGTTATCGGGACGATCAGAACATAAGAGAGATCAGCCACCGGGTTCAGCATGAAGGCCAATATCCCAAGGCCCATCGCCGCGATAGAAATATACAGAATGGGAAACTTCTTGTATCGCTCATGCAGTGGCGCGGTGAGATAGGCGCTACCAAAGGCCATTGATCCCCCGAACACGGCAAGAGCCATGCTGTTTTGGAGTGTGCCGAACTTGAACTTCGTCAGAAGATAAGTGTCGATGAAGAAGAAAAACGCATTCAGACACATAAGAGAGAACAACATCACGACTGATAGCCGTAGCACGACGGGATGCGACCGAACTTTCCAAAGATTGGCAACTACGTCCAATGGTCCAAAGTCGACTTTTTGTTTTTTGAACCCGGGTTCGTGGAAGAAAAAGATGATTAGCGCCATATTGATCAGGATCAGCCCGATGGCGACATAAAACGGCAGTTCAAGTGACGCGGAAGATCCCATCAGATTTTGGTCACTGAGCAACCCGGATATCAACGGACCACCAAGCAAACCCAGAGCGGCGGCCGCCACGATCATTCCTAGATTCTTGGATTTCTCCTGATCGTCTCGGCTGATATCAATCAGAGCGGCTTGAGCTATGGGTTGGTTTGCGGTGGTGAAGCCTGAAATCGCCCGCCCCAATAACAACAGCCAGTAACTTGATGATACAATCGCAATGACGGTCAGAATATACCCGCTCAGTGCACCGATCAGACAAATCAATATACCGCTTTTTCGCCCGATATAATCTGACAGCTTGGCGATAAAGGCCGCCCCAAAGAAGTAAAACAGAAAGAAAACAACGATTAGAATTGTGTAGTCGATTTGACGGATATTTGTAGGAGTTCCATGCGGCAGGAAGAGTTGTTGCGGGTTCAGCAGCAGCGTGTTGAAAATTGGTACGATTAAGCCGAAACCCATCACGTCAATGAAAACAACAAGCAAAAGCGAAAATCGTGAAAGGTTCATAACAACTACATCAATGCAGTCTTCGGTTGGTCCAACTTGAAAAGCAGTTTCGGCCACTCAAATCACCGAAGCCAAGCTATGAGGACCGATCATAATCTTACTGTGTATGCTACTGGGCGATTCATTTTGTGTCTAATCAGGCAAACCGACAGGTAGCCCTGACACACCTGAACAGACGCTTTTGACCGTGACGCTGCGTCATCAACCTGTGACGTAAGCTCAAGAAGTTGACGCAGGCGTAAGCAATAGCTTCACTTTTTACCGCACGGTCAAAAAAATGATGCGAAGTGCCGTATTCTTCCCCCTTTCACGGGATCAACGATCCCTTACATGCGCCGTATCGCTGCGGGTTCACACTCACGGAAGATGGTCTTTGAGCCCTTCCCTCAGGTGGCTCGGATCTGACCCGCAGCGACACAGATTTGACGACCATTTTGTTGCTGGAGTTGAATGATGCCTTTGAATTCTGTTCTGAACCGGGTGTTTGCGACCAATACGTTTCAAGATTCCAAAATCGCCAGATCATCTGCAATACCGTCTGATCCAAATCTGGCAAAGAAATCGATTTCGAAAGTCGAAGCAGCAGCAGCCCTCCGAGACATTCTTGAGGACGAGCAGATGGCTCATCCGGCCTATCGCCCGGGCAAGGACTCATCACAGTAGCGCCTTTCACTGGATCATCAGCGGACTGGCAAAATATTACAGATCATCTCCGCTAACAAGAAAACGCCCGCCTGCTCAGCGGGCGTTTCGTGTTTGTCAGAAGACCATGCTCACATTTTCGAGCGCTCTGATTTCAGTGCCAGCCAGAGGCAGTAGCACATGATCAGAACCACCAGCGTAAACGGGATACCGGTCGAAACGGCGGCACCCTGTAACGCGGAAAGGCCACCTCCGAGCAGGAGCGCGATGGCTACCAAACCTTCAAGCGTGCACCAGAACACCCGCTGTACCACCGGTGCGTCCATTTTGCCGCCTGCCGTTATCGTGTCGATCACCAGTGAGCCCGAGTCAGACGAAGTGACAAAGAACACCACAATCAGGATCAGCGCGATAGGGGCAATAATGCCGTAAAGCGGAAGCTCTTTCAGGAACCCGAACAAGGCGCCTTCCGGGGCGTAGCTGTCGATCACCGTGGCCCGGACGCCTTCAGCGCCACCTGCGTTGAGCATGTCGATCGCGGCACCGCCGAATGTCGACATCCACAAGGCGCAGACCGCGGTGGGCGCCAGGAGTGCACAGATTACGAATTCCCGTACTGTGCGACCCTTTGAAATGCGGGCGATGAACATGCCCACAAAGGGCGACCATGCAATCCACCAGGCCCAGTAGAAGGTCGTCCAGCCATGGAAGTAACTGGTATCTTCACGCCCGAACGGATTGGAAAGCGCAGGCAGGTGCAGTACGTAATCCGTCATCACGTTAAAGTACCGCGCGATGGCTGTGCCGACACCGGTGACCATGATGACAAAGATGAACAAGCCCACGGCCATGATCATATTGATCTCACTCAGCCGTTTGACACCTGCATCCATGCCCATCAGGACCGAACCCAGTGCGATCATCGTAATACCTATGATCAGAAGGACGGTGACGGTGGGGCTGGGTTCGATGCCAAAGACCTCATACAGCCCGGCGGCCACCTGCTGTGCGCCCAAACCCAATGAAGTGGTTAGGCCGAAGAGGGTGGCGAATACGGCCAGCGTATCGATGATGTGGCCCCACCAGCCCCAGACACGTTCGCCCAGGATCGGATAAAAGGCCGAGCGCAGTGTCAGTGGTAGCCCGAGATTATAGCTGAAGATTGCAAGAGCCAGACCAACCGCTGCATATACCGCCCAGCCTTCGAGGCCCCAGTGATGGATCGTGCCAACGATGCCGATATACTCATTGCCAGGCACCGCAATATCTATGCCCAAGGGCCGTGCGTTACCGTCTTCGGCAAAATTGTAGTAGACTGGCTCCATAACACCAAAGAACAGCAGGCCAATACCGATACCTGCGGCGAACATCATCGCAATCCAACCAGCGTAGGAATAGTCGGGTTTGGCGTCTTTTCCACCGATCCGCACCTTGCCCACTGGCAGGATGATCAGCACCAGACAAAACAAGGTTATTGCATCAACCGACAGCACCAGAAACCAGTCGAAAGTGCTGGTCAGCCATGGTCTGAGCCAGCCAAAGAAGGTGGCTGCGGCCTCTTGGTTTGCCAACGCGATCAGGACGAACGCAAAGATCAATATACTTGAGATCAGGAAAACCGGATTGTGAATATCGAGCCCGAACGGGCGGACATTGTCCTGCCCCAATTCGTACTCGGTCTCGAAGTCATAGATCCGTGGATCCGGATCCAGCATTTTCTTGGTTTGAGCCATACTTCGCCCCTTTGCTCGCGTGGTGCAAACGCCAAGGTAGTCGGCCGGTTGACGGACTTAGGATTGTTACCCCCTTGGCGCGTTTCCGTCCGTTCGACCGCGGGTTCAGTGGTAACAGCCTACACTGCAATCAGATTTTCTCAAAACGCATTTAATTTGTCAGAAAGGTACCGGGGTATTCACAACACTCTATGGTCGCTGATGCAGCATTGCACAGGTTGCCAAACAGGAGTTTGCGCAAGTCCGCCAATCGGTCCGGCTCCCCTTTCCTTTCAACACATTCTCCTGTATGCGCCACCCATCTGAGACGTTGTGCCCTGACCCCGGCACTCGAACGGAAGATAAATGGGGTCGGCGGCAATGGGGCCGCCATGCAAACCGGAGACCCGCAGGGGCGGGAGTGCTCCGTTCTAGGATACGCATATGTTTGATGTAACAAAGAAATCGATTCAGTGGGGCGAAGAGACGCTGACACTGGAAACCGGCAAAGTTGCCCGTCAGGCCGACGGCAGCGTGATTGCCACGCTGGGCGAAACCAGCGTCATGGCGAACGTGACCTTTGCCCGTGCTCAAAAGCCCGGTCAGGATTTTTTCCCGCTGACCGTGCACTATCAAGAGAAATACTATGCCGCCGGTAAGGTTCCGGGTGGCTTTTTCAAGCGCGAGGCGCGCCCGACCGAGAAAGAGACACTAACCGCACGTCTGATCGACCGTCCGATCCGCCCGCTGTTCGTTGACGGCTTCAAAAACGAAGTACTGGTGATGTGCACCGTACTGAGCCACGATCTGGTCAACGACCCCGACATCGTCGCGATGATCGCAGCCTCCGCTGCCCTGACAATTTCCGGCGCGCCGTTCATGGGTCCGATCGCCGGTGCCCGCGTTGGTTTCGAGGATGGCGAATACGTCCTGAACCCGACCGTTGATGACATGCAGGACCTGCGCCTGAACCCTGAACAGCGTCTGGACTTGGTTGTTGCCGGTACCAAAGACGCCGTGATGATGGTGGAATCGGAAGCTTACGAACTGTCCGAGGCGGAAATGCTGGGCGCGGTAAACTTCGCGCATGAGCAGATTCAGCCGGTCATCGACCTGATCATCTCGCTGGCCGAAGAAGCCGCGAAAGAGCCGTTTGAATTCGTTGCCCCCGATTACTCGGAGCTGTCCGCCGCTGTTTCGGCTGCCGGTGAAGAGCAGATGCGCGCCGCCTTCGCGATCACCGACAAGCAAGAGCGCACCGCCGCTGTTGCCGCTGCCCGTGAAGTGATCAAGGAAGCACTGACCGAAGAACAGCTGGAAGACGGCAACCTCGGTTCAGCAATGAAAAAGCTGGAAGCTGGCATTCTGCGCGGCGACGTCGTCAAGGGCGGCAAGCGGATCGACGGTCGTTCGACCACCGATATCCGTTCGATCGTTGCAGAAACCTCGATGCTGCCCCGGACCCATGGGTCCGCCCTGTTCACCCGCGGTGAAACTCAGGCGTTGGCCGTGACCACGCTGGGCACTGGCGACGATGAGCAGTTCATCGACGCGCTGCACGGTAATTTCAAATCGAACTTCCTGCTGCACTACAACTTCCCTCCCTATTCGGTTGGTGAAGTTGGTCGCGTCGGTGGTCCGGGCCGTCGTGAGATCGGCCACGGCAAGCTGGCATGGCGCGCCCTGCAAGCGGTTCTGCCTGCGGCGACCGATTTCCCCTACACGATCCGCATCGTGTCGGAGATCACGGAATCCAACGGTTCCAGCTCGATGGCGTCGGTCTGCGGCGGTTCGCTGTCGATGATGGATGCGGGCGTTCCGCTGAAAGCACCGGTTGCGGGTGTGGCCATGGGTCTGATCCTGGAAGATGACGGCGAATACGCCATCCTGTCGGATATTCTGGGTGACGAAGACCACCTTGGCGACATGGACTTCAAAGTGGCGGGTACCGAAAACGGCATCACCTCGCTTCAGATGGACATCAAGGTTGCGGGCATCACGCCCGAGATCATGGAGAAAGCCCTTGCGCAAGCCAAGGACGGCCGGATGCACATTCTGGGTGAGATGGGCAAAGCCCTGTCCGAGACCAACGAATTCTCGGTCCACGCCCCGCGCATCGAGACCATGAACATTCCAACCGACAAAATCCGTGAAGTGATCGGTTCGGGCGGTAAGGTCATCCGCGAGATCGTCGAGGTTTCGGGTGCCAAGGTCGACATCAACGACGACGGCGTCATCAAGATTGCCTCGCCGGATGGGGAATCGATCAAGAAGGCTTATGAGATGATCCACTCGATCGTCGCCGAGCCGGAAGAGGGTCAGATCTATACCGGTAAAGTGGTCAAGATCGTCGACTTCGGTGCCTTTGTGAATTTCTTTGGCAAGCGTGACGGTCTGGTCCACGTGTCCCAGATCGAAAACCGCCGCCTGAACCATCCCTCGGACGTTCTGAAGGAAGGTCAGGAAGTGAAGGTTAAGCTGCTCGGCTTTGACGATCGCGGCAAGGTTCGCCTGTCGATGAAAGTTGTCGATCAGGAAACCGGCGAAGAGATCGTTCCCGAGAAGAAAGAAAAGAAAGAGGAAAGCGCAGAGTAATCTGCTGCCCCTTTTGACAATTGAAAGACCCTGGTTCAAGCCGGGGTCTTTTTTATGGAATTGTATCAGCTTTAACCCATTCATCTAGGACATGGGTCTGATCTGTCATCGACCGGCATCTACACTTTTGTGCAATTCGTGCGGAATGGTAGGCCGATGAGACTTCGTCATGAAACGTGCGACCAATGCGCAGCCTATTAAACGCAAACTTGTACTGCTGACTCGGCCAATCGGTATTTCCAGCGGGCAACTCCGGCCGCGTTTGCCCCTATCACGATGATCTTTTTCAAGAACACTGACCCTAAACCAGTAAACCAATTCTTAACACTTCTAGGTTGAATTAGCACAAACTTAAGGAATTCCACATCATTCGGGAAATCGCCGCGCCGTGGCCTCTATCACCATATTTGAGATCGACGGGGACCCGTTTGGCAACCCAAGTGTGACGGTTACCCAAGGGTATCAGGTCACCATTACCGATGATGATAATCTTCTCGAAAATCCGGATAACAACGGCAGCCAACAGTTCGATACCCTCCCGATCCCCGGGCTGAACGACTCTGGCAGTTTTCAGATTTTCGAAGGGTACAGCGCAACGGTTGGGGGTGCGCCGGTCACTTATACCCTGCTGCGATTTTCGGGTACGCAGTATATCGTTGTGACCTCGGGCAATGTCGCCGTTAACGATGTTCTAACGGGCAATTCGCGGGCTCAGGGCACTGCGCCTGCGGTGGAATATGACAGCCTTCCCAGCTTTGTCTGCTTTACGTCAGGGTCGTATATACTGACGCCGTCGGGTCAACGCCTGATCGAAGAGATCAAGGCGGGGGATCATGTGATCACTGCGGATGGCACCAGCCGGGCGGTGCGCTGGGTGGGCAGGCGACGGCTGAGCGCGGCGGATCTGCATCAAACCCCGAAGCATTGCCCGATCCGGATCAGCGCGGGCAGTCTTGGGCCGCAAACGCCGTCGCGGGATTTGCTGCTGTCACCGCAGCATCGGGTTGTTGTGTCCTCACCTGCGATGGAGCTGCATCACAGTCACCCGATGATGCTGGCGACGGCTAAGTCTCTGGTCAACGGCAAGTCCATCACCCAGATGCCGCCGGAGGGGGGCGTCGAGTATAATCACATCCTGTTCGACCAGCATGAGCTGGTGAATGTCGAAGGTTTGTGGTCGGAATCGTTTTATCCCGGCGCCTGTACGCTGGACGCGATGAGCATGGCGGTCAAACAAGAGCTGTTCGAGCTGTTCCCCGAGCTTCATGCAGGCGCAGGCAGCTATGGCGATACGGTGCTGCCGGTTCTGAAACCGTTCGAAGTGCAGATGCTGCGCCCGGACCTATGTGCACCGCCCGGCGTGACGGCAGCGTTTGTGCACTAGATGGCGGGGGCTTTCGCCCCCAGCCGGTTTATTCGTTTACGACGGCGCTTTGGTTTTGCGCAGATAGGGGAAGATCGTTTCGAACTCACCAAACTTTTCTTTTGCCTCATCGTTTGAGACAGCTGGCGGGATGATCACGTCTTCACCCGGCACCCAGTTGGCAGGCGTTGCAACACCCTTGGCGCTCATCTGCAGGCCGTCCAGCGCGCGCAGGATCTCGGCAAAGTTCCGGCCTACAGTCATCGGGTAGGTCATCGACAGTTTCAACTGCTTGTCCGGTCCGATGATAAACACAGAGCGCACTGTTGCACTATCAGCAGGTGTACGACCGTCGGGCAGATAAGCCTCGGCCGGCAACATATCGAAGGCTTTCGAAACGGCCAAGCCATCATCAGCGATGATCGGGAAGCCAGGATTGGCATTGCCGTATGCTTCGATATCTTTCTTCCACTTTTGGTGGTCCTCGACACCATCAACCGACACGCCGATCACTTTGGTGTTCCGCGCCGCCCATTCATCGTTCAGCTGGGCCACAGCCGAGAATTCAGTGGTGCAGACAGGGGTAAAATCCTTGGGGTGTGAAAACAGAATGGCCCAGCTGTCGCCAATCCAATCATGGAACTGGACAGTGCCCTGATCTGTTTCTGCTGTGAAATTCGGGACGGTGTCGTTGATACGCAAACCCATAGGGAAACTCCTTTCCTGCGAAAAACCTGAGTCGGTTGCTGACAACCTAATCACTTTGCGCAGAGGTTAAACCATTCATCTTGCCCTGTCAGGAAATTCGGTAGATACATAATTTGATCAAATTATGATTCTCACTTGCCCCACCGTAGGTCAGGTGACAAAGTGCACGTGAAAACCGACCGACCGGTCGATTGATTTCTACTCCGGAGGATGAGCCATGATCGAAAAGCGCGATTTCTATATCAACGGCAAATGGGTTGCCCCATCGGCACCGAACGATTTCGAAGTGATCGACCCTTCGACCGAAGAGCCTTGTGCGGTGATCTCGTTGGGTGCGGAGGCGGACACCGACGCAGCTGTCGCCGCGGCCAAAGCTGCCTTGCCCGGCTGGATGGCCACCCCTGTCGAAGACCGCATCGCACTGGTCGAAAAACTGGTCGACATCTATGCCACGCGCTCAGAAGACTTGGCGCAGGCGATGTCGATGGAAATGGGCGCGCCAATCGACATGGCGCGTAGCCAGCAATCCGGTGCGGGTATCTATCACCTGAAGAATTTCATCCGCGCAGCAAAAGCGTTCCAATTCGAACGCCCGCTGGGCGATCATGCGCCAAATGACCGGATCATCTACGAAGCGGTAGGTGTCGCAGCCCTGATCACGCCTTGGAACTGGCCGATGAATCAGGTCACACTCAAGGTGGGCGCCGCAGCGATAGCCGGCTGCACCATGGTTCTGAAACCATCGGAACAGAGCCCGCTGAACGCAATGATCTTTGCCGAGATGATGGATGAGGCCGGTTTCCCAGCTGGTGTCTTCAATCTCGTAAATGGCGATGGTGTCGGCGTGGGCTCGCGACTGTCCGGCCACCCTGATGTAGATATGGTCAGCTTTACCGGATCGACCCGCGCTGGTACGGCGATTACCAAAAACGCCGCTGACACCTTGAAAAAGGTGCATCTTGAGCTGGGCGGCAAGGGCGCAAATGTGGTCTTTGCCGATGCGGATGAGAAGGCCGTGAAACGCGGCGTCCTGCACATGATGAACAACACTGGCCAAAGCTGTAATGCGCCCAGCCGGATGCTGGTACAGCGCCCGATCTATGACCAAGCTGTCGAGACCGCAGCCGAAGTGGCGAACAAGGTCACCGTAGGCAGCGCATCCGATGAAGGTCGCCATATCGGGCCAGTGGTCAACGAATTGCAGTGGACTAAGATACAGGACCTGATCCAGAAAGGCATTGATGAGGGTGCGCGTCTGGTTGCCGGTGGAACCGGGCGGCCTGAGGGTCTGAACAAGGGTTACTATGTGCGCCCCACGGTTTTTGCCGACGCCAACAACCAGATGACCATTGCGCGCGAGGAGATCTTTGGCCCGGTCCTGACCATGATCCCGTTTGACACCGAGGAAGAGGCCATCGAAATCGCCAATGACACGCCTTACGGGCTGACCAACTATGTTCAGACCCAAGACGATGCGCGCGCCAATCGAATGGCCCGCGTGCTGCGATCGGGCATGGTTGAGATGAACGGCCAGTCTCGCAGTGCAGGGTCGCCGTTCGGTGGGATGAAGCAATCCGGCAACGGGCGCGAAGGTGGCGTTTGGGGTCTGGAAGACTTCCTGGAAGTGAAAGCTGTAGGCGGCTGGGCTGCTGAGTAATTATCCTTAGCATTCGACCTTGAGGGAGTGCGCTTAGCAGGCGCGCTCCCCTTTCATTTGGAGATGCATCCCAGTGTCGCGGAACTGGCCAAACTTGAAAAAAGCCTTCTGGGTGGCCATACCTGCGAGTATGCAAATAGAAGAAATCTGGCCAAACTACCGCGCACGTATCAAGGCGTTCCTGCATTCCAAGGTGGCAAACCCAGCGGATGTGGACGACCTTTTGCAGGACATCTCGATCAAGGTTATTATGGGGCTGCCCAAACTCAGCGACCCGTCAAAGCTGCAATCCTGGCTGTTCCAGACTGCTGACCGCACAATCATCGATTTCTACAGGAAAAACGCACGGGCAAAGGCCATTGATCCCGAAGACCTTTGGTATTCCAGTGACGATCCGGGCATCCGTCAGGAACTGGAAAATTGTGTTGAACCGTTTATCCGCGGCTTGGCTGCCGAGACGGCAAAGCTCCTGATGGATATCGACATCAAAAGCATGTCCCAGAAAGAATATGCCAAGGCTCACGGACTGTCTTATTCAACGTTGAAATCCAGGGTACAGAAAGGTCGTGACGACCTGCGGAAAGCGTTTGAGGATTGCTGCAACTGGACCATGGATACACTCGGAAACATAGCAGAATATCATTTGAAGTCAGACAACTGCAAAAAATGTTGAGCCAATCTTCGTCTTTTTGATGCGGGCGCCGTCTTACGGGTGAACGTATCAAAAGGATAAAACGATGATCAAAATTGTCAGCTTCAAAATCTGCCCGTTCGTGCAGCGTGTCACCGCGATGCTGGAAGCAAAAAACGTAGCCTATGACGTGGAATACATCAGCCTAAGCGACAAACCGGACTGGTTTTTGGAAATTTCACCGACGGGCCAAGTGCCTGTCCTGGTAACCGAGAACGGTACCGCGCTGTTCGAATCCGACGCGATCGTAGAATATATCGACGATGTCACAGCGCCATTGCAGGCAAACATTTCGCCCGAGCAACGCGCAGTTAATCGCGCTTGGAGCTATCAGGCGACGAAATACTATCTGGTCCAATGCAGTACGATGCAGAGCGCCGACAAGGCGACGCTGGATGATCGCATCCGCAAACTGGATGCGTCGTTTGCCAGGGTTGAGAAACATCTGGGCGAGGGCTCATTTTTTGCCGGCGAAGAACTCAGCAATGTTGATATCGCCTGGCTGCCGCTGCTGCACCGCGCGGCTATTGTCGAAAAACACAGCGGTTATGACATGCTAGCGGGTTATCCCAAGGTGAAGGCATGGCAGCAGGCTGTGCTACAAACGGGAATTCCGGCGAAATCCGTACCCGCGGATTTCGATCAGAAGTTCTCGGATTTTTATTTGGCCGAACGCACATGGCTTGGGCGAGGCGCAAACCTGAATGAAGCACCCAGCACGCCCACAAAATCAACCGGGAGCGGATGCTGCGGATAGAATAGGAATGCTCCTGCCCTGTGATTGCCGGGCAGGAGCACCCAATCAGGCTGGGCGTATGGTCAGTTGAGGCTCTCCATTCGACGTGTGCCGTGTGGATCGACCATCCCAGCCAATCTCGCCGGTCACACGCTGTCGGTAAGCCGAGAAACTGTCGAAGCGCACTACATCTACCGGCGCGTCGAACTGCAAGGTCACCCGTCGATGCGCTCCATCTCCCAACATTGTCAGGCCACGGATTTCCGCAGTGAAAGGCTGACCTAAATACCGGCCTTCAACCCGGTCACCAACGCGTAGTTGCATTCTGTTGCCGGCCAAGGCGTACAATGTGTTCCAGTCGCGCGCACCATGCTGATGCGCCAGCAGTTCCAATGCCTCGCTATGCGATAGCTTCACTCCGGTGTCCTGCAGGCGTTTACGCAGGCGCTTTGCCTGTTCTTTCAGCTCAGCAACCGGAGCGATGTTTTGAGTATGTGTCATGATATGCCTCGTTTCCTGAAACGGGCGCGAAATCTGGACGGGGTTCGCATTGCCATCCGCGCACCTGGAAAGGGCAACAGATGTGATTCAATCGGGTTTCACCAAAGCCAAAGGCCGCGAACGGCAGGGGACCCGAACCTGCCGTGCCATATGGCAACGATGCGCCAAAATGTCAATCAGACGTCGGCTTGGGCCGATTCATAGGCCAGCATTGCGCGTTTGACGTGCAGACCCCAGTGGTAGCCGCCCAAGCCGCCCGATTTGCGTAAGGCACGGTGGCACGGGATCAGCCAGCTGACTGGGTTGCGCCCGACCGCGGTGCCCACGGCGCGTACCGCTTGCGGTGAACCAACCCGCTGCGCGATTTCTGAATAGGTAGTGACCTGTCCTGAGGGGATGTGCATCAACGCCTCCCAC
This sequence comes from Ruegeria sp., assembly GCA_040829945.1. GTDB lineage: Bacteria > Pseudomonadota > Alphaproteobacteria > Rhodobacterales > Rhodobacteraceae > Ruegeria. The sequence goes on from JBFOLN010000006.1 coordinate 56,201, forward strand.
ACTTTGATCTGCAGCGGCGAGCCGATCAGATATAGCGGGGTCGGCTGCAAGCGGTCACTTTCCGCGCCAAAGGCGCTAAGAACCCATGGGCGTAGGCGCATCGGGTCTTCCACGAACTCCGCCTGCGGCCAGCGCGACAGCATGTCTTCCATCGCCTCTTCTTCACCTGTTTCAGCGCCAAAGGCGATGCCGCAGATCCCCTTGTCGGTCCCCATGACCAGAGCCGGGCCAAACGGGCTTTCAAACCAACCCCAATAGATCGTCAGACCCGCGCCTTTACGCGCGTATTCGCCGGGGCTCATGGATTCCCACTTCAGGAACAGATCGTGTAACCGCCCGCTGCCGGATAATCCGACGTTATGCGCGGTCTCCAGCGTGGTAAAACGTTCGCGCAGCAGTGCCTTGGCGTGGCCCAAAGTCAGGTATTGCTGGTATCGCTTGGGCGACACACCGGTCCAGCGTGAGAACAGGCGTTGGAAATGGGCTGGGCTCATATCCATCTGGCGCGCGAGATCTTCGAGGCTCAGGGTTTCTCCACCCTGATCGATCAGTTCGATCGCGCGCCGCATGACGTTAAAATGATATCCGCTTTCCGGGTTCTGGATGTTCATGGGTCTCACCTCATTCGCTTAGGTAGATCATAACGTGCAGGTCACGCCCCCGCGACCCGGAACATGCGCAATGGCTTTGGGCTTGTGTCATGCGGCGTCGGGCGGCATTAAGGCGCGGATGGCAAAACAGCTTGGATATCACACGATCCGCGAGATCTTTACGCGTTTTCACGACGCTGACCCTGAACCCAAAGGTGAGTTGGACCATGTGAACGTCTATACTCTGGTCGTGGCCGTCGCGCTGTCGGCGCAGGCGACCGATGCGGGCGTCAACAAGGCCACGCGTGAATTGTTCAAGATCGCTGACACGCCGCAAAAGATGCTGGATCTGGGCGAAGAAGGTCTGATCGAACACATCAAGACCATCGGCCTGTTCCGCCAGAAGGCCAAGAACGTGATCAAGCTGAGCCGTATTCTGGTCGAAGATTATGGTGGCGAGGTGCCCAATTCCCGCGCTGCGCTGCAATCGCTGCCCGGTGTGGGGCGCAAGACGGCCAATGTTGTCCTGAACATGTGGTGGCGATACCCGGCGCAGGCGGTGGACACGCATATCTTTCGCGTCGGCAACCGTACCGGCATCTGTCCGGGCAAGAATGTCGATGCTGTCGAACGCGCCATCGAAGACAATATCCCGACCGATTTCCAGCTACATGCGCATCACTGGCTGATCCTGCATGGCCGCTATCATTGCAAGGCACGCAAACCGCAGTGCCCGACCTGTATCATCCGCGATTTCTGCGAATTTGAGGACAAGACTCTATGAAGACCTACCAACTGACCGGCATCGGAAACGCCGTTGTGGACGTGATTTCCCAAGCCGATGACAGTTTCCTTGAGCTGATGGGCATCGAAAAAGGTATCATGCAGCTGATCGAGCAGGAACGCGGCGAGGTGCTGTATGCCTCGATGGAAGGCCGGGTGCAGACGCCGGGTGGCTCGGTTGCCAATACCATCGCCGGGGCGGGTGCGTTGGGTCTGGATTCGGCGTTTATCGGGCGGGTGCATGATGACGCTCTGGGCCGGTTCTATGCGGATGCGATGAACGAAGATGGGGTGGATTTCGTAAACCCGCCGGTTCCGGGTGGAGAGCTGCCAACCTCGCGATCGATGATCTTTGTCTCACCGGATGGCGAGCGGTCGATGAACACCTATCTGGGTATTTCGTCCGAGCTGTCTTCTCGGGATGTCTCGGAAGACGTCGCTGGCAACAGCCAGATCATGTTCCTCGAAGGCTATCTGTTCGACAAGGAAAAGGGCAAAGCCGCGTTCCTTGAAGCCGCGCGCAACTGCCACAAGGGTGGCGGCAAGGCAGGTATTGCCATTTCCGATCCGTTCTGCGTCGAGCGGCACCGCGTTGATTTCCTGCTGCTGATCGAGAACGAGCTGGATTTTGTGATCGGCAATGAGGCCGAAATCAAGTCGCTGTTCGAAACCGACGACCTTGAAGAAGCGCTGGCCAAGACAGCCGAGATTTGCCCTCTGGTCGTCTGCACCCGGTCTGGCGATGGGGTGACCGTTCTGAACGGTGACGCGCGCATCGACGTACCGGTTGAAAAGGTCGTCCCCGTCGACGCGACCGGTGCGGGCGATCAGTTTGCTGCCGGGTTCCTGTTCGGCATGGCCACAGGCCGCGATTACGAGACCTGCGCGCGGATCGGCAACGTCTGCGCTCGCGAAGTCATTAGCCATATCGGCCCACGCCCTGAGGCGAATATGGTCGAATTGTTGCGTGAGGCTGGGCTGGTTTGAGCCCAAAAAAGGCTGATGCTGCGCATCGAACCAATGTCCAGTTTAGCTGCCGTCTGCAGGCTTTTCAGGACTCACAAAGAAGAAGATTCCGGCGCCAACGCAAGCCCATAGAAAATGAGCGCCGAGCGAGTGTATTTCGATGCTGGTTCCTAGATTGGCATTTGCAAACGAACCTACGAGCACAGGGAGGAACAGGAAACCGAAGGCACAGCCGCCCGCAGTCATTCGTTTGCTTGTGTCGTCGGAAGTCTTGAGGAGGTGAGTGGAAACGATGTGAGAGAACTTACCGCCTAGGATGATCCCCACCCACATACTGGCGAAAAATGCGAGAATGCCCGCCCCTCTCGATACCTCACCGCCAATAATAATAGCGACAGGAATGAGAATGAATGGTGCTGTGCCTGCCCATGGCAACCACTTCGATTGTTCCATCTTCTTAAAGAACTTAATCAACATACTTGTCCGGTACCACAGACCAAGAATCAAAAATAGCAGACATTCGCACATATGCAGCGAATGACTGAAAAGTCTCGTATACCGGATAACACTCAATCAAGCGAACTGCATTCAGGTTTCAACCAAGTATCCCCGAAACGCGCCCATCACCTGCTGATAGACGCCACGTTTGAAAGGCACGATCTCTTCGACCAGCTGGTCTACGCTCTGCCACTTCCAGTGGGTGAATTCCGGGTGCTCGGTAGCGATGTCGATCTGATCATCCCGGCCCAGAAATCGCATAAGGTACCATTTCTGCTCCTGCCCGCGATACCGGCCCTTCCAGATTTTCGGCACGATGTCATGCGGCAGATCGTAGGGCAGCCAACCGTCGGTCTCGGCGATGATTTCAACCAGATCGGCAGTCACGCCGGTTTCTTCCCAAAGCTCACGCAGGGCGGCATCGCGCGGGTCCTCGCCTTTATCTACGCCGCCCTGAGGCATCTGCCAGGCGTCTTTATGACGATCATTTCGCTGACCAACGAAAATCTTGCCCTCAGCATTCATCAGCATCAACCCGACACAGGGGCGATAGGGCAGTTTGGCGATTTCATCAGGGGTCATGCGCGGCCTCATGAGCAAGCTTTGCTGCGTCTGTAGCAAGCGGTGCGCCAAACGCAAAGGGGATGACGTTAGGTTTCACGTGACAATGTTAACGCGAAGGTCAATCTGGCAGGCAAAGTCGGGAGGGAGAGTTTGCCATGACTGCGTACCCAAACATGCTGGCCCCGCTGGATCTGGGCTTTACCACGTTGAAGAACCGCGTGCTGATGGGCTCGATGCATACCGGGCTGGAAGAGACTGGCGACTGGAACCGAGTAGCCGAGTTCTATGCGGATCGCGCGCGTGGCGGTGTGGCCTTGATGGTGACGGGTGGGATTGGCCCGAACCTTGAGGGCTCGGTGCTGCCCGGCGCCTCGATGATGACCAACGATAAAGAAGTTGCGAACCATTCCATCGTCACCGAGCGCGTGCATGAGGCAGGTGGCAAGATCGCAATGCAGATCCTGCATGCGGGGCGGTATGCATACGGGCCGAAATGCGTGGCCCCCAGCCCGGTAAAATCCCCGATTTCTCCGTTCCCACCTACCGAATTGGACGAGGAGGGGATCGAGAAGCAGATCGCAGATATCGTCAACGCAGCCCGGTTGGCCCAAAAGGCAGGCTATGACGGAGTCGAGATCATGGGGTCCGAAGGGTATTTCCTAAACCAGTTCCTCGTGACCCACACCAACAAGCGCACCGACCGCTGGGGTGGATCTTACGAGAACCGGATGCGTCTGCCCATCGAGGTTGTTCGCCGTACGCGTGAAGCCGTGGGAACCGACTTCATCATCATCTACCGTCTGTCGATGATCGATCTGGTGCCCAACGGTTCAACCCATGATGAGATTGTGGAACTGGCGCAGCGGATTGAACAAGCCGGAGCCACCATCATAAACACCGGTATCGGCTGGCACGAGGCGCGTATTCCAACCATCGCCACCAGCGTTCCGCGTGCGGCCTTTGCCTGGGTGACTAAGAAGCTGATGGGAAAGGTGTCGATCCCAGTGATTACCTCGAACCGCATCAACACACCGGAAGTGGCTGAAGAAGTGCTCTCGACCGGTTGCGCCGATATGGTGTCCATGGCCCGCCCGATGCTGGCGGATGCGGAATTCGTCAAAAAGGCAATTGCGGGTGAATCCGCAAAGATTGCGCCATGTATTGCCTGCAATCAGGCCTGCCTGGACCACACATTCAGCGGCAAGTTGACCTCATGCCTGGTCAATCCGCGTGCCTGTCATGAGACCGAATTGGTGATCGGCAAGGCAGAGACGCGCAAGACCGTAGCCATTGTCGGCGCTGGTCCCGCGGGTTTGTCGACCGCCATGACCGCCGCTCAGCGCGGCCATGAGGTAACCCTGTTTGATCGCGCAGACGAGATTGGCGGGCAACTCAACATGGCCAAACAGGTGCCGGGTAAAGAGGAGTTCTGGGGTCTGGTCGATTGGTACCGCACTATGATGGATGATCTTAATGTCAAAGTAGAGCTGGGTCGTGAGGTTGAAGCGGATGATCTAAGTGGGTTTGACGAGGTGGTCATCGCCACCGGTGTCACCCCGCGCGATCCGCAGATACATGGGCAGGAACGCAGCAATGTGATCAACTATATCGACGTGCTGCGTCACAAGACCGAGGTTGGCAGCTCTGTCGCCGTCGTCGGCGCGGGGGGCATCGGCTTCGACGTCTCTGAGTATCTGCTGGAGGAAGGTCACAGCCCAACCACGGACCTGCCTTTGTGGATGAAGGAATGGGGCGTCACCGATCCTGCAGAACATCGCTCGGGTTTGGCGCCCGAAGGCCCGCAGCCCGAAGCCCCTGCGCGACAGGTCACGCTGCTGCAACGCAAGGCGCAACGCCATGGCAAGGGGCTGGGCAAGACAACCGGCTGGATTCATCGTGCTACGCTGAAGATGAAAGACGTCAACTTCGTAGGTGGCGTGAACTATGAGCACATTGATGAAGAAGGTCTGCATGTCAGCTTTGGCGAAGAACGGGCTGATCCAACGATGATCGCGGCAGAGACGATTGTTCTGTGCGCGGGGCAAGTTTCGGATCGGTCATTGGCAGACGCCCTGATCGAGCGCGGAGTTACACCGCATGTGATCGGCGGTGCCGATGTGGCAGCTGAGCTGGATGCCAAGCGCGCGATCAATCAAGGCACACGTCTGGCAGCAACATTCTGACGCTGCAGTTCCATTGCACTGGAGAAAGCCGCCCCGGAAGAGGCGGCTTTTTTAATTCCACTTGACTCTACTGGTACCTATATACATATGTACCACATGAGCCAGAAAATAGAACGCACCCAAACGGGAATTCGAATCGAGAAGCGGCTTCTGAAAGTTCTCAAAGGGCTGGCAGAGTCGCTGGACATGACCCTTGGCGACCTGATCGAAGGCATCGCACTGCACAGCTTTGAAAACAAACCGGCGTTTTCCGAGGAGACGTTGGAAAAGATCAAACAACTCAAAAGCGTTTACGACCTCGATTGGACAGCCGAGGACAGTCACCGTTTCAAGGAGGACGAAGAATGAGCGCATCGCGATACGCCGACATCACCAAAGAGTTTGAAGCCCATGCTGTCGACAACACGACCTTCGGACACGCCGAACACGTGCAAGTCGCCTACGATCTGCTGCGCAAATACGATTTCATCGATGCCGCAGCAATCTACGCCAAGGGAATCCGGGCGTTGGCAGCCAATGCAGGAGCTCCGGGCAAATTCAATCTGACAATCACCTACGCCTTCATGAGCCTGATCGCAGAGCGCTTGTCAAAGACGCAAGCTAATGAGTTTGAGGGCTTCGCGCAGGAAAATACAGACCTGATGGCCAAAACGGTGCTCGATCGATGGTATTCAACGGAACGTCTTAACTCACAACTTGCCCGCGACATTTTCCTGCTGCCAGCTGCCGCTTAAACGCGTTTTGCAGCGAAGGTTTTCTGTTACTCCACAGAAATAGTAATCACGTCAGACACAATTGGCGTCGCGTGGGGTACGTGGCCCGCATCCCCAAGTACCAACTGCAATGTGTGTTCACCCGGAGCAAGATCCAAAGTCACCTCGGTCTGACCGCCACCGAAATGAATATGATTGTCGTCTGCGGGCAGGCCATAGGCCAGTTCATCCGCACCATCTTCTCCCTGCCCGAGCGGGGGACGATCAATCAGGAGGTGATGGTGGCCTGTATTCTCTTTCTCAGTTCCTGCAGGGGCAACGCCCATGCCGCTGAGGCCGAAGACGATGGTCACCGGCGACTGCACGGTATCCCCGTCAGACAGATTGACGAAATAAACCTTCGCATCTGGGTTTGAGGGCGTTTCTCCGCCGGCCCAAGCAAGGCTGGCGGACAGACACAGGGTGATGGCTGCAAATAGGGCTCTCATGATCTCCTCCGTGGTCACAAAAATGCCACTCTCATCATAGCACGATTGGAAAAAAGTCCAGAAATCGGGGTTTTGCACTGGAAGGGTTGAACTGCAGCGCAGCGACTTCGGCGTTTCCCAGTCGCAAACGATCCGATTCAAAACCCTGATATTATCCCATGTCTGCCCCGTTCTTGCCCAGATTGATCGCAATAAAGAGACAACGAACGGAAGACCTGGGGAACGAGAATGGATCGACTGACTGAAATGGAGGCCTTTTCCAACGTGGTGGACCAGGGTGGTTTTACCGACGCGGCCAAAAAGATGGGCATCTCCAAATCAGCCGTGTCCAAACACGTCTCGAGCCTCGAGGCGCGGTTGGGGGCAAGGCTTTTGAACCGGACCACGCGCCGGGTTTCGCCAACTGAGATTGGGCTGGCCTACTATGATCGTGCCCGCCGTGTTCTGAACGACGCAGGCGAAGCGGATGCGCTGGTGACCTCGATGCAATCTGCGCCTTCTGGGCTGCTGCGGATCAGTGTTGCGACAGATTTTGGCGTCAATCACTTGTCCCCTGTTCTGTCGGACTTCCTGTCTGCCTATCCCGACATCACCGTGAACATGGTTCTGAATAACCGCTACGTGGAGTTAATTTCGGAAGGCTTCGACGTGGCCGTACGCATTGGAGAGCTGGAAGACAGCACGCTGCGCGCCCGTAAGCTGACCGAAACAGTGAAACGCATGGTCGCGTCGCCGAGATATATCGAGCAGTTCGGACGCCCTCAGAAGATCGACGATCTGAACGAACACAAACTGCTGCATTACTCCAGCCAATCCTCGGGCAGCGTGTGGAAGCTGACGGCGCCTTCGGGCGAGAAGCGTCAGGTCCGCACGGCTGGCTGGCTGAGCGTGAATGACGGGCAGTCGCTGCTGAACGCAGCCATCTCTGGGCTGGGGATCGCGCATCTGCCCAGCTATCTTTATGCTGACGCGCTGAAATCGGGCGAAGTAGTGGATGCCATGCCATCCCTGCCGGATGAGGTACAAGGCGTCTATGCAGTGTACCCGCCGGGCCGGTTCACCCAGCCCAAAGTACGGGCTTTCATTGATTTCCTCGTCGAGTCCTTTGCGGAAAAGGGCCCGATGGATTGGTAAAATTCTCCCTACGGCACCTAGATGGCCCGTGCTGAATTGCACGGGTCTTTTTTTTGTTTGGCGGCGTGTAACCCTTAGGCGGTTTGCCGCGTCTGATCACTCCTCTTTCGGGGCCACGGCCCGTTGATAGAGATGCCAAGTAGTGTGGCCCAGGATAGGCAAGGTGAAAATCAAGCCCAGAAACGCAGGCGCCAGCGACAACAACATGGTGACCGAGATGATCGCCGCCCAGCTGAGCATGACAACTGGGTTTTCAGCGACAACGCGAACCGACGTCAGCATGGCGGAAACGAAATTGGTTTCGCGATCAAGCAGCATGGGCATGGAGACAACGGTCACGGAAAACAGTACAGCCGACAGAAACGCGCCTACGCAGGTACCGATAGCTAAGAAGGTCCAGCCCTGCGATGTGAAGAAAACAGTGTTCAAGAACCCCTCGAAGTCCGAGAAGGATGCGTTCTGCAGGGTTAACGCGAGCCAAAGCCGAATCTGGTAAGTCCACACCCAGAAAATGAACAGGGTGACAAAAGCCATCCAACCCATTTCACGCTTGCGTTGATTGGCCATGACGCTGAGGATTTCGGACCATCCGAAGCTTTCGCCTGCCTGTAACCGGCGGGACATCTCATATAAGCCGGCGGCGGCGAAAGGCGCGACCAGCGGAAAGCCGACGGCGGCAGGAATGATCATCCAGATCTTGCCAAGCCAGACCAGACACCAGACGAACAGGATGCCGAAAACCGCATAGAACAGGCCGAAAAATCCGCTCATGACCGGGCGTGCCAAAAAGTCGGAAAATCCGGCCCTCAGCGATGCGGTGATATCCTCGGCAGTCAGTCTGTTGACCTCGGGCATGGCTTGTTGTGGCGTCAGATTACCCGGCGGTTTGGAGTCTTCGGTTTTGGATGTCATGACACATTCCTTCCAAAGCATGGCGTCGGGGTAGTCTGTCCTTCAACAAGCCCGAAGGCGGCACAGACACACCCGCGGAAACGAGTTTGCATCACGGTGCCGCGACAGTGCAAGGGGGGCGCCTTGATTGTTCCGGTCAGTTGACCAGCAACACCGCCTCGACCCGACGGTTGATATCGCGGCCCTCAGGCGTGGCGTTCGAGGTGATGGGCGCAAGATAGCCCACACCCTGCGCCTCGATCCGGTCGGCGGCAACGCCATGCGCTTCGATCAGGCGCGCGCGCACGGCTTCGGCCCGTTGGGTACTGACCGCAATATTGGCCGACAGGGCACCGGTATCATCCGTGTGTCCGACCAGTGCCAAGCGGGTCGATGGATTATCGGCCAGATAACCCGCAAGCAGCGCCAGCGAGGCGAAAGGCCCCTCGCCCAGCGCGACTTCGCCGGTGCGAAAGTGCAGGTCATCGAGAATGACGTGACCGGTGCCGCTGAGATCGCTGAGCAACCCGGCCGAGCCTTCAACGGTATCTTCGATCACCAATGGCGGCGCGGGCTGCGTACCCAGCGGAGTCACCCGGATCATCTGCACATAGCCATCAGGCGGGTTACGGCTGACCAGCAGGCTCAGCACCTCGTCGCCGCGGGTGGCGGACAGAAAGCGGTAATCGTGTATCGCCACATACATATCGGGGGTCGGTACCACCTCGGTGCCGAAGCGGAAATCGAACCCGCCACAGGAGCGCGCCTCACATTCGAAGGCGATTTCAAAACCTTGTTCCTGCAACTGATCCCGGAGCGGCGCGAGAATTTGCAGCGTTGTGCTGGATCCAGCCTGCAGTCGCCATGTCAGCCGCTCAACACGCCCTTCGACAATACGGGACGGAACTGCGCCGTTGGCAAACACGCCGGTTGGCAGGTCGTAGCTGTCCAAGGTGCTGGTTCGGTCCGATATCTGCCGGGCGCTGGCGGGCAGCGTTAGCTCCTGCGCCTGTGCAGGCACTGCCAGAAGGAGACTAAGAAACAGGAAACGGATCATCGGAATTGGGCGTGATACTCGGGGTTCGGGACCATAGCGGTGGCGCTCGCCACGCGGTTGGTCATGTTGAAGAAACCGGTGACATTGGCGATGTCCCAGATATCACGGTCCGAAAACCCGGCATCTCGCAATTGCTGGCGATCAGGCTCTTCGATTGTGGTGCTGGCGGTGGTCATCTTGGCGGCGAAATCCAGCATTGCACGTTGGCGCGCGTCCAGCTTGGCGACGCGGTAGTTCATGACCAGCATCTCCCCCAGCTGCGGATCACCTGAAAGCTGCCGCACTGCCGCGCCATGGGCCACGAGGCAATAAAAGCACTTGTTGATCGAGGACACCACGACCGCGATCATCTCGCGTTCCAGTTTGGACAGCCCGCTGTCGGCCAGCATCATGTCATTATACATCGAAGTGAAGGCGTTCAGCTTGTCGATATCGAAGGCATAGGCGCGCAGGACATTCGGCACCATTCCCAGTTTCTCGACACAGATATCGAAGTATTTCTGCGTCTCCGGCGGCAGAGGGTCCACCACAGGCAGATTCAGGGCGGTGGGCATGTCCTGTTTGGTCAAATCGCTCTCCTCAGATGCGCTGGCGATAGTGGTATTCTCCGACGATCTTCATACCTAGCGAGTGGTAGAGGCCATTTGCCCCCGCATTCGCCTTGGTACAGATCACGCTAAGCGTCTGCGCGCCATTGTCCAGCGCCCAAAAGGCCGCGGCGCGCATGGCCCACTGGCCCAACCCCTTGCGGCGGTGATCCGGCAGGATTTCCAGCGCGTGCACCATCGCAATACCGTCATGGATCGCCACGAAGCCGGTTCCTGCAGGTTGATCGCTGTGGCGCAACAAAAGGCCGGTCTTTGGACCCGGTGCCCGATACATGATGGCAATCCGTTCGGGGCCGATACCGCCCTGCGCCCAGATCTCGCGCATGATGGCCAGCGGTTCCCAGATGTTGAAAACAGTCACGCGCGGGATTGGGATATCGGTCAACTGCTGCACCGGGCAGGAATAGATATTGACCGGATCAAGAATGTCGTAGCCGCGTTCGGCAAGCTGCGCGTCCAGCACTTCATCCCCCGGGCGCAGGCAGAAGATGCGTTTTTGACCCATCGCTTGCATAGAACCCTCAGCCGCATCGATATCGGCGCTGGATATGTCCCCGATTCGACTGGCGGCGGATACGCGTGAGCCTCCGCCCTGCCCTTGTCGCAACTGAAAGGATCCTTGCGTTTGATATCCCGCGGCGGGCCATGTGCCGTCTACAATTGCAGCCCAGTCGACACTCAAAGCTCGATCTCTTTCGCAAGACGGGTCATGGCGGCATCAATGCGACCGCCATCAGTGCCGCGCACAACCACATTCGCCCCAAATACACCATTGGTCTGAAACGGGTAGCAGCCGATCGCCAGATCGCCGAAATCTTTGGCCAGCGCGGCCAAAGTCGCCGCAATATCACCCTCGCCCCGATCCACGCGTAGCGTCTGCGACAACAGCGGGTTGCCTCCGGTAAGCAAAGGTAAAACACTCGCCACCATGGCCTGAAAAACCAAAGGCACCCCGGCCATGACATGGACATTCGCGATGGTAAAACCGGGCGCGGTCGAGACCGGGTTGTCGATCAATGCCGCCCCGTCCGGGATACGCGCCATCCGCAGGCGGGCTGCGTTCAGCTCCAGCCCGGATTTGTCGTAATGCGCCTCAAGCAGCGCCCGCGCGTCATCGCGAACATCGATATGCACGCCAAAGGCTCGGGCGATGCAATCGGCGGTGATATCGTCATGGGTCGGGCCGATGCCGCCGCTGGTGAACACATGGTCGTAGGCCTTTGACAGTGCCCTGACTGCCGCCTCAATCGCGGGCGCGTCATCGCTGACAATGCGCACCTCTTTCAGATCGATGCCCTGCTTGGCCAATTCGCCAGCGAGATAGTGCATATTGGCGTCGCGGGTGCGGCCCGAAAGGATCTCGTCCCCGATCACCAACATTGCAGCGGTTGGATTGGCCATGGCGCGCCCTCCCTCTTGATCGACCGTTAGGGCAGGTATAGGCCCTTGGCCATGCGATTTGAAACCCCCCTTGTCCCCGCCCGCCTGATCCGTCGCTACAAACGCTTTCTGGCAGATTGCCGACTGGAAGATGGGCGCGAGGTAACAGCCCATTGCGCCAATCCGGGCTCGATGATGGGTCTGGCGAAACCGGGCCAGAAAATCTGGCTGGAGCCCAACGACGATCCGAAAAAAAAGCTGAAATACGGCTGGCGGCTGGTCGATCATGAGAACGGGCATTTCACTGGGGTCGATACCTCGGTCCCCAACAAGGCCCTGAGCGCAGCGCTGGAGGCGCGTGAAATCCCGGAACTGGCCGCCTATGAGACTGTGCGTCCCGAGGTCAAATACGGCGAAAACAGCCGGATCGACTTCTTGCTGACACAGCCCGGTCTGCCGGATGCCTATGTCGAGGTCAAAAGCGTGACACTTTCGCGCGAATCCGGTCTGGCTGAGTTTCCCGACAGCGTCACCGCGCGCGGGACTAAACACCTGGGGGAGTTGGCGGCGATGGCAGCGCAAGGCCACCGGGCGATCATGCTGTATCTGGTGCAGCGGACCGATTGCGATCAGTTTGCATTGGCAGCCGATATTGATCCGGCTTACGCAACGGCGTTTGAGTCAGCGCAGGCATCGGGTGTTGATCGAATGATCTGCGGAACCCGGATTTCGCCCGAAGGGGTTTGGGTTGACGTTGGTGATTACCAAACCCTCGTCCAGTAGCAGGTTAAGGCATTTTAGGCGCACTCAGGACATTTACCAGATCTGATGATATGATCTGATAAGAGGCATTCATGCAGGCAGGTATTTCTCTGACGGAGGAAGCTGCATGATAATGCGCATTTTTCAGGTGCAAATTAGAGAAGGAAAGGAAAAGGAATTCGCGGAGTTCTTTCACAAAACCGCAATTCCAATGATGAAAGGAACCGAAGGAATTATTCAGGTTCTACCTGGTGCTCCACACGACAACAGTCCGAGAGAATTCAGTTTTGTGATGGTCTGGAGGGACTTGGCGTCTCTCAAAGCATTCGTTGGCGATGACTACAATTCTCCGCATATCGACCCTGCCGAAGCCGAGTTGGTCGAGAGCAGAACAATCAAACATTACGAATTGGTGGAGTGATCCATGGGTTCAGATGATACAAACAAGTACACCGGTTCATGTGGTTGCGGACAACTGACCTATCAACTGTCTTCGGAACCACTGTTTGTGCATTGTTGTCATTGCAGGGAATGTCAAAAGCAAACCGGGTCCGCTTACGTTTTGAATGCTATCATTGAAACAGATCGCGTGAAGTGGACTGGTGAAGCGACTAAACACACGCTAGCTACTCCAAGTGGTAAAGGCCAACGGATCACAAGATGCGCCCTATGTGGGACGGCTGTATTCAGCGACTACTTGGTGCGGCTAGGAAAACTCAGGTACATTCGTGTTGGCACTCTTGACAACCCTGACCTGTGCCCACCGGACGCGCAGATATTCACATCAAGCAAGCAATCCTGGGTTCCACTTAATCCAGATATCCTAAGCTTTGAGAATTTCTACGAGTTCAAAGAGGTCTGGTCTAAAGCGGCGTACGAACGGCTGAACGCGGTGTTTAAAGATTGATTGCACAATTGAATGGCCGCGTTGTTTCGCATCGCAGGTGCCATTCTCGTGCGTTTATCTGAGCCTCGTCGCGGAAAAAGACACCCTCCCTTGACGCAACTCAGCGGCCAAGCCTTGAAGTTTCCGTATTATAGTCCAATTGAACTCGCGACACGGCACCCTCTGGTACTTTCTGCACAAGCAGCGTAAAAGAAGTGCTGCGCGAAATATTTGGAGTCTCGCACCGATGAAAGAACATCGTGGCCGCCTGACCAAGGACGGTATCCGCATCTATGAACAGAGTGACTTTGCCGGCATGCATGCGGCAGGGGCGCTGGCTGCGCGGATATTGGATGACATTGCTGATCATGTTTTTGTCGGTCAGACCACCGGTGCGATTGACGGGTTGATCACTCAAATGGTCGAGGACGCGGGCGCGGAATCGGCGACTATTGGTTACAAAGGTTATCAGCACGCCAGCTGTATCAGCGTGAACCACGTGGTCTGTCATGGTATTCCCGGCGAGAAAAAGCTGAAGGATGGCGACATTCTGAATATCGACGTCACCGTCATCGTCGATGGCTGGTTCGGTGATACCTCGCGCATGTATGTGGCCGGAAAACTGCCCCGCAAGGCCGAGCGATTGATTCAGGTGACCCACGACGCGCTGTTCAAGGGTATCGAGATGGTCAAGCCGGGCAATACGTTCGGCGATATCGGCCACGCCATTCAGGCCTATGTCGAAGCGCACCGGATGAGTGTTGTCCGCGACTTCTGCGGCCACGGGCTTGGTCGTGTATTCCACGCGCCGCCGAATGTGCTGCACTATGGTCGCCCCGGCACCGGTGCGGTTCTGGAAGAGGGTATGTTCTTTACCATCGAGCCGATGGTCAATCTGGGACGCCCTGAAACCAAGACCTTGGCCGATGACTGGACTGCCGTGACCCGCGACAAGTCGCTGTCAGCACAGTTCGAGCACTCGGTGGGCGTGACCGCAGATGGGGTTGAGATATTCACCCTGTCACCGGGCGGTAAATATCACCCGACCTATTCGTCCTGATGGGCAACCTGATCGCGTAAGAGCTTCAGCAGCAGCGTCTCATCCCGCCATGGTATTACGGCGTCATGGATGAAAACCGGTGCGCGCATCGGCTTGGGTGGAGGCCCAGTGGCGGTGTCGCTCTCCTGCGAGAGTGTCCAAAACGGTGGTGTGATCGCACGGTCCATGCGCTGACCATAGCATGTTCCTCGCTCAGAGTCCCAAAAGCGCGGACACCTGTGACATGTCCGTGAAAACCTCGGCCCCAAGTGCAGACAGGCGCGATCCATCATCGTGGGCCGCGTAGCCAAGGCAACGCATATTCGCGCGGACAGCTGCGGTGACACCGCTTGCGCTGTCTTCGATCACTACCGGAGAATTGGCATTGAAGGACATTGAGGCGGTCAGGAACAGCGTTGGGTCGGGTTTGCTGGTGCCCAGCACATGGGCTGAGAACATCACGTCTTTGAACCGTTCCCAAAGCCCATTCTGGCCCAAAGTGATCTGCATTTTCTCGGGACGGCCATTCGAGGCGACACAATATGGAATGCCACTAGCGTCCAGTTTCGCCAGCAAATCGCGGACACCTGCGACAAGCGGCGTGCCAGCCTTCAGAACCCCGTAGATTTCTTCGTAGATCTGTTCGACCCAGTCCGTTGGCAGATCTGCACCGAGGTCTCGAGCTTTTTCACGAACGCCGCTCATGGTTCCGCCGACGAAGAAACCGACACTGTCTTCCAGCGTCAGATCCAACCCATAGCGGGCAAGGTTATCGACCAGTACCTGGTTGGACAGAATCTCGCTGTCGACCAGAACGCCGTCGCAATCGAAAATGACCAGATCGTGCATTTCAGGCCTCCGCTCGCCACATCAGCGTGATGTGCGTGTCGCCATACTTTCGCGAGTCGTGTCGGGTGAACCCTTCGGGCGCGGTCATTGGGGCGCTTTCTTCCCATACGATCAGCGCATCATCGGCCAGCCAGCCCCGCTGCAAAGCGGCGAGCAAAGCCTTTTGGCCCAGCATCTTGCCATAAGGCGGGTCGAGGAAGACCAGATCGCAAGCTGCATCCGGATTATCCCCCAATCGAGTCGCATCGCGACGGATCAGAGCAGTCTGATCCCTACTTCCAGTCAGGTCGATATTCTTGCGGATCAGACCCTGCGCAACCCGCCCGTCATCGACAAAAGTGACATGGGACGCGCCGCGCGATAGTGCCTCGAGCCCCAAGGCACCGGTGCCCGCGAACAGGTCGAGTACGCGCAACCCATCAAAATCGATCTGGTGGCTGAGAACGTTGAACAGGCTTTCGCGCACCCGATCTGTGGTAGGTCGCAAATGCGCACCCGCATCGCCCTTGCCGACTGAAGCCAGCGCTCGGCCCCGGAAATCTCCGGCGATGATCCTCACGCTTTGAGCAGCGGTTTCAGGTCCGCATCGGGGTCTGCGACAACAGCCGGATCAGCGGATTTCCCCATTTCGATCAACCGCTTGCCAACCATGTAGGCGCGCGGATCATTCATAGCGTCGACTGCAATCAACTGATCGCCTTTATAATACCAGAAAGATACCGTTGCACCTTCGCCCTTGCGGGTCACGACGCGATCATAGCCGGTGTTCAACCCGGCAATCTGCAGCTTTACGTCATACTGGTCCGACCAGAACCACGGCGTCGCAGTGTAGTCCCTAGCCGCGCCCAGCATGTTCTGGGCTACGATTTCGGCCTGATCGATCGCGTTTGGTACGCTTTCCAGACGGATACGCCCCTCGCCATGGGGAAAGGACGCGCAATCACCTGCTGCCCAGATCGACGGATCAGAGGTGCGACCATGGGCATTGGTTTTAATGCCATTGTCCAGCTCCAGCCCTGCCATCTCGGCCAACTGCGTCGAAGGCGCGATGCCTACGCCGACGATGACAAAATCAAGCTCTAACTCGGTGCCATCAGTCAGGATAGCCCCAGTGACTTTGCCGTTTTCACCGATCAGATGATCCAGCCCGACCCCTTCGCGGATGTCGGCGCCGTATTCGGTATGCAAAGCACGGAAATAGTCGCTGGTCTCGGGCGCTGCGACCCGCTGAAGGATGCGGTCGGCCATTTCGACCAAGGTCACCTTCACCCCACGCTTGGCGCAGACAGCGGCGGCCTCAAGCCCGATATACCCACCACCCACGATCAGCGCACGTGCGCCTTCTTTCACCCAAGGCTCCATGCCATCCACATGGCCAAGATCGCGTACCACGTGAACGCCCTCAAGATCACCGCCGATCGCTGCCGGCAAGCGGCGCGGGTCCGACCCGGTGGTCAGGGCCAGCTCATCATAAGCAATAACTTCATCGCCCACCGTCACCGTCTTGGCCTTGGGGTCAATTCCGGTCACGCGCTCGCCGAGGCGCAAGGTGATGTCGTTCTCGGCATAGAAGCTTTCGGGCCGCAGGAACAGGCGTTCCAGTTCCATCTCGCCCAGCAGGTAGGCCTTTGACAATGGCGGGCGCTGGTAGGGTGGGTGTGGCTCGGCACCGATCAGCGTGATCTCTCCGGCAAAGCCATCCTTGCGCAACCGCGCCACCAACGATGCACCGGCCTGTCCCGCGCCGATCACAACAATATGGCTCATGTCTTACCCACCCTGCAGAATTTCCATGGTCACTTTGTTTGGACCACCTATATTGCGGCAAAGCCCGACTCTGCAAATCCTAATGACAGGAGCATAAAAATGATTTCAACAGGTGACATGCTGCCCGAAGCCACGCTGACCCAAATGGGAGCGGACGGCCCCGAAGAAGTGCGGATTTCAGACAAGACCAAAGGGCGCAAAGTGGTGATCTTCGCCGTGCCCGGTGCATTTACACCGACCTGCCATTCGGCCCACGTGCCCAGCTTTATGCGCACAAAGGATCAGTTCGATGCCAAGGGTGTTGATGAGATCATCTGCATCTCGGTTAACGACCCCTTCGTGATGAAGGCATGGGGCGAAGCAACCGGAGCGACCGAGGCTGGGTTGACCATGCTGGCGGATGCCGCTTCTGAGTTTACCAAGGCCATTGGCATGGATTTCGACGCGCCCCCGGCTGGCCTGCTGGCCCGCTCCAAGCGTTACGCGATGCTGGTCGAGGACGGCAAGGTCGTCGCGTTGAACCTCGAAGAAAACCCCGGCGCTTGCGAGGTCTCGGCCGGTGAGGGACTGCTCGACGTGATCTGATCTTTCTGGCCCCGGCATAGTCGGGGCCAAATAAAGTGCATTTAACTTGATGAAGCGCCCTGTTGTGCCAATACTCGGCCCATATAACCCGGGAGTTCTTTGATGCGACTGAAATTATTCACTTTGTTACTGGGCAGCGTCGGCGTGCTGGCCGCTTGTGGCCCAGCCCCCACTCCTCAGCAGCAGGCAGCGCGCCAGCACGAGATCGCCTGTCTCAGCGGCACAATAGGGGGCGCGCTGATCGGCGGAGCCATAGGTAATCAATTTGGTGGCGGATCTGGCCAGGCCATTCTGACGGCGGCGGGCGCTGCTGCCGGTGGTGTTTCAGGCCAACGTTACGCGTGTTGAGGAGACTGGAAATGAAACGAGTATTCATAGTCACCGCAGCCCTGATGCTAGCGAGTGCCGCATCCGCCGAAAGTATCGCCGAACTGCACGAAACCGAACTGAACAATATCGACAAGAACAATGACGGTTTCCTGTCCAGGGACGAATTCAACGCCTTTTCGGACTATGCCTTTCAGGAAATGGATGACGACAAAAACGGCACATTGGATCTGAGCGAAGCCAAGCCTTTTCTGGATATCAAGCAGTTTCAGTCTATCGACCGGAACGGGGACAACGCTATCTCTCGTGCGGAATACGATGCGCAGATGGACAGCGATTTCACCTCGGCCGATCAGGACGGCAACGGCCGGTTGGATTGATATCCAGCCACTAAAAAGCGGGAGAGTGTCATGCGTATTTGGCTCGGAATCGGGGCTATGGTGTTTTTGGTAGCCTGCGATGCACCGCAGGCTCCGATTGTCGCCGGCCCCGACGGGCAAATGCGCATTGTGATCAACACCGACGGTCTTACCTGTTATCAAACGCGCTGTCTGGATATCAATCCGACCGCCCGCAGCGTTCGATCAATCGGCAGCCGTACGACCGGTATTCCCGGCAATATCGATGTCAGTGATGGCACAATCGCGGTGGCCGAGTTCAAAGAACTCGGCACCATTGCTTTGATGGCTGGAGGCAAAGGGTCGCAACGATAGGGATCGGGCTGCTAAATCAGGCTGTCCATCTTACGCGCCAGCTTGGCATCCTGTGCCGACAGGCCGCCGACATCATGTGTTGATAACACCACTTCGACGGTGCGATAGACATTCGACCATTCGGGGTGATGGTTCCATTTCTCGGCCCAGATCGCCACCTGCGTCATCCAGCCGAACGCGGCGACAAAATTGTCGAAGATGAAAGTCTTGGTGATCGCATCGCGGTCTTCAACCATGGTCCAGCCATTTCTGAACAGCGGGTCCAGCAGCGGGCCGCGGGTCTCGGTCGACAGAAGTTCGGTCATTGCTGTTCCTCCGGGTTCGATTTCCTGAACGGACCGTAATCCGTCAGAATCTCGATCTCTTCTCCCACTGCGTGGGCTTCGGCGTCCAGATATTTCTGAACTGCATCAGCAAAACCCGGATCACCGACCCAGTGCAAGCTATGCGTGCGCGTCGGCAGATAACCGCGCGCCAGCTTGTGCTCGCCCTGCGCACCGGCCTCGACTCGGGCGAGACCTTCCGCAATGGCAAAGTCGATCGCCCTATAGTAGCACAATTCGAAATGTAGACAGGGGTAGTGCTCGACACAGCCCCAATACCGGCCATACAGCGTTTCCCGCCCGATAAAGTTCAACGCACCGGCGACGGGGTATCCGTTGCGTTCAGCCAGCACTAAGGCGATGTCATCCGTCATGGTTTCCTGAGCGATATCAAAAAATTGCCGCGTCAGGTAGGGTAATCCCCATTTGCGCGCGCCGGTGTCCTGGTAGAACCGCCAGAAGGCATCCCAGTGCTCAGGCCGCAGATCATCACCGGTGATCGTGCGAATCTGCCCGCCGAAACTGCAAGCCTGTGCGCGTTCCTTTCGGATGTTCTTGCGTTTGCGCGAGGAAAGAGCAGCCAGAAAGCCGTCAAAATCGGTGTAACTGTCATTCAGCCAGTGAAACTGCTGCGAATGTCGCACCATCAGACCCATCTGCTCGCCTGCCAGCGCCTCGGCCTCGGTGCAGAAAGTTGCGTGAAGGGACGAGATACGGTTTTCGGCGGCCAGTTGCACAGCGCCTTGCACCAGCGCCGATATGCCCACCGCATCATAGCCAGATCGCACCAGAAAACGCCGCCCCGTCGCAGGCGTAAACGGCGCAGCGATCTGCAGTTTAGGATAATACCGCCCGCCTGCGCTTTCGTAAGCATGGGCCCAGCTGTGATCGAAGATATACTCACCCTGCGAATGCGACTTGGCATACATCGGAGCGGCAGCGATCAGCATACCATCCAGATAAGCGGTCAGATACTGCGGCTGCCAACCGGTGCCCCGCCCAACCGATCCGCTTTCTTCCAGCGCCCACAAAAAACGATGGGTGGTGAAGGGATCCAAAGGTCGTCCACCATCAGATACCTCCGGACAAGCACAACTATCCCAGTCGCTCGCGGATATCTGCGAGAGCGATGTCAGAACCCGAACTTCGATCTGTGCCTGATCCATATACCCTCCGCGCTTCACCCTTATCTGTGATTGCACGAGCCGGGATCAAGCGGGATGTGCGGCCAGATACCCCTCGAAGGTCACATTGTCGGCAACCTTACGCGCTTCGGCCTCCTGCTCTGGTGAGCGAATGGTCCAAGTGAGGATCGGTATACCTTGCGCTTTCAGTTCGGCGACACGTGAGCGACTAAGATCGGCGACTTCGTGGCTGACGAAGCTGGCACCGACGCGGTCGAAATCAGGTATATCGCGCAGGTGGTCGCAAACGGGCTGCGGCAGAAGCTCGGCCTTGGGGTTGTAGGAGCTGGTGACAAGCCCGCGCGGTAGCTCAGGCGCAAGCCGCCCCAGCTCCGCGACCGAATGCGGGTTGAACGACATCAACGCCACCGGGCCTTCATAGCCGCGTAGCGCGCGTACCACATCTGCCTCGAGCGCGCCGATATCAGGGCCCATCGCGCCATCCTGATCCTTCAGCTCGATCAGCAAAGGTACTTTGCCCGCTACAAGTTCCAGCACCTCATCGAAAGTCGGAATGCCTTCGTCATCAGAATGCAGCAATGGTTGCGCCTGTGCCTGCACCGCCGTGATCTGCTGGATCGGTCCGGACTGCCCGGTCAGGCGGGTCATATCGTAGTCATGAAACACCATGGCCCGATCATCACGAGTGCGTTGGAGATCGATCTCAATCCCATACTCGGCTTCAATTGCGGCACGAATGGCGGCCCGGCTGTTTTCCGGGCGCTGATCGGCAACGTCATGCAACGCCCGATGTGCGATCGGGCGCTGCAGGAACTCGGTCGGCAGGGGCTGTATCATTGAACCTCGAAGATGCCTTCGATTTCGACGGCAACGCCCAGCGGCAGCGAAGCCGCGCTGACAGCCGAGCGCGAGTGCCTGCCCGCGTCGCCCAGCGCCTCGACCAGAAAATCGGAGGCTCCGTTGATCACCTGTGGCTGCGCAGTGAAATCAGCGGTCGAGTTGACAAAACCGGTCAACTTGATCACGCGCACTAGCTTGTCGATATCGCCTCCACAGGCCGCCTTGACCTGAGCCAGCAGGTTGATAGCACAGACCTTCGCCGCAGCGGCACCCGCCTCGATATCCATGTCATCGCCCAGCTTGCCGGTGATCAGATCATCCGCTTTGGAAATCTGGCCTGAAACATAGACGATGTTGCCGATGCGCACGAAAGGAACGTAGTTTGCCGCGGGCGCGGGTGCGTCAGGCAAGCTAACACCAAGGCTGTCCAGTTTTGCTGCGATGCTCATGTGGTTGATCCTTATTTCAAAGTGATTCCGCGCGGACGCTAACCGGGAACGCGGGTTTCGGAAAGCGGGAAAGCGGTATTTTTCCCAATGCATGCGAACTGGGCAGGTCTTCTCTTATTCAGGAAGTGTTGAATTCCTGTCACTTTACGTCGTCCCACAGACTGAGGTAAACGCGAGTAGTTGTTTCATATTCCGCGCGAAACCTCTATGTGAGACCAATTGCGCCACCATGAGCGCAACGGCCGTATTGATTGAAGGCCCGGCACATCACCGGGCAATTTTCGGAGTAACGAAGACAGTGCCAAGCTATATCCGCATGAAGCACCTGCTCATTCTAGCCATCATGACGGTTCTATCGGCTTGCGCGACGCAGCCTCAGGACGCGGCAGCCCGGGGTGAGATTTTCGATCCTTACGAAGGTGCCAACCGCGGCATTCACAAGTTTAACCTGGGCGTTGACCGGTTCCTGTTCCGTCCAGCATCGAAAGGCTATGTGAAGATCGTGCCTGATCCAATGGTTACGAGCTTCAATCACTTTGCCGAAAACCTGACAATGCCCGGGCAGGCGCTGGACTACCTGTTGCAAGGCAACCTGAAACAGTCGGGCAACGCCTTGTTGCGGTTTCTGATCAACTCGACCGTGGGCGGCTTTGGGTTGTCTGCCCCGGCAGATGAGCTGAACCTGCCGCCGGTCGACACTGATTTTGGCGAAACGCTGCATGTCTGGGGCTTTGGCGAAGGCGCATATGTCGAATTGCCCTTTTACGGCCCATCAACCACCCGCGATGCGGTAGGGGTTGTGGTCAACCTATTCTCGAACCCGATCAATTTCAGCCCGACCCGTCCCGTCGACAATATTGGTGTCTATGCCGAGGTCGTGCGGCGGATGGGAGATCGCGGACGGTTCTCGGACACGGTTGATTCGATTCTGTATGAAAGTGCAGACAGTTACGCGCAGGCGCGTACGATCTATCTGCAAAACCGCCGTTTTGAACTGGCAAGGGATGATGAAGACGCCTATCTGGGTCTGTATGACGATCCCTACGCCAACACCGGGACCGACCCTGTCAGAGACCCCTATCTTGACCCGTATGAGGACCCCTATGCCGAATAACCTGTTGAACCGACGCCGTTTTGTGGCCACCGCCCTGACCGGGATGACAGTTGCCGCATTGCCTCTGCCTGCGTTTGCGCTGACCGAAGCGCAGGCCAAGCAACTGGTCAACAGCGTGGTGGCCGATATCACGCGCGTTATCGACTCCGGCAAATCCGAAAATGCCATGCTGCGCGATTTTCAGAAGATTTTCGTGCAATACGGTGATGTGCCGATCATGGCGCGCTATGCGCTGGGGGCGGATGCACGCACGGCGTCATCCGCGCAGTTGCGTCAGTTCACCAAGGCGTTCGAGGGTTATATCTCGCGCAAATACGGCCGCCGGTTCCGCGAGTTCATCGGCGGTGAGGTCACCGTGCGCAATGCGCGTAAGATCAAGACCGGATACGAGGTCAGAACCTCGGTCAAACTGCGCGGCTCGTCCCCATTCGAGGTGACATTCTTGGTGTCGGACAAATCGGGCCGCGGCAAGTTCTACAACATGTTCATCGAAGGTGTGAATCTGCTGCTGACCGAGCGCACCGAAATCGGCGCGATGCTGGATGCGCGCGGCGGCGATCTGAATCGCCTGATCAAGGACCTGAAAAACACCGGCTGATCCTGATATCCGAAAACGAGCGTGCCGCCGATTAACACCGGCGGCACAGTGGCGATCCGTTGCTTGAATCCACGGAATCAATTTAGCCGTTCACCGGTTTCCTTCGCGAAGTAGGACACCTTACTCATGTCAAAGGCGAGGTTCAGCAATTGACCGGCCTGCGCACTGGTTTCGGCATGCAACCGCGCCGTCACCTGCTTGCCACCCAGTTCCGAGACCACATAGGTATCGGCCCCTGCGGGTTCGACCATATCTACCATGCAGGCGGCCTCTTGCACACCTGCCCCGGCACGGAAACCAGCCTCGGCGATATCTTCCGGGCGCAGGCCAAGGATCACATCCTGAGGCAACGACAGGTCCCGTGCATCGTTCAGAACCAACGTTTCACCGGATTCGCGCGCGATCGAGATTTGCGTTCCCGAACCGTTGTTCGATGCCTGTGCCGGGATCAGGTTCATCGCAGGTGAGCCCATGAAATCCGCCACAAACAGGTTGGCCGGGTTGTTGTAGATCTCGGCCGGGGTTCCGATCTGCTGTACGATCCCGCCTTTCAGTACAACGATCTTGGTCGCCAGCGTCATCGCTTCGATCTGGTCGTGGGTTACGTAAACGATCGAGGCATCCAGCGTCTGGTGCAGCTTCTTGATCTCGGTCCGCATCTCTACCCGCAGCTTGGCGTCAAGGTTCGACAGCGGCTCGTCAAACAGGAACAGCTTGGGATCACGCACCAGCGCCCGGCCCATCGCCACCCGCTGACGCTGGCCGCCGGACAACTGACTGGGGCGGCGATTCAGCAAAGGCTCGATCTGCAGCAGCGAAGCCACATCTTTCAGCTTGGCATCCTGCGTGGCCTGATCGACCCCGCGCACTTTCATGCCGAAGGTGATGTTCTTGGCCACTGACATGGTCGGGTACAAGGCGTAGGACTGGAACACCATCGCGATGTCGCGGTCCTTGGGGCTGACATGCGTCATGTCATTGCCACCGATGAAGAGCGTCCCACCGGTGATCTCCTCAAGCCCAGCAATGCAGTTCAGTAGGGTGGATTTACCGCAGCCCGAAGGGCCGACCAGCACCAGGAAGTCGCCCGGATCGATCGAAATGTTGATGTCCTTCAGAATCTCGGTCGCACCGTAGTTCTTATAAAGGTTGTTTATATCAAGGATGGGAGCCATGGGTCTTATCCCTTCACTGAGCCAGCGGTCAGGCCGCGGATGAAATACTTACCGGCGACGACATAGACGAGCAGCGTCGGCAGCCCCGCGATGATCGCGGCAGCCATGTCGACGTTGTATTCTTTGACGCCGGTGGTGGAGTTTACGATGTTGTTGAGCGCCACAGTCACAGGCTGCGTGCCCGCCTGGCTGAACGACACGCCGAACAGGAAGTCGTTCCAGATCTGCGTGAACTGCCAGATCACAGTCACCACGATGATTGGTAGCGACAGCGGCAGAAAGATCGACCAGAAGATCCGCATGAAGCCTGCACCATCAACCCGCGCCGCCTTGGTCAGCTCGGAAGGGATGGTGACATAGTAGTTGCGGAAGAACAGCGTGGTGAAGCCCAGCCCGTAGATCACGTGGACAAAGATCAGGCCCGGAATGGTCCCGGCAATCCCCATGATGCCCAGCAGACGCGCCATTGGCAGCAGAACAACCTGAAACGGGATGAAGCAACCGAACAGCATCAGAGAGAAGATGATATTGGCCCCTTTGAACCGCCATTGCGCCACGACATAGCCGTTCAGCGCACCCAGCAGGGTCGACAAAAATACCGCAGGCACCGCGATCAGGACCGAGTTCCAGAAATAGGGCCGCAGACCTTCACACTGGATACCGGTACAAGCGCCGGACCATGCGGTTTTCCAGGCGTCGAAGCTGACCTCTCGCGGCAGCGAGATCAGGCTGCCCGTCCGGATTTCCTCTAGGCTTTTCAGCGAGGTGGTCAGCATCACGAAGAGCGGCATCAGGTAATACAGTGCGAACAGGCCCAGCAGGACATAAAGCAACCAACGCAGGGCAATCTTGCCAGTGGCGCTTTGAGTGCGGGTTTGGGTTTGGGGCATCGACAGATCAGTCATTTTTCGCCCTCAGCTCTGAGTAAAGATAAGGAACCACGATGGCAAAGACGACCAGCATCATGATCATCGCGGAAGACGCTGCCTGACCGATATCGCCACGCGAAAAGGCCATTGCGTACATGTAGGTTGCCGGCAGATCGGTCGCGTAACCCGGACCACCACCCGTCAGGGCGATGACAAGGTCAAAGCTTTTGATCGCAAGGTGGGCCAGCACGATGAAGGCGGACAGGAAGATCGGTGCCATCGAAGGGATGATAATCGCCGTATAAATACGCCATGTGGGGATGCCGTCGACTTGGGCGGCTTTGATGATCTCACCATCTACCGACCGCAGACCGGCCAGAAACAGCGCCATGACGAAACCCGAGCTCTGCCAGATCGCGGCAATCACGATGGTGTAGATGGCGTAGTCGGGGTTCACTAACCAGTCGAATTCGAAATTCGGGAAGCCCCAGCCCTGCACCATGGATTCAATGCCCAGACCCGGGTTCAAAATCCACTTCCACGCTGTACCGGTCACAATCATCGACAGTGCCATCGGGTACAGGTAGATCGTGCGGATGGCTCCTTCGACGCGGATTTTCTGATCCAGTAGTATGGCCAGCAACAGGCCTAGCACCATCGCAATGACGATGAATAGCGCACCAAAGATATACAGGTTGTTGATCGCCGTATCCCAACGGGGCGAGTCAAACAGGCGTTCGTACTGAATGAAGCCCTTGATCTCGTATTTCGGCAGTAGTTTCGATCGGGTTAGCGACACCCATGCGGTCCATCCGATAAATCCGTAGACAAAGATCAATACGGCGATGAACGACGGTGCCAGCACCACCTTGGGCAGGTGGTTTTCCAGCCATTCGGACATTTTAGCCTCCGGGGAAAGATGCTCTGCCCCGCATTATAGGGGGCAGAGCGAATTGGATCAGTAGCTGTTTGCCACTGCGTCCGCCAGTTGCTGAACCGCGTCAGCCGAGGACATATCCGAGTTGAAATGTGCGGTCACAACATCCGTAATCGCACCGGCCTGCGACCCGCGCAGCGCCATGCCATGGGCATACGACGGCAGCAGCGAACCGCCTGCCGAGGTCGAACCCATATCTTCGGCCGAGATCTTGGCACAAATGTCAAACGCATCCAGAGCTACATCGGTCCGGGCCGGGATCGAGCCCTTGTTCAGGTTGAACACTTCCTGGAAGTTCGGGCCGACAATCAGTTTAGCCAGCAGTTCCTGACCGGCGCGGTTGTCGTCACCTTCCACTTCGAACATGGCAAAGCTGTCGACGTTATAGAGATAGCCGTCGCCGGGGGTCGAGGCGCACAGGAAATCTTCGCCGGGTTTCTTGCCTGCCGCAAGGAATTCGCCCTTGGCCCAGTCACCCATGATCTGGAACGCAGCTTCGCCATTCATCACCATGGCGGTGGCAAGGTTCCAGTCGCGACCCGAGAAGTTCTCGTCCACATAACCGCGCAGGGTACGCATCTGGTCAAAGACCTGCACCATCGTGTCCGAGGTCAGCGTCTCGGGGTCCAGATCGACAAAGGCTTTCTGATAGAACTCGGGACCACCCAGACCTAGAGCAACCGCTTCGAACACCGTGGCGTCCTGCCACGACTGACCACCATGGGCCAACGGGATCACCCCGGCAGCCTGCAGTTTCTCTGCAGCGGCGTTGAACTCTTCCCAAGTTGTGGGCATTTCAATGTCGTTGGCGGCCAGAACGTCAGCATTGGCCCAGATCCAGTCGATGCGGTGCACGTTCACGGGTGCGGCGCACCACGTGCCCTCGCACATCATGTGGCCTGCGATCGATGCCGGCAGGACGTCGGCCCAGCCTTCAGCCTCGGCCACGGATGAAATGTCAGCCAGAACGCCTTCTTCATACCATTCCTGAATGGCAGGGCCTTTCAGCTGAACGGCAGTCGGCGCGTTACCCGCCAGAACCCGGGCCCGCAACGCGGTCATGGCCGCATCACCGCCGCCACCTGCGACCGGCATATCGGTCCATGTGCCGCCGTTCGAGGCGAACTCTTCCTGCAGAACCGCGACCGATTTCGCCTCACCACCGGATGTCCACCAGTGCAGAACTTCGGCCTGCGGTTCAGCCACAACGGACGACCCGGCCACAACGGCCAAGGTAGAAACGGTGGCAAATGCAAAACGCTTCATTTTTTGTTCTCCTCCCTGAGAATTCGGTGCCACCCTAAGGGCGGCCATACGCGATATAGCGCTAACGGATTGCTGCATGGCAACGCAGAATGCAGTGCAATATCCTGACAAGGTGGAAATTTTCACCGCTTTTGTTACCCCGTGTTACGTTGGCCTTGAATCCGTTTCCATTCGTTACAATTGGCGGACGCGGAGGAAGATGAGGAGGAGAAACAGAGTGGGCATTCCCCGGCTCTTGGTGGTGGACGACGATTCGGAGATGCGGTCGATGATGACCCAGTTCTTTCAGCAGAACGGGTATATCGCTCTGCCTGCCAGTTCCGAAAGCGAAATACGCACGCATCTGACCTCGGGGCGGATCGACCTGATCCTGTTAGACGTGATGTTGGGCGATGAAAACGGTGTTGAAATCTGCGCGCGCCTGCGGGCCGAGCAGGATGTGCCGATCATTCTGGTCTCGGCCCTTTCGGCGGATCATCAACGCATGGCGGGCTATGAGGTTGGAGCGGACGATTACATCGCCAAACCGTTCAACCCGCAACTGTTGCTGGCCCGTGTCCGCGCGGTGATGCAACGCGCCCGACGCACGCCCTCGCTGGCCTATCGCCGACGCACTCGCACCTTTCACTTTGACGGCTGGGTCTTTGACGGCAAACGGGACGAGGTGCATTCGCCCGAAGGGTATCTGGTTTCCCTGTCCCAGCGTGAGACCGCGCTGCTGAAAGTGTTGCTCGCAAATCCGCATATCCCGCTGACCCGGGATGAGATCGCCGCCGCACTGGATGTAACCGGCGAAACCGACAAGCCCGAAGCGCAGGGCCGCGCGATAGATATGCTGGTGGGGCGGCTCCGCTCCAAGATCGAAGCCAATCCAAAGGATCCTCAGATGCTGCGTACCGAGCGTGGAGTCGGTTATCTCTTCACCGCAGATGTTTCGGTGGATGAGGACGCATGACCCTGCGCCTGCGCAGTCTTGGCTGGATCTGGACCTTGTCTGCTTTTGCCGCCGGTCTGCTTTCGGCCGGAATATGGTTCGCCTCGGCTCAGGCCTGGAACCGATATCTGACAGAATCATTTGTAGCCGGGTTTGCAGTCTACGAAGAGTTGCGCACAGGCATGACACCACTACCTGGGCTGTTGATCACCCCACTGCCAGCCGAGACCGCCGCTCTGGCCGAGGCGGGTGATTTTCAACAGATGCCCGGCTTTGCTGGCCGTCGCTTCGTCACCAACTTATCGATCCTGACTGACAGTTCCGCGCCACTCAGCGGGCGCGAACTGACGCTGGCGGTGTTATCGGACCGGCTGGTTTATCCTGTATCAGACATTGTGTCGGGCAGCGATCAGACCGGGCCCGAAAAGATGGGCAACCTGACACGTCTGTTGGCCACATACTGCAGCGAACCGATCCTGATCGCGCAATTCGGACGCGGAAGCTGGCAGCAAATTGATGGCACCGACATCTGGGGCTGTAAGGCCGCTCCGATAGATCTGCGGCTGCTGGCGATATTGTTGGGTATTGTGTCGCTGGCAGTGCTTTTGACCTCAGTCGGCAACGTTTCAGACAGATTCACGCGCTTTGCTCAGGCTCTTGGCGATCGCAAACGCCGGGGAGGCCCTCAGAGCTACGATGCAGACGGCCCGGAAGAACTGCGCGATATTGTGGCGGCAGTGAATGATCACTTGGAGGCTGAGCGAGCGCAGTTGGAAAAGCGTGCAATCGTCTTATCGGGCGTCAGCCATGATCTAGGCACACCTGCGACCCGCGTTCGTCTACGCGCGGCCCTGATCGACGACACCGAGCTGCGTGAGAAGCTGGAAGCAGACGTGGATCAGATGACCGGCATGATCGAAAGCGTACTGACCTATACCCGGTCGGAATTGAGCGTCGAAGACCCGCGCCAGATCTCTCTGACCTCGCTGGTAGAGTCACTGGTTGCCGATTATCAGGACATGGACCGGCCAGTTTCGCTGAAAGCAGTCGATCCGGTCGCAGTCGAAGGCGCACCCTCTGTCTTCATGTCACGCCGGGGGCATGGATCATTGCCGGAAACGCGGCGCATTCTTGTAATGGGGCGACCAATCTCTCTGAAACGGGCACTTACCAATCTCATCGACAATGCCCTGAAATACGGGCGGCGCGCCGAGGTTGCTTTGGAAACCGACGCGCAGACCGCCACAATCATTGTCGAGGACAAGGGTACAGATCTGTCGGTCGAAGACATCGAAGCGCTGCTGACCCCGTTTCAACGCGGCTCGAATACCGGATCGTCGGACGGGTTCGGATTGGGCCTGACCATTGCCAGCACCGTCGCCGAGCAACATGGCGGAATCCTGAGTTTTGAAGCCGGAGAGCAAGGCCTGCGTGCGCGCCTGCAGATTACCCGACAATAGGTCAGGGCACATAGCTGCGCACCAGAGCGCTGGCGATAAGCGCCCAACCGTCTGCGATTACAAAAAAGGCCAGCTTGAACGGCAGAGATACTGTGGCTGGGGGCACCATCATCATACCCATCGACATCAGCACGGCTGCAACCACCAGGTCGATAATCAGGAATGGCAGGAAGATCAGAAACCCGATCTGAAAAGCCCGCGCAATTTCTGACAGCATGAAGGACGGCATCAGCACGGATAACGGCGCCTCGGGCGATAGCTGCATCGTGTCACCATCCGGTCGCAGGGCTGCCATGGCCTGAAACGTGTCGGCGTCCAGACGCGCGGCCATAAAACTGCGAAACGGCACCAGCGCGCGCTCCAGCGCAGGCTCTACGTCAAGCGTTTCCTCGACCATCGGCCGAATCCCGGTCTCCCACGCCTCGGTGAAAACCGGCTCCATGATGAAGTAGGTCAGAAACAGCGCCAGACTGACGATCAGCATGTTCGGTGGTGACTGCTGCAAACCGATCCCTTGCCGCAGGATCGCCAGAACCGTGATCAAAAATGGGAAACAGGTGATCATGATTGCCAGGCCGGGTGCCAGACTGAGGACCGTGATCAGCAGGATCAGTTGGATTGTCCGGGCCGAGATCGAACCTCCATCCCCCAGCGATAGCGACAGTTCCTGCGCTGCACCGCTGGTGGGTATGGCCAGCAATAGTACCAACCAGATCAGCTGACGCATCATCCGATCCCGTTCTGCAGGTCCGAGATTTCGGTCAAGCGTACCGCCAGCTGTCCGGCCTGATCGCCCTCCATTTCCTCCAGAAGCCCGCGCGCGACCAGCTGATCCCCGACATACAGGTCAACTGGGTCTTCAATTCGTTTGTCCAGCGTCAGCACAGCGTTCTCGCCCATATTCAATAGATCGCGGATCAATGGTCGCGCACGACCAACCGAAACCGTGACTTCAATCGGAACTGTCTCGAACGGATTTGGCTTTTCGGGTTTCGGAGATTGGGGGTCACTCATTTGACAAAGCCTCTTTTGCTTCAAAAAGATATGCGTCGAACGCTAAGGCGATGGCCGTGAGCAATGCGGCGCAATCCACCTCGCGTCGGGCAGTGCCCACCTGCAGACACGCCTGCCCCGGCTGCAGGGACGAGTCCTCGACGATCCGAGGATTTGGCGAAAAATCCTGTGGCAGGATTGACTCGATCTGCTCAGAGGTTCCTGCGGGCACCGTCAGTTGCATCGGCTGTCCGATCTGGTCCCGCGCCATCTCACACAGCTGCTCGGTCAACCTTGTGGCAAAGCCACGTTCGACGGTTTCCGGCAGTACAACCTGAACAAGGCTCTGAAACATCGGCTCCAGCGACAGGGTCATGCGGGTCAGTGCTTCCTGATAGGTAAACGACAGATCCGACAAGGTTGTAGACAACTCTGTACTAAGCTGAGCGCGCCCCTGCTCCTGGGCCTGAATTGCATCGTCCCAGCCCGCGCCGTAGCCCTGCTCGAACGCGGCAAGCCGCTGTTCCTCCAGGGCTTCCTCATCCAGAAGATGAACAGCTGCACCACTGGTCGGAACGGTAAAGTCTTCAAGAAGATGCGCGATCGGCATCACACCCTCTCCTCGCTTTCCTCAAGCCAGCTGCGCAGAATCTCAACCGTCTCTTCCTGCTTGTCGCCGATCATGGCGCGCAGACGATCGACGGCGTCCTCTGCTGATGCATTGGTAATTGCGGGAACATTCGGTTGTGCAGAATCTGGCAGCGGCGCGAAATCTTGTGCGTCTCCGGTCGCAATCTCTCCGGTGAGGTAAGATGCCGGGTCTGCCTCAGGTCTGGCATCTGCTGGCAGCAGAGCAGGAGTCGCTGCGGACTTCGTCAGGATTGGCCGAATAACAAACAGACCCAAAACAACGGAGACCAGCGCCAAAACCAACATCTGGATCAACGACATGGCATCAAGATGTATCTTCTGCCAGATCGACGCAGATACCAGTGTGCCCTGCGGTTCAACCACCGGCAGATTGAGCGATTTCAGGGTGATTACATCGCCGCGTTCGGCGTCGAAACCAACGGCTGAGGCAACAAGCTCTTCCAGCGCATCAAGCTCGGGCTGCGGCATCGGAACAAAGCTTTCGACACCATCCGCGTCCAACGTCGGCGCACCATTGACCAGAACCGCGACTGTCAGGCGTTTGATGGCGCCCGGCGCACGGTGAACTTCAAGTTCGGTCTCGGAAACCTCGTAATTCACACGCTCGCGCGTCTGGGTGGCATTGGAGTTGGATTCGTCGCCGCCAGCCCCATCACCATCCGGAAGGTTGGACGCCACGGTCACATCCGCAGATTGATTGCGTGCACTATCGGAGCGTTCTTCAACATCCGTGCTGATCGCAACCCGTCCTTTGGGGTCGAAGCGACGCTCGCGGATTGATTCAGTCTTGGTAACTGTATCAACACTGACCTCAACCACGGCGTTACCCGCACCAACCCGAGCCTCGACCAGCCGTAAGACCTTTTCACGCAGTTGGCGTGACTTGTCATCCGCCGTATCCGCAGCCACCGCCGTATCCTGAGCCCCGATAACTGCGCCATTCGAATCGATCACAGTGACATTTTCCGGGGCCAGCCCGCTGATTGCGGAAGCCACCAGAAAGCGAATTGCTTTGGCCTGCTCGCCAGTGATCTGCGCACCTGACGGCACCAGATAAACCGAAGCGGTGGGTGCAACGCTGCGCTGAAACGGATTGGCCGAGCCGTTGGCGATATGCACGCGGGCCTGGCTGACATGGGGGCTGCCAACAATTGTACGCGCCAACTCCCCTTCTTTTGCCCGCCAATAAGCAGCATCAAACATCTGTGACGTGGTGCCGAAGCCGCTGAGTGTATCCAGCAGTTCGTATCCGCGATTGCCGTTTGCGGGCAGCCCTTCACTGGCCAAGGTCATGCGCAGCTCATCTCGCTGCGCACCAGGTACGTAGATCGAGCCACCGCGTATCTCATATGGGACACCGCGCTGATCCAGTGAGCGCACAATGTCGCCGGCTGCCCCGCTTTCCAGCCCTGCATAGAGCAACGTCATAGCAGGTGCCGTCACGATACGTGACATGGCAAGCACTCCTAAAAATACCAATGCCACGGCACCAGCCACGATAATTTGTTTGCGCCTGTCCAAACTTGCCCAGACAGTTCCGATCTGCTGCACGCTCACCTCCGACTCACCGACATTCTGTTCGGCTCAGCCCTTGTTTGGACGATTGCCCTTAACAATCGGTTAGTCCCTGTGGGGTTATGACGGGTGCCGAACAGATCGATGAGGATGGCATGACCGACGCAACTGCGGATGAGGCAGAAACCCCTAAGAAATCAGGGAAAAAGGGTCTGTTGATTGGGTTGATTCTGGCTGTCGCGGGCGGTGTTGGCGGCTATTTCGTTACCGCATCCGGCCTTTTGCCGATTGGCGGCGCCGAGATGGCCGAAGACTCGGAGAAGAAGAACAAAAATACACCTGTGAAGGCGTTGGCCGATGCGGTGTTTGTCGATCTTCCGCCTGTAATCGTGTCGGTGAACACCGGCGATTCGCGGCATCTGAAATTCCATGCGCAGCTTGAGGTCAATGCTGGCTACGGCGCCGAAGTCGAAAAGATGCAGCCACGAATCATGGATGTTCTGAACAGCTATCTGCGCGCGGTCGAACTGACCGACCTCGAAGATTCGCTGGCTCTGATGCGCATCCGCGGACACTTGCTGCGGCGAATTGGGATCGTCGTGGGCGAAGGCCGTGTGCGCGACGTTCTGGTGATGGAATTTGTGTTGAACTAGGAGGC
This sequence comes from Ruegeria sp., assembly GCA_040829945.1. GTDB lineage: Bacteria > Pseudomonadota > Alphaproteobacteria > Rhodobacterales > Rhodobacteraceae > Ruegeria. Next base: position 89,911 of record JBFOLN010000006.1, read on the forward strand.
GAAGTTGGAGCTGATTGCCGATATATTGCTGGTCGCGGGCGCGCTTGGGGCAGGTTTGTACTGTTTCGTTCTTGCGCGGCGCCTGAAGCGATTTACAGATCTTGAGAAAGGCGTCGGCGGCGCAGTTTCTGTTCTTTCCACGCAGGCGGAAGAGTTGAGAAAATCGCTCGATACTGCACGGAAGGCTTCAGATGACTCAGGGCTCGCTCTGCAGTCACTAACTGAACGGGCGGAAACAGTCGCGCTACGACTGGAGTTGATGATGGCCTCAATGCACGATGTCGTGAAGGAGGAGCCCGCGACCCCTGACATTCCCGAAGAGCCACCGCAGGATACACCTGAAGAGGATACAGCCGTGCCACCAGCTGAAACCTCAAAGGCCGCACCCGAGCAGAGCGGAAAGAAACCCGAAGGCCTGATGTTCTTTCGGCACGCCACAACATCCGATGGTGCGGCGCCATGACCCGTAGCAGAGCCAATCTGCCTGACCGTCGTGCGCGGGGGGGTGTTTTGACCGTCATCTCAATGTTGATGATCGGTTCTGCCGCTATTCGCATCGGGTTCGAGGCCGGGCCAGCGCTGGCTCGAGGGGTAGAACCAGCTATGGCTGCTCCGATTGACGCTAAGGACAAGACAACCGACGCGAAAGACCTGCAGGTTTTGCTGACAGAGTTGCTGCGGCGTGAAGATGAGCTGAACCGCAGAGAAAACACGATAATAGATCGGGAACGAGCGCTGGACATTGCCGATAAGGCCATAGAATTGCGCCTCACCATGCTGCAGGACGCCGAAGAAACCCTGCGCGAAACGGTGGCTATCGCCGAAAAAGCCGCTGAAAACGATCTGACACAACTGACTGACGTTTATCAGAGCATGAAGCCAAAAGATGCCGCAGCCCTGTTCGAAACGATGGATGCGGTGTTCGCCGCTGGCTTTCTGTCACGTATGCCCCCCGACGCTGCCGCTAACGTGATGGCCGGTCTAAGCCCCGAGGCTGCCTATACCATCAGCGTCATCATGGCAGGTCGCAACGCCCGCGCCCCGCAGGAGTAAACCTGATGGGTAACGACCCCTCTAACTTTAATGCCGGAGATCATTCATGATCGGACTCATCGGAATTGCCGTCATCTTTGTCATGGTATTCGGCGGTTATCTGGCCGCAGGCGGCAAGATGGCCATCATCATGAAATCATTACCCTTCGAGATGATGATGATCGGAGGAGCCGCCGTCGGAGCCTTTCTGATCAGCAATGACATTGGTGGCGTCAAGCACACCGCCAAGGATATCGGCAAAGTGTTCAAGGGGCCAAAATGGAAGCCTGAGGATTATCGCGACCTGCTTTGCCTGTTGTTTTCATTGATCCGCATCGCGCGCGCCAACCCGGTGGAAGTTGAACAGCACATTGAAGAACCTGAAAGCTCTTCGCTTTTTTCGGGCTATCCCAAGATTCAGGCCGACAAAGAAGCTGTGGACCTGATTTGCGACACCATGCGATCGGCCGCGATGAATTATGACGACCCGCACCAGGTCGAAGAGGTTCTGGAAAAACGGATGGAAGCAAACTTTCACCATGCGATGCATTCTAGCCATGCACTGCAAACCGTAGCTGACGGGTTACCCGCCCTGGGGATCGTGGCGGCGGTGCTGGGTGTGATCAAAACCATGGGTTCGATCGACCAGCCGCCGGAGGTGCTGGGCAAGCTGATCGGCGGCGCGTTGGTCGGCACATTTCTGGGCGTTTTCCTGGCCTATGGCCTGGTCGGGCCTTTCGCCGGCAAGCTGAAAGCAGTGGTTGAGGAAGACAACCACTTTTACCAACTCATCAAAGAGGTTCTGGTAGCGAATCTGCACAACCACAACGCGGCCATGTGCATCGAGGTCGGCCGCCAGAACACACCGACGCACAACCGTCCCGGCTTTTCCGAACTTGAAGACGCCCTGAAAGAACTCAGACAGGCCGCCGCATGATCCGGGTGTTGGTTCTGATTTTGATTTCCCTGGGTACAAGCGCGTCAGCACAGGCTTTACGCGTTCGGTCCGGAGAGCATGATGGTTATACGCGCCTAGTGGTACAAGTGCCCCCCGGCACCGGTTGGGTTCTGGATCAGCACCAGAACGGCGCGCGTCTGAATATCGCGATAGACAAAGCCACGTTCGATACCGCAGCCGTTTTCGAGCGCCTGACTGGAAACCGATTGCAATCGCTAAGACAAGCCGAACCCGGTTCGGCGTTGGAAATGACATTCGGGTGCGAATGTGTGGCCTCGGCATTTCTTCACCGTCAAACCATGGTGGTTGTAGATATCGCACCGGGTACCTTTACAGCCCCCAGGGAAACTCTGGCGCCGCCAATGCCCGCTCTGCCCACGAACACCGTTACGTTTGACCCTTTACCAGTTGAAATCCCGGCTACTGAACTGGCTCTGCCTCTGCTGCATCTGAGCCAACGGAAATTCGAGGGCCGTTTGACATCGCGCATCTTGCAAAGTGCCGACCGCGAAGTTGTCGATCTTGAACTGGCAGGTGTAGGGCGCAGACACTCAGCCAGGATTGGGCCATTGAAATCGGCAGGAGAACTGGTGCCGAACCTGCGAATATCATCGGTTCTGGATGACGTGCAGGGGCTGACCAATCTCGCAGTTCCACAGATTGATGCCAAGCCCGAGTGCATTACGGACAACGAATTGGCATTCGAAACTTGGTCGGGTCCTTATTCGTTCTCAGATCAGGTGGCCACGTTACGCGTTGGATTGTATCAGGAATTCGATCGCGTCGACCATGCGCGCGCACTGAAACTGGCAAAGCTCTATACCTATTTCGGGTTCGGGGCCGAAGCGCGCCAGGCGCTGGATCTGCTGCCTGATGCGACACCAGAGCAGCGCAGGCTAACAGCTATTGCATCCGCTATGGATGGCTTACCAGCACACACGCCAAACCCGTTCGAAGGGCAGCAAAGATGTGATGGGCTCGTCGCCCTATGGGCACTGTTGACCGAGGGAGCGCTGCAACCAGACGTTCAATTGAATGCTGTTGAACGCAGCTTTGGCCAGCTCCCACGACATCTTAGGAACCATCTAGGGCCAACTCTGGCTGAAATGCTTGTTACAGCGGGTCAGTTAGAGGCGTCGCGTCGAATATTGCGTGCAGTTGAGCGCGTTCAAGAAATCGAGCCCACTGTTGTGACACTAACCAAAGCGAAGATAGCAGATGCTGAAGGCAATACCGATGCCGCTGAGGCGCTGTTAACCGAAGTGGTTACTGCCCCTGACGCCACGAGCGAAGCACCACTGGCCTTGGCACGGCTGATTGAGAAACGGTGGTCGGATCGTGGGGCGGTATCACCACGCGACCTCGATTTGGCCGCTGGCTACGCGCGTGAGCTTCGGAAATCCGAGCTCGGCCCAATGATGGCACGCACTTACACTCTGGCACTGGCTTTGTCGCAGGACTTTGATAGCGCATTCAAGGGTATCGAAGGTGCCTCTGAAACCCACGATTGGCGGCGGACTCTCGATCAGGTGTTCCATCTGCTTGCAGAGCGCGCGGATGATATCACCTTCTTGCGCCATGCGGTGGGACTGCAGGACAGAACACGCGATACGCTAGCAGTCGAGACAGTTGTATCTATGGCAGATCGATTGGCTGACCTTGGGTTCTCAACACAGGCCTACGCACTGGCAGATCGTCCACAGGATCAAGAACGAAGCCAGGACCGTGCGCGGCTTCGGGCACGCGCGGATCTTTTGGACGGCCGTCCCCATCAGGCCTTGTTGGAAATCGCCGAGGACACATCTGACGCTGCTCAAGAGATACGTGCGCAAGCCATGATGCAGATTCAGGATTTCGAAGCAGCCGCACGCGCATTAAATAAGATTGGCAAAACCGCGGCGGCTGACAGGCAATTCTGGTTGGCCGGTTCCGACAACGTTGATGAAGAACCATCAACCGTCTTCGCCGATCTGACCCGGATCAGAATGTCCCTGGCCCAGCCGATTGAACGACAACCAGAAAAGCCGCTGGCGGACGCGTCAGCGTTGTTGCAGCAAAGCGCTACCGCGCGAGAACAGATCATTGATATGCTGATAATCGTCCAGGCGCGCGAAATGAATTGATCCATGAGCACATGAATCAAACCAGCACGGTTTTGCTTTTTTGAAGGTGCATTCTTGTGAATACAGCTACGAAGATTAGACCCTAATAAGAGATGCAATGCATGCTTCAAAGTGGTCCGGCACATCAACCGACTGGTGGATCGTATAGCTGGCTGGACACTTTAGAAAAACTTGTCCCCTGTCGGGGAAGTTCCAGAATAGCTGAACAGATCATGTTTGCCTGTGTTGCACCGACAACAGGTGCTGCGAATTCTGTGAACTTATCGATGATCTCTTGCTGGCTTAGCGGCAAATCAGGGCCTCCTCGCGCATTCAAGTCTCCCGATTCATAGGCCGCTCCGTCTGACGTCTCGATCACGACATCTGCCCATCTTCCGTTTGGAAAACGGGCCGAATGTCGCGGGCTCTCTGAAACCTCGATCCGGGACATTACTTTCTTCACCTCTGGATCGGACAAACCCGCGCCGGATATATGTTCAACCCCGATACGACCATGGACAGCCTGAATGGCCGCTGCAAAGGGCAGAGAGTATTGCGCCTGAGACGTAGTCTGGGGAGGGTCAGAAAACAGACAGGCCGCTTCATGAAAGCTATTGATGCGGATGGTTTCGATCTGTTGATACGACAGGCCGTGCTGATGCATCAGCAACCGAACACCATCGATCGCAGCATGGGCCCAACGGCAGATCGGATAGGGTTTGATGTATTGCAGTTCGACCTGCCAAACGCTGCCCAGATCAGCCCAATGCGGTACCACCTCTTCGGCTTCGATGGTAATGGCGGGGGCACCGGTAAAACCGCGCTCGGCCAATACGGCTGATGACAACCCAACCAAAGCGCCCCAACCGGAACCGTCATGCAGCATGGTAGGGGTCGCAATCTCACGCATCATCTGACTGCGGGGGCCGTGGAACTCGGCGATTCCGAGGGCTTGTCGGAGCTGCTCAGAAGAAAAGCCGCGCAAGCGCGCCGCCATCGCAGCCACACCAAGCGCATTCCATGCGCCTGATGTGTGATAATCAGTGACAGTTGCGTGCAAGGCGAGACCTGCCCTACCCGCGACCTCATATCCGATGATCATGGCTGCCAGTGCCTCGGGACCGGTCAGGTCTGGACGTTGTTCGGCCAATGCAGCCAGCGCTGGTACCACAGCGACGCCAATATGCCCTTTGGTCGGGTTGTAGCCATCATGAGCGTCCAGATTATCGGTCTGCGTCGCGGTAGCGTAGGCCGCCCCGGCAAGGCTGGCGCGGCGACCGTCAAACAGCATCCTTGCACTAAAGTCTGGATCTGAACTGGAGAACATCAAAGCGGCGGTATCGCGGGCGATCACCCCTGCCTCCATCGGACCTGCCGCAATCAGAACGCCGATCGTATCCAGCAACAACAGAGCAGCGGCATCGAGGGCGGACGCAGGTAAATCCTCGGCAGTGCATTTCAGGGTGAACTCTGTGACCTGATCGAGAGTATTGGTCATAGTGCAGGCTCCACCGCGATTGGCTTTGCCCCCCGCAGACGAGAACCTTCGGGATCGAAGGGCGGCGCTGTCAAGATACGTGCCTTGTGGGGTCGGCCCAGAATGTAGACCTCAACTGCATCACCCGGGACAGCTACCTTAGGATCAGCGAAGCCAATTGCCAACGATTTGCCAACCGAATACCCATATGCCCCCGACGTCACACGACCCACTGGATCACCAACTGCTGTAAAGATCGGTTCTCCCCCGGTAGCATCTGCCTCAAGGGCTTCGACTTCAAAGATCGAAAGCACTTCGCGCGCTGGCTTGTCCTTGATGGCCAGATACGCTTCCTTGTTCAGAAAATCCTTGTCCAAGTTGATCAGGCGATCCAGCCCAACTTCCTGCGGCCAGTATTCCTGAGAATACTCGCGGCCCCAAGAACCATAGCCCTTTTCTATGCGCAGCGAGCCCAGTGCCCGACCGCCGACCGGTCCGCCGTTTAGTTCTTTCGCTGCGTCCAAAAGTACCGAATAGAGTCTAGTTTGGTCAGTTTCCGCACAGTGCAGCTCCCATCCCAGGTCTCCGGAGAAACTGACACGAATGGCCAAGCAGGTAACACCTGCTACCTCGATCATGCGGGATCGCATGAAACGGAAACCATCATTTGACAGGTCGGCGTTGGTCAGGCGCTGCAGTAGATCGCGCGCCTTTGGACCAGCGACGTTGAAACCCGCAATACGGTCGGTTGCGACCTCAAACGTAGTTCCCTTGGGCATCTCAACCATGTTGAAGAACCGCTCATGATAGCGCTCGGCCATGCCCGAGCCGATCATCATGTACTCTTCATCAGAGACCTTTGTGATGGTGAAATCTCCGGCAACACCGCCACGGACTGAAATCAGGGGGGTCAGGCAGGACCGACCGACCTCTGTCGGCACACGATTGGCGACAAGTTGGTCTAACCAATCAAATGCGCCGGGGCCTTTGATAACGTAGTTGGCGAAGTTCGCGATATCTATGACGCCCACATGTTCGCGCAGCATCTGCACCTCTCGACCCACGGGCTCCCACCAGTTCTGGCGCGTAAATCCGTTGGTTTCGGTGGTGCCCGGCTGATCGGCGAACCAGAGCGGGTGCTCCCAACCGCAGTTCAGGCCGAAGACACAGCCCATGTCCTTTTGCATCTGATATGCCGGACGTACGCGGGCGGGTCGACCGGCGCTGCGCTCTTCGTTCGGGAAGTGGATTGCGAAACGATGGGTGTAGACATCCTCAACCCGAGCCTTGGTAAAGGCCTTGTCTGCCCAGTCACCAAATCGGGCTAGGTCCCACGCAAACATGTCGTATTGCGGTTCACCTTCGATCATCCATTGCGCGGAAAGTAGGCCTAGTCCACCTGATTGCGAGAAACCGGGGATGATGCCGGTGCAGCAGAAATAATTCCGAAGCTCAGGCACCGGTCCCCAGATCGCATTGGAGTCCGGGGACCAGATCATCGGCCCATTTATCACCCGTTTGACGCCTGCGGTGGCAGCGACCGGCACCCGCTCGGTGGCGCGGATGACGTTCTCCATGATCCGATCCAGGTCGTCGGGGAAAAGATCGTGAGCGAAATCCAGCGGGGTGCCGTTTTCGGCCCAGAACCGCATATCTTTCTCGTATGCGCCGATCAGCAACCCGTTACCTTCCTGCCGGAAGTAGTATTCGCCATCCCGATCCGCAATCGAAGGCAGACGGCGGCCAAGTGCGGCGACTTCATCAATCGATTCAGTCACAAAATACTGATGTTCAGTTGGCTGCAGCGGCAGTTCGATCCCGGCCATTGCGGCGACCTCGCGCCCCCACAAGCCGCCCGCATTGACGACCCATTGCGTATGAATGTCGCCCTTTTCGGTACGTACGATCCATGTACCATCGGGCTGCTGTTCAGTCCCTATTACAGGGCAAAACCGCTCGATAGAGGCGCCGAGAGCGCGCGCGCCGGCGGCATAGGCGTGGGTCACACCGGAAGGATCGACATTGCCACCATCAGGTTCGAACATGATGCAGCGAATATCGTCAAACTGTGCAAGGGGGTGCAGCTCTTTCGCCTGTTCGCGGCTGATCTCATAAAAGTTCAACCCGTAGAACCGCGCCTTCGCCTCCTGCAAGCGCAACTGATGTTCGCGGTCTCCGGTTTGCGCCAGATACAAAGAACCGGATTGGTAGACACCGCAGCCTTGCCCGGTCTCTTTCTCCAACTCTTTATACAGGTTCATTGTATAATGCTGGATGCGGGTGATGTTGTTGTTGTCGTGCAACCCGTGGATATTGGCCGCCGCATGCCAGGTGGACCCCGAAGTCAGCTCATCCCGTTCCAGCAGGACAACATCTGTCCAACCGAGCTTTGCCAGGTGGTAGAGGATGGAGCAGCCGACCAACCCTCCTCCGATCACGACGGCCTGCGCGTGGGTTTTCATTGGCTGATCTCCTGTTTGCGGACTAAGCGCTTTCAGGAAAGTCAGCCACAGGTAGGAGGCAGGTTATGCTCTGTTCCCGACGCGAAATGTCGGGAACAGAGTTTGAATGGCCGGTTTTACTCAGTAAGGCGCTTCAACATCATTCATCGAAACGTAAACCGTCTTCATTTCGCTGAAGTGGTTGATCGCCAGTTTTGAGTTCTCGCGCCCGACGCCCGACATTTTAGACCCGCCGAACGGCGCCTCAACCGGGGCGAGGTTATAGGTATTGATATAACATGTGCCCGCCTCAAAACCTGCCACGATGCGGTGGGCGCGGGTCAGGTCGTTGGTGAAGACGCCGGCGGCAAGCCCGAACTCGGTCTCATTGGCTCGGGCCAGAACTTCTTCTTCTGTATCGAAGTCCAGCACCGACATCACCGGGCCAAAAATCTCTTCGCGTGCGATTGTCATATCGTCGGTGACGTCAGCAAAAACCGTAGGCTGCATGTAGAAGCCATCGCCTTCGACCCGTTCGCCGCCATAAACCAGCCGCGCGCCCTCGGCTTTACCTTTTTCGATATAGCCCAGCGTGATATTCATCTGGTTTTCGCTGACCATCGGGCCGAAGTTGACTTCTTCATCCATCGGATCGCCGATTTTCGCGGTGGCAAGGCGTTCAGACAGGCGCTTAAGGAACGCGTCTTTGATGCCCTTTTGTACAAACACGCGGGTACCGTTGGAACAGACCTGCCCCGAGGAATAGAAATTACCCAGAATCGCACCTGACACGGCGTTTTCGATATCGGCGTCGTCGAACACGATCATTGGGGATTTGCCGCCCAACTCCATGGTGACATGTTTCATGCCATCAGCGGCGGCTGCATAAACCTTGCGACCTGTTGGCACCGACCCGGTGAGCGAGACCTTGGCCACGCGCGGATCGGTCACCAGGCTGGCGCCCACGTCACCGTATCCCTGAATAACGTTATAGACGCCTTTGGGGGCACCCGCCTCGATCAGAATCTCGGCCACCTGCAGAGCTGACAGTGGGGTGGTTTCAGACGGTTTGAAGACCATCGTGTTGCCGCAAGCCAGCGCCGGGGCGCCCTTCCAACACGCAATCTGGGTGGGATAATTCCATGCACCTATGCCCACACAGACGCCCAGCGCCTCGCGAATGGTATAGACAAAGTCACCGTCACCCAAAGGAATATGCTCGCCAGTCAGTGACGCCGTCAGACCACCGAAATATTCAAGCGCGTCGGCACCGCTGGTCGCGTCGGCCACCAGTGTTTCCTGCAGCGGTTTGCCGGTGTCATGGGTTTCGATGATCGAAAGGTCACGATTGCGATCCCGCATGATGTCGGCCGCGCGCCGCAAGACCCGGCCACGTTCGGTTCCCGACATAGCCGCCCAAGCCGATTGCGCCGATTTTGCGCTATTTAGAGCCTGTTCTATGATTTCTGGCGTAGCCGAATGTAATCGCGCAATGATTTCACCAGTGGCTGGGTAAATGACATCGATAGGTGCACCGTTTGTGTCCTCGACATATTCGCCATTGATGAAATGGCTACCCTTGGGCTGAAACTTCATGCCGGTTCCTTTTCTGTTCGAATATCTCTTTAGGCGAAGAGATAGAGTGCGTTACAGATCGGCTTATCTTTTATTGATTGATCAGTCAATAAAACCGTTGATTGGCGGGTTCCCGCCGGGTCCGAGGGGCCTTCCCTTGAAACTAAAGGTTAATGTTCTATTTATGTTCCACATAGTCAGAGGATCACCCGATGGCCCAGAACACGCGTAATACCGCCCTTGGCGGCCCGTCAAACGACTATCACCTACTGCCCGTGACTGATCGGCAAATGCGCTATGCCCGCGCCATCGCGCAACAATCCGCGCTGGAGATTCCGGTCGAGGCGCAACACGACCGCAAATCCCTGTCAGATTGGATTTCGGCGCATAAGCCGCACGACCCATCGCCCTTTGCTAACTACCCAACAGGTAAGCAGGTCGCCTTTGCCGAACGTATCTCGCGCAGCAAGCGCCGTCCGATCCCATCCGAGTGTTTCCGCGACAAACAAATGATGTCGCGCTGGATCGATCAGAATAAATAAATAGCTCTATTTGCCGTGGTTGCGCGCGTATAGCGCCACGGCTGCGGCGACAAACATGCCCAGCAGGATATAACCCGTGACCGCCTCAGCGACGGCTAACCCGCGGCACAGGCCTGTAGGGGACATATCGCCATATCCAACCGTGGTGAATGTGACGTACGAGAAGTACAGAATATCAGCCGGCCCGTTCGCGCCTACAACACAGTGATCCTCATACCCGAAGGCCCCGTAAACGGCGGCAAAAAGGAACGGCACGACCTGAATAAAGGACACCCCCATCAGGAATAGCATTCTGCGCGGGGATTTCACCTGAGTCATGTAATAATACGATTGCGACACCATCCAGACCACCAGGCCGACGGATGCGATTGTACCTATTGTGTCGCCCGCAGTGGTTTCATTCAGGCGCGACAGGCCATACCAGGCGAGAAAACTGGCCAAGACCATACCAAACGCCGCCAGAAAGGTGGATTTCCATTCTTCCAGGGTTCTGGGTTCGTGAGACATTTACGCTCCGTCCTGCTGGCCTGATCGCATCAGGCAGATTTCCGGCGCAGCCTGCAAGCTGATTTTAGTCGGATCCCAGATGATCCTCGCCCCGTGCGCGGGACAGTTGGATCTGTTTCTGTCGTTCGCGAAACCGCGCCTTATCCTGTTCGGAGGTCTCATCAACGCACCGATGGCAGGAGACGCCGTGCTCGTATTCAGGGCGTTTCACATCTTCGGGCAAGATCGGGCGGCGGCAGCCATGACACAGCTTATGGGGCCCCTCAACCAATCCGTGGCCGACTGAGACACGGTTATCAAATACGAAGCATTCACCCTGCCAAGCGCTATCTTCGGGCGGCGTCTCTTCCAGATAGCGCAGGATGCCTCCCTTGAGGTGATAAACATCCTCGACCCCCTGCCCCAGCAGGTAGTTGGTGGACTTCTCACAGCGGATACCACCGGTGCAGAACATGGCAACGCGCTTGTTGTGGAACCGATCCTTGTTCTGTTCCCACCACGCCGGGAAATCGCGGAAACTGGCTGTATTAGGGTCTACTGCGCCTTCGAAAGTGCCAATTGCCACCTCGTAATCGTTGCGGGTATCGATCACCACCACATCATCTGAGCGGATCAGCGCGTTCCAGTCCTCAGGCTCGACATAGTTCCCGACATTTGCGCGTGGATCGACATCGGGTTGCCCCATCGTCACGATCTCTTTCTTCAAGCGTACCTTCATCTTGCCGAAGGGCGGATGATCCGAGGTCGCCTCTTTCCACTCCAGATCGGCGCATCCTGGCAGCGCGCGAATATGCGCCAGGACCGCATCGATACCTGCGCGGGGTCCGGCGATGGTGCCGTTGATCCCCTCCTGCGCCAACAGCAGGGTTCCTTTCACAGATTGCACGCGGCAAAGCTCCTGCAAGGCAGGGCGCAGCGCATCGGGATCGGGAAAACGCGTGAAATGATAGAGGGCAGCGATTGTATACATGTGCGCGATCTAATGCCCCTGACAAAAACACACAAGAGACCGCATTGACGATCCCTGCTGCGCGCCATACCGATAACGTAACTTCAGGAGGCCATCATGTCCCACGCCCTGCTCGTTATCGATGTTCAGAATGACTTCTGCCCTGGTGGTGCACTCGCAGTTGCAGGGGGGGATGAAATCGTCGCCCCGATCAACGCGATGATGGATGAATTTGATGCGGTAGTTCTGACTCAAGACTGGCATCCGGTGGGACATTCATCATTCGCCAGTTCACACCCCGGGAGGTCACCTTTCGAGATGATCGAGATGCCCTACGGCCCGCAAGTGTTGTGGCCTGATCACTGTGTACAGGGCACCGAAGGCGCGGCCTTTCATCCGGATTTGCGCATCGATGGCGATCTGATCATTCGAAAAGGTTTTCGCAGCGCCATCGATAGCTACTCGGCGTTTTTCGAGAACGATCATTCCACCTCCACAGGGCTGAAAGGTTATCTGGAGACCCGAGAGATCACGCAGTTGACAATGGTCGGGTTGGCGACGGATTTCTGCGTCCATTATTCGGCGGTGGATGCGGCACAGCTGGGTTTTGATGTCACTGTCAAAACAGGCCTATGCCGCGCCATTGATATGGACGGGTCAGTGTCTGCAGCCGAACAGGCGATGCGCGATGCAGGTGTCACACTGGTTTGAGTCTCAGAGCGCTGCGCCGTGTGCCGCCAGCAGCTTCAGGAAGACAAATAGGATCACCGCCAGCCCCAAAGCAAAACCTATGCGCCCAGGTACAGTGCGACGTTCAGGATGCATCTTTGTCGGGCTGGGTGGTTGCGATGGTCGTGCTGGTGCGGCCCGAGCCACGTTGCCGGGTTTTGCTGTCCTGATATGGTCCAGAAAGTGGTGAAAATCGAACTCACCACTATACTCGCCCTGAACACCCATATTCCGAATATTCGCAAAAAGTCGCCTTAAGATCAGTATGCGATCCTGTGCGTCTTCCGGTCGGAAATAACCACGCGCGAGATGACCATCTGCGCCGTCCAAGCTAAACCCGGATTCTAAAAAAATCCTGCGAACTTTGGGTGATGCTGCGCGCAATGCGTCCGCAGTCTTGATGTTCCGGAACTGCGCCCGCACCGGGGGCCGCCCTGTTACTGCCGTATGCCCATGCTCGGGATCTACCTCGTCCGGAGCAATCGCTACAATGTCAAAATCGTACTCGAGACTCATTCACTAACTTCAACCTTCATTTCCATCCCCACCCCTTCACTAGAACGTGAAGGGCACCCACAATAAGCCCGCAATGTGTTCTGTCGTGGGCATTGTTCCCAATTCCGCGACTCTTGCCATTTCGCGCTCCGATTGATCTAACAACGGAAATCGCAGGAGGTCCCCATGGTCGATATCGCGACGCGGGTCTACAATCACAAATGGAAGATTGACCCGATTATCCGGTCATTGATCGACACAGATTTCTACAAATTGCTGATGTGCCAGTCAGTGTTTCGAAATAAGCCCCAAACCGATGTGGTGTTTTCGCTGATCAACCGGTCGAATCATGTGCCATTGGCCCGTCTGATCGATGAAGGTGAACTTCGCGAGCAGCTGGATCACATCCGCTCACTCAGCCTGAGCCGCGGGGAAAGCACCTTTCTGCGAGGCAACACCTTCTACGGCAAACGCCAGATGTTCCGCCCCGATTTCATGGAGTGGTTCGAGAACCTGCGTCTGCCGCCCTATCACCTAGAACGCAAAGGTGATCAGTATGAACTGACTTTCGAAGGCAAGTGGCACGAGGTCATGCTGTGGGAAATTCCGGCACTTGCCGTATTGATGGAATTACGTTCACGAGCAGTTCTGAACGATATGCGTCGGTTTGAACTCCAGGTGCTTTATGCCCGCGCGATGACCCGCGTGTGGGAAAAAATCGCCCAGCTCCGCACTATCGACGGGTTGGGAATTGCGGATTTCGGCACCCGGCGGCGGCATTCGTTCCTTTGGCAGGACTGGTGTGTGCAGGCCATGATCGAAGGGTTGGGTCCGTCCTTTACCGGCACCTCGAACTGCCTGATTGCCATGCGGCGCGAGGTTGAAGCCATCGGCACCAACGCGCATGAGTTGCCCATGGTCTATTCTGCTCTGGCCGAAGATGACGCCGCGCTGGCACAGGCGCCTTATGATGTCCTCAGTGACTGGCATGATGAACATGATGGCAATCTGCGCATCATTCTTCCCGATACCTATGGCACCAAAGGGTTTCTGGATCGTGCCCCCGACTGGTTAGCAGGCTGGACTGGTATTCGCGTTGACAGTGGCGACCCCGCAACCGGGGCCGAGATCGCGATAAACTGGTGGAAATCGCGCGGTGAAGACCCAACGAAAAAGAGGGTTATTTTCTCGGACGGGTTGGACGTGGACAAAATCCGCGAGCTGCACACTCAGTTTGCAGCCCAGACCAATGTTTCGTTTGGCTGGGGTACGTTGCTAACCAATGACTTCCGCGGACTTGTACCGAATGACGCGTTGGCCCCATTCTCTCTGGTCTGCAAGGCTGTATCCGCCAATGGCAATCCGACGGTGAAACTGTCAGATAATCCGGAAAAAGCGATGGGACCAGCGGATCAGATTGAGCGGTACAAGCGGGTCTTTGGTGTCGGGGCGCAGGAAGCGATCGAAGTGATCGTTTAACGCGCACTAACCGTGAAACGCCGCCACCGTCTTGAGCTGTGAGAATCCATAAAGTGCTTCGAACCCTTTTTCGCGGCCATGGCCTGATTTGCCGACGCCGCCAAATGGCAGCTCAACGCCCCCGCCCGCGCCATAGTTGTTGATAAACACCTGACCCGAGCGCAGCGCTTTCGCCAAACGCATCTGTCGCGCACCGTCGCGGCTCCAGATGCTTGCAACGAGACCGTATTCGGTACTGTTCGCTATGGTTAGAGCCTGTTCTTCGGTATCAAACGGGATCAATACCTGAACAGGGCCGAAGATTTCATCCCGCGCTAAGACATGACTGGGCGGCACCTCCGAGAACAACGTCGGCCGTACGAATGCCCCGGTTTCCGGCGCATCGGCCTCGATCTGTCCCTCTGCAGCGACCGCCAGATCAGACCCTTGGTGGAGAAAGCCGTTCACAATCTCTTGCTGCCGAGCCGAGATCAGCGGGCCGAGCCGTAAATCCAATATCGCCGGGCCTACAGTCAGTTCGCGATAGGCCGCTGCCATGCGCGATTTGACTGCATCATAGACGCCACGCTGAACCAGTATGCGCGACGAGGCCGAGCAGGTCTGGCCAGCGTTCTGAATACCTGCATTCACCAGAAACGGCAGCGCTGCATCCAGATCAGCGTCATCAAAAACCAATTGCGGGGACTTGCCACCCAGTTCCAGCGTGACCGGAACCACATTTTTGCCCGCCGCCTGCTGAACCAATGCGCCCGTTGCAACTGAACCGGTGAATGAGATGTGATTGACGCCCGAATGGGCCGACAGTGCCGCACCTGCTTCACCCCCAAGTCCTGGCACAACATTAAGGACCCCGGGCGGCAGGCCCGCTTCGAGCGCCAGATGGGCAAACGCCAAGGCGGTCAGGCAGGCCTCTTCCGCGGGTTTCAGCACACAGGCATTGCCCATCGCCAAAGCAGCCCCGACCGAGCGGCCTATGATCTGCATGGGATAATTCCACGGCACGATGTGACCAGTCACTCCGTGTGGTTCGCGCAGAGTATATACCGTATACCCATCCAGATAGGGGATAGTCTCACCCATGACCTTATCCGCTGCGCCACCGTAGAATTCGCAATACCGCGCCAAGGCAACGGCATCCGCCCGCGCCTGTGTCAGCGGCTTGCCGACATCCATCGCCTCCAACTGCGCCAAACCATCCACCCGATCCAGAACCAGCGCCCCTAGTCGGGTGAGGATCCGTCCCCGCTCCACCGCTGTCATTCGGCCCCAGTCACCTTCACGCGCGGCACTGGCGGACTTCACAGCGGCGTCGATATCCGGCTCAGTACCCCTTGCGATCTGGCAGATTTCAGAGCCGTCAGACGGATTAACCAACGCCAAGTATTGCCCTGACTCAGGTGCCATCCATGCACCGCCAATCAGACAAAGGCTGGGATCAAACCAGAGAGGATTAGTCATCAGAAGCTCCTAAAGCAGGCTCTAAATTTGGATTTTAGATTCATGCGGCGCCCTGTCCGATTTCTGGCAGTTTCGGTGCTGCATCGATAAGTGTACGTGTGTACGGATGCACTGGCTGCGTAAATACACGCTCGGTTTCACCCTGTTCGACGATCTTACCGGCCTGCATCACCATCACCCGGTCGGTGATCGTGCGAACCACACTCAGGTCATGACTGATGAACAGGTAGGTCAAATCGTAGGTAGTGCAAAGCTCTGCCAACAGGTCAAGAATTTGGGCACGAACCGATACATCTAAAGCCGAGACCGCCTCATCAAACAGGATCAGTTCGGGCCGGATGATCAGCGCGCGTGCGATGGCGATCCGCTGCCGCTGCCCGCCCGAGAATTCGTGAATGTACCTGCCTGCGTCATCAGGTCTGAGACCAACGGCGGTCAACATTTCGGCAATGCGATCCCGCCGTTCGGACCCTGTTGGTGGGTTCTCCAGCAGATGGAAAGGTTCGGTGATCAGGCGCGCAACCCGATGGCGGGGATTGAAGCTTCCGTAAGGGTCCTGAAACACCACCTGCATTTTGCGGCGCACCGCCAGATTGGGTTTGTGGCCTGTGAAAACCGGCTGGCCATCTAATGAGATCTGGCCGTGCTGAACCTCTTCAAGCCCTAAAATTGCCCGTGTTAGGGTCGATTTTCCACATCCGGATTCTCCAACCAACCCCAAACGCTCACCTCGGTTCAGCGTGAAGCTAACCTGATCGACCGCCCGATGATGACCGGGCGCATCAAATAGACGTTTTCGGGGTAATCGGTAGTCTCGAACCACATTTGACACTTCCAGCAAGGGACGTGGTTCAGGGGATGCGGGCAGGTTGACCTGATGACCAGAGGCCTCAAACAACATGCGAGTATAGGGGTGCTGCATGTGATGCAGCAGATGGTCGGTCGCTCCGGTTTCGACAACCTCCCCATACCGCATAACCACGATCTCATCCGCCATGTCAGCAACCACCGCCAGATCATGGGTAATCATCAGCAGGCCCATGTCATATTCTGTCACAAGCCCCTTGAGCAGATCGAGGATCTGCGCCTGAGTGGTCACATCCAGCGCAGTGGTGGGTTCATCCGCAATCAACAACCGGGGGCGCAGCGCGATCGCCATTGCAATCACCACGCGCTGACGCTGCCCTCCTGACAGCTCGTGCGGATAACGCGACATCGGAAAACGGTCGGTCGGCAACCCGACACGGCCCAAGACCTCTTCTGCGCGGGCGCGCGCCTTGACAGGGGGCATAGCCTTGTGGATCAGGATTGTCTCCATCACCTGATCGCCAATTGTCTTCACCGGGTTCAGAGCTGTCATCGGCTCTTGGAACACCATTCCGATCTCAGCGCCGCGCAGGTCGCACATGTCCTGTTCGGACAGATCCAATACATTCTGTCCCTCAAATTGGATTTCGCCGTCGGATAACGACCCATTTGGCAGCAACTGCATCACAGCAAGGGCGGTCATTGATTTGCCCGAACCACTCTCACCCGTCACTGCCACAATCTGTCCCGGCGCAATCGATAGGTTGATCCGCTTCAAGATCGAGGTCTCGTGAATGGACAGCGATAGGTCTTCAATCCGCAAGAGGCTCATGCGCGTGCCACCCGTATCCGAGGATCCAGCCAGTCGCGCAGACCATCGCCCAGCAGGTTCAGACCCAGCACCGTGACGATGATCGCCAATCCCGGTATCAGAGCCAAATGCGGGGCAAAACTGACCATTGTCTGCGCGTCCGCCAGCATTCTTCCCCAGCTTGGCGTTGGTGGTTGCGCGCCTAACCCAACATAGGACAGCCCGGCCTCAGCAAGAATTCCCAATGAGAACTGGATGGTTCCCTGAACGATCAATAGGTTGGCGACGTTCGGCAGGATATGTTCAGCTGATATCCGCGCTGCGCCTTTGCCCGAAACACGCGCGGCAAGAATGAACTCGCGTTCCCAAAGCGACAGCGCCGCACCCCGAGTGATACGGGCGAAGACAGGAATGTTGAAAATACCGATAGCGATGATTGCATTGATGGCACCAGCGCCGAATACAGCAGTGATCAGGATGGCGATGACCAGTGAAGGAAATGCAAAGACCAGATCGTTGCCTCGCATGATAAATTCATCCAGCCAAGATCCCTTGCGGGCCGCGGCAGCCAGACCCAGCGGGACTCCCAATGCCATACCGATACCGACAGCCACCAGTGCCACCGCGATCGATGTGCGTGCACCGACCATGATCATCGAGAACATGTCCCGCCCGAAATGATCGGTGCCGAACCAGTTCTGCGCGTTTGGCGGTTGCAGCTTGGCCGGGATGTTCAGCGCGGCGTGATCGTAAGGCGTCCAGACAAACGACACCAACGCCGCCAGCAATACCAGAGAAGACAAGGCCGCGCCAAGGATCAGGTTGCGGCTCATGCCCTGCTCCTCAGCCTTGGATCGACGGCAGCATAGGCCAGATCGACCAGAAAGTTCACAGTGATCACTGCAAAGACCAATAGCATGACGACGGATTCAACCACGATCAAATCACGTGCCGAGATCGCCTGAAACACCAGCCGTCCGAGGCCGGGCAGATAGAACACTTGTTCGATGATAATCGAGCCTGCCAGCAGAAAAGAGAACTGTAGCCCTATGATCGTCAGCACCGGAATCAGCGCATTTCGCACCCCGTGGCGCCAAAGCGCCTGACGGCGTGACAAGCCCTTGGCCCGTGCGGTGCGCATGAAGTCTTCAGCCAGAATGTCCAACAAGGCGGACCGCATAACCCGTGCAAGGATCGCCGCCTGCGGCAGGGCCAGAGCGATGGCGGGTAAAGTCAGAGAATGCAAGCCAGTCCAAACCCCGTTTTCCCAGCCCGCGAACCCTCCGGCATTGAACCAGCGCAAGTTAATAGCAAAGACCAGCACCAGCATCATTGCGAACCAGAAATTGGGCACTGCGATACCAAGCTGAGTCGCCCCCATGACCGCCACGTCGCCCGGCTTGCCACGCCGCGCGGCGGCATAGATACCGGCGGGAAAAGCGATGAGTGTGGACAGTGTCAACGCATATAAGGCCAATGGCAGAGACACCCAAAGCCTGTCCGCAATCATCTGCGATACCGGCGTACGATAGGTGTAAGACGTGCCAAAATCCCCCACCAACATCCCGCCGACCCAATTGAAGTAGCGCTCGGCCTTCGAGACATCGAGACCAAGCTCAGCCCGCAATGCGGCCAGTGTATCTGCCTGGGCGTTTACACCCAGCATAAACGACGCCGGATCACCGGGCGCGATTTCGATCACCACGAAGATCACAACCGAGGCAACGGCCAGACTCAGGATCAGCGAGAGCAGGCGTTTGAGAGCATAGCGTAGCATTGGGAACAGGTTAAGAGTGCCGGAAGCACGGGTCTAGTAACTACTTGTACGCCTGTCGTTCTTTCTTGATCAGATCAATCGCGCAGGCCGAAAGTTCGGCCGCGGGTGCGGTCTCGGACAGCCAATCAAGATTGGTCTCGGTTCGTGCCAGCGCGGCGCGGCGCAAGACCATCAGCCTGGCGCGCGGGCTATTCAAAAACTCGTTTTGCGGAATAACGGTTTCCAGCGGACTGTCGGTGCGGATAACCTCAAAATACCCGCCGCTCAGCGCTAGAAATGCAAAGGCACAGGCTTGTGCCTCATCGCCGCATTGCTCGATACAAAGCTGCGCAATGGGCCGGGTCGCCTCAGAGCTCATCAACCAGTTTTCAACTGCGGGTCGCCATGGGTTGCCCTTAGAAATATCGCCAAAACCCAACCCAAGCGCCAGAAGTCCTGCCATACCAAGCGCCTGATCCGAACTAGCCTCGACCGTATCGGTCTGAATATGGCGCAGTGCAGCCAATCCGTCTCCGCGAGGCTCAGGTTTTTTGGACAGATAAGTCAGGTAGGGCTTCAAGTCCTGCATGACTTGATCGTCAGATAGCAATTTCCCCCGCATGTCCCGATCCCCGTATAGCGCGATGATACGCGTGGGGTAATCGGTTGCCTGATGTTCACCAAGCGCATTGAGCTGCGTGATCAGATCTGGGTTCGGCTCCGGACGCTTTGCGTGCAGAAGCGCCTGAGCCAGTTCGTTACCGGCGCGGGCCTCAACCATCAGCCACGACTGTCCGAAGGCCGACCAGCCCTTCTGGCGGAACAGCTCCCGCGATTGAGCGGGTTCAAGCGATTGGCGATAAGGTGAAGGGCCAAGGTCCGAAGTTTCGATCCGGCCCAAAAGCAGTCGCGCCTCAACATCACCCTCGGCCGCAAGCTCCGACAACATCGGCAAGGCTTGCATATCATCCCCTTGCAGCCACAGTGCGACGGCCTGCTCAAGAGGCGTGTCGGCCCGAACAGAAAGCGCAAATGCAACCTGCGCCGCGAGTATGAACACGGCGAGGAATGGCCTGATCATGATGCGCGGACCTCCTTTAGTCCTATTCGTCCCAGCTGATCGCGGTCAGGTCGATCGCCGCAGTGGGCGCATTTTCCCACAGGCCCTGAACGCCAGCCCTGGCCACCCCGAGCTTGGCAAGCTGAAACAAATATCCATTGACGAAATCGTTCGATATCAGACGCTGCGCCTCGCCTAGCAGACGGGTGCGTTCCTCTGGATCAGTTGTGGAATTCAGTGTGTCCATCAAAGCCTGAAAGTCTGTGCTATCATACTGGAAGTAATAGTCAGGCCGGGCATAGATACCAATATCCATCGGCTCGGTATGGCTGACGATGGTCAAGCCAAATTCCTTACCCTTAAACACACTTTCCAACCACTGCGCCCATTCAACATTGATGATCTCGGCTTTGATGCCAACGTCGGCCAGTTGGGCGGCGATGATCTCACCCCCGCGACGGGCGTATGAGGGGGGCGGCAAGTGCAGCGTGGTCTCGAACCCGTCGGGATACCCAGCCTCAGCCAGAAGTTCCTTGGCCTTTTCAGGGTCATAGGCCGAATTGCCGGTCAAATCGACATAAGCCGGGTGATGCGGCGCGAAATGCGTACCGATGGGCGTGCCATAGCCGAACATCGCACCGTCGATGATAGTTTGCCTGTCGATCGCGTGAGCCAACGCCTGCCGTACCAATATGTCATCAAACGGGGGCTGTTTGTTGTTGGTCGACAAAATGGTTTCCCCCTCGGTCGAACCGACAAGGACCTGAAAGCGCGGATCGGCTTCGAACTGCGGCAGATTCTCGGGAGCGGGGAAGATATCGAACACATCCACATCCTCTGCCATCATGGCGGCAAAGGCGGCTGTCGGGTCCGAGATGAACTTGAACGTTGCAGTCTCTAATGCGGGTTGTTCGCCCCAATAGTCAGGATTGCGTTTCAGGGTGATGCTGTCGCCCTGCACCCAATCAGAGAAGGTGAAGGCCCCAGTGCCAACCGGGTTGGTCTTGATGTTCTCGATACTTTCAGGCGCAACGATCACCGCGTCACCCCAAGCGAGATTGAAAAGGAAGTTACCGTTCGGCTCATTCAACGTCACCTGGACAGTCAGAGGGTCGACCACTTCAACACTTTCAATACCGGCAAACAGAGCCTTCTGCGCGTTGACACTGTCTTCCGCCGTGGCGCGGTCAAGGGTGAACTTGACGTCCTCGGCATCCATCGCGGTGCCATCGTGGAAGGTTACGCCGTCACGAAGCTTGAATGTGTAGACGGTACCGTCATCCGAGATTTCCCAGCTTTCGGCCAGCCCCGGCACCACCGAGCCATCGCCCATGAACCGAGTCAGACCTTCGAAGATATTGGTGTAGACAACCGAATCGATAGCCTGCGCCGCGGCGCTTGTCGGGTCCAGATGCGGCGGTTCAAGCTGCATGGCGATCGTGATATCCGATTTGGCCATGGCCTGCGTGGCGAACAGGCTGGCGCCAAGGGCCAGGGCCGACGCGAACGAGCGAAAGCGCTGCTTTGTCATGAAAATCTCTCCCCACTGAAAATGGCTGACCCAGCGGTTTTCGGGCCGATCTGCGACCAATGTCCTCTCAAACCCGAGGTCAATCAAGGGATTGTTCGCGCAACCGGGGTTCCTTCGCCCCTGCCGCATCTGCTATGCCGCGCTGCAACATGAACACTGCGAGGAGCGATCATGAGCGCCACCGCCCGCAAGAAAGCCCCGAACGCCGAGGATATCCGCGCCCGGAAAGGTTCTGACCCTCTGGTCTCGCTGACCGCTTACACGACACCGATGGCGCACTTGATGGATGCGCATTGCGACTTCGTTCTGGTCGGCGACAGTGTTGGCATGGTACTGCACGGGCTTACCTCGACCCTTGGGGTCACGATGGAAATGATGATCATGCATGGTCAGGCCGTTGCGCGCGGTCTGGATAAGGCCATGATGGTGATCGACATGCCTTTCGCCAGTTATGAGCACGACCCGGCGCAGGCCTTTCGAAACGCGGCCCGTTTAATGTCCGAAACCGGTGCAGGGGCGGTTAAGCTGGAAGGTGGGGTCGAGATGTCCGAGACCATTCGCTTTTTGGTCAAACGCGGCATCCCGGTGATGGCGCATATCGGCCTGACACCGCAATCGATCAACACACTGGGGGGCTACAAGGTTCAGGGACGCGACGAACAGGCCGAGGCGGTGTTGGCAGATGCCCGCGCTGTTACTGAGGCAGGTGCGTTTTCGGTCGTGTTAGAGAAGGTTCCGCAAGGTCTGGCCAACCAGATTACCTCCGAGATCGAGATCCCTACAATCGGCATTGGCGCTTCGGCCGGATGTGATGGGCAAATATTGGTGGTGGACGATATGCTTGGCTTTTTCACAGCGTTCAAACCGAAATTCGTCAAACGCTATGCTGATCTTGGCCCGCTGGCCGAAGCTGCCATTGCAGAATACGCAGCCGAGGTTCGTGCGCGCAGCTTCCCAGCGGACGAACATGTCTTTGCAGACACCGTGCCCGCCAAAGGACCTAAAACATGACCGCGCCTATTCTTCGACGACTGGCCGATTTGCGCGTCCTGACAGGTGAATGGCGCAACAAGGGTCAGGTGATTGGCGTTGTCCCCACCATGGGTGCGCTGCATCAGGGGCATCTGTCACTGGCCGAAGTCGCGAGGGCGGATTGCGACCGGGTGATTGTGACGATCTTTGTAAATCCCAAGCAGTTCAACAACCCCGAAGACCTCGCCAAATATCCGCGCACCGAACAGGAGGATGCGGAAAAGCTTGCGCCTTACAACGTCGACGCGATTTACGTGCCCGACCCGGATGAGATCTACCCTGAAGGCTTCGCCACCACAGTCTCGGTTTCGGGTTTGACCGACACGATGGAGGGTGAATTCCGCCCGGGTCATTTTGATGGAGTGGCAACCGTTGTCGCCAAGCTGTTCCTGCAAACCCAAGCGGATCGAGCCTATTTCGGGGAAAAAGACTATCAGCAGCTTATGATCGTCCGTCGGATGGCCCGCGATCTGGATATTCCGATCGAGGTGATTGGTTGCCCGACGGTAAGAGAGCCTTCGGGTCTTGCCATGTCTTCGCGAAATCAAAGACTGTCGGATCAGGGTCTGGTAATTGCAGCGGAAAAGCATCGCATCATGTGCGCAGTTGTTCAGGCTCTGGAGAATGGTGAGGCGTTCAGCTCGCTGGTGACGCACGCGCAGGCTGAGCTGCTGGCCGCCGGTTTCACTGAGGTGGAATATCTCCAACTCCGCTGCGCCGATACGCTGGACCTGCTAACCCACGCCAACCGCCCTGCTCGGTTGTTCGCGGCGACCATGCTTGAAGGCGTGCGGCTGATCGACAATCAGCCGGTTTCACCGCTCTAATTTCCCCTCTGGCACGTTTGGTTGTGTTTGCGCTAAAGTCCTGCAAAACCAAAGCGGGAGGGGCGCAGGCATGACCTATATACTGGCAATCGATCAGGGCACGACATCGTCTCGCGCGATCCTGTTTGACGCGCAAATGCAGCGTGTCGGAACGGCTCAGCGCGAGTTTACGCAGCGTTTTCCACAGGAGGGTTGGGTCGAGCACGACGCCGAAGAGATATGGGACAGTGTTCTGACGGTTTGCCGTGAAGTGATGCAAACGGCAGGCGTATCCGCTGCACAGATCGCCGGCATCGGGATCACCAATCAACGCGAAACCACCGTCATCTGGGACCGCGCCACTGGGGCTCCGATTCACAACGCAATCGTCTGGCAGGACCGTCGCACCGCTGAAATATGCGAGCGTCTTCGCAAGGCGGGGTGCGAAGATGACGTGACGGCCCAGACAGGGCTGCTTCTGGACCCCTATTTCTCGGGCACCAAGGTCAAGTGGCTTCTGGATACCGTGCCCGGCGCGCGCGACCGCGCCGCTGCAAGGGATTTGCTATTCGGCACCATCGATACCTTTCTGATCTGGCGACTGACCGAAGGGCGCATGCACGCCACCGACGCCACCAATGCGGCGCGCACATTGCTGTTCGACATTCATAAAGGGGAGTGGAGCAGCGAGATCTGTGAATTGCTGGACGTCCCCCAAGCCTTGTTGCCCGACGTGCGTGATTGTGCCTCAGATTTCGGATCAACTTCCCTGTTCGGCGGTGAGATCCCGATTCTCGGCGTAGCGGGGGATCAACAGGCTGCCACCATCGGGCAGGCTTGTTTCCAGCCGGGCATGATGAAATCCACCTATGGCACGGGTTGTTTCGCGCTGCTTAATACCGGTGCGCAGCCAGTGGAATCGAAAAACCGTCTGCTTACCACCGTTGCCTATCAGCTGGATGGCAAGAAAACCTATGCGCTTGAAGGTTCGATCTTCATCGCGGGCGCGGCGGTGCAATGGCTGCGCGATGCATTACAGATCATCGAAGCCGCGCCGCAAAGCGGGGAATTGGCCGCACAGGCTGATCCAAACCAGCATGTTGTTCTTGTCCCTGCGTTTACCGGGCTGGGCGCGCCATATTGGAAACCCGAATGCCGGGGCGCCATCTTTGGCTTGACCCGTAATTCAGGCCGCGCCGAAATCACGCGCGCCACGCTGGAAAGCATTGCGTTCCAGACTCGCGACTTGTGGCACGCAATGCAGGGCGATTGGGGAGCAGAGACTGACGTGATCCTGCGCGTCGACGGCGGGATGAGCGCGTCGGATTGGGCCATGCAGGGGCTTTCTGACATTCTGGGCGCTCCGGTCGACCGCCCGGTGATGCAGGAAACTACTGCGCTTGGTGCCGCATGGCTGGCGGGAATGAAAGCAGGTGTCTACCCGGATCAGGCCGGATTCGCCGAAACCTGGAATCTGGATCGGCGGTTTGAACCTGCAAAAGCCGAGGCTGACCGAGACGCGGCCTATGCGCGCTGGCAGCGGGCGGTTCAGGCGACCATGGCGTTCTAGCTGTGGTCCTTCATCAGACGCTGTTTCTGGCGTGACCAATCACGCTTAGCCTGCGTTTCGCGCTTGTCGTGTAGCTTCTTACCCTTGGCGATGCCGATCTTCAGCTTCGCCCGGCCTTTGTGATTGAAGTACAGCACCAGCGGCACCAGCGTCATACCCTTGCGCTGGGTCGCGTTCCACAGGTTTGCCAACTCCTTACGCGACACCAGAAGCTTACGGCGGCGACGTTCTTCGTGCTTGAAGACCTTTGCCTGTTCGTAAGGTGCAATATAGCTGTTGATCAGCCACAACTCTCCGTCATCGACGGAGGCATAGCTTTCGGCGATGTTCGACCCGCCAGAGCGCAAAGACTTAACCTCGGACCCTTCCAGTACGATACCGCATTCGATATCGTCCTCGATCGCGTAATCGAAGCGCGCGCGCCGGTTCTCGGCGATGACTTTGTAATTCGGGTCTGTCTTCTGCTTGGCCATGACGCGTTGATGTATGCCGCTTGTGCGAACCTTGCAAGGCGGGGTTACGAATTGGCCGAGATAATTAGGTCAGGACCAAAGATCGTATCGGCGTGATTATGCAAATAGATCTTGAGCCACGGCGTAAAACGGTCTGGATGTCGCTTAACTTCTGCCAACAGATCATGATAGTCGACCCAGCGAATATCCATGACTTCGTCCGGATTAGGCTCGATTTTCAGCGACCCACGCACATGGGCGAGGAAAACGTCTACCACCTCGTTTTCAACGAGACCGTTTCCAACATCAGCGTGATATTCCAGCCGGTGCCGGTATTCAGGGTAAAGCCCGGTTATGCCCAGTTCCTCGCGCAAGCGGCGCACGGCACAATGCGAGGCAGCTTCGTTCCAGTCAGGATGGGTGCAACAGGTATTCGCCCAGAGGCCCGGCGTATGATATTTCCCCATCGCCCTGCGCTGCAGCAATATCTCGGTCCCGCGTACGACAAAAACCGACACAGCCTTATGCTTAAGGCCCTTTTCATGCGCCTCCAGCTTATCAACGGGTGTCAGTTCGCCCTCAACCCAGGCCGGGATCATGATTCCCATCTGTCGTCTCCTGTTGGCGATCCCCGGTGCGCGCAGCCTTACCGGTTTTTCCCAAAGTGACGCTGATTGGGGCGCCAATCAAGCGCACGAAAGGCCGCAGGGGCTGCGGCCTTTCACAGATGATCGCGAAACTGATAGGTGGGATTATTCGCCCGAAACGCTCACGATATAAGCGTAAACGTCCTCGGCACCCTTCTTCAGCTTGAAGGTCATTTTCGATTTGGCCGAAGTTTCGCCCAGATAATCTTTCAAGAATCCTTTGGGATCCTGTGCATAGGTTACAAAGGTCTCTTCATCCCAGACCAGACCATTTTCACCCGCTGCAACAATGCTGTCGCCATATTTGAACCCTTCAACGGTTCCGGCTGTACGACCCGCAATACCATATAGGTTCGGTCCGGTCTTGCCGCCTTTGACGATCACTTCACCCGCGGGATCAGCGATCTGGTGGCAGGATTTGCACTTGTTGAAGGTTTTCTTGCCGGCTTCGGCGTCGCCTTCAGCATAAACGGGAAGGGCCAGCAGTCCGACAATAGCGGTGGCGATGATACGATTCATAACTTTTGCTCCGATACGAATTGGCTGCACAGAAAGGACCTTTGGCGCAGCAGAGAGTCAACGCGCAGATTGCCGCGCGATGGCACTGTGTCACAGCAGAGTTTGGTCCGTCCTTAACTTAAGTCATGTACGGCCGACCAGCACGGCAGAAGATCGCCTGCGCGGGGCGATGCCATGTAGACAGCGCGTGCAATGGCCCGGGCCAGACAAATCGCAGTCGCGTGGCCAATCATCGCCAGAGCCTTATCCTCGACACCTCTCGCACCGGTGCTGACACCAAAAACAAGATCCCCGTCCCCTGGTGTGTGCGCCGGTACAATCGCACGGGCGATACCGTCATGGGCCGCCACAGCCAGCCGCTGGCATTGCGGTTTGGAAAGTGCAGCATCAGTTGCGACAATAGCAATCGTCGTATTGGCCTTATCCGGCGGTACCGAATGCATCGCTGCTGCTTTGCGACTAATGTGAGCGCGCCCGAGACCAGAAGCCGGGTCGGGTCCAAGCCCGCCGAACTCGTTCCCGATCTCAAAAGGTGCAGCCCAGAAATGGCGATCACCCGGCGTCGTGACACTACCCAAAGGGTTGGCTGCGACCAATGCGCCGACCGTTATGCCATCCTCCAGCACGATTGAGGTCGAACCCAGACCACCTTTGTGCATCGCCGCCAAAGCGCCCGTGCCTGCGCCCGCTGTACCCAGTTCAAATTGCTGTGAGGCCGACAGATAGGCGGCCTTCCCCAAGGCGCGGTAAGGGTTTTCGGTCCAGTTTTTGTCACCAGCATTCAGCAGATCGAACAGAATTGCGCCGGGCACAATAGGCACGATTGCATCCCCGACTTGAAAGCCTCGGCCCTCGGCCCGCATCGCGTCCGATACGCCCGAGCACGCATCCAGACCAAAGGCCGAACCACCCGAAAGTGTAATTGCATCCACCCGATCAACGGATTTGTCCGGCGCCAGCAGATCGGTTTCCCGCGTTCCGGGCGCGCCACCCATCACATGGACTGAAGCGGTAAAGGGCTGATCCGCCGTCAGGACGGTTGTGCCCGACTTCAATGTCTCATCCTGGGCGTTGCCAACCTTTAGCCCAGCAATATCGGTGATCAGGTTTTTGGGTCCAGGATTCATAACGGTCCTACGCATTGTAAGGAAATCGGGCTGACGCTCGGTCCTTCCCGCAGGGGCGTATTAGTGCCGAAGACGCGATAGATCAGATGCACCGGCCACCGTCCACTTCGAGCGCGGCGCCCGTTATCATGCTGGCCTCGTCCGAGCACAGGAAACAGGCGGCGTTGGCCATGTCTTCGGGGGTGGAAAAGCGGCCAAGCGGAATTGTCGACAGGAATTTGGCGCGGATTTCGGGCGTGTCTTCACCCATGAAAGACTTCAACAACGGAGTCTCGCCCGCGACAGGACAGATTGCGTTTACGCGTACGCCAGAGGGGGCAAGCTCCACCGCCATGGTTTTTGTCGCCGTGATCATCCATCCCTTGGAGGCATTGTACCAGTTGAGATTAGGCCGCGGAGACAGGCCAGCCGTCGAGGCGACATTCAGAATTGCTCCGGTCCCGCGCGCTTTCATGAGTGGAACGAAGGCGCGGGCAGTCAGATAGACGGATTTCATGTTCACATTGAAGATACGGTCGAACTCATCCTCGCTGACATCCTCCAACGGCGTCGGGAGATGCGTGACACCTGCATTGTTCACCAGAATGTCGAGGTGCCCAAACCGCTGAGTGACCATATCTGCCATAGCCGTCACAGACTCTGTGTTGGAAACATCAACCCGTTGCGACATCGCCCCGGGTCCGAGTGTCCCAGCTAGGTCTGCAGCCGCATCTCCGTTGATGTCCGCGATCATCACGCGGGCACCTTCGGTCAGGAACTTCCGTGCGATCCCGGCTCCGAAACCCGAGGCGCCGCCGGTCACAATCGCAGTTTTTCCGTCTAACCTCATGGCCTTGCCTCTCTTCCGTCTCCGATGATCAGAGTATCAAGGCCCGGCGAAACTACCAGATCAATCTTCAGCTACCTTGCCTCGCAGGGCTTTGACGTCCGATCGTGCCTTTTTTGCTGCCAGCCGCCGTTTCACCGAACCATAAGTGGGCTTGGTGGCAATCCGGCGCTTGGGCTTCACCAGCGCGCGGGTAATCAACTCTGCCAGACGCGCGCGTGCAATCTCACGATTTCGGGCTTGGCTTCTGGTCTCCTCACACTGGATGATGATCGCGCCATCCTTGGTCCAGCGACGCCCCGCCAGCCGTTTTAACCGGCTCTTGACCGGATCTGGCAGTGAGGGAGAGCGCGCGGCCTCGAACCGTAGCTCAACAGCAGTCGAGACCTTATTTACGTTCTGCCCACCGGGACCGGAAGAGCGCACAAAGCTCTCGGTCATTTCCCATTCCTGCAGAATGATATCATCGGTGACACGCAACATAGAGCGGACCTTACAGGCGGCGTGTAGAAACAAAAAGGGCCGCCCCGGCGGGACGGCCCTTCGAAAGTTCAGGAGGTCGGGTCGGTTAGATCAATCGACCAGCCGGAGCGAGCGCTCCGCCAAGGGCTGCCTTAACAGACGATCCCCCCGGTTGTTCCGACACCTCTCTCCAATCTCTTTCTCGACACTGGATCACCTCCTTTTCTATCTGTTGCGGTTAACTTTGAGCCTGACACAAGATGCGCCATTCTCAAAGCACTTTTTTACGCAGGCTGCGCGGCCAGGCGGGCAACGATCAACTTGAACGGTATCAGAGCGATCAGCGCCAGCGACAATTTCACCAACCAGTCGGCAAAGGCGAGCGTTACCCACAGCGGTGCCATCGGGCCTGACAGCATGAAGGGCACAGGATCCCACGCCCAGTTGATCGCGGCGTCAGCGTTGGCGCCGAAGAATGTGACCGAGGCCGAAAAGGCAATGGTGAAGAACAGGGCTGTATCCAGAGCCGAACCAACAAGCGTCGAGACAAGTGGCGCACGCCACCAGCGGCCACCACGCAGCGAATTGAACACGGTCACGTCGGTCAGCTGTGCGATCAGGAAGGCGGTGCCCGATGCCACGGCAATCCGCAGCGGAACGGCGGCGTAAGTAAATCCGTCACCTTGCAGCATGATCTGGCTGCCGATCAGTGAGCAGATGATGCCAGTGATGAAGCCGGCAAACACAACCTTTCGGGCGGTTGCTACGCCATAGACACGGTTCATAATGTCGGTGACCAGGAAGGCCAGCGGATAGGTGAAAGCACCCCAAGTCAGCAGCCCATCAAAAATCAGGAACTGAACAAGGATGTTTGAGGCCACGACAATGGCGGCCATGGCAAGGATGCCGGGGATGTAAGCGCGTTGCATATTCTGGTGCCCGTTTTGACAAGGTAGCGGCGACTTGGCCCAGGGCTCATCCCAAGGCAGGCCGCGCTTCTAGACCTTTGTTTTGTTCGAGTCAATCAGGCAGCAAATACTCGACCAACTCCGTACGTTGCAACGCGAAGAAGTTATCATCTGAAACCATTGTGGCGCGCAACCGACCTTCCAGGTCGCGCCAAACTGACAGTCCTTCAAGATTGTCATGTGTTCCGGTTCCGGTTTCGAACAATACCTCTCCGGCCTGCGGCACATCATCATCGACCACCCAGCGCCGCAGACGGGAACGAAAGCCAGTCAAAGAAACGGCTCGTTCCAGTATATATAGCCGTCCATCAGGCCCAAAATCCGCAGCAACTGGCAGGAATTTACCGCGCGCGGGCAGAACAAAAGGCGCTGACCAACGGCTGCCGTCCCAGCGATAGACTGGAATGGCGCCCTGCACCGTCCGATTTTTCTCGGCCAGCGTGTAAAGCCGTCCGCGATCATCTATCGCAAGCGCTTCTAGCGAACCATTCTGGTCCAAACTCAAGAATGCCTCAGGACGAGGTAAAACTCGTGCCTTGGCGTCCGGCGCAGTATAATGCACAACTCGGTGTATACCTTCGAAGGAAATATAGAGGCTGCCATCCGAAGCAATCGCCAACCCTTCGGAATCCCCCGCGAGCCCGCTCAAGGTAGCTCCCCTGCTCGACAAGATCGGCCAGTGATCGAGAATTTGGACATCTATGATCTTATCGCCATCACGCTCAATCCGAGCGGTAACCAGCTTTGATCGGTCGCTGACCGCGATCATGTGTTGCCCGTTCTCCGAGACATGGATAGCTGAAAAACCGCCAAACCACTTCGCATTATTGCGCCAGGCATAGCTGCCGAGCAGCGAGGCCGTCTTGATCTCAACTGCCCAGACAGGCCCTGCCAGCAGCAGCGCCGTGATTAGTTGGACTGCAGAACGGCGGTACATTGCTGGGGCAAATCAGCCAAGCGATACTCACGGCGCTTCTTCGGTGCAGGCGCATTCGGATCGGGTGGCGGCGGGTTCAGAATATTGCGCACCCATTGCTGCGCCTCGGCGCAACCGTCACCTTTGGGTGGCGGGTCCTGATTGACACATCCTTTCGAGCCGCGAGGACATTTCAGACGAACGTGGAAATGATAGTGATGCCCCCACCACGGTCGTATCTTGCGCAGATAAGCCCGGTTGCCCTTTTCATCATTACACATCTGCACCTTGGCACCGGGGAACACGAATATCCTTGCAACGCGCTTGTCTTTGGCTGCCTCGCGCAACACCGCATGGTGTTGCTTTGTCCAGTTGCCATTCACGTAGGCGCCGTTTGAGCGGCGCAATGAAATCGACGAAATATTCTCACGCGCTTTGCGGCTCAGGCGCATGTTGTCGCCAGGTAACATCCAGATATCGATATCCAAACCTAATTGGTGACTGCGATGTCCAGAAGTCATCGGCCCTCCACGAGGTTGGCTTATGTCGCCGACATAGAGGCCGTTCCAACCCGGTTGTTTCGCCGCGAACCGGCTGAGGTCCTGAACATAATCGATAGCCTGCGGATGCCCCCAATTCCGATTACGCGACAAGCGCATCGCCTGCCAGGTTGGGCCGGTCTCGGGCAATTGCACCGAACCTGCCGCACAACCGCGCGAATAACTGCCGAAAGCCTCCGGTTTCTGCTGTGAACTGACTTTCTGGGTGCCAAACAACTGTTTTGCCAAAGGTTGGGCCAAGGCAGGTCCCGTCAGGGTGACGATTACCAGCATTGCCAAAAAACGTAATAAAATCATCTGCTCTGATCCCCTTCAGGTCTGACCCAGCGCATCAGGAATAACCCCAGAATAAACAACCCAATGATTGGAGACACCCCCAATCGCGCATTCCCGGTCATTGTCGTTGCGATCCCGATCAGCAATGGCGCGGCAAAAGCAGTGGCACGGCCCGACAGGCCATAAAGGCCAAAGCTCTCAACCGGGGTTTTAGGATCGGTATGGCGCACCATCATCGATCGGCTGGCCGATTGCAGGATGCCGCCCATACCACCAATCAGAATACCGCAACCAAAGAACACCATGTCCGGCAGACCAGACCCTTCGGGCAATGAAATCCCGTAGATCTGGTTTCGATCCATCGACACAACGGTGAGGCAAACGAAGATCAGCACCCAGATCGCGACCAAAATCACTGGTTTAGGGCCGAATTTCCGATCCATCTTGCCGCCGATCCACGCAAAGATGGCCGAGGCCAGAACGCTGACAATACCGAACACACCGATCTTGATCAGGTCCCATTCCAGCACAAGCCGCGCGTAGACACCGCCAAAGCTGTAAAGACCGTTTAATGCATCGCGATAGAACATGGACGAACCCAGATAGCTCGCCAGGCTGACCCGGTGGCGCAGGTCAGTGATGGACTTTCCCAGAAGGCGCAGCGCCTCGCCCAGTCCGCCAAGTTTATCGCTGTCAGGATCGTCGCGCACCCACAGAAAATAGGGTACCATGAACAGCACGAACCACGCGGCGGTAAACGGCCCTACAAAACGCGTGCCTTCCTGCGTTGCGGCGTCCAGCCCAAATATCGGGTCCATCCCGATCAGCGTCTTGCCGTTTGGTTGCTCGACAAACAACAGCAGCATGATCGTCAGTGAAATCAGCCCCCCGAAATACCCAAAGGCAAAGCCCGAGCCCGAAATCTCTCCGACCTCGTTATCGTCACCCAGCTCAGGCAATTGTGAGTTGATGAAGATTAGCGCATATTCAGCGCCGACAAAGCCCAGACCAAAGGCCGACAGCATAAGCCACATGTTCGAGCCATCCGGCAACGTATACCACAACGCGGCCGAGCCCACGACATACATCACCGAAAACGCGAAAATCCACGGTATGCGACGGCCCGAAACATCCGCCATCGCACCCAGCAGAGGTGCGCCAAACGCGATGATCAGCCCAGTGATGGTCAGACAATTCGCCCATACTGTCTGCGCGCGCGCCGCAGCAGCCTGCGCATCAAGCCCGGTTTCGGAAAAATACCCGGCTGCCACCCCGGCAAAGTAGGGACCAAAAACGAATGTGATGAGCAGAGAGTGATAGGGCTGGCTGGCCCAGTCAAAAAACCACCAGCCCCAAATACGCTTGCGCTTGGAAATCTCTGCCATGGCTGCCTCTGTTTATCGTTGCCTTCATAAGACGGGTCTTTGACCCAATTCGCAAGGGTTCTGTTGGGACAGGCTTGCTCTTTGCCACTGCTGCGCTTAGGTCTCAAAAAACGCGAGAAACGGAGTGCCCATGCTGTCGCTGATCCAAATTTTGCTGCTGATCCTGGACATTGTCTGGTTCATCATCCTTGCTCATGTGATCATGAGCTGGCTGATCAACTTTCAGGTGCTCAACCTGCATCAGCAACTGGTCGCTCAGATCTGGTATGGTCTGAACCGTATTCTAGAACCCATTTATAGCCCCATCCGGCGCATCCTGCCCAATATGGGTGGACTTGATCTGACCCCGCTTGTCGTGCTGGTCGGCGTCTATGCGTTACGGATCATCCTGATCAACAATGCGGTCTATTTCTACTGACCTCTTGTTCACCGAATCTTAGTATGTGATGGTCCTGTCTTAAGAGCAGATAAACCTTAATACAGGACCCTCCGTCGCATGTTCGACTCCGCACCGTTGTTGCGAGACGTCTTTGGATTCGACGACTTCCGCCCCGGGCAGGAAGAAATCGTCGACGCCGTGACCGCAGGCGAAAACGTGCTGGCCATCATGCCCACGGGTGGTGGTAAATCCCTGTGTTTTCAACTGCCTGCCCTGCTACGCGATGGCGTGACAGTCGTGATCTCTCCGCTAATTGCCCTGATGCGCGATCAGGTCCGCGGGCTGCAGGAGGCTGGTGTCGAAGCCGGGGCGCTGACATCCGGGAACACGCCTGAAGAAACCGATGCCGTGTGGAAGGCACTTGAAGCCGGACGGCTCAAGCTGCTTTACATGGCACCGGAACGTCTGGCGGCAGGCTCGGCGTTGGGCATGTTACGTCGGATCAACGTCAATCTGATCGCCGTGGACGAGGCGCATTGCGTCAGCCAATGGGGTCACGATTTTCGCCCTGATTACCTTCGGATCGGAGAGCTTAGGCGCGCACTGAACGTTCCCCTGGCCGCCTTCACCGCCACAGCAGATGCCGAAACGCAGGACGAAATCGTCGAGAAGCTGTTCGACGGCGCCATGCCACGTAAATTCCTGCGCGGGTTCGATCGACCCAATATCCATCTGGCCTTTGCCGCCAAAGATGGACCACGCAAACAGATTCTCGATTTCGCTGTCGCCCGCAAAACCCAATCCGGCATCGTCTATTGCGGCACCCGCAATAAGACCGAAGTGCTGGCACAGGCCTTGCGCGCCGAGGGGCATTCGGCCTG
Source organism: Ruegeria sp. (assembly GCA_040829945.1). Lineage (GTDB taxonomy): Bacteria > Pseudomonadota > Alphaproteobacteria > Rhodobacterales > Rhodobacteraceae > Ruegeria. The sequence continues at coordinate 124,426 of JBFOLN010000006.1, forward strand.
CCATTATCACGGCGGCATGGACCCCGAAGACCGGCGCATTGTCGAAACCCGTTTCGCACGCGAGGACGGGTTGATCGTGGTCGCCACGGTGGCCTTTGGGATGGGTATCGACAAGCCGGATATCCGTTGGGTCGCCCATGCGGACCTACCCAAATCTATCGAAGCCTATTATCAAGAAATAGGACGCGCCGGGCGCGATGGTGCCCCAGCCGAGACGCTAACACTGTTCGGCCCCGACGACATCCGCCTGCGTCGTTCTCAAATAGACGAAGGACTGGCCCCGCCCGAGCGGCGCATGGCTGATCATGCACGCCTCAATGCATTGCTCGGACTGGCCGAAGCGCTAAAATGCCGCCGCCAAACCTTGTTGGGATATTTTGGTGAGCAAGCTGAACCATGTGGAAAGTGCGATCTCTGCGACAACCCGCCCGAAGTGTTCGATGGCACCACACCAGTCCGCATGGCGCTGTCCGCAATCCTGCGCACCGAAGAGTGGTTCGGCGCAGGGCATCTGATCGATATCCTGCTGGCCAATGAGACCGACAAGATCCGAGCGCGGCGTCACGACAACCTATCCACATACGGGATCGGCAAGGATTGGTCCCGCCCGCAATGGCAGGCGATCTTTCGGCAGATGATGGGCCACGATCTTGTCCGTCCCGATCCTGAACGCCACGGTGCGCTGCGCATGACCGAAACCGCCAAGCCGATCCTCAAGGGCGAAGCGCAAATCAACCTGCGTAAGGATACGATCCGTAAAGCCACCCGGCGGCCCGCTGTAAAGGCAATGGTTTCCGAAGAAGACGCTCCACTACTCTCGGCGCTGAAGGCCAAACGTCGTGCACTGGCAGAATCCGCGCGGGTTCCGGCCTATGTCATTTTTCCGGATCGCACGCTGATCGAGATGGCAGAAACCCGCCCCGCAACTCTGGACGATATGGCCCGTATCAGCGGCATCGGGGCGAAGAAACTGGAACGTTATGGCGCCACCTTCCTTGAGGTGTTGACCGGCGCGGTGGAAGAGCTTCATCCCGCGCGACGAAAATTGGCCGGTCGCAATCAGGGCGACATATACGATCAGCTACTCAAGGTTCAGTCGCAATTGTCCCGCGGACCTGACGGGATCGACAAACCACTGAGCTGTTCGGCATCGCAACTGGCCAAAGTGGCGCAATTGCGCCCCGACGATTCACAGGCGATGGAACTGGTTCTGGGCGATCGTCGTCACGAAAGGTTTGGTGCGGCGTTTCTGGACGTGCTGCAACAGGCGGGCTAGATACGCCTGAGCAGGCGAGAAACGAGGGCGGATATGCTGGTAGTGATTTCCCCGGCCAAGCGGCTGGATTGGGCAGAACGAAATGTCGACGTTACCCAACCCGATTTTCAGGATGACGCGATCCGCCTGTCAAAGACCGCCCGCAACCTGACCTTGGGCGATCTGAAAAAACTGATGGACCTCAGCGATGATCTGGCCCGTCTGAATCGGGACAGGTACCGTGTGTTCTCGGACACGCCCGAGGCTGATGCAACGCGCCCTGCCGCACTAGCCTTTGCAGGCGATACCTATCAGGGGCTTGAGGCCGCATCGTTGGACGCAGACGAAATGGCCTGGGCACAGGATCACTTGCGCATTCTGTCCGGTCTCTACGGCGTATTGCGCCCGTTGGACGCCATTCAGGCCTATCGGTTGGAAATGGGCAGCAAGCTGAAAACCCGGCGTGGCAAGAACCTTTATGAATACTGGCGCGATCAGCTAAGCAAGGCGTTGAACGCCCAAGCTGCCGAGGCTGGCAGCAAGGTTTTGGTGAATTGCGCCAGCCAGGAGTATTTCGGCGCGGTCGATCTGAACGCGCTGAATCTACCGGTCGTGACCCCGGTTTTCATGGAGGACAAGGGCAGCACCCCCAAGATCGTCAGCTTCTTTGCCAAGAAAGCCCGCGGCGCGATGGCCCGGTATATCATTCAACATCGCCTGACCGACCCCAATGGCCTGCTGGACTTTGATAGCGGTGGCTATGAATACCGAGCCGACCTGTCGGAAGAAGACAAACCCGTCTTTGTGCGGCCCTATCAGGCCTGATCAAGCATCGAAGGGTCGTAAGCCACCAGTTCCACCGTGTTCCCCTCGGGGTCTTGGGTGAAAATACCGCGCCAGCCGATCCAACCGAATTGCTCAACCCGATAGGGCTGACCAATCTGATCATACCAGCGCATGACCGCGTCCTGTTCAACAAACGGCAGCGACAAAGCGATATGATGCAGGGCCGAATCCCTGCCCGTTACTGGCCCTTGCACACTGGTCTGTTCTGACCTGGGCCCTGATGCGATGGAATTGTGAAACAGTGCAAGCACCTGTGTGTGCCCATCAAATCCTTCCGTAATTCGAAAGAAGGTGATGGCGCTGTTTTCGAAAGAAGGTGATGGCGCTGTTATGGTCACCTTGCAGCCGCTGCAAACCGATTACAGACTCATAGAACTGTACCATCGCGCCCATGTCGGCGCAGCGTATTGCAATCTCGCCCAATCCTCGCGGGCGAAATCCTCGGTCATCTGTCATAGATCAATCCTATTCCGCACCCTCACCTTCGCACCCGACTGGTCGGGCCTCGGCGGGACAATTATCCAGTATCATCTGGTGTATCAGCTTCTTGTGCAATGGTTTGGTCAGGTAATGATCCAGCCCTGCCGCCAGAATGCCTTGATCATCACCCGACATGGCATGAGCCGTCAGAGCCACGATGGGTACATGTCGGACCGTTCCGATCTCGCGCCGCCGAATTTCGTCCGTTGCCTCCTTACCATCCATTTTGGGCATCGAAATATCCATGAAGATCAGATCCGGATCAAACTCAGTGTAGATTTCAACCGCTTCCAACCCGTTCGAGACAAATTTCAGATCAATGTTCAAATCCTTGGTCATCTTCCGGAGGATCAACTGGTTGGTTCGGTTGTCCTCGGCCGCAAGGACACGCATCAGCCGCTGATCCTGCGGGGCTAGTGATTCCGGTTCTGGTTCGGCGCAGCATTCATCTTTGCGATCCGGCCTGAATACAGGCGCGCCGAGCGCCATCAGGCGGGAATACAGCTCTGCACGCGGGATCGGCTTCTGCAACACGCCGTCAATCAATCGATGGGCCGGGTCAGCGTGAATCACGCCCGGGTTGGCGGACATAACCACAATCGGCAAGTCGCCCCATCCTTTATCGCGAAGCGTCGTGGCAAGCTCCAGCCCATCCATATCCGGCAGATCGTGATCGCATAGGACCAGATCGATGCCATCATCCACAATCGCCAGCGCCTCTGCCCCCGTCGCGCAGGTCAGAGCCTGAGATCCAAGTCGACCCAACTGCTTGGTCAGGATGGCGCGGTTCACAGCCATATCTTCTACAACCAGAACATGGCCCAGTTGCCCTGCCAGATCGGGCGGAACAGGTTGCGGGCCTTCTGCGGTAGGCAGTGATATGCGGAACCCAAAGCATGACCCCTTGCCCACCTCACTTTCAACCCAGACTGTTCCACCCATCATAGTGATCAAGCGCTTGGTGATAGCCAGCCCCAGACCCGTGCCTTCGAATTCGCGATTTTGCGCATCCTCGACCTGATTGAATTCACCAAAGATGTGGGGAACCTTGTCAGGCTTGATCCCGATTCCCGTATCTTCGATTGCCACGTGAATATCGCAGTTTTCTGCCTCTGAATCAGGTACGCCTGTCACACGGATCAGGACATGACCCTGTGCGGTGAACTTTACTGCATTGCCCACCAGATTGGTCAGAACCTGTCGGATACGACCCGGATCACCGACAAAGAGCGTTGGCAGGAACAGGTCATAATCCACAAGCAGGGTCAGCCCCTTGTCACGCACACTGGGCTGCAACAGCATCGCAACCTCCAGAATGCAGCGCTCCAGATCGAACTGCTCGGGATGCAGCGTCAGCTTGTCAGCCTCGATCTTGGAGTAGTCCAGAACGTCGTTGATGATGACCAGCAACGCCTCGCCCGAATTGCGGATTGTGCTTATATAGAGCCGCTGTTCCTCGTTCAGAGGGGTCTCCGTCAACAGTTCGGTCATACCAACGATTCCATTCATTGGGGTCCGGATTTCGTGGCTCATATTCGCCAAAAAAGCGGACTTTGCGCGGTTTGCAGCCTCGGCACGTTCGCGCGCCGCGTTCAATTCAGCCTCATGTCGGACCGAGGCGGTGATATTCAGCGCTAGACTCAGAACATCACCACCGTGACCGCGCTGGTCGATCAGCCGGATATACTGACTGTTCCACAGCTGGATCACCTCGGGCTCAGGATGCGGTTGAGCCCAACGCGCAAGCATGCGGGCCTGCCAGTGCTCGATCTTTTCCGGGCCGATGTCTACAATCCCTTCATGGGTCAGAATCTCAAGAAGGCGCGGATATGTGATACCCGGCGCGACTTCTTCCAACCCATCAAACACGCTCAGATAGGCAGCGTTAGCGCCGATCAGCTTGTTGCTGCCATCAAAAAAGGCAAATCCGTCGGGGATGGTCTGGATCGAATGCCAAAGCCGGCGTTCGGCCACTTCGATCTTGGCATTGGCAACGGTCAGATCGGATTTGACCTTTTCGTTTTCATCACGAACCGTAGCGACCTCGGCCTGCGTCTCGTCGATCTGACGCGTCAGAGCGATGGCGTGGCGGCCCAGTTTGCGGTTGGCTGCGGAAAGTTCAGCCTGTTTCAGATGCAAAAGCCGTTCTGCCGCCAGACGGGCGCGTCGTTCCTGTGCCAGTTTCTCTGCAAGGCTCATGACTGATATTCCCGCGATACATTGCGCACAGCATCACGGGTGAGGATGAAAAAGTGCTTAAGTCGTGCTAGTGGCGTCCCTCGCGTAACCAACCCGCCAGAAGGAAGCCACCGGCAAGCAACAAGACCAGCCAGGGAGGAAGCAACCCGGCCTGGGTGACATCCCGGGTTTCGTAAGCGTCACGCGGGGTCAGACCGATCCAACCCCGACCCGCTGCCGGTCGACCAACACGGACATTCCGGATCGACGGCAACCCGTCTTCGATCCGGATGGTGCCTCCGCGAAGACTGGCCAAGACCGGGTTCAATAGCTCATTGGTCGCGATCGTGCGTTCGAACTCCTTGGGTGCGGCAGGTCCGAGACCAATCACGGCAGAGTGCTCGCCTTCATCCAGATGATAAAGGCCAATCTCGGGGCCGAAATACTGCGCTTCGAATCGGCCGGGTGAAACCTCATCCAAGGTAGTTTCCAGCGTGTCGCCGTTCGGACGGGTAACGGTCACAGGGCCAACCTCATCCTCTAGCGTCTGTCGGATGATCCGCATGGACTGTCCATTGGCTTCGGCCCACAGCGCTTCTTCTTCAAGTTCAGGTTCTTTCATCATCCAGTGCGCCAACCTGCGCAGCAGTTCCAGTTGCGGGCCACCACCTTCGAACCCACGGCTCCATAACCAGGCGTGATCAGAGGCCATCAGGGCTACGCGCCCCTCGCCCACCCGATCCAGCAGCAGCAGTGGGCGGTCTTCCACACCTGTCATCAACAGATCCCCAGACAATTGGCCGACGTCGATCTGGCGCAGCCAGGCGCCCCAGGTTTCAGCGTCGCCCAAATTGGTGGTCACGGGGTGGCGCTGACCCAAATCGGTGACCATCGGCACAAAACGCTCTTCATAAACGCGGGCGCTGGGTTTTGCAGGCAAAACCGGACCAAGTGGAGAACGGAAGAGGCTATCCGCAGTGGCAAAATCAGGCCCTGCGGCGACCAATACGGCGCCGCCATTGACGATATAGTCGCCGACATTGTCCAGATAGATCGCGGGCAGGATGCCGCGTCGTTTGTAACGGTCAAAGATAATCAGATCGAAATCGTTGATCTTTTCCAGAAACAGTTCACGCGTTGGGAAAGCAATCAGTGAAAGCTCATCGACCGGCACCCCGTCCTGCTTTTCCGGCGGGCGCAGGATGGTGAAGTGCACCAGATCGACCGAACTGTCCGATTTCAGCAGATTACGCCATGTTCGCCCGCCCGGATGCGGCTCACCCGAAACCAGAAGTACACGCAGACGATCCCGAACACCGTTCATCTGGATCAGGGCGGTGTTGTTTCGGTCGGTCAATTCGCCCTCGGCTTGCGGAACCGAGAACTGGATGACGTTCCGCCCGCCATGGGGCAGAGTTATCGGTATTTCGACATCCAGACCGATGGGAATGGTGAATCGCTCGGGCTCGGCACCGTCGACTGATATCTCTAGGGGCGCGTTGGCAACACCGGCAGGTGCGGCACCGGTATCCTCAACCCGCAAAGTAAGGGTCACGGGCTCTCCGATTATCGCGAATGCAGGCGCATTGCGCACGATCAGGCGGCGGTCCCAATCGGCGGCACGCCCGGTCTGCAGCAGGTGCATCGGAGCAGGCAAGTCAGGAGCTTGTTCCACATCATGTACAATACCGTCCGAGATCACGATGATGCCTGCGACACGCGCACGGGGTTCTTCCGCCAGTGCGGCATTCAGGGCAGCCATGACCTGCGTGCCTTCGTCCCCGTCTCCGTCACCGACTCGGATACGACGCAATTCGGTGTTTTCACGGGATTCGATCTCAGCTGCCAATTCCTCAGCGGTCTGAGCAGTTTGTTCGGCACGGTCCGCAAGCGTTTGACTGGCGCTTTCATCCTCGATCATCAGAACGATATCAGTCAGCGGTGCGCGGTCTTCCACCTGATAGACAGGCCCGCTAAGCGCTGCCAGAACAACCAATGCTGCCAGACCTCGCAAGGCCCAGCCCGACAGGCCACGCCATAGCGCAAGAATGACCCCGGAAAGGGCAACAATTGCTACAGCGGCCAATATCGGCCACGGGATCAAGGGGTCAAATATGACGGTTCCAGTCATTGTCCCAACCTGTCCAGTAGTGCCGGCACATGAACCTGATCAGACTTATAGTTGCCCGTTAGTACATGCATCACCAGATTGACGCCGAAGCGATTTGCCAGTTCACGCTGACGCTCCCCTGCATAACCACGCCCAACAGGCAGCAGAGCTTGCCCGTTTCGGTCCACCGCCCAGGCACCGGCCCAGTCGTTACCGCCGATCACCACAGGCGTCACGTTGTCGTTGAGGTTGCGAAACGGCATCCCTTCAATTTGCTCGGCATCCGGCGGCGCAGCCTCGACCCAGACCTCGGCACCCGAATGACGGCCGGGGAAATCCTGCAGCAGGTAGAAGGCGCGGGTCAGCACGTGGTCGCGTGGAACAGGCTCTAACGAAGGGATGTTCAGCGGCCCTGCCAGTTGTTGCAGCTTGCGCCCGTTCGGGCTGGCGGCACCAAAACCGGCAATGTCGGCGTCGCGTGTATCGAACAAAATCATACCACCTGACCGCAGATAGGCATTGAGCTTGGCATAGGCCTCGGTCGAAGGTTGTGGCTGATCGGGTGTGATGGGCCAATAAAGCAGCGGAAAAAACGCCAGCTCATCACGCTCAAGATCAACGCCGATGGGATCGGCGGGCTCAACCGAAGTGCGGTAGTGCAGTGTCTGGACCAGTCCACGCAAACCAGCCAGCGCGATATCGTCCACCTGTGCATCTCCTGTCAGTACATGGGCCAGTACCAGTTCATGCGTTGCACCCAATGCGAAGTCGATTTCGTCAGGCGACTGAGCCCGCGCCTCGGGCACAATTATCAGCGCTCCAAGCGCAACTGCCGCGGCACGGGCCAGACCCAGCCGTCCTGAAAGGGCCAGCGACGCAATCACGTCAATTGTTAACAGAACCATCGCAACGCTTAGCAGAATGCCGCCCAGCGGCGTCTCGGTGCTGACCTCCTGACCACGGATCGGAATACCGGCAGGCCAAATCGCAGGGCTGAGCACGGCATCCTCCGACAATACATTCCGAGCAAGCTTTTGTTTGCCGCTTTCATAGAGGCCGGGTTGCAAGTCCGGCCCAATCTCGCCCGAGACCAGATCAACCCCATCGACACCCGCTAACGTACCGGCGTCGGTCAGGGTTCCAAAACCATCCAATATTTGAAGCGGCTCCCAGACAGTGCCTTGCAGCTGTGCTTCCTGTCGTGATTTGGCCGCTGAAGCGACCGCCAACCGGTCAAGCATTTCAACAAAGAGCCCAGATAGCGGAAGGCTGGACCATTCCGCATCGGCGGTGACGTGAAACAGAACCACCTGCCCCAGACCCAGCGGTTTGCGTGTGACCAGCGGCGTGCCATCAGACAGGGACGCAATTACCCGGTCGGCCAGATTAGGGTCTGGTTGCGCCATGACCTGCGTGGTCACCGCCACGTCTTCGGGGATTGTCAGCCCATAGAAAGGAGAGTTTTCGGGGAATGGTGCCAACCCCTTGGCCTCACCCCAGCTCATTGCGCCGCCGACCGAACGCCCACCACTGCGGAGCCGCACCGGTAACAATGTATCCTCTTTGTCCCGACCCAGATCACTGGCAGCCATACGGGGGCCTGCAAAGCGAAGCAGAAGACCACCTTGTTCGACCCACTCAATTACCTCGGCCTGTTCGGGCTCAGACAGTTTGGCCACATCCGCCAACACAATGACATCCGGATTCGCGGGCAGTACCTCGGCCAAACCGGCATCGACGAAATCGGCGGTCGGGATCAAAACCTGCGTCAGATAGTGAAGGGGCGATAGCAGCTCCAACCCTTCACGATCCAGCGTGCCTGCGATCAAGGCCACTTCGCGCCGCCTCAAACTGTCGTCGGTGAGTGTCACTGCACCCGCTGAGCGCTGGCCCTGCAATTCAAAGCGCGTGATGCGCGCGCGTAGCTCCGACGGCAGCGCAAGGTCTATTTGCGCCTGAGTAGAGCCGCTTTCAAATTCAACCTCGGCTGATTGCAACACGCGCATGGCCCCTGCCGGGTCGCGGCCCTGTGCCAGAACGGTAACCGTTTCCGCCGGACCCGGGTTGGCCCGCAGAACGCTGAGTTGAATCGCACCGTCCTGATAGACGGCAGGCAGGATCGCCTTTGCCGGGGATGACGATTGATATACTGTCACACTTCCCCGGTCTTGCAGCGCGGCGATAAGCCGATCATGGCCACCATAGGTGAGGCGATCGCTGAACCAATGGGTATCAAATCCACCACCTACCTGTTCCAAAGCCTCGAGTGTCTGGGCAATCTGCGCCTCGGTCGGTTGCCAGGGCATCGGTGTCAGGCCCGGCAAGCGGCCTCGCCAAGCCTCGGCCGCCTGGAACACAGGGGCCTCAGGCTCGGTCACGCGAAGAATCGATACGGGTCGGCCTGACCGACCTGCCTCGGTCAATTGCGCGTCAATCTGATCTAATGTCGCCGACCAGCGCGACGCACCCGCCCAACTGGCATCCAGCACTAACAGCAGTGGACCAGATCCGGTTTCATCGCGCGAGGGGTTCAGTACCGGCCCTGCCAGACCGATGATAATCGCCGCCGCCGCGAGCATCCTGAGCAGCAACAGCCACCATGGTGTGCGATCCGAGACACTTTCATCATCCTTCAAGCCCAGCAGCAAGGTGACCGCCGGGAACAAACGGCGTATAGGTGCGGGCGGTACTGCACGGAGGATCAGCCACAGGATCGGCAGCGTCAGAAGACCTAGCAACACCCATGGCGCGGTAAAGCCGATGCCTGCCAGAACCGTCATCGGGCACCCCCATCCAAGGCGCGATAGAGCCACAATAGAGCCGATTGCGCGCTGTCGCCGGTATGGTGCAGCCCCATTTGCCAACCTGTCGCACGGCAGAGCCGCGTAAGCGCATCCTTACGCGCTGCAAGTCGATCCAGATAGCGGTCTCGCAGGTCTGCCGCTTTCAGCGTCTCATGGCGGGCTGTACCTCCAACGCTTTCAAAGATAGTCCGACCAGCATAGGGAAATGATTCCTCGCTGGGGTCCAGAACCTGCAACAACACACCGCGCACACCCCGATCCGCCGCTTTGGTCAAGGCAAGCTCAACCTCATCCAACGGCCCCAGAAAATCCGAGATAAACACCGCGCGCGCATGAGGGATCATGGCGCGATGCTCGGGCGGGGCATAGTCAGTTTCAGAATCCTCGGACCAAGCTTGCGCAAGCCTGATGATCTGAGCATTGCCGCGTCGAGGTGGCAAAGTGGTGCCGGTCAAACCCACGCGCTCGCCCCCGCGCACCATCAAGATCGCAGTAGCCAGCCCCAACAAGCGCGCACGATCGGCTTTTGTGGGCAAATTCTTATCCGAAGCAAACCGCATCGACGCGCCCTGATCGACCCACAGCATGATCGACTGCGCAATCTGCCACTCGCGCTCGCGCACATATTGCTGATCGCCGCGAGCCGAACGGCGGTGATCAATCAGTCTGCGGCTGTCACCTATTTGCGCCGGACGGTATTGCCAGAAATCATCCCCCAGACCCGAGCGTCTGCGCCCGTGATCGCCCAGCAACACTGTACCGGCCAAGTGTTCGGCACGCGCCAACAGGGGCGGTAGCCGGGATGCCTCGGCTTCGGATCTTTCGCGTAGGGTCTGGGCGGCGTTCACGCCGCAGCCTCGGTTCTGACCAGACCGACTGCCGTCGTTTCAATCAGATCAGACAGGCTGTCACCACGCGCGCGTGCTGCAAAGTTCAGCGCCATCCGGTGACTGAGCACCGGGCGCGCCATCTCCAGCACATCGTCGGCATTCGGTGCCAGACGGCCCTGCAGCATCGCATTGGCCCGCACAGTCATCATCAAAGCCTGCGCCGCCCGTGGACCGGGGCCCCAAGCGACGGTTTCAGATACCCTTTCAGATACGCCTGGTTCATCGGGACGGAAGGCGCGAACCAAATCCAGGATCAGTTCAACGACGGATTCACCCACCGGCATACGACGCAACAGAACTTGCGCAGCCAACAATTCCTCTTTGGTGAAAATCTGATGGGCCTCTGCTTCTTCGACCCCTGTTGTAGCCAGCAGAATGTCACGTTCGGTCTGACGATCCGGGTATTCCACGTCGACCTGCACCAGAAACCGGTCCAACTGGGCTTCGGGCAGCGGATAGGTTCCTTCCTGTTCAATTGGGTTCTGCGTGGCCAATACGTGGAAAGGAACACCTAACTCCCGATCCTCACCCGCCACGGTCACCGTGCGCTCCTGCATCGCCTGCAGCAGCGCCGATTGGGTCCGGGGGCTGGCGCGGTTGATCTCATCCGCCATCAACAGCTCACAAAAGATCGGGCCGGATATAAAACGGAAATGTCGGCTGCCATCCTCGGCGGTGTCCAGAACCTCAGATCCCAGAATATCGGCGGGCATCAGGTCAGGTGTGAACTGGATGCGGTTGCCATGCAGGCCCATCACAGTCGACAGCGTCTCGACCAGCCGCGTTTTGCCCAACCCCGGCAATCCGATCAACAACGCGTGACCGCCGCACAAAAGCGCGGTCAAGGTCAGGTCCACGACCTTCTCTTGCCCGATAAAGCGGCGGGTGATCGAGGATTTGGCCTCTTGCAGCTTGTTTTCCAGCGCTTCGATCTCGACGACGAGGTCGGCAGGTTCGGACATGAGGTTCCCTTCCGTGGACTGTTATGATTGAAGTGTATCGCGCTGAGAGGAAATGGCAAAAGCTATGAGCGGACAAAAACCCGTGACACCATCGCCAGACAGTCTGGCGACTTCGGTCAAAGCGGCCCAAACACAGGGTTTACCGCCCGTTCACCTATGGAATCCTCCGTTTTGCGGCGATCTGGACATCCGGATCGCAAAAGATGGCACATGGATTTATCTAGGGTCACCCATCAACAGGGTCGAGCTTGTTAAGCTATTTTCCTCAATTCTTAAGAAAGAAGAGGGCAAGTACTTTCTGGTCACCCCTGTCGAAAAGGTGGGAATCACCGTTGAGGATGCGCCCTTCATTGCCGTCGATTTCGACCAAACCGGCGGAGGTGAGACGCAACAGCTGACCTTTACGACACAGGTTGGCGATACGGCCACCGCCGGACCCGATCACCCGATCCGCATTGTCTTTGATTTAGATACGGATGAGCCCTCACCTTACATATTGGTTCGCGCCAACCTTGAGGCCCGCATCGATCGCAAGAGCTTTTATCGGATGGTCGAGATTGCCAGCCACCACGACGGTTGGTTTGGCGTCTGGTCAGACGGTCAGTTTTTCCCACTGATCGCGTCTGATGAACTGGGGGATTGAACCGGTCTGGGTCTACGGTCCTGCGCCAGAACCACCGCCAGCGCCACAAGCGCCGCACCCAGCGCGCGCGTCCAATTCCAGTCTTCGCCCAGCGCCATCATGATCACCATCACGTAGAACGGCGCGATGTTGATATGGAACGAGGCCAATGCGACCCCCAGTTTGCCGACAGAAGCGATAAAGAAGACCTGGCTGAGACCCAGCGAAAACAATGCATAAAACACCAGCATCCCCATTTGAGCGGCATCGACAGGTCGCGAAGGCATTACCTCCAATCCAATAAAACCGGCAACCGGCACCAACACGGCTACAGTTGATAGCCCCCCCGCCAGCGTGATGGTACTGCGACCCAGCTGGCTAAGTTCAGGGAAATCGCGCGCCGTGGCCATGCTGGCCCAACAAAACAATGCCGTCGACACCACTGCGCATGCCGCGCCCAGACCCAGTTGCGCGGGTGCCAGCGCACTGGTGGCGATCAATCCCCCGATGATCGAGATCACCATGCCAAGCACAAAATTCCACCGCAGCCGCCGTGAACCTGCGGCAAGTTCCAGCAGAGTAGCAATCAGCGGCGCGCAAGAGGCAATTATGGCAACGGTGACTGGATCAGTCAGTTTCTGGGCGACAAGAATCAGAAACATGCCCGATCCGAGGCCCAAACCACCCACGAATATGGCGTGGCCCCAGCGAGCACGCAGAACCTGCACAGGTCCATCAAGCAACACCCAGATCGGCACCATTACCAGCACTGCCAATGTCATGCGCGCGGCAAACAGCACAATTGGTGGCCAACTTTGCAGCAGTACCTCGGCAGCCGGGAAACCCGCCGCCCATGTCAACATCGACGCCACCGCCAGCGTGTTTCCGGTGAAAGCGGTTTGACGCCCGTCAGTTAAAACAACGGTGTTCCCGCGCACGGGCTCAGGGCTCATCGCCATCGTAATCAGACCTTCTATTGGCACGGTACCCCTGCACCGAGGCGCCGCATGCCCAAAGGGTTCCTGATTCGAGGTCAATGATCTGGCCGATTTTCGACAATCTGTCGTTTTCAGTCTCTTTCACCGGGCGCTCTCTGTCGTTAGGCTCTGCGCGACAGGAGACCGCGCACCCGATGCCCCGATTTGCCGCCAATCTTTCACTGCTATTTAACGAGCTCCCCTATCTCGATAGGTTTGAGGCTGCCGCAAAGGCCGGGTTCAGTGCCGTTGAGATTCTGTTCCCCTATGACATCGCCGCAAAAGAAACCCGTCGTGCTTTATTGGCAAACGGCCTCGATCTGGTGCTGATTAATGCACCTCCGCCTAACTATGCGGGCGGTGAACCGGGTTACGCGGCCATTCCGGAAGGCAAAGCGCGTTTCCAATCCGATATCCGCCGCGTTCTGCGCTATGCAGAGGTACTGCAACCGGGTCTAATCCATGTGATGGCCGGTTATGCCGAGGGGCCTGAGGCCTTTGACTGTTTTGTCCAGAACCTGCAATGGGCCGCAGATATTGCACCGGATCAGCAGTTCACAATTGAACCGCTCAATGCTGTCTCGCAGCCCGGTTATTATATGAATGATTATGATCTGGCAGCAGAAGCACTGGATCAGGCGAACCGGCCCAATCTCGGGCTGCAATATGACAGTTTTCACGCCCAGATGATCCATGGTGATGCGTTGTCGGTTTGGCAACGCTACCGCGATCGCATCGTTCACGCACAGATCGGTGCCGCGCCGGATCGTTCCGAACCCGGGCGCGGTGACGTCGACTTTTCAGCGTTGTTCGATGCGATGGATTGTTGTGGTTACTCTGGATGGGTGAGTGCCGAATATACGCCGTCCACATCGCGGACCGAGGCATCTCTAGGCTGGATGCGACAATAGGGCCGGTATTTACGCTAGCTCTCATATACAAATTTACGCATATGAATGGCCTGAAAAGATTGAGGACGATACTAGATGATTCCAGCCCGCTACGCACACGCTCTGTTCGCTTTGATCATGTCTGGTCTGATGTCCTGTGTTGTGACCGGAATTGCCACAGTGAAGGCAATCGGATTCAGCCCCTCAACCTTTGGCGACTGGATGGCCTCATGGGCGTTCTGCTGGCCCATCGCCTTCACTGTCATACTGACACTGGGTCCGATCGTGAAACGGATGATCGATCGACTGGTCAGGTCTGAGACCTGACCTGCCGGGAAGAGGGCCCGCCGGGCCTGATGACAGGCACCTTTGCAGTGTCAATTATTAATGCGCTTCAGCCCAGTTTGCGCCCTGCCCGGCATCTGCCACCAGTTTTACATCCAGCTTCACTGCAGGGTCTGCGGCCCCTTCCATGACGTCCCTTGCCACGTCGATCACCTGATCCACAGACTCTTCAGCTACTTCGAACAGCAATTCGTCATGTACCTGAAGCAACATTTTTGCGGGTAAACCGTTGATGGCATCCGGCATCCGTACCATTGCGCGCCGGATCACATCCGCCGCTGTGCCCTGAATCGGCGCGTTGATCGCAGCGCGCCGAGAAAATCCCGCATGCGGTCCCTTTGCATTGATCTCGGGTGTATGGATTTTCCGCCCGAACAGGGTCTGCACGTAGCCATTCTCTTTCGCAAACGCGATCGTGTCGTCCATATAGCGCCGGATACCCGGAAAACGCTCGAAATAACGGTCGATGAACCCCTGCGCCTCAGCCCGCGGGATCCGCAAATTGCGCGCCAAGCCAAAGCCCGAGATGCCATAGATCACACCGAAATTGATCGCCTTGGCCTGACGGCGGATGTCGGGCGTCATCTCGTTCAGCGGTACGTCAAACATCTCGGATGCAGTCATGGCATGAATGTCCTGACCCTCGGAAAAAGCCTGTTTCAGCGCAGAAATATCAGCAATATGCGCCAGAATACGCAGTTCGATCTGGCTATAGTCGAGGCTGACCAAGACATTTCCCGGCTCGGCAATGAAAGCCTCGCGAATTCGCCGCCCTTCTTCGGTGCGCACCGGAATGTTCTGCAGGTTCGGATCGGTCGAGGCCAAACGACCGGTATTCGCCCCAGTGATCGAATATGACGTATGCACCCGGCCTGTGTCCGGGTTGATATGGGTCTGCAGCGCATCCGTGTAAGTCGATTTCAGCTTTGACAGTTGGCGCCAGTCCAGCACCCGGCGCGGCAGTTCGTGCTCGGTGGCAAGATCCTCAAGAATATCCGCTCCGGTCGAGTATTTACCGGTTTTGCCTTTCTTGCCGCCCTCAAGCCCCATCTTGTCGAACAGGATTTCACCCAGCTGCGCAGGCGAACCGACGTTGAAGTTTTCACCCGCCAGTTCGTGGATTTCAGCCTCTAACCCGGCCATTTTCTGCGCAAAAGCGTTGGACATGCGGCTCAGCACATCGCGATCGACCTTGATACCGTGCATCTCCATTTCTTTGAGAACCGGCACCAATGGACGTTCAAGTGTTTCATAGACCGTCGTCACCTGCACCTGATGCAGCTGAGGTTTGAACAGCTTCCACAGACGCAATGTGATATCCGCATCCTCGGCAGCGTAGGCCGTGGCCTCGTCAATCGGCACCTTGTCGAAGGTGATCGCTGACTTACCCGACCCCAGCAATGGTTTAATCGGGATCGGTGTATGGCTGAGATAGCGTTCCGATAGCGTGTCCATCCCATGTCCGTGCTCGCCCCCATGCATCGCGTAGGACATCAGCATCGTGTCATCGATGGGGGCAACGTCGACGCCGTATCGCTTAAAGATCTTGGCATCGTATTTCATGTTCTGGCCGATCTTCAGGATCGACGGATCCTCAAAGACCGGTTTCAACAAGTTTACAGCCTCATCCAGCGGCATCTGCCCCTCGGCCAGTGCGTCCGATCCGAACAGATCATCGGTCGCACTTTCGCGGTGCGTCAGCGGGATGTAGCAGGCCTCACCAGCTTCGGCACAGAGTGAGATACCCACCAGATCGGCGATCATTTCATTCAGGCCGGTGGTCTCGGTATCTACCGCAACCCAGCCGCGTTCGTAGGCCTGATCGATCCATCTCTGCAATGCAGCAGCATCGCGCACGCATTCGTATTTCGATGCACCAAATGGGACGTCTTCGGCCTGTGATTCAGCCTCGGGCGTGGATATCTCGGGAATGATCGGAGACTCAACGCCCAGCTTGTCAGCAATGCGTTTGGTGAGCGTCCGAAATTCCATCTCTGCCAGAAACTTCATCAAAGTCTCAGCATCAGGGTCTTTCACCTCAAGATCGTCCAGAGTGAAGTCCAGTGGCGTGTTTTCGTCTAGCTGCACCAGTTTCTTCGACAGTTCGATCTGGTCCCGCTTTTCGATCAGGGTCTGGCGGCGCTTGGGCTGTTTGATCTCTTCTGCATGATCCAGCAAGCTTTCAAGATCGCCAT
The DNA here is from genome assembly GCA_040829945.1 of Ruegeria sp. Classification (GTDB taxonomy): domain Bacteria; phylum Pseudomonadota; class Alphaproteobacteria; order Rhodobacterales; family Rhodobacteraceae; genus Ruegeria. The sequence goes on from JBFOLN010000006.1 coordinate 140,980, forward strand.
ATTCGTTGATCAGCAGCGCCGCCGTTTTCACACCAATGCCCGGAGCGCCCGGCACGTTATCCACTGAATCCCCAGCCAAAGCCTGCACGTCGACAACCCGCTCGGGCCCGACGCCGAACTTCTCAACCACCCCATTGCGATCGATGCGCTTGTTCTTCATTGCATCGAGCATCTCGACACCACCGCCCACCAACTGCATCAAGTCCTTGTCCGAACTAACGATGGTCACCCGCCCACCGGCCTCACGCGCCTGAACGGCGAGGGTCGCGATAATGTCATCGGCCTCATAGCCTTCAAGTTCTTTGCAGGCGATGTTGAACGCCTTGGTGGCTTCGCGAGTCAGCGGCATTTGCGGGCGCAAATCTTCGGGCATCGCCTCACGGTTGGCCTTGTAGAGGTCATAGAGATCATTCCGGAACGTATGCGAGCCCTTATCAAAGATCACCGCAACATGGGTCGGTGCGTCCGGCCCGGCGTTTCCTTCAACATATTTCTGCAGCATGTTGCAAAAGCCCGACACGGCCCCAATCGGTAGCCCATCCGATTTCCGCGTCAACGGCGGTAAAGCGTGATAGGCGCGGAAGATAAAGGCTGATCCATCAATCAGATGCAGATGGCAGCCTTTTCCGAATTGGGTGGTGGTCATATGAGGCTCCTGCGCTGGGTTGCGCCAAGTTGTACAGAAGGGCTGCACGAAAGACGAGGCCACCTGGCCAATTCGTTCCGACCTATTTTGCCCTTGGTCTAGCCTTAGCTATTCGAAAAAGTGCGCTTATCCGGATTCCAAGCCAAGCCTGCTTTTTGCGCGATCAACGAGAACTGTTTGTTCAGCGAGCGATCATTCAGACGTTGGGACAGGCTGCGCAGTGGGATGAGGTTCCGTTCTCCATATCCGTCGATCAGGAAGCAGGCCGGACCTGCGCCCCTTGTCCCGTAGACGATATTCGAGCTTTTGACGTCACGCGCGACGATGTGAAGATGGAACAACTTTGCGACAAATGTATTCAGCGCACCCAGCGCCTGTGCGTCCAATCCGCTGCGGCAGATTTCATAAAGCTTTGGCGCAAGCCCCCCTTCGAGGCCAGAAATGCGCTCAACAACAACCCCCGCCCCATGCGTCGTCTGTACCACGCCCAGCATCCTGGACAGGGGTGAACGCTGAATTTCCGTCCCGAGTTTAAGCGAAACCCGAAGCTCGCATTCCAGCTCTTTCAGTGTGCTGCGATACTGTGCCTCGGGGAACAGTTTCCACGCCAGTCGCTTACCAAGCCTGTGCGAAACACGATCTTGGGACCGGGTGAAAACCTTGATCAGAAGGTCGGGGTGTCCGGGAAAATCATAGACACTGCGCACGGTGCCGTTGGCAATTGGTTGGCTCTCGGAAAGGTCAATTGTTTTGGCTGTGAACAGCATCATCTATCCTCGCCAATTGCGACCGCCTGCCGTCCTGACCGCCTTTAAGCTTCCTGTTCGGAAACCGCGCCGCGCAGCACGTATTTGCAATCGCAATAGGGGCATTCGACCCAACCGATGTTTTCGGCGATCTGCAACCAAACCCGCGGATGACCCAACGCACCCTCACCGCCATCGCAGGCGACGCGGGTCGTGTCGACAATTTTGGTTTCCGGCGCTTCGATGGTCACGGCTGGCGATCCTTCTTTGGTTGTCGGCCTCGTGGGCATGTATTAGGTGCGTTTATGAGCGATGAGCAAACCGGGGGCAAGGGCCACATGTCCGATGCGGCAATCACGATCAGATCACTGCGTAAGACCTATCGCGGCGGCAAGGGCCAGCCCGAGAAACAGGCTTTGAAAGGGATCGACCTGACTGTGCCGCAGGGGTCCGTTTTTGGTCTGCTTGGCCCAAATGGAGCCGGTAAATCGACTCTAATCAACATTCTGGCGGGGCTGGTTGTCAAAACATCTGGCAGCGTCTCGATCTGGGGCTTCGATCAGGATCGGAACCCGCGCCAATCCCGCACCGCCATCGGCGTGATGCCGCAGGAACTGAACCTTGATCCATTCTTCACCCCGCGCGGCGCGTTAGAGGTTCAGGCCGGGCTGTATGGCGTTCCAAAATCGGACCGGCGGAGCGATGAGATCCTCGACCTCGTTGGCCTTGCCGACAAAGCCGAGGCCTATGCACGCACGTTATCCGGCGGGATGCGGCGGCGTCTGCTGTTGGCCAAGGCGCTGGTGCACCATCCCAAGATTCTGGTGCTGGACGAACCCACGGCGGGCGTGGATATCGAACTGCGCCAGATGCTGTGGGCCAATGTACGAAAGCTGAACGAACAGGGCATGACCATCATCCTGACCACGCACTATCTGGAAGAAGCGCAGGAAATGTGTGACGAGATCGCCATCATCAATCACGGCGAAAAGATCGCGCAGGACAGTACGGCCAATCTGCTGGGCCGCATGGATAGCCGGACCATGGTGATCGTGCCCGATGCGCCTATACAGACTCTACCCGAGGCCGAAAACGTTACAGCTACACAACGTGCGAACGACGAACTTGTGCTGCAATATCACAGCAACCAAACCAACGCTGAACAAGTACTGGAGGCGGTGCGGCGGGCTGGCATTCGTATCAGGGATGTGCGCACGGAAGAGGCCGATCTGGAGGATGTGTTCCTGGCTCTGACCTCTAGTCGGGCCGACGACGAAGCAGTCGACGACCCGAACCAACCGCGTCGCGGGATGCACCGCGTCAAGCTTTAAGCACGATCGATCCGTGCATGATAGCAGTTGTTCAGCGCTGATCGGACATGGATGTAAGCGACGTCGGTGCGTCTAAATATGGCCGCGACCGCGTCCTGCATTTGTGCTTGAGGGGTAATGATGCCGGTTCCGTAGACGATCCGATCATCAGAACCATATCCTTTGATCAAGTAGTTTGGCGAGTCGGTCAGCGTCTCGGGTATCCCATCTTCATCCTCATAGCGCGTGCAGGGATCGGCACACAGGAAGATCGGACCCGTTTCCGCATAGGGTTGAGTTTCCTCAAAGGGTCGATGCGCTAAAATCAGCATCTCTTTGCCTGCCGGTATATATTTCAGGCAATGGCGGCAAGGGTTTCCCCCACCGCCAGAAATCGCGCGCTCAGCCGGGTTTCCGTAACCATCAGGCCCGCCGGAACGATAGGCCAGAACCTGTTTGGTCGGTAGGGCTGTAAACCTGTGCATGATGTATCTCCTTGGTTTTGGGAGATCATGGCAATCGCCTGCCGCACGTTCGACCCGTTTCCTGCGCATTGCAAAATCTGCAACTCTGCTTGCCAAGGGATGTTAGCGGTAAAATTAGGGCTACCCGTTGCATCAATTTGGGTCTAAGCAAGCATCAAACACCCCAAATGATCCAACAATGATTGAGGCTTTTAACATGAGCGCTCAGAACACCACCCTACGTGGGCTAGCCTTCGCGTTTATGGGCTTTGCCGTCTTTGCCACCCATGATGTGCTGATCAAGGTGCTGGGCGGCACCTATTCGGTATTGCAGATTATTTTCTTTGCCACGCTGTTTTCCTTTGTACCGATGGCCGTGACAATTCTTGCCGACCGGACGACCGGCAACTTCGTACCGCGCCATCCTTGGTTGGTACTGCTGCGATCAGCGACAATGATTATTGCCATGTCCTGCGCGTTCTACGCCTTTTCAGTTCTGCCGTTGGCCGAGGTTTACTCACTGCTATTTTCGTTCCCGCTCATCGTCACGGTTCTGTCGATCCCGATTCTGGGCGAAGTGGTCCGCGCCCAGAGGTGGGCAGCTGTGGGCGTCGGCCTGATCGGTGTCTTGATCGTCCTGCGGCCAGGAGCGACCGATATAACATTGGGCCATCTGGCAGCTCTGACCGCCGCATCCTGCAGCGCCTTCGCCTCGGTGTTGGTCCGCAAGATCGGGAATGAGGAACGTTCTGCCGTCCTGATCCTCTATCCGATGCTTCTGGCTATCGTCGTTATGAGCATCGCACAACCGGCTGTTTATCAACCGCCATCCCTGCTGCATCTGGGGATGATGGCCTTGGTAGGCGTGTTCTCGGTGATCGCGCAGCATCTTATTATTCTCGCTTATCGCGCTGCCCCTGCCGGGGTCGTCGCCCCTAGCCAATACAGTCAAATCATTTGGGCTACGATCTTCGGCATGATGTTCTTTGACGAACATCCGGATATCTGGGTCGCCGTTGGTGCAAGTATCATCATCGCATCGGGCGTATTTGTCGTCTGGCGCGAAAGCAGGGCGAATACTTCTTCCACAAACACACCGGTTCTGCGGGTGCGGTCTCCGCGTTCGGATACAGGCGCGACACGACCGGGAGAATAAGAAACGGCGCACCGGAGAGTGCGCCGTTAATAGCATCTTCAGCTGGTTTAGAGCCTTAGTACACAACGACCGATCGGATGCTCTCACCCTTATGCATCAGGTCGAAGCCGTGGTTGATGTCATCAAGACCCATGGTGTGGGTGATCATCGGATCGATCTCGATCTTGCCGTCCATGTACCAGTCGACGATCTTCGGAACATCGGTCCGACCGCGTGCACCGCCAAATGCGGTGCCGCGCCATGAACGGCCCGTAACCAGTTGGAACGGACGGGTCGAAATTTCCGCACCCGCAGGGGCCACACCGATGATGATCGATTCACCCCAGCCCTTGTGGGCCGATTCAAGTGCTGCGCGCATCACGCCGACATTGCCTGTAGCGTCGAAAGTATAGTCTCCGCCGCCCTTAGTCAGATTGACCAGATAAGGCACCAGATCACCTTCGACTTCAGATGGGTTAACGAAATCAGTCATGCCGAACTTGGTGGCCATTTCCACCTTGGCCGGGTTCAGGTCGACACCGACGATCTGATCAGCCCCGGCCAAGCGCAGGCCTTGGATCACGTTCAGGCCGATACCACCCAGACCAAAAACGATGGCGCGGCTGCCAATCTCGACTTTGGCAGTGTTTATCACAGCGCCGATACCCGTGGTCACGCCGCAGCCGATATAACAGATCTTGTCGAAGGGCGCGTCCTCACGCACCTTGGCCAGCGCGATTTCAGGCAGAACCGTGTGGTTCGAGAAGGTCGAGCAGCCCATGTAGTGCAGGATTGGATCACCATCCAGCGTCGAGAACCGCGACGTGCCATCGGGCATCAGGCCCTGACCTTGGGTTTCGCGGATTGCCTGACACAGGTTGGTTTTGGGGTGCAGACAGTATTCGCATTCACGACATTCAGGCGTGTAGAGCGGAATGACATGATCGCCCGGTTTCAGGCTGGTGACACCCGGGCCGACCTCAACCACCACGCCCGCACCTTCGTGGCCCAAAATGGCGGGGAACAGCCCCTCGGGGTCCGCGCCCGACAGGGTGAATTCATCGGTGTGGCAGATGCCGGTGGCCTTGATCTCGACCAGGACCTCGCCCGCTTTGGGGCCTTCAAGGTTCACGTCCATCACTTCCAAAGGTTTGCCCGCCTGAACGGCGACGGCGGCACGGGTTCGCATCGAGCTTATCTCCCTGTCTGTTTTGCCCGACCCTGCGTCAATTGCAGGGTTTTTTCAACTGCACTTTCGTGACAGGTTGGCTAAATGTTTGATATTTCAGAAACGACATCACCAGAAAGCCCAGCGCCAATGTATCGTTTTTTTCCAGCCCTGATCCTTCTAGCCGCATGTTCCGAAAGCCCTGCACCGCAAGACGCAGCACTTACCACAGATGAAGCGCCCGTTGATCTGGCCTTTTGCAAGGGTGAACCATTTGCGAATGCGATCGGCCAGCCGGTCTCAAACATTCAAGCCGAGCTGCCTGAACGGTCGCGCGTTCTGGGCCCGGATGATATTGCAACGCAAGATTATCGCATCGACCGGTTGAATGTGTATGTGAACGGCGCGGGCACTATTCAGAGACTGACCTGCGGGTAAGGTCACTTACCCCGGTACACCAGAATATCCGGTAGATAGTCGATCAGGCGCACCAGCCATGAGAACGGTGCCGGGAAATCGGTTCGAAAGCGACGTCGGGACATCGCCCGGATCACCCGATCAGCCGCGTCTTCGGGCGACATGAGCATTGGCATATTGAAACTGTTTTTGTCGGTCAGGCGAGTTTTGATGAATCCCGGATTTACGATCCGGACAGTAACGCCTGTGTCCGCCAGATCATGCCGCATCGTCTCGGCCAACGAAATCAGGGCGGCTTTGCTCGATCCATAAGAAATCGCATTGGGAAGCCCATGATAGCCAGCAAGCGATCCGATCAGGGTGATATCTCCATTCCCCTTTTGAATTAACTCAGGCACCGTTTCACCCAGAACCCGCAATGCGCCCAAGTAATTAACGTCACTGATCGCCAAGGCGGCTTCGGTGTTCCAATCGGCCGTATTGATCGGATCATACGTGCCCGCATTGTATACGAGCCCATCGAAGGCGCCGACCTCTGTCACAGCGCGGCGGACAGCATCAAGATCCGTCACATCAAATGGGATAGACCGTGCATTGGGCAGAGTTTCACATATCTCAGCCAGCCGGGTCGCATTGCGGGCTGACAGGATTAGATGTGCACCTTGACGGTTTAGCGCCTTGGCCAGCGACCAGCCCAACCCTTCGCTGGCACCGATGATCCAATAGGTCTTTCCGTCAAAACTGCTCATACCAGTGCCCTAGAAATGCTACCTAGATCATTACGGCCCGATGATTGAAATGGATCACGCCTGATCCGTGTGACAAGCAGCCAGGCATCACAACATAGTGCGTTTGAAAAAAACTTCTAATCTGATTGATCCAGTGGACCATACCCTGCGTATCCTATTGTAAAAGCCGAATAACGAGGATGGAATGTTCGACGAAACCCGGGGCGTACGCAAGAAAATCGCAGTCATAGGCGCAGGCATTTCAGGTCTCTCCGCAGCTTATTACCTTTCCGATAACTACGATATCACCGTGTTCGAGTCCGAGCCGCGGTTGGGTGGCCATGCTCGAACGGTCTTGGCGGGCCGCAATGGTGATCAGCCCGTCGATACCGGGTTCATCGTCTTCAACTATGTCACCTACCCGTATCTGACGCGGTTGTTTGATGAGTTGAACGTGCCCGTCACTAAAAGCGAGATGAGCTTTGGTGCAACCATCGACAATGGCCGCATCGAATATGGGCTGAACAACCTGCGTACTCTGACGGCGCAGAAACGCAATCTGGCCCGCCCGGCCTATTACAAGATGATTGCCGACATCCTGCGCTTTGGCAAAGAAGCCCCCGAGGCTGCTCAGGACGATGATACCACCATCGGAGAGTTGGTGGATCAGCTGCGCCTGGGCCATTGGTTTCGGCACAATTACCTGATGCCAATGTGCGGCGCGATCTGGTCAACGCCCGTGGAATTTGTTGATCAGTTTCCTGCCCGCTCACTGGTGCAGTTCTTCCGCAACCACGCGCTGCTGGCCTCTGGTCGCGCCAATCAGCATCAGTGGTACACGGTGAAAGGCGGCAGCATTGAATATGTGCGCCGGATCGAGGCCGCACTGCGCGCGCGAGGATCTGACATCCGTCTGGCCTCACCCGTGCAACGGATTGAACGGCATGATCTGGGCGTGACCGTCCATGCAGGAGGCGGGGCCGATCTATTTGACGAGATCATTCTGGCCACCCATTCCGATCAGTCCCTCGCCATTCTGGGCGATGCTGCGACCGAGGCGGAAAAAGATGCTCTCGGTGCGATCAAGTACCAACCGAACAAAGCTATCCTTCACTGTGATCCCCGCCAGATGCCAAGGCGGCGCGCCTGCTGGTCCAGTTGGACCTACAGATCGCAAAAGGGCAATGTTGGGGTCACATATTGGATGAATAGGCTACAGAATATCCCTGACAGTGATCCGCTGTTTGTAACACTGAACGCCGCCTCAGATATTCCTGCAGACAAAATCTATGACGAGGTCGAATTCGCCCACCCGGTGTTCGACAAAGCCGCCTTGCGCGCTCAAGGGCAGATTCGTCAGATGCAGGGGCAGAACCGAACCTGGTTTGCTGGCGCCTATAACCGGCATGGCTTTCACGAAGACGGGATCGCCAGTGCAATGCACGTGGTTGAGCGCATCACCTGCACCCCGCAAATCATCGGAGCTGACAATGGCATTTCTGAGAAACAGCCGGCCGTTCCTGCCTTGGCCTAATATGGCTGCGGCATTGGTGTGTTTGATTCTGCTGATCCCCGGCGGGCTGGCGGCATCACCTATGTCCGATGCGATCCGCGATCCCGAGCTGCGCGGCAACGCGACCTTCCGCTTTCTGGGACTGCCGCTCTATGATGCCAAGCTCTACACACCCGGCGGTGCCGCATTTAGCTGGAACGCGGATTTCGGCCTACAATTGACCTATCGGAAGAACCTGAAACAGAAGGCGCTGGTCGAGTCGACACTTGAGGAGATGGCCCGGCAAGGCAATCCCGCACCGACGGAGGCTCAATTGCAGACCTGTTTTCAGGCGGTCAGCAAGGGCGACAGCTATCTGGCCATCGCGCAAGGTCCCAACAGTGTTAGTTTCTGGCGCAACGGAAGCAAAACCTGCACCCTGACCAATCCGGGCATTACCCGCAGCTTCATGTCGATTTTTCTGGGTGACAATACCCGGTCAGCGGCATTTACACGGTCATTGCGAGGCAACTGATGTTGTACCCGCGTGTCAGCCTCTATGCCTTGATGCTGGCTGCGGCGGGTATCCCGCTTTATATCCACCTGCCGCGTTTTGCCGCCGTGAATCTCGGCATCGGGCTAGGTGTGATCGGGACCGTTCTACTGGTCATCCGGTTGGTCGATCTGGTGCAGGATCCGCTAATCGGCTGGGCGATTGATCGCTGGCCGGGCGGGCAAATCCTGTTCGCCACGGTCGCTGCGCTGGGTCTGGCGATCGGGTTTCCATTGCTTTTTGGACTGCCGGAAGGGGCCAGTATCTCCTTATTAGTATCTATTTTGATCCTTTTGTTTTCAGCCTACAGCCTCGGAACCATCCTGCTCTACGGACGCAGTGCGACACTCGCCAAACAAGCCAACCCGAAAGAATTGATGACACTGGCTGCCTTCCGAGAGGGTGGGCAACTAACCGGCGTGATAATTGCCGCCGCAGCACCCGCCCTATTCGTAGCCTTTGGTGCTGGTGCACAGGGATATCCGGCCTTTGGTCTGTTCCTCGGAATTCTGGCCGTGGTGACATTGGCCGTGACATTGCCAATGTGGCGACGCACGCCAATCACTGGACACGGGCTGTCCTTCGCGGGCCTTGGACAGGCCGGTGCTTTACGTCTACTCGCTCTGGCGTTGGTGAACAGTCTGCCCGTCGCGATCACCTCAACCCTGTTCCTGTTCTTTGTCGAAGACCGACTGCAACTGCCAGGCAAAGCGGGGCCTTTGTTGATCTTGTTCTTCCTCAGCGCGGGACTCAGCGTGCCGTTCTGGGCAAAGCTCAGCAACAGGATTGGCCCGAAACAGACTCTGATGATTGCCATGCCACTGGCCATTCTCGGTTTTGTCGGGGCCGCGCTTCTGGCCCCCGGAAATCTAGCCGGTTTCGCGATCATCTGCCTCGCATCCGGCGCGGCACTTGGGGCGGATATGGTTGTCCTGCCCGCCATGTTCTCGGTCGTTCTGACCCGCGCCGGGTTGAACGCGTCTGCCGCGTTCGGCATCTGGTCCTTCGCAGGCAAGCTTGGGCTCGCGCTGGCTGCCTTTTTCACTCTGCCGCTACTGGAACGCAGCGGCTTCACCCCCGGACAGGCAAATTCGGCTGAGGCTTTGAACACACTCACCCTCGCCTATGCTGTCCTGCCCTGCATTCTTAAACTCGGAGCGTTTGGCTTGGTCCTGACGCTCCCGACAGAGGTCTCTGCCGAATGAAAACGCTCCTGTTCTGTCTGCTCGCCATATTTGCGGTGTTCGCTGTGAAGAACCGCTTCCTAAGCTTCCGGTCGCAATCACCGTCCGACTACAGCGGGACCGGGCCTGAGTTTTCGCTGAAGAAGAACCTGAATGGAGAGATCCTGTCGGAAGGGCTGATCTATGGTCCGAATGGCAAGATGTCGAACAGCTTTGTCGCGCGCATGGTCGGCGAATGGGACGGCAACACCGGCACATTGTCCGAGTATTTCACCTATTCCAATGGCAAACAGATGACCCGCAAGTGGTATCTGACGTTGGGTACGGGCAATACCTTCACCGCAACAGCGGACGATATTGTGGGCGAAGGCAAAGGCGTGATCTCGGGCGCGACCGTAAAACTGACCTATCGCATCATCCTGCCCGAAGATGCGGGCGGGCACACACTGGATGTGACGGACTGGATGTACCTGACCGAAAATGGGGTGATCATGAACCGGTCCGAGATGCGCAAATTCGGGATCAAGGTTGCCGAGTTGGTCGCTACGATGCGTCCCGCCCCCGAGGTGAAGTCGGCCCATCTGCATGGTGCAAATGGGCATGACACAGACTCTGATCTGCGGGTTTTGCAGTGATTTCCCGCCGCACGCTTGTTGCAGTCGTCGCTCTCGCGGGGCTGGCGATGCTCACCGCCTGCTCCGCTAAACCGCGCATCCCGACGACCTTCCTGTCGGACCGACAGTTGAACCTTGAGGAATTCTTTGAAGGTAAGACCGTTGCCTATGGCCAGTTTCAAGACGTGCTGGGCAACGTCCCGCGCCGGTTCACGGTCGATATTGACGGCACATGGGACGGAGAGACTCTGACGCTTGTTGAAGATTTCATCTATGACGACGGCGCAACCGAGCAACGGATATGGACCCTGACCAAGTCCGGAGAGGACAGCTGGACCGGCACCGCGCCCGGTGTAATAGGCACGGCCAGCGGGATTGAACGCGGCGATACCTTCAACTGGAAATACAAGATCGACCTGCCCATCAAAGACGGCACTATGCGCGTTAATTTCGATGATTGGATGTGGCTGTTGTCGGATGACCGGCTTCTGAACCGAGCCTATGTCTCACGCTATGGTGTAAGGCTGGGTGAGGTCATTTTGTTCTTTGAGAAAAAGTAGTCACCCCGCCAGCACAGCCAGTGGGGTGCGAAAGGATCAGACGGTACCGCCCAGACTGCCTTCCAGCTCGACCAGTTCCTGGCCGCCTGCCATCATGTCCTGCAGCTCATCCGGGGTGATTTGCCCACGTTGGGCCGTGCCCAGCGTTTGACCCCGGTTGAGAACGGTAAAGCGATCTCCCACTGCCAGCGCGTGGCGAACGTTGTGAGTGATAAACACCACGGCGATGCCCTGTTTACGTACCTTGTCGATCGTCGCCAGCACGTTGGCTGTCTGCCGAACACCAAGGGCCGAGGTCGGCTCGTCCAATATCAGAACTTTGGCCCCGAAATGAACTGCGCGTGCGATGGCGACCGTCTGGCGCTCACCTCCGGACAGCGTACCAACCGCCTGATCTGGACCGCGCAGGTTGATGCCCATCTTGCGCATCTCTTCCATCGTGACCTTGTTGGCATAGTCATGGTCGAAGATGTTGACCGGGCCGACTTTTTTAACGGGCTCATTGCCCATGAAAAAGTTACGGCTGACCGACATCAGTGGGATCATCGCCAGATGCTGGTGCACCGTTGCGATCCCGGCGGCGATGGCATCGCGCGGATCGGCGAAATGCATCGGTTTACCTTCGAACAGGATTTCACCATGGGTGGGTTGATGAACACCCGACATGGTTTTGATGAAAGTCGATTTACCTGCGCCGTTGTCGCCAAGCAGGCAATGACATTCGCCCGGAAAAACATCTACTGACACACCTGCCAACGCAATAACGCTGCCAAAGTGCTTTTCGATGTCTTTCATCTGGATAATGGGTGCGTGTTCGGGATTCATCTTAGCGCTCCCCTGTAATGATGCGACGAATATAGGTGTTGAGGATCACGGCCCCTAGAAGGATCACGCCCAAGAACACTCGGAACAGTGAACTCTCGACACCGGCAAAGAACAGCCCTTGCTGCACAACACCGAAGATCAATGCGCCCAGAGCTGCGCCCAGAACCGAACCGTAACCACCGGTCAGCAACGCGCCGCCGATGACCACTGCGATAATCGCCTCGAACTCTTTCAACAGGCCGCGGTCAGCACCGGCCGAGCCAAACTCCATCACCTGACAGGTGGCGAAGACCGTCGCGCAGAAGGCGGTGAACATGAACATCGTCACTTTCACACGGTTTACGGGGACACCCGAATTGCGCGCCGATTCCGCATCGCCGCCTGCAGCGTATATCCAATTGCCGAAGCGAGTGCGGGTCAAAACGAAATGCCCGATGATGACCAGCACGATGGCCCAGACGATCAGCATCGGAATGCCTTCGACCACAGGTTTGCCCTGCTGAGTGCCGCGTTCAAATACCGCGATCCACCCATTGTCACCCATCCACTGGAATAGGCCCTGACCAATCTTTCCACCGAAGACCGGCGCGAGCCAGTCACCTTGGGCTGCGTCGCGGATGCCTCCGATGATGGTTTTGTTTTCGATTGTCTGGGGCAGATAAATCGTGAAGCCGCGCAGGATAAACAACGATGCCAGCGTCACAATAAAACTGGGAAGCCCGGTGGTGATGACAATCCAGCCATTAAATGCGCCGATCAGCATGCACAGGATAAAGGTGACGATGATCGACACCCATGCTGGCCAGCCGAGGATTACGAGAAAAATTGCAATTAGCATGCCCGAAAACCCGATCATCGAGCCGACTGACAAGTCAAATTCACCTGCAATCATCAACAGGCAGGCACCAACGGCGATAATGACGAATTGTGCCGAAACCGTGGTCCAGTTCATGATGCCCTGTGCGTTGAACATACCGGAATCGGCAGCAAAGAGCAGGAAGAAGGTGAAAACGGCGACGGTTCCGACGATCCCGCCCAGTTCGGGCCGGATCAGCCAACGTCGCAGCGCTGACATTTCCTTGACGCGTTCGTCAGTGACTTGACTGGTGGTGGACATGGGGTGTCTCCACAAAAATTATGGGGGGTTGTGTGGGTGGTGCGATCAGACACCACCCTTAAGAATTAGCGGTATTCGCCCGCGAATTCCTCGACTTTGGTCAGACCGTCCGCAGTTACGAAGCCGGGGCCCGAGTTGATGTTATTACCCGGCAGCACACCATAACGGTGATAATTGGTCATGATCACCACCGGCAGATAGGCCTGCAGGAAAGGCTGCTGGTCGATACCCCAATTGATGGTGCCATCTTTGATACCTTTGACGATCTCTTCACCTAGGTCGAAGGTGCCGAAGTAGATGTCACCTGCCATACCGTTTTCTTTCAGAGCGGCGATTGTCGGGTCAGCCGAGACCGGACCAAGTGTCAGGATCCCACCGGTTTCGGGATTAGCCGACAGATAGGCCAGTACCTTGTTCTTGACCTCTGCCGGGTCGGTGCCGCTGTCGAGCATCGAGTTACCCAGCTCCACACCCAGACCATCCGCAAAGCCCTGGCAGCGCTCGGCAAGCGTCGGCTGCTGGATCGAATGGTTCACGCAGAGGAAGCTTGTGATGCCGTCGCCCTTGGCGCGCTGTCCGGCAGCCAAACCTGCATCATATTCGGGCTGTCCAACATACATCAGAGCACCGATTTCGCGTGCCTGATCAGGGGTGCCGGTGTTCATGATGATGACATCAATGCCGGAATCCACCGCCGCTGTGATTGGGCCTTGCAGCACGTCATAATCCGCCAGCGTGGTGATGATGCCGTTCGGGCCTGAGGCTGTAGCCTGTTCGATGATGCGCGCCATATCGGCGATGTCACCGGTGGGCGGGTTGCGATACTCCACCTCAACGCCCATCTGTTCGCCCGCAAGAGCGATGCCATTCTTGATCGTGTTCCACCAGCTGTCGCTATCCGGCGCATGGCTGACCAGAATGTATTTCTCACCTTCCGCCGCTGCACTTGTGGCAGCGATCAGCGGCGTCGCCGCCACTACTGCGGCCAGCGCCAGCTTTTTCGTCAGTGAAGTCATGATGTCCTCCCAAAACTCTTCGTTATTCCGGAACAAGGCGGTCCTCTGCACCTTTCCGACTCGAGTTAGAGCATATCTGACAAATTTTTGCAACCGGTTGCAATTTGATTTGAGAGTGTTTCATACTGCATCTACCAAAGAATATGGGTAAAAGGGCTGCCACAAAGATAAAGAGGGTCGGACAGGTTATGGTTGTCACGTTGAAAGAGGTTGCAGAACGCGCGGGTGTTTCCCGCTCTGCCGTGTCGCGCACTTTCACGGATGGGGCTTCGGTTTCCGACAAGATGCGCCGCAAGGTAGAAAAGGCGGCACAGGAGCTGGGCTACAGCCCGAACGCGCTGGCATCGTCGCTGACCACAGGGCGGACCAAGCTGATAGGGCTGGTTTCAAACAACTTCCATAACCCGATTTTCCTTGAGGTTTTTGACCTGTTCACCCGCGGATTGCAGGATCGCGGATTGCGCCCGTTGCTGGTTAATCTGACAGATGAGGTCGATCCCGCGAATTCGGTACGGATGCTACGGCAGTATTCGGTCGATGGCGTAGTTGTCGCGTCGTCTACTTTGCCTCCCGGCTTCTCGAAGGCGTTCCGGGATGCGGGTGTGCCTGTGGTGCACAGTTTTGGCCGATCTTCTTCATCGCCTCAGGTGCATGTGGTGGGTATCGACAATGCGGAATGCGGGCGCATGGCTGCGCGCGAACTGGTGGCGCGCGGCTACTCTAATGTAGCATTCCTCGGCGGGCCCGAAGCCGCGACCTCGACCCAGGACCGACATTCAGGGTTCATGTCCGAGATGGCAAAGCACCCGCAGATCGAAGTAAATTGTTCTTTTGCCGAGGCTTATTCCTTCGACGCCGGTCGGCGCGAAATGCTGCGACTGTTGAAATCCAAACCGGCCGAGGCCTATTTCTGCGGCGATGACGTTTTGTCCATTGGGGTGCTGTCCGCGATTTTGGATAGCGGCCTGAAAGTGCCCGAAAATATCGGGATCATCGGCCTGAACGATATGGAGATGGCACGGTGGGAGAATATCGACCTCACCACCATCCATCAGCCAATCCGTCAGATTGTCAGTTCCTCGATCGAATTGATGGTGGCAACTTTGAACGAACCTGACCGTTACCCTGAGGCACGGATATTCCCCTGTTCAGTGATCGAACGGGGCACATTGCGCCCCGCTCCGTAGGCTCAGCGAAACATAGGTGGTCGGGCATCCATCCATGCGCCGCTCTCTTTGGCTGAGGCCACTGCCGTATGAACGGCTGCCATCGAACGCACACCGTCTGCCGCATTGGGCAGGCCGTCTCGGCTTGCGCCGGAAATCGCATCCGCCAGATCGCAATAGATATTCGCAACTGCTAACGGAAATCCTTCGGGATGCGCAATCGCCACACGACTGAGTCGCTGCGCCTCTTCGTGTAACCCGCCCTCGCCCTTCTCGATGATCTGAGTACGGCCACCAACGGGCGTATAAATCAGTTGATTGGGCTGTTCGGATGCCCAGCGCAGGCCTCCGGTTTCGCCAAACACCTGTATGTCGAACCCGTGCTGCCGGCCAATCGCAACCGAAGACGTCCAAAGGCGCCCGACCGCGCCATTCGACATGCGGAAATTGACCATCGCGTCATCCTCCAACTCGCGGCTGGGAATGGTCGATGCGAAATCTGCCGACAAAGTCTCGACTTCATCGTCGGCAATAAATCCGGCCATGTGCAACGCATGAATGCCGCAATCGGCAAACTGACCCGAAACCCCGGCCATCGCGGGATCATAGCGCCAGCGCACTCGCGGGTTATCTGCATCCGTGGCGTCACCATGGTGGCCGTGGCTGAAACTGGTGACGACCAGCCGGACTTTTCCAATCTCACCGGCGCGCACCATCGCGCGGGCCTGCCGCACCATCGGGTAGGCGGAATAGCAATAGTTCACCGCACAGATTTTCCCTGATTTTTCAGCGACCTTAACGATCTCTTCACCCTCTTCGACGGTCATGGTCATAGGCTTTTCACACAGCACATTGAACCCGGCTTCGAGGAAAGCTTTGGTGATCTCGAAATGTGTCGCATTCGGCGTGGCCACCGTCACAAGATCAATTCGATCAACACGGCTGCGTTCGCCTGCCAGCATCTCGGTCCAATCGCCATAGGCACGGTCTGCCGCGATGCCCAACCGTTGCGCATATTCTCGACCGACGTCAGGCCGGTGATCCAGCGCACCGGCGGTGAAGTCGAACCGCCCGTCCGCCAACGCGCCCATGCGGTGCGCTGGTCCGATCTGGCTGCCTTCGCCGCCGCCGATCATGCCCCATTTCAGCTTGGTCATTGTCTGGACCTCCTTAACTGAAACCAATGGATTCAAGGTATTCGCGGTTCTTCCGTGCGTCCCCTACAGGATCAGGGTCGAGCGTTGGGTCGCAATCCTGCTCGACCGTGCACCATCCTGTGAAACCTGCGTCCAACAGCACCTGACGAACGGTTGGAAAGTCCACGTCACCGTCACCCAAATTGCAGAATATCCCTTGCCCACAGGCATCGTAGAAGCCCGTCCGGTTTGCGATCACATCTGCCTTCACGGTCGGAGAGATATCCTTGAAGTGCATGTACGAGATCCGACCAACGTATCGCTGCATGAACCCCACCGGATCGAAACCTGCATAAGAATGATGGCCCGTATCGAAGCAAATCTTCAGCAGGTTTTCATCAACCTCATCCAGCAGACGGATAAGCTCAGGTTCAAAGTCCATGAAGCCTGCGGCATGGGCATGCATGCCCACTGTCAGACCGTATTCCTCCGCCCCGATTCGCGCGCTCTCGGCAATGCGATCCCGGAACGCGGTCCACTCGGCCTTGTCCATCTGCTCAGCCTCATCGGCGCGACCAGCGGTTGGCGCGCGGCGGGGTGAGATCGCATCGATCAGCACCATGTGCTGCGCCCCATGCGCTTTCAATGCGCGAGCGGTGCGGTGGGTGGCGTCGAGCACATCTTCCCACGCATCGGGGTCGTGATAGTTGCGGAAGACCACACCACCGATCAACTCCAGATCATGTTCGGCAAGCGCATCGGCCAGAACTGCAGGGTCTTCGGGCATAAAGCCCACCGGGCCTAGTTCGATGCCCTTGTACCCAGCCTCGGCACAGTCGCTGAGAACGGTTTTCCAATGTGGATTGCGCGGGTCCTGCGCAAATTCCACGCCCCAGGAGCAGGGCGCATTACCAATTCTGATGCTCATCTTGTCTTGTCTCCGATGCTCAGAAATCTTCGATGTTTTTCCAGCTTTCATCCGCTGACGACGCCAGCGCCGCAGCAACGATCCGGTTGACCTCATGCCCGTCGTGAAAGGTCGGCCAAACCGGTTTACCTGTCTCGATCGCATGCAGGAAATCACGCGCTTCGATGATAATCTGGTCCTGATAGCCCGTACCATGGCCAGGGCCCTGACAGAACGGCTCATAGTCCGGATGCGCAGGGCCGGTCAGGATCTTACGAAAACCACGCTCAGCTTCGGGGCCCTCCATACGGTAGAGCCACAAAGCGTTCTGGTCTTCCTGATCAAAGCGGAT
Source organism: Ruegeria sp. (assembly GCA_040829945.1). GTDB lineage: Bacteria > Pseudomonadota > Alphaproteobacteria > Rhodobacterales > Rhodobacteraceae > Ruegeria. The sequence continues at coordinate 158,516 of JBFOLN010000006.1, forward strand.
CGCGCCCTTGGTGCCACTGATCTCATAGGCATAGCCCATCTTGCGTCCTGTCGCGATTCGACTGATATAAATCGATCCCATTGCACCGTTTGCAAAGCGAACCATCATTTGGACGTGATCGTCATTGTCCACCTCACCGCCGGGACGGCTTTTGTGAACGGTTTCGACCTCTGCCATCACCCGCGTGACTGGACCGGCTAAGGCCAGAGCGGCATTAATCATATGAGGCGCCAAATCGCCTAGCGCTCCGTTAGACATTCCGGTTGTACGCCAAGACGCCGGGGTTTGGGGGTGGGCATAGAAGTCTTCCGTATGCTCACCCCGAAACCATGTGATGTCGCCGATCTCTCCTTCGGCAATCAGAGCGCGAGCATATTGGCTGGCAGGTGTGCGGATATAGTTAAACCCAATCATATTGGGTAAGCCTGAGGCTTCGGCGGCAACCACCATTGCAGCACCATCTTCCAGCGACGCGCCCAAAGGCTTTTCACACAGCACCGGTTTGCCCAGCGCAAACGCCGCCTGAGCGATCTCGCAATGTGTTTCCGGAGGTGTGGCGATCACAACGGCCTCAACCTTCGGGTCGTTGACCAGCACACGCCAGTCATCCGTCGAGCGCGCGAATCCATAGGCCTGACGATACCGTTCAGCGCTTTCCGGTGAGGACGCGCAAACTATCTCCAACCTTGGACGCAAGGCAGTGTTGAACACCGCCCCGACCGAGGACATGGCAACTGCATGGGCCTTGCCCATATATCCGCCGCCCAGAATGCCAATGCCGATCTCTGCCATTCCGACGCCCTCCCTCGCTTTTTCCTGAAAACCATTTGCAACCGGTTGCAAAACTTGTATCGTGAGAATAGGACTCTCGCAAGCAGCATTCGGCACTGCACCGCAATTTTCCTAAAGGAGCCCGCAGACATGTCCGCGCAACATGACACCGTTTACCTAACAACGGCGCAGGCGATCATTCGCTGGCTGTCGAACCAGTTCATCGAGATTGACGGACAGGAATATCGTCTATGTGGCGGGGGTTTCGGGATTTTTGGTCATGGCAATGTGACCTGCCTGGGCGAAGCGCTGAACACGGTGCGGGAGGAGTTGCCGCTCTATCGCGGGCAGAATGAACAGAGCATGGGATTCGCAGCCGCAGGCTATGCCAAGCAATGGCTGCGTCAGCGATTCATGTTCTGCACCGCCAGCGCAGGGCCCGGTACTGCGAATCTGCTGACCGCCGCCGGACTGGCCCACGCCAATCGTCTGCCAATGCTGATGCTGTGCGGCGACACCTTCATCACCCGCCTTCCAGACCCGGTCCTTCAGCAGATGGAGAACTACTATGACCCGACCTTCGGTGTGAATGACGCGTTCAAGCCGGTTAGCCGCTATTGGGATCGCATCACGCATCCGGCGCAAGTGATACAGTCGCTGCCCGCTGCCATTGCAACGATGCTGGACCCGGGCGATTGCGGGCCTGCTTTCCTCGGGTTGCCGCAGGATGTGCAGGGTTGGACCTATGACTACCCGGTGAAATTCTTCGAGAAAAAAGTGCATCGCATTCGCCGCCAATCTCCCGATGCGGATGAAATCGCCGATGCTGCTACCGCGTTGGCAGGGGCGAAACGCCCGATGATCATCGCGGGTGGCGGCGTGCAATATTCGCAAGCCGTGGCCGAGCTGACCGAATTCGCCGAAAAGCTTCAGATCCCGGTCGTCGAAACCATCGCAGGCCGCGCCAATATGCTGGCGACCCATCCGCTGAACATTGGCCCGATCGGCGTCACTGGATCGGACAGTGCCAACGCGATTGCAGAGCAGGCCGATGTGATCGTCGCAGTCGGCACGCGGCTGCAGGATTTCACAACCGGATCGTGGACCGCCTTTGCCAAGGACGCTCAGTTCATCTCGATCAACGCGGCGCGGCATGATGCGGGCAAGCATATGTCGTTGCCGGTCGTGGGGGATGCCAAGCTGTCAATTCAGGCTCTAACACAGGCGGTTGATTACACTGCGCCATCCGATTGGGTATCTCTGGCACAGGACGAACGGCGTAAATGGGATGCCTATGTGGCCGAGAATATCTCGTACGGGAACCGCCCAAACTCCTACGCGCAAGCCATCGGCGTTGTGAACGAGCTTTGCGACCCGCGCGACCGCGTGGTGGCCGCTGCCGGAGGCCTGCCCGCCGAGGTCACCGCCAATTGGCGCACTCTGGATATTGGGACCGTCGACGTCGAATTTGGTTTCTCCTGCATGGGCTACGAGATCGCCGGCGCTTGGGGCGCGCGCATTGCCCAATCTGAGCGTGAGTCGGACAAGGACACGATTACGTTCTGCGGTGACGGCTCTTATATGATGCTGAACTCGGACATCTATTCCTCGGTTCTGAGCCGCAAGAAGATGATTGTTCTAGTGCTGGACAATGGCGGCTTTGCGGTCATCAACAAGCTGCAGAACAACACAGGCAACGAAAGCTTCAACAACCTGCTGGAAGATTGCCCGACCATTCCCGAAGCCTTCGGCGTTGATTTCGTGGCCCACGCGGCCTCGATGGGAGCCTCCAGCGAAAAGGTTGCGAACCCGGCAGAACTGGCCGAAGCGTTCAAGCGCGCCAAGGCCAGCGACAAGACTTATGTGATAGTGATGGATGTGGATGCCTACGAAGGCTGGACCACCGAAGGCCATACCTGGTGGGAGGTTGGTACACCCCACACTTCTACCGACGAGAGGGTTCGCAACGCTCATATCGAGTGGGAATCCACCCGCGAAAATCAGCGTAAGGGTGTCTGATGAAACGGTTTACAGCAGAAACAGCTGATCCTGATATCATCGTTGGTGAGTTGCTGAATGGCGGCGGCGCGGTTGCCATCTCCGGCCTGTTCACGCCCGAGGAGATCGCGGAAGCCCGTGCTATTGTCATGGAACATTCGGAGGCAGCCGCAGAGAAAGTAACCCACTTTCAAGGTGCTGCGGAAGAGGATGGCAAACTGAACCTGCAGCGGCGGGTCTGGAACCTGTTGGCCAAAGGCGACGTGTTTTCCCGCATGGCTGCGCATCCGGTTCTGATGAAGATCCTCCGCAAGTTTCTGGGGACCGAGTTCATCATGGGCTCGATCGCTGCCAATCGCATCCTGCCGGGCGGGCCGGGGCAGGAGCCGCATGTCGACTATCCCTATTGGGACTTTCACAGCCCTGAAACGCATCCCGTAGGTCTGAATGGATCATTTCCGATGAATGCACAGGTCTCGGTTTTGCTGGACCCGTTCACCAAGGAAAGCGGCGCGACCGGCTATGTACCCGGATCGCAGAAAGAGCTGCGTTATCCCACGCCCGAAGACAAGTTCTATGACAAATGCGAGCAGATGACCGGTGAGCCTGGCGATGTTGCTCTGTTCTATGGCGTAACGTGGCATTGCGCGATGCCGAACAAAGCGGATCACGACCGCAGCGCGATCCTGATCCAGTATCTGCCCAAATGGGTTAAACCGATGGAAGATATGCCCGCTGCGCTACCGCAGGATTTCCTTGATCAGGCAAGTCCCGATCTGCGGCAGTTGCTGGGCTTGAACTATCCCTACCCCGAGGTGCTGGATGCCGCGCGGGCAGGCAATACCGAGGGGCGCACGTGACTCTGATTGAAGGTATAAAAGGTAACCGCTTTGCCGTGTTCGGCAGGGCCGGAATGGACATGTTTGCGGATCCGGTCGGAACCAAAAGCGAAGACGCACAGGTGTTTCGCGCCGATCTGGGCGGATCAAGCGCCAATATCTGCGCCGGACTGGTGAAGCTGGGATCGCAAGCGGCGCTGGTCACCTCGGTCTCGGATGATGCCGTGGGGCGGTTCTGTGTGAACCGGCTGCGCGACTATGGCGTTGAAACGAGATATGTCCGAGCTGTGGGTGGCGAGGCGCGTACGTCCTTGGCTGTCTACGAAAGTTGCATCAAAGACTTTCAGAATGTCATCTACCGCAACGGCGCCGCTGATTTCCAGGTAACCGAGGCGGATATGGATGAGGTCGACTACAGCGCCTTCTCAGCCCTGATCACGGCGGGCACGGTGTTTGCTGCGGAACCCTCACGCTCGGCCACCTTCCGCGCATTTGAAAATGCGCGCGCCTCAGGTCTGCCGGTGATCTTCGACATCGACTACCGCCCTTATAGTTGGCCATCACCTAAAGTCGCCTCAGAGGTTCTGACCCGCGCAGGGAATGAAAGCGATCTGATCGTGGGCAATGATGAAGAGTTCGGCTTTATGGCGGGCGGCATCGAAAAAGGTTTAGACAAGGCCCGCGAATTGGCGGCCAACGGCAAGATGGTGATCTACAAGATGGGCCATGAGGGGGCCATTACGCTGGCAGACGGGCAAGAGGTCCGCACCGGCATCTACCCCGTTACCGCCGTGAAGCCCAACGGCGCGGGCGACAGTTTTCTGGCCGGTCTGCTGGCCTCGATCGCTGCGGGGCATGACCTGCGCGATGCGGTGCTGCGCGGTTCGGCCTGCGCGTCGATCGTCGTGTCGAAACCCGGCTGCGCCGGGGCCATGCCGACGACGCCCGAACTTGACGAATTTCTGGCCCAACACCCGGGCTCCACGGATACCTGAAAGGAGACGCAGATGCATATTGCGCCCCATGACAACCAGAACAAACCTATCGTCGATGCCGACCATGATCTGGTGCCGCTAAACTATTTCAACATCGTCAAACTGAAAAAGGGCGAGGTGTTCGAATATGCCGTGCCAGGCTATGAGACCTGCATCGTGCCCGCCACCGGTACCGTGGATGTCGATGTGGACGGCGCGATCTATACCAACCTTGGCAACCGCACCGTCGACGTCTGGGATGGCGAGCCCGAGGGCGTATACGTTCCCGTCGGCACCAAGGTTCGAATAACCTGCATAACGGATGAAACCGAAACCTTCATCGCGGGCGCAAAATTCGACCGTGTGCTTGAACCCTTTGATGTCCGCGTACCCGAGCTGGACCTGGTGCAGTATGGATCGGACGACACCAAGACCCATCGAAAAATCAAACACATTCTGGGCGCGAACCATCACGACAAGGTCGGCCGCTTGCTGGTGTCTGAACTTTATACCGTGGGTCAGGGCGGCTGGTCCGGCTTTCCCAGCCACAAACATGACACCGACCGCAAAAGCGACGATGGCGAAATGATCGAAACCCGCCATGACGAAACCTATAATTTCCGCTTCCGGCCCAACTATGGTTCTGGCGTCCAGATGCTGCAGCGCGAAGACAACAAGCCGGGTGATGCCTATCACATCATGGATGGCTCGACGATCCTGCTGGACAAGGGCTATCACCCCTGCGCAGTTTTGCCAGGGTATGAAATGTACTATTTCACCATCCTCGGCGGGCTCAGTCAGCGCTCGCTGAAGCAGTATTTCCAACCGACCCATGCAGCCCAGCTGCATACGATTCCGGGCATCATGGATATGGTGGCCAAGTTCAAATGAGCCTTGTGACATTATCGGACGTGCTGCAACCCGCGCTGCGTGACGGTTATGCCGTGGCCGGACTGGTGACGCTGGGCTGGGAGGACATGCGCGCCTATGTGGCTGCTGCCGAGGCCGAAGGTGTGCCTATCATCCTGCAGGCCGGCCCCTCCTGCCGCGAACACACACCGCTGCCGGTTCTGGGTGAGATGTTTCGCCATCTAGCCGAAGGGGCCAGCGTTCCCGTCGTGGCCCATCTGGACCATGGGTACACCCATGAAGATTGCCGCATTGCCATCGACAGCGGTTTCACCTCGGTCATGTTCGACGGATCGCGCAAACCATTGGCACAGAACATCGCCGAGACCGCTGCGATTGCCGAGATGGCGCATGCTGCCGGGGTCTCCTGCGAAGGAGAGATCGGCTTTGTTGGCTATTCCGGCGGCGAAGGGTCGGACGGAACCGACCCAGAGGAAGCCGCGCAATTCGCTCGAGAGACCGGTGTGGACGCGATGGCGATCTCGGTCGGCAACGTCCATCTGCAGCAGAACAAGGAAGGCGGTTTGGACGAGACACGCATCCGCTCGATCGAAGCCGTGACCGAAGTACCACTGGTCATTCACGGTGGATCAGGTGTTCCGGTAGCCCAGCGCACGGCTCTGGCGCGCGGGTCTAAAATCTGCAAATTCAACATCGGAACCGAGCTCCGGATGGCTTTTGGGAACGCCTTGCGCGCGGCCGTGAATGCGGAGCCGGATCGTTTTGATCGCGTCCAGATTTTGAAAGAAACCCACGCACCGGTGGTCGAAGCCACCCGCCGCGTTCTGCAAGCCTTCAAGGGAGCATGACATGCTGAATATTGGTCTATTGGGCTGCGGACGCATTGGCCAGGTCCATGCACGCTCGATCGGACAGATCGAAGGTGCCCGCGTCAGCGCCGTAGCGGATGCATTCGCCGATCCGGCTCAGAGTCTGGCCGACCGGACCGGAGCGACGGTTCTTTCTGCGGACGCGTTGATCACCAGTCCGGATGTCGATGCGGTCATAGTCGGTACCCCCACCGACACCCATTACGATCTGATCCATCAGGCTGCGCACGCTGGCAAAGCAATCTTCTGCGAAAAACCGGTGGATATGTCCGCCGACCGCATCCGCGACTGCATCAAAGTGGTCGAAGCCACTGGCGTGCCCTTTATGACCGCCTTCAACCGCCGCTTTGACCCAAGTTTTGCCAATATCCAATCTCGTATCGCCACAGGCGAAATCGGAGAGGTCGAGATTGTCACCATCCTGTCGCGCGACCCTTCACCGCCACCAATCAGCTATATCGAAAGCTCAGGCGGGTTGTTCCGCGATATGATGATCCACGATTTGGACATGGCGCGTTTTCTTCTGGGTGAAGAGCCGGTTAGCATATACGCCGTTGGCTCATCGCTGGTCGATCCCGAAATTGGCAAAGCCGGAGACGTCGACACCGCTGCTGTCACCTTGACCACGGCCAGCGGCAAGATCTGTCAGATATCGAACTCCCGCCGTGCCAGTTATGGCTATGACCAGCGTATCGAGGTGCATGGCGAAAAGGGTATGTTGCGCGCGGAAAACATGTTGGAAAACTCGGTCGAGGTCGCCACGCCTGCCGGTTTCCGCAAGGCCCCTGCTCAGCACTTTTTCCTTGAGCGCTACGAGGCCGCTTATCGCGCTGAGTTGGTGCATTTTGTTGCTGCAGTCTCGGGTTCCAAGCCTCTTTCCCCAAGCATCTCAGATGGGTTGCGGGCACAGATTTTGGCTGATGCAGCTTCACAGTCCCTTTCGCAAGGTAGACCGATCACCGTGGATTGAGAACCCGCGCAGCATTCCCCAACAGAAAGGTACGACGCGCCAAACTCGTACCCCCTCAAGAAATCGTCAGACGTCTTCTAGGCGCGCCGTATTTTGTTGGTATCTGCATGAGATGTCCGGAATGTGTCTGAAAGATTAATTTTACCAACTACGGGGAACCCCCAATATACGCGCCTGCAAGCTTCGAATAGCTTGGCTGCAACGGTCCGCTTTAGCCGGTCCGGTTATCCCCTTCAGAGGGGTTGGCTTTACCCCCTCGCCAACCCCTCTGCTAGGTGAACGACAAGACCTCACAACCATCGACAGGATGTGCCGTGGGCTTGAGCAGCACCAGTCATTTACTGGAAACTTATGCCTATTCCCTCCAGTATAATATCCTATCGCCACTGGACATTGGTTGAAGCTATGCTGTTGTTTTTAATTTCATAAATACAGGCGACTAACCGTCGCGCCAGTGCCGAAAATCTATCAGAGCGGCCATAGGAGTCAAAGAAGTTTTCTTCGCAATCTCAGATCGCTGAAACCAGCGCACTGACGGCTCCGGCAAAGCCTGCTGCTGCCACAACGCTTGCCAGGACTACACAAAAGATTTCCAACACACTGAGATTCATTTTGGCCCTCACCGGAATGCTTCGTTGGGCATAGAGCAAGTCTTGGAGGCCGGAAAGTGGGCATGCGTTTACGTAGCGGAAACTTGCTTTCAATGCAGCGCTTAATTGCCCAGAACCCGCCCTTGGGCCTTAGTTTAGGGCGAATACAACTACATTTCTAACTTGACCTGTTGCAGCACAGCACCGCCGGCGTCACATCGCCTGGCATCTGTACGTCCTTCTTACGAAGTCAGGTGTTCCGTCGAAGAAACCCAGAGGTGAGCAGCCTTGATCGGAGGTCATTTGCCCCGTTCCATGCCGTTTTACTAGAGTTCTTGAGATCATTCTGGGCGCGAGGGCCAAAGCTCTTCTCGTGCCCAGTCTGACAAGCCTGGACACAGCCGCTTAGGTGGAATTGTCCGACCGTTGGCTGATGTACATTTCATGGACCGCGCTTACCGGGCCTGCAACCTGCAGGTCACAACCTTTCACGTTGCGACCTCGTGATTTGACGATATCTGTCTGAGTGCCCTCTCAACTTTGAACACGTGAAGATAAAGTGGCGCCACTTTGTTCTAGGACCAGCAGTTACTTACGACCATTCGCCACAAGACAAACCATATCCAATAACAGCGACGCCCCGGCCAAGGCGGTTATTTCGGCGTGATCATATGGCGGTGAGACTTCGACGAGATCTGCCCCGACAAGGTTGATCCCACCAAGTTTACGCACCAGAGATTGCCCCTGATAGGTCGACAACCCACCGCAAACCGGTGTGCCGGTTCCCGGTGCAAAAGCAGGATCCAACGCATCGATGTCAAAGGTCAGATAAGCGGGTCGATCTCCGACAATTTCTTTGATGCGTGCGGCGGTCGCATCGATGCCGTTTTCGTGGACCCAATTCGCATCTAGAACGGTAAATCCATGGGTCTTTTCGTTCAACGTGCGCATACCTGCCTGGACCGACGATTCGGGCGCCAGAACGCCTTCAACGGCGGCATGATAGAACATCGAACCATGATCAATCCGCTTGGGGTCTTCTTCCCAGGTATCCGAATGCGCATCGATCTGGATTAGAGAAATGGGACCGTGGCGCTCTGCCTGAGCCTTCAGAACCGGGTAGGTCACGGAATGGTCTCCACCCATGGTCAGCAGGAAAGCACCGGACTTTAGGATTTCTTGTGCCTGGCTGTGAACCTGGTCAACAATTTGCTCGGGGAAACCGGGGTCAATTTCGCAATCACCATAGTCGACCATGTTCAGGGTTTCGAAGGGGTCAAACCCCCAGGGCCAAGGGCCGCCGTCCCACGCAAGAATTGTTGATGCCGCCCGAATTGCCCGTGGCCCAAAACGGCACCCTGGGCGGTTTGACACGGAAAGATCGTATGGGACACCCCAGGTCACCATGTCTACGCCATGAAGATTGCGGGAATAGTGTCGCCGAAACAGACTTGTTGCACCGCTGAAGGTGGTTTCATCGCCAATCCCCATCGCATTGCCTGCGAGAAAGGCTCGATCAGTTGAAGTATGCAATTGTTAACTCCGTAGCTATTCAGTTGAGATTTCCTGTGCCGGGTGAGCTGGCGGGTTAGCAAGACCCATGCGGGTATGGGGCACGATACCCTTCGGAGCCAGCGGCATGGGTGGATAGTGGAATCGATTAGACGTAACTGTAAATTTACGAGAAGATATATATCTTAAGGTATAGTCTCGTATGAACGAACCAAACAACCGCAGCGCTTTGCCAACTGGCGTTTCAGCAATGAACTTGGATGAAGCATTTGCGAACCTGCTGGAACGGGTGGGTTCGGATTTCTTTTCGGCAGCCCTGCGAAAACGCTTGGAACTGCGTGTCAGTTTTGAATCTATGATCCTCACGCTGTATCGCAGTCAATCACCGCCTATTTCGCTTTAACACGATCTCGATGACGTACAGGCCACCATATCAATTCAGTTTTATGCGACCGGCCCGTATCTTCTGGATCCGTTTTCTCAAGCTTGCCGGCCAGGCAAAACACCCGGTGCGTATCGCCTGACTGACCTGTAAACGAAGCTTTTTTCCGGTCGGAGTACTACCGGACATTCTATCGAAAAGTACAGATCAGCGACGAACTCGGCGTCCTGATCGAGTTAGATGCTGGGGACTGGATGGTGATTTCCTTGTCGAGTGGTACGCGCCAATCCCGTTTCACACCCGAGGACGTTGCGCAGATTGATGCCATTCACAAAACGTTGTCTGCTGCAGTGATACGAAATTGGAATCTGAAAGAGACTGCAGCAGAACAGGATGTTGATAACCAAGTAGAGGAACGCCTTGCGACCTTTGGTGCTGACAGGCTCAGCCCCAGAGAAGCTGAGGTTATTCGTCTTGTTCTGCAAGGTCATTCTGCCGGATCAGCATCCGCTTTCCCCGGGATAACAGAGGGAACGGTCAAGGTGCATCGGCACACTGCCTATTCAAAGCTCGGGGTCAGCTCTCAAGCCGAGTTGTTTTCGACCGCTACGAGATATTTGGCTTCAAAACCGTCCTGACGGGCCCAATTGCCAGTCAATTTGGATGAGGCACTCACCGTTTCTTTGTCCACATCAAAGGCGGACTTGGTTTCGAATGGCATCTAATGAACAACCTCAATTGCGGCGCCGTGGTGTAAGATGCAGCAACACCCAGTCGCTCAAAAAGTGCAGTTCACTCTTCTGTCTGATCGGATGATTGTTCGTGGGGCGGCACGCCGTACTAGGTAACCCCCTCAAATCCAGTTAGAAAAACCAGAACGTGCTAAAATCAAGACATGCCGCCCACTATGTCAGGATGGCATTATGGCAAAATTGTGTCCACGGCTTTTTTTGAAACTTTCAGTTTGCAAATTGGAAACAAAACTGCAGGACAGTTTCTTCACATTAAGGGAAATCCCCAATTTCAAGAATGCGCCCTGCTGATAGTTTGGTCCCAACGGAACAACACTACAACACCGTTTACCCCTCATGGGCGAGGGGCTGGATTTGACCCCCTCATCCAGACCTCTCGCCTCCTTCACACGAGATCACAAACAAGGGTGCGGTATTCGCTTTTGTTCTTAGGTTTGATGTAAGCATTCCAACTTGAAACGCTTTCTGTCAATCATGACTCCGTTAGATGTATCGGGTACTTTTTCACGGGGCTGTCTACCCTTGCTCAGCTAAGCACCAGTTAATCCTGGATGCAGAATGCCGCGGATGCACCGGGCATCCTCGACAACACACTGCGCCGCAAAAATGTCTCCAATAACCCCTAGGTATGTGCCCGCCGAGGTCTATTGTGCAATACTTGCATACTGCATGTAATGCCCGCACCATTATCTTTACGAACCATCATGCTGGCGCGGATTCTTTCTCGAATCTTCGTTCCGAACAGGTAGACCTTTTTCCATTTCGTTGAAGGCATTTCGAAACAGGCGCTGAAGCTCAGATTTCTCCAGACCTGAGCTTCCCTTGTTCCCGCCCACTTTCGACCCACGCGTGTCAAGGTGTAGGAATTTGTTCGATCCATGAGATTTCTGGGCTCGCCGAAGAACGGATAGGATAGGCGGTATCAAATTCTTCACTCCCAATCGAAATCTCAATCTTTGCCGCTGCGGGCCTGATCCGAACCGTGCTGGTTTGGTGGGCTCAAGGATCAATTTCCGTGAGTGAATACCCGCAGCGACGGAGCGCATGTAAGAGTTTCGAACTGGGACGTAAGGGGGAAGAAAACCGAGACTCGCGTCATTTTTTTACCAATTAGTCAATAAAATTAGCAATACCTGACCTTTACGTCAGCTTCTTGCCAAACTGGGCGGCACTCGCGACGTAACGTCAAAAGGAGTTTAAAGTGTGCACTTGGCACTGCTTCAGATGTATTTGCCCCCTTTAGATAAGGCTAGGTAAAAGGCGTGCTAACCGCAGACACAGCCAGGGAGCCGGGAAGACAATGAAAAAGCTCTCTAAAATTTTCCTGAGCACCAATTTTTCAACTAAGATCAGAATCCGTAAGTCTGCGCCCTCGTTCTAAGATACTGGCCGAGCAAAACAGTCTTCTCAGAGATATGAACCAATTTCGTTTTTAGGGTGGGAAAGGAGCAAGTAGATATGGATCTCAATCTCGCAATAGCTCTGATCAGCGCCACGGTTCTGCTTATCGCAATTCCGGGACCAAACGTTGCGCTTATTATAGCCAACACGTTAGAGTTTGGGCCCCGTTTCGGAGCCGCTACAGTCGTTGGAACCACGATAGGGGTGGCACTTCAGCTGGTGGTGGTAGTCTTGGGACTAGCGGCGCTTCTGGAATTCGCAGTTTCTGCATTTATCTGGATAAAGTGGGTGGGCGTCGCTTATTTGATCTACCTTGGCATTTCCTTCTGGAAGCGCGGGATCGAAGAAATGGAGGAAAGCAAAACGGACCGAAAGCCATTGAAACCACTGTTTTGGCAAGGTCTTCTTCTTGCCACGTTGAATCCAAAGACACTTGTTTTCAATGCCGCGTTTCTTCCTCAGTTTGTTGCACCTGAAGCAGGAGCAAATGCGCTCTTATTGGTAGCCTGTTTATACCTTGCCGTCATATTCTTGGGAGATTTAGTATGGGTCGCAACAGCACAATCGGCACGACCCATTATTTTGCGGCTCGGGCGGCTCCGACACAAACTCTGTGGCTTGCTCTTCTTTAGTTCCGGAGTTGGATTAGCGCTGGCACGCGTGGAGAGATAGACGCGGAATTGGCTGAAAATCCAGCGCCCTGATAGAAGCCGCGTGAAATTCTCCAAGTTTTCTTGCACTGTCGAGAAGCCCTGATGGAGCGGAAAAGTCATCTGGTCACTTTGACTCCGCCGGAATGAACTTGCTCGTCGAGTGCTGTTAAGCGCATAAAATACAGCCCCGCCTTGTGGGACTTATTGGTTGCTTGAGTATCCGCAAATAAAGCCTTTATTTCTAAGCATGATCCGACCGCGCTGGATAGGCTCAAAGAAAGTGGGTATTTGAATGTCTAACTTGAACAACCGTGTCCAGAAACTGGAAAACCGTTCATCGGACCCAAAGGTTCATAATAAATGGGTGGAACCGGGTATCACTGATGAACCGCTAACGTCGCATGTGCAAAAGGTTCGAGGTGAACGAAGGCTCTCTGAGGATACAGAAGTCATAGCTTTTCAATGGAAAGGTGCATCCGACTAGAGATAACTGCATCGAGTTTTTGGGGCGGTCCTTCCGCTCCTGCCGTTGGATCATCCCCAGCTATACCATCTGCGCGACTCCAAGCAATTATTCAACTGAATTTAACGCTTTCCAATCAATGACCTCGGACGGATCGCCGCCCTTGAAAGCGCCAGTTCCCTTCTCAATGTCTGATAGTATCTCTTTCTTGGCCTCTGCCTTGGATGGTTTGCGGTCGTCAAATTCTTTGTCCAGTCTAATTCGGCAAATCGCGCGATTCATTTCAGGTAATTGTTTTGTCGGTTCCTTTGGCTTTGGGGTATTAATCCGGAAAGAGACCAGTCCGCGTCCAGAAGAGAACTGCTATCTTCCAGTACAGTGAGTTTTGATGGTATTCTTATCGAAGGTAACAAACGGCACAAGGTTCAGGGGCACTCTAAAACTCGGAGAGGCTCTGAGGCCTATGAAAAGATGGGCAAGCGCTGTCGCTAGCCGCCGATAGCAGGCACACACCGTAGAATTAAGAGCATGGCCTCCAAATACGCCCGTCAGGAGCATTAACGAGGTCCGGGCGAACGGGCCCGTCAAGAACCCTGTATTGCACCCACAGGCCCGCATATCGCGTCTGAGTGGGAATTAAGCAGTCGGCCATGAATACTCGTGTCTGATGACACTAGAACCTATCGCGGCGGCTGGGCACATACAGTCGGACGAGCCATTCACCGTAAGGTTCCGCGAGACTTGTTCTGCGACAATTGGCTAATGCTTAGCAGACGTTTGGACACTCTGCAGCATCAGGAACTTTGGGCTCTCCGCCCACTTTCGCCGCCTGATACGCAAACCACGGCTCCGGATCTGCCAAGGACGGCATATTGCGCGTGATCGAACCAGATCAATGACTTGGCACCATGATCAGATGACCGGTCTGGATCAGCGTTCTGATAAGGCGTTGGCGCGCCAGCATTCGGCAGCTCTGAGCCCAAGGTGCCGGATGCTGCAGCCCGAGCATGTGACTGCTTTGCGTTGAAAACGACTAAGCCATCTTTTAACTACTGGATCACGACATCGGCCATACAACAAAGGCCTGTCATTCCCTTTCCGTCGACAGCAAGTGGCTTTTGATCCGTTGGTAGCCATATCCTATATGGGTTCTCTGGATAAACCCGATGGCAGTGACATCGCCTAAGTCAAGCGCGGCGTTGATCTCATTAAGTTCCGCGTCCAGCGCCAGTGCCATTTCCGAGTCTCTTTGGTTGCTGACCAGGTACCACGTGCTGGCTGCCTGACAATAGGTCTGCCACCAAAATGACCTTAACGTACCATTGCCTATCAGGCCGGTGATCAGCTCATGCAGGCGATGATTGATCTCAATGTATTTCCTGGAATCGAAAGCTTTGCACAACGCTTTCGCCTCCTGCAGCAATTCCTGCCCGATCTCGCAATCTGACTCGGTGATGCTGCGGGGGGACATAGTGCCGATCAGCGGCGCAAGCTCCAGCCGCATGTCGTAGACATGACGGATTTGCGTGGCCGACAGCGCAACCACGACCGTGCCCACACCATTACGGGTTTCCACAAGGCCCAGATGACTGATCCGGCTGATCGCATCGCGTATCGGAGTTCTGCTGACGCCAAATTCAGCAGCCAATTCCGCCTCTTTCAGTTGTTTGCCTGGGGGGTAATCCAGAAAACAAATCCGCCGCAAAATTTCGGTCTGGATAGCTTCGCCCGTACTTTCGATTTCTGTCGCGATGGTTTTCCGAGGGAAGGGCATACAGATCTCCTTTACTTAAGGTGCATACACCAGCGTCAATTTATTGACAATAATTAGTTATTTATTAGATTTGACTCCCCACCTGTGTACAGCTTAAGCGTTTGACATGCCTTTCCAGTCCCCAATCGAGGAAACACACATGCTCGACGAAGCCAAAACCCGCACTCTCACCCTTCAGGCCCGGATGAAGGACCTGGGTATCCAGCGCGCGGTTTTCACGGATGAAAGCTCTATCGCTTATCTCTCGGGATTCTGGGGCTATTTGGGTATCGAATTTGGCCGCCCAACCATGTTGGTCGTAAATGCCGATGAGGCGCCCATCGTGATCACGCCTCTGATGGAAAGCGAAATGGTCGCTGCGATGACCTGGGTCGAAGATGTACGCACATGGGAAGACATGGGGCAGCGCACTTGGGGGCGAGCTCTTGCGGGTGCCTTGGGCGACAAGCCAGAAGAGATTTGGGTGGAGCGCATCAGTATCCCGGCAATTGTGCGTAACCATCTGGATGAAACCTATCCCGGTGTGCCGGTCAAAGACATCTCACCGGTCCTGGGCACCATGCGGATGATCAAAACTCCGTTTGAAATTCAGGTGATGAAAGAGGCAGGTCAAATTGCGGGCGCGATGATGAAGGCCGCGCATTGCAGCCTGCAAGAGGGGGCTCAGGAGTATGAAAGCGCACTTGCCGTGATCGAGGCCGGGTCGCGCAAGGCGGCTACATTTCTGACAGACAAGGGCTGGGACAGGTTCGTCTCGCCGATGATTCACAACTTGCAAATCCTGCAAAGCGGTAAAGACACATCTATGGTGCACCGCCGTGCCTCGGTCCGCCAGTATCAGCGGGCTGATCCGGTTTATTTCTGCTTCTGCAACATGGCGCAATTCAAGCAATACAAACTGGGCTTTGACCGGATGTTCCACATTGGCGAAGTGCGCGACGATGCCGCTCGCGTGCAACAAGCCGCCATTGATGCACAACAAGCTGCAATCGCCGCCATCCGACCTGGTGTCGAAGCGCAGGATGTGGCCGCAGCAGCAAACGAGGTTTATGCCGAACGTGGATATGAAACTGGCTATCGAACCGGGCGGTCTATTGGCGTGGCCTATCTTGAGGCGCCAGAGTTGAAAACCGGAGACACCACCATCTTGCAGCCCGGCATGACTTTTGCGGTCGATGGGGGTATTTCAATTGACGGGGTGACCGCAGGGCGCATCGGCGATTCTATTGTGGTGACCGAGTCAGGGACTGACTACATCACCGAATATTCCCGAACATTACTGGTAACGGACAACTAAAGATGAGCCGCTCGTTTCGACTTGCTGTCGGCCAATCACCGGCAGAATTAAACACGGTGCGTTGTCGCCTGGATTGGTTGTCGGACGTTATGCCCGCGGTCACCGCCGAAAATGCCGACCTATTGGTCCTGCCCGAGCTTTTTGCCAGTGGCTACAATATTGGTGAGCAAGTCGCCGCGCGCGCAGAAACTGCTGACGGTCCCATTGCCCAAGCTATTGCAGCATTTGCCAAAACCCACGGCGTCGCAATCCATTATGGGTTCCCCGAAGTTGAAGGAGAGGTGATCTTTAATGCGGCGCAATGCATCGGACCGGACGGCTCGCGTTTGGGCGGTCACCGCAAACTAGCCATTCCGCCGGGTTTCGAACGGGATCATTTCACACCCGGCGGAGGGTGCGCGCTTTTCACTTATCGTGGTGTGCGAATAGCAACACTGATTTGCTATGACGCCGAATTCCCAGAAACCGCGCGGCATGTGGCCTCAAAGGGGGCAGAGCTCGTCCTGGTGCCGACTGCCCTTGGCGCTCAATGGGAATGGGTAGCACAGTGCATGATCCCAACGCGCGCATATGAAAACGGAGTCTTTATTGCGTATGCGAACAGTGCTGGCAGCGAACATGGCATGACCTTTTTAGGTCAAAGCTTTATCGCAACTCCGGACGGCCGGGAACTAGCACGCGCAAATACGCAGGCCCAGATGATCTATGGTACGTTGCACTTGGACAAAGTATCAGCTGCCCAAGCACAGCTTCCCTATCTAACGGACCGTGAAACGCTGAAGTTGGACATCCGTTAGGCCGAACCGAATGCCCGCTTTGTCCGCGTCTCGCTCCTTGCCAGACGAAATTTCGCTGCACCCGGCACAAATGGCCACTCTTTGCGCCGCATTGCCGTGTTCAAGAAGATACCCGCGTGGCAAAAACTGTGCTGCGAGCGCACGCAGAACGATTTGAAGACTTCTGCAGTGGGCCCTGCTGGCAGCTTCGCCGCGATCTGCACCAACGGCTGGTCTGGTATGGATCGACATTCGCTGCACAGCGCATGAACAAGCAAGACGCGGACTTTATTGCCATTCCTAGTGACCGATCAACGCGTCTCCTAAACGCCCGTTGACTGACGGATCATGTTCTTGAACGCGACATCATCCATCTGGGCGCGTGCCCCTACCAGAAGGCCCACCGCACAGCGACCAGCTTGGGCGTCAAAAAGGGGGGCGTGGACGCCTGATCGGTCGCACCAAAGGCGGCATGAACACCAAGCAGCACGCCATCTGCGACAGCCGGGGACGTCCGCTCAACCTGTTCGTCACAGCTGGGCAAGTCAGCGATTACATCGGAGCGCCGGCATTGCTGAGCAGCCTGCCGGATGTCGATTGGCTGCTCGGGGATCGCGGCTATGACGCCGATTGGTTCCGGGAAGCGTTGAAAGACAAGGGGATACGAGCCTGTATCCCTGGCCGGAAGCAGCGGAAGAAACCGGTAAAGTACGACAGGCGTCGATACAAACGCCGTAACCGGATCGAAATCATGATCGGAAGTTTGAAGGATTGGCGGCGTGTAGCAACCAGCTACGTCAGGTGCCCCAAGGTCTTCTTGTCCGCCATCGCACTCGCAGCACTCGTCATATACTGGCTATGTGTCCTGACCCTAGCGGATGTAAGTATGAAAAAACTGTGCAAGTTTTGAACAATTGAGTTATTGTGAATAAGATGCGTTTAGCATCTTGTGAGAAAGTATGAAGGTTGCAACTATTTTCTTGTCGATCATTTTTTTGTCTGGATGAGCTGACAGCATTTTTACACGAGAGGAGGCGCGCATAATCGAATAAAAATGCGGGATCCAATCTGACCTTCGGAACGAAAGTCACACATAACGCCGTAAAGGCAGGTGTTTACCTCACGTCGGATTCTGTTGCCATCGGTGCACTTGGCGATGCTTTTGACAGGGTTCTTAAAAATCGCGCTTTTGCCGGGGTCGGATTGCAGACCATTGGGCAAAACGGTGCCCCAAAGTTGAAAGTGGAGGCAATCTTTAAAGGGGCAAAGCAAATGAATTTGTATCGCAGGTATTCATAATTTTGGAAGATGCGACGACGCAGCGTCCGATCTGACGGCCGAATTCATCAATAAGGTCGAAAACTGGTGACGCGAGAAGAAATTGAGAGTTTTGATAACTGAGGTATTGCCATGCCGATTTGGAAGAAATGCAAAGATCCAGCACTTACCACGGTGAAAGACCATGGATACAATGTAGTTCAATTGCCGCGTGTCGATCTTATTCCAACCCAGCTTCTATACTCGTCCAACGGCAAATTGAGACGGTTAGGCGAGCTTGAATCGGTCTTTGTGCCAGCCCCCGATGGCCCTCCCGCTCCGCCGATTTTGCCGGATCAGCCGGGTCCGGATATAGAGGGCACGAAATCGAACGAGATCAATGTCGATATTGGCATCGATATTCTCGGCGGGTTGATATCTGCTCTGGGTGGTTCGACGCTTGGCATTTCAATGGCCTATTCGCGCGCCAAAAGCGTGACATTTGCCTTCAGCAATACCAAGCGCACCGAAACCGATTTGGCGTTGGTCGATCAATTCCTAGCAAGCGTCTCGATCAATCGATATGCGCGAGCCGCTCGCGATATGTTGGATAGCGATGAAGTTTATCTAGTCAGCAGTGTCATCAAATCGAACGCGATCAGCGTTGCGGCCAAAACGTCAGGTGACGCCGATTTGACGATTGATATTCCGGTCGTTCAGGGCGCGATTGGCGGTAATCTGACGGTCGAGGGCAACGCCGCCTCGGCCGGATTGGTGAAATACACAGGTGCGGTTCCGTTGGCCTTCGGCTTCCAGGCAATCCGGCTGATTTTCGAGGACGGTGTATATCAGACTTTCAAATCCGTCGAAGCGGGCGCCGTTTCGGCAGAAGCTGCGGCGCCCGATCTCAACCCGGATGTCATGCTGATGATGGACTAGGATCGGCCAGGAGGGAACGATGGACAGAACCAAGATCTTCATGAGCAAACTTGCCGCGTCCGAGGAGTTGCGCGAGGGCACGGCAGAATCCATCGCGGAAGCAAGTACACAGACTTCAGCGGAGGCAGTGCCCAGAAGGCCCGAGGATCTTCTCGACATCGTTTCCGAAAACCTGAGTCGCATGGGTGAGCGCGATGCCAGTATGACGACACAGGCGGATGCTCCGGAATTCGGGTCGGCGGACTGGAACCGTGCCCGCGACATGCTTTTGCAAAGCGCCAAGGCGACGTTGGTACGCGCCATCGGCGGCGAAGAGCCCGAAGCAGATGACGGGCTTGTAGCGGAAGCCGTCGTCATTGCTGACGGGACCCGTCCGAGCTTCTTGCTGTGCAACGACAGTGTTGCCAGCAATGATCCATTCATCGGTAATTGGGGCGGTGAATTGGCTGCGGCCGAGCTGGCGGGTTACAAGAAACTGGCGAAAGCCGTCGGAAGGCTACAGCCGCAGCACGGCCACGCGTCGAAATTCGTCGGAACCGGCGCACTGATGTCTGTCAGTGATGACGAATTGTCGGGTAAGGTTCTGACGAATTGGCATGTGATTGATGACGCGCGCAATAAATTCGGCATCGGCATGTCGGCGCAAGGGGATGGGTTGGTGGTCGATGACCCGATGTTCATCGATTTCAAGGGCGAGGCCTGTTCGCTGGACACCGTATTGTTCAAAGTCGTGGATGTTGCCTTTCCAGTCGGCGCGGGCCGTGTCTTTGACGGCATAGATGCCGCTGTCGTGACAATTGTGCGTGCGGACGGAGATAAGGAATTTCCCGAACCGGTTGATTCGATGAGCACAGACCCTGGCTACGCCAACGGCTCGATGACCTCGCTTGCGACCATCGGGTTTCCGGCAAAGCCGAGTAGAAGCAACAGCACTGTTGACTGGGATTTCGTGCTGGGCACGCTGTTCGGCAATCGGTTCGGGGTCAAACGGTTGGCGCCAGGTCTCTTTTCCGAAGCACTTGGTGCGAACCCAGGCGACACTGGCAAGCGTGCCATCGGCCATGATGCGACGACATTTGGCGGCAACTCCGGCTCGCCGGTATTTGCTTGGCTGGATGGGCAAACGCCGGTCTTTGCCCTGCATTTCGCCGGCCGCACGGAAGACAACAATTATGCCTTGTCTTTCGCAAAAGAGGCCGTGCCGCTGAAAGATGTGGGAGTTCCTCTTGCACCATGAGTAAGGCCGAGAAACTGGCGGAATGGACGAGGTTGAGCGTCGAGGATTTTGAACGCATATATGAA
Source organism: Ruegeria sp. (assembly GCA_040829945.1). Lineage (GTDB taxonomy): Bacteria > Pseudomonadota > Alphaproteobacteria > Rhodobacterales > Rhodobacteraceae > Ruegeria. The sequence continues at coordinate 178,905 of JBFOLN010000006.1, forward strand.
GCAGTTCAGCACCCCGATGCCTTTTCTTGGAATGTCATTATCGCGCTTTCGGGCGAAAAAGTCATTCTTGGAGCCTGTCAGCAGGCCGAGCAATATGATTTTCTAACCGCACTTGCAAAGGGGGTCGCAAATCGGGAGCGCAGGCTGAATCGCCCGACTGAAGACATTGAGGAAATCCTCAACGAAGTTGCCAGCTTCGGCGTGCTGCAGGCCATGACCGATCAACAGCGTGGGTTCATGAACAGAGACATTTTGTACCCCCTCATAGAAAACACCGACTCCTGCATGATTGTGTATGAGAAAGCAGGAGAGCATACGCTCACGCAAGTTGGCACGGGATTCCTACTGACACGGGATCTTGTTCTGACAGCCGCTCATGTTGCTTTGGCGACGGAAGAGATTGACGGAGAGCCGCAGTGGTCAAGTCGCCTGAGGCCAAGCCTGGCCTTCAAGTTCATCGCAAGCCCAAGGGATCCAGAGGCGAGGGATGTTTGGAGGTATCCAGCCAGCGAAAGACCGCTGGTGTCTTTTGCCAAGCCACACGCGACCCCGCCCAATGTGCTAAATGTCGACATGAAGCCGCCGGCAAACGACAATCTTGACTTTGCGCTGATCCGGCTCTCGCAGACCGTACAGCATGTTGAGCCGATCAAGCTAAAGGAAGACGCCGTTCCCGAGTTGAACAAGCCTTGTTGGGTCTTTGGGTATCCCGGCGGCAATCAACTCGTGATGGATGTGAACAATGTCGCGAACATGAATGACCAGGCGGGTCGCTGGCAACACTTGGCTAGCGCTGCCAGAGGCATGTCCGGCGGGTGCTGCATGAACCATCTTGGCGAAGTCGTTGGTCTGCATGAGGGCACCATCAAAAAGTTTGAAGGCGGCGAAGAGAAAATCTTCAACCGCGGGATCAGATTGACGGCCATTCGCGCAGCGCAAAAGGCGAACGGTAAAGACCCGTTGAAGGAAAAACTGCAGAGCCCCGGCCTAGAGTTTCGGGACGACAGGATGGTTCGACAGCTTTATCGGGTCGGCCTCGACCTGTCGCCGGACGCTGCAGCGGGTGCCTGGCGCACGGCTTTTGAAAGCGCTGTCGGCTCGGACGCGACCGGGCCGCTTCCCGCGTTTCACCCCTGGTTTCCGCGCGAAAGTCTTGAAAACTGGGTTTTGGCGGCGGAGGATCAGCGGCTCTGCATGATTTTCGGTGAACGCGGATCCGGCAAGAGCTTCTGCGCGAACATTTTCCGCTCGAAGGTCGCAACGGCGGGGGACAATCTGTTTGCGCTCAGCGCAACCCAAACCAACGCAATCGGGTGGCAAAATTCGATCAGCGAAGCCCTTGCGACCGAAGATGCCGCATTTCGAACCACAGCCGCCCTGGCGCGCTACAGTGATACAGACGCGGTTGTGAACGAGTTGCGGCGGCGCTGGCAGGTATCAAACGCACGGCAGTTCGTTGTACTCGACTTTGGGTTCGAGACCGATCAACCTCGTCTTGTTGGCCAACCGTGGCTTGAGCTTGTTCGCGCGCTTGTCGTGAACGACTGGATAAAAATCGCGCTGATTGGCTTGAGCAATTCGGACCGCTCGGCGGTGATTGACCAGTTTTCGGATGACAAGCAGACAGAGGATATCGGTTTCAGGGAAATCGAATTGCGCCACATAAGCCGCAACGATTTCCAAACCTATGCGCGCAAGCTGACCCGAGCGCGTGGGAAAGAGCGGACCGAAGCCGAAATTCGCGCTTTTGTCACTGAAAAGTTCGACGGTATTGAAGATAAGGATGACAGTCTGCGCTTACTCCACACGGCGCTTGCCGCAATCGAATACGAGCGGGGTCTGAAATGAGTGGCCCAAGCGAGATGCCCGACGTGACCAGATACGCTGACGGCCTGAGAGCAAGGCTTGCCGTGCGCGGTTGGGTCAGTCCGCTGTCGCTTTTGGACAGCCAATTGAGTTCGTCCGCGAACAAGGTACTTTCGCCTCTGTCGCAAGAGGTGGAAACACAAGCGACCACGCGACCCGGGCAATGGTATCTGAAGGACGATGCACGCCGGCGGGTCATTCGCTCACTGTCCGACAAGCGTCTGCGTGACCTGATCCGGGCGCGCTTTGCGGGCGACGACGACGATCCGGTGCGCCGCGCATTCGAAATCGTTTTCGACCAAAATCGTCCCGACATCGAAAAGCTCAGTGCCGAGGTCCTGTCTGTCTTGAACGTCGTATTCAAATGGGTTGAGCGCCGTCCCGGTGTTCCACTACCCTATACGCAACGCGAGGTCGAAACCTCTCTCGCCCGAAGAAGGCACAAGGAAGACCTGGAGCGGTTGACGAGTTTTCCCCTCGTTGGCAAGCAGCATGAAGTAGCGCTTGAGGCGATGCTGGATTTCGCCAAGCGTCCGCCATCCGAGACCCCTCAGTTGCAAGCGATGTACATCTACGGCAATGGCGGCAGTGGCAAGACGACCCTTTTGGGGTTTTTGCAGAACGAGCTTTCGGATGCAGCCAATGTTAATATCGCCCATCTAGATTTCGACCAGCCCGCGATTGATCCATCGGTTCTGTCAACGCTCAATCTGGCATTGTTCGAGCAGTTGACGACGACAGTCGAAAGCATGGCAGTGACTGGCGAGTTTATCATCAACAACCTGCGCGAATCCATCAATATGCAGCGCACAAGTGCTCTGTTGGATTCCAGTGGTGGAAGCGTCAAGGGCGGCAGTATCGAGCGCGATATCTATTTGCAATCCGAAAGCCTAACGCCGGTTTCCATGTCATCGGACAGTTCGATCCTCTATAACACGCTTAGCCCGGTGAACTTCCTTGGTGCACTGGTCATCATTCTTGACACGGCGGAACTGATTATTGCGCAAGGAGACCGGGTCGCGGCAAATGTCATCGACTGGTTGCAATTTCTTCAGGTCGAGACAGGCGCCGAAGACATCCGACTGATTATTGCGGGGCGCGATCCTCCGTCGGCGCAGAGCTTTGCCGAGGTTGGGCCGACCCAGCATACGCTGCTTGCACGGCTCGAAGACATCAATGTCTCGGTCGATCCGCAACTCTACCTGCCGGATCTGGAACCTAACGAGTCCGCCGAGCTTCTTCGTAACAGCGGGCTGATGGACGAAGACGTCGTCGCGGCGGCGGCTCAGGCGGTGCCGGGCAATCCGCTTTTGCTTCGGATCACGGCCGACGCCTTGATGGAGGATGACGAAGAACTAAGCGAAACGGTCCGCATGGCCCATCGACGCAGTCTTGTCGACAGGGAAAGCGCCCAGAAATACCTGATGCGTAGGGTCGTGGCTCATGTCAGTGACCCGGAGGTCCGGCCTTATGTGCTTGGGGCGATGTATCTTCCCAGCGTCACCCGCGAGCTATTGGTAGAGGCGGTCATTCCGTCCATCGACCGCAGGAACATCCAGAAAGACCCATCCACCCTTTCGGATGCGCGCAAGGCCGACCGTCTTTTCCGAGCCCTTGCCAGTGCCAAGTGGCTGACGCGCCATGGTCTCGAACCCGAAAGCCTGACGTTCAACCGGGATATCCGGAATTTCGTTCTTGGACTGATGCGTGTGTTCGACGAAACGGGCGATGGCGAGCGCGATCTCAGAATGGCAGCCGCCATCCATCATATGCGCAAGCGAGGCACATGGCACCGTGCGATGGCACTGTATCACTTGTCCTGCCTGAAACTGCCCTATACATGGCCACGCGATAAGGACGGTGTGCGATCCTACTTGCGCGACATTCTCGAAGAGCTGCCACAGGAAGTTCGCACCTGGCTTGAACCCCCGGTAAAAAGTCCAGCATCCAATGATGCTGCAGTGGCCCCTGAAACCGTTACCGGACGGATGTCGGAAAGAGAGTGGCTGCTATACCTTGAAGGAGACGGAAAGCGCGACGGGGAGGGAATGGCTCTTGTTAAGTCAGACCGCGCCGAAGAAGCGTTGAGGCTCTACGATCAAAGACCGACCCAGTTCAAGGGACAGGCACCCGCCTTTGTCATTCGGGCCATTGCGGATCTTGCACAGTGGGACAATGAGCACGTCAATATTGACGAAATACTCGAAAAAATTGGCGCGGAGTATCGTCACATACGAAGATTGTCCTCAAAAAACCTATCATCGTTCTATTGGGTGACAAGACTCGCTTTGCAAAAGAATAATGCAAAGCTTTCCGAGATACATTACGATATGCTTCGTGATATTTGTCCGACTTTGTCCGGACCGGGGCTCAGTTTGATGGCTCCGGTTGTCGCCGTTGCCGAGGCGCAAATAGGCCGATTGATCATGGATGACCGGATGCGGCAATCGGCGATCAAATCGGGTGTCGATGCAAGGGCGATCATGCCTCCGTTCGTTGAACTGGAAAGAGCGCCGGAAGTACCGATCCGACTAATGACAGTTGTGCAGCGCGACTGGGCCAAGGTCTTCTCTGATGTGCCAGGATTCAACGAGATGGCCAAAGGCAAGGAAGGATCGATCCAGCAACGTCTCGATTCGCTGCACAAGGCGCCGATAGCGAACGTCACAAAGACCCTCGACAGTATGCGCGACCGTGTCGATGTTCCACTTGACTTGATCGGGACACCGGCGCTGAACACTCTCTTCAGGGGGCACACCACCGAGTTTCACCGAGCATTGCGCGAAGTCATGCTGAACCCGGAACTAAGTGCCTCGGACGCGTCCCTAGTTCGGAATGCCATGGCCGTCTTGAATGACCGGTTCACAATCGTACCGATTGAAATGCAGTCAACGGAATTTGACTTGCGTTTCAGAGGAGCCCGTCGTCGGTGGCTTACGGCCCTTATCCTGTTTGCTGACCAGTGCCGCCTGCTACCAGTTCTGGCGCGACGCTTGGCGGAGGTTTCCGACCCATCTTGCCAGCGTGTTGCGAAGTCATTTCAGGCTTGGGACCAAGCACTTTCTCGAGGCACCTCAACCGCTTGGGAATCAGCTACTGACATCTCGCAATGACCAGTTTTGCCGAACCTGACATATCGGCGAAAAAGTGTTAAACTTGACGAGATTTTTAGTAGCAAAGGAGACCCATCATGGCCAAAGAAGAGAGGGAAGCAGACGAGACCGTCAGCAGCTCGTCCAGCGATGCAGGCGCACCTGCAACTGAGATACCGCCATTGGCTGAAGGGCCACCGACCGACAAGGATGCGTTGCAAGAAGCTATTTCCGTATCTCGCCGTGCCGCAGGGCCTCCGTTGGTCGAGGCAGAGTCTGCGGCACCGCTTGACGACGCACAGAACGAAGAACACGAGTCCGATCCCGCATAAGTCGGAACCGACCGCTTGTTTTTAAGCGGAACCACTTCTTTTAATAGGATATTTTCAATGGCGAAAGACATTCTCATTACCCGAAATGTCGGGCTGAATGACACAGCGACCGACAACAGCACCTCGACCGTAAACGAACCATCTGTTGCCGCCGCCGGGCCTGCGGTCTTCATGTCAGGCAACTGGTTTGCGAGCGCCAGCACCGATGATTGCGCCACTTGGTCCTTCATGGATCCCGAGACCTTTCTGCCACCGACTGGCGCGGGGTTCTGCTGCGACCAGCTTGTCCTGTTCGACGGCGCGCGGAACATCTGGATCTGGATTCTGCAGTACCGTCGCAGCCCGGATGGGACCAATGTGTTCCGGATCGCGGTCACCGATACTGCGGACTTTCCAACCACCGGCTGGCACTGGTGGGACATCGGGCCAGGCACGCTCGATCCTTCCTGGACGGACGTGTGGCTCGACTATCCGGATGCAGCGATCTCGGCGGGGCATCTCTATGTCACCTTTAACGTATTCCGCGGCAACGACTGGCAACGCTCTGTCGTGATGAAGTTTCCGCTGGATGTTCTGGCAAGCGGCGGCAATCTTGGCTTCCGCTGGTGGGGTACGAACCAGGCCGCTTCATTGCGTCTGACCCAACAGGGCGCCCCTTCGGCCATGATGTACTTCGCGTCCAACTCGACCGGAAGCAATTCGCGGGTTCGGGTGTTTTCATGGCCCGATGGCGACGACTCGATCCGATGGTGGAACGTTCCCGTTACGCCTTGGAGCCATACGATCTCTTCGATCGCGCCAAACGGGCGCGATTGGCTCCAACGCTGCGATCAGAGGATCACCGGTGGCGCGATCGGCTCGGACCTGCTGACCTTTGCCTGGACGGCGGGCGCAGATGCGAACCGGCCCCATGCCTATTGCCGGACCGTGGTGATCGACCGGTTCTCTATGCAAGTCGTCGACAACCCGGACATCTGGAGCCAGACACGGGCCTGGGCCTATCCGGCCATTTCGACCAACGCTTCGGGCACGCTGGGTGTCACGGCCTTTTACGGTGGGGGTGATCGAAACCCCGGCATGGTCGTCGGTGCGCGTGACACCTCCGACAACCGCTGGGTACTGCGCTATGCGCGGATTGGCACAGATTCACCAAGCGACGGCAAATGGGGCGACTACCTTAATTGCCGTCCCGACGTGCCCAACAGTAACAACTGGGTCGCGAGCGGCTTCACACTGGAAGGAAGCGAAGCACGAACCTCCATTGTGCCACGGGTTGTCCGGTTCTCGATGATCGATACCGCAGCGGTCGTCTAGGTTTTCACAGCAGTGAACGGTCGAGCAAACCGCTCAGCGCTTGCGTGTTTTACGGCCATCTTTCTGGCTGACTTTCTGGTGCGCACGGCGTATTTGGCCGCAAAGTACCCGGCACTCACGCTTTTTACCTACAACCTGGGCGCTAGTGAACTGCTTTTGGGCACCATCGTGTCTGTCTCGGTGCTCACTGGCGTCTTTACGAAACCCCTAATCGGCTTTCTGTCAGATCGTGTCGGGCATGGCTCTTGGCTGATCGGAGGAACGGGCCTATTTGCCATAACTCCACCGCTCTATCTGCTTGTGCCCGATACAGATACGCTTGTGGCGCTCCGTCTATTCCACGGCATGGCAACCGCGATCTACGGGCCGATCACATTGGCCTTCATCGCAGGACTAGACGACACCCCGCGCGCCGAATGGTTCGGCTGGTTTGGTTTGGCTCGACAGGGTGCAGCCATTGTCGCACCCTTGATCGGTGGTGTGATGCTTAGCGCATGGGACCCGGCCTTGGTGATTGCGGCGACCAGCCTCGTTGCATGCTGCGCCTTTGTTCCGGTCATCTATGCTGTGAAAGGAGCACGCTTTACAGCGCCGATCAGAAAAGCCGACCCGAGTTTGCGCGATGCCATTGGGGCGATACTCCAAAGCCGGCAATTCGCAATTTTCGGCGCGATGGAGCTCACATCGCGCATCGGTGTCTACGCGGTGAAAGTATTCTTACCCCTCGCGATCATCCAGAACGGCGGCACGCCGCTTGAAGCCGGTGGCTTCCTTGCGGCTCAGGAGGCGACGGCGGCTGTCCTGCGTCCAATCGCCGGCCGGATTGCTGACAGGCATGGCGTCGCGCTCTATATCGCCGCGGCGGGTTTGAGCATTCTTGGCGCGTCGTTATTCATGCTGCCAGCGACGCTCGAGCGCTACGGTGCCTGGGTCGTCGCGGGTTCTATTGGTGTCGGGCAGGGGCTTTATGAACCGGTGGCACTTGCCTTGATTGCCCGTTCAGTCGGAACAGAAAGCCATGGTTTGGCGTTTGGCACTGTCGGGTCATTGCGCAACCTCGGAAAGATCCTTGGGCCCGTGGCTGGCGGCGCAGGCATCCTTGCGATGTCCTTCGACACTGTTTTCACGCTTCTAGGACTTGCTCCTGTTTCTGCGGTTGTCCTTTTGCTATTGGCCGAGCCAAGGCTTCGCAAAGAAAGAGGCAGATTGGGTTCTGATGGAATGAACATCCCCTGATCTTTCATCTGGTAGGTTTTGGAGATGGAAACCATCAGGAGGTTAGCAAAATGGCGGACTTGGAGCTTGTCGGCATAGATCTGGCGACGAATGTGTTTTAACTTCATGGGTGCAGTGCCACAGGAGAAGTGGTTTTTCACAAACAGCTGAGACGCAGCAACCTTCCGTCTTTCGTATCGGAATTGCCGGGGTGCACGATTGCGACGGAGGCTTGTTCCGTGAGCCATTATTGGGGTCAGGGCTCTTACCGCCAGTTCAAGCGCCCCGCAGAGAATGACGGCAGAGAGCCCTTTTTCGCAAATGTCGCGATGAACACCAATGTCGGCTTATCGGTAGAGCAGGCAGAGACCAATCTTAGACCTCTGCCTCATATGTTCACCTGTTGAAGAACTCCGCCACTGCATCTGTCGAGACCTTCACGGCCTCGGGCTTGTAATAAAAGTCCACATGGGAGAACTGATCAAACGACAGTTCCTCATGTTCGTTTGTCAGTTTTTCGACAAATTGGGTTGAGCAAACAGCCGTAAAGGCCGAACTGCTGTAAATGGTCAGAGACGGCTGAACAATTTTATCTGCATAGGCTTCTCCGATGGAAAACAGCGACTGCATACCCTGATCGCCAATGTGCATGTTGGTATAGGTCGGAACTGCAACCGGCCCTTTGACACCATCGCGGCCGTAGTAATCGTAGGATTCACCTGCCATTGGATTGACGCCCGATCCGACAAAGTTCTCTCGGGATTGGTTATCGCTAAGGCCAAAGGGAGCTACGTAATCCGGTTCCCCTGTTTCATAAATCTTCTGCTTCGAGGCGTTCGAGGCTGCGATTTGCTGATTGACCACGTCTCGGTCGGTCCATTGGAAGCCATCGGCTGCCATCATGCCGGACACCATGGCGATTTTCTTGATCCGATGATCGGTCACGGCGGCGGACGCGATGATCGAGCCGCCTTGGCATACGCCCAGGCCGTAGATTTCATCCACGAATGGAAGCGTGCCCAGATAGGAAACAGCGTCCCAAGTGTTTTCGATCAGCCGGAACATGTAGCGCGCCTGCTTGTGCTCCCCGGGCAGCGCAGGGGAGGAACCCATACCAAGGTAATCGAAACCGAGGTAGATGAAGCCCCGTGCTGCCATTTCCGGGCCGTAAGTGGCCGGAATCTGATCTTTGACCTGCGGGAATGGGCTGGCGCCCACGATAGCCTTGTACGTCTTGGTCTCATCAAAACTTTCGGGCAGGTAAAGATCGCCCGCCAAATCCACGCCAAAGGATTTGAAGGTGACTTCGTTTTTGCCCGCTGTGAGATTTTGGGTTGTCATAGTCTTGGTCCTTTCAGGGTCCTAGAGCTTTGCGTCTTGCTTAAGTAAATCGTTGTGTTTACTTATGGTGATGAGCACATGTTTGTAAACAGATCTTTTTACATTTTGAGGCAAGAATCGTGAAACGCACTGAAAAGAAACGAAAAGATATCATCGATGCTGCAATCGATGAGTTCAAAGAGCAGGGGTTTCTGGGGGCAAAGACCACTTCAATCGCCAAAAAAGCGAACGTATCGAGTCGCACACTCTACAATCACTTCGAGAGCAAAGAGGCCCTGTTTGAGGAGATCTCACAGATCATGGTGGAGCAGAACCGGAGCATGGAACCGGTGCCCTATGACCCGGATCGTGACTTCGTCGAGCAATTGAAGGAAGCCTTGTGGAGTTACATTGGGGTAATCACTGAAGAAACAGCCATCGGACTAAACCGGATGGTCATCTCAGAATTGATCCGTGACCTTGACCGCTCCCGGCAATTCTTCACTGAAACAGCAACACATGATTATCCAATAACGAGGCTGATCAGCGAAGCCATGGACGCAGGTGTGATCCGAAAGACGGATCCAGCCTTCGCAACCAACCAACTTCTTGCGCTTATAAAAAACTTCTTCTTCTGGCCTAAATTCTTCCTCGGCGAGAACCCAACGCCGAAGGACGTACTGGACGATTGTGTCAAGATGTTTCTGAAGCACTACAAAGCGGACGTTTGATCGGTCATCACGAAGGGCAGGAAAGTCCGCTCACCTGCCTTTGATCGTCGGAACTCGCAACGGCCGTTTTGCGCAGTTCGCGAAATACTGCATGAGCGAAAGCCAACTATGTGGCTAATGACCGCTTAGTGCTCTTATCTCCAATTGAGATGGCGAGAACGCGGCGCTGACGCACAAACTTAATGGCAATGCTGCAATGCTATGTGAAATTGCTGAAGGCGTTGCCAAGCTCTGCTGCCGTGAAGGCATTGCACAGAGCCTCTACTACAGCTGGTCGAAAGAGTCGGCCCTCGGGCAACACTTTGATTGGGCCGGGCTAGGACCTACCATCTGAAAAATTTGGATTCGCGACCGTCACTTCAAGGGCAAATTAAAAACCACGTACCATACTAAGTACCCGAATGCGACGGCAGCGCATCCCAGGCATGCGGGCGCAAGAACGTATGCCCAATCCAACGTTTTCCCTCGTTCCCGACGCTCTACGTGTTTGGGCACAGTTAGGATGAAGATTAGTGCAGCCGTTGTGGAACAAGCTGCAAAGAGCCAACCGATGAGTGACACAAACCAGATTGTGCTTGTCGATTGTTCAACTGCATTTAATTGAAACAGAGCTCCTAAAGAAATTGGAATTACATTCACAGCAATGCTTAGCCCAAGAATAAATTCAATCGCCTTTATGTGAAGCTCCCCAATCGAATGCCGATCCGCCAGGGACGCATAATCAGTGACCTCAAAATTTTGAATCCTGTCATCGCTTTCTCGACGCTCTACTCTAGGCATCCCAAGGTCCCCCTTCGTGCTATGTCCATGTGGAGGGAAGCAATGAAGTATCATAGGAATAATTAAATTCCCAAGACCACTACAAGCGTCGGCTTGAAATACGACTTCCACAATCTTGGCGGAGCTAGGAATTGTCAGCTTTGTCCGCGATCTGTGAGTTCATTCAGTTGCTGTTTTTGCTCGTGCAGCGAACGGCTGGTTTAACGGGCCGCGCCGCAGCATTGAGATCATGTGGCAAAGGTCCGGAATGGGCCGTCAGCGATGGTGGTGATTGGGACGCTTCACAACTTGAATGCGGCGCTGCCTCTGAGGTCTGCTGAGAGCCCAAACACGAAGTTAATTGTACGCGGTATGGTACTAATGTTGGCCAACTCATGGCATAGCAAAAGCTGGTTAGTCTAAAGATTGAGGGCCGACTGGCAGTCAATCCATGCGGTAGAGCTTGCCCCCTTCGTTATGGATGTAGTTTTTGAAGCCCTTCGACCTGCAGGTCGGTGACGTTCTGGACATCATAGAACTTGTCCACAGCTACGCGTCTTCCGCAGACTGAGCCGAGAAACATATTAACAATTTGAGCGATCAGAAACGATTCGGTGTGCTAGACTTCAATTTCAAGTTGTTTTTAGGGATTTTGAAACATGAGCTTTTTACAGATTGCGAGCTGGAATGTTGAACATTTGTCAGGAAACAAACGCGGTGGAAACAATCAAAGCGCGTATGCCTTAGCCGATCACATTGAAATGGCTGGCGTCGATATTGTGGCGTTGCAGGAAATCTATGTCACGGATGCCGAAGAAGAGGTTCGGTTGTTTGGCAATCAACCGTTGATTGCCAGCAAAGCTCAAAGCGATCGGCGTAACCGGGACCTTGATATAGTGTGTTATCTTCTTGAGGAGCATCTGGGTGATCCTTGGGTGTACCTCATACTTCCCAACAGAAGCGAAGGTGACACATCTCAGCTTTGCGCAGTGATTTGGAATGCAGCGCGGGTTCGCGAAAACGGGGTCGAAAAACTGGACGTGGATTTCGAAGTCGGCGGGGACAAGCTGTGGGACAGAGCGCCCCATGCAATCAAATTCACAGCCACAATCAAGGTTTGGAAACGCACGTCAAATGGCACATCCGTGCAGGAAGATGAGGATCGCAGCATCGCCCTCGTGCCAATTCACATGAAATCGAATTATGGCGGTGGCTCCATCAACCCGCCCAAACGTGAGAAGGAAGCAAAGACCCTGTGTGAGCAATTGCCCTGGGTTGAAGAAAACATGGATCCGAGTGTTATCCTGATCGGTGACACAAACATCATGGAAAACACCGAAGGCGCGATCGATTGCTTCATCGAAGCGGGTTACGTCGACCTCAACAGTACGGATCGGTCAACTTATTGGAGCCATCGCTACGGCCATTCGCCGTTTGACCGTGCGTTTGTAAAGGCCGACAGGGATGAGTTCCAATATACTCGGCAGTACATTTTGCAGTCTGCAGATCTGGACGCCCATGATCGCGAACTGTCTGATCACTACATGATCAAGATCAGCGTCAAGAGCTACGTCGACGACGCAGACCCGCGATAACACGCCTTTTGCGCGGGGTCGCCTTCTTACTATTACTATGCCGCGCCCCTCGCACATCCGATTTTGAAACCGGATCGATTTTTTGAAAACACATTTTGGGAGGTCAGAAACGTGGACAGAACGTATATCAACCAGCAGGCAGAGGCCCGTGTCAAGGCGCGAAAAGAAGCGTGTCGGCGGCACGAAGTGCAGCTTCAGGCCATGCAATCCGGCAAGTCGTTCAAATGGGACGCCGTTGAAGAGGTGAGCCGCCTCGTCACCCGCGCGCGTAGCCTTGGCATGACGTCGGACGCCGATGAACTGATGCGTGATCCAAGCAATGTTAACGTGGGCAACCGCATTTTTGAGAAGATCATCGATGCAAACAACCTCCTCGACATTTCTTATCTGAGCGAGGGCACCCTGGTGTCTCGCGCAGTGGGCCGGATTGTTCTGCCGGTACCCGGTGGGAACCGTCTCGGCAGCGGTTTCATGGTGTCGCCGCGCGTCTTGATGACCAACAATCATGTTCTGGAAAGCGAAGTGCAGGCTTCAAACGCGCGCGTCGAGTTCGATTTTTATGCCCGTGAAGGCGGCGCGACGGGCCCTGTGAAAGAATTCCAATTCAGGCCGGACTTGTTGTTCATTACCGATATCGGCCTCGATTTCACCCTTCTGGCAGTAGAGGAGGTCAACGGGGCGGGCGATGAAGTGCGTGACCGCGGCTGGATACCTCTGTTAGGCCCCTCTGGTAAGGCTGTAGTGGGGGAGCGTGTCTCAGTCATTCAGCACCCGAACGGAGAGCCGCAAAAGGTCGTGGTCCATGACAATAAGGTGACTGATGTGGACGGCTCGTTCCTGCTCTACCGCACAGATACTATGGGCGGTTCTTCTGGCTCACCGGTTTTCAACATCAACTGGGATCTCGCCGCGCTGCATCACGCCGCCGTCGGAAGCGCAAATGAGGGCATCCGCATCAGTTCCATCGTCTCATATCTGAGGAATGAGACGACCCAAGAAGGCTTGACCGCAGATCTTCTGGCGGAGGCGCTGTCTGCCGAACGATCAATCCAACCCGCATGGCCCGCGCCAACTCCACATCCAGCAATCCAAGGCGCTGACGGAATGGACGGTCCGGTCATGAACCCGGATGGAACAGCCAGTTGGACGATCCCGGTCAGCATCACCTTGGGCATTGGTGATAGGAAACCTGTCGCCGTCGCACCACAGCTCACTTCCCCTGCGGCGGTTCTCGCGGACACGGCACCGACGGATGAAGATCTGCAAATAGCGATGAAAGCGCTCGAGGCGACGGAGGGCCGCGTTTACTACAGTAAGGTCAAGGATGAGCAGGACCGGAAGGAGTATTATTCAGACTTGGACGCCATGACAGATGCCCAACTCTACACCGAGTTGTCGAACCTGATTTCACGAACGCACACGACCACGCTTAGCTATAAGAAGGCGCGCCTCGCCCATCTCTACCCTTGGATCGACCGGCGCGAAGGACCAAACCGCGAACTGCGGGGCGTCTATTCTAACAAGGTATTCGATACACTTGAAGTGATCCGCAACGAAATTGCTATGGAGCGACAGCGTGAAGCCGTGACACGCAAACAGTTTGAGAATTTTGGCCCCGTCGATCAGGAGTTCCTGGAAGAGCTGGAAGCGTCGCACCCTTTCAACTGCGAACACGTCGTTCCCCAATCCTGGTTCAACAAACGCAAGCAGCCTAAGACCGATTTGCATCACTTGTTCACCTGTGAATGGGGCTGCAACAGTTTCCGCAGTAACCATGCGTATTTCGATTTCTCGCAAGAGGCATTTCGGGACAATTGTGGGGAAAGTGCGGATGGTAAGTTCGAGCCGAAGAACGGGAAGGGCGCGGCGGCGCGAGCGACGCTTTATTTCCTCTTGCGCTATCCCGGTGACATCGCGGACAGCATCAAGGAAATGCCACTTGATCGGTTGCCGATGCTGATCGACTGGGCCAATTCCGACAAGGTTGACCGCTGGGAGCTGCACAGAAACGCGGAGATATTCAAAGTGCAAGGAAACCGTAATCCTTTGATAGATTTCCCGGATTTGGTCGACCGGATCGATTTCAGCCTTGGTTGGAAGCAATAGCGTTGCACCCTGAAAAGTGAGGCGCGTATGTTCCGTTTCTGGATCGGAATATTGACCATCGGTCGTTGTGTCGGACCCAAGAAATGGGTCCAAAACTTTAAGGTGCCTTATTGGGGGGAGTACCCCCTCTGGTAACAAGTCATCCTACACGTTTTTGGCAAGTCACTATTAGACCTGTGACTTAAACACATCGAAAAATTGGCGTGTATTTTCTTGGTCGCAGTGCTTCCGTATTGCTTCCGGCAGACCGCATAGCGCGGCAGGCAGTCTGGGCAACTGCTTGTAAGTTTCTGTATTTATTTATAAAAGTGGTGAGCCGTGCAGGATTCGAACCTGCGACCCACTGATTAAAAGTCAGTTGCTCTACCAACTGAGCTAACGGCCCACTCTTCTTTGGATCTGTTCGATCCGCAGTGCTCAGTAAGGTATATTCCCAGCAAGGTTCAAGCCTTAAATTGCACCTCGGTTAGCCGTCATTTGGTATGAGATCAGCGCCCCGATAGGCGGCCTAATTAGGCAGGTGGCGCGGGGGGGTCAACCCCTTTTTTGCGGAATCTTTAACACAGGGTGGATTCATGTTGCGACCGGCGTTATATGCCCGCCATGCAACGCATAAACGATACCGGTATGCCCTTCATGAAGATGCACGGGCTAGGCAATGACTTCGTCATTGTGGATGCGCGTGCGCATGCTGTGCCAATCACTCCCGAGCTGGCCAGAGGAATCGGGCATCGGCAGTTCGGTGTGGGTTTCGACCAGCTAGCGGTGATCGAAAGCGGAGAATCCGACGCTCATCTGGTGTTCTACAACTCCGATGGGTCTACCTCGGCTGCCTGCGGTAATGCCACGCGCTGTATTGCGAGATTCTTGATGGATGAGACGGGTAAGTCTGACCTGACGCTGTCTACTGAGCGCGGCACCTTGCTGGCGCGTGATGCGGGCGATGGGTTAACATCGGTCAACATGGGTCAGCCGCAGCTATCATGGCATGAAATTCCTCTGGCCGAAGAGGTGGACACGCTGGAGCTTCCCATCGAGGGTGGTCCTACAGCAACCGGCATGGGCAATCCGCATTGTACCTTCTTTGTTGATAACGCTGAAGCCATCCCACTGGAGGAGTTCGGCGCGCGTTATGAATACCACCCGCTTTATCCCGAACGCACCAATGTACAGGTCGCACAAATCACGGGGCCCGACCAAATCCGTATGCGCGTGTGGGAGCGCGGTGTCGGGATAACGCTGGCCTCCGGGTCTTCATCCTGCGCCACAGCCGTAGCCGCCGCCAGGCGCGGCCTCACGGGGCGCAAGGTACAAGTGGATCTTGATGGCGGTACGATCTGGATCGACTGGCGGGATGACGGTGTCTGGATGACAGGGCCTACGTCCCACGTTTTTTCGGGCACTCTGACCCCGGAATTCCTGAGGTCGTTAGAATGAATCCGCCAAAGTTCAGCACTCTGGGCTGTCGTCTGAACGCCTATGAAACCGAAGCGATGAAAGAGCTGTCACAGCAAGCAGGGCTGTCCGATGCTGTGATCATAAACACCTGCGCGGTCACGGCTGAGGCCGTGCGTAAAGCCCGACAGGAGATTAGAAAGCTAAGGCGCGAAAACCCAGATGCCCGCCTTATCGTCACAGGTTGCGCTGCCCAGACCGAGCCCGAGACCTTTGCCCGGATGGATGAGGTCGACGCGGTAATCGGTAACACCGAAAAAATGAGGCCCGAAACCTGGAAAGGGATGGCCGCGGATTTCATCGGTCAAACCGAGGCCGTGCAGGTGGACGACATCATGTCGGTCACCGAAACCGCCGGACATCTGATCGATGGCTTCGGTACTCGCTCGCGCGCGTATGTACAGGTTCAGAATGGTTGCGACCATCGTTGCACCTTCTGCATCATCCCCTATGGCCGTGGCAACTCGCGCAGTGTTCCGGCGGGTGTTGTGGTGGATCAGATCAAACGGCTGGTCGACAAAGGCTATAATGAGGTTGTCCTAACCGGCGTGGACCTCACTTCGTGGGGCGCCGACCTGCCTGCCACACCGAAACTGGGCGATCTGGTCATGCGTATCCTCAAGCTGGTGCCCGATCTTGAACGTTTGCGTATCAGTTCCATCGACTCGATTGAGGTGGATGAGAACCTGATGCTCGCCATCGCGACCGAACCCCGGCTGATGCCCCATCTGCATCTGTCGTTGCAACATGGCGATGACCTGATCCTGAAACGCATGAAACGGCGGCACCTTCGTGACGATGCCATCCGCTTCACCGAAGAAGCGCGCAAGTTACGCCCCGACATGACATTTGGTGCGGACATCATCGCCGGGTTCCCGACTGAAACCGAGGCGCATTTCGAGAATTCTCTGAAGCTGGTGGATGACTGCAACCTGACGTGGTTGCACGTGTTTCCTTATTCAAAACGCGAAGGAACCCCGGCCGCCCGCATCCCACAACAAGTGAACGGAAGCGTCATCAAAGACCGGGCTGCACGCCTGCGCGCCTCCGGGGACGCACAGATCGCAAAACACCTGTCAGAGCAGATCGGCAGGCAGCACAACATACTGATGGAAAACCCGCATATGGGGCGAACCGAGCAGTTCACTGAAGTCGCCTTTGCCGCGCCTCAGCCTGAAGGCCAAATCGTTTCGGCGACGATTGTCGGAAGCTCTGCAACTCAGTTGCAGGCCTGATCCACACAGCCGCGTCATCTGGCCAAACAAATTCCGGGATTGAATTGGCCACAGAAAAAAAACATGGCCTCTTACGCACCGCTGCAACAAAAAAACCCCCGCTACCTTTGGGCGCGGGGGTTAAATTTCAGATCGTGTCCGACTTAGTCCAGCCGCTTACCTTTGATCGGCGCCCAAAGACGCTTGTTCACAAGATACAGCAGTACTGAAAGAACGGTCAGGAACAGAACGCCTACGAAACCGGCATTCTTGCGCTCCATCATTTTCGGTTCGGCGGTCCACATCAGGAAGGCTGAAACGTCTTCAGACATTGCCTCAACCGTAGCCGGATGTCCGTCTGCAAATTCAACCTGATCTTCCGACAGCGGCGGGGCCATGGAAATCCAACCGCCGGGGAAGGCCTTGTTCTCATAGAGAATAGTACCGGCCTCTTCTTTTTCTTCACCGGTATAGCCATCCAGAAGCGAGGCAATGTACTCCGCGCCTCCCATGCCTTTGACCAGCTGGTTGATGCCCAGACCGTAAGGACCATGGAAACCGGCACGGGCCTTCGCCATCAGGCTCAGGTCAGGCGCGCCGACACCGTTGTTGGCCGGGAAGTGGTCGGTCGGGATTGCCGGGCGGAAATCGTCCAGCTCGGGATCGAACACCTCGAAGTTGTCGGCCGCGTAGGTGATGACCTGCTCTTCCGAATACCCCAGATCTTCAAGGGTCCGCAGGGGTATGTATTGCAGACCGTGGCAAGCCGCGCAGACCTCAGTATAGATCTGCAGGCCGCGCTGAAGCTGGTTCTGATCCCAGGTCCCAAAGGGGCCTTCGAACGAGAAGTGGAAGTCTTCGATGTGCTGCTCACCGCCACCTGCCGCAAAGGTCGAGGCGGGCGCAAGGGCCAGAGCGAACGCGGCACCGATTGCAAGTTTCTTGAACATGTTTCCGGTCCCTCTTCTTACTCGGCCGGCGTGGCTTCAGCGTCAGCCTTGCCATAATGCGCGTTGAAGTCTTCTTCGATGGTTTCCGGCTGCGCCTCAGGCTTTTCAATGACACCCAGGATCGGCAGGATTACGAAGAAATAGGCGAACCAGTAGGCGGACGCGATCAGCGAGAAGGTCGCATAGGGCTCTTCCGCAGGCATCGCACCCAGCCACATCAGGGCAAAGAAGTCGATGATCAGCAGGTAGAACCACCACTTGAACATCGGGCGATACTTGCCCGAACGCACGGTCGAGGTGTCCAGCCAGGGCGCCAGTGCCATCGCCAGGATCGCACCGAACATCGCCAGAACACCAAAGAACTTGGCGTCGATGATGCCACCGGTGATGAAGCTGGCGAACTGAACAACCCAGACCTCACCGGTGAAGGCCCGCAGGATCGCGTAGAATGGCAGGAAGTACCATTCAGGAACGATATGCGCAGGTGTGACCAGCGGATTGGCTTCGATGTAGTTATCCGGGTGGCCCAGATAGTTCGGCATGTAGCCCACGATGGCCCAGAACACGACCAGAATGACTGCCAGAGCGAACAGATCCTTGATCACGAAGTAGGGCCAGAACGGCAGAGTGTCTTTCTCGGCCTCGGCTTTCGAACCGCGACGAACCTCAACACCCGTGGGGTTGTTGTTGCCAGTGGTGTGGAAGGCCCAGATATGCACGATCACCAGCGCTGCAATGACAAACGGCAGCAGGTAGTGCAGCGAGAAGAAGCGGTTCAGCGTGGCGTTATCCACCGCAGGTCCACCCAGCAGCCAGGTCTGGATCGCCTCACCCACAAACGGGATCGCGCCAAACAGGCCAGTGATCACGGTCGCACCCCAGAAGGACATCTGACCCCAAGGCAGAACGTAGCCCATGAAGGCGGTGCCCATCATCATCAGGTAAATCAGCATCCCGATGATCCACGTGATCTCTCGCGGGGCTTTGTACGAGCCGTAGAACAGGCCACGGAAGATGTGAATGTAAACCGCGACAAAGAACAGCGACGCGCCATTCATGTGCAGATACCGCAGCATATAGCCGCCGTTCACGTTGCGCATGATGTGTTCGATGCTGGCAAAGGCCAGATCAACATGCGGGGTGTAGTGCATCACCAGAACGATACCGGTGACAATTTGCAGCGCCAGGCAGAACGCCAGGACGATGCCCCAGATCCACCACCAGTTCAGGTTCTTGGGGGTTGGGATCATCAGGGTGTCATAAAGCAGGCCGACGATGGGCAGACGGCTGTTCAGCCACTTCTCGCCATTTGTCTTCGGCTCGTAATGATCGTGGGGAATTCCGGACATAAGTTGGGTCTCCCTTAGCCGAGCTTGATGGTGGTGGCGTCTACCCATTCAACGGGCGGAATGGGCAGGTTTTCAGGCGCGGGGCCTTTCCGGATACGACCGGCAAGGTCGTAGTGCGAGCCGTGGCAGGGGCAGAACCAGCCGCCAAAGTCGCCCGCATCGCCCAGCGGCACACAACCCAGGTGGGTGCAAACGCCCATTTGAACGATCCATGCGCCCGGTGCTTCGCCTTCAGGTGAGCGCATGACACGGTTTGCGTCAGTTGCTGGCGCGTCAGGGTTCAGGTTGAAGTTACGGGCCAGCGGATCGGGCAGAGCGTCTACGCCTTCTGCATCCTGTTCCTGCGCTTCCTGAATTTCGGCGCCTGTGCGGTGACGAATGAACACCGGCTTACCCAGCCATTTCACGGTCAACTGCGTGCCCGGCTCAACCCCGCTCACGTCCTGACGGATCGAGGACAACGCCTGCACATCCGCCGAGGGGTTCATTTGGTTGACAAGGGGCCATACGGCTGCACCTGTCGCAACGACACCTGCGCCGCCAGCGACGTAATACAGGAAATCTCTGCGGGTGCCTTCGTGGTCTTCTGCGTGGGACACGAGGTTATCTCCGGTTGTCTGGCGCCCGCGGACGGGCAAATAGCTCGCGCACCGCACGAATGCGGCGTCTTAGACGGGGTATCTATCGGGGAGAATAGAGTTCGTCCAGCGCTCTTAAACGCGCAATACGCCGCATCTAAGCATTCATGTCACGGTGAAAGGGTAAAATTTCAATATCAAATGCAGATTTTGGCCCTCAGCGCAGCAGATTGGTGCGACGCCTCCGGGATGTGATTCGGCATTCTCCTGCGCGTCGGAAGAACCTGAGTAGGGGGAACTTGGGCTGCACTGAAATGGTCGCACCTGCCCCGAACTCACCACAGTTTCGCCGTTAAAATTTCTAATTTAAGGAGAAACGACGGTCGCTAAATTATTAATATAAAATAGATATTTCAGAAACATGGAGTTTGCCAACTATTCGATTGCACTTTTAACGGGAATGTCTGAAAGGCCGGGAAATACCACCTCTCAGCCGGAGAATTCCAATGCCAAAGATTGCAGCAACCGCAGTTCTTCTATCACTTCTGACCTCAGCGCAGGCTTTAGCGGCCGGTGATCCGGCGAAAGGCGAACAACTCTATAATCGGTGCTCCTCCTGCCATGCGATCATTAAAGATGGCGAGGTTCTGGTTAAAGGCGGCATCACGGGGCCGAATCTTTATGGTGTTGTTGGTCGTGTCGCCGGGTCGGAATACGATTATCTGAACGGAAGCGAGCGCTTGCCGGTTGGAATGTTCACCGATGACATGATCCGTGCCGGCCAGGAAGGGCTGGTGTGGACGGAAGAAAACATCGCTGCCTATTCCAAAGATCCGATCGGTTTCATTAAAGAATATCTGAATGATGAGACCGCGCGCCCGAACATGAGCGTCAAGCTGAGGAAAGGCGCGGATGACATTGCTGCTTACCTTGCCACCTTCAACACACAATAAGAACGACCGCCGGCTCAGTGATTTTAGGCCTCGCGCATAAGCGAGGCCAACTGCGCCAACTCACTCCCGATCCCAGCAGACTGCACTTTGTCGGCAGCACGTTCTCGCGCCTCATCCGGCTTGTTCTGATTCAATTTCCATGTGCCATCGATGTCAGAGATTGTCAGGCGGCACGGCACAATCATCCGCATCATTCGATCCAGTGCATCCGGTGTCATCTTCGATGCCAACCAAGGTGGTTTTGGTAGCAAGCGATGCTCGAAGTCCGCTGCCTGCCGATCCAACAGGCCTCGCAGTTCTTCCACAGGGCGCGACTCTAGCACCCCGGTCAGATGCACCGCCACATAGTTCCAGGTCGGAACCTGATCATCGATTCCGTACCAGTCGGGTGAAATATACCCATCAGGCCCCGAAACGGCGATCCGAGCTGTTTGGGGCTGTTTTAACAGCCGGACAATCGGATTGGACCGGACCAGATGCAAATCAGCCCACGTGGCATCTTCGTTCAACAGGAATGGAACATGGCTCAGCAAGGGCGCTTGCGGCGCCGATACCGCAAGTACGCCAAAAGCACGGGAGCGGACAAAATCGATATGGTGCGCTCTGGCTTCGGCTCGAAAGGCGGGATTGGGATGCATATTCGTCCTCCTGCCAATTTCTCTTGCAGAAGCGATGTGTCCTTGGCAAGGTCCCACTCGTTCTCAGGGCGGGGCGAAATTCCCCACCGGCGGTATGCGGGCATGACCCGTAAGCCCGCGAGCGGCCCCGGTCTCCGGGGTGTCAGCAGATCTGGTGAGAAGCCAGAGCCGACGGTTACAGTCCGGATGAAAGAGAACGTGCAGCACGCCGGTAATGCGGTGTGCCTGCTCGTGATCGCCTTGGGTGACGTGTCTGTTACGAAAGGAGATCATGATGACACACACCCGCTATGCTTTTATCAAAGCCAATTGGCATTCCGATATCGTGGATCGCGCGCTGGATGGATTTCTAGAACTGATTCCGGCCGATCAGGTTGACGTATTCGACGTTCCGGGCGCGTTCGAGATGCCACTGCTTGCCCGCGACCTGGCGCAAACGGGGCGCTACGCCGCCGTAGCTTGCGCCGCCTTTGTAGTGGATGGCGGCATCTACCGACATGATTTTGTCGCACAAGCTGTTGTTGACGGCTTGATGCGGGCCGGGCTCGATTCAGGGGTTCCGATACTGTCGGTCTCGCTGACACCGCATCAGTATCAGGAAACCGATCATCACAATGCCATCTATCGCGCGCATTTCATCGAGAAAGGGCGTGAGGCAGCCCATGCGGCACTCAAGATCAACGCAACCCGGGTCACGGTGGCTCAAGCCGCTTGATATTCGTACTAATCGCGTCGCCCGTCGGGCGGCGCTTCCCCTTTAGCGAACGCAAATCCGCTTGAGGCCCAAGGCACTCCCCGCTAATCACGTCGCTCAAAGGAGCTTGCCCCATGTCGATGAACAGCTTTGGACACCTCTTCCGCGTCACCACCTGGGGTGAAAGCCACGGGCCTGCCTTGGGGGCAACTGTCGATGGCTGCCCTCCGGGCGTTGAGATCAATGAAGCGATGATCCAGCACTGGCTGGACAAGCGCAAACCGGGTCAGAACAAATTCACCACCCAACGGCGTGAGCCCGATCAGGTGAAGATCTTGTCTGGCGTATTCGAAGGCCAGACAACCGGTACCCCTGTACAGTTGATGATCGAGAACACCGATCAACGCTCGAAAGACTACGGCGACATCATGGACAAGTTCCGTCCAGGACACGCCGATATCACCTATTGGCA
>JBFOLN010000007.1:0-4059 GCA_040829945.1 Ruegeria sp.
CGTATTGGAAGAGCGTATCCCGTCGAACCTTCAGGACAGCGACAACCAGTGGTTCGGTTTCTCGCAGCGGGCGCGCATCATTTTCTACAACAAGAACGCAGTCTCCGAGCCGCCGCAGACCTATGCTGATCTGGCAGACCCCAAATACAAAGGTCAGTTGTGCATCCGCTCCAGCACCAATGTCTACAACCAGACCCTGCTGGCCTCGATCATCGAAAACGCCGGATCCGAAGCCGCCAAAACCTGGGCCGAAGGCGTCGTGGCCAACATGGCGCGTGACCCGCAAGGCGGTGACACCGACCAACTGCGCGGCGTCGTCTCAGGTGAGTGTGACCTTGCCGTGTCCAACACCTACTACTTTTCCCGCGCGATCCGGAAAGAAGTCGATGGCGTCTCGGCCGAGCGTGACGTGATCGGCTGGGTGTTCCCGGATCAGGACGGCAATGGCGCGCATGTGAACCTGTCGGGTGGGGGTGTAGCCGCAAATGCGCCGCACAAGGACAATGCCATCAAGTTCTTGGAATACCTGGCAAGCGATCAGGCGCAGCAGTACTTCTCGGCCGGCAACGACGAATACCCAACGGTTGAGGGCGTCGCTGTTTCCAAGTCCGTGGCTGAACTGGGCGATTTCAAAGCAGACGATGTTGATCTGTCTGCCGTCGCCAAGAACCTGCCAGAAGCGCAGAAAACCTTTAACGAGGTTGGCTGGAAGTAAGACACCTACACACTTAGGAAGTATAAAGGGCGCGGTAAATTCCGCGCCCTTTTTCTTTTGCAATATTATATTTAAGAGCTATTATTCTCACATACGGAAACTATTCTCACAATTGATCAATGCTGGATTCCCTCTCAAGCCGCCTTGCCATCCGACTGAAGGAGCTGCGCCAAAGCCGCGGCTGGTCATTGGATCAACTAGCGGACAATAGCGGCGTCAGCCGGGCAACTCTGTCGCGTATGGAAAAGGCTGGGGTCAGCCCGACGGCAGAAACACTCGGCCGTCTTTGTGCCGCGTATGGTCTGCCCATGTCGCGTCTGCTGATGATGGTCGAGGACAGTTTCGACCCCAAGGTCCCGTTTGAACGGCAACCCGAATGGAGCGATCCGGAAACAGGCTTCACGCGCCGATCCGTCTCGCCGCCTTCAACCGGGTTGAGCGGTGAGGTGCTGGAATGCCACCTGCCGCCGGATACGGTGGTTCGGTACGAAACACCTCCGAAGCCGGGGCAGGAACACCACCTTATCGTTCTGGATGGAAGCCTAACGCTCACCGTGGACTGCACGGCACACGCGCTCGGTGGTGGAGACTGCCTGCGATACCATCTGTCCGGCCCGACACAATTTGAAACCGGCGCCACCCGAGGCGCGCGCTACATGCTGGTACTGATATGATATCACGACTAACCGATGCCACCTTCGACGCGGCGCTCAATGACCTGACCGACATCCTGCATGGTTGCGTACATGCGGGCGCGAGTATCGGGTTCATCTTGCCGTTCCACCATGCAGACGCCCAGCGCTATTGGGAGACTCGCGTTCGCCCTGAACTGCGTGCAGGGGCGTTGGACCTGTTTGTTGCAGAAAGCGGAGGGCGTATCCGTGGGACGGTACAGTTGATTCCTGCCTCAATGCCCAATCAGCCGCACAGAGCCGATGTCGCCAAGCTTTTGGTCCATCCCGACGCCCGACGGCAAGGACTTGGGCGCAGTTTGATGAACGCGCTCTTCGCCCGCTCATCTGAGTTGGGCAGAACAATGCTGGTGCTCGATACGCGCAGCACCGACCCATCGCGGATTCTTTACCAAGGCCTTGGCTTTCAAACCGCAGGAGAGATTCCGAACTACTGCCGCAACCCGTTCGAACCCGCGCTGGAGCCGACAACCTTCATGTTCAAAGACCTCAACCAAGCGCCAAAGCCATAGACCGGAGACGCACTTTGAGTTGATCTGTCGAGGTCGTCAGGTTTTCGGACGGAAAGCAGGCGACCCTCGCGACGGATCAAACGGGACTATTTGAACAGAGGCCATGGGTGCCTCGTATCAAGAAATGAGCGAACCGTGCTTGTGTGACGCAATCACCCCGCATTTCACTTTTCGATCTTGGTGATCTTAGTACCCTGAAGACCGGCGCCTGCCATAAGCCCTTCTTGCCCAAAGATGATTGGCACTATGTCGCCCTGCAGATCGTTTGTTCCCATCGATGCCGACCAGCCTTCGTCACCGCCAACGAGCGTGGGGCCACTGCCGACCTCCCACCCATCATTGTTCTGCATATAGGCAAGGGCGTCGGAGTTGAGGAAAAACAGAGCGTAAGAGAAATGCTGAATGCCCGCCTGAAAACCATAGGACGCACCGGCAATATTGTAGTACCCGGTCGTGACGCCGTTTTCACGCATCGCGCCTTCTCCAAACTGACCTCCAACCATCAGGCCGCCTTTGGTGATCCTGGGAAAAACCAAAATAGCGACTGCTTTGTTGGACAAATCCGCCGCCTCAGGGGAACTCGCGAGAAGTTGCGCCAGTGCTGTATCTACACTGGCGTCGATCTCCGACGCAGTCGCACCGTCCGCCGCATGTAGTACGGTCTCGCCTGCCGATTCAGTGACATCCCCAACCTTTTTGGCCGCATCAGAAACCCCTTCTGTCACTTTGTCCAAAAAGTTCTGTGCGTTTGCGGGCGAACTGCTTGAAAAGTGGAAAAAAACCACCATCGCGATGAAAGCCAAAGGCATAAAGCGCAGCATTTCTTCCTCCTCTCGATTGTTTCAGAACCGTAGCTGAGACCCTTCGAGGTGAAAACCCATTGGCTGGTAAGTAGTACGATCGCTGGCTTCAAACGGCTTTGATATTCGAATCCGCCAGCCTTCGACCGATTGTTTTCACAAGTGAATTTTCGCGGCCAGCCTAGTTCAGATACCGGTTGCGGAGGGTTTCAAAATCTGCGTCCGTCAGCCCAAGGCCCTCACGCAGGTAGTCGTCGACCGAGCCATAGCTAGCCTCAACGCTCTTGTAGAACTCATCAAGATAGGCCTCTCGCACCCCCAGCGATGGCCAGACTGCCTCCGGCGTCATATTTGTCCCTTCGCCCGCATTGACCTCGGCCGCGCTCTGTTGGGTCTTGTTGTCGGCGTCCTTGAGCGTATTGCTCATCATGAAATCCGATTGGATCTCGTCTTTGGAAACACCAAGCGCTGTCAGGACGAGCGCGGTCGCGACACCGGTACGATCCTTGCCGCCCGAACAATGATACAGAACCGCCTCACCCTCGGGCTGGTCCAGCAACACGTCGAACAGATCTCGATACTCTTCGGTGTAGTCAATTGCGATATAGCCAAAAGCCCCTAAGAACAAACCATCTGTTTCTGCTTCGGTTGCCGTGCCGGTCTTGATGCTGGCCCGCATATCATCAATCATCTGGCTTTCATTCTCCATCACCGGGAAATTGTGGCGCGCGGGCCCCTCTCCTTCGGGCCATTGCGCGGGATGCGCCGTTGCCTCGGACGTTGTTCGCAAATCAACGATTGCGCTAACGCCCATGTCGTCCAGGAGCTGCATGCTGGGTGCGCTGATCTGGTCGATCTCACCGGATCTGATGAGCTGCCCTGCCCGTACGGTGCGACCGTCCTGTGTTTCTAGGCCACCCAGATCGCGTGTATTCAAGACACCCTCTAGCGGGACGGCACGATCTTCGGCCGCGAGAGCAGGATGAAAGGTACTGGTGACAAACAGCAGGGTCGCAGCACCGATATATCTGAATAGTCTCATGTCTCTCTCCATTGCTGTGTCGAGCGGGACGGTGACCGCCGCGCCCCGAAGGGCGCGTCGTTGAAGGCTATTCTTGCCAGCTCATGAACACCTCGCGGGCCTCTTGGCTTTCAGGCCGCAGGTTTTCGATGCCGCCATAGGGGATATCCTTGCCGATCTCGGAGTTAGGATATTTGGCGATCATTTTCTGATGGCGCTTGATCATATCCTGGAATGAGGCACCGGCCCAAAGAGAGTATCCAACCAGCGGGTGTTCTTCGCGGGGGTCGCGATAGACGTTATAGGTCGGCGCTGCAGC
>JBFOLN010000008.1:0-105044 GCA_040829945.1 Ruegeria sp.
CCCCGCTGCACCCGCCCGCCCCCCCGCCCACTGCCCCCCATTCCCCGACGGGGCCCGCCTCCCCCTCGCGCACCACCCCCCCGTTCTTCCCGCCTATGCCTTCGGTTGCGACTTCGGCTTCGGATTCCGCTTCGGCGTCAGATTCGGCTGCGGCTTCGGCTTCGGCTTCGGCTTCGGAAATTACCTCTTCCGCGAGGGCTGGTTCGTCAACGGATTTATCATCCGCACTGGAATTGCTTTTATCCTCAACGGCATCAGCAACATCCTCGATTTTGGGGTCTTCGACCGGCTCCTGATCGGGTTTCTTCTTATCAGCCACCGTCCTAATCCCCTTATCGATTCCCAAAATACATGAACAACAGACCTGCCCAAGTTAATCCGCACCTGACGCGCTCTCAACCCGCAACAGGTATTTCACAAGTTTTTTAACGGTCTTCCGCATTTTATCCGGAGTCGGCTCGGGCGCGATCTTCAGCCGCTCAAAGGTCAAGTTTTTAAGGGGTTCCGCCGTCGCTGCGCTGATCGCAGCTAACCACAAAGGGGCAGTTCCGGCCCACACATCGGCAAATTGTCGCGCTGTACGGGGCGAGAAAAGCGGGGCGATGATGGGCCGATCACGCTCAGCGACCATGGAAGCCTCATCGCTCAGCGGCAGTAGCTGCTGGCGATAAATCGGTTGTTCACAGGTCGTCAGACCAGAGCCGGTCAGATGTTCAGCGACGTTTCCGCGACTGTGTTCTCCACGCAAATGCAGCAGAGGGCTTTGTGGCGCCAGTTTCAGCAGATTGGCCACTAATTCTTCGGCCGTTAACCCCAGCATCTGCGCACGCCAACCGGCGGTTAATGCAGCATCTGTAGTTGCAGGACCAACGCAAAAGGCCGACAGATCACGGTCAACGCCAAGCATGGTCGCCGCGCTCACACCATTCGCTGAAGAAAAGATCAATCCGGCAATGCCCTTGGTGTCAACCGGAACCGCCAGCGGACTGATCTCCAGCAATGGGGAATGAATGACCTCGACCTCTGACCTGATGCGGGCCGGCAGATGCGCGACAAACCTGTCCGAGGCGGCGCGAGGGCGGGTCATCAACAAATACAACGGTCGGCGCCTTCGGCCTTGGGATTGTTTGCGTCCTCGCGGGGTGATACCCCGCTTTTCAATCATGATGCAACGGATCAGGCCTATGGTGCAAACACTTACCGTCCTCGGACTGGAAAGCAGCTGCGACGATACAGCTGCGGCTGTCGTGCGTCAGAGCCTTGGTGCGCAGGCCGAGATTCTGTCTTCGGTGGTGCATGGCCAGACCGAGTTGCACAGTGCTTATGGCGGTGTTGTCCCAGAAATCGCTGCCCGAGCTCATGCCGAAAAGCTCGATATCTGCGTAGAGCAGGCCCTAACACAGGCAAAAACCACCCTCGGAGAATTGGACGCCATCGCCGTAACCGCCGGGCCGGGTCTGATTGGTGGCGTAATGTCCGGCGTCATGTGTGCCAAGGGCCTGAGCGCTGCGACTGGCTTGCCCCTGATTGGAGTGAATCACCTCGCCGGGCACGCCCTGACGCCTCGCCTGACCGACGGGATCGCATTTCCATATCTCATGCTTCTGGTATCTGGCGGCCATTGCCAATACCTGATCGCGCACGGGCCGGAAAGGTTCTCCCGCCTCGGTGGTACGATCGATGATGCCCCCGGCGAAGCGTTCGACAAGACCGCCCGCCTGTTGGGCCTGCCACAGCCCGGAGGCCCGTCGGTCGAAGCCGAGGCGCGGGCGGGTGATCCCAATCGATTCCGTTTTCCCCGTCCGCTGCTGGATCGTCCCGGATGTGACCTGTCGTTTTCGGGCCTCAAGACCGCATTGATGCGTATGAGAGATCAGATTGTAGCGGAAAAAAGCGGATTAACACGGCAAGACCGCGCCGATCTGTGTGCCGGATTTCAACAGGCCATTGTCGATACCTTGGCCGAGAAGACCCGCCGTGCGATTGCGCTTTATCTCGAAGGCTCGCCACCAGAACCGGTCATAGCAGTCGCCGGAGGGGTGGCTGCAAATACCGCTATTCGGTCTTCATTAGAGACTATATGTGACGAAATGGGTGCGCAATTTACCGCCCCGCCGCTAGCCTTGTGTACGGACAACGCCGCCATGATAGCCTTTGCCGGTATCGAACGGTTCCGCACCGGTGCACGCGATGGGCTGGACCTGACCGCGCGACCCCGATGGCCATTGGATCAAACCAGCCCTTCGATGCTGGGTGGCGGTAAAAAGGGGGCCAAGGCATGAGCGTGTCAGTACTTGGATCAGGGGCTTTCGGCACCGCGCTGGCCATATCTCTGGCGGGAAATGGCCCGGTTACACTCTGGTCGCGGGATGCTGAACAAGTACGGCACATGCGACAAAAGCGCGAGAACCCCAGCCGTCTGGCGGGCGTACCACTGCCTGATAATATCATGGTGACCGCCGATTTTGAGGATGCAGCGCGATCCGATGTGCTGTTGCTGGCGGTGCCGATGCAAAAACTGCGCGAGGCCCTGACCCTTAATGCAGACCGGCTAAGTGGCAAAACACTGGTCGCCTGCTGCAAGGGGATCGAGCTGACCTCGGGGCTTGGTCCCGTCGCCGTCCTCACTCAAACCGTTCCGGATGCGCACCCGGCCCTGCTGACGGGACCCAGCTTTGCCGACGATATCGCGCAGGGGCTGCCTACGGCGCTGACATTGGCCTGTGCCGATGCAACGCTAGGTCAGAAACTTCAGCAACAGCTGACGACTGCCAACCTACGCCTCTACCGAACCACAGACACAATTGGTGCTGAGCTGGGAGGCGCGCTGAAGAACGTAATGGCGATCGGCTGCGGAGCGGCCATTGGTGCGGGGCTTGGTGATAGCGCCCGTGCCGCGTTGATTACACGTGGATTTGCCGAGATGCAGCGCTTTGCCACCTTACGCGGCGCACGGCCCGATACCCTGATGGGGCTGTCAGGTTTGGGTGACCTGGTGCTGACTTGCTCGTCAGAACTATCGCGAAATTACCGTTTTGGCCTGTCTATGGGTCTGAGTCAGCCCTTTGACAGCGCAACAACTGTCGAAGGCGTCGCCACGGCACAAGCCATGTCCGAGATTGCCGCGAGTGAAGGGCTGGACATGCCGATCAGCTCAACGGTGGCGAAACTCAGCAGCGGTGCCTACAGTGTGACCGACGCGATTCAGGCTTTGCTCAATCGCCCACTCAAGGAGGAATAATATGCTTATCGCACTGATCGCCCGGGACAAAACCGGTGCCCTGCAGACTCGGTTGGACAACCGCTCGGCTCATCTGGCCTATATCGAGGAAACCGGGGTTGTAGCGCAGGCGGGTCCTTTGCTGGATGGCGAAACCATGATTGGCTCGCTGATTATACTGAATGTCGAGGATCTGGCGGCCGCTCAGGATTGGGCTACCAATGATCCCTATGCGCTGGCAGGGCTGTTCGACTCGGTCGAGCTGATCCCATGGAAAAAGGTAATCGGCTGATGGCGTATTGGCTTTTCAAATCCGAACCTTCGACCTGGAGTTGGGATCAACAGGTCGCCAAGGGCGATGTGGGCGAAGAGTGGGACGGCGTGCGTAATTATCAGGCGCGCAATTTCATGCGTCAGATGCAGATTGGCGACCGGGGCTTTTTCTACCACTCGCAAAAGGACAAGGCGATTGTCGGAATAGTCGAGGTGTGTGCGGAAGCGCATCAAGACAGCACCATCGATGATGAGCGCTGGGAATGCGTGGATATCAAAGCGGTCCGGCCCTTTGTCATGCCGGTCTCGTTAGATCAGATCAAAGCGGATGATCGGCTGACGGAGATGGTTCTTGTCAAGAACTCACGCCTGTCGGTGCAACCGGTCAGCGATGCCGAATGGCGGGTGGTCTGCGCGCTTGGGGAAACGCAGGCGGACTAACCAGTCTTTTTGATCCAGTCGAGGACTCTTGCGGCAATCTGCTCGGCGTTGTCGTCCATCATCATCGCATGGGTATTTCCGGTAACCCCTTCGGCAGGCAGGTCCAGGATATCGACCCCGCCACCCTCCGATCGCAGCTGATCGGCGTATTGATCCGCCTTGGCCCGATAACTGTGCCACAGCGCATGCTCGTTCAGATTGTCGCCCCAGATCAGCAAATGAGGAACTTGCGCAGCCAGACCCGTTCCGGGCGGAACTGACGCAGGTTCAATGATCACAACGCCTTTGAAAAACTCAGGGTGGGTCGCAGCGGCATCCAACGCAAGATGCCCCCCCTGGCTATGCGCAATCAGCCAGACGGGGCCGGTGCGCCGTAATGCGTCATAATACGCCGCAAGCGTCATTTCCGCATGGGTCGTCCAGCGCGGGACGAATTGTGACCCGAACCCGTCCAACGAATCCAGCGGAAATCTGACACCCGGAAACGGCCTGCGCGCTTTGGCATCGGGCGAATACCCATCAGATGGGCCAAACCGGAACATCGCCCACACATCGTTCAGGGTGCGAAAGACCGGCGCATCTGTGTAGATCTGAGGAAAGGGCGACCAGCCCGCTCGGCCACGTTCAACAGCGTCGCAGACATAGGTATCGAACCCGGCGTTCAGGAAAAAGCTATGCCAGCCCGGACGCCCATCCGGCGTGGTTTCCCATGTGGCGCCTGTCATGCTGCCACCATGCCAAAACATCAGCGGTGTGTCGAAGACGGGCGCCACCTGACGCAAATACTGTACATAGCACTGGCCGGTTATATATTCGCCGTTCATATCGACCGTTCGGGTGGGCGCGTTTTGTGATACCTGTACCTGCTGAACCGGTTGACCGGTTAGAGTCACACTGTGTCCGCCTGCAAAAAAGCTGCCTATCTCTTTGATCTGAATACCCGGGTGATCACCTTCGGGCCTGTCTGACTGCGGCATTTTCGGCTCTAACCAATGGTTTTCTGGTTTTGGAAGCCTATCGGGAGACCCCTTTTGTATTCAAGCGTGCACTTGTGCCTAATGAAAAAGGGAAGGTCCTGACGGCTGCAGAACCTTCCCTACCCCGCGTGCTCCCATACTCACCACACGCATTCGGAATTCTGTTGGTTCTGACCGTCCTGGTCATGTATTGACCCTAAGCGATTTGAACCCCGTGATTCAAACGCCAAGTAATTTGATTTTCATTCAAATACAGAACACCCGCCAGTGAAACCGACGGGTGTTGAATTGGTAAAGGGTCGGATCAACCGTAGACCGACTCTTTGCCGAAGTGCTTGGTCAGGATGTAATAGACGACGGCACGGTACTTGTTGCGTTCGGACATGCCATAGGTTTCCATGGCCTTGTTGATCGCCTCCATCAGCTCGGGGCCATCCGAAAGACCCAGCTTTTTGATGAGGAAGTTGTTCTTGACGGTCTCAAGTTCACCTTCCTGGCTGGCAGCAACTGTTGACGCATCCGCGTCATAGATCGCCGGTCCGCAGCCGATCGTAACCTTTGTCAGCAGATCCATATCCGCGTCCATGCCACATTTGCTTTTCAGATCATCTGCGTATTTGGCAATCAGTTCGTCGCGTTTTCCCATTGTCGTCTCCTGGTTCGTTTTGGTTTTCCCCATACAAGCAACACGGTAGCGACACTGTTTATTTGTACAAAGGGAAAAATCCTTAGGTTTCCCCCTCGGCCAATACCCGCAGAAATTCCGGGTTTGATTTTCTGCACATTATTATTTAACATTTTTGTTAATTAATGATTCCAGGAGGTATCCAATGACCGTTTCACTCCCGAATGAGTCCGCCGAATACCGTATGGCTCGAAACGCACTTCTCGCCGCCGAGATCGAGTTGAGAACCAAGATCGAAGAAGTTGCAACCTTGCGGCGCGCACTACCGTCAGGAGGTCAAATTCCAAAAGACTACGCGTTCCGGGATCTTGAGAATAAGGTCGCACCGCTGTCATCCCTGTTTGGTGAACACAGCAGTCTGATCATTTATTCCTTGATGTACGGACCTGATGCAAACGCGCCTTGCCCGATGTGTTCTGCCTTTCTGGACGCGTTAAACAGCCAGGTCGATCACCTGTCAATACAAGCTTCGGTCGCAGTTGTTGCGCAGAATACGCCCGAAAAACTCTCTGACCTTAAGCAGGCAATGGGATGGAATTCACTGCCGATCTATTCTGCTTTGGAAACCGGGTATCAAAGCGATTATTTGGCCGAGTCAGCTGATGGCAGTCAGCTTCCAATTCTGAACGTCTTTCAGAAAAACGCGGCAGGTATTCAGCATTTCTGGAGCTCCGAGATGTTCTTTGAGCCCAGCGACTGGCACCCAAGACATGTCGATGCGGCATGGCCGTTGTGGAATCTGCTGGATTTCACACCCGAAGGCCGGGGCCAGTTCATGCCACCGCTGCGATAAAAAAACGGCGACCAAAACTGGTCGCCGCTTCTGGATAACTTGATCCAAAATTAATACCGGTAGTGTTCCGGTTTGTAAGGGCCTTCCGGCGCAACGCCGATATAGGCGGCCTGTTCGTTGTCCATCTTGGTTAGCTTTACGCCGATCCGGTCCAGATGCAGGCGCGCCACTTTTTCATCCAAATGCTTGGGCAGGATGTAGACTTTGTTCTCGTATTTATCGCCCTTGGTGAACAACTCGATCTGCGCCAGAACCTGGTTGGTGAATGACGCCGACATCACGAACGAAGGGTGCCCCGTGGCGTTGCCGAGGTTCAGCAGACGGCCTTCGGACAGCAGGATGATGCGGTTGCCCGAGGGCATCTCGATCATGTCCACCTGCTCTTTGATGTTGGTCCACTTGTGGTTCTTCAGGCTTGCCACCTGTATTTCGTTGTCGAAGTGACCGATGTTTCCAACGATGGCCATATCCTTCATCGCACGCATATGCTCGATGCGGATTACGTCCTTGTTGCCGGTGGTGGTGATGAAGATATCCGCGCTGGCAACCTCGTCTTCCAGCAGAGTGACTTCAAAACCGTCCATCGCGGCCTGCAGGGCACAGATCGGGTCAACTTCGGTGACTTTCACCCGGGCACCCGCGCCGCGCAGAGACGCGGCTGAGCCTTTGCCCACGTCGCCATAACCACACACGACAGCAACCTTGCCAGCCATCATGGTGTCAGTGGCGCGGCGGATACCGTCGACCAGCGATTCTTTACAGCCGTATTTATTGTCGAATTTCGACTTGGTAACGCTGTCGTTCACGTTGATTGCCGGAAACGGCAGGTGGCCATCTTTCACCAGCTGATACAGGCGGTTCACGCCGGTTGTGGTTTCCTCGGACACACCCTGAATCTGGTCGCGCATCTTGGTGAACCAGCCGGGGGATGCCGCCAGACGCTTGGCGATCTGCTTCTTGATCACCTCTTCCTCTTCCGAACCCGGAACCGGAATGATGTCCTCACCCGCTTCGGCACGTGCGCCCAGCAGGATATACAGCGTGGCGTCGCCACCATCGTCGAGAATCATGTTGGGGCCGTCTTCGAACAGGAAGGATTTGTCCAGATAATCCCAATGCTCTTCCAGCGTCTGGCCTTTGATGGCGAAGACCGGAATACCAGCTTCGGCAATTGCAGCAGCTGCGTGATCCTGCGTCGAGAAGATATTGCACGACGCCCAGCGCACATCTGCGCCCAGCGCAACCAGTGTTTCAATCAGAACCGCGGTCTGAATGGTCATGTGCAGCGAACCAACAATACGGGCACCTGTCAGAGGTTTGCTTTCACCATATTCCGCGCGCAGGGACATAAGGCCCGGCATTTCCGTTTCGGCGATATCCAGTTCCTTGCGGCCAAACCCGGCCAGCGAAATGTCTTTGACGATATAGTCCCCGGCCATCAGGTGCTCCATTCCGGTAAATATTGATCCGGGCTGCCCCTAGCACTCCTTGGGGCAGGTGGCAATGTGGATGGCTGGTAACAGGTAGTCGTGCGTTAGAATATCAGCTTGGCGTACCCTCTATCCTAATTTTAGGGATCGCTTCAAAGAAATCCGTGCCAACGGCGACAATACAACTAATGCCGTTCGCCTGGGTCACCAAAACGGTGTAACTTCCCGTTTCTTTCGAGGTCCAAACCTCCATGACCGTCTGCCCACCACGTGATTTCTGCAGACCACCAAAGGTTAATTCCTCGGCGTAATTATCTTGCAGTTTGGTAATCACGTGTTCGCGCTCTGCACAGTTTTGGGCAAAAGCAGGTGGCGCAGTCGCGGCCATTCCGAAGGTCAGTGTTATTGCAAACAAACGCTTGAACATAGCAAGCTCCTTTCGATACGTGTTTCGTTTCGAGAGGGGCGCAACTGGGAGAGGTCTGCACCCCCCTCAGTCCTTAATGTCGGGATCGTATCGTGTAGGTTCAAAGCACGAATGCTCAAGAAAATGTTGGCAGCATGTGATCCAGACAGATACATCATAACACAAAAACGCGAATTGAACGTGTCCCAGTTCACAAGGCATGGCAAAATGGCAACACAACCCAGAGCGTGGCAAAGAATGCTGTCCGGTCGTCGGCTGGATTTGCTGGATCCGACGCCCGTGGATATCGAGATCGAGGATATCGCCCACGGACTGGCCTTTGTGGCACGTTGGAATGGTCAGACAAATGGTGATTTCGCATATTCCGTCGCCGAGCATTCCTTACTTGTCGAGGAGCTTTTCGGACGTATCGCCCCGAAATCACCCGCGAAATGGCGACTGGCCGCGTTGTTACACGATGCACCCGAATACGTGATTGGCGATATGATTTCACCGGTAAAGTCAGCTGTGGGTCCGGACTATGGTGCGCTCGACGATAGGCTGGCCGCAGCGATCCATATCCGCTTTGGCTTGCCCGCTGCGGTACCAAAAACAGTCAAGCGCCAGATCAAGAAAGCTGACAAGATCAGCGCCTGGATGGAGGCCACGCAGATTGCGGGCTTCTCCGAAGCTGAGGCTACGAAGTTCTTTGGACGCCCCGATAAGACGGTACTGGAGGGATTGCAGATAAAACTGCGCCCGCCTATCGAGGTACGCCAAGCATACACCAAGCGGCATAATGACCTTATAAACAGCATCTAGCTTTGTGAATTTTGGTAAAATCAATTTCGCCGCGCCCTGCGACTGGCCCGAGCTGACCAGTTTCCGGCCGCCTGTGCCCACATCAGGATACCGATAGATCAGCCCCCTCGCCTATGCTAATTTGTCGCCAAAACAAGACTATAACCGGGCGCAGCTTCAAATGAGCGATGCAAATAGACAAGTTACAGACAAGCAGTTGCAATATGCCAATGCTTGTTTACGTGATGCATACAATCTGGCTGGTCGGGGTCGGGTGCGCAATCTGATCCGAAAGTCGCTGTTGCCGCAGATGGTCGAGTACAGAGGCTGCATGATCTATCTACACCCCCATGACAATTTCAGCGAATTCGTAATCTGGCGAAAGGGCCGATCTCCGGAAGAGCTCGAGTTGAACTGGTTGAAAGAGACTTTAGCAGGGAAGTCCCTGAAGGTATTGGATATAGGGGCAAACTTTGGCCTGTATTCGCTTTTTTTTGCTTCCATTCTCGGCGCAAATTCCCAAATCCATGCATTTGAGCCTAACCCGATATTGTTCGAGCGTTTGACGACAAACTGCCGCCTGAACGGTTTTGACAATGTAAATCTGAACCCATTCGCCCTTTCAGGCGAAACCGGTGAAGCAATACTTTCGATAGAACTTCGGGGCGAAACGGCCACCAATCTGGGTGAGGCGAGATTGACCAATGACCCGACTCGCATGGACATTACAAAATACGAAACCATGCAAGTCCAAACCAGAACGCTATTTGAACTTACTCATTTACATGGCGCCGATTTTGCCAAGCTCGATGTCGAAGGCCACGAACCAAGTATTCTCATACCCTTTTTCGACGTCGCAAATGACGAGGCGCTGCCCCAATATCTGCAGCTGGAAATCGTGAATCTTGGAGGTGGCACCAAAGACCTCTTTGCTGCGATATCTGGCCGAGGTTACGAAAATGTCTTTCAAACCCAGCGCAACATAATCTTCAGAAAGTAAACCGTGCTGCGAATTCCTACGATCTCAGCCAGACCTGTTCGCTTACCAATGGCCAAGCCGATATGAACATTGGATTGTTCTCCTGCGCCAGAAATGAGGGTCCCTTTATTCTTGAGTGGGTCGCTTACCACTTGCTGGTAGGGTTTGATCCCATCCTAATCTACAGCAATGACTCGACAGACGGCACGACCGTGCTGCTTGATGCACTCAACAAAAACGGTGTTTTGTCCCATGTCCTACAGGATCTGAAACCGGGCGAAATCCCACAGCACGAGGCTGCGGATAAGGCTTTTTTGCACCCATCGCTGTTATATGCCGACTGGTTGATGTGGCTCGACATCGATGAGTTTCTTTACTGTTCGGGGCGCGATAATCAGGTCACGAATCTGATCGAAAGCTGCTCCAGAGTTGCGGAGGGTGTCGCAGTGAACTGGCTGATTTTTGGGGATGGAAACAACGACAGGTGGAAGCCGGGTCTTGTCACCCAACGGTTTTTGAAGCGCGCAGACAACGATCATCGCCTTCACCGGCGTTACAAGACGCTCTTTCAGACATCTGAAAAGATACGCGGGTTCGGTATCCACAGACCCTTTTTGTATCAAGGTTTTCAGCGCGACGGAGGGCAATTTGTCAACGCGTCCGGACAACCCATGCATGAAGACATTTATCGATCCGGGATGCGGAGGCGACACGCCTTTGGTGCTGCTCCAGAAGATCTAGCCTCACACGACTGGGCTGCTGTATTTCACTACCCTGTAAAAACGCGTGATAGTTTTGAGCTAAAGCGCCAGCGAGGTCAGGGCACAAAGCCGATTGATGCACCTGATCGGTTCAGTCGCTTTCGTGAAAAGTACTGGGAGAAGTATAACCAGAACAGTGTCTTGGATGACCGCATGCTGGTCATGGGCGATCGATTGGAAGCAAAAGTGGATGAACTGTTGGCATTGCCAGAGGTCAGCCAAGCATATTCAACGTGCCTCGATATATATGCGCAGAACCTTCTGACGGTGGAGCAACGCCCAGCATTTTGATCCTTGGCACCATTCAGAAATAAAACGTGGAAAGCCTATGGCTAACTAGCGAGGGCTACGTTTCGCCAGAATCCGCTGCAGTGTCCTGCGGTGCATGTTCAGACGACGTGCGGTTTCCGAGACATTACGGTCACACAACTCGTAGACACGCTGGATGTGCTCCCAGCGCACGCGGTCCGCGCTCA
This sequence comes from Ruegeria sp., assembly GCA_040829945.1. GTDB lineage: Bacteria > Pseudomonadota > Alphaproteobacteria > Rhodobacterales > Rhodobacteraceae > Ruegeria. The sequence goes on from JBFOLN010000008.1 coordinate 11,243, forward strand.
TGGGGTTTTCCGGCGGTGGAGGCAACTCGTCGCCTTTGGCCAACAAAGCACTGGTGATGTCTGTGGCATCGGCTGGTTTTGACAGATAGTCCGTGGCTCCGATCTTGACCGCCGCGACCGCGGTGGCAATGGCGCCATAACCCGTCAGAACAACAACCCGGCTATCGGGACGTTTCTCACGCAACACTTCGACCACGTCGAGCCCGTTGCCATCCTCAAGCCTTAGATCAACCACTGCATAAGCTGGAGGGCGCGCCGTGGAAATGGCGCGGCCTGCGGCGACAGAACCCGCGGTTTCAACTTCAAAGCCACGCTTCTCCATGGCCTTGGCCAGACGTCTCAGAAACGGCTCATCATCATCTACCAGAAGCAGTGACTTATCGGGGCCGATATCAAGCTGGGAACTGTCTGCCATATGTGAGTCTTTCCGCTATTTCATGCCTTTTGGCTTAAACATGAGTAATAGCAGCGCCATTTCAAAGGTCAAACCGACTGTTGTGGATTAGGTCTGTTCAAGGAAGCAGCCAACCTTGTCCGCCATCTGTTCGGCCGTGTCATCTCGCTTGAAGAATTCGAGAAACCCATCCTCGGGCGTGACCAGATATGTAAAGGTGGAATGGTCGACCAGATAATATTCATCGCTTTTGTCATGCGCCTTGTAATAGGTTTTGTAGGCCTTGCTTGCGGCCTTGACCTGTTCGGGCGATCCGGTCAACGCGATCATCCGCTCATGCAGGTTGAACGCAAAATCGCCTACGGCCTCTGGCGTATCGCGATCCGGATCGATCGAGATGAACAGCGGGGTAACCGACTGGCCGCGTTCAGCCAACAGATCAACAGACTCGACATTGCGCGACATATCAAGCGGGCAAACATCCGGGCAGAAGGTATATCCGAAATAGACAAGCGTCGGCTCGGTGATCACGTCCTTGTCAGTTACCGTCTCACCCTTGGCGTTGACCAGTTCGAACGGACCCCCGATTGCCGCACTACCACCCGCGATCTGTGCAGACCGGCATTGCGCGAACTTGTCGTCCGCACCTCCGCGCGTCAGAAGCCACATAGCACCAAGGCCGACGGCCAGAACAACGGTTGCGAGAATAGCGTAAAGGCGAACCATGGCGGATATCCTGATACCAAGGGGTTATTGATCGTTTCAGCCGGGACACCTATCAACATGATGGACCGACGCAATAGGACATAATCGACAGATGACGGATTCCAACACCAGTCTTTGGCGTGGGCAGGAACGCAGCACATGGATCAGGTTGCGCACACTGATCCTGCTACGGTGGGTCGCCATTATCGGCCAGTTCACCGCGATCACGGTTGCGCAGCAGTATTACCACGTCCAGCTTGAACTTGCCCTTTGCTATTTCGCGATCGGCGTCTCGGTGATGGGCAATCTGACGGCCATCCTTTTGTTCCCCGAAAACAAGCGCCTGTCGGAATTCGAAAACTTTCTGATGGTGTTGTTTGACCTGATGCAACTGTCGATCCTGCTGTATTTGACCGGCGGGCTGAACAACCCGTTTGCGCTGCTGTTGCTGGGCCCGGTGACGATTTCCGCGAATGTGATGAGCACACGCTCCACCCTGATCATCGGCAGCGTTGCGGTAATCCTGACCACGTTGCTGGCGCAGTTCCATCTGCCCCTTCGAACCGATCTGGGACTTGTGTTGGATATTCCCGACATCCTGCTGTTCGGCAACTGGGCTGCAATCATCATCGCCATCGTTTTCATTGGTGCCTATTCCCATCGCATCAGCTCTGAGGTGCAATCGATGTCCGAAGCACTTTCAGCCACCCATATGGCTTTGGCGCGTGAGCAAAAGCTGACCGATTTGGGCGGCGTGGTCGCCGCTGCGGCGCATGAGCTGGGCACTCCGTTGGCGACGATAAAGCTGGCAAGTTCGGAACTGATCGAAGAGCTGGACGACCGGCCCGAGCTGAAGGAAGACGCCGCATTGATCCGTGAACAGGCCGACCGTTGCCGTGACATCCTGCGCGATATGGGTCGCGCCGGCAAAGACGACTTGCACTTGCGTCAGGCACCATTGTCAACTGTGATCCACGAAGCTGCGGAACCTCATATCAACAGAGGCAAGGAGATGCATTTCGACGAAGGGCCTGTGGCCGATGGTGATGTGCAGCAGCCCTCGATCCTGCGCAAACCCGAGATCATTCACGGATTGCGAAACCTGATTCAGAACGCGGTGGATTTTGCCAAGTCGAATGTCTGGGTCGAGGCCGAATGGACATCAGATCAGATCAGCGTTTCGATCATGGATGACGGTCGCGGTTATCCTTCGCACATCATCGGCCGGATCGGTGATCCTTTCATGCGCCGACGCCGCGCCGACCGGAGCAGCAGACCTGAATACGAGGGGATGGGCCTTGGTCTGTTCATTGCCAAAACGCTGTTGGAACGCAGCGGGGCTGAACTTTATTTTGCCAATGGCGCGGATCCCTATCAGACACTTTGCGATCAGCCGGACCGCAAGGGGGCAATCGTCAAGGTGGTCTGGCCGCGCAAGCTGATTGATGCGCAAACCGGTGACACGCCAGTCCCCTCCGGCGCAAACCAGCCCTTCCAAATCTGAGTTAAGACACCGTTAACCATTGCCCTTCATACAGGCCGGGATGTTTTGACAGGGGCGTTGGAGCAATGGCCGATTGGATCGTTCTGGCCGCAATCAGCCTGGTTTCGGCCAGCTTTGCGATACTTTGGCTGTTACCCCTTCGGCAGGCCAAAGCCGGTGACTATGGCTTGTCGGCACCCGGGACCCTGTTCGACGTCGTGTTTCTGTTCGATGGTGATCGATTGATCAGCCATTCCGATGTTGCGCTGGCCGGGTATGAATCCGTTAGCAACTGGAATGACCTGCGACGTCTGTTGCAGCGCGATTTCCCTGAGTTCCCCGAAACGCCAGAACTCGTGCGATCCGAAGGAAATGTAGCCGTTTCAGCCATTGATTGCACAGTCGAACAACAAGTTCTTTGCGAATGGATCGACGGCATCATTCGGGTCCAAATGCGCGATCTTACCGGGACTGCATCCGCTCCGCGTCGTGATTCGAATGATCCGATCCGGTTGGCAATGGAACAGGCACCCTACCCTGTTTGGTTGGTAGACAAAGGCAACAAGGTGCGCTGGTGCAATGCAGCGTATGTTTCATTGGTTCGCAAAATTGTCGGGCAGGATGCCGATCTGACGCACCCGCTGTTTCCTTCGCTCACGGATGAGGCACAGCTTGGTCGAAAAACTCGCACCTCGATTGCGGTCAGCGACAGCAGCGCCAAGTTGTGGTTTGATCTCACCCGCGTAATTCGCGGGCAGGAACAGTTATGTTACGCAGTCGATATCAATGCGATTGTCGAGGCAGAGACCGCACAGCGCAAATTCGTACAGACCATGACAAAGACCTTCGCTCAACTATCGATCGGTCTGGCGATCTTTGATCGCAATCGGCAATTGGCCTTGTTCAATCCCGCCCTGGTTGACCTGACCACCCTTCCGCCGGATTTCCTGAGCCTTCGCCCAAGTCTGTCCAGCTTCTTCGATCGATTACGCGATCAGCACATGATGCCGGAGCCCAAGAATTATCGCAGTTGGCGGCGTCAGATGAATGACCTACTTGAGGCGGCTCAAGACGGCAATTATCAGGAAACATGGTCGCTTCCATCAGGTTCGGTTTATTCGGTCAGCGGACGTCCGCACCCCGACGGCGCGGTGGCCTTTCTATTCGAAGACATCACCGCTGAGATCACTTTGACCCGGCGGTTCCGCGCGGAAATGGATCTGATGCAATCCATTCTGGACAAGCTGGCCGATGCCATCGTGGTTTTTTCGGACGACGGGACATTGGCGATTACCAACTTCGCCTATCAGGCACTGTGGGGAGACAGCGATGAAGTCGGGTTTGAGCCGGTGACGGTTCTTGAGATTACCCGCCAGTGGCAGGAGCACTGCACCGCAACACCGATCCTCGGTGAGATCCGCGAGTTTGTAACCGGGCGCGAGAACCGAGCCGAATGGTCAGGTGAACTGGTTCTGAAATCCGGTGGCACAATGACATGCATGGTCAGCCCAATGCAAAACGGCGCCACCATCGTCCGTTTCGTCATCAGCAGCGCTGTAGAAAACACTGCGGAAATGCGGAAAATCAGCGCCTGAACCGGGTTGCAGCCGACTGAGCTCAGGTTCATTGTGGCACCATGAATTTGCCGCTGAAACTGTCATTGAAATCCCCTCAGGAAACCGCCTCTATCGCCGCCCGATTGGGCGGCGCATTGCAAGCGGGTGATACAATCCTACTTGAGGGGGCGATCGGCAGTGGCAAGACCCATTTCGCGCGAGCCTTGATCCAGTCATCCTTGGCCGTGCCCGAAGATGTCCCTTCACCGACCTTTACACTCGTTCAGGTATACGAAACTCAGCTTGGGGAAATCTGGCACTCCGATCTTTATCGGCTTACTTCCGTGGAAGAGATCGAGGAGTTGGGGCTGGCTGAAGCATTCGACCTTGGTATCTGTTTGATCGAGTGGCCGGAAAAACTGGGTCCGCTCACCCCGCAATCCGCACTGCTGATCCGGTTTGCCGCCGACCCAGATGATCAGGACACACGGCATGTTGTACTGTCGTGGTCGGATCCGAAATGGAACACCAAGCTGGAGAAAATCCAATGACGAACCGGGCCATTCTGGCCGAAGCGTTGATCGCACAAACCCCTTGGAATGGCGCGCAACATACACCTCTGGCCGGTGACGCCTCGAACCGAAGGTATGAGCGTCTGACCGATCCATCCTCCGGCCGGACGGCTGTGTTAATGGACGCCCCGCCTGAGAAGGGGGAGGCCATCGAGCCTTTCGTACGAATGGCGGAATACCTGCGCTCCATCGGCCTCAGCGCGCCGGAAATCTATGCTGAGGACTGCGAATACGGCTTTCTGCTGCTCGAAGATTTGGGAGATGCACTTTTCGCCCGCGTTCTACGGGATGATCCCACGCAGGAGCGTACGTTATATGATGCGGCGACCGATGTGCTTGTCCATCTTCACGCGGCACCTACAATTTCGCTCGACAGTTATGACCCCGCTCTGATGACCGAGTTGGCAGCGCTTTCGTTTACGAAATATGCTCAGGGCATTCTGGGTTCGCATGACGAAGAAGCCTGTTCCCGGTTCGAACTGCGCTTTGCTGACATCCTGCACCGTGAAACCGGTGGCACACGGGTAGTTGTGCAGCGTGATTACCACGCGGAAAACCTCATCTGGCTGCCCGACCGAGAAGGCTTAGCGCGCGTGGGATTGCTGGATTTCCAAAGTGCGATGCTGGGGCATCCCGCCTATGACCTGATGTCACTGCTGCAGGATGTGCGCCGGACTGTCCCCGCCGGAATCGAGATGCGCATGATCGAACGTTACATCACCACTACCGGCGTAGACGGGCACGATTTCCGCACCGCTTACGCGGTTCTGGGCGCCCAGCGCAACCTTCGTATCCTGGGCGGTTTTGCCCGGCTGGCGACGGACTATGGAAAACCACATTATATCGACTTGATTCCAGCCGCGTGGGCTCATCTGATGCGCGACCTTGAACATCCCGCACTGGTTCCGGTGTCTGATCTATTGCGCAACGCCCTGCCCGATCCAAACCCTGAAAATCTGGCAAGGCTGAGGTCGCAATGAACGGCGCGCCTGAAGCTGCAATGTTGTTTGCTGCCGGTTTTGGCACCCGCATGGGCGCCCTGACCAAAGACCGTCCCAAGCCGCTGATCGAAGTCGCCGGGCGGCCATTGATCGACCATGCGCTGGATCTTGTCGATCAATTGCGGCCGTTGCGTGTCGTCGTTAATTTACACTATCTCGCCGATCAGCTTGCCGAATATCTGGCGCACAGGGACGTGGCATTTTCCCGAGAAGAGCCACGCATTCTGGAAACCGGCGGCGGGTTGCGCGCCGCATTGCCGCTACTTGGCTCCGGGCCAGTATTCACGCTGAACAGCGATGCGATCTGGGCTGGACCCAACCCGCTGCATCTGCTGCGAGACCATTGGAACCCAGATGAAATGGATGCGTTGTTGATGTGCGTTCCAGTTGGACAAACCCTTGGCCATTCAGGTCCCGGCGATTTTACTCAGGACAGCACCGGAAGGATCACCCGAGGGACTGGTTTGGTTTATGGCGGCGCGCAGATTCTGAAAACCAACGGGCTGCATGGAATTGAAGGGGACGCGTTTTCGCTGAATGTGCTGTGGGATCAGTTGCTGGACCGTAAGCGACTGTTTTCGATCATTTATCCCGGTCGCTGGTGCGATGTAGGACGGCCCGAAGGCATTGATCTGGCCGAAGGACTAATCGCTGATGTTTGAGCCCAGCACCTTGCCTCGGGTTTTTGCCGCACCACCCGGTGCGGATTTCCCCAGGGTACTGGTAGATGGGTTGCATCGGCGCTTTGAAGGGCAACCGCCCGATGCGTTGGCAAGGGTTCAGCTTGTGGTCAACACTCGTCGCATGGCGCGCCGGGTACGTGAATTGTTCGATCAAGGCCCTGCTTGCCTATTGCCGCGATTGTCTCTGGTCACCGATCTTGGAGAAAGCGCTGATCTGGCGCAGGTTCCACCTGCGATCCCGCCACTACGCCGAAGGCTGGAACTAACACAACTCATTGCCAAACTACTTGATCAGCAACCCGATCTGGCCGCACGTTCATCGCTGTTCGATCTGTCCGACAGTCTGGCCGCGCTGATCGACGAGATGCAGGGGGAAGATGTTTCTCCGGATGCGATCAGGCGGCTGGATGTCAGTGACATGTCCGGTCACTGGGCTCGGGCGCAGGCCTTTATCGGCATTGCTGATCAGTTCATGCATTCCGGCGCAGATGCGCTTGACGCTCAGGCGCGGCAACGGCGGGTGGTCGAGAACCTGATTGCACACTGGCAGATCGCACCGCCCAAACATCCTGTCATTCTGGCTGGTTCTACTGGCTCGCGCGGTACGACCTTGATGCTGATGCAGGCGATCGCGCGTTTGCCACAAGGGGCGTTGGTGCTGCCGGGCTATGATTTTGACCAGCCTGAGAACGTCTGGCGTAATCTGGATGATGCGCTGGCATCCGAGGATCACCCGCAGTTCCGGTTTCGCAAGCTGATGCTCGGGCTCGACCTTAAACCAGAACAGATCCTGGCGTGGACACAAGATCAAGCCCCCTCGCCTTCCCGCAACAAGCTGATTTCACTGGCGTTGCGCCCTGCCCCTGTAACCGACGCATGGATGACCGAAGGTCCACACCTGTCTGATCTGAATGGCGCAACCAAGGATGTTACGCTGATCGAGGCCTCCTCACCCCGGGCGGAGGCCTTAGCGATAGCGCTTCGCCTGCGTCAGGCAGCTGAGACCGGGCAAACCGCCGCGCTGATTACACCAGATCGGATGCTGACCCGTCAGGTAAGCGCGGCGCTGGATCGCTGGAATATTCTGCCCGATGACAGCGCTGGCCTGCCACTACAATTGTCTCCACCGGGTCGTTTCCTTCGGCATGTCGCTGGCCTATTCTCACGACGTATGGATGGTGAGGCTTTGCTGACGCTGCTCAAGCATCCACTGTGCCATGGTGGAGGCAATCGGGGCAGCCACCTCTTGCATACCCGCGATCTGGAACTTGATCTACGTCGTCACGGCCCGCCCTTTCCCGACAGCGCCAGCCTGACCGCCTTTGCCATTCGCACCGAGACGCCCGAGGATTGGGTTCGTTGGGTGATTGAGATGTTCTGTGATCAACACAGCCCGGGTGAGAGGCCGCTTTCGGATTGGATCAACCGGCTGCGTACACTGGCCGAGGCCATCTCGGCAGGTGCAACCGATGATACTGGAACGCTTTGGGACAAAAACGCGGGCCAGAAAGCGTTTGCCGTCATAACGGCGCTGGAAGACGAGGCGCAACATGGCGGCGCGATGACCGCTCATGATTTTGCCGACCTTTTGGGCGCGTTGCTGGCAGGTGAAGAGGTTCGTGACCGCGATGCGCCTCATCCGCATTTGATGATTTGGGGCACGCTTGAAGCCCGCGTACAGGGTGCCGATCTTCTGATCCTAGGCGGTCTGAACGAAGGCAGCTGGCCCGAGGCTGCCGCTCCCGATCCCTGGCTCAATCGGCAAATGCGCAACGCCGCGGGTCTTTTGCTACCTGAACGTCGGATCGGCCTGTCAGCGCATGATTTCCAGCAGGCGGTGGGCGCATCAGAGGTGTTTCTGACGCGTGCAACCCGATCGGATGATGCGGAAACCGTGCCATCGCGATGGTTGAACCGAATGACGAACCTATTGCAGGGCTTGCCCGAACAAGGTGGGACAGATGCGCTGGCAGCGATGCGCGCGCGAGGTCAGCAATGGGTGGGATGGGCGGAAACACTGGAACAAGCGCCCCGGATCGCGCCTGCACACCGCCCCTCCCCGCGTCCACCCGTTTCTGCGCGGCCGCGGCGGCTGTCGGTAACCGAGATCAAGCGCCTGATCCGTGACCCTTATGCCATCTACGCCAAACACATATTGCGGTTGAAACCGCTGGACCCATTGGTTCAGGCCCCTGATGCCCTGTTGCGCGGTATCGTCATCCACGAAGTAATGGAACAGTTCGTTCGCGACAGCGTTCTGGACCCTGCCTTGCTGAGCCGTGAGAATTTCCTAAAACGGGTCGAGGCTCTGCTTGCGAACCATGTCGCGTGGCCGACAGCCCGAAAACTGTGGTTGGCACGGCTGGAACGAATCACAGACAGCTTTCTATCTGCTGAAATGCAGCGGCGTACCGATGGCGGACCCGTGGCCTTTGAGGTGGGAATGAACATTGCGCTTGCGCCATTGGATTTCACTATTGCCGGACGGGCCGACCGGATCGACCGAGATGGGCAAGGGGCGTTGCGGATAATCGATTACAAAACAGGCGCGCCGCCTACGGAGAGTCAGCAGTCCAAGTTCGACAAGCAACTGCTGATCGAGGCCGCAATTGCAGAGCAGGGTGGTATTGAAGGGTTCGATCCGCTCCCCGTTGCTCAGGCCATATTCATAAGCATGGGCGGAACGTACAAAGAGGTGCCCGCACCGCTGCAAAAAGAGCCCGCCGACAAGGTTCTGGCAGAGCTGAGGGAGCTGATTTCAGCCTATTTAGAGCCTGATCAGGGCTTTTCTTCCCGCCGGATGCTACACAAAGACACGGATGTCGGCGATTACGATCATCTTGCCCGGTTTGGAGAGTGGGACCGCTCGGCTGAAACTCAACCGGAGGACTTGAAGTGAACCTCCGCAATGACGCAACCGAACGACAAGTTCAGGCCTCGCGCCCGGATGCCTCGACCTGGTTGGCGGCCAATGCAGGTTCGGGCAAGACTCGGGTTCTAACAGATCGCGTGGCGCGTTTGTTGCTGGATGGCGTACAGCCGCAACACATCCTTTGCCTGACCTACACCAAGGCTGCCGCCAGTGAGATGCAGAACCGGTTGTTCAAACGGCTTGGTAAATGGGCGATGCTGGGCAACGGCGACCTTCAGAACGAATTGGTCGAACTTGGCGTGCCGGGTTTGATCAATCCCGACCGGTTGGCGCAGGCGCGAACTCTTTTCGCGCGCGCCATCGAAACGCCCGGTGGTTTGAAAATCCAGACGATCCATTCATTCTGCGCATCGCTGCTGCGACGGTTTCCGCTTGAAGCTGGGGTCAGCCCGCAGTTTGCAGAAATGGAAGACCGGGCAGCCGCTCTGCTGCGCGAAGAGATCATCGAAGATTTTGCCGAAAGCTCTCAGGCTGACTTGATCGAGGATGTGGCTCGGTTCGTCACCGATAGCGGCTTCGACAAACTGACCGCCGCCATTGCGCAGAAACGTAATCATTTTAGTCAAACCTTGCAGTGGCCGGATTTGCTGCAACGCTTCGATCTGCCTGAAGATTTTGATGAACAGGCTTTATTGGGCAGCGTATTCCAGGGCGATGAAGTCGAGCTGATCCAGTCCATTTTGCCCGCGCTTACCGAAAGCGGCGGAATCAATGCCAAAGCGGCGGACAAGCTTACGGGCTTTTCCGAAGCCCGATTGGGTGGTCTGCCCGTACTTGAAAACGTTTTGTTGACAGGAAAATCGGCAAAAGAACCGTTTACCGCAAAAACCAACAGCTTCCCGACAAAGGCTCTGCGCGAAGGGGTGTTGGCCGACAGGATGCCCCAGCTTGAAGCCCTTATGCTGCGAGTCGAATCCGCACGAGAGCAGCGATTGGCTCTGGTCGCGGCACAAAAAACCTATGATTTGCATCGCTTTGCCGCAGCCTTCCTGCCTGAATACGATCGGCGTAAGCAGCTTCGGGGCTGGCTAGATTTCGACGATCTGATCCTGCGCGCGCGGCAGGTGCTGAACGATCCGGCGGTGGCGGAATGGGTGCTGTACCGACTTGACGGTGGGATCGACCACATTCTGGTGGACGAAGCGCAAGACACGAGCCCGGATCAGTGGGACGTGATCGAAAAGCTTGCGCAGGAATTCACCAGCGGGGAAGGGGCCAGATCAGGGGTTGAGCGCACGATGTTTGTGGTCGGAGACAAAAAACAATCGATCTATTCCTTTCAGGGTGCAGACCCACAGGCCTTTGACCGGATGCAAGCCGAATTTGGGCGAAAGCTGCAGGAATCAGGCTCTAAACTTTGGGATTCTACGCTTGAATACTCTTTCAGATCATCCAGCGCGATCCTCGGGCTGGTGGATATCCTGTTCGAAAACCGGTCTGAAGCTGGCTTTCACAAGGACGCACTGCACCGGGCGTTCAAGGCCGATCTTCCAGGTCGCGTGGACCTGTGGCCGGTGGTCGAAAAGGTTGAGGATGATGAAGATGCCTACTGGACAGACCCGGTCGACCGACCCGGCGCACGTCACCATACGGTAATTCTGGCCGAACAGGTTGCCCGGTCGATCAGAGATATGATCAGCAACGGTACGACCATTCCCGATGACGGTGAATCCCCGGGCACTTTTGTCCGGCGCAAGGTCCAGCCCGGAGACTTTCTGATCCTTGTCCAGCGCCGCTCGGACCTGTTTGCCGAAATCATCCGCGCCTGCAAAAGCGAAGGCCTTCCCATCGCGGGTGCAGACCGTCTGAAAGTGGGCGCGGAACTGGCGGTCAAGGATCTTGCCGCTTTGCTGAGCTTTCTCGCCACACCCGAGGACAGCCTGTCTTTGGCCACGGTTCTGAAATCGCCGATTTTCGGCTGGTCGGAACAGCAGCTTTTTGATCTGGCGCATCGCAGGGATGAAACCTTCCTTTGGGCGGCACTGCGAAATCGTGCTGAGGAGTTCCCGGATACGCTGGCGGTTCTGAACGATCTGCGCGGACAAACCGACTTTCTGCGGCCCTACGATCTGATCGAACGGATTCTGACCCGGCATGATGGACGGCGAAAGCTACTGGGCCGTCTGGGGGCCGAGGCCGAGGATGGCATTAACGCCCTGCTGTCTCAGGCGCTGGCTTATGAACGGACGGATATTCCCAGCCTCACTGGATTTCTGGTCTGGATGCAAACCGACGATCTGGAGATCAAACGTCAGATGAGCGGCGTCGGCAACATGATCCGGGTGATGACCGTTCATGGCTCAAAAGGGCTCGAGGCCCCGATCGTGATCCTGCCCGACACTGGTAAACGACAGCCTCCGCGCGATGCTGAGATCATGATGGCAGGGGATACGCCTTTGTGGAAAGTGCCTGCCGACGCTTCGCCGGCATTGATCTCAACTGCTCGGGAAGAGGCACGAAAGCGCGAAGAAAACGAAAGGCTGCGTCTTTTATATGTGGCTCTAACACGTGCCGAAAAGTGGTTGATTGTCGCTGCGGCCGGGGAAGTTGGTAGGGATGGCAGCAGTTGGTATCAGATGGTCGAGGCCGCAATGGCGCGCGCCGGGGCAACTCAGATACCTGGTTCCCAGACGCTCAGACTGGCGCATGGAAGCTGGGAGGCATTGCCCGTTGTTGAATGTAGCAACACGCCAGAAACCGAACAGAGCTTGCCCGCCGTTTTCCAACACCCAGCGAAGGAACCGCAAGCGCCATCAGAAACGCTCAAACCCTCTGATCTGGGTGGCTCCAAGGCGCTGCCCGGGGACGCGGGACAGGATGAAGACGCTGCAAAGCGTCGTGGAACGCAGTTGCACCTGCTGCTTGAACATTTGCCTGCTGTCGCGCAGGACCAATGGCCGCAGATCTGCAGTCGCTTGCTAGCGGATATGCAGGCTGGAGAACGCCAAGAGTTGCTGAGCGAAGCAACCGCCGTCCTGACAGCTGAATCTTTGGAGCATGTTTTCTCATCGAATACGCTGGCCGAAGTCCCGGTGTCCGCTGACCTGTATGGAGCGCGGATGCATGGTGTAATCGACCGGTTGATCGTCTCTGATAGCGAAGTACATGTGATTGATTTCAAATCGAATGCAACCGTCCCTGACAGGCCTGAAACCTGCCCCGAGGGGCTGTTGCGCCAGATGGGGGCGTATGCACATGCCCTTTCGCAAATCTATCCCAATCACCGTATCCGCACCGCAATCCTGTGGACCCGAACCGCGCATCTGATGTGGCTGCCACACGATATGGTGACAGACGCACTGAGGCGGAACCCTATATCTTGACCTCCTCCGGTGCCGCACCTAGGTTCTGTGCCCAAGCATTCCCCATTCAGGAGACAGACATGTCGACCGTTGCCGTTACCGACGATACCTTTGACGCCGAAGTCAAGAATTCCGATATCCCCGTTGTCGTGGATTTCTGGGCCGAGTGGTGTGGTCCCTGCAAGCAGATCGGCCCCGCGCTTGAAGAACTGGCCGCCGAGTACGGTGGAAAAGTGAAGATCGCCAAGGTCGACGTAGACAGCAACCCGAACGCCGCCGCTGCCATGGGTGTTCGCGGTATTCCCGCGCTGTTCATTTTCAAGGACGGTCAGGTTGTTTCGAACCGCGCCGGCGCCGCGCCCAAAGCCGCGCTGCAAAGCTGGATCGACGAATCCATCTGACGTTCGTTACCGTAAAAACTTAAAAGGCGTCCGGATTGGGGCGCCTTTTTTCGTTAGGGCCCATGCTTGGCCGCAGGTTAGGCTTATTCGATGTTCCACCTCACCGATACTCCAGCACCATCTTTGTGGGTAAACGTGACGGAGTTGCCTTCAACCGAAACCACCTGGCAGTCATGGGGCATCACTTCGCCGACAATTACGATGTCGCGGCAATAATACCTGTCTTTCCACTCCCACGACCCGCTGATGCTGCCACCTTTCGGGCCCTTACCCTCAACCGTCCCGTCTTTGTGAATTGTCACCCAGGTGTCGCCCTGAACCAACTTTTTCCCAACGATCAGATTCATAAATTTCTCTTTGTTTTGAATTTCTTCTGCGGATACGATTGTCGCCAAAAATCCGAACAACAATATTGTTGGCATGAGTCGAAAAAACGTCATGGAAACAAACCTTTCTTTGATCGAGTGCCTAAACAAACAGGATTTTAGTCGATAATGGCGGCACACACCAAACATTGGCGCATTTGGTGCTTGGCCGGATGCACTTCGGTGTTCTGGTTCTTTCAATTGGCAAAAACTCGTGCAGATAATCGGGTCATCAGGAATAAGGAGGCGACATGCCCAAAACACGGGTATTGGTGGAATTCGGTATGGGCACATCGCTCAGGCGAGAGGATTATACCGAAGCGGCCCTACGAGCGCTCAAGGACGCGCTCTGGCATAACTCGGTCAATATGGCGGAGCTGTTCGGGTTTCCGAAAGAGGCAATGATCATCGACGCCGAGATTGGCGTACAACAACCGGATCGCGTGGATACTGAGGCGTTTCTCACCGTATTCCCTTATGGCCAACCCAAAATCACGGTAACGCGGGGTGGGCTGGATATCGAGAAACCTCATACCGAAGGCCGCACGGTGATCGCCAACGCCGCTATCGTGGTCTCATTTGATATGGAGCCCGCCCAGTGACCGAAAAACGTATTATTCTGGAGATGGGCACCGGGAATGACCTGTATGGTCAGGACTATACCAAGGCCGCACGCCGCGCTATTCAGGACGCACTGCACCATTCGTCGATTACGTTGTTTTCCAAACTGGGCATTAGTCACGAGGAGATGCGCGTAGAGGTCACGATTGGCGTGCAGAAGCCGGAGGCGGTTGATTGCGAGCTTGTCGCCTCGGATCTGCCACGAGGCCGCGCCTCGGTTCGGGCGGTCAAAGGAGGGCTGGATGTCGAGGATTCCGAGGCGGGTACCCGGCATGTCGTAGCCACTGCTGCGGTTGAGGCTTATCTACCTGATCTGAAGGGACAGTTTGTCGAAAGCTGAAAAAGAAAAAGCCGCTCGAACGAGCGGCTCATCTTACACGTGTTTTGATCCTAGATCAGAACTTGGCGATATCGGCGCGGGTCAGGCCGACGTCTTCCAGTTGCTCGTCGGTCAGTTGCGACAGTTCATTGCGCGTCTGATAAGATTTGTACCATTCGACAACGTTCTCGAAGGCATGGGTGATTGCGTTCACTGGGTGCAGGATGGTGACTGCTCCGAGCGGCGCATGGGTTTTTGCGATAGCGTTTGCCATGTGCGTAGTCCTTTTCAACAGAAACAGCCGACCCGTTGTCGGTTGTAAGGCTCATGTAACGCCAGTGGCTGAGTCTCACAAATGCTGACTCAACAGCCCCGGTTTGCAATTGCTGCATATCTTTTGGGCGGTTTGAGAACCGGTTGCACCGAACCTTTGCCCGGCCCATATATACCGCCACGGATAACGGAGGCATTCATGGCAGACAGCGATTTTCCCGGATGGCACGGCACGACCATCATCGGCGTCAAGAAGGGCGGGCAGGTTGTGATCGCCGGGGACGGACAGGTCAGCCTGGGCCAGACTGTAATCAAGGGCACCGCGCGAAAAGTACGTCGTCTATCACCGGGTGGGTTCGAAGTGGTCGCCGGCTTCGCCGGATCGACCGCTGATGCTTTCACATTGTTGGAACGGCTGGAAGCCAAGCTTGAAGCCACGCCGGGCCAGTTGGCCCGTGCCTCTGTCGAACTCGCCAAGGACTGGCGCACCGACAAATATCTGCAAAAGCTTGAGGCGATGCTGATTGTGACCGACGGCAAGGACCTGCTCGTGATCACCGGGGCAGGGGACGTTCTTGAGCCCGAACACAACGTGGCTGCCATCGGGTCGGGTGGCAACTTTGCCCTTGCCGCAGCCCGAGCGATGATGGACAGCGATAAACCAGCCGAAGATGTGGCGCGCGCGGCCATGGCGATTGCCGCAGATATCTGTGTCTACACCAACGGCAATCTGACGGTTGAGACGATCTCAGGCTAACAGCGCTTTGATCTCTTTCCCTTTCCAGCGCAGGTGCATTCCGATCAAACCCATCAGCGCGGTGGCGATGACGATGTAATAGGGCAGGCGGATGTCGATGCTCATTAGTCCACCGCCGATCAGGGACATGATGCCGCCTGCAAGACAGAACACGGCTGTGGTCACGCCCATGACCCAGCCTTGATCGGTTTCGGCAACGCTGGAAGAGAACAGGCCCAGCAGCGTCGGATAAGACACGCCGAAGAAGAAGTAGAAGAAGAAGACCGGAATATAGCTCAGCACGCCGCTGGGGCTGAAGGCGAAGCCAAAGCCGCATATGACCATAATAACCAGAGAGGCGTAAATGATCTGATGCTTGCTGAACCTTTCCTGCGCTGGTTTGACAAGAAAGGTGCTGGAAAAGGCCAGCGCAAAGCCGATCACCACCATCGCCATGCTGCCTCCGATCACGCCATAGCCCCACGCGCTGGTCAGGAAGTTGTCGACGAACACATAGAATGTAACGTTGGCGATCATGAACAGCGCATAAACTGGCATGATTTTCAAAACCAACGGGTGTTCGCGCACCGCAATAAGGCTGTCGGTGATATCGCGGGGGCGGAAGACAAAGGGTTCACGCTCGGTTCTGGTATCCTTGAAGAACATGGTGACGAGAAAGATGGCGATCAGGACCAGCACAAACGCCCCATAGAAAGGCGTTTTCAACGTTGCCGCGCTGCCCAGCAAAGCGGTATCGGAAAGGACTGCCCCGATAATCGGGCCGCCTACCAGACCAAAGCTGACGCCGGTCACAATGTAACCCATGTTGCGGTCGCGGTCGGCGGCGTCGGTGCTGCCATCGATCATCGCCGCTTGTGCGATGGGCTGATTTCCAGCCGTAAACCCCGTAATCGAACGACCAATGATCAGCAGAAGCAGGCTGTCGAGGTAAAGCGCGGCGATGGTCAGGGCGTAGCCAACCAATGCACCAGTCAGACAAACCAGAAGAGCATTCTTTCGTCCGATGGAATCTGAGACTTTCGAGACATAGACCACACCCAGAAACCAAGACAGAAAGAAGCAGCCGATCACCAGGCCATAATAGAAATGCCGGGTGCCCATGGCCGTGCTTTCCGGCAGGAAGCCCGACTTTGTTTCCATGATCAGAGAGTTGATGATGGGAAACACCAGACCTTGCCCGATCAGGTCGACAAAGACCACGAACAGCAAGGTGATCTTGGCAATCTTGGTCATAAAAACGCCCCCAGTTCCAATATCTTGGGGCGAGTGTAACAGACAGTTGCCCTGTTACCTAACGGTGTGTCAGAGGCCGGAAGGTCCGACCTCTGACGGTCATGATTACTTCAGCGAAGCAACGCCCAGCGGGACGCCGGCAACCTCGCACCAGATGTAGACTTCGTTATAGGCCGAGACATCCATGGTCGGCGGCACGGCATAGGATTGCTTGCCGGTCAGGTGCAGCAGTGCGCCCAGCTTGCTGTCGGGGGCATATGTGCCGTCCTTACCAAATGCGACCCGCGGGTCGGGACCGTTGTCCAGCGAGAAGTCCTGACCCAGTTCAACGATGTAACGATCCCCATCTTTGACCAGTTTCACCGAACCGGTGGTAACGTGGTTCGAACGGCCTTCGAATGTGCCATTCTTTTTGGCACCACCAGCCAGGGCAGAGGTCGTGCCGGCCAGGGTCAGGGCCGCGCCGGTAGCTGCAGCTTTCACAAAAAGCGAACGACGAGTCATCATGATGAGGTATCTCCCTAAAGTGATACGGACGCGGGGTCCGTCGCATAGGGTTATGCCGCAGACACCGCATGACTGGCGATTCACATCGCCACGAAATTCCGTGTTTGGTCCGTGAGTTGCCGTGATCTTCTCGTGATCGGCTTGTGTTTTCGCGTCGTATGATTAGGTTCCGCAGCGAAACAGACGGATAGAACACATATGACCGACCTGACCCCGCGCGAGATTGTCTCGGAACTGGACCGCTTTATCATCGGGCAGAAAGACGCGAAACGCGCTGTCGCCGTGGCGCTACGCAACCGTTGGCGGCGCAAGCAGTTGCCGGATGACATCCGCGATGAGGTCTACCCGAAAAACATCCTGATGATCGGCCCCACCGGCGTTGGCAAAACCGAGATCAGCCGCCGTCTGGCCAAGCTGGCCCGCGCACCCTTCATCAAGGTCGAGGCGACCAAATTTACCGAAGTGGGCTATGTCGGCCGTGACGTGGAACAGATCGTGCGCGATCTGGCGGACGCCGCAATCCTGCAAACCCGCGAGTACATGCGTGAGGATGTCAAAACCCGCGCCTATCAGGCCGCCGAAGATCGCGTGATTGAGGCTATCGCTGGCACTGACGCCCGCGAAGCCACGCGCGAGATGTTCCGTAAGAAGCTGAAAGCGGGTGAGCTGGACGATACCGAGATCGAACTGGAACTGTCCGACACTTCGAACCCGATGCCAATGTTCGACATTCCTGGCCAGCCCGGCGGGCAGATGGGGATGATGAATCTGGGCGATATCTTCGGCAAAGCATTCGGTGGCCGCACAGTCAAGAAGCGCATGACCGTCGCCGAAAGCTATGACGCGCTGATCGGGGAAGAGGCCGACAAGCTGCTGGACGATGAAACCGTCACCCGCGCGGCATTGGAATCCGTGGAACAGAACGGCATCGTGTTTCTGGATGAGATCGACAAGGTCTGCGCTCGGTCCGACGCGCGTGGCGGCGATGTCAGCCGGGAAGGGGTGCAGCGAGACCTGCTGCCTCTGATCGAAGGCACCACTGTCAGCACCAAGCATGGCCCGGTAAAAACAGACCATATTCTGTTCATTGCGTCAGGGGCCTTCCACATCGCCAAACCGTCTGACCTGTTGCCGGAACTTCAGGGTCGACTGCCGATCCGCGTGGAGTTGCGCGCACTGACCGAAGAGGATTTCGTTCGCATCCTCACTGAAACCGACAATGCGCTTACTCTCCAGTACACCGCCTTGATGGGTACTGAAGAGGTCACGGTCAGCTTCACTGAAGACGGAATCGCAGCCTTGGCCCGCATCGCCGCAGATGTAAACCAGAGCATCGAAAACATCGGTGCGCGGCGGCTTTATACCGTGATGGAGCGGGTATTCGAGGATCTGTCGTTTGTTGCACCTGACAAGGCTGGGACTGAGATCACAGTTGATGCAACTTTCGTGAGCGACAATCTGGGTGAGCTGACAAAATCCACCGATCTGAGTCGTTACGTTTTGTAACAAGGCTAGCCAGTTTTTGCCGGTTATCCTCACCCTACGACTGGACGCAGGGTGGGAATAAGGTAGCGTGGCCCTGTAACTGTGTAAGGGCAGATCGTGCTGCGCCATCTGATCATCATCGCAAACCTGTGTCTGCTGACCGCCTGTGTGGACCGGTCCGTAACCGAGATCACGCCTGACGCGCTGAGAGTAGGTACCCCTGCCACAATCTTTGCCGCCACCACCCGCGCGCGAGAAGCGGATGGCTCCTACGGATCCAAACGCGCCGATGCGCTGCGATATCTTGAACTGACCGTTTCGATCCCGCCATCGCACACTCCCGGAGAGCTAGAGTTCTCTTACGCCAATCCAAATCCGAACAAACAGTTTGTTCTTGCTGATGTCACCGAATTTGCGGGGCCGCAGGATCTGAAATCCCGTCTGACGGGCGTCGATGATGCAGTGATCTTTGTGCACGGTTACAACGCAACACAAACCGAAACCGCCTTCCGGGCGGCACAGCTGACACATGATATAGGAATCCCCGGAACAACATTGATTTATTCATGGCCCAGTCAGGCGCGCGGGGTTGGGTATGCCTACGATCTGGACAGCATGCTGTTTGCCCGCGACGGGTTGGAGCAGACCATCCGGTACCTCAAGTCCATCGGCGTAAAGCGCGTGATCCTGATTGCTCATTCGATGGGCAGCGCCCTGTCAATGGAGATGATGCGGCAAGCCGAACTACGCGAACCCGGCTGGTCGAAACGCAATCTGGAAGGCGTGATCCTGATTTCGCCCGATCTCGATGTCGACCTGTTCCGCTCACAGATGAACAGCATCAAGAATCCGCCAGAGCCGTTTGTCGTAATGGTATCGAAGAAAGATAAGGTCCTGAATATTTCCTCGCGTCTGCGCGGCACCGCAGACAGTGAGAGGTTGGGCAATATCAGCTCCGTCGACGCATTGGCCCAGTATCCGATCAACGTCATCGACACGACGGCATTCAACAGTGATGCGGGCTCATCGCACTTTGTGGCAGCAACTTCACCTGCATTGCTGGCTATCCTCAGCTCGGTCCGGCGGGTCAGCAGCACTTTCGGGCCCGACCGGCCCGGCATTGATGTTCTTGTACCGCCCAGCGAGCGCAGTTCGGATGGCGCGACCGAGATCGTTTTGACCGAAACCGGACAGGCTCAGGTCAGCAGTCCCTGACACGGTTTGATCAGCAGCATTATCTGATCGCGCCAACTATTCTGGTTCGGTTAGTTTCTTTGTTCTCAACGTATTTCATGAGGTCCGACCGGGCGAAGTCAAATCTCTTCAAACTTCGGCAGGCCCAGCTAAATCTCACTGCGGTTTACGTTTCCGAGAGCCTGATTTGTTGGCTTTACCCTTTGTGGCTTGTTTATTTTTATCTCGCTTCCCAGATGCCACTTTATCGAGCTCGGTATTTGCGGCCACCTTGTCGTTCTCGACTTTGTTTTTCGAAGCAATATGCACGTTGACCCCGGCATCCCTGAGAAGCGGGACAAACGCATCCGGTGGAGCGATATCAGTTACCAGATCTGTCACATTGTCGAACGGACAGGAAACGTTGGCTGCTTTTGCGTTGAATTTGGTGTGATCCGCCGCAACGATCATACGGTGTGCATTTCCCCGCAGTGCCCGAGTCAGATCCGCCTCAAGCGGATTCGATGCCAATACTCCGCCAACCATTGACAGCGCATCCGCGCCACAGATCACCGCATCATAGCTGTATTGGCGCGCCAACTCTTCAGCGGCACGACCAAAACTACCCCGTTCCGATCGGATCACTTCCCCACCGGCCAAAACAGCCCTTGTATCATTGTGATCAGCCAGAGATGCGACAACAGACAATGAGTTGCTGACAACCGTCAGGCCGCGCAGCTCGCGCAATTGTTCGGCTACGTGTGTCATCGTTGAGCCAACCGCAATGAACAGCACCATCCCGTCCTCAAGCAGCCCGCCGACATGCCTGGCGATATTCGTTTTCTCATCGGCATTGTATTCCAGCGCGCCAGAGAACATAGGCGTGTCCTGCGCACGTGACAGATAGGTGCCACCATGCAAGCGTTCGACCTTGTTCGCCCGCGCCAATGCCTTGACCAAACGACGGACGGTTTCCTCGGAAACATCCATGATCTGAGCAATCTGAGCGTTGCGCGCCGAACCACCCAGCCGCGCCAGTACATCCAGCAGTTCTCGGCCACGATGAGGGATGGTTACGCTGTCATCATGCATGTCTAGACTCGGTCATAATACCGATTAAAAATCCACAACAAATGTACAACACTTGCGACAATTTTGGTTTTTGCGCCCTTTTCGGTCAATTTTATATTTAAGCTGCTTTTTCATTGTGGTGCCGCGCAAAAATTCCGGCCACTCACAAGAATCGGCGCAATCTGACCAGCACGTATTCATGGCGACAGTGCAATCATCGTCACACCCGAGGCCATCATCACGGCTGCCAGCAGCCGGCGCTTGGGGTTGCCTTCGCCCAGAAACAGAAAACCGATCAGAGCTGCAAAGATCACCGAGGTTTCTCGCAAGGCCGATACTACGCCGAGCGGTGCAAAGTTTTTGGCATAAAGCACCAGACCATAGGCGGTCATCGATACCACGCCCCCTAAAAGTCCAACGGCCCAGGTTCGTAAGGGAAGGGCCAGCAATCTGGTACCTCTACGTATCGTCACGAAACCAACAAGAAAAATGTGCAGAACCGAATGCCAGGCCCAATAGCTCAGGATGTTCCCCGACACCCGCACACCCAGACCATCAACAAGCGAGTAGATAGAAATGCAGCAACCCGTCCCTAGCGCGAAAACCAGCGATGCCCTGCCGACCCCTTGTCTCAGCACAGACCAGCTGGACGCTTGAATACCCGCGGCAATCACTGCGATCCCGATCCAAGCTTGCATCGGCAGCTGCTCACCTGCAAAGATCACGGCCCAAAGCGCGACAAGCGCAGGAACGATGCCGCGCGCGATCGGGTAAACAACGCTGAGGTCACCATGACGATAAGCCTGGTTCAGCATATAGAAATATCCGAAATGCACGACCGTGGAGCCAGCCAGATAGGGCAGGCTCTCGATGCTGGGTAACGGCAACACCGACACCATCAGCCCCCCCGGGATCACGTGTCCCAGTGCAACCAAGCCCAGCGTGACTGTTCGGTCTGCAGCCGTTTTAACAACGGTGTTCCAGGTCGCATGCAGCAACGCAGCAGCAAGGATTATGAGAATGATGCCGAGGTTCACAGTCAGATTACCTTCAAGAACAACTCAGTGAGGTTGTCCTTAGTCAGGTCAAACAGGTTGCTGCCGCAGAGCGAGTCGATAATAGCGCCCTTATTGCGTTCGGGGTTTACCCCCACATTTACGATCCCGACTGAACCGCTCACCCTTTGATCTCGGAATCGGCGTCATGCTCCATCTGCGGCAGTTCTTCGATCAGGCGGGTTTCGAGCAATTGTCCGTTGCGATACAGGATCGGATAAGCGACAGCCGCGATGTGACTGTTGAATTCGCGAAAGGCGCGCAGCGTCTCAAGATGGATGTCACTGGTCTCGAAGCTCTCTGCGCTGCCATGCTGCAGGCGTTTCAGGTGGCGCTTGCGGCTGTCTCGTTCGGCCCGTTTGATTTCGGTCTTCTCAAGGCTCAGCAGACGCGCGCTTTCCAGATCGTCCGAGATCAGCACGTTCGAGGCTAGTTTCAGATTGGCCAAAATACCCTCGTGCATCTCGATCAGTTCTGACCAACCTTCTTTAGAGAACGAGGCCCCCTTTTTGCGCATATCATCCGCCAGGGCGGTCAGACGCTTGGCCACCACGTCTCCAGCAGTTTCCAAGCGAATGGCATATTCCATCAGGTCCCGCGCGATCTTGGCATTCTCCTTGCCAAACACATCGGCAGGGATCGCCGCCACATATTGCCGGATACCGGACAGGCAATCATTCACATCCGCATCCATGTCCCGGATCACACGGATCTGTTCTTTGTCGCCGCTGCGATAGAGTTCCAGTGCAGGCCGGAACATCGAACCCACAATGTCGCTCATCCGCAGAAGCTCGCGCTTGAGGCTGGATAGGGCCTGACTGGGCCGGCCGATGGTGTCGATATCCAATGCGCTGATTGGCTGCCCAGGTTGCGCGCTACTCTCTGGGTTTCTGGGATCAGGCAGCAGCCGCTCGAAAGGCGCGCGCAACATGCCGCAGAAGGGCAGGGCCAGAATCAACAGCGAGGCGTTGAATAACAGATGTGCGTTCACCAGCATCTGCCCGCCCTGCAGGTCGCCCAACACCCCCATACGAAGCAAGAGATTGGCAGCAAACAGCGAAACGATTGCCCAGCTACCCCGCAAAGCCAGATTGGCGAAGGGAATGCGCCGGGCCGATAAGGCCATACCGCGGGTCAACCAAACCGGGATAAATGCGGACCCGAAATTGGCGCCCAGCACCAGTGAAAGCCCGGCGGCAAACGGGATTGCCCCGATTTGCACCAGCGTCACACACATCAAAATCGCGGCGACCGAGGAATGCATGACAAAGGCCAGCGCCCCACCGACGAGGAAAGCGGTGATGTAGTCGCGCGCAAGATATTCGGCGATAGCAGGCAGAAAGACGCTGTCGCGGATCGGGTCCATCGCCTCACGCAGGAAACGCAGCGAGATCAGGATGAATGCGACACCCATCAGGATACGGCCCAACTGACGCGGTTTCTTGGCCTCAGTCTTGACGAACAGATAGCCGCCGACAGCAAGCAGCAGCGGCACCAGCCAATCCAACTTGAACGACAGAACCTGAATGATCAGTGCCGAGCCCAGATCGCCGCCCAGAACCATCGCCAGCCCGGTCGGAAATGCCAGCATTCCACCCGCTGCAAATCCCGAAGTCAGCAATGCAACCGCCGCAGAACTTTGCAGCACGACCGCCATCGCAAGCCCCACCATCGACGCCTGGGCGTAGCTGCGCTGCTCTGTCATCACCCGCTGAAACGATGCGCCATAGCTGCGTTCGATCCCGGTGCGCACCATACGCACGGCATAAAGCAGCAACATGGTTGCTCCGGCTAGACTTATGAGGAAACTGACGATTGCCATCCCGTTATCCGTTTACCAATTCAAGAAGTTCTGAATGCAACTGCGGTGTGGCGGCAGAGATCACTCGGCCGTCCGAGTTCAGATTTAACGGTTTGCCGTCCCAATCACTCATAATTCCGCCTGCGGCTTCGACAACAGCGGTGACAGGCAGATAATCATAAGGCTGCAGATCATAGTCAATTACCGCATCCACATGGCCCATCGTAAGCAGTGCATGTGAGTAGCAGTCATAGGCAAACCGTCGGGTTTGCCCTGATTTCATCAACTGCTTAAAAAGGGCTGGGTGATCCCTGTAAATCTTATGGCCTTCGTTGACATACAGGATAGCTTCGCTCAGTTGGTGTGTTTCACTGACTGTGATGGGTTTGCCATTCATCACAGCCCCCTGCTCTTCACCAAAAACACCATCGTCAGGAAAGTTGTCCGCCAGATATTGTCGCAACACGGCCTCTATGCCCTTGTCCGATTGCGTGACCGGGCTTTCATCCGCCTTGAACTCAACTCCCAGAAACCCGCGGAAATACCCGCGCGCTGCACGTGCTACGATATCTGTTATCTCGCTAGCATGAGCCGCGATATCTGCCGTATTACTGGACGCAGCAACAGCATAGGGTGAACTCAGCATTTGGGCTCATTCCTCACCGCAATACCAGCTCCAGTATCCCGAAGCTGCTTCATGATACGAACAAACGGATCGTGTAACGGATCATCCTTGCACATGGGATATCGGTTTGTATCGTCGCGCTAAGACGCTGCTTTTCACAGCACAATTGAGGCATCAAATTCACAAATCTCCACACAGCACACCAACACTAACCCACAAAAACCAACTTATTCAACCAAACCATTCCGTTTTTAGTTGAATCGTGCCATATTTTGTGGATTTTCAGACATGGGTATCGCAACCATGAGGCACGCAGGTAATACCGCAGCACATGCCAATCAGGATTAAGCACCCGGATACCGAGGTTCGGCCCGGCAATCAGGAGCACCGGGACATGAACAACAAACGCAACGTCCTGTTTATCATAATAGACCAAATGCGGGCAGATTGCTTGTTCGGGGCGCTGGAAAGCCACGTAGATTTGCCTCATCTGCGGGCTTTGACGAGAGACAGCGTTTCATTCACGCGGCATTTTTCTGTTACTAATCCATGCGGGCCATCGCGCGCCTCATTGCTGACCGGACAATACGCGATGAACCACCGTTCTGTGCGGAATGGAACGCCCCTACGCCACGACGCGCCGACCATCGCCAGCGAGATGCGCAAGGCGGGGTATCTGCCGATGCTGTTTGGATATACCGACACGTCGCAGGACCCGCGCGTTTTTGATCCGAAGGATCCAGCCCTCAGATCGTATGAATTCCAGATGGCCGGATTTCAGGAAATGCTGGAAATGCGGATAGAGATGTCATTTCCCTGGCGATCCCATCTGAAAAACCGTGGATATAAATTCTACAGATATTTCGATGTGTATAAACCGGTCGCACCCGATGGCGGCCAGCCGGCGCTGAATGATCCGGCCCTCTACGCGGCCGAAGATAGCGACACGGCCTTTCTGACCGACCGGTTTCTGGAAACCATGCCGGCGTATGCGGATGATGACCGGGGATGGTTTGCGCATCTGACCTACATTCGCCCACATCCGCCGCTGGTTGCCCCGGCACCATATAATCGGATGTATGACCCCGCCTCGCTGCCATTGCCATCGCGACTGATAACCGCCGAGGCCGAAGAAGCGTTACATCCGTTTTTCGCTCCGGCACGGGCCAACAGCACGGTTGCCGGGTTTGTCGAAGGCTTCCCGGACCTTGAACCAACTGACGAGTTGATCCAGACGCTGCGCGCGATCTATCTGGGTCTGGCAACAGAAGTAGATCATCATATCGGTCGCGTGGTGTCGTTTCTGAAAGAAACCGGGCAGCACGACAACACATTACTGGTGGTCACCGCAGATCATGGCGAGATGCTGGGGGATCGGCACAGTTGGGGTAAAATGTCGGTTTATGATGCGGCCTATCATACACCCTTGATCGTGCGTATGCCCGATGGGTCCCGCAACAGACGGGTCGAAGCACCAACGGAATCGATTGATATTGTTCCGACAATTCTAGATTGGGTCGGACAGACAATACCGGATTCCATGAATGGGCATTCGCTGATGCCCTTCCTTCACAGTGAAACCTCAACCCCGGAGGACTGGCGACGTTATTCATTCTCAGAGCTGGATTTTGCCGATCCGCTGAACCCAACCCACTGGCAGCGGGAGCTGGAAACAGGGCTAGAGGACAGTTGCCTAACCATCCTGCGCGACGACCGGTTCACTCTGATCGAATTCGCAGCTGACCTGCCGCCCATGCTGTTCGACAGTGAAGGGCAGGGTGAGATGGAGAACGTGGCAGAACATCCTGAACACGCCGCCACGTTGTCGCGCATGACGCGCGACATGTTGCGTCACCGGATGCGGAAAATGGACAAGACCCTGTCAAACTGGATGATCACCCCGGACGGACCGCGCCATCCGTAACGTTCCCATACGGCTGACGGTCATCAGCATATCCTCGAACTCTGCGGTGTCGAAAAAGAGCAGAATCTCGCCGATCAAACAAGTCAACAGGGACTCAGTAGAATCGCACTAGATAAAGAGTGGTCCGACTAGCGTATGCGTCGGAGATAAACGTAGTACGCACCATCTCCGCCATGGCTGATATGAGCGGGCGTCACCTGAAGTACAGCCTGAGCCAACGGAGGAATAGACAGCCAGTGCGGTACCTGATTTCGCAACACACCGCGCGGTGTTGGGATTGGTCCAGGTTCATCTCGGTCTTTGCCCTTGCCAGTGATCACCAACACAAGCCGCTTGCCCTGTGCCTGGGCCGTCAAGATGTAGCGTACCAATGCAGGATGGGCCGCATTCATGCGCATCCCATGCAGATCTATCTTGCCTTCGGGCTTCAGCTTGCCGCGTTTCATGCGACCAAAGGCTTTGGTGTCCATCTGCACCGGGTTTGCCCGCAGACCCTCGGTGACAGACGGTTTCAGGCTATGCCGTGACGGTTTGCTTGGCGCGGTCTGACCCAAGTCGAATGCTTCGATACGGGCTTTTGGCGTCTTGGTCGGTTTGGGTTTGGGTAGAGTCGTTGGGTGTACCGTCTGTGGGACTTCAGGGTGAAGCCGCTCAGCCTGTTTGGCGACCTTGCGCCACAGCTCGATCTCTTCTGAAGTCAGTTTGCGCCGGGTCATCAGAACTCATCCGGTAACAGGGCATAGGCCCGCTGGATCGGCAAGAGCACAACCATGCGACCGGGGTCTTTCAATCGTCCCGCTGCCTGACCAGCCTTGTCTCCGGTGCCAAAAAAGATATCCGCGCGTTGGGCGCCTTTTATGGCCGAACCGGTATCCTGTGCGATCATCAATCTCCGCAGCGGATCCTTGCCGTCTTTCTCGATCCAGACCGGAGCACCCAACGGTGTATAAGCAGGATCAGCCGCAATGCTGCGCATCGTCGTCACCGAACGGTTCATGGCACCCAACGGTCCAAACTCTGGCGCGACCCGCGTCACCTCGCGAAAGAAAACGTAAGACGGGTTGTGAAATAGCAGCTCGGTCCCGGCTTCGGGGTTCTTACGCACCCAAGCGCGGATCATCTGGGCGCTGACTTCATGCGCGCCCAGCGTACCACGCCGCACTAGTTCAGCGCCAATGGATCGATATGGATGTCCATTGGCACCGCCATACCCGACCCGCAGCGCACTACCATCGGGCAGACGTATACGGCCCGAACCCTGTATTTGCAGAAAGAACAACTCAACCGGGTCATCGACCCAAGCAATCTCAAGCCCCCGGCCCGTCATCGCATCGCCGGTCAGCAATTCCCGCCGGCTGAGCCATTGACCGGTCTCTCGCGCCTCGGGCGGCATCCGGTAGAGCGGATAGCGGTATTTATCGGTCGGAGCTTTAGAGCCGTCCAGTTCCGGCTCGAAGTAACCTGTAAACAGAGCATCTTTGCCATCTTCAACCAGCACGGGGCGAAAGAACAATTCAAAAAAAGACCGGGCGGCCTCAGGTTCGTAGGTCCGGGCAACGCTGCAAAGGGCACGCCAGTCCGGTTTATTCAAATCGCCACAGGTATTGAGAAAAACAGAAAGGGCTGCCCCGTGATCATCGGCAGCCCAGCCATCAAGGTCATCAAACGACAGGATGGATCGCGTCGCCTCGGCTCCGGCGGCGCTGGCAGTGGTCATGACGACCCCCAGTAATAGCGACCGGAGCGCTGCAATCATGCGTCCGTGGCGACAAGCAGCCAGTTCGGATCGTCCGAGCCCATGACACGGGCAAAGGTCCAGCTGTCCTTTTGGCGTTTAACGGTATTGGGGTTGCCTTCGACGATATCCCCGCCGCGATCGCGCACGACCGAAGTCAGTTCGCCCACGAACCGCATGGTAATTTCGGCCTGATTGGTGTCCTTGTCGAACGAAGCATCAGCCAATGTGGTTTCGCGTACCCCAACAAATTCGGCTTCGATGGTCAGACCCTTATCTTCACGGTCGGCCACAACCGAGACAAAGCTGTCGAACACCTCTTCGGACAGGAAAGGCTGAATCTCATCCAGATTGCCGCGCTCGAATCCCATAACGATCATTTCATAAGCGCCGCGTGCACCCTGCACGAATTCGCCGACCGAAAAGCTGGGCTCGACCCGCTTCATTGCCGCCAGGGTCTGCGCTTGTTCGCTGTCTTCGGCCACATGGTCGGTAATGTCGTGATCCGGCCCACCTTCGATGACTTCGAAATCACGGCGTGCGCCATTGGTATCAGGTTGCTGCTGAATCGGCGGTTTCTCAAAACCTTCACGCGTACCAAGCACGCTTTTCAGGCGCAGGATAAGGAAAATGGCAATTCCGGCCAGCACCAGAAGCTGGATCAGGGGTGAGTTCATTTCGTCCTCTTTTCAGAACCCGGGCTTTGTATACGCAGCCCTATGTCACTATGTAGGTGACAGTCGGGGCCAAGTCCACAGCCCGGCCTATGCTAAAGGATACCGCAAATGTACTTGTTCCTGGCTTTTTTATTGGTTCCGATCATCGAGATCGCCCTGTTCATACAGGTTGGCGGTTTAATCGGGCTTTGGCCAACGCTTGCTATTGTTGTTTTAACGGCGGTTTTGGGCACTGTTTTGGTAAGGACACAAGGTCGCATGGCGCTGGCCAATCTGCAGCGATCCTTCGCTGAACTGGATGATCCAACCGAGCCGCTGGCCCATGGCGCGATGATCTTGTTGTCGGGGGTTCTGCTGCTAACACCCGGATTCTTCACGGATGCCATTGGTTTCGCATTACTTGTCCCCGGCATTCGCGTCGCGGTTTTCCGCTATCTCAAGTCAAAGGCAACAATCACGCATTTCCAGATGGGCACTGGTGCGCAGTATCAATCACGCCCAAACCCTTTTGACGCTGACGATGTTATTGACGGCGAATACACCGAAGTCCGGCCCCGCCAAAATCCGGATAAGCCTTCGAAATGGGTTGAAGGTCCGCACTAGCATTGAGATACCGCACTCAACTTGTTAAGCAGTGGCGAATTTCATTTCCGGAGTAGTTCCATGGCTGACGAAAGCCCCGAAGAAAACACCGCGGCACAGGCCGCCCCGCAAATCCAGATGCGCGTTCTGGGACAGTTCATTCGCGATATGTCCTTCGAAAACGTAATGGCCCAAAAAGGCGTTTCAGGTGATGTACAACCCGAGATTTCGGTCCAAGTGAACCTGGACGCGAAGAAGCGCCCGGCGGATCATCAATACGAGGTCTCGATCAAACTGAACCTGAAGTCCAAGGCCAAAGGTCTGGAAGACATTCTGTTCCTGTGCGAGATCGACTATTGCGGCCTGTTCCACGTGGAAGGTGTACCCGAGGATCAGATGCATCCGTTCCTCATGATCGAATGCCCGCGCATGTTGTTCCCGTTCCTACGCCGTATCGTCAGCGACATCACACGTGATGGTGGCTATCCGCCCGTCAACCTCGACAACATTGATTTCGTGGCGCTTTATCGCAACGAACTGGCACGCCGTCAGGCCGCCGCACAGGCTCAGAAGACCGAAGCCTAAGGTTCTGACCCGCGTCTGGCATAGGTCAGGCGCGGGTCCACAGGGCGTTTTCGCCCAGCTTTTCAACAAATTCCTGATGTGCCGCACGCTCATCCTCGGTAATCCGGGATGGCAGGGAATTGGGTCGCGCTGCCGGTCGCCATTCCTCACCACCACCGGACGCAGCGGTCGCTGTCGTCGACAATCCAAAATCAGGCTGACGACCCCCGATCAGTTCCAGATAAACCTCAGCAAGAATTTCAGAGTCGAGCAGCGCGCCGTGTAGCACACGGTTTGAGTTGTCGATACCAAATCGCCTGCACAACGCGTCCAGCGAAGCAGGAGAACCAGGAAACCGTTTGCGTGCGATCGCCAACGTATCGATTGCCTGTTCCATTGGGATCAGCGAAACGCCCATCCATTTCAGCTCGGCGTTCAAAAACTTCATGTCGAAGGAAGCATTGTGGATCACAAGCTTGGCATCGCCTACAAAATCGCGAAAGCCTTGCCCGACTTTGGCAAAGACCGGTTTGTCCTTCAGTGTTACTTCACCCTTTTCCGGCGGGCGCGGATTTTCCAGCAAATCCGGTCCGATGCCGTGAACTCCAAACGCCTCTTCCGGCATTGACCGTTCGGGGTTGATATAGACGTGATAAGTTTCACCAGTGGCCACGTGGTTCCACAGCTCGACAGCGCCGATCTCGACGATCCGGTCGCCACTTTCAGGGTCAAACCCTGTGGTCTCGGTGTCGAGTACAATCTCACGCATCTCTATTTCCTGCCCGTATCTGCCTGACTATATCCTGCACTTGCGCACGGGCATGGTCCAGTGTGTCAGTAACGATTACAAAATCTGACTGCGCGCATTTCTCTTCGTTTGGCATTTGCTTGGCGCGAATCTGCTCAAACTGCGCCTCGGTCATCGTACCGCGCTCCATGACCCGCCGTTTTTGTTCTTCTGCAGGAACCGAGACGCAAGCAACAGCGTCCATTTCCAAATTGCCACCGGTTTCAAACAGCAACGGAATGTCGAACACCAGGATATCAGCAGACGTCTCTTTGCGAAAAGCAGCGCGATCAGCGGCCACCAAAGGATGTATTATGGATTCTATGGCCTTCAGAGTTGCAGGATCCCCGGCGATAAGCTGTTTTAATCGCTCGCGGCTGACCGTGCCCTTAACAATGGCCGTAGGAAACGCAATCCGCATGGGCTCAACTGCCGCTCCGCCCTTTGCATAAAGCCGGTGCACCGCAGCATCCGCATCCCAAAGCGCGCAACCTTCATCTGCGAACATCTGAGCGGTCGTGCTTTTGCCCATCCCGATTGATCCGGTGAGCCCCAGATCAAAACTCATGCCAAGGCCGCCGCGCGGGTTTCAGCATCCACTTCGGGACGGACGCCGAACCAGCGTTCAAAACCTGGAACAGCCTGATGCAGCAGCATTCCCAAACCATCGACGGTGGTACATCCCGCTTCCTCTGCCTGTTGCAACAGATGCGTCTTAAGCGGAACATAGACCAAATCCGTAACAACGGCGCCGGGCTGCAGGCCATCCAGAGGGACCCGTAATTCGGGCTGTCCCTGCATCCCCAATGAGGTCGTATTGACGACCAGCTCAGCATTCTCGATCACATTGCCTGCCTGCACCCAGTCCACAACCGTGATCCTTTGTCCGAACTCTTCCTTCAAATGATCGGCACGGGTACGCGTGCGGTTGGTCAGCAGAATTTCGGGCACTCCGGCTTCTGCCAGCGCCTGTAGCACCGCCCGCGCAGCACCACCCGCACCAAACACAACCGCGGGCCCATCCTGCGGGTTCCAATCGGGCGCGCCGCTACGAAGGTTCGCCATGAACCCATACCCATCAGTATTGTCCGCATGAATCGATCCATCTTCGCGGAATACAAGCGTATTTGCCGCGCCGATGACCGAAGCACGGTCCGAGACATGATCCGCCAGACGTAGCGCGGCCTCTTTATGCGGTACGGTCACATTGGCACCCACAAATCCGGCCTTGGGCAAGGTACGCAGAACGGTTTCCAGATCCGCCGGGGCCACATCCATCGGGATGTAATGCCCGGCCAATCCATAGGTTTTCAGCCAGTGGCCATGCAGCTTCGGAGACCGGGAATGCGCTATCGGATGCCCGATGACACCAGCCAGGGGAATACGATGGTCCGTCATTGGTCGATTACTCCCTTCACGGCCAGAAAATTGAGCAGCTCTAACAGTGGCATACCCAAGACGTTAAAATAGTCGCCGTCAATGGTGGCAAACAGGCGTACGCCTTCTTCTTCCAGTTTATATGCCCCAACTGAATGCCGGATACTGTCCCAGTTCCGTGCCACATAATCGCGCAAATACGCATCGGAGCTTGCCCGCATTCGCAAGCGTACCTGTCCAACATGCCGCCAGATCGGCTCACCATCCTGATAAATCACCGCTGCGGACAATAACATATGCCGTTTGCCCCGCATTGCTCTGAGCTGCGACAGCGCGTCCACAGGCGTTTCCGGTTTCGACAGCAGCTGTCCATCGAAGTCCAGAACCTGATCGCAACCCAGAACCATCGCGCCGGGCGCCTTGTCACTGACCTTGCGCGCTTTCATCTCGGCCAGCGCATCGGCAATATCACGGGGTGGGGCTCCTTCAGCCAGCAGTGCGCGCTTGGCCGTATCTTCATCCACCCGCGCAATCTGGACTGAAAATGGCACGCCTGCGTTTTCCAGCAGCTGTGCCCGAATCTCAGATCCCGAAGCAAGGAGTATGGGGACAGTCATGTGGAAAACCCCGTGTGCAAATCATTGAGCGTTCTTGAACGGTTTGTATGGCTTTCCGGTTGACACGCAACCCCGGGAATTTAGCGCTAGACTTCCCCGAGTCGCCCGGAACCTGTCCAGACGGGACAAGGATAAGTTGGGAGGTTTGGATAATCATCCCATCCCGAATTGTTCCATTGGTTATCCACAATCCAACCAGAGAGGAAATCACACAACTACTTGTTTTTAATCATTTATATTTTAGATCAACAGTTTCGACGCCCATGTGTTTCACTTTGTCCACTTGGGGAAAAGAACAGGACAAAAAAGTAATCCACCGATTTTGATCTCCCTACAAAACCATCATCCTTTTTCTTTTCTATTTTTTTTATTAGGGAGGGTGTCAGGCAAATCCGGGAAGCCCGATGACCGATCTCCTTTTCGCAATATATCCATGGGTGAAATCCCTGCACATCATGGCTGTGATTTCATGGATGGCAGGACTGTTCTATCTGCCCAGGCTGTTTGTCTATCACGTCGAAAAGGCACAAGCTGTGAATGGTGCGCAGGAGATTTTCTTCGAAATGGAAGAAAAGCTGATGCGCGTGATCATGCGTCCCGCAATGATCGTGGCTTGGGTATGCGGGCTGATCATGGTGTTCACGCCCGGTATCGTTGGCTGGGATTGGAGCTGGCCTTGGGTCAAAGGTGCAGCCGTAATTGGGATGACCTGGTTTCATCATTGGTTGATTGCACGGTGCAAGGACCTGGCAGAGGGGCGAAATAAGCTCACTGGGCGGCAGTATCGCATGATGAATGAGGTTCCGACCATTCTGATGGTTGCCATCGTCCTGGCGGTCGTTCTGAAGTTCTGAGGGCCTGTTTGACTCTTCTTAAATAAGCGCTTATCTATCACGTAACGCGCCCGTCCGGGCGAGGTATCTTCCGTTCTGAAATTCCACTCTGGTGCCGCGATCCAAGCGGCCAAGGTCCGTATCATCATGACAACTGAAACTCTGAATCTGGCCGATCTAAAGGCCAAAAGCCCCAAAGATCTTCTGGCCATGGCCGAAGAGCTTGAGGTCGAAAACGCCTCAACCATGCGCAAAGGCGAAATGATGTTCCAGATTCTGCGCGAACGCGCGGATGAGGGCTGGACCATTGGCGGCGATGGCGTGTTGGAAGTGTTGCAGGACGGATTCGGTTTCCTGCGCTCGCCCGAGGCGAACTACCTGCCGGGCCCAGATGACATCTATGTTTCGCCTGACATGATCCGTAAGCATTCGCTGCGCACTGGAGATACGGTTGAAGGTGAGATCAAAGCACCTGATGAAAACGAACGCTATTTTGCGTTGACCAATGTCACCAAGATCAACTTTGAGAATCCAGAAAAAGCCAAGCACAAGATCCTCTTCGACAACCTGACGCCTCTGTACCCAGATGAGCGTCTAAAGATGGAAATCGAAGATCCTACCATCAAGGATAAGTCGGCTCGTGTGATCGATCTGGTTTCACCGATTGGTAAGGGCCAGCGTTCGCTGATCGTAGCGCCACCGCGGACCGGTAAGACGGTGATCCTGCAGAACATTGCGCATTCCATCGAGCAGAACCACCCCGAGTGCTATCTGATCGTCCTGTTGATCGATGAACGCCCGGAAGAGGTGACGGATATGCAGCGCTCGGTGAAGGGTGAAGTTGTGTCTTCGACCTTCGATGAACCCGCGACCCGCCACGTGGCCGTATCCGAGATGGTGATCGAAAAAGCCAAGCGTTTGGTCGAGCATAAACGAGATGTTGTTATTCTTCTCGACTCGATCACAAGACTTGGTAGGGCGTTTAACACCGTGGTGCCATCCTCGGGTAAAGTTCTGACCGGTGGTGTGGACGCAAATGCCCTTCAACGACCCAAGCGGTTCTTTGGTGCGGCGCGGAATATTGAAGAAGGTGGTTCGCTGACCATCATCGCCACCGCCTTGATCGACACTGGTAGCCGGATGGACGAAGTGATCTTCGAAGAGTTTAAAGGCACCGGTAACTCGGAAATCGTTCTGGATCGGAAAATCGCCGACAAGCGTGTATTCCCAGCGATCGATATCCTCAAATCCGGTACCCGGAAAGAAGATTTGCTGGTCGACAAGGGAGATCTGGCCAAAACCTTCGTTCTACGCCGCATCCTCAACCCAATGGGCACGACCGACGCGATCGAATTCCTGTTGTCGAAGCTGAAGCAGACTAAGACGAACAGTGAGTTCTTCGATTCAATGAACACCTGATACGGTTCTGGCACTGACGCGGGGGCTATCAATGGATACGATATTCGCCCTGGCCAGCGCCCAGGGTAAAGCAGGCGTTGCAGTGATCCGACTGTCCGGCCCACAGGCGCATTCTGTTGTCAACGTGATGGCCGGAGGTGGCTTACCATCACGCGGGATGTCTGTTCGAACACTGAACGCGCCGGATGGATCACGGTTGGATGAAGGCTTGGTTCTAACCTTCCAAGCCCCGTCCAGTTTTACCGGTGAGGATGTAGCGGAACTTCAAATCCACGGCAGCATGGCTTCGGTCAATGCCGTCTTGGGATGCCTGTCTGATATGAATGACGCTCGTTTGGCAGAACCAGGCGAATTCACGCGCCGTGCATTAGAAAACGGTAAGTTGGATTTGGCGCAGGTTGAAGGTCTTGCCGATCTGATTGATGCGGAAACCGAAGCGCAAAGGAAACAAGCTCAGACCATATTGGCCGGTGCGTTAGGTACATTGGCCGAACGTTGGCGACGTGACCTGATCCGTGCGGCATCGTTGCTGGAAGCTGTGATAGATTTTGCAGATGAAGAAGTTCCAACGGATGTGACGCCGGAGGTTCGCAAACTGACCTCAGCTGTCATGGAGGAGCTGAATCGCGAAGCAAAGGGTGTTCGGATTGCAGAACGGATACGTTCGGGTTTTGAAGTTGCTATTGTTGGTCTTCCGAATGCGGGTAAGTCGACATTGCTGAACGCATTAGCAGGGCGAGAGGCCGCGATTACCTCCGAGTATGCCGGAACAACCCGCGACATAATTGAAGTTCGGATGGATCTGGCTGGTTTGCCGGTTACCTTGTTGGATACGGCTGGCTTACGAGAAACCGAAGATCATGTCGAAATCCTGGGGATTGAGCTGGCTCGTAATCGGGCGGAAGCTGCTGATCTGCGGGTGTTTCTGACGGATACACCGGATGATTTAGGTGTTTCCATGCAGAAGGATGACATACATGTTTATCCGAAATCCGACTTGCGTGGCGATGCGAGCCGTGGGATCTCCGGTAAAACGGGTCAGGGGATTGACCGACTGATCGACGATATATCGCGTGTCCTAAGTGATCGGGCTACTAGCCATGGTATTGCAACACGGGAACGTCATCGTATCGCTATGTCCAAAGCAGCTGAGTCACTTGCCGCTTCGCAAACGGTTCTGGAATCAGGACCGGATATGTATGATATAGCCGCAGAGGAACTCCGGACAGCTATTCGGTCTCTCGAATCGCTGGTTGGCAGGATTGATGTCGAAACCCTTCTGGATGAGATCTTTGCGAGTTTCTGTTTGGGAAAGTAAGGAGTGTTTCACGTGAAACATTCGAAGTTTGATGTAGTTGTCATTGGTGCCGGACATGCAGGCACTGAGGCCGCACATGCAGCTGCACGTATGGGTGCGGAAACCGCATTGGTTACATTATCCGAACGAGATATTGGCGTCATGTCCTGCAATCCAGCTATAGGGGGGTTGGGTAAAGGGCACCTTGTGCGCGAAATTGATGCGCTGGACGGTGTTATGGGTATCGTAGCGGATCGCGCGGGTATTCAGTTTCGTCTTCTAAATCGGCGCAAAGGCCCTGCTGTTCAGGGCCCTAGAGCGCAAGCGGACCGAGCACTTTACCGTACCGCAATGGTGGAAGAGACGCGGAAGCGCAAAAATCTATCCGTCATCACTGGTGAAGTAATTGATTTCCTGATGAATGGACAGCGCGTTATCGGGGTTAAGTTGGCTGATGGTTCAGAGATTCCAGCTCGAACGGTGATTCTGACATCCGGAA
This sequence comes from Ruegeria sp., assembly GCA_040829945.1. Lineage (GTDB taxonomy): Bacteria > Pseudomonadota > Alphaproteobacteria > Rhodobacterales > Rhodobacteraceae > Ruegeria. The sequence goes on from JBFOLN010000008.1 coordinate 47,868, forward strand.
CATTTCTGCGCGGCGTCATCCATATCGGAGATGTATCGCGGCCGGGTGGGCGCATGGGAGATAGGCCGTCAATAAAACTGGCCGAGCGCCTCGATGTGTTTGAATTGCCTATGTCCAGGCTAAAAACAGGAACGCCGCCGCGTTTGGATGGTAGGTCGATTAACTGGGATATTCTAGAACGACAGGATGGTGATTCTGAACCAACCCTGTTTTCATTTATGTCTACGGCAGTAACGGCTCCGCAAATCTCATGCGGGATTACGCATACAAACACCAATACACATGAGATTATTGAGAAAAATCTGACACGATCCGCTATGTATGGTGGACATATTGATGGTGTCGGCCCACGGTATTGCCCGTCAATCGAAGATAAAATCGTACGGTTTGCGGATAAGGAGTCGCACCAGATTTTTCTGGAGCCCGAAGGCGTACGTGATCACACGATATACCCAAACGGAATTTCAACATCGCTGCCGGCGGATGTTCAGACGGAGTACGTACAATCGATCTTGGGGCTGGAACACGCCAAGATTTTACAACCGGGTTATGCAATTGAGTATGACTATGTCGACCCTCGGGTTCTTTCCGCCTCATTGTCGGTGCCTGATGTCCCCGGCCTATATCTTGCGGGTCAGATCAACGGAACTACAGGATATGAGGAGGCGGCAGCGCAAGGGCTCGTTGCTGGATTGAATGCTGCGTTAGAGGCACAGGCCCGTGCACCGATTCACTTCACCCGTTCAGACAGCTATATTGGCGTGATGGTAGATGATCTGACGACAAGGGGAGTTGCCGAGCCGTACCGAATGTTCACATCCCGAGCAGAGTTCAGGCTATCGCTGCGTGCAGACAATGCCGATCAAAGGCTGTCACCGTTGGGCGAAAAACTCGGCTGTATTGGTGAAGATCGACGTGTATTATTTGCCAAAAAGTTAGAGAAGCTGACTTCCACAAAAAACAAACTGACAGCACAAACGTTTACTCCTAAAGAAATCCGGGCGGCTGGTATCAGTGTCAATCAGGATGGAAATCGGCGCGACGGGATGGCGGTGCTGGCCTTCCCGGAAGTGTCGTTTGAAGACTTGATTCCACTGGTACCTGGATTGGCGAATACCGATGTTGAAACCCGTCGTCAGATCGAGCGCGACGCCTTATATGCAAATTACATTGCCCGTCAGCAGCGAGATGTTGAAGCAATGAAGCGAGATGAGGCGCATGAAATTCCCCGAGATTTCAACTATTTTGCGCTTGTTGGGCTATCGGCGGAGATGAAGCAAAAGCTATCACAAGCGAAGCCGGCCAATATAGCGCAAGCGGGCCGGGTTGAAGGCGTGACTCCAGCTGCGCTGACATTGGTATTAGCTAAGCTGAGGCGTGATCAGAAAGCCCAAAGAGCATGACCTCCCAGAATGCCGTCACGGCGGAGGCTTTGGATGTTTCACGTGAAACATTTGAGCGTCTCACCACATATGTCGCTTTGCTTGAGCGGTGGAACCCTAAGATCAACTTGGTGTCGCGAAACAGTCTTAAGGATATCTGGGTTCGTCACATATTGGATTCGACGCAAGTTTTCCGATGTGTCGAACCCGTTAATCATTGGGTAGATTTGGGTAGTGGAGGCGGCTTTCCTGGTTTGGTTTGCGCCATAATGTCGATTGAATCGACTCCTACCACAAGATTTACATTGGTCGAAAGTGATCAGAGAAAATCCGCTTTCCTTCGAAATATAGCCAGAGAATGTGGTGCGAATTGTACCGTGATCTCTCGACGGATCGAGTCTGTTGACCCGCTTGGCGCCGATGTACTATCGGCGCGGGCATTGGCTGATTTAACTACGCTAATGTCTTTTTGTGACAGACACTTAAGCGCGAGCGGTACGGCATTGTTGCCGAAAGGCGCAAGCTGGGAAAAAGAGCTTGCTGATGCGCGCAAGGAATGGAAATTCGAGGCTGAACCCATTACAAGTCTAACAGAACCCCAGTCTGTTATCCTGAAAATCAAAGGAGTTACACGTGGTTGATCTGTCTCGTCCTTCCGGGCCTCGGATAATCGCGGTTGCCAATCAGAAGGGCGGAGTCGGAAAGACCACAACAGCGATTAATCTGGCGGCTGGATTGGCCGAGTCTGGCTGCAAGGTTCTGGTGGTTGACCTGGATCCTCAGGGGAATGCATCAACCGGACTGGGTGTTGAGGATCGAGACTGGACGACATACGATCTCATACTTGACGATGCGCCACTGGAAGCCGTGGTGCAAGAAACTGAAATCGGTAACCTCTATGTGGTTCCGGCCACTGTAGACCTCAGTTCAGCAGATATTGAGCTGATCTCAAATGAAAAACGCAGCTATCTACTTCATGATGCGCTCCGTCAGACTGCTATTGATGCCTTTGATCTGGATTTCGTACTGATTGATTGTCCGCCATCCTTAAATTTGCTCACCGTAAACGCTATGGTTGCGGCACATTCTATCCTCGTTCCGTTGCAGAGCGAGTTCTTTGCTCTTGAAGGTTTGTCTCAGTTGATGCTGACAATTCGTGAGGTTCGGCAAACAGCGAATCCGGACCTGAGAATCGAAGGTGTTGTGTTGACCATGTATGACAACCGCAACAACTTGTCCCGACAAGTCGAGAAGGATGCGCGTGACAATCTGGGTGAGATGGTATTTAAAACCAAGATACCCAGAAATGTACGGGTCAGCGAGGCGCCGTCCTACGCGCTTCCTGTATTACAATATGACTCGGGCTCACTCGGGGCGATGGCTTATCGGCATCTGGCCCGAGAAGTCATGCACAAGAACAACAAAGTAGCCATCTAAATGGCCATGAGGAGGGTATAATGAACGCCAAGAAAGGAAAACCCCGGGGGTTAGGTCGTGGGTTGTCAGCGCTGATGGCCGATGTTGCACCCGAAGCGGAAGGTCGAATTGCCTCTGAACCTCGCCGTCCGGACCTCACAGTTCCTATCGAGAAACTGCAGGCTAACCCTGATCAGCCACGACGCCGGTTCGCTCAGGAGCAATTGGATGAGCTCGCGGCCTCGGTCAAAGAGAAGGGGATCATCCAGCCGTTGATCGTCCGTAACATTGCGGGTGGACAATACGAGATCGTGGCTGGTGAGCGCCGCTGGCGGGCTGCTCAGATGGCGCAACTGCATGATATTCCAGTCATTGTTCGCGAATTTGACGATACCGAGGTGCTAGAAGTCGCGATCATCGAAAACATCCAACGCGCCGATTTGAACGCGGTCGAAGAAGCGGCGGGATTCAAGCAATTGATGGATCGCTTTGGACATACTCAGGAAAAACTGGCCGAAGCGTTGGGCAAAAGCCGCAGTCACATTGCCAACCTACTGCGGCTGCTGTCTTTGCCGATGGATGTGCAATCGCTTGTGATTGAGGGAAAACTGTCTGCCGGCCATGCAAGAGCGCTGATCACGGCCGAGGATCCCTCGGGTCTGGCTAAACAGGTCGTGCGCGAAGGGCTTTCTGTCCGCGCAACTGAGGCTTTGGTCAAGAAACAGCAGGGCGGCGCTGAGAAACAAGCTCCAAAGCCCAAGAACCTGAATGTCGGGAAAGACGCAGATACGCGTGCGCTGGAAAAGGATTTATCGGCGATTCTGGCAATGAAGGTAACCATCAATCACAAGGCTGGTGCGGAATCCGGTCAGGTGGTTCTGGCCTATGAAAACCTGGATCAACTGGATGATCTTTGCGCCAAACTCAGCCGTTAGGGCGGCTCCAGATGAAGATCATGACGCCACTTAACACGATCGCCTGAATGATCAGGACGTGTGAGGGCGCAGAAAGTAGAACTGAAAGACCAAATACGGCGGCAACCGAGATGGTGGCCGCCTTTTTTGCGTTGGGTCTTATCGCGCCCGAGCTTTGCCAATCGACGATCAGGGGGCCAAAGGTTCGGTGGCTCAGCAGCCAGTTATGCAATCTGGATGAAGACCGGGCAAAAAAGAAAGCGGCCAGCAACAAAAAGGGCACCGTTGGTAGCAGCGGTAAAACAACTCCGATCATGGCTAACGCAACGCACAGTAACCCCAATCCGGCCCAGAGATACTGCATCTGTTACTCCAATAGCTCTCGGATCACTGCATTGAGTACTGCGCGTCCATTTGCGGTGGTGCGCAATCGGTCACCATCAAGCGCAATCATGCCTAAATCGATCAAAGTGTCGAGCTTTCCTTCAGGTAACGCATTACCAGATAACCGCTCGTATCGGTCTATATATATACCTTTGGTTAGCCTTAGACACATCATAAGGTATTCGGATGCTTGTTCTTTGTGGTTTAGCTCAAATCGACCGCTTTCCCCCAGACCATTTTCGACGGCAGTTAGCCACTTAGCCGGGGACAGGTGAGTCTCTGTCGCGTATTTTCGACCATCGAGGGTGATCCGACCATGCGCGCCGGGTCCGATGCCAACATAATCACCATAGCGCCAATAGATCAGGTTGTGTTGTGACTCCGCTCCGGGACGGGCGTGGTTTGAAACCTCATAGGCGGGTAGGCCGTGTGCCTCGCAGATTTCCTGTGTGGCCAGATACATGTCCGCAGCGCTGTCATCTTCGGGCAGGCCGCGAAGTTTCCCCACCGCATAGCGGTCACCAAAGGCGGTGCCGTCTTCGATGGTCAGTTGGTAAAGCGACAGATGATCGACAGCCATCGATAGCGCTTCGGTCAATTCTGCACGCCAATCATCCAGAGTTTGGTGTTGGCGGGCGTAGATCAGGTCAAAACTGACGCGTTCAAAACAGGCGCGGGCAATGTCAAATGCGGCGCGCGCCTCGGCCACGGTATGAATGCGGCCCAGACGGCGCAGATCATTATCGTTGAGCGCCTGCACACCCATCGATACGCGATTTACGCCCGCATCCCGATAGGCAGCGAAACGCCCGGCTTCGACTGAACCCGGATTGGCCTCGAGCGTGATTTCCATATCATTGGCGGGTCGCCAGAGCGCGCGGGCCTCGTCAATTATTGCCGAAACCGTTTCAGGCGCCATCAATGACGGCGTGCCACCGCCAAAGAAAATCGTGTTCAGTACCCGATCCGGCGTCTCAGAAGCAGAGCGGTGTAATTCGCTTAGATAGGAGACAAGCCATTGTTTATGATTGATATTTTTTGAAACATGGCTGTTGAAATCACAATAGGGGCACTTGGCCTCGCAAAAAGGCCAATGCACATACAGGCCAAAGCCCCCGTTGCGCCAATCATCCGCCAAAGCAGCCTTTCACGAACAACTCCACCGCGCGGCCGCGATGACTGATCTTGTTCTTTTCCCAGCGATCCATCTCGGCAAAGGTAATGTCGTGGCCATCGGGGACAAACATTGGATCATAGCCGAATCCATCCTTGCCGCGGATAGGCCAGGTCAGATGACCGGGGGCGACGCCCTCGAACACTTCGTCATGGCCGTCGGGCCAGGCCAAAACCAGCGTACAACGAAACTGCGCCAAGCGAGGATGAGTGGCGTTTTTAGCCTCCAATTCCTCATGGGCGCGTGTCATCGCCATCAAGAAATCGCGACCATTGTCGGTTTCGGCCCAATCAGCGGTGTAAACACCGGGTGCACCGTCCAGCGCGTCAATGGTGATACCCGAATCGTCCGACAGGGCAGGCAAGCCAGTCGCCTTGGCGGCAGCATGAGCCTTGATCCGGGCGTTGCCGACGAAAGTATCCTCGGTTTCTTCCGGTTCGGGCAGATTCATTTCGCCCGCGCCAACAACGGTAACGCCAAAGGGTTCAAGCAGATGCGCCATCTCCTCAAGCTTGCCTTGGTTGTGCGTGGCGACCAGCAACCGGTCCCCGTCGAACTTGCGAGTCATGTGGTGGCAGCCTTTTGGGCAGCAGCCAATTCCGTCACGCCTTTTTCGGCCAGATCCATCAACTGATCCATCTGCGCCCGGCTGAAGACCGAGCCCTCGGCGCTCATCTGAACCTCGATCAGTTTGCCCGATCCGGTCATGATGAAATTGCCATCGACCCCGGCTTCGCTGTCTTCGGGATAGTCCAGATCCAGCACCGGCTGACCAGCGTAAATCCCGCAGGAGACGGCTGCAACAGGGTCTAACAAGGGATCAGAGATCACGTCGCCGGTTTTCATCAGCTTATTTACTGCCAGACGCAGCGCGACCCAACCACCCGTGATAGAGGCACAGCGTGTGCCGCCATCGGCCTGAATCACATCGCAGTCGACGGTAATTTGACGCTCACCCAAGGCGACCCGATCTACGCCAGCGCGCAGGGCCCGGCCAATCAGGCGTTGGATTTCCACGGTGCGTCCGCCTTGCTTGCCGCTGGCGGCCTCACGCCGCATCCGCGTGTTGGTGGCGCGCGGCAGCATGCCGTATTCGGCAGTGACCCAGCCAAGGCCTGAGCCCTTGATGAAAGGTGGCACGCGATCTTCGATCGTAGCGGTACACAGCACATGGGTATCGCCCATCTTGATCAGGCAGGAACCTTCGGCATGTTTGGTAAAGCCGGTTTCAATTGAAACGGCGCGCATTTCGTTTAGATCACGTCCTGAGGGTCGCATGAAAAATCCTTTGTTTGCTGGCTTGGGGATAACGCCCTGCAGCGTTACGATGCAACCCCGATTGACCTTTCTTGTGCCTGCTATTTAATGACGATCCAGCAGGGGACCGCTGATGAGTGAAGCGAGTAAAATTCTGGATGAATTGAACGACCGGTCGCGTGAGGTGTTCCGGTTGATTGTTGAAAGCTATCTGGACAGTGGCGAGCCGGTCGGCAGCCGAACCCTGACTCGTACGCTGTCAGAAAAAGTCAGTGCGGCGACCGTACGCAATGTCATGCAGGATCTGGAATTTCTGGGCTTACTTGACAGTCCACATGTCAGCGCAGGCCGGATTCCGACACAGCAGGGATTGCGGATGTTCGTGGACGGGTTGCTGGAAGTCGGGGACTTGGGTGCGGATGATCGCCAGAAACTGGATGAGACATTAGGCTCTAACGCGGGCGATGTTGGCGGAATGTTGGATCGCGTGGGCTCGGCATTGTCACACGTGACACAAGGCGCTTCGCTTGTACTGACACCCAAACATGAGGCCGAGATCAAACATATTGAGTTCGTCTCGCTTGGTCATGACCGGGCTTTGGTGGTTCTGGTGTTTTCGGACGGTCAGGTTGAGAACCGGCTGTTTACCCCACCACCCGGACAAACACCCAGTTCGATGCGTGAAGCCGCGAATTTTTTGAATGCGTTGATTGAGGGACGGACGCTCAGCGATGTGCGTCGCCAAATGCAAACCCAGATCAATGCACGTAAGCAGGAAATAGACATTCTGGCGCGTGAGATGGTTGAAAGCGGCATGGCTGCCTGGCATGGCGATGGAACCGACTCAGCCCGACTTATTGTGCGCGGGCGGGCGAATCTGCTGAATGAACCCGGACAGGCCGAGGAACTGGATCGCATTCGTACCTTGTTTGACGACCTCGAACGTAAACGCGATATTGCCGAATTCCTTGAATTGACCGAAGAAGGCGAGGGTGTACGCATTTTTATTGGCTCTGAGAACAAACTTTTCTCACTTTCGGGTTCCTCTTTGGTGGTGTCTCCATATATGAACGCTGATCGTAAGATAATCGGTGCGGTCGGGGTCATCGGGCCCACACGTCTGAATTACGGACGGATCGTACCAATCGTGGATTATACGGCGCAACTGGTTGGCAAGCTGATTTCCGACCGGAGCTAGAGGGTAAGAGATGGCAGAGCCCAAGAACGAAGAATTTCTGGACGATATCATGTCCGCGGAAGCCGAAGAGCTGGCCGAAGAATTTGCTGAGATCAGCGATGAGGCGCTGGAATTGGATGAGTTGCGCGCGCAGCGTGACGACTACAAGGACAAGTTCATGCGCGCGCTGGCGGATGCGGAAAACGCGCGCAAACGAGGCGACAAGGCGCGCCGCGACGCGGAACAATATGGTGGATCGAAACTCGCTCGTGACATGTTGCCGGTCTATGACAACATGAAACGCGCGCTCGAGGCCGCGACAGATGAACAAAAGGAAGTCGCCGCCGGTCTGATTGAAGGTGTTGAGCTGACCATGCGTGCGCTTCGGGATGTGTTCCAAAAGCATGGCATCGAAGTTATCACCCCCGAAGTGGGTGATCGGTTTGATCCCAATGTGCATGAGGCGATGTTCGAGGCTCCGGTGCCGGGAACCAAGGCCGGTGACATCATTCAGGTTTCCGCGGAAGGCTTCATGTTGCATGACCGTCTGCTGCGTCCGGCGCAGGTGGGCGTGTCGTCTATGCCTGCAAGCTAAGCGGCTTTACAATTATAAGTACTGAGGCGGTCATGATTTGGCCGCCTCTTTCAATTTGTAAACAAAGTCCAATGCCTCGCGCGGGGTCAGTTCGTCTGGCAAGATTTCATCCAGCATATCCGTAACGGGCGAAGCTTTTGGTGTGGGTGGAGCTGGTGGAGCGGCTACCGAGAATAGCGGCAGATCGTCAATCAGAGCTTTTTGCTTACCGCCTTCGCGCTCGGTTTTCTCTAGTTGATCCAACACGATACGTGCGCGTTCGACCACCGAAGCGGGAAGGCCGGCCAACTGAGCGACCTGTACGCCGTAGGAGCGATCAGCGGCGCCTTTGTGAACTTCGTGTAGGAAAATGACTTCGCCTTCCCACTCTTTGACTGCAACGGTTGCGTTTTCCACACCATCCAGGTTTCCGGCAAGCGCCGTCAATTCGTGGTAATGGGTGGCAAACAATGCTCGGCATTGATTGGCGGCATGAAGGTGTTCCAGTGTCGCCCAGGCGATGGACAATCCGTCATAGGTGGCAGTGCCCCGACCGATTTCATCCAGAATAACAAGCGCATGGTCGTCTGCCTGGTTTAGAATGGCGGCGGTTTCAACCATTTCAACCATGAATGTCGAACGGCCCCGTGCCAGATCATCTGACGCGCCAACGCGACTGAATAATTGGCTGACCAAACCGATATGGGCCTGTTCTGCCGGAACATAGCTGCCCATTTGAGACAATAGTGCGATCAGCGCATTTTGACGCAGGAAGGTTGATTTACCAGCCATGTTAGGACCAGTGAGCAGCCAGATGGCTGCGCTTGTATCGGCGCTCAGATCGCAGTCATTTGCGACGAAAGAATCCCCGTTCTGCTGGCGCAGAGCGTGTTCGACCACCGGATGACGTCCACCCTGAATGTCGAAGGCGCGAGAGCGGTCCACCTTTGGGCGACACCAGCTTTCACCTCGCGCCAGATCGGCCATAGCGGTGGTTAAATCCAGTTCTGCCAATCCGCGAGCCGCCTGATTCAATCGTGCCGCGAGATCCAGAATCGCGCTAGAAAGCCTTTGATAGAGCCTTTTTTCAATTTCCAATGCCAGATTTCCTGCATTCAGGATGCGCGTCTCGATCTCGCTGAGTTCGACGGTCGTGAAACGCACCTGATTGGCGGTGGTCTGGCGGTGGATATAGGTCTCACTGAACGGCGGGTTCAGCATTTTTTCGGCATGGGTGGCCGTAGTTTCAATGAAATAGCCCAGCACATTGTTGTGCTTGATCTTCAACGAGGTGATACCAGTGTGTTCCGCGTATTTCTGCTGAAATCCAGCAATCACTGAGCGACCTTCATCCCGGAGGGTTCTTGCCTCATCCAACTCGGGATCGAAGCCCGGGGCGATGAAGCCTCCGTCGCGGGCGAGTAAGGGAGGATCAGCAACCAGCGCGTCATCGAGCAGAGCCAGCAGATCGTCGAACCCGGTAAGGTTCTGAACGGCGGTGGCCAGCAGTACAGGAAGATCCCCTGTGACGCAAAGCCCGGCTATCGTGGCGGCCTGGGCCAGACCGTTGCGTATTGACGCCAGATCACGAGGGCCGCCCCGATCCAATGAAAGACGGGATAAAGCGCGATCCAAATCAGGAGTTTTGCGCAGAGCTTCGCGAAGATCCGAAGTGATCAGACTATCCTCGACGGCGAAAGAAACGGCGTCTAGCCGGGCGTGGATCACATCCAGATTGCGCGAGGGGCTGGAAAGACGCTGTTCCAGCAACCGTGCACCGCCGGGTGTCACGGTCCGGTCAACCACGGAAAGCAGCGATCCCGCACGACCGCCTGACAAAGATCGGGTGAGTTCCAGATTGCGCCGCGTGGCGGCGTCAATCTGAACCACACGATCCTCGGATTCCTTCAACGGCGTTTGTAGCAGGGGCAGTTTACCCTTCTGCGTTATTTCCAGATAGTCGATCAGTGCGCCCATTGCTGAAACTTCAGCGCGCCCGAAATTGCCGAAAGCATCCAGCGCGCCAACGTGAAACAGCCCACAGATACGTTTTTCTGCCGCCGTGCTGTCAAAACTGGCGCGCCCGATGGGCGTGAGTGAGATGCCAAGATCCATCACCGGCTCGTTCAACTTGCCCTCGGACCCATCGGCCACGATCAGCTCTGACGGAGCCAACCGGGCAAGCTCGGGGCTCAGCCGGATCGAGGTCAGCGGCATCACGTGAAAGGCGCCCGTCGAGATATCGGCCCAGGCCAGCGCGGCTTCGTCCCGAACTTCGGCATACGTCGCCAGAAAATTATGCCGCCGCGCCTCAAGCAGTGCGTCTTCGGTGAGCGTTCCCGGGGTGACCAGACGCACAACATCGCGCTTTACGACTGATTTAGAGCCTCTTTTTTTCGCTTCTGCCGGGCTTTCCATCTGTTCACAAACGGCCACACGAAAGCCTTTGCGGATCAGTGTCAGCAGATAGCCCTCGGCGGAATGCACCGGCACGCCACACATCGGTATATCTTCGCCATTGTGCTTGCCGCGCTTGGTCAGGGCGATGTCTAACGCCTCGGCCGCGTTCACCGCATCCTGAAAAAACATCTCGTAGAAGTCACCCATGCGATAAAATAACAGGGCATCCGAATGAGCCTCTTTGATCTCAAGATATTGCGCCATCATCGGCGTGACTGTGGACAAAGGCGGCCCCCTTATGGCGTGTTCCGGGCGCGACCTTACAAATCCCGCATCTTCTGTAAAAGCCGAAAACTCATTCCCGTTGAGGCGCGGCCCCGCCTGCGCTATGAGGCAAAAGCCCTTAAGTCATGGAAACGACCTGTAAGATGCCCAAAGCGAAGATCACCAAAGAAGAGGCGTTGGCCTTTCACCTCGACCCGACCCCCGGCAAATGGGAGGTGCAGGCCACCGTTCCCATGACCACTCAGCGCGATCTGTCGCTGGCCTACAGCCCCGGCGTTGCGGTTCCATGTGAAGCCATCGCTGAAGCCCCTGAGACCGCATATGATTATACTAACAAGGGCAATCTGGTTGCTGTGATCTCGAACGGGACCGCGGTTCTGGGCCTTGGGAATCTTGGCGCGCTGGGCTCAAAACCGGTGATGGAGGGGAAATCCGTCCTGTTCAAACGCTTTGCCGACGTGAACTCGATCGATATCGAGCTGGACACCGAAGACCCGGACGAATTCTGCCGGGCGGTCCGGCTGATGGGCCCTACCTTTGGCGGCATTAATCTGGAAGACATCAAGGCGCCCGAGTGTTTCATCATCGAACAGCGCCTGAAGGAAGAGATGGATATACCTGTCTTCCACGATGACCAGCACGGAACAGCCGTGATTTGCGCAGCGGGCTTGCTGAACGCGCTGCATATCTCGGGTAAGAAGATTGAGGACGTGAAAATCGTCCTAAACGGAGCGGGCGCTGCAGGGATTGCCTGTATCGAACTGCTTAAATCCATGGGCGCGCGGCATGAGAATTGCATCGTATGCGACACTAAAGGCGTGATCTATCAGGGCCGGACCGAAGGTATGAACCAATGGAAGTCGGCTCATGCCATTTCCACCGACCTGCGGACATTGGAAGACGCCATGAATGGCGCGGATGTGTTTTTGGGCGTGTCGGTCAAAGGTGCGGTAACGCAGGATATGGTTGCCAGCATGGCCGACAATCCAGTGATCTTCGCGATGGCAAACCCCGATCCTGAGATCACTCCGGAAGAGGCGCATGAGGTTCGAGTTGATGCTATCGTGGCAACAGGGCGCAGCGATTATCCGAACCAGGTAAACAACGTTCTGGGCTTTCCATATCTCTTCCGCGGGGCGCTGGATATTCACGCGCGCGCCATCAATGACGAAATGAAAATCGCCTGCGCCCATGCACTGGCCCGACTGGCGCGCGAGGATGTGCCGGATGAAGTTGCAATGGCCTACGGCAAATCGCTGACTTTTGGGCGTGACTACATCATCCCGACCCCGTTTGATCCGCGCCTGATCCACCGTATCCCACCTGCGGTTGCCAAGGCGGGTATGGACACCGGCGCCGCGCGGCGTCCGATCATTGATATGGACGCTTATGAGCTGAGCCTAAAATCCCGCATGGATCCGACGGCCAGCATTTTGCGCGGCCTGAACGCGCGTGCGCGTCAGGCGCAAAGCCGGATGATCTTTGCCGAGGGCGACGATCCCCGTGTTCTGCGCGCAGCGGTCATGTATCAGCGCTCTGGTTTTGGCAAGGCGCTGGTTGTGGGCCGGCCAGACGATGTCAAAGATAAACTGGAAGCCGCAGGTCTGGGGGATGCGGTCCGCGAGATTGATGTGGTGAACGCTGCCAATACCACGCATCTGGAGACCTATAAGGATTTCCTCTATCAGCGGCTGCAGCGCAAAGGGTTTGACCACAAGGATATTCACCGCCTTGCGGCCCGGGATCGGCACGTCTTTTCGTCACTGATGCTGGCGCATGGTCATGCGGATGGTCTGGTGACCGGGGCAACGCGCAAGTCGGCGCATGTTCTGGACCGCATCAACCATGTGTTTGATGCCGATGCCGCCCACGGCGCGGCGGGGGTTACCGCCTTGCTTCACAAAGGGCGGATTGTCCTGATTGGCGATACGCTGGTGCATGAATGGCCGGATGAGAACGATCTGGCCAAAATCGCCGAACGCGCCGCAGCGGTGGCGCGCCATATGGGGCTGGAGCCTCGGGTGGCGTTTGTCAGCTTCTCAACCTTCGGTTATCCGGTGTCCGAACGTGCGGAAAAAATGCACCGCGCGCCTGCGGTTCTGGACGAACGCGGCGTCGATTTCGAGTACGAGGGCGAGATGACCGTTGATGTGGCCCTGAATGTGGATCAGCAGGAAGCCTATCCGTTCCAACGTCTGACCGGCCCGGCCAATATCTTGATTGTTCCGGCGCGACACTCGGCTTCGATCTCGACCAAGCTGATGCAGGAAATGGGTGGAGCCACTGTGATCGGCCCGATCCTGTCCGGCGTCGATAAGCCGATCCAGATCTGTTCGACGGTTTCGACCGCGAATGACATTCTGAACATGGCCATCCTGGCCTCCTGCGATATCGGGTAAATCATGACGATTTGGAACCTCGGCTCGATCAACGCGGATATGGTCTATGCCCTGCCGCATTTGCCCGAAGCGGGTGAGACACTGGCGGCCAGTGGGCTACAAAGGTTTTTAGGTGGCAAGGGCGCCAACATGTCGGTGGCTGCGGCCCGCGCGGGGTCACGGGTATCGCATATCGGTGCGGTAGGCTCAGATGGCCTTTGGGCGCGAGACAGGCTGACCGAATATGGCGTTGACACGCGGCACATTGCTGAGGTGGATGTGCCAACGGGTCACGCGATTATTGCGGTGGATGCGCAGGGTGAAAACCTGATCGTTCTGTATCAAGGCGCTAACCATGCCATTTCGAACGACCAACTTGGGCAGGCGTTGTCCTCGGCTGTTTCCGGTGATCTTCTGGTGATGCAGAACGAAACCAACGCTCAGATCGAAGCCGCCAAACTGGGTTGCGAAATGGGGCTGACCGTGTGCTATGCGGCCGCTCCATTTCAAGCCGAGGCGGTACAGGCGGTTCTACCGTATCTGGACTTTCTGATCCTGAACGAGGTCGAGGCCGAGCAATTGCAGGATGCAACGGGCCTCGCCCCGTCAGACCTGCCGGTCGAGCATGTGATTGTGACCTTTGGTTCAAAAGGCGCGCGCTATTATCAGCACGGTCATGAACCCCAAGCGTTTCAGGCCCATAAGGTCAATGCCGTGGATACCACTGGGGCTGGCGACACTTTTACCGGCTATGTTCTGGCGGGTATGGACCGGGGTATGCTAATGGCGCAGGCGATTGCACAAGCAAACTGCGCCGCGGCCCTAATGGTCACGCGGCACGGAACTGCTGATGTTATTCCTGATCTGAAAGAGGTGCGCGAGGCGCAGTTCGATTAAGACCCGGCAAAGGGCGCTTCGTTCCCCCACAATTGCTTGACTCGCGCATCGCGACCGCAGGCTTTGCGGTATGCTTTGTATGCGTTTTTCTGGCGCTTGGGGCCAAACCGAGTCAGGACCAGCTTGTCGCCCTTATAGTAATCCTGATGATATGCCTCAGCAGGATAAAATGTTCTGGCCTGCAGGATCGGTGTGACGACTGTTTGCCCCAACGCGTTTTGCGCGCTGGTCTTGGCTTGCTGTGCCAGCGCCTTTTCCCCTGTGTTAGAGACGAATATGGCGGTCCGATAGCTGTTGCCGCGATCGCAGAACTGACCTCCCGCATCAGTTGGGTCGACTGATCGGAAGAACATGTTCAATAGCCTTTCGCGGGAAACACGCGCAGGATCAAAGGTGATCTGCACCGCCTCGTAATGCCCGGTACCGCCCTTCGTGACCTGATCATAGGTGGGACTATCCGTCTTGCCGCCGGTATAGCCCGAGACTGCGCCGATTACGCCGGGCACAGATTCGAAATCGGATTCCACGCACCAGAAACAACCGCCAGCGACCGTCAGAGTCTCGGTCCCCGCCGCTGGGGCTGGCAAGGCGCGCAGCATTGCGGCCAACAGGATCAGCACAAACAGAAGCGAAGGTTTCAGGCAATCAAGGTAAGTGGTCCGGGTCATGGCAGGTCTCCTTCCGAAACCAAGCTGCCCGTTGTCTAGTAGCCTTGCAATGCAATGACATGATTTGTCACGCGCTGGTGAGACGAGTTTATCAGCCCAGTAGCTGACCCAACTTCATCGCCACACCCATGTTTCCCGAAATTTTAAGCTTGCCCAACGCCACCCCGGTCATCGGGTTCAGCTTGCCGGTCAGCAGTTTGGTCAGGTTCTCGCGCGAGATACGGATGGTGCAATCGGTCTCGCGATCTTTAGTTGAGGCAGTGTTATCGGCCAGAACAATCACGCCGTCCTCGCCGCAATCGAATTTCAGCGACCCGTCAAAGTTCTTGCCGTTCAAGCCCTTTTGAATTCCATCCGCGATGTCTTGTAGCATGATCCGTCCTTCCCTGATTGACGTATGCGTAAAGACAAACGCTTGATCCGGGCAAGGCTGACCCAACGGGAACAATGCAAAGAAAAGCCCCGGTGTCTGATCGGACACCGGGGCCATTTTTTCGAGTTCTGAACGCTTACTTGCTCAGCCGCTTGTCACGCGCCGCCAAAAGCTTCAGGCGCAGCGCGTTCAGCTGAATGAAGCCGGCCGCATCTTTCTGGTCATATGCACCGGCGTCTTCCTCAAAGGTCACGTGCGCCTCGGAGTACAGCGAATGATCCGACCAGCGGCCCACGGTTGAGGCAAGACCTTTGTACAGTTTCACGCGAACGGTGCCGGTAACATGCTCTTGCGACTTGTCGATGGCTGCCTGCAGCATCTCCCGCTCGGGGCTGTACCAGAAGCCGTTATAAATCAGCTCGGCATATTGCGGCATCAATTGGTCTTTCAGGTGCATCGCGCCGCGGTCCATGGTGATGGATTCGATGCCGCGATGGGCTTCCAGCAGAATTGTGCCGCCCGGTGTTTCGTAAATACCGCGCGATTTCATGCCAACGAAACGACCTTCGACCAGGTCCAGACGGCCAATGCCGTGCTTGCCGCCGTATTCGTTCAGCTTGGTCAGGATGGTTGCGGGGCTCATCGCCTCACCATTAATGCTGACCGCGTCACCTTTTTCAAAGCCGATCTCGATAAACTCGGGCTCATTCGGCGCATCCTCGGGGTGGACGGTGCGCTGGTAGACGTAGTCGGGCGCCATATCGGCGGGGTCTTCCAGAACCTTGCCTTCAGACGAGGTGTGCAGCAGATTGGCATCGACCGAGAACGGAGCCTCACCGCGCTTGTCTTTGGCAATCGGAATTTGGTTTGCTTCGGCAAATTCCAGCAGCTTGGTGCGGCTGGTCAGGTCCCACTCGCGCCAGGGGGCAATGACCTTGATGTCGGGGTTCAGCGCATAAGCGGCCAGTTCGAACCGTACCTGATCGTTGCCCTTGCCGGTCGCGCCGTGGGCCACAGCGTCAGCACCGGTGGCTTCGGCAATCTCAACCAGACGTTTCGAGATCAGCGGGCGCGCGATCGACGTGCCCAGCAGATACAGCCCTTCGTACTGTGCATTTGCGCGGAACATCGGGAAGACGAAATCGCGAACGAATTCCTCGCGGATGTCTTCGATATAGATGTTCTCGGGCTTGATCCCCAGCAGCTCGGCCTTCTTGCGGGCGGGCTCAAGCTCCTCGCCCTGACCCAGATCGGCGGTGAAGGTGACGACCTCACAACCATACTCGGTCTGCAGCCATTTCAGAATGATCGAGGTATCAAGGCCACCGGAATAGGCCAGAACAACTTTCTTGGGCGCGGACATCTGACTTCCCTTTATGCGTAGAACGACTGGCCCCTAACGGGTTTTGGGCGTGGGGGCAAGCTGTGTGGATTGACGCAGGCCGGGAATTGGGGTGAAACGGGCGGATAGAGAACAAGGATTGGTTGAGAGGGCGGTATTTATGCTGGGATTAGAGATTTTCGTGCATTCGGTGAGGATGGTTCTTAGGAACCTGACGCAGGCTCTACAGATTTCAGTCGTACCGGCGCTCATTGGCGGCTTTTTAGCCATCGGCCTATTCTTCCTGTTTGGTATTCCTTTCGAAGAATTCAACAGTGAAACCAATGGCTTCCCTGAAGGTGTAACGGCCGCGTCCTTCACCGGATTTCTGCTCTGCTTTATGGCCGTTATCTTTGGGGTCATGCTGTGGATTGTCGTGTCGTGGCACCGTTTTGTTCTTCTTGAGGAATATCCAAGCGGTTTGGTTCCGCCTTTCAGGTTCGACCGTGTGCTCGCCTATTTCGGACGTCTCCTGATGCTCGGCCTAATCGCTCTTATCATCATGATACCGGGGACGTTGATCATGAGCATGATGGCACAAGCCTCTGCGGTGCTGGGAATTCTGGTTTGGCTAGGTTTGATCATCTTTCTCACCATCGGATTCTATCGGGCCTCCCCGATATTGCCCGGCGCAGCGATTGGAAAACCAATGAAGCTGTCTGAAGCATGGCAGGCGACCTCGGGCGCAAGCGGAGCCATCGCGCTTCTGGTCGTCTTGTCGATCCTCTTTCAATTGTTGCTTCAGCTGATGGCGTCACTGCTGCTGTTCGTCCCGATCATCGGTATCTTGATTGTCTTGTTTGCGAGTATGCTGATCGTCCCCTTGATCAATGTCAGCATCCTGACGACGATCTATGGGGTGTTCATCGAGAAACGCGAACTGACATAAACCCGTACACATATGTATTCCTTGCTCTTTTGCTCGGGATAAGCCACTGACGGGTGCATGACTGATTTCATGACCCGCGCCCGTGCCGCCGAACAGGCGATGCGCTCTGTCTTTCCGGCAACGCCTCTGCAGCGGAATGCCCATCTGTCGGACCGCTATGGCGCTGATATCTGGCTGAAACGGGAAGACCTCAGCCCGGTACGGTCCTATAAAATTCGGGGCGCGTTCAACGCCATGCGCAAGCAGCAGGGGCAAGGGCTGTTCGTCTGCGCCAGCGCGGGCAATCACGCGCAGGGCGTGGCCTATATGTGCAAACATCTGGGCGTGAAGGGTGTGATCTTCATGCCGGTGACGACTCCGCAGCAGAAGATCCAGAAAACTCGTATCTTCGGTGGTGACAATATTGAGGTCCATCTGACCGGAGACTATTTCGACGACACGCTGGCCGCCGCGCAAAGCTGGTGCGCTGAACAGGGCGGGCACTTCCTGTCTCCGTTCGACGATGCGGATGTGATCGAGGGGCAGGCCTCTTTAGCAGTTGAGATCGAAGCGCAATTGGGACGCGCGCCAGATCATGTGATCCTGCCGGTTGGTGGCGGAGGTATGTCCTCGGGGGTGGCGACGTGGTTCGGGAACCGGGCGCATTGCCTGTTCGTGGAACCCAAGGGTGGCGCTTGTCTGCATGCGGCGATGGCGGCGGGGCATCCGGTGGCACTGGACCTGGTGGACAATTTCGTTGATGGCGCAGCCGTCGGGAAGATCGGTGCGAAACCATTTGATCTGTTGAAGGATCGCCACCTGTCCGATGTTCTTGTCCTGTCCGAGGATCGGATTTGCACCACCATGATTGAAATGCTGAATGTCGAGGGCATCGTTCTGGAGCCGGCCGGTGCTCTGGCGATTGAAGCTGTCGCTGATGTGCAGAGCTTTATACGTGGCAAGTCCGTGGTTTGTGTGACATCGGGTGGCAACTTCGATTTCGAACGCTTGCCTGAGGTCAAAGAGCGCGCGCAGCGCTATTCCGGGGTCAAGAAATACTTCATCCTGCGCCTGCCGCAGCGTCCCGGCGCCCTGAAAGAATTCCTGGGTATCCTCGGCCCTGAGGATGATATCGCCCGGTTCGAATATATGAAGAAGTCTGCCCGTAATTTTGGTTCAGTGCTAATCGGGATTGAAACCCGCAAGCCCGAGAATTTCATGCGTCTGTTTGCCCATCTGGACGACGCCGGGTTCACCTATACAGATATCACCGAAGACGAGACCTTGGCGCAGTTTGTGATTTAGAGCAGGTTTTCGGCGAGACCCGCCTGAAATACGGCTTTCGACGCGTCATAAGCCGTACAGATTTCACCCAGATCGACGGCAGCGCCGCTGCCCGCAGCGGCCCGGCGCTCGCCGTCCTGACATAGCTTCGAGAAGCTGTCGAACCCAAGACTTAGTGCGCTGCCTTTCAGGAAATGCAAGTTCTGCTCGATCTCGGTACGGGCCGTGTCATTGCGCAGTTTGCCAATCACTTCCTGAACTTCATCCAGGAAAATCTCGACAACCTCGTCGAATTCATCTGCGCCGACCTCATCACGCAACTGTCTAACTCTGGACCACTGAATCATGCCACCCTCTTGCGATTGCCTTTTGGTAGCCCGGTGCGGGTAAACGTGGGGTTAAACGGCGGCTGTTCGATCTTTCATAGGATGTTAAGCCGCCGCGCTTAGCGTTGCGGCAACTGGAGAGTTGAGAAAGTACAGGGACTTCATGGTGCCGGATGCCAGTCATGCTGAGACCCGGGTCGAGTTGGATTTTGGCGCGATCCGTAGGGTACTCGTTGTGGACGACAGTCGTCTGCAACGGCGTATTCTGGTGGCCTCGCTCAAGAAATGGGGGTTTGAGGTTCTTGAGGCTGACAGCGGTGAGGCAGCGATTGAACTTTGTGCAACCGATCCGCCTGATCTGGTGCTCAGCGATTGGGTCATGCCGGGTATGGGTGGGCTTGAGTTCTGCCACGCCTTCCGAAACCTGGATAGCGAACAATACAGCTATTTCATCCTTTTGACTTCAAAAAGCGAAAAGCAGGAGGTCGCGCGGGGGCTGGATGCCGGGGCGGATGATTTTCTGATCAAACCACTTGAAGCAGATGAATTGCGCGCGCGCATCTCGGCGGGCGCGCGCATTCTGGATATGCAGCGTGAGCTGTCCCGAAAAAACCAGTTGATCGAAACCGCGCTGGACGAGTTGAAACTTGCCCATGATGCGATCGACAAGGATCTGATGCAGGCGCGCAAAATACAGGAATCTCTGGTCCCCGAGTTAAAGGGGAAGTTCGGCAAATCACAGGTCAGCCTGTTGCTGAAGCCTTGCGGGCATATTGGCGGTGATCTCGTGGGGATGTTCTCGCCCGGCGTTAATCGGTTGGGTTTCTACAGCATCGATGTATCGGGCCACGGGATCACGTCTGCTATGATGACGGCTCGGCTGGGTGGGTATCTGTCCAGCACCCATTTCGACCAAAACATCGCGATGGAGCGGCGGTTCAACAAGTTCTATGCTTTGCTGCCACCCGAGGAGGTGGCGGCACTGCTCAATTCCCGCCTGATGGCCGACGCGGGGATCGAGGAATACTTCACTATGGTCTACGCCATCATCGACTTGCGCAACGGGCATCTGAAAATGGTCCAGGCTGGGCATCCGCATCCGCTCTTGCTGCGTCGGGATGGGAAAACCGAGTTTCTGGGGGAAGGCGGGCTGCCAATTGGCCTGCTGCCAGAGGCGCAATTCCAGCAGACGGAAATCTACATGCAGCCGGGTGACAAACTGCTTTTGCATTCGGACGGGTTTACCGAATGTCAGCTTACCGATGGCAGTTTGCTGGATGATGACGGGCTAAGGGCGATGGCTGTTGAGTGCGCAGCCGACCATGGTGGGCCGGAGTTTTTGGATGACATGTTCTGGCGTCTTACCCAGGTGATGTCGCCGGAGAGTGGAATGACAGATGATGTTTCGGCTGTGTTCTTCGAATACAACGGGACCTAAAGCTCTTGCAGATGGCTCAAGGCGAAATGGCTATCCCCCTCATTGCCCAGAAGATGTACAGCATCGGTGGTTTCCATCCATATGGCCTCGTGAATTGCTTCAGTGGGCGGACCTAATCGGCGTACGGGATGGGCACGGTAGATCAGGCAGACTTTCTCGGCCCACAGATCGTATTCAGGCATATAGGTAAAGCGGCGAAACGCGCCCACCCGGCGCGGCGCAGCGATCAGCCAGCCGGTTTCTTCATAAACTTCGCGATGCAGCGCCGTGATGGGCGATTCCCCCGGATCGATGCCGCCGCCCGGCAGCTGCAGATCGGGTCCGGGTTCCAGCTGACAGGTCAGCAGCAGGCGGTTGCCCTGAGGCAGTAGGGCGTAAACGCCGACACGTCGTGTATACTTTCGCCCGGCTTCGGGGCTTTCACCGAACCGTCTGATCATGTAAGGCCCCTTTCAACCAAAACTGTTCAACCTATATGGTGGCGGTATGCCAACCTGTGGCGTTTAAGGAAACCCCATGTCTATTGGAACCAAAATCGCGTGGGACGACACCGTCCTGCCCTTTCAACTCGATATACCTGACATGCGTGGCCGCGTGGCGCGGCTGGACGGCGTGTTGGACGGCATCCTGAAACAGCACGACTACCCGCAGGTGGTCGAAGCGCTGGTGGCCGAGATGGCCCTGCTGACCGCATTGATCGGGCAGACGGTTTCACTGCGCTGGAAGCTGTCCTTGCAGGTGCAGTCCAAGGGCGCAGTGCGGATGATCGCAACCGATTACTACGCGCCGCAGATCGAAGGTGAGCCCGCGCAAATTCGTGCCTATGCCAGCTTTGACCGCGACCGGTTGACCGACGCCGCGCCCTTCGATCAGGTGGGTGAGGGATATTTCGCCATCATGATCGATCAAGGCGAGGGCACGCAGCCCTACCAAGGCATCACGCCACTGGCCGGAGGATCGCTAAGAGCTTGCGCCGAGGCGTACTTTGCACAGTCTGAGCAGCTACCCACTCGTTTCTCGCTGAGCTTCGGTAAATCGACCGAGCCCGGTGTCGATGAACACTGGCGCGCGGGTGGGATCATGTTGCAGCACATGCCCAAGGCTTCGCCTTTTGCCGCATCCGGGGAAGGTAGCGGTGAGATTCTGACCGCCGCCGATCTGGTGGATGGCGAAGAAGGTGAGAACTGGGGCCGGGTCAATATCCTGCTGGATACCGTGGACGACCTGGAATTGATTGGTCCGGTGATTGCGCCGACCGATCTTTTGGTGCGCCTGTTTCACGAGGAACAGCCTCGCGTCTATGATGCCCAGCAGGTAAAATTCGGTTGCACCTGTTCCGAAGATCGCGTGCGCCAAAGCCTGTCGATCTATTCGGCGCAGGATATTGCGACAATGACCACGGACGAAGGCACCGTCACAGCAGATTGTCAATTCTGCGGTGCGCATTACGTGCTGGACCCAACGACCGTCGGTTTCGAGGCCGAAGGTCCGGATGGCGCGTGATCTGATCACAGACCTGACTGAGGCGCTGAGCCGTGACGGGTCCGGGTCCAGTGACTTTGATCTGAACCCGGAAACTGTATTGCCAGCAGGGCGTAAATTGCGCCCTGCTGGTGTGTTAGTGCCTGTTTCCATAGTCAGTGATGTCCCGCGCCTGATCCTGACAAAACGCTCGTCGGCGCTAAAACACCATCCCGGCCAAATCGCTTTTCCGGGTGGAAAGCAGGATGAAGGTGACGCGGATGTCACGGCCACCGCCTTACGCGAAGCCCGGGAAGAAATCGGTCTTCCATCCGAACTGCCACGCATTCTGGGCCATCTGCCAACCCACGAAACCGTGACGTCCTTTTCGGTTACACCCGTAGTTGCGATCCTTGAATCTAGCTTCGAGACTATCGCAGAACCCGGTGAAGTGGATGAGGTCTTTTCGGTTCCGCTTGCGCATGTTCTGAACCAGGAGAATTATGTCGTCGAGTCGCGCCGTTGGCGTGGTCAAAGACGATATTACTATGCCGTGCCCTATGGCCCCTATTACATCTGGGGCGCAACGGCGCGGATGCTGCGGGGACTGGCAGCGCGGATGAGTGAATGAAGCGGATCACAGAAGATTGGTTAACCGAACAAGCCACACAGGATGTGTGCACTGCTTTGACCAACGGCGGGGCGCGGGCGCTTTTCGTCGGTGGCTGTGTACGCAATGCTCTGCTGCAGGCTCCCGTTTCGGATATTGATATCGCCACGGATGCAAAACCAGACAAGGTTGTGGAGCTTGCCCAGGCAGCGGGGCTGAAGCCGATCCCGACCGGGATCGACCATGGCACCGTGACGGTTGTCAGTAAAGGTGTCCCACATGAGGTCACTACCTTTCGCCGTGATGTCGAAACAGATGGTCGGCGCGCGGTTGTGGCCTTCTCCGACAAGGTTGAAGAAGATGCTGCACGCCGCGATTTCACCATGAATGCGCTTTATGCCCGGCCCGATGGTACGATCCTCGATCCGCTGGATGGCCTGCCCGACCTACGGGCGCGGCGGGTTCGGTTTATCGGTGAGGCGAGTGATCGTATCCGCGAAGATTACCTGCGTTCACTGCGCTATTTTCGCTTTCACGCATGGTACGGCGATGCAGATGCTGGTTTTGATGTCGATGCGCTGGCAGCCATCGCCGCAAATCTCGATGGTCTGGAAAATCTGTCCCGCGAACGCGTCGGGGCTGAGATGCTAAAGCTATTGGCGGCACCCGATCCAGCGCCTTCAGTTGCAGCGATGCGCAGTTCTGGCGTTCTGGCGAGGCTCCTGCCGGGTGCTGATGATACGGCGCTGGCAATATTGGTGAAACTGGAACAGGACGCCGGCGCGGCGCCCGAGGCGATTCGTCGGTTGGCCGCGATCGCGCCGCCTGAAGTGGCCAAAACCCTGCGCCTCAGCCGGGCGCAATTGCAGCGCCTGACCCGGATGCGCGACGAAGCGATGGCGACGACCAGCATCGCAGAACTGGGTTATCGCTATGGCTCGGAAGGCGGTTTGCACGAGACGCTTTTGCGTCACGCATTTCTTGAACAGCCGTGGTCAGAAGGCCTGAGCCACGCCTTGCAGCAAGGGGCTGCAGCCAGTTTCCCGATCAAAGCGGCGGATTTGATCCCCGCCTTCTCAGGTCCTGCGCTGGGCGCAAAACTGGCAGAGCTTGAGGCGAGGTGGATCGCATCGGACTTCGCGCTTAGCCGCGAAGAATTGCTGGCCGAATAAATGAAGTCTCAAAAGGGGATGACAAACCCGATTTGTTTTGGCAGGGTGCGCGTGTCTCACATGGAGGGAGGAATGCGAATGTATTACGGGATCTGGTTCGGCTAAAGCCCGGAACACTTTGACCCGTAGGGGTGGTGTTCTGGCGCCATCTTTCTTCGCATGACCTATTTTCTGCTCAATCGGAGCACTCTCCATGTTTCGCTACTTCGAAAATCTTATTGACCCATTTGTTACCTATGAACAGGTAGACAAACCCCCAACGCGGCTCTGGCCCTTCATGCTGGACTATTCGCAACCCTTCATGCGCGTCTTTGCCTGGGCCGCGCTGATGTCTGTGATCGTTGCGGCGGTCGAGGTCGGATTGATCTTCTACATGGGCCGCGTTGTGGATCTGTTGGGCAGTTCTCCCGCCGAGTTCTGGCGGGCGCATGGAACTGAACTGATCGTGGTTGCTGCGCTGATCCTGTTCATTCGCCCAATCCTGCAACTTGTTGACGTGCTGTTGCTCAACAACACAATCTTGCCGAACTTTGGCACGCTGATCCGTTGGCGCGCCCATAAACATGTTCTGCGTCAATCGGTTGGCTGGTTCGAAAATGACTTTGCCGGGCGTATCGCCAACCGGGTTGTTCAGACCCCGCCCGCTGCGGGCGAAGTGGTGTTTCAGGTCTTCGACGCGATCTCGTTCTCGATTGCCTATATGATCGGGGCGGCCATCCTATTGATGGCAGCAGATCCGCGATTGTTGCTGCCGTTGCTGATCTGGCTTGTGTTTTACGGCGCTCTGGTGAGCTGGACTGTCAAGCGGGTCGGCCCTGCATCGCAGGCGGCCTCGGATGCGCGCTCGACCGTGACCGGCAGGGTGGTGGACAGCTATACCAACATCCACTCCATCAAGATGTTCGCCCATGGCACGCAGGAACTCGACTACGCGCGCGAAGCGATTACCGAAACCCGTCGCACGTTCCAGATCGAGATGCGGATTTTCACTATCATGGATGCCGCGCTGGTTGCGTTGAATGGTGTGCTGATCGTGGGTGTCGTTGGTTGGGCGATCCTGCTTTGGGCGCAGGGCAACGCGACGGTTGGTGTTGTTGCTGCGGCGACGGCACTGACGCTGCGGCTGAACGCGATGACCGGATGGATCATGTGGGCGTTGACCAGCTTCTTCCGGGAACTGGGCATCGTTGCCGAGGGTATGCAAACCATCGCGCAACCCATCGACCTGCTGGATGAGCCTAATGCTAAACCCTTGCGACTGGGCAGGGGCCAGATCGAAATCCGCGACCTATCTCATCATTACGGGCGTGAAGCCGGTGGCTTGGATCACGTCAACCTGACGATCAAACAGGGTGAGAAGATCGGCTTGATTGGGCGGTCCGGGGCTGGCAAGTCGACCCTAGTAAAGCTGCTATTGCGGTTCTACGACGTTGAGAAGGGCGCGATTCTGATCGACGGTCAGGACATTTCGAAGGTCACGCAGGACAGTTTGCGAAGCCATATCGGGATGGTCCAGCAGGATAGCGCTCTGCTGCACCGCTCGGTGCGGGCCAACATCCTCTATGGTCGTCCTGATGCGACCGAAGAACAGATGATCGCCGCTGCGAAACAGGCCGAGGCACATGAGTTCATTCTCGATCTGCAAGACCCGGAAGGCCGCACGGGATACGATGCCCATGTGGGCGAACGCGGCGTGAAACTATCCGGTGGTCAGCGGCAGCGCGTGACTTTGGCGCGGGTGATCCTGAAAGATGCTCCGATTTTGCTATTGGACGAGGCGACATCCGCCCTAGATTCCGAAGTCGAAGCTTCAATTCAGGAAACGCTCTACGGCATGATGCAAGGCAAGACTGTGATCGCCATTGCGCACCGGCTCAGCACGATTGCGCAGATGGACCGCATTCTGGTGATGGATGGCGGACGCATCGTCGAACAGGGCGGTCATTCCGACCTGTTGGCACAGGGCGGGCTTTACGCCCAGTTTTGGGCGCGGCAATCTGGGGGCTTCCTGAACCCGGAGGCTGCAGAATGAGGGTCGCCGACCTCATCAACCCGTTCAAGAACGTTGAAACGCCCCCGCCGCAAACGCTGGGGGCGTTCATTCGCTGGAGTTTGTCCGGCGCTTGGCCCATGTTATTCGTCGCGGCTGCTTTCTCGGCTCTTGCGGGTGCGATGGAAGCCGGCACAGCGTGGATTCTGGGTCGTGTTATCGACGTGGTTTCTGCCAGCGAGCCAGATACTTTTCTGACCAGTAGCAACATGTGGATGATTGCGGGCGCGGTTGCGTTCTTCATGCTGTTGCGTCCGGCTTTGTTCGGCCTGTCGTCTGTGGCGAATAACTACATCGTCATGCCGAATATCGCTCCTTTGGTTCTGGCCAAGCTGAACCGTTGGACGCTGGGACAATCGGTGACCTATTTCGACGACGACTTCGCAGGTCGGATTGCGCAGAAGCAGATGCAGACGTCGAACGCGATGACACTGGTGGTGTCCGAGACAATAAGCGCGATCGTCTTTGCCCTGGCCTCACTTGTCGGCTCTTTGCTTTTGTTAGGGTCGATTCACCCCTTGGTGATGATGCCATTCGTGATTTGGCTTGTGGTCTATTTTCTGCTGGTGCGTTGGTATTTACCCCGCATCCGCAAACGCTCGGCTGCGCGGGCTGGCGCGCGCGCAATGGTGTCCGGTCAGGTGGTCGATACGATTACCAACATAAAAACCGTCAAGCTTTTTGCCCATTCGGCGTTCGAAGATCAGGCGGCGCGCAATTCAATGGTCGACCTGCGTGAACGGTCATTGGAGTTCGGCAAGCTGTCCGCTGGCTTCCGGTTCGTCCTGATGACGCTGGCCGGGGTTTTGCCGGTTCTGTTGATCGGAGCAACGATCTGGCTTTGGCAAGCAGGCAGTGCCACTGCCGGAGACATTGTTGCCGCCGGTGCGGTATCAATCCGAATTGCGCAAATGACCGGTTGGGTCAGCTTCACGCTGATGGGCCTCTACGCCAATGTCGGCGAGATTGAGAACGGCATGAATACGCTGACCAAACGGGACAGGGTTGAGGACGCGCCGAACGCCTCTACGCTGGTGGTCACCGAAGGTGAGATCTCTTTCGATCACGTCAGCTTTGCGTATGGGCGTGATATCGGTGGGGTTTCAGATCTGCATTTTACCGCGGCCCCAGGTGAAAAGTTGGGAATCGTTGGCGCGTCGGGCGCTGGGAAGTCCACATTGGTTTCACTGCTGCTCAGACTTTATGAAGGGGAAAGCGGTAATATCCGGATCGATGGGCAGGACGTATCTAAGGTAACGCAGGACAGCCTGCGTCGCCAGATCGGGATGGTTACTCAGGAAACTGCGATGTTCAATCGCTCGGCGCGTGAGAACATCCTCTACGGTCGCCCGGATGCCACTGAGGGCGAACTGATCGAAGCCGCCACCAAAGCTGAGGCAAATGAGTTCATTCTTGGCCTTGAAGATGCGCAGGGGCGTAAAGGCTATGATGCGCATCTGGGTGAACGGGGCGTAAAACTTAGTGGCGGTCAGCGGCAAAGGATTGCCTTAGCCCGCGCAATTCTGAAAGACGCACCCATTCTGGTTCTGGATGAGGCGACGTCAGCGCTTGATTCCGAAGTTGAGGCGTCGATCCAGACTGCGTTGCACCGGGTCATGCAGGGTAAAACCGTACTTGCCATCGCCCACCGCCTGTCGACGCTTAGCGAAATGGACCGGATCATCGTGTTGGACCAAGGTCATATCGTGGAAAGTGGAACACATGAGGTGTTGTTGGAACAGGGAGGCCTATACGCCCGTTTCTGGCATCGTCAATCGGGCGGGTTCATTCAGGCCGAAGCTGCGGAATAAAGCCTGCAAGGGGTTTTGTTACCCGCAAACCCTCGGTATCAGGCCACCATGACGCAGCAATATACCATAAACCGCCTTGGCCATCAGGGCGATGGGATCGCCGATGGTCCGATATATGCGCCACGAACCCTGCCGGGTGAGGTGGTCAGCGGTACGTTGCTGGGTCAGTTTCTAAGCGACATTCGCGTCGAAACACCTTCGGATCAACGGGTCAAAGCACCCTGCCGTCACTACAAGGCCTGCGGTGGCTGTCAGTTGCAACACGCGGCTGATGATTTTGTTGCCGATTGGAAAGTTGAGGTGGTGCGCAACGCGCTGGCCGCGCAGGGGCTCGATGCCCCGATGCGGCCCATTCACACTTCGCCTGAACGATCCCGCCGCCGGGCGACCATTGCCGTGCGGCGCACCAAAAAGGGCACTCTGGCCGGGTTCCATGGTCGTGCCTCGGACACGATCACCGAGATCCCGGATTGCCACCTGCTGCATCCCACTCTGATCGACGCCATTCCGGTGGCCGAGGCATTGGCGTTACTTGGTGGTAGCCGCAAAGGCGTGCTGGCGGTAACGCTGACATTTTCCGAGGGTGGTCTTGATGTGGCGGTCAAAGGTGGCAAGCCGCTCGACGGGCCGCTGGAACTGGCGCTCGCGCAGGCGACAGAGCATCACGGCCTCGCCCGGCTCAGCTGGGATGATGAGGTTATCGCTATGCGTACCCCTCCGATTCAGCGTTTTGGAACGGCTGGGGTTGTTCCGCCGCCAGGAGTTTTTCTGCAGGCCACAAAAGATGGAGAACAGTCTCTATTACAGGCGGTATCCGAGGCAACACGTGGCGCTAAGCGGATAGTGGACCTGTTTGCGGGATGCGGAACATTCTCACTGCCGGTGGCTCAGACTGCTGAAGTGCATGCGGTTGAAGGTGAGGCCGAGATGACCAGGGCACTCGATCAGGCCTGGCGCAAGGCGCAAGGTTTGAAGCAGGTCACAACCGAGGCCCGCGATCTGTTCCGCCGTCCGTTGATGCCCGATGAACTGAGCAAGTTCGACGCCGTGGTCCTCGACCCGCCTCGCGCCGGGGCCGAGGCGCAAGTGGTCGAGCTGGTTCAGGCCAAACGCCCGATTATCGCCTATGTCTCATGCAATCCGGTTACGTTCGCCCGGGATGCAAAAATGCTGGTTAATGCAGGATACACCCTTGAATGGGTACAGGTGGTTGACCAATTTCGATGGTCGTCACACACCGAACTTGCTGCCCGGTTCACCCTGGACCCAAAAACCTGACATGAGGACCATTCGAATGGGGACCACCCAACGCCTGCTGAACATTATCGAAGCCCCGGCATTCGGGCGGTTCATTACAGCTGTCATCATCTTCAATGCGATCCTGTTGGGAATGGAAACCTCGCCCTCTTTGATGGAGTCCGTGGGCCCGCTGATCGTGACGCTCGACAGCATATGCCTCGCGATCTTTGTGGCCGAGATTGCGATGAAGCTGATAGCGACAGGGCGCAGGTTCTTTACCAGTGGGTGGAATATCTTTGATTTCATCATTGTGGGTATCGCACTTGTTCCCGGCGCTGCGGGCCTGTCGGTGTTACGGGCACTGCGTATCTTGCGGGTTTTGCGCGTTATTTCGGTCGCCCCGCGGCTGCGTCGTGTGGTCGAAGGCTTTATTTCAGCCCTTCCCGGAATGGCCAGCGTTTTCCTGTTGATGGCGATCTTGTTCTATATCGGCGCAGTGATCTCAACCAAGTTGTTCTCGTATTCCTTCCCCGACTGGTTCGGTGATCTGGGTCTGTCGGCATATACCCTGTTTCAGATCATGACACTTGAAAGCTGGTCGATGGGCATCGTTCGCCCGGTGATGGAGGTCTACCCCTACGCTTGGATGTTCTTTGTCCCATTCATCATGGTTACGACCTTTGCGGTGGTGAACCTGCTGGTCGGTCTGATCGTGAACTCGATGCAGGACGCACACCATGCCGAGGATGAGGTAAAAACCGATGCCTATCGTGATGAGGTGCTGGAGCGCTTAGAGGCCATTGAGCAACGCCTGATTGAGCAGGCGAACATCAAAAAGTGATTTTAGTTTTTTGTAAATCTGGCATAATACCAACCAATAATAAGAGCAGCAGGCAGTGAAAACATGGATCGTCGAGCATTTGGATTAGGGGCGATGGCGACGCTGAGCCTTTCGGCATGCGCGTCAGCCAAACCCAGATTTCTTTCTTACCGTGGACCCGAAGTGACCTCATTGGTCATCAACAAGGGTGCGCGAAAGATGTACCTTCTACACAATGAAAAGATCTTGCGGGAATACGATGTCGATCTGGGGTTTGCACCCAACGGAACGAAAAATAAGAAAGGCGATGGCCGCACCCCCGAGGGCACATATCTGATCGACCGTCGCAATCCCCGCAGCCGGTATCACCTTTCGCTGGGCATCTCGTACCCCAACTCGGAAGACCGGGCGAAAGCCAAGGCAGCTGGCGTGGATCCGGGTGGCGATATCTTTATTCATGGGCAGCCCAACCTTCGATCCGAGTTAAAGCGTGCGAAGAAGACGCCGGATTGGACAGCGGGATGCATCGCGGTCAAAAACGATGAGATCGAAGAGATCTATGCGATGGTGAATGAAGGAACCGTTATAACGCTGCGACCCTGAGCGCAGGTCAGACCGGTTTCCAATCACCAAATCCGAACAGCGTATAGTCGCGCTGGTAGGCGTCTGCCGCTAGCTTCTCAAGTTGTGTGTCGTAGATCTGCGCCAGCGCGTAGGGTACGTCCGGCTTTGCCTTCGCCGGGATCGGTGGTGTCTTGTGGCCCAACTTGCGGGCAAGCTCGGGAAGGGCGGTTGCCATTTCATCTTCGCGCAGAATCAGGTCAGGCATGGTGAAACTGGCCATACCCTCCAGCGTTTGCGCTTGACCGCACCATTCCCCATCAACGCGGATCGGCGTCTGGCCTGCCAGAATACTGCGCAGCATTCCCAGAAATGCCGAGAAAGCGTCGTAATGCTGATCGAGGCTATAGCTGTCCGGATTATCTTTGGCTGGAAGCGGTACGTTATACCGCCTGCTCAGCATGTTGCGGATGGTCACATATGCGCCGGGGCCGGTGCTGAGGATGCGATCACAGAACACTGCATGTGCACGCGCCAGCGGATGGCGCAGTACCGTGAACTTGCGGTGACCTTGGTGGCTCTGCATCCATTGGCGCGTCTGCTTCTGGTTGCGTCCGACGATCAGATCATCGGTCGCAACCTTATCCAGATCGGCAAGCCACTGCGCCACCTCTGCTTCGGGACCGCCGCGTACGGGAAGGTACATCAGAGGCGTCTGTGCCGCGCCGACATAGCGCGATACAGCCGGTCCACGACGAGGTTCGAAATTCGGGATGTGGTGTAGCTTGAACCGGTCGTAATGTGACAGGGCCTGTTCCATTTCGTCCGGGTTGGTCACTTTCGACAGGGCCGGAGCGGGATTCTGACGCTTAAGGTGTTGGTTCAAAGCCTCAAGACGCGAGCTGACGCCCAACCACGCAGCAAGGCCGTTCAACACTTCAAGATCATTCAGATCGTCATAGTCCAGATAGAATGGTGTCTGCCCGGTTGTTTGCAGGTGCTTGAGGATTGTCTGCTGAAACGCCTGCCGTTGATCAAGTTGATCCGCAAATTCTTCGGTGTCGAATGTGATTTGCGTCTCGCGCCGTTGCTTGATGTTTACCAGCCTCCACTGCTTTGTTTCCAAAGCGATTTTCCATGAGATGTAACTGTCGAGCGGGTTGCGCATCAGGATGATCTTGGCACAACGTGGATCATCAAGCGCAGGCGCGAGCGCGCGGGGATCGTGATCGCTGAAGAAGCGAAAGCCGTTCATCTCACCCGGCGCGTTTCGGATCGCGTCTATCAGGGCCAACGGATCCTGTTCGCGATCTTCCAGGGTAAAGCCCAAAACCTCATCGAGTTTCGGCAGTCCGACGAAGTAGGGATTGAACGCCTCACCATGACAGGTGACACGATCCAGCGTGTTCAGTTGCGATTCAAGCAGGTTGGATCCGGTGCGCATGTCGGCCAGAACGATGAAGTAATCGAAGCGGCGGGTCATATTGCGTTATTGCACCAGATAAGGCTTCTTGAACGATTTAGCCTGCGCACCGAACACATCATTTACTGGAAAATCCCCCAACAAGTATGGATGCATCCCCTGATTTTTGAGGTTCTGCAAGAATTTTCCAAACCCGGACAGATCAATCATCGTAGGTGCTTGGGTCAAATGGGTAGGTTGCGGGGCGCCCATGTCCTCGAGAACAGTCTGCAGCTGTTCTATAGGTGATTCCACGAAATCCGCCATCGTCCAGATCCGGATTCGGGCTTTCGCGCGGGCAGCATCCAAAAGTTTGAGTTGCTTGCTTTCGATTTGTTGCAAACGGGCTGCTTCGCATCGGATATCGGCAAAGTTCATGTTCGAGCGGAACAACGGAACCGCCCAAGCCCCGCTGATGATTGCAATCTGCGCATTCTGATCCCGCGCCAGAAACTCATTAATTTTCTGAGTGTCAGTTGGTCCGAACTGAAAACACTGACGCTCACCCCGCGTATTCCAGATGACATTCGACAGAAAGGCAGAGGGGTTATAGTCACGTAGAGTGGCGCAATCGCTGAGCGCGCCATTCATCATTGCTTCATCCCCGGCGAATTGCGCCCGTTCAGGATGGAACAAGTGCCCATGCACGCGTCCGCCCGTAGCGTTTGCAAGCCAGGGCTCGAAATCCTCGAACAGTTCGGAAAAACCCTGAAATACAGAATAGGGGAACGCGGTCAGGCTTCGTTCGTTGGCAGCGCGGGGGAAGCGACTTTGCATATACAAACCGTCCCGCCCGTGAACGCGCCGCTCGACAGCTTTGGCAAACACGCGGTCGATCTTACCGGGGTTGGGCTCGGCCGGGGTTAACGCGCTGTCCTGATCTGTCAAAAAGGCTTGATATAACCGATCTGCCCGATGCCAGATTTTGCGCGCTACAAAACAGTCGGATCGGCGCAGCAGCTGTAGATGATCGTCGTAGAACATATGTGGTCGGCCCTGATAGTCGAACTTTGACAGGGTCAGCGACCGGCTTTCGATATGTGTGGAATAAAGCCTTGCCAGTGTCTGGAAATAGCTCTCATCCGGTATCCAGACATGGCGGAAATAGCGATCATATTCCTTGCGCTTGGGGTCCTGAAGGATTGCCGATAGGGTTTGACGTGTCAGGCACCACCACTGGCTGCCCATATGTGGCACCAGACCATCGGGGATCGTCCTGCGCAGCCCCAGAGTACGTTGCAGGCGAACATAATAGTCGAACAGTTTTCGCCGCTTGCGCCACGAAAACGGGAACCGCAGGGTAAAACGTTCCAGATCCAGCCCGCCGATGGTCCAGCTTACGTCGCGCGTAGTCGCGCTTTCGATGAAGTCGACCCGCGGGCGATCGGCCAGATAATCGATCAGATCGGCGACGGGGCGCAACGGTAGGCACGCACCCGAGGACAGGTAAACATGACGAACATCCGCAAATTGTTCCAGCAAAAGGGCAGCAGCAGATTGCGACGCGGCGACGATACCCCAACCGCCCCATTCGCAGACATGCCGTTCAGAAAACAGGATCAGCGGATCATCCGCACAGGCAGCAACAAAATCGGAATAGGCCGGATCGCCCACCTTGCGATCCACATGAACCACCACCGGGCAACCCGAGGCGGTCCAGTGGCGCGCCACCTGCTCAACCCGCTCAAGCGCGGTATGCACCAGCATCACGACGCCCAGGTTGCTCATGCCCAGTTTCCCTTTGACATCAGTCCGAGGATCTCAAGCTGTCGCCAGTTGATGTATTTCTCGGACCACTTGTTCCAGAAAACCGGCTTGTCTTCCAACTGCTTGACATAGGCCTTGTATTCGCCCGAAGCACTATAGTGCTGCCCGCGCTGTAACTCTTCTCGCGCTTTTTCCCCCAGCGTATCGATCAGCTTTGCATGCAGCAGTGCCCCGCTGGTTTTCTCTCCACCCTGTTCTTCGTAGACCTGATTGAGCCCGCGCGGAAGCAGAGCGTGGGTCGAGCTGACATATGCATAACGCCGGTGCCATTTCACTAGCGGTATCTTGTTCAGCGCGGGCGCTTTCGAGGGATTCTCCTGAAAGAATACACGCGCGCGGGAACCGCCCTGAATCCATAGGTTCCCATAGGTCGGATTGCGGGTGATCATGTAGTTTCCCGCATCGAACCAGGGCGCGATCTCAAATGGATTCTGACCTTCGTGGTAGGGTGTGTCCTCAATCGCGCTTTCGGGATACATGTCGATCAGCATTGTGCCAAAACTGCGCACGCCAGTGTCATCCAGCCAGTCGGTCAGCGCCCTGATCGGGCGGGTATCGCAGAATGGGTAGATAAAGAATTCGTCGGGATCGACGGTCAGCACCCAGTGCTTGTGGGCGTAGCTGCGCAACATATAGTTTGACCAATCCAGCCCGAAGGTCGAATTCTTGTAGCTTGCGTCGGTCCACCAAAGCGAGACGTCAGCCTGACCGCTCAGATACTCGCGCGTGCCGTCATCGCTGTTGTTGTCCACAAACAGAAAGTGGTTGATGCCCAGCTTGCGATAATAATCCAGAAAGTAAGGCAGGCGGATTTTCTCGTTCCGCACCACACTCATCAACAAGACATCGTTTGGTTCGATCCTGGCAGTATTGTCGTTTATCGCTTTCAGTTCTCGTCGCTTACGCAGGCACCGCAACAACCGGCGCTTGCGCCGCAATCTCATACGATAGGAATCCAAAAGGCTCACGCGGCTGCCCAACCTTCTTTGATACGCGCGTCTGCCCGGGGCCGCCTGAGGCCTGAGTGGTGCCGGACCATTATCGTTTTATGACATCTCTGCACCTTGCGAGGCAACGGGTTTAAATCAGGTTTACTTCCCCGTTGTGACCTGAAATCCGCCCGCATTCATCAGTCCCAGTTCCTGCAGCTGTCGCCAATCATTTAGTTCAACAGATCCGGGCGTCCAAAGATCTGGCCCGCTGATGATCTCGTCATAGTACGCGCCGAATTGATCGGGGTCATGAAAATGCTGGCGCCTCTGTTTCTCGATCTGCGATTTTTCCACGACTTCTGGCAGGAATTTCGTGTGCAGCAATATGCCCGAGGGGATCGATCCTCTGGGCCCGTCATATGCAAAGTTCAGTGAACGGGGCAGGGCGGAATGGCTGGAGTTCACATAGGCATTATGTCGTGCCCAGCGCACCAGAGGAATCTTGTTCAGCGTCGGAGATTTCTCGGGCCGGTCCGAAAAAAACATTCGGTCTCGCACTCCGCCCTGAACCCACAGGTTACCCATCGGAGTCTGGCGCTGGGCGCGATACGGACTGGGGTCAAACCAGCGCAGAACTCTTGTTGGATCGGACTGTGGATCATAGTTTTGCGCGCCTAATGGACCTTTGGGGTAGAGGTCCAGCATCAGCGCGCCAAACGCTTTTTGCCCGCAGACGTTCAGCCACGCGGTCAGATCGTGTAGCGTGTTCGCGTCATGATGCGCATAGATCAGCAATTCGTCGACATCGACCATCAGTGTCCAATGACCATGGCCGTATTTCCACTGCAACCATGTCAGCCAATCCAGCCCAAACCGCGATGCGCGATAGCTTTCAGTGGTCTGCCACAGCGACACATCGGGTTGTTCCAAAAGAAAAGGCACCGAGCCGTCATCGCTTCCGTTATCCACCATCAAAAAATGATCGACGCCTAACGCGCGATAATGACGAAAGAACCACGGTAACCGATTGATTTCGTTTCGCAATGTAGTGAAGGCTAGGATTGTCCCCGGCATGATCCGTTGTGTTTGGTCTGAGAGCTTGGTCAACTGATGGCGGCTGCGGAAGGAACGCCACAAAAGCCGCTTGCGTTTCAGACGCAGCTTGTAGCGCTGCATCCAGCTTAGCGGCTGATCCTCCAAACTCACTTTTTGTAGCTGCCATTCTGATGCCAGCGCCAGGCATCGGTGATCATCGTCTCTAACGTTGATCTTTTCGGCGTCCAACCGAGTTCTTCTTCGGCGCGGACAGAACCTGAAACTAGCCGGGTGCAATCCCCAGCTCTGCGGGGGCCGATGCTGTAAGGAACCGCTCGGTTGGTAACGGTTTTCGAATGCTCGATTACATCCATCACCGAAAATCCAGATCCGGTACCCAGATTGAACACACGGGAGCCTTTACGCTGCTCCAACCAGTTCAGTCCCAGAACATGCGCATCAACCAGATCGCAGACATGGACATAGTCGCGGATACAGGTGCCGTCGGGCGTGTCGTAGTCGGTGCCGAACACTGTCAACCCATCACGCTTGCCGTCAATCGCATCCAGCATCAGTGGCACCAGATGGGTTTCGGGCTGGTGGAACTCACCCACCTGCGCCTCAGGATCAGCGCCTGCGACGTTGAAATAGCGAAAAATGACATGTTTCAGCCCGTGAGCCGCCTCGAAGTCGCGCAGGATATCCTCGATCGCGCGTTTTGATGCGCCATAGGCATTCAGCGGATGCTGCGCCGTGCTTTCATCCAACACGACATTGTCATGTTCTCCATAAGTGGCGCAGGTCGAGGAGAAGACGAAATCCAGACACCCGGCGTCCACCGCCGCTTGAATCAGTGTCAATGATCCGGTCACATTGTTCGACCAGTATTTGCCGGGCTCCGCCATCGCCTCGCCCACCTGACTGAGGGCGGCGAAATGCATCACGGCGGCGGGTTGGTAATTGGCGAAAACCTCGTCCAACCGGGCTTTGTCGAGCAGGTCGCCCTGCTCAAACGGGCCGAACTTCACTGCATCCTGCCAGCCTGTGACCAGATTATCATAGGTTACCGGCGTATAGCCCGCCTGTGCCAACGCCTTGCAGGCATGCGAGCCGATGTATCCGGCACCACCTGTAACCAGAATATGTGTCATTCAAGCCCCATGGCGGCCATCATCTCTTCAATCTTGGCCACGTCCTGCGGGTTATTCAGCTCCCAGAACTGGCGGCCCTTGGCCTCAACCTCAACGCATAGAACCTTGCGGCCATTCTCCATAAAGCGTAGCTGCTCGAGCCCTTCCAGCGTTTCAAGTGGGCCGCTTGGCCACGACGGATAGGCGGCAAGCGCATCAGGGCGATACGCGTAGACGCCGACATGATGAAAGACCGGCGTAGGATCGGTGCTGGCATATGTCTCGGCGGTGAAGGGGATCACTTCTTTCGAGAAATACAACGCGCTGTGATCATTCCCGAACACGGCCGTCGTGCCGCCGACGCGATCATGTTTACGATCATTTAACAATCCGTTCAGCGCCTCGCCATCACAGCGCAGCACCGGGGTGGCCACACCCGCATCGCTTGCAGCACGCAACCCGCTGATCAGGTCTTCGATAAACCAATGCGGCGTCAACGGCGCATCGCCCTGCAGATTGACGACGATATCAAAGCCGCCGCCGAGAACTGCATGTGCCTCTGCGCAGCGTTCGGTACCATTCCTGCAAGTTTCCGAGGTCATCACAACCTCGGCCCCGAACCCTTCAGATACTTCACGAATGCGGTCATCGTCAGTTGCCACGACCACCCGGTCGACACCCGCGACGGAAATCGCGGCACGCCACGAGCGCTCGATCAGAGTCATGCTAGTGCCATTGACGCCTGTCAACGGGACCAGAGGTTTGCCCGGATAACGGGTCGAGGCATAGCGTGCAGGAATAGCAATCAGAACGGACATCAGGCTTCCTTCAGCTCTACGCCCGGAGCAAAGGCGATGAAAAACGGGTTGGCATAACCGTCCTTGCCGTAGGTCAGCGGTGAATGGTCATCAAAACGCACTACGCCGCCGCCCGCGCCGGCCAGAACCGCATGACCTGCAGCGGTATCCCATTCCATCGTGCGGCCCACCCGAGGGTAGAGGTCGGCCTCACCCGTGGCGACCAAACAGAACTTCAGCGAAGACCCGGCGCTTTTGCTGTCACGCACCTGATATTTGTTGATGTAATCCTCGGTTGCCTGATCGCGATGCGATTTGGACGCCACGATCATCAGCGCTGAATTGTCTGGTTTAGAGACTGATATCGGAGCTATCACGCCTGCATTGTCCTTGTCCAGATCGCCTGTCTCTTCAACCGATTGCCCATCGGCTTGAGTATAAAACATCCGTCCTCGGGCAGGCGCATAAACCACACCACGTGTTGGTACGCCGTTCTCGATCAGCGCGATGTTCACCGTGAAATCACCACGCCGGTTGATGAATTCTTTTGTTCCGTCCAGGGGATCAACGATCAGGAATGTCTCGCCCTTTTCCGAATGCGAGGCCGCCTGTTCCTCGGTCACCAGCAGGATATCGGGAAAGGCTTCGCGCAATCCAGCTGAAATCAGCGCGTCTGCGGCCTCGTCTGCTTCGGTTACCGGGCTGGAATCGGATTTGACTTTGACGTCGAAATCATCCGCCTCGTAGATCTGCATGATCTTGTCCCCGGCCTCCAGGGCCAGCCGCCGAATGACGGGAATTAGGGCGTCATAGGTCACAAAAAAGCTCCGTTCCTGTGGTTTGTTGATACGGGTTCCTCTCGGACTTATGATGCGGTGGATACGGAACAGCAAGAATTTCGTGCCATTTTGCGGGCGACACAGCGGGAAAGAACGTTCGAGTGTTTCACTTTAAGCGAAATCAGTCGTTACTGGGCGGGGCCTTCACCACCGCCGAGCTGATATTCCACGCGGTTGTACGCAATATTCGCTCGCAGCACTCAAATGCGGTGATTGCGATCGTTATAAATATTGTGCAGGTGGTGCTGATCGCGACAGTGTTCTATTTTATCCTGTCTTTCATGGGTACACGGATTGCCAAAATTCGGGGCGAGTTCATTCTGTACCTGCTTTCGGGCATCTTCTTGTTCATCACCAATATCAAGTCGGTTTCCTCAATTGTTGGTGTCGGATCGGGTAACAACCCGATGACACTGCATTCACCGATGACCATGATGGTGATGTTGTCGGCTGCTGCCTTCGGTGCGCTTTATACGCAGATCATGTCCATTCTTGTGATTCTGTTTGTTTATAGCGTTACCGTCACGCCGTTGGAGATTCAGGACCCGGGTGGAGCCTTTGGGATGTTGATTTTGGCCTGGTTCACCGGGTGTGCGGTGGGTCTGGTGCTGCTGGCGCTCAAACCTTGGTTTCCCAATACGGTTACGATTCTGACAAATATCTATCGCCGTATGAACATGGTGTTTTCAGGTAAGATGTTCGTTGGCAATGCGCTGGGTGGGTTCATGCTGACCATGTTCATATGGAACCCGCTGTTCCACATCATCGACCAATGCCGGGGCTTTGTGTTCCGCAATTACTTCCCACGCAATACCAGTTGGGAATACGCACTTTGGGTGGGGATCGTTCTGACCATGATCGGATTGCTGGGTGAATTCTATACGCGCAAGCACGTTTCCAAAAGCTGGGATGCGCGCCGCTAGGTTGCGACCCGCAATGTAAGATTGATACGCCCGCCCTTGGGCAACAGGCGGGACGATCCAAACCTGATCCGATCCACCCCGTGATAGGCCAGTCGTGCCGGGCCGCCCATGATGACTACATCACCCGAACTCAGCCAGATCGACTCGGTCTTGCCGCCGCGTGTGGTATTGCCGATGCGGAACAGTGCGTCATCACCTAGCGATATTGAAAGCACCGGCCACGAGAAATCGGCCTCGTCCTTGTCCTGATGCAGGCCCATCTTGGTGTCTTCGCCGTAATAGTTGATCAGGCAGCAATCGGGCTGACGCTCCGCACCGGTCAGATCTTGCCAGATCGCCAGAATCTGATCCGGGATTGCGGGCCATGTCATGCCCTTGGGGTGGGTGTCCTGATACCGATATCCTGCCCGATCGGTAACCCAGCCCAGCGTCCCGGCCGAGGTCATGCGCACCGACATTTCT
The DNA here is from genome assembly GCA_040829945.1 of Ruegeria sp. Lineage (GTDB taxonomy): Bacteria > Pseudomonadota > Alphaproteobacteria > Rhodobacterales > Rhodobacteraceae > Ruegeria. Next base: position 87,515 of record JBFOLN010000008.1, read on the forward strand.
TTGCCCGAAGGCGTCACGGGCCGGTAGAGCGGCGCGGCTTTCAGAATCGGCCGTAACAGGTCAATCAGGGTGGTTTGAGCCGCCACATCCAAATAGCCTTTCCGTATGTCAAATCCGCGCAAAAGCAGCCGCGCCATTCAAGAATCCCCAAACCTTGCCAAAACCTTGCCAAAAAAGGCCACAGATTCCCGAAAACCCGTGTTTCTGAACGCTTGCAGGCCCCTGTTCTCGCCCTTATATACGCCTCGACGCGCGATGGTGTAGTGCTGTCGCGCACATCAATCGGGGGCAGGATGCCGCAATGGGTCCAACCCTCGGGACATCGCCTTGAAGAGAAAGGGATTGAAAATATGGGAAAAGTAATCGGGATTGACCTCGGTACCACCAACTCGTGTGTGGCCATCATGGACGGCTCGCAGCCGAAGGTCATCGAAAACGCCGAAGGGGCGCGGACCACGCCCTCGATCGTCGCTTTTACAGAAGATGAGCGTCTGGTCGGTCAGCCTGCAAAACGTCAGGCGGTCACCAACCCCGACAACACGATCTTTGGCGTCAAGCGCCTGATCGGTCGTCGCGTGGATGATGCCGAAGTCGAAAAAGACAAGAAAATGGTGCCGTACGCCATCGTTGATGGCGGCAATGGCGACGCGTGGGTCGAAGCCCGCGGTGAAAAGTACTCCCCAAGCCAGATCTCGGCCTTCACTCTGGGCAAGATGAAGGAAACCGCCGAGAGCTATTTGGGTGAGGAAGTCACGCAGGCAGTTATCACCGTTCCGGCATACTTCAACGACGCCCAGCGTCAGGCCACCAAAGACGCCGGTAAAATCGCCGGTCTGGAAGTGCTGCGGATCATCAACGAACCGACAGCTGCTGCGCTGGCCTATGGTTTGGACAAAGAAGAGACCCAAACCATCGCGGTCTATGACCTTGGTGGTGGTACCTTCGACGTGACCATCCTCGAAATCGACGACGGCCTGTTCGAGGTGAAGTCGACCAACGGTGACACCTTCCTGGGTGGTGAAGACTTTGACATGCGCATCGTCAACTACCTGGCGGATGAGTTCAAAAAGGAACACGGTGTCGATCTGTCAGCTGACAAGATGGCCCTACAGCGTCTGAAAGAAGCTGCTGAAAAAGCCAAGATCGAACTGTCCTCGACCTCGCAGACTGAAATCAACCAGCCGTTCATCTCGATGGGGTCGAACGGTCAGCCGCTGCACATGGTCATGAAACTGACCCGTGCCAAGCTGGAATCGCTGGTTGGCGACCTGATCAAGAAATCGATGAAGCCCTGCCAGGCTGCTCTGAAAGACGCAGGCCTGTCGGCTGGCGACGTGGATGAGGTTGTTCTGGTCGGCGGTATGACCCGGATGCCGAAAGTGATCGAAGAGGTCACCAAGTTCTTCGGTAAAGAGCCGCACAAAGGTGTAAACCCGGACGAAGTCGTTGCCATGGGCGCCGCCATTCAGGCCGGTGTTCTGCAGGGCGACGTCAAAGACGTGGTTCTGCTTGACGTGACCCCGCTGTCGCTGGGCATCGAGACGCTGGGTGGCGTGTTCACCCGCCTGATCGACCGCAACACCACGATCCCGACCAAGAAGTCTCAGGTCTTCTCGACCGCCGAGGACAACCAGAACGCCGTGACCATCCGCTGTTTCCAAGGTGAGCGCGAAATGGCTGCGGACAACAAGATCCTGGGTCAGTTCAATCTGGAAGAGATTCCGCCCGCCCCACGCGGCATGCCTCAGATCGAGGTGACTTTTGACATTGACGCCAACGGCATTGTCTCGGTTTCGGCCAAAGACAAAGGCACCGGCAAAGAGCAGAAGATCACGATCCAAGCATCTGGTGGTCTGTCGGATGACGACATCGAAAAGATGGTCAAGGATGCCGAGGAAAACGCCGAGGCAGACAAGGCCCGCAAAGAGCTGGTCGAAGCCAAGAACCAAGCCGAAAGCCTTGTCCACGCGACCGAGAAATCGATCGAGGAACATGGCGACAAGGTCGATCCGTCGACTGTCGAAGCGATCGAACTGGCCGTTGCCGCGCTCAAGGATGAGCTGGAAACCGAGAATGCCGACAAGATCAAATCGGGCATCCAGAACGTGACCGAAGCGGCCATGAAACTGGGCGAAGCCATCTACAAAGCGCAAGCGGAAGAGGGTGAAGATGAGCCCGCAGCCGCAGATGAAGCGCCGGGTGACGATGACATCGTTGACGCCGAGTTCGAAGATCTGGACGACGACAAGCGTAACTAACGGGTAACCGGGCCAATTTGGGCCGGTCCGGTTGCCGGGCCGGCCCGATTACGTTGAGGCAGAAGGAAATACTGATGTCCAAACGCGACTATTACGAAGTGCTCGGCGTGTCCAAGGGCGCTTCTGCGGATGAGATCAAGAAAGGCTTTCGCTCGAAAGCCAAACAGCTGCATCCTGATCGCAACAAGGACAACCCTGATGCCGAAGCGCAGTTCAAAGAGGCCAATGAGGCCTATGATGTGCTGCGCGATGCTGACAAAAAGGCCGCTTATGACCGCTTTGGCCATGCCGCATTCGAAAACGGTATGGGCGGCGGCGGCGGCCGTCCCGGTGGCGGATTCGGTCAGGGTGATTTCTCCAGCGCGTTCTCTGACGTGTTCGATGACCTGTTTGGTGACTTCATGGGCGGCCAGCGCGGGGCAGGCGGGGGCCGTCGCGCCGCGCGTGGTTCAGACCTGCGCTATAACCTGCGGGTTTCGCTGGAAGAGGCTTATGCAGGTCTGCAAAAGACCATCAACGTCCCAACCGCTGTTGCCTGTTCTTCGTGCGATGGTACCGGTGCCGAAGGCGGCGTAGAGCCAACCACCTGCCCGACCTGTTCCGGTATGGGCAAAGTCCGCGCGCAGCAGGGTTTTTTTACGGTTGAACGCACCTGCCCCACCTGTTCCGGTCTGGGTCAGATCATCAAGAACCCCTGTAAAGCCTGCGGTGGCGCCGGACGTGTCGAAAAAGATCGCGCGCTCTCGGTAAACATCCCGGCAGGCGTCGAAACCGGAACCCGTATCCGTCTGGCTGGCGAAGGCGAGGCCGGAATGCGCGGTGGTCCTCCGGGTGACCTCTACATCTTTGTCGAAGTATCCGAACACAAGCTGTTCGAGCGTGACAGCGTGAACCTCTATTGTCGGGTGCCGGTCAGCATGGCCAAGGCGGCGCTTGGTGGTTCGATCGAAGTTCCGACCATCGATGGTGGTCGTGGCCGTGTTCAGATTCCCGCCGGCAGCCAGTCGGGCCGCCAGATGCGCCTGCGCAGCAAGGGAATGCCCGCGCTCCGGGGCGGTGGAATAGGCGATATGTTTATCGAACTTGCCGTAGAAACACCGGTCAATCTGACCAGCCGCCAGAAAGAGCTTCTGCGTGAGTTTGATGATCTGGGTGAAGATAATCATCCGGAATCAAAGAGCTTTTTCTCTTCTGTCAAAACTTTCTGGGATGGCATGAAGGGTTAACCGGACCTAACGTGCATCAAAAGGGGCTCTGCCCCCACCGCGGCAAGCCGCAGTTCCCCCGGGATATTTATAGGCCAGATGAAGCATCGTATCCGTCCTTCATCTGGCAGAAAAATGCATCGGCGCGCGAAGTAGGCCCTCGCGAATTGCTATGCTGATCACAGAAATTTGGTTCTATCCTATCATTCGGACTGGCCTTAGCTAGGCAAGTTTCTTCCTTGATTTCCGATCAGACGTTTGAGAATGTCGCCCCAACCGTTGGGGTGCCCTGATTAAAGGGCTGAGAGGCGTAAACGCGCTAACCCATCGAACCTGATCCGGGCAATACCGGCGGAGGGAACGGTCTTAAAACACGCCAGGCGTTTTCCGTGCTCCGTTGCCCAAGACAAATGGAGCACGCAGATGGCATCTATCGCTTTGACAATTGCCGGATCGGACAGTGGCGGCGGCGCCGGAATTCAGGCCGACCTCAAAGCCATGTCGGCATTGGGTGTTTACGGCGCAAGTGTCATTACCGCTGTGACGGCCCAAAATACTCAAGCTGTAACGGCGGTGCATGGCATCCCGCTGGATGTTGTTACGGCACAGATCGCAACTGTTCTGGGTGATCTGGATATTCGCGCGATCAAGATCGGCATGCTGGCGACGCCGGAAATCATTCATTCCGTGGCGGATGCCATTGCTGGGTTCGGCGGACCAATCGTAATTGATCCGGTTATGGTGGCCAAATCCGGCGATCCGCTTCTCGCAGATGACGCGGTACAGACGCTGCGTGATGTGTTGCTTAAACGCGCAACGGTTCTGACCCCGAATCTACCAGAAGCGGCACGTCTGTTGGATCGACAGAACGCGGCGACCACGGATGAAATGATTTCACAAGGCATCGATCTTTGCAGGATCGGCGCACAATCAGTGTTGATGAAGGGGGGGCATAGTTCCGGTGATACCTGCCACGACCTTCTGGTTGATGCCTCGGGCGTAATCGCCGAGATCAAAGCTCCGCGACGGAAGACGAAGAACACTCATGGTACTGGCTGCACCTTGTCCTCTTCGATTGCCGCAGGGTTAGCGAAAGGCTTGCCACTGACAGAGGCAGTTGCGCAGGCACATGACTATCTGCAAGGGGCCATCGCACAGGCAGATGACCTTGGTATCGGTCAGGGCCACGGGCCAGTGCATCACTTTCACCGGGTTTGGCCCGCATGACAATCTGGTCGGTCATAGGGGCTGGTGTGGCTGGTCTGGCGGTGGCCAGCGAGCTGACCGCGCGTGGTGAAAAGGTGCAGGTATTCGACCCCGGTGGGTTGCCGGGCCCACATGGGTGCTCATGGTGGGCTGGCGGTATGCTTGCACCGTGGTGTGAGTACGAAAATGCCGAGGAACCGGTGCTACGTATGGGGCAGACTTCCATTGATTGGTGGGCCGCCAGAACAAAGGTGCATCGCTGTGGCACAGTGGTTGTTGCGAATACCCGAGATTTGCCAGACCTACGCCGGTTTGCCCGGCGAACCGAAGGTTTTGCCGAAGTCAATTGCGATGAAATTGCCTTATTAGAGCCTGATCTATCGGCGTTCAGCAAAGGTTTGCACTTCCAAGCCGAGGCGCACCTTGATCCGCGCCGGGCCCTTCAGGATCTGTGCCGCCAGTTGCGTGAAAAAGGTGTCGAGTTTCATCGCAAGCTCGCGCCCGGCCGCCTTGAGAATGCAATCGATTGCCGCGGTCTACACGCGCGCGATCTGCTCTCTGATTTGCGCGGCGTAAAGGGCGAGATGTTGGTAATCCGTTGCCGCGATGTTTCGCTGACGCGTCCGGTACGTCTGCTGCACCCGCGAATGCCGCTTTATATCGTGCCGCGTGGTGACGGTATCTACATGCTGGGCGCAACGATGATCGAATCCGAGGACAGCAGTCGCATCACCGCCCGCTCGATGCTGGAATTGCTCAGCGCGGCCTATGCTCTGAACCCGGCGTTCGGTGAGGCCGAGGTGTTGGAAATCGGTGTCGATCTGCGCCCAGCCTTTCCCGACAACCTGCCCCGTATCCGGCGATTGGGTCGGACCATCTATGCCAATGGTCTTTACCGTCATGGCTACCTGCTGGCACCCGCGCTCGCACAGGGCGTGGCTGATCTGGCGTTGGAAAACAAACATTCGGAGATGGTCGATGAAGATCGTGCTTAACGGAGCGCCGCACGACGTGTGCGCCCAAACCCTGTCAGAACTGCTAGAGGAATGCGGGTTCTCGGGCCGTGTGGCCACCGCCGTAAACGAATCTTTCGTGGCCTCTAGCTTGCGCATTTCGCATAAATTGGCAGATGGCGATCGGGTGGAAGTTGTCGCCCCAATGCAGGGGGGCTGAGGATGAAAACCTTCTACGGCACTCACTTACCCAATCCACTGATGTTGGGCACGGCACAATATCCCAGTCCTGCCATTCTGGAGCGGGCATTTCGTGAAAGTGGTGCCGGGGTTGCCGCGGTCTCGCTGCGGCGTGAGTCCGGTGCCGGGCAAACCTTCTGGCAGATGATCCGCGAATTGGGCGTTCTGATCCTGCCCAACACGGCAGGGTGCCATACGGTGAAAGAGGCCGTGACCACAGCTCATATGGCGCGCGAAGTTTTTGAAACGCCATGGATCAAGCTGGAACTGATCGGCCATACAGATAGCCTGCAACCGGATGTGTTCCAACTGGTCGAGGCTGCACGCATCCTGACCGAAGATGGGTTTCAGGTTTTTCCTTACACCACAGACGACCTGATCGTCGGCGAACGCCTGCTTGAGGCCGGATGCGAGGTGTTGATGCCTTGGGGCGCACCCATTGGTTCGGGTCGCGGTCTGAACAACGAATACGCCCTGCGGGCGATGCGGGTGGAATTTCCTGATGTCCCGCTGGTCATCGACGCGGGGATCGGCCTGCCCAGCCATGCCGCCCATGCGATGGAGCTTGGTTATGACGCCGTGCTGCTGAACACCGCTGTGGCTCGCGCCGGAGATCCTCAAATGATGGCCAGGGCCATGGCTAGGGCAATCGAAGCAGGGATGCTGGCTCATCAAGCTGACCCGATCGAGCCGCGAGATATGGCCGAGCCTTCGACCCCGGTGATCGGAAAGGCCTTTCTGTCATGACGCTGGATCGTTTTTATCCGATTTTCGACCATTCCGAATGGTTGCGACGGATGTTGCCCTTGGGGGTCAGGTTGGTGCAGCTGCGGGTAAAGGACCAGCCAGACGAGGTGGTGTACGAACAGATTGCGATGTCACGTGATCTCTGTCGGGCGCACGGTGCTGTTCTCGTGGTAAATGACCATTGGCAGGATGCCATTGATCTGGTTTGTGACTGGATTCATCTGGGCCAGGAGGATCTGGACGAAGCAGATCTGAAAGCCATCCGAAAAGCAGGTTTGAAGCTGGGTGTTTCCACCCATGATGATGATGAGCTTGAGCGCGTTCTGACGATGGAACCGGATTATGTCGCGCTGGGCCCTGTCTATCCGACGATCCTGAAAAAGATGAAATGGCATCAGCAGGGCTTGCCGCGCGTTACCGAGTGGAAAGCCCGTGTTGGTGATACTCCACTGGTCGGCATCGGCGGTATGAGCGTTGAGCGCGCGCCGGGCGTGTTGGAAGCGGGGGCTGATATCGTCTCGGTCGTCACGGACATTACCCTGAACCCCGACCCCGAGACGCGTGTCCGCGCGTGGATCGAGGCCACCAGATGACCCGATATTCCCGCCAAATGTTACTGCCCGAAGTTGGGGTCGACGGACAGGCGCGCTTGGCATCAGCGCGCGTGCTGGTGGTGGGTGCCGGCGGGCTGGCCGCTCCGGCTCTGCCCTTGCTGGCCGGCGCTGGGGTGGGGAAAATCACGATTGTGGATGGCGATACGGTCGATCTTTCCAACCTGCATCGCCAGACCTTGTTTACCGAAGCGGATTGCGGACGCTTCAAAGCAGATGTCGTCGCCGATCGGTGTTATGCACTGAACAGTGAGATCGAGATAATCAGCCACAAACAGGCTCTGACGTCTGAGAACGCTGCGACCTTGATTGCCCAGGCGGATGTGATCCTCGATTGCGCAGACAGTTATGCGGCGAGTTACATCTTGTCGGATAGCTGTCTGGCCCATGATAAGCCGCTGATCAGCGCGTCGGTGCTTGGCTTGTCGGGGTATGTTGGCGGCTTTTGCGGCGGTGCCCCATCCTTACGCGCGTTGTTCCCTGATGCGCCTGACAGTGGTGCCAGCTGTGCCACGGCCGGGGTTCTGGGCCCGGTCGTAGGTGTCATAGGCGCGATGCAAGCGCAGATGGCGCTGAATCTGATTCTTAGAACGGAGCCATCACCATTGGGTCAGATGATCCAATACGATGGCCGCTCACTCCGCACCAGTTCGTTCAGATTTGATGGCGCACCCGAGCCAAGCCATTGCTTCCGTTTTCTATCGGTCAACCAACTCACGCCCGGCGACCAGATAGTTGAATTGCGAGATCAGGACGAGGCCCCGGTCCCGATACACCCAAACGCACAGCGCGTGTCACCGGGTAATCTGCAAAAAATAGAGCCTAATAAGGGGAAAAGGCTGGCGCTGTGCTGCGCCACCGGTCTGCGCGCTTGGCGTGCTGCCGAACAAATCCAACCAGATTGGCCGGGCGAGATTGTCCTCGTCGCGGCTTCAACCTCGTGAACAGAAGGAAACGCGAGACATGAAAAAACTGATTGCAGCAGCTGTGCTGCTGGCCGCTGCGCCTGCTTGGGCCGAAGACAAGATGACTGTCCTGCTGGACTGGTTCATCAACCCCGATCACGGCCCCATCATCGTGGCGCAGGAAAACGGCTACTTCGCTGAACAGGGGCTTGAGGTTGAAATTGTTCCGCCCGCCGACCCGTCTGCACCGCCGCGTCTGGTTGCCGCCGGTCAGGCCGATCTGGCCGTATCCTACCAACCGCAACTGCATCTTCAAATTCACGAGGGATTGCCCCTGAAGCGCGTCGGCACACTGGTTGCCACGCCGCTGAACTGTCTGTTGGTTCTAAAGGACGGCCCGATCAAGTCGCCTGCAGACCTGAAGGATAAAAAGATCGGTTTCTCGGTCGCAGGCGTGGAAGAGGCAGTTCTGGGCACTGTACTGGGCAAATACGATGTGAAGCTCGATGAGGTTGAGCTGATCAACGTGAACTTCTCGCTTTCACCTTCGTTGATGTCCGGGCAGGTGGATGCTGTAATCGGGGCCTATCGCAATTTTGAGCTGAACCAGATGGATATAGAAGGCGCCCCCGGTACCTGCTTTTACATCGAAGAAGAGGGCGTGCCCGCCTATGACGAACTGATCTATGTCGCCAACCCCGAGACCATGGATACCGATAAGGTGGCCCGTTTTCTGGCCGCGACCGAAAAAGCGATTCAGTACATCGTCAACAACCCGGAAAAAAGCTGGGAAATCTTTGCCGCTACCTCATCCGAATTGCAAGACGAGTTGAACGCTCGCGCCTGGGTCGACACGTTGCCACGCTTCGCCCTGCGGCCGGCGGGTCTTGAGGCCGGTCGCTATGCGAGGTTCGAGGCGTTCCTGAATGACAGCGGCATGATCGACAGCGTCAATCCGGTCAGTGATATTGCCATCGACGTGACCGCCCAATGAGCGGGTATGGCAAAGCCTTCGCGCTGATGCGCGGTGCCGCACAGGGGCCGTGGCGGGAATATACCCGCCACGCCTTTGTCGAAGGCATGAAGGACGGAATGCTTCCACATGAGGCGTTCCTGCATTACCTGCGGCAGGACTATGTGTTCCTGATCCACTTTTCGCGTGCCTGGGCGCTGGCGGTGGTAAAATCGGAAACGCATGAGGAAATGCTGGCGGCGTCGCGGACAGTGAATGGTCTGATCAGCGAAGAGATGAAGCTGCATATCGGTATTTGCGAAGCCGAAGGAATTTCGCAGGACCAGCTCTTTGCCACCCCTGAGCGGGCCGAGAATCTGGCCTATACGCGTTATGTTCTGGAAGCTGGCTACAGCGGTGACCTGTTGGATTTGTTGGCCGCATTGGTCCCCTGCGTCATGGGATATGGCGAAATTGGTATAAGACTGGCCTCCGAGGCAACGTCCGAGACCTATCGCGACTGGATCGACGCTTATGCCAGCGCGGAATACCAAGACGCGTGCCGGGCAGTGGGTGAATTGCTGGATTCGGCTCTAATAAGGCGAATTGGCGGCGATTTCGAAACGTCGCCGCGCTGGAACCGCTTATGTCAGACCTTCAGAACGGCCACTGAGCTTGAGGTCAATTTCTGGCAAATGGGTCTAACCCCGTGACGCCCGCGCCCGAACTGACCATCAGCGGCCACGCCAGCATCGGCGGTGAGCCTTTGTTCGCACCGTTATCCCTGACGATTGGCGCTGGGCAATGGACGTGTCTGCTAGGCGGTTCGGGCGTTGGGAAAACGACTGTTCTGCGGTTGATTGCCGGTTTGGAGACGGGCGCGGAATTCACTGGTGAGATTGCCGCCAATGACGGGCAACCGGTCGCTGAACGCGTGGCTTATATGGCGCAGGACGACTTGCTGCTGCCTTGGGCCACCGTGGCACAAAATGTCTCGTTGGGCGCGCGTCTGCGCGGAGAGCCGGTAGATTTCGAACGGCGCGATCGTCTGATCAATCGGATGCGGTTGCATGACCACATGAATAAAAAACCGACCGAGCTTTCAGGCGGGCAGCGGCAGCGCGTGGCCCTAGCCCGCACTTTGATGGAAGACCGCCCCGTTGTTTTGCTGGATGAGCCGTTTTCGGCTCTGGATGCCCGTACCCGCGCAGACATGCAGGATCTGGCGGCCGAGGCTTTGCAGGGCCGTACTGTGTTGCTGGTGACCCATGATCCCGGCGAAGCCGCGCGTCTTGGCAACAGTATCGTTGTCATGACGGCGGGCGGGCTGACATCCTGTCAGCCGCCGCACGAACCTGCGCCACGCAAGGTGGACGACCTCGAGACGCTGGAAACGCAGGGGTCGCTTCTGCGGCTTCTACGTGAGACTGCAGCATGAAGCTCCTTTCGGCTCTTGCCGCAACGCTGTTTGCCCTTGTCGTCTGGCAATTGGTCGTCTCGCTGACAGGACTGCCCAAATTCATCCTTCCAGGACCGGCGCTCGTGGCCGAAACCTGGTGGCAGAACCGTTGGATCATTGCCGAACATACGTGGATCACCGCCGTCGAAGTTGTGATCGGTCTTGTTTGCGGCACCATTCTGGGTGTCATCACCGCGCTGCAACTGGCCAACTCAAAGGTTGCGCGGGTGCTGGTTCAGCCGATGCTGGTGTTTACGCAGGCTCTTCCAGTATTTGCGCTCGCGCCGCTGCTGACACTTTGGCTGGGTTACGGGCTGTGGTCCAAGGTCGCCATGGCCGTGCTGATCATTTATTTTCCGATTACTTCGTCCTTTTTCGATGGGCTGATGCGGACGCCGCGGGGTTATCTTGATCTGGCACGCACGATGCAGGCCAGCCGCCGGGCGGTACTATGGCATATTCGCATTCCCGCCGCCTTGCCTTCGCTGGCTTCGGGGATGCGGCTGGCAGCGGTCTATGCGCCGATCGGGGCCGTAATCGGTGAATGGGTCGGATCGTCGCAAGGGTTGGGCTATCTGATGCTATTGGCCAATGGTCGCGCCAAGACTGATCTGATGTTTGCCGCGATGCTGACGCTGGGAGTGTTCTCTATCCTGCTGCACATGATCGTCCGACGCGCGACAGCACGTATGGCAGGTGAAGCGCGTTAACCCTTTGGCAACCGATTCTGCGTCAGGGTGAGCCCATGACTCAGGACGCCTTTGCCGAAGCCCCGATGCTTTTCGATACGGACGAAGCGCCAGCGCAGCCGCTGCCGAATGGTCGGTTACCCTCCTACATCAAAGACCATCGCAAGCGGCTGCGCGAACGTTTCATGTCGGGCGGTTCGTCAGCGATGCCGGATTATGAACTATTGGAGCTGGTTCTGTTCCGATCCATCCCCCGGCAGGATGTGAAACCGCTGGCGCGCGCGCTGATGGACGCATTTGGCGATTTCAACCGGGTCCTGACCGCGCCCGAGGAGCGGCTGCGCCAGATCAAGGGCGTAGGCGATACCGTCATCACCGATCTGAAAATCCTTGAAGCCTGCGCCCACCGTATGGCACGTGCGCGCGTGATGCAGCGGCATGTGATCTCGGGTTGGGACGCCCTGCTGGACTATTGCCATACAACAATGGCGCATCGCGAGATTGAGCAGTTTCGGGTTTTCTATCTGGACCGCAAGAATGTTCTGATTGCGGATGAGGAACAGGCTAAGGGCACAGTGGACCACGTGCCCGTCTATCCACGCGAGGTGGCAAAACGGGCGCTGGAGCTTAATGCCTCGGCACTTATAGTTGTGCACAATCACCCATCCGGTGATCCGACACCCTCGCAATCGGATATCGACATGACCAATCGGATACAGGATGCGTGTTTAGCGCTGGGCCTGACCCTGCATGATCACTTAATCATCGGAAAATCAACCGAACTCAGCTTTCGGGCACAAGGATATTTGTGAGGCTTACCGGACCCAAACCTCTACCCGGCGATTTACCTTGCGGCCCCATTCGGTGTCATCACAGGCCATGGGCATGGCCTCGCCAAAACCCTCGACGCTGATTTCAATACTGTCCGGGATGCTTGTCTCGACTGCAGCGAGTACCGCGTTGCGCACGGTCTTGGCGCGCTGTAGAGCGATGCGCGCATTGGCCGAGGCTGCACCCTCCCCATCGCTGAATCCAACAAAGGTCAGCTGTCGTGCATCAAGCGTCCCACTTTCCAGCGCTTGAGCAAGTTGCAGAATGTTGGAACGCGACTGTGCGTCCGGTCGAGATGAACCTGTTTCAAACCGGAAAGACAATGATAGGCGCGACAATGGGCGCAGCGTTTGGACCATGCGCTGCAGTTCTTCCAGTCCAACCTCGGTACCACCAGTTGCGATGGCATTCGCCAACCGATCGCCCTGCAGGCTAACCCTTATCATCTCGGGGGATTGATCGACAAATCCCGCCTTACGAATAACAGGCTGCGCTGCGGTGCTTTGGGTATAGGCAAGAAATTGTCGCGCGACTCGGGGCAATCGTCTTTGGGGCAGATAGATGAACATGGGCGAAGTCAGCGGGTAATCCTCGGTCTTAACCGATTGCCGCGTTGCGGACAGAGCATGGCCGCAACCTCCGGCCAGTGGCAGGGCACGGGCATCCCCAGCCTCGGCAAGGCTGGCGATACCTATCGCGAACGGATCATAAGAGACCGAGCGTACTAGATCGCTGCTTCGCTCATGGCGCTTAATGTCCTCAGATAGTGGTGTGCCGACGGGAACCAGCAGCAAGTCCTCAACTGTCTGGGCTAGACCTGATCCGGCTTTAGGCAGGTGCAGCGAGATCGGCGCGTCGGGGCCACCCAGATCGGTCCAGTTGGTGATTTCTGCCGTATACACCCTGGCCAGGTCAGCGGTCGATATCTGGCGCACCGGATTGTCAGCCGACACAACAGGCACCATCGCATCCAGTGCCAACACGCGCGACCGGCGCGCTTGCGTCAGATCCCCCAGCCCGGCTTCCTGGGCCAACTCTAGTTCATCTGATCGAATCTCGCGCTGCGCCAGAACGATATCGGCATTATTCTCAGCTAGATCGGTAAATCCACGGGCGGTGTCGGCTGCTCGAAATGTCAGCCTGGCCAGAGGTGCCTCCCGATCAATGTGGTGCAGGGCGTAAACATGTCGCGCCTCGGCATCCTCGGATTGCGACAGTATCAGCCCTTCTTGTGCTGCAAAGCCTTGTGCGAGCGCGGGTAACAGTGTCTCTGCCATGACTGATGAACCGGAGAACCGGATTTCGGCTACAAAATCGGTCAGATTGGGGCAGGCAGGACCGTCGCAGGTGACGCCTGAGCCATCGACCGTCAGTTCGCCAAACTGAGTATCAACGCGGTAAAACTCGCCGTCATATCCCAACAGGGTTCCGACCACCTCGACCTTGCCGTCATGTGAGGTCAGTGTGATGTCCTGCGCAATTGCGCCATGCGCTGGTAACAGCGCTAAAAGCGCGGCCAGCGCCACACGAAGAATTTTCATAAGTGACCGTTGAACTGCCTGCTGCCTATTTGGCGGCGATTGTCAGGTCTGAGAACAGATTATTCAACACCAGAAAATCACCCACGACCTCGCAACCCGGCATGTCCAGCGTCAGATCACGTGACCGGAGACGCTGATGCGTGCGCCATTCCAGCGATTGAACGTTCAAAGCTTTACCGCAATTTGCCTCGGTAACCTCTGTTTCAACCGACAGAGCGATTGTCCCGGCCTCGGTCGCGGATTGAACCGGAAACGAATAAATCTCGATGTTGCGGGCAGCGTCCGAACCACCCTGACCCAGATGGATTACCGAGCCTGCACCGCCGACCTCGGAACCGGACCACACATGGCCCTCTTCTCCATAACCGGCGCCGAATTCCAGCGCATGCAGCTGTAGGTCTGTCTCGCCCTGCCATTGCAGTGCGATCCGGTTGAAACTGTTGATCTCGGGTACATGGGTCGTTGCAACCGTGCCTTTCTCATCAGGCAACGAGATGAGAAAAATGGCGTATTCGGACAGTGCCGGTACAGTCAGGTTCAAACCGCCAAGCGCATCGGTTTCTGTGCTGAAAACCAGCCCGTTATGATGTACTTCGATTGTTTCACCCGCGTGGCAGGGGGCCTTGACCCGCAGCCGAACACTCGCGCCGGGCACTGCCATTGCGCGTGCGCTCAGATCGCAGTTGGACGGCAAGCGGCTTTGTTCCGGGCTTGGTAGCGAGGGTTCGGGTAATACTGCGCGGCGAGATTCTGTAGGGGAAGAAGAAGTCAGAACAACACTTTCGATACCCGTCAGGTCTGAGCCCGGCTCGGAGATCGAAGCGACACGTTCACCGTTCGGTTCAGCGCCAGGTTGCCGCGCCGATCCGCTTTGCATCAAATATCCAATGGCCAAGGCGCAGGCAACGGTTCCGCCCGTGGTCACGTAGTTCTTTATTACAAACAAGACACCCTCCCCAGTTGAAGGAGTGAGTCGCAACTTGCTTCCGAATCAAGGCCAATATGTGGCCTTGGGGCGGACTCATTGTGTTTGAAAGCAGGTGACGTCAGGTCAACCTGCCATGGCAATGTTTAAACTTCTTGCCTGATCCACAGGGACACGGGTCATTGCGCGAGGGATTACCCCAGGTTGAAGGGTCATCCTCGACAAAGCCGGGACGTGCATCACCGGAAGCCTCGGCTTCAGCCAGTGCTTCTGCCGTACCCGCAGCCTGATCCACCGCTTGCTGAGCCTGAGCCTGCTGCGCCGCCATCTGCGCCAGCATTTCCTTCTGCTCTTCCTCGCTCAGCGGACGCACGCGTGACAATTGTTGTGTCACCGTTTCGCGCAGGGAATCGAGCATCCCTTCGAACAGCTGGAAGCTTTCGTTCTTGTATTCGTTCAAAGGATCGCGCTGGGCATAGCCACGGAATCCCACGACCGAGCGCAGATGTTCCAGCGTCAGAAGATGCTCGCGCCATTTACCGTCGATGGTCTGCAGCAATACCTGCTTTTCGATGTTGCGCATGTTTTCAGGGCCAAACGCTACGGCCTTCTGCGCCATCATTTCATCGGCGGCCTTGACCAGACGTTCGCGGATTTGCTCGTCATCCACGCCTTCCTCGGCGGCCCAGTCCTGAACTGGGGCATCGATGGTCAGCTTGTCTTTGACCGCCTCATGCAGGCCATCTGTGTCCCATTGATCGGCATAGGATTTTGGCGGCATGTATTCGTCGATTATATCGTCGATCACCTGTTCACGCATGTCCGACACTACATCCGACAGATCATCCGCAGACATGATCTCGCGCCGTTGGCTGAACACCACTTTACGCTGGTCGTTCATAACGTCGTCAAACTTCAGGACGTTCTTGCGCAGGTCGAAGTTGCGACCTTCGACCTTGGATTGGGCGCGTTCCAGCGATTTGTTCACCCAAGGATGAATGATCGCTTCGCCCTCTTTCATGCCCAGCGTGGTCAGGACCTTGTCCAGGCGTTCCGAACCAAAAATACGCATCAGGTCATCTTCGAGGCTCAGGTAAAACACGGTGCGGCCCGGGTCACCCTGACGCCCCGAGCGGCCACGCAGCTGGTTATCGATCCGGCGGCTTTCATGCCGCTCGGACGCCATGACATAAAGCCCACCGGCTTCCAGCACCTTTTCCTTTTCTTCCGCGTGCTTGGCTTCTTCGGCCGCGCGCAACTCGGCTGGATCGGCCTCGGGGTTATCGGCCAGCGCCTTCAGCACTTTCATCTCGACATTGCCGCCCAACTGAATGTCGGTGCCGCGGCCCGCCATGTTGGTGGCGATGGTTACCACACCCAGACGACCGGCATCGGCTACAATCTGGGCTTCCTGCTCGTGTTGGCGGGCGTTCAGAACATTGTGCTCGATGCCTTCCTTGGTCAGCAACTGGCTGATCACTTCGGATTTTTCAATCGAGGTCGTACCGACCAGACAAGGCTGACCCTTTTCGCCGGCCCTTTTGACCTGTTTGATGATGGCATCATATTTCTCGGCCGTCGTGCGATAGACCTGATCGTCCTTGTCCACTCGTGCAATCGGTTTGTTGGTCGGAACTTCGACCACACCCAGGCCATAGATTTCCTGGAATTCTTCTGCCTCGGTCAGAGCGGTGCCGGTCATGCCAGACAGCTTGTCGTAGAGGCGGAAATAGTTCTGGAAAGTCACGCTGGCCAGCGTCACGTTTTCAGGTTGGATTTGAACGCCTTCCTTGGCTTCGATGGCCTGATGCAGGCCCTCAGAGAGACGGCGGCCCGGCATCATCCGACCAGTGAACTCGTCGATCAACACGACATTACCATCACGGACGATATAGTCCTTGTCGCGCTGCAACAGCTTATGCGCACGCAGGCCCTGATTGACGTGATGTACGACGGTAGTGCTTTCGGGATCGTACAATGAATGTCCCTCGGGGATCAGACCCGCAGCCAGCAACTGTTGTTCCAGAAACTCGTTGCCCTCATCAGTGAAGGTCACGTTGCGGCTTTTTTCATCCAGCGTGAAATGATCGTCCTGCAGAGTCGGGATCACCGCATCGATGGCAGTATACAGGTCCGACCGGTCCTGCGCAGGTCCCGAGATGATCAGAGGTGTCCGTGCCTCGTCGATCAGGATCGAATCCACCTCGTCCACGATCGCGAAATTGTGGTGCTTCTGATAGACCTGCTCCAGATCGGCCTTCATGTTGTCGCGCAGATAGTCAAATCCCAACTCATTGTTGGTCGCATAGGTGACGTCACAGTTATACGCCGCCATCTTCTCGGCATCGGGCTGGCCCGACCAGATCACTCCGGTGGTCATCCCCACCGCAGCAAACACGTTGCCCATCCATTCCGAGTCGCGCTTGGCCAGGTATTCGTTCACCGTAACCACATGCACGCCCTTGCCGGTCAGCGCATTCAGGTAGGCGGGGAGGGTCGCGACCAGTGTCTTGCCCTCACCCGTCTTCATTTCTGAGATATTGCCCTGATGCAGGAAGATACCACCCATCAGCTGCACGTCAAAGGCGCGCAGACCCAGCGCGCGCTTGGCCCCTTCGCGGACGTTGGCAAAGGCTTCGGGCAGCAGCGCATCCAGCGCCTCACCATCCAGCGCCCGTTTGCGCAGTTCCTCGGTCTTTTCGATCAGACCTTCATCCGACAGTTTCTCGAACTCTGGTTCCAGCGCGTTGATCTTTTCGATCAGGGGGCGGGTCGCCTTGATCTTGCGGTCGTTCGGTGTTCCGAACACCTTTTTGGCGAGCGTTCCGAGTCCCAGCATGTTCACTCCAGCGGATCTGTTCTTATCGTGGTTGCGACAGGCTTGCCCACCTTGCGCGCAACCCATAGATACGGGGGGTGAAAGGCGGCCCTGTCCAAGGCTTCAAAGCGATGTAAGCGGCAGGTTCTGAAGTGTCAACGCTGCGCCCTGTCGCGGCAAAGAAATAGGA
>JBFOLN010000009.1:0-533890 GCA_040829945.1 Ruegeria sp.
GCCCTGCGCCTCCATTACGGCGGCAGAGACGATGTTTTCCGAGGCGATCAGTTCGATCTCGTCGCGCTGGCGGCCCAACTCGGATGTGATCGAGCCAAACAGCTCAGGATCACGTTCAGACAGGGACTGGGTGAAAAAACCGGTATCACGAAGGTTGGCGTTCATGTGCGCTCCGCATGGCTGGGGTGTATCTGGCGGATTTCCTATCGGAAACGGTAAATGTCAGAAAGGCTGTAAAGCGACGAAATGGCCCGCTATGGCGTCAACTCTGGCCTAATCGGGAAAGGTATGTTTGTTTCGGAACCAAATGTGCAGCACTGGAAACCACAAAACATGACTAAGAGAATCGCCTTTCTGGCCAGCGATGCCAAAGTGGCGCAAACAGCCCGTGACGCTCTTGTGGCCTGCCATGGAAATGCAGCACCGCGGGATGCCGATGTCGTTGTCGCACTGGGCGGGGATGGCTTCATGTTGCAAACGCTGCAAGGTATCCAACATCTGGACACGCCGGTTTATGGCATGAATCGCGGGACCATCGGATTTCTGATGAATGAATATGCCGAGATCGATCTGATGGCCCGGCTTGCAGAGGCTGAGGAAGAAGTCATCAACCCGCTGGCGATGACCGCGATAGACCAATCCGGCCAAAAACACGAAGCCCTTGCGATCAACGAAGTGTCGTTGTTGCGCGCCGGGCCTCAGGCTGCGCGGCTGAGGATCAGCGTGGATGGACGGGTGCGCATGGCCGAACTCGTATGTGATGGTGCACTTCTATCTACTCCTGCGGGGTCAACTGCGTATAATTATTCTGCACATGGACCGATTGTTCCAATTGGTGCGGACGTGCTGGCGCTGACGCCTATCGCAGCGTTTCGGCCACGCAGGTGGCGCGGGGCCTTGCTGCCAAAAATGGCAAAGGTCAGGTTCGATGTGATCGAAGCTGACAAGCGACCGGTCATCGTTGCTGCCGATTCCATCTCGTTTCCGGATATCGACTGGGTTGAAATCAGGTCAGAAACCACGATTCAGCACCGTATATTGTTTGACCCCGGGCATGGCCTGGAAGAACGGTTGATTTCCGAGCAGTTCACGTAAATGTGATCGAGTCGATCAATTTCATGCCGTTTGTGTGAACCAGTTCACATGAGACGCCGAAATGGTTTGTTAACCTCAAATTGTCCGGAGATCACGCCAAGGTGGAAGTGAGTGGCCATCTAACGGTGTTTTCTAATGGTTGCGCAGTTTTCGCGCTGGCGAGGGTGGGTGGTGCTACGCTCGTCATCTAAAATCCGGGCATATTTTAGTATGCGGACCCCGGGTACAAAAACCCGGGGTCTATTTTGTCTGCAAAGGGTGAAGTGATGGCATTTTAGGCCTGAACGCCCATTCGATCCCACAAAATCGAGGCCATCTGCCCTACACGCTCTTCGATGGCGGTTGCGGCGTCTACGGCCAGATCCTCGCGCCAGCGCTGGGCTACAATCTGAACGTTGATCGGCTGCGGTCCGTTCGGCAATTCGGCCAGGCGCGCGGGAACGCTGGCCGCGGGCAGCCCAAGGAAATTCATCGCGTAGGAATACACAGCGCAACCTAAAACCTCATGAACACCTTCGGCGCCTTCGGTATCGCGATCGGGTTTGAAGAAAGGTTGCGGTAGGAAAGGGGACAGGACCAGCGGATAATCCTGCATAAACAGTGACCATTCGCGCGCATAATGGCTGCGTTGTGCCAGCGCTTGTATCAGGTCATCGCCAACGATCGGGGGGAATTCCTGAAAATAGACTTCGAAGATATCACGGATCGTTTGCGAACCAGCAGCTTCAATGTCGCCTTTCATCAAGGTCAACACCTCACCCATCAGTGCACGGTAACCAACCCGTCCACACTCGAACACATCCGGCGGATCAAGCTCTTCAACCAGATATCCTGCGTCGATCAGTGCATCCCGAGCGGTATCGAGTGCCTTTTCGACTTCTGGATGCAGCGAATATTCGAAGGTAGTCTTGGTGAAGGCCACCTTGATTGGGCCGTCCGTTTTTTCGCCGCGCCATGGCATCGGCACATGGAATGGATCACGCGCGTCCGGGGCGATCAGGCTGGGCATTGACAGATGCAGGTCTGTCGCAGTTCGTGTGATCAGCCCCTGCACAGACATGGATTGCGCCAACATTCCGCGCTCGGCCTTTTGGCTCGGGTTCCATGCTGGCACACGACCTAGCCCCGGTTTCACGGTTACTGCGCCATTGGCTGCAGCGGGGAAACGCAGGCTGCCTCCGATATCGTTCCCATGGGCCAACGCGCCGATGCCGGCCATTACCCCAGCCCCCGCACCGCCTGAGGACCCGCCTGATGATATATGGCGCCCCCATGGATTGTGTGTGCGCCCATAAAGCGGGTTATCCGTATCAGCGCGGAACGAGAATTCGGGCGTGTTCGTTCGCCCGATGACTATGGCTCCTGCCTTGTGCAAGTTGGATACAACCGGCGCGTCATCGGGCGCGATAGTATCCTTCAGGGCAACCACGCCGTTTGTGGTGGCATGACCTTTCTGATCGACATTCACTTTGATTGTAACCGGAACGCCATGCAGAGGTCCGGTGGGTGTGCCTTTGGCGCGTGCTTTGTCGAGTTCTCGGGCGCGTTCCAGAGCTTCTGAGCCCAGATCTTCAACAACTGCATTCAACGCCGGATTGACCTGATGCATGCGATCCAACGCGCTTTGGACTGCGTCTTCGGTGCTGATGTCGCCCGTGCGGGTCAGCTCGGTCAGTTCGGTGGCACTCAACCGCCAGATATCACTATGTGTCATGGGCCCTCGCTGTCTCAGGCTGACATTAGGGGGCCTGAGACAGGTTGCAAGGGAAACAGGCGAATGGGCGAACCGGCGTCGCCCATCCAGCGCTACTGCGCGTAACCGATACTCCGCAGTGCCGACGTAATCTCATCCAGAATAGCTGGATCGTCGATGGTGGCAGGCATCTTGTACTCCTTGCCATCGGCAATCGAGACCATGGTGCCACGCAGGATTTTGCCGGAACGTGTCTTTGGCAGCCGATCTACCACGACAGCCTTTTTGAATGCGGCAACGGGCCCGATTTTATCGCGTACCATTTTGACCACGTCAGCCACGACATCGTCGTGCATGCGATCGGCGCCAGCATTGAGGCACAGGAATCCGACAGGCATCTGACCTTTCAGCTGATCAGAAACTCCGATCACGGCGCATTCTGCCACATCGGGGTGGGCGGCCAGAACCTCTTCCATCCCGCCGGTCGAGAGGCGGTGACCCGCGACGTTGATCACGTCATCGGTACGAGCCATGATGTAGAGATATCCATCTTCATCGATCATGCCTGCGTCACCGGTCTCGTAGTAGCCGGGGAAATGCTCAAGATACGACTTTTTGAACCGCGCTTCGGCATTCCACAAAGTCGGCAGCGTACCAGGGGGTAGCGGCAGTTTGACTGCGATGGCCCCCAGTTCACCGGGTTTCATCGGATGGCCACCTTCGTCAAGAATCTGAACGTCGTAGCCTGGCATCGGCTTAGCCGGTGAGCCGAGTTTGATCGGCAACTCCTCGATACCCAGCGGGTTGCCAGCAATGGCCCATCCGGTTTCAGTTTGCCACCAATGATCAATAACCGGGACTTTCAACGCATCTTGGGCCCAAGCAATGGTGTCAGGATCAGCGCGTTCACCCGCAAGGTATAGGGCTTTGAGGCAGGAGAGGTCGTACTTCGACATCAACTCTGCATTGGGATCTTCGCGTTTAACGGCACGAATAGCGGTGGGTGCGGTGAAGAAGCTTTTGACCTTGTGCTCGGATATTACGCGCCAGAAAGTACCAGCGTCAGGCGTGCCGACTGGCTTACCTTCGAAAACGATCGTGGTGTTGCCGTGGATCAGTGGGGCGTAGCAGATATAGGAATGGCCCACGACCCAGCCGACATCCGAGGCTGCCCAGAAAACATCGCCCGGGTCGACATTGTAGATATTCTTCATCGACCAGTTCAGTGCAACCAGATGGCCCGCAGTCGGGCGCACCACGCCTTTCGGTGCGCCTGTTGTGCCGGATGTGTAGAGAATATAAGCCGGGTCATTGCCGCTGACAGGCACGCATTCTGCGGGTTCGGTCCCATACTGGAATCCATGCCAGTTGACATCGCGGCCCTCGACCAGTTGCGCGACTTCCTGTTCGCGCTGGAAGATCACGCAGAAATCAGGCTTGTGGCTGGCAAGATCAATGGCGCCATCAAGCAGCGGTTTGTAATGTACAACACGACCCGGCTCCATCCCGCAGGATGCAGCTATGATTGCCTTGGGCTTAGCATCGTCGATCCGCACGGCCAGTTCATTGCTGGCAAAGCCGCCGAACACCACCGAATGAACTGCTCCCAACCGGGCGCAGGCCAGCATCGCCTCCAATGCTTCGGGGATCATCGGCATGTAGATGATAACGCGATCCCCTTTTCCGATGCCCTTCGCACGTAGCGCACCTGCCAGATTTGCAACCCGGTTGCGCAACTCGACGTATGAGATCTCGCGTTTGGTATGAGTAATGGGGCTGTCATAGATGATCGCGGTCTGCTCACCGCGCCCGTTTTCCACGTGGCGATCAACGGCGTTCCAGCAGGTGTTCACCTTGGCGTCGCTGAACCATTCGTAAAGAGGCGCATTGTCGTCAAACAGAGCTTTGCTGGGTTCCTGAACCCAATCGATCCCTTTGGCAGCATCCATCCAAAATGCTTCGGGGTCGTTCTTCCAGCTCTCGTAGACGTCTTGATATGCCATCATGGCCTCCTCCCAAATTCCTTGAGCTATGTGTTAGGCATCGTGGATGTTTCAGGCAAGCGACGCGGATTACGGCGCGTCAGTTTATCGCAAAATCTTTGCAGAATCTTTCAAATTGACCTGCAAACTTTTGCAAATCTTCTGATTGGTCCGGCCTTCAAGTTGGCTCGCATAAGGAATTGCAAATCTGCAAACTTAAAGCTGCAAATGTGGTGACGCTAACAGAATCAACTCGGGCACCTGATCCGGTGCCCGGTCTTGTTTCTGCACTGACTTAAGCGCTCGGCTTATCCGTAATGCGCGACAGGCGTACCGGCTATGGCCGCCATGTTCAAAAGCCCTCTGGCCGTGATCGATGGCGTCACGATATGGGCCTTGTTTCCCATTCCCATGAGGATAGGGCCAACCTCAAGCCCGTCAGCTTTCATCTTGAGAATGTTGCGTACCCCGCTTGCCGCATCCGCATGGGCAAAGATCAGTACATTTGCCGCCCCTTCCATACGCGAGTTTGGGAAAATACGCGCGCGCAGTTCAGGGTCCAGAGCCAAATCCAGGTTCATCTCACCTTCATAGCAAAAGTCGCGTGGCTCGGAATCGAGGATCTCAAGTGCAGCCCGCAGACGCTTGCCGGATCCCTCGGCCTGGTTGCCGAATTGAGATTGCGAACAGAATGCGATCTTGGGTTCCAACCCGAACCGTCGTACGTGCCGGGCAGCGCCAATGGTGGATTCGGCAAGTTCTTCTGGTGTCGGCAATTGCCGTACATGCGTGTCCGCAATGAACAGAGGACCATCTTCCAAAATCATCAGCGAAAGCGCGCCATGCGGGCGCAAATCTCCATCATGCAGAACCTGTTCGACATAATTGAGATGCCAACGATACTCACCAAACGTGCCACAGATCATGCTGTCTGCCTCACCGCGATGCACCATGATGGCGGCAATGGCGGTGTTGTTGGTACGCATAATGGCCTTGGCCAGATCGGGAGTTACCCCGCGTCGCTGCATAATCTGATGATATGAATTCCAGTAGTCGTAGTAACGGGGGTCGTCCTGCGGGTTCACGATCTGAAAATCCTGCCCCGGTCGGACTGTCAGACCCAGCCTTTCGCACCGTGCGTTGATCACGTCCGGCCGCCCGATCAGAATCGGGGTTTCCGTGGTTTCTTCCAATATCGCTTGAGCAGCACGCAATACACGTTCGTCCTCGCCTTCTGCAAAGACGATTCTGCGCGATGCGACGGCGGCCGCTTCGAATACGGGCCGCATCAGTAGCGCAGACTTGAACACAGTTTGGTTCAGACGTTCTTTATAGGCTTCAAGATCATCAATGGGTCGTTTTGCGACCCCGCTTTTCATGGCAGCCTGTGCAACCGATGACGACACGACTCCCACCAGGCGTGGGTCGAAAGGTTTGGGGATCAAATAATCGGGGCCAAATGTTAGTTGCTCGCCTTTGTAGGCTGCCGCCGCTTCGGCGCTGGTGGTGGCACGCGCCATATCGGCAATACCGTCAACACAGGCGATCTGCATCTCGTCATTGATTTCGGTCGCGCCCACATCCAATGCACCCCGGAAGATAAACGGGAAGCATAATACGTTGTTGACCTGATTTGGGAAGTCGCTGCGACCGGTTGCGATGATCGCATCAGGGGCAACCTCTCGCGCCGCTTGAGGCAGGATTTCAGGCGTCGGGTTGGCCAGCGCGAAGATGATCGGGGTCTTGGCCATTTTCTCGACCATCTGGGGCTTGAGCACATTTGGCCCGCTCAACCCCAGAAATAGATCTGCACCCCCGATCACATCATCCAGAGTGCGCAGATCGGTTTTCTGTGCAAATTGGTCTTTGTGCGGATTCATATCCTCGGCGCGGCCTTCATAGACCAGCCCGTGAATGTCGCACAGCCAGATATTCTCGCGTTTGACGCCGAGCTTAACCAACATGCTGAGGCAGGCGATTCCGGCAGCGCCGCCGCCGGTCGAGACAACTTTGATATCCTCAAACTTCTTGCCCGCCACATGCAGGGCGTTCTTGGCTGCTGCGCCAACGACAATGGCGGTACCGTGCTGGTCGTCATGGAACACGGGGATGTTCATCCGTTCCCGACAAAGTTTTTCGACGATAAAACAATCCGGTGCCTTGATGTCTTCAAGGTTGATTGCGCCAAAGGTGGGTTCCAGCGCACAGACGATATCCGCCAGCTTTTCGGGATCGGGTTGATCCACCTCGATATCGAAACAGTCGATGCCTGCGAATTTTTTGAACAGGACGGCCTTGCCCTCCATCACCGGTTTCGAGGCCAGCGCACCGATGTTGCCCAAACCTAGTACTGCTGTACCATTTGAGACGACGGCGACGAGATTGCCACGCGAGGTATACTTCTCAGCATTTGCAGCGTCGTCCTTGATCTCAAGGCTGGCTTCGGCGACGCCCGGCGAATAGGCCCGCGCAAGATCACGACCGTTAGCCATCGGTTTTGTGGCCTTGATCTCAAGCTTCCCGGGCTTTGGATGGGCGTGATACTCAAGCGCAGCCTGTCGCAGGTTCGGTGTGTCAGACATCGGCAATTCAACTCCGTTCCAGAATTTGTTTGATGGTTAAACCATTTCTTCGCGCTTGGCTATGTCGCCTCGGACTGCAGCCGAAGGCAGGCCTCACGGATACGTTAATGAGATGTTGGTTGAGAATTGCTGCATCGTTTTTATGTACAGCCAATTCCGGGGAATCTGACAGGCACCAGAAGCGGCGGACCTCATCATGCTTCATGAAGACAATGCTTGTGCTGATGCGCAAATTGCCAACCCTTTAATCAGGTTTGGCGCCAATCGAATTGTCTTCTTTGCCGCGCTTGTTTCGGCAGTTTCATTTCTTTGCATAGTCATGATTTGGCCCCAAGCGGCAGCGGCTTTCAACCAAGAAGGTGGGTTGATTGAAACGATATCGGCCATTGCGTTACTGGTTGCCGGGCTGGTCGCGTTAGCGCGTTTCCGAGGCACCTCACGGCTGTACATAGGACTGGTCTGCTTGTTGTTGGCCGAGCGCGAATTGGAAGCAGAGGTGTACACAGAAGGCAGCGTGCCTTTCGTGGTCCTAAGCTGGATTGATTTAGTGCTTGATGTGACCGCAGTAAGGATCGTTTTGGCTGCGATCGTCATTGGCGGATTGCTTTGGCATGGGATACCGAACGGAATTAGGGCGTTTAAGATCCGCGCGCCTTTTTTGAAGGTTTTTGTCCTGGCCGGAAGTGTTGCGGTGCTAGCTCAGCTTCTCGAGGAAATCAGCGAATTGTTCCACGAATACCTTTCGGTGGCGATGGTTACACGTCTGTTTGTGATGGAAGAAACGCTTGAGATGTACTTTTCGATTGGCATTTTGGCTGCCGTTCTGATCGGATGGCCAAAACCCAAATCCGAAGAGAAACAGAATGACCAGCAATACCGGCGACTCCCTCACGCACGCTGAAATCCGGCTGCCGACGCAGGAGCTGCGCAACGATATCCCGTTTTACACCAAGGTATTGGGCATGCGGATGGACATGATTTATCCGGCAGACGATCCCCGGGTTGCGGTGTTCTCTGGCCACGGCCTGCGCTTGCGGATCGAGAAAGACGCCCCCGAAGCGGCGGGAACGCTGCGCATTCTGACACCCGATCCAGATGGTTTTGCAGAAGGTCAACGAAGTCTTATGGCCCCGAACGGCACCCGGATCGAGATTGATGAGTTGAATCCGCCGTTGGTCATGCCGGACACGGTGCACTCATTTGTTGTCCGTAGGCTCAAGGATCAGGCGCCGTGGATCATAGGGCGGGCAGGGATGCATTATCGTGATCTCGTGCCGGATCGGCTGGGTGGATCGATCATTGCCAGCCATATCCGCATTCCCGATGGCGGCCCTGTGCCGGATATGGTGCATTTTCACAAAGTCGGATTTCAGCTGATCTTCTGCATCCATGGTTGGGTTGATGTGGTCTACGAGGATCAGGGCGACAAGTTGCGCCTGACAGCGGGCG
This sequence comes from Ruegeria sp., assembly GCA_040829945.1. Classification (GTDB taxonomy): domain Bacteria; phylum Pseudomonadota; class Alphaproteobacteria; order Rhodobacterales; family Rhodobacteraceae; genus Ruegeria. The sequence continues at coordinate 8,802 of JBFOLN010000009.1, forward strand.
ATTGCTTTATTCAGCCGCCTGAAATCCGCCACCGCGTGCTGGAAGCGTCGGACAATGTGCAAGTGATCGAGATTGGTGTCCCGGCCGAGCACGTCACTGAGATTGATCATGAGATGGAATTGCCCACCCCGCATTTCCGCCCGGATCGTGAATGGGATGGGCAGCGGTTTGTTTACAATCAGGCGAATGATGCCGACTGGGTGCCATTCCGTTTGCCCGGTTACAACTGTCGTGACACGACGATTGCAGAGAATACCAAGCGCGTGGCAGGCGTTCAGGTCGTGCGCCGGGGCGAGGGTGACCCGCAATGGGCCAGCCATGACACCGACATACACTTTACCTTTGTGATGAATGGTGAGGTGACGCTTGAGGGTGAAGGACGCGAGCCCTACCGGCTGGAACAGGGAGATGCCTTCGTCATCCCGCCGGGAATGCGAACGCGGCTGTCGGATCCCTCGCAGGATGTGGAGCTACTTGAGGTAACTTTGCCCGGTACGTTCAACACGACGCTCGGCTAGGACCAGGAAGACTGTGGATAAAGGCGCCGAGGGGGGTTCAATTCCCCCGGCGCTTTCCAGTAGGGTATGATATTCTGACCAGATGATCAAAAATTGGGATTCGCCATGTCTTTGAAAGATGCAGCTTTGGCCGTTCGGGAAAATGCCCACGCGCCTTATTCGAATTTCAAGGTCGGGGCGGCGATACGATCCAGTTCGGGTGTGGTTTATCGCGGCTGTAATGTTGAGAATGTGGCTTACCCCGAGGGTACGTGCGCCGAGGCCGGAGCTATCGCCGCGATGGTCGCTGCTGGTGAAAAGGAACTGACTGAGGTCTATGTGGTTGCCAGTAGCCCGCAGCCGGTGCCCCCATGTGGCGGATGCCGACAGAAGCTGGCCGAATTCGGCAAAGGGGATGTGGTCGTTACGATGGCAACTGTTGATGGTGTGGAGACCAAAACCACGATTGCGGATCTATTGCCCGGGGCATTTGACGCGTCGCACATGGAGGATGTCTGAGCTCATGGATGCGCGCTCGATCATCGCCACACTTCGCCGTCAAGAAGTACCGACCAGCGACGAATTGCACTGGTTTGCACAAGGCCTGGCCGATGGCGGTGTCAGTGATGCGCAGGCCGGTGCCTTTGCGATGGCTGTTTGTATGGGTGGTTTGGGGGCCAAAGGGAGAGCTGATCTGACTGTTGCAATGCGTGACAGCGGCGAAGTGTTGACCTGGGATCTGGATGGGCCGGTGGTCGACAAGCACTCGACCGGTGGCGTTGGCGATTGCGTCAGCTTGCTGCTGGCCCCTGCGTTGGCGCAATGCGGGGCATATGTGCCTATGATCTCGGGGCGAGGTCTGGGCCATACCGGAGGCACACTGGACAAGCTTGAAGCCATACCTGGTGTGACAACGCAGATCGGGCAGGCACGACTGACGCAAGTGCTGAAAGACACCGGGGCAGCCATCGTGGGTGCTACGGGCCAGATCGCGCCGGCGGACAAGCGGCTGTATGCAGTGCGCGATGTAACGGCGACGGTGGAAAGCCTTGATCTGATTACGGCATCAATCCTGTCCAAGAAGCTCGCAGCCAGCCCGGATGCATTGGTGCTGGACGTAAAGGTGGGCAGCGGCGCGTTCATGAAGACCCTCGATGAGGCACGCAATTTGGCGCAGGCCTTGACCGAAACGGCTAATGCCGCTGGCTGCCGTACATCCGCAGTGATTACCGACATGAGCCAGCCCCTCGCGTCCGCACTGGGCAATGCGCTGGAAGTGGCCGAGGTGATGAAAGCTTTGACCAGCGGGCAGGGATCGCCTTTGGCGGAAATCTCGGCCGAGTTGGGGGGCGTTCTCATGGCGGATGCCGGAATGTGCGCGACGGCCGATGAGGGGCAGGTCAAAATCGCCGAGATAATACGTGACGGCCGCGCTGCCGAGCGGTTTGGGCGGATGATGGCCGCCGTAGGTGGACCAGTGCACTTCGTCGACACATGGGCCCGGTTCCTGCCCGAAGCTAATGTAATTCAAGAGGTGCATGCGCCCCAGAACGGATATATTTCTTCAATTGATGGCGAAGCGCTGGGCTTAGCCGTTGTTGCGTTGGGTGGTGGTCGTCAGGTCGAAAGCGACGAGATTGATCCGGCGGTCGGATTGTCGAACATCCTGAAGCTTGGTGATCAGGTATCGAAAGGTACCCCGCTGGCGGTTGTCCACGCGGGCCGCGAAGATGCGGCGCAGCGGGCTGCAGCGGCAGTGCTAAACGCCATTACTCTGAGCGACGCGCCGGTCGCCCAGCCGCCTCAAGTCCACGAAAGGATCAGCGCATGAGCCGTGCTTTCCTTGTTGTGATGGACTCGGTTGGTATCGGCGGCGCGCCGGACGCCGATCAGTTTTTCAACGGGTTCAAACCCGATACGGGCGCGAACACGGTGGCCCATATCGCGCAGGCTTGTGCCGAGGCGTGCGCGGAAGAGGGGCGAAGCGGTCCATTGCATCTGCCCAACCTAGATGCTCTGGGGTTGGGAGCGGCGACCCGTCTGGCCTCGGGCGCGCCGACGCCGGGGCTTGAGGCTGCGCCTGTGGGCCTTTGGGGTTGCGCCCGTGAACACTCACCCGGCAAGGATACGCCTTCGGGGCATTGGGAACTGGCGGGTTTGCCGGTGCCATGGGATTGGCACTATTTCCCGGACACCCGACCCGCATTTCCCGAAACCATAAGTATAGCCGCCGCCAAGGCCGCAGGGACCGACGGTATCTTGGGCAATTGCCATGCCTCGGGCACGGCGATCATCGCGGAATTGGGGGCCGAGCATATGCGGAGCGGCTGGCCGATCTGCTACACCTCAGCTGACAGTGTATTCCAGATTGCCGCACATGAAGACAGCTTTGGGCTCGACCGCCTGCTGGAAATGTGTCGCACCCTTGCGCCACGTTTGCACCAGATGAAAGTGGGCCGCGTTATCGCCCGGCCGTTTGTCGGCACGCCCGAAACGAGGTTCACTCGGACGCCCAACCGCAAGGACTTTGCGATTGTACCACCGGCACCTGTGCTGACGAATTGGGCGCAAGATGCTGGTCGCCGCGTGCATGCGGTGGGCAAGATTGGCGACATCTTCTCGATGCAGGGGATCGATACGCTGCGAAAGGGCTCGGACACAGAGCTAATGCGTCACCTGTCGGACCTCGTTGATGAGGCGGAAGAGGGCAGCCTGACCTTTGCAAACTTTGTCGAGTTCGACAGTCTGTACGGCCACCGTCGCGATATCAGCGGCTATGCCCGTGCGCTGGAATGGTTCGATCGCGAAATTGGCGCGATCCTACAAAAGCTGCGCCCTGGTGATCTGATGCTGTTGACCGCTGACCATGGCAACGACCCAAGTTGGAACGGCACGGATCATACGCGCGAACAGGTGCCTGTGCTGATCGCTGGGCAGGGCGTGGGTGAGATTGGCGCCGTGAATTTTACTGATATCGCCGCCATTATCGCGCGCCACCTGAACATACCGGCGCAAGGGCCGGGAAGGACTTTTCTATGAACGTCGCTGACCTTCCTAAGATCGAATTGCATTTGCACCATGAAGGGGCCGCTCCGCCCAGCTTCATACGTCAGTTGGCACATGAGAAACGCGTGGACCTCAGCGGGATATTCAAGCCCGACGGCTCTTACGATTTCCGCGACTTTGCCCATTTCCTCAGCGTATACGAGGCTGCATGCGAGGTGTTGAAAACACCCGAAGACTTCCGCCGCTTGACGCTGGCCATTCTGGAAGAGAGCGCATCAAACGGGGTGGTGTATTCCGAAACCTTCCTCAGCCCCGACTTTTGTGGCGGTGGCGATTTGCATGCGTGGAAGGACTACCTGACTGCGATTCAGGACGCCGCAGACGAGGCCGAGCGCAAATTCGGGATCACCCTGCGTGGTGTCATCACTTGCGTGCGCCATTTCGGACCCGAGCAGGCCAAGCTCAGCGCCCATTGTGCGGCTGAAACCGCTGGGAACTGGATTACCGGATTTGGTATGGGCGGTAACGAATCCGTCGGAACGCAGGGCGATTTCAAATGGGCCTTTGATTGCGCGCGCGAGGCTGGGTTGCGACTGACGACCCATGCCGGTGAATTTGGCGGTCCCGAGAGTGTTCGGGATGCTGTTCGTGATCTAGGGGTCGAGCGCATAGGCCATGGCGTCCGCGCCATCGAAGACCTTGATCTTGTGCACGAGCTGGTTGACAGGGACATTACGCTTGAGGTCTGCCCGGGTTCAAACGTGGTACTGGGCTTGTTTCCCGATTTCGCCGCCCATCCCATTGCGAAATTGCGTGATGCAGGCGTCAACGTCACGGTATCCACCGACGACCCACCGTTTTTCCATACCACGATGCGGCGCGAATATGAGATGCTGAGCGCAGCGTTCGGCTGGCAAGCCGAAGACTTTGCTGCCCTGAATGAAACGGCCCTGAACGCGGCCTTTTGCGATGAAGAGACCCGCGCGCGGGTCAAGAAAAGACTGGAGACATCATGAGCGATCACCTGACCGTCGTCGACCACCCGCTGGTGCAGCACAAACTAACGCTCATGCGGGACAAGGGCACTTCCACAGCTGGGTTCCGGCAGTTGCTACGCGAGATCACGCTGTTGCTGGCCTATGAGGTCACGCGCGAGATGCCGTTGACCATGCGCCACATCGAAACTCCGATGGAAGAGATGGACGCCCCGATTCTGGCAGGCAAGAAATTAGCGCTGGTTTCGATTCTGCGGGCCGGCAACGGGATGCTGGACGGGGTTCTGGAGCTGATCCCCTCGGCCCGCGTCGGGTTCGTGGGACTTTACCGGGACGAAGAAACGCTGAAGCCGGTCCAGTATTACTTCAAGGCGCCCGAAGGGTTGAAGGATCGATTGGTTATTGCTGTTGATCCGATGCTGGCAACCGGCAACAGCTCGGCTGCGGCTATCGATCTGTTGAAAGAGCAGGGGGCCGCAGATATCCGTTTCCTCTGCCTTCTGGCCGCCCCTGAAGGTGTGGCGCGTATGAAAGAAGCGCACCCGGATGTCAAAATCGTCACGGCGGCGCTGGATCGTGAGTTGAATTCCAAGGGTTACATTATGCCTGGGCTCGGTGACGCTGGTGACCGGATGTTCGGAACCAAGTAATCAGCGCTATTGACTACATATATTCTGCAGCCGGACCCAATCGCGGTCCGGTAACACCTGTTCCAATGTGCGGCCGGCCATCGGGTCGGCCTCAATCAGGCCGAGGACAGACTCGCCGGTGATATCAAGCGCATAAGCGTAGGGTGTCGAGGGCAGTGCAGCCTGTGCAAACACCGAAAGCAGATCATCATGGCTGAGTTGTGGTTGAGGTGCAGAAAGGACTTGTTCGGTGTAGGCATCCACGATTTCGGGCGTCAACTCTCCGGTAGTCAGCAACCGAAATGCGGCACTTGGGCCAGTACGGGCCAGCAGATCGTCCAGCGGCTCCTGCTGAGTTGCCCGCGCGCGTGCGGCGATTACATACCCTGCCGCAACGGCGGGGTCTTCGTGATCCTCAACCAGTGTCCGGTTCAGGAGTACGGTTCCACCCGGCAAGCTCAGGCTGTCGGGCAGACCTGCGGGAAGGATCACGATCTGTCGGACACCGGTGCGTCGCGCCAACTGATTTAACGATTCCTGAGCATCAGGTGAAGAACATGCCTTTCCCGATACCCTTTCTATCCGTTGCAGGATCGCATCGCCGATCTCTTGCCTTTTGATCTCTGGTACCACCGAAACGACGTGACGCTGCAATGCGCCTGGCAACCAGAGCAGAAGAACCGCAATAACCGCCAGAGCGACCCCGGCAACGCTGAGCCAGCGCAAACGTCCGGGATGCGGTCTGGCGCGTTCAACGGCGCGCTGTAGCCGGTCAATCGCATCAATCATCGTGGTCTCAGATTGAGCAAGCTCCAGTGTTTCGCCCGGATCGCCATCTGGATTGAAAACGGCAGGGTAGGCTCCGGGATTCTGTCGTTCTAACGCCGCCAGCGACCAATGGGTCAGCGCGCTGTCATTGAAATCCGAGATCGTCAGTGTCGCCTCACCAATCGATACCACGACCTCGCGCCGCTGTTCATCGGGCGAGGGACGCCACAGACCGGTGGCTTCGATCCGCTGGTACTGTTTGAGTGCGGTCATCGGGTAATGCTGCTCGAGTATTATTTTGCGCCAAGCTTAGCATGGCAAAAACCACCGGCGCAAACCTGTTGCGTATGGTTTGCGAATTGTGCTGACTGTGCCGGACAGAGTTCAAGCCGGAACTGGCATTTCGAAGGCAGAGGAAGGGATGCAATCACAACAACAAACCCATTCTGTACTGGCGTCAATGTTGATGGTAGCTGCGATGTCCATTATCGGGGTTATCGATAATTTTGTGATCCGCGTAGCGGAAAGCATCGGGCTCTGGCAGTTCCACCTGAGCCGCGCTTTGTTGATGTTACCGCTGATCGCACTGCTTTCAGCCTTGGGTCTGGGAACACTGAAGCCACGTCGCTATGGCGTTGTGGCCGTGCGAAGCGTACTGATAACTCTGGCGATGCTTTTCTATTTCAGCGCATTGGCGTTGATGCCCATTGCGCAGGCGTTGGCGGGGTTGTTTACATCGCCGATCTTTGTGCTGCTAATCTCGGCATTATTTTTGAAACAGCGTATTGGTCCTTGGCGGATCGCGGCTGTATTTCTGGGTTTTTCGGGAATTTTATGCGTTCTGCAACCCGATCCAACATCGTTTGATGTAAAGACGCTGCTGCCAGTCGCTGGCGGCTTCTTCTACGCGCTCAGCGCTGTGGTGACACGAACCCACTGTTCAGACGAAAGCACTGTCGCGTTGCTGGCAGCGATGGTTGTCACGCTCGGGCTTGCAGGTGCAATCGGGTTAATATGCTTAGGCCTGTTCCCGGTTGGTGCACCTGCAGGACCTGATGGATTTGCCATGCGCGGATGGGTCTGGCCGATGCTGGATGCATTGCCTTGGGTTCTGGTTCAGGCCGCAGGGTCGACGATTGCCGTGTTCATGCTGATCAAAGCATATCAACTCGGAGAGCCCTCATATGTCGCCGTCTTCGAATACTCGGTTATGATCTTTGGTCCGTTATTCGCCTGGGTGGTTTTGGGGCAATCAGTTGGCCTGATGCAGATCATCGGCATTGGCATGATCGCTTCTGCCGGAGTGTTGTTAGGCTGGAGAGAAAGGCAGATATCCTCGACACCGCAAGCGGCCGAGTGAGAGCGGGATAGATTCGTCGCCGAATTGCCGATTGCTGCACTCTTTGTCGTTTCCCGTGCGCAGCTAAAGTCACCTCAAAGATCTAAATTGTTTATCAGTAATCGCGATATTGAAGCGAATTGGGCCCAATTTGGTCCCAAATGTGGCGAAACTAAGTCTTTCCAGGGCAGGGTGATCATTACCTTCTGAGTTATTTGAAGGTGCCAACAGGGGGAAGGCACGTGTTAGAGTTAGTAAGTGTTTCGGGGTATTCGAAACGAGAAGCCGAAGGCTTGGAAGCCTTCGTGGGAAAGGCCGCATCGGCGCGCCGTGGAGGTTTGCTGCACGGAACCAAGGTATCCACAACAGGGGGCTGGAAGCGGGTTGAAAGGCTAGTCGCGGGCGATCTGGTGCGGACCTTGGACCATGGATTTCAAGAAGTAAGACGGGTTTGCGTCGATCGGATCGTTGTGCCCGGCGATGAACGTCGGTCCGAACATCTACCCGTCCTTGTGCCATCCCGGGCTGCCTATAATGGGCGTCCTGTATGGCTGATGCCGGAACAAGGTATGGCGTTGGATCAAAGCAAACTGGGTGTAGGCATCGATGGGATATCGATCATCCCCGCGCGAATGCTGAGCAGGGTGGGGCGGCTGGAATCCAGTACACCTGCGCAATCCTTCGATGTCACATCGCTATTTTTTGATGAGGATGAGCTGGTCTTTATCGAAGGTGGCTTCCAGGCATATTGCCCATCGGGCCGAATGAACCTCGGGTCATGTCAGAATTCAGACCTTTATGAAGTGGCGGATGCTGATCATGCCGATCTGCTGATCGAGGCCGTTACAAACAAAGGGGACATCTCAGCTTTGGCCAACCCGTTGGCGGCTTTGCCTGCACCGATACCGCAAGATCCGATCTTTCCGATCCGGCCTGCGACAGGAGTGCGTCGACCGGGGCGCCCTGGGCGGCCTACGATGCCTGCACTTTTTCTGCGGCCAGAATGGCAGTTACACTAACAGACCAATAAAAGAGAAGCAGGCGCATGGTGACATGCGCCTGCTTTCATTGTTCAGGCAGCCTGTGCTTCGGGGTTGAAGCGGCCATAGAAACTTTGACCTTTTTCCGCCATCTCGCGCAGCAGCGGCGGGCAGGTGAAACGCTCGCCATAGGCTTCGGTCAGTTGGTCGCAACGTTCGGCGGCGTAGGGCGTACCGATGATGTCCAGCCAGCTGAGCGGACCGCCGGACCATGGCGCAAAGCCCCACCCCAGAATCGCGCCAACGTCACCTTCACGGATGTCTTCCAACACGCCTTCTTCCAGCGCGCGAACCGCTTCCAGAACCTGTGCGAACATCAGGCGTTCCTGCACTTCGATCAGGTCGGGCTGGTTTTCGGCCAGCGGGTACTTGTCCTGCAGGCCCTTCCAATACTCGACGCGTTTGCCCTTTTCATCATAGTCGAAAAACCCGGCGTTGGCCTTGCGACCCAGACGGCCCTGTTCTTCCATCCAGAAGATCAGATCGTCCGAAGGGCTTTCCGGGTAGGCATTACCCATTGCCGCCTTGGTCGCGCGGGCAATCTTGGCCCCGAGATCAATCGAGGTTTCATCAGTGAGCTGAACCGGGCCGACCGGGAAACCCAACTGTCGCGCGGCATTGTCGATCAGGATCGGGCTGACACCCTCGGTGATCATGCGGGCACCCTCGTTGATATAAGGGATGATGCAGCGGTTGGCATAAAAAAAGCGTGCGTCGTTGACCACGATCGGTGTTTTACGGATCTGGCGCACGTAATCCAGCGCTTTTGCCACTGCCCGATCGCCAGTTTCCTTGCCCTTGATGATTTCGACCAGGAACATCTTCTCAACTGGTGAGAAGAAGTGGATGCCGATGAACTGCTCGGGTCGCACGCTCGCCTTGGCAAGATCGGTGATCGGTAGGGTCGAAGTGTTCGAGGCAAAGATACAATCCTCGGGGATGATCGCCTCGACCTTCTTGGTCATCTCTGCCTTCACACTTGGATCCTCGAACACCGCTTCGATGATCAGATCACAGCCTTTGAGGTGATCCAGGTCAGGCGTCGCGGTGATTTGGCCCAGCATCGCTTCTTTCTTCTCAGCTGTGACCTTACCGCGCTTGATGCCCTTGTCCAGATAAGCCTCGGAATAGGCCTTACCTTTGTTTGCAGCTTCCTGATCACGGTCGATCAGCACAACTTCCATACCTGCCTGAGCCGAGACCAGAGCAATACCAGCCCCCATCATGCCTGCACCCAGAACGCCGATCTTTTTGACCCGCTGATCAGGCACATCCTTGGGCCGCACAGCGCCTTTTTCTAGCGCCTCCTTGTTCAGGAACAGCGAACGGATCATTGCGGAAGAGGATGGATTCATCAGGACGTTCGTAAACCAGCGAGCTTCGATCTTCAGGGCGGTGTCGAAGTCAACGAGCGCTCCTTCGTAGATCGAACTCAGCAGAGCCTTGGCCGCCGGGAAAGCACCTTGGGTCTTGCCGTTCACCATTGCGCTTGCCCCGACGAATGTCATAAAGCCAGCAGGATGGTAGGGCGCGCCGCCGGGCATTTTGTAGCCCTTCGCGTCCCACGGCTTGACCAGATCGGCATCCTTAGCGTTCAGAACCCATTCCTTGGCTGCGGCAACCGGATCGTCAGCCACGGCGTCAATCAACTGCGCGCCTTTGGCTTTCTTCGAGTCCATCATCTTGCCTTCAAGCAGGACTGGTGCTGCCGCCATCGCACCGACCATACGGCTGTAACGCATGGTGCCGCCTCCACCGGGGAAAATGCCAAGCAGAATTTCAGGCAGGCCGATCTTGGATTTCGGGTTGCTGGTCATCACGCGGTGATGACAGGCCAGCGCGATTTCAGTCCCGATTCCGGCGCAAGTGCCGTTGATGGCACAGGCAACTGGCTTGCCACCCTTCTTGGTCTTGGGGTCCATGCCCGCCAATTCCAGCCGACGCAGGATATTGTGGCCACTCATGACAAAATCGAACAGCGCTTGCGCAGGTTCGTCTCCGGCTTCCTGACGGATCGTGGCGAGTGTGCTCAGGTCCATGCCGCCCGCGAATGAGCCTTCCTTACCGCTGGTGATCACGATGCCCTTGATTTCGTCATCGGCCAGCGCCTGATCGATCAGTTCACCGACCAGAGTGAAGGCCTCACGCGACAAAACGTTCATGGATTTTCCCGGAACGTCCCAGGTGATGAAGGCGACGCCGTCTGCGTCTTTGCTCAGAGTGAAATCAGTCATTGTCATCTCCAATCTGGTCAGCCGTCAGCGGGCTGCCATCCTTGCGGGTGAAAGAGAATCCGTTCTCATCATCCTTCACCATCATGTCTAAATCGCTGTAATAGCCTGTCTCGGTCGGGGTCCGGGTGCCCACCACCAGAAAGGTAGCGGGCGCGTCGGTTTTGTTCACAAGGTGATGGCCATTGGCCTCACCTGCAGGCCAAGCAGCGCAGTCACCGGGCAGCATCTCATGCTCGCCATCATCATCGATCAACACGCATTTGCCGCTGAGCATGATGGCAAACTCGTCCTGCTCCATGTGGTAATGGCGCAGCGAGGATAGCCCTGCGGGCTCCAGCCGTACGATGTTGACTCCGTATTGTGTCAACCCGCCTGCATCTCCGACGCGTTGGACAAAACGACCGGCCGTCGCTTCTGCCAGTTTGCCGGGGTATGAGGAGCCGCCTTTGAACGGTATCTGTGAAAGATCCAGTTTGGGCATCAGACGCGCTCGATAATTGTCGCCGCACCCATACCAGATGCGATGCAGAGTGTAGCCAGACCAGTTTCCTTGTCCTGACGCTCAAGCTCATCCAGCAAAGTGCCGATGATCATCGCGCCTGTGGCACCCAGCGGGTGACCCATCGCGATGGAGCCGCCGTTCACGTTCACCAGAGTCGGGTCCACATCGAACGCCTGCTGGAAGCGCAGTACGACCGAGGCAAAGGCTTCGTTCACTTCGAAAAGGTCCAAATCGCCGATTTTCATTCCGTTGTCGGCCAGAATTTTCTCGGTCACCGGAACCGGACCGGTCAGCATGATGGTCGGGTCGGTGCCAATCTTGGCCGTTGCCTTGATGCGCGCGCGCGGCTTCAGGCCGTATTTCTCGCCGAACTCCTTATTGCCGATCAGCACAGCCGCCGCACCGTCGACGATGCCCGAGCTGTTGCCCGCATGGTGGATGTGGTTGATGCGCTCAAGATGCGGGTACTTGATCATCGCCACCTTGTCGAAACCGGGCATCTGCTCACCCATCATTGCGAAAGACGGGTTCAGCGAGCCGAGGCTCTGCATATCTGTTCCGGGGCGCATATATTCGTCGCGGTCCAGAATGGTCAGGCCGTTCTGATCTTTGATGGTGATCACCGACTTTTCAAAACGGTTGTCCTCCCAAGCCGCTGCAGCGCGTTTCTGGGATTCGACGGCCAGAGCATCGGCATCATCGCGGCTGAACCCATATTCAGTGGCTATGATGTCGGCCGAGATACCCTGCGGCACAAAATAGGTTTCCATCGCCAGAGACGGGTCAACCGCAATCGCCGCGCCGTCGCTGCCCATGGCCACGCGGCCCATCATCTCAACACCGCCCGCGATGTAGGCTTTGCCCGCGCCACCTTTGACCTGGTTTGCCGCCAAGTTTACGGCCTCCATGCCCGAGGCGCAAAAGCGGTTGATCGCTAGGCCGGGGATCGATTCATCCAAATCCGATGCCAGAACTGCCGAGCGCGCCAGGCAACCGCCTTGCTCCATCACCTGCGTGACGTTGCCCCAGATCACATCCTCGACGGCGTGGCCTTCCAGATTATTACGCTCTTTCATCGCATTCAGGGTCAGGGCGGACAGACGCACTGAGGTTACTTCGTGCAGGCTGCCATCCTTGCGGCCTTTGCCGCGCGGCGTGCGCAGGGCGTCATAGATATAGGCTTCGGTCATGGGGTCTTCTCCTTAAGCTCGATCCGACGGGTTGCCGGGCATCAGGTCATAGGGGGGCTTCCAGCCGGGCTGCTCGCTGAGGCGCGCCAGCCAGGCGTCAATGTTGGGCCAGTCGGCGCGATCAAAGCCGAATGGTTCGGGGTAATAAAGGTATCCGCAGCAGCTGATATCAGCATTGGTCACGCCGTCGCCGACGATCCAGTCACGGCCTTCAAGATGGGCATTCAGCGTCTGATAAGCAGCCTTGAGGCGACCCTGATTGAAGGCGATAACATCCGGGTTGCGGTGCTTTTCGGGCAAGAAGTTGATCAGGAAACGGGTCAGCCCGGCCATTGAGCTAAGTTTGTGGTTGTCCCACAGAACCCATCTGAAAATCTCGTAGTTCTCATCACGATCCTTGCCGCCGAATTTACCTGACTTCTCAGTGACATAGGCTTGAATTGCTCCGGACTGACTGGTGCGAAAATCTCCGTCTACCAACACGGGGGCCTCGCCCATTTCGTTCACTTCTGCCCGGAATTCAGGAGTGCGCGTTGCTCCGCCGAAGAAATCGACAAAGACAGGCTCCCAGTCCAGACCAGACATTTCCAAGGCGAGCGCGGCTTTGTAGCTGTTTCCGCTTTCACCAAAGCAATGCAGTTGAATGGTCATGTGCGTGCCCCTCCCAAGGCATAAAGGTATGTTTTCTGCGCCGACTCCATCGGCCAGCGCGAATTCTTAACGTTTTCGAGCTTCCAGCTCAGAATTGAATATGCGTAGCCTATGCGTCAGGTTCTCGTGATCAATCACGCTGTTGAAATTCTCAAACAGGAACGACAAAGCCTCACCTTCATCCAATCCCGCCTCTCGGGCAAAACCCCGGAGTTTGCGGTAACCATCCTCGGTCATTGCGACGGGAAATCGGCGGGTCAGGCGAAAGCGTTTTGGCATCTTGTCTCCTCCATCGGTGGGTTCGGGTTGCAACGCCCGAGCCCACACTGAGATCAGAAGTTCGCCGCGTCCAGTGCCATTACTGTGTCCGCGCCGGTCTGGATGCGGGCCAGATGCATGGCTGTCGCGGGCAGGCGACGGGCCATGTAGAACCGACCTGTGTTGATCTTGGTTTCGTAGAACTCTTTGTCCGAGGTACCGCCGTCCAGTGCGTCCTGAGCTGCCTTTGCCATCTGCGCCCACATCAGGCCTAGGCAAACATGGCCGAACATGTGCATGAAGTCATAAGAACCGGACAGAGCGTTGTTCGGGTTTTTCATGCCTTCCTGCATGAAATACATACCAGCGGCCTGCAGATCTTTAGACGCAGCTTTCAGCGGTTCGATGAAGGCTTTATCGTAAGCTTCGTCCTTGCCGCCGTTTTCTTTGCAGAAGGATTTGACCATCTCGAAGAAGGCCATGACATGCTTGCCGCCGTCCTGCGCCAGTTTTCGGCCCACAAGATCCAACGCTTGAACGCCGTTTGCGCCTTCGTAGATCATCGCGATCCGGGCATCGCGCGTGTATTGCGACATGCCCCATTCTTCGATGTAACCATGGCCGCCATAGACCTGCTGCGCCTGAACGGTCATGTCGTACCCTTCGTCCGTCAGGAAGCCCTTGATGACCGGTGTCAGCAGCGAGATCAATCCGTCCGCATCCTTGTCACCCGCCCGGTGCGCCTTGTCGATCATCGTCGCGCCCCACAGGATGAACGCACGTGCACCCTCGGTGAAGCTTTTTTGATCCATCAGGTTGCGGCGAATGTCGGGGTGTACGATCAGCGGATCGGCGGGGCCGTCCGGGTTTTTCACGCCTGTAACATCCCTGCCCTGCAGGCGATCTTTTGCGTATTCCAAGGCGTTTTGATAGGCCGCTTCGGCCTGAGACAGGCCTTGCATGCCCACACCTAGACGCGCTTCGTTCATCATGGTGAACATGGCGCGCATACCTTTGTGCTCGTCGCCCAGCAGCCAGCCGGTGGCTTCGTCATAGTTCATGACGCAGGTCGAGTTGCCGTGGATGCCCATCTTTTCTTCGATCTTTCCGACCGAAACACCGTTACGCTCACCCGGTGTGCCGTCTTCATTGACGATGAACTTGGGCACGATGAAGAGTGACACGCCTTTGATGCCCTCGGGCCCGCCGGGGATCTTGGCCAGAACCAGGTGGATGATGTTATCGGCCATGTCGTGATCACCGGACGAGATAAAGATCTTCTGACCAGAGATTTTGTAGCTGCCGTCGTCCTGCGGTTCCGCTTTGGTGCGCATCAGGCCCAGATCGGTGCCGCAATGCGGTTCGGTCAGATTCATCGTGCCGGTCCATTCACAGCTGACCATGTTGGGCAGGTAGGTGTTCTTCTGCTCGTCCGAACCATGCGCCAGGATGGCCGAGGCGGCGCCATGTGTTAGGCCCTGATACATCACAAACGCCTGGTTCGCACCCGAGAACATCTCACCCACCGCTGTGCCCATGACATAGGGCATATTCTGGCCGCCATACTCTTCCGGCATGTCGAGGCCCGTCCAGCCACCTTCTTTCATCTGCTCAAAGGCGTCTTTGAAACCTGTGGGGGTGTACACAATACCGTTTTCCAACCGGCACCCTTCGGTATCGCCCACTACGTTCAGCGGGTGCAATACGTTGGAGGCAACCTTGCCGGCCTCTTCCAGAACTGCTCCGGTAAATTCGGCTTCCAGTTCGTCATAGCCGGGAATGTCCGACTGCGAGACTTTCAGAACGTCGTGCAGGATGAACTGCATATCTTTGGTTGGCGCGTTGTAGACGGGCATGTGAAGCTCCCTTAATTCATATGTCCGAAAGGCTGTGCTTATTCAGCGGCCTTCTTTTCTTGTTTCATCGAGGCGATAACCTTCTCGCCCCAGCGCAACTGCTCTTTCAATTCGTCGATGGCCTCGGTCAGCTCTTCACGGCGCGATTCCATATCCGCCAGACGCTCGCACGCGATTTCATAGGTGCGCGACATCTGAGTCAGCTGCTGGTCACCTACGTGATACAGGTCCAGAAGCTGGCGGATCTCTTCGAGGCTGAAGCCAAAGCGCTTGCCGCGCAGGATCAGTTTCAGGCGTGCACGATCCCGTTTGGTGAACAGGCGCTTTTGGCCTTCGCGGATCGGAAACAGAAGCTCTTTGGCTTCGTAGAACCGCAAAGTGCGTGGCGTCACGTCGTAGGTCTCGCACATCTCGCGGATGGTCAGCAGATCTTCGGTCATGGTTCAAACTCTCATCACTGGCGTCATGCAATCTGAGTTGCGCAGTCGATTAGCGTTTTACAACACACAAGTGACGTTTACGTAATGCGGACGCTGCGTCACAAAAGAGTTGACGTAACATCCGGTCGCGTAAATAGGGGTTTCCGCAATTTTCTTGCCTTAGGGGAAGGGGCTATTTCAGCAGTTCGACGGTCTGATCGCGCAATTGTTGAAGTGCGTCCATCGCCTCATCCAGCTGCGCGCGTTGCTGGCGCAACTCTTCCATCTGGCGATCTGCCATCTCGATGAACGTCGCCATCTGCGCCTGATTGCCCTGGTCTTCGTAGATCAGCAGCCACTGGCGAATTTCTTCCAGAGGAAATCCAAACTTGCGACCACGCATGATCAGTTTCATCCGGGCACATTCACGAGGACCATAAAATCGCGATCTGCCTTCGCGGTCAGGTTGCAGCAATTCAATGTACTCGTAATAGCGCAGGGTGCGCGGAGTTACGTCAAACTCGGCGCACATCTCTTTGAATGACAAACGGTTGTCGGACATTCCCGGATCTCCTTGGCAGCAACCTAGGGCGTCGTGGCGGTAAGCGCAACAGGCGGGCTTGCCCTTTGCTTTGGTGCAAGCCCATAAAGGGGTACGCAAGAGGACAGGACCCAACCCTATGGTCGACAAGACAGTTTTAGCGCGCCAATTCATTGAGGCGATCCCGCACGCCAAGGCCTTGGGGCTCAACCTAACTGATATCGGTGAAGGTGAAGCCGAAATCTCAATGCCATACAATGAGCAATTAATTGGTGATCCGAGGACGGGTGTGATCCATGGCGGCGCAGTTTCCGCAATGCTCGACACTTGCTGTGGAGCGGCAGTAATGAGCCACCCTTCGGCACCCGGTGGTACCGCTACAATTGACCTTCGCATCGACTACATGCGGGCAGCAACGCCCGGGCAAAGCATCCGCACTCATGCCACCTGCTATCATATCACCCGTAACGTTGCATTTGTGCGGGCGACCGCCGTCGATGATGACGGAGACCGACCGGTTGCGACCGCGTCAGGCGCATTCACGGTTGAGGGGCGCTAAATGGCACGCACACGCCCCGAACCGATGCAGGTCGTCAAACAACGCCGTGACGCCGCGCTCAAAGCGCTGGTGGATGGTGTGCCCTATGTCCGTTTTCTCAACATCACCTTCGAACGGCGCGGCGATGAACTGACAGGTGTGTTGAATTTCGATGAGAAACTGATCGGAAACCCCTTTCTTCCTGCGCTTCACGGAGGGGTTACAGCGGCGTTTCTTGAGGTCACAGCCGTTATTACACTGAGCTGGGAGCATATGTTCCCGAGGATCGAGACTGGTGAGATTGAGGCTGAAGATATTCTGAAGGATGAGAATATCCGGTTTCCGAAAACCATCGATTTCACCGTCGATTATCTGCGCTCGGGCCTGCCGCGCGACGCTTATGCGCGGGCGTTCATCAATCGGTCTGGCCGGCGTTATGCTTCGGTTCGCGTAGAAGCCTGGCAGGACAATCACGCCAAACTATTTGCGCAAGGAACAGGCCATTTCCTGATGCCTCAACCTCCGAAAAACAAGGCGTAGGCATGGAGGACGCGAACGCGCCCATAACGCATCGGCGCGTCCTGAAAATTGCGGCGCCGATTGTGCTATCCAACGCGACCGTTCCGATCCTTGGGGCGGTGGACACAGGCGTTGTCGGACAGATGGGGCAGGCCGCGCCGATTGGGGCGGTTGGGATGGGCGCCGTGATCCTGTCGGCAATCTACTGGATTTTCGGTTTTCTACGCATGGGCACCACCGGTCTCGCCGCACAAGCGCGAGGTGCGGGAGATACAGCCGAAACCGGTGCCTTGCTGATGCGCGGGTTGCTGCTTGGCGGAGCAGCCGGGTTATTCTTCGTTGTGATACAGGTTTGGGTTTTCCTGGGGGCGTTCGCGCTGTCACCGGCCAGTCCTGAGGTTGAATCCCTTACACGGGATTATTTGGAGATCCGCATTTGGGGCGCACCGGCCACCATTGCCCTTTATGCAGTAACCGGCTGGTTGATTGCGGTCGAACGCACGCGAGGCGTTTTCATCCTGCAGGTCTGGATGAATGGTCTCAACATCGTATTAGACCTGTGGTTTGTGCTTGGCCTGGGTTGGGGTGTCGAGGGTGTCGCCATCGCGACGCTGATCGCCGAATGGACAGGGCTGGCACTTGGGTTGTGGCTGTGCAGAGACGCGTTCGGCGGCAATCAATGGAAAGACTGGCCGCGCATCTTTGACGCAAGTCGCTTGCGGCGGATGATGCAGGTGAATGGCGACATCATGGTGCGCTCGGTTCTTCTGACTGGTGCATTCACCACCTTCCTGTTTGTTGGGTCCGATCTCGGCGACGTCAATCTGGCTGCCAACCAGGTGTTGTTGCAGTTTCTGGAAATCACGGCCTTTGCCCTTGATGGTTTTGCCTTTTCAGCCGAGGCGCTGGTGGGTGGTGCGGTGGGTGCACGCGACCGGTGGCGGGTCAGGCGGGCCTCGGTCATGGCATCACAATGGGGCGTGGGTGGGGCCATTGCCCTTGGGCTCGTCTTCTATCTGGCGGGGCCAGCTCTGATCGATCTGATGTCGACATCGCCTGATGTTCGGATTGCCGCGCGGGAGTATCTGTTCTGGGCCGCACTTGCGCCCATAATTGGCGTGGCAAGTTGGATGTTCGATGGAATCTATATCGGGGCCACGTGGACGCGAGATATGCGCAATGCGATGATCCAATCGGTTGCGATATACGTGGTCGCCCTGTTCGTTCTGGTGCCCATGTTTGGCAATCATGGTCTATGGCTGGCACTGATGATCCTGAACATCGCGCGCGGGGTGACACTGGGGTGGCGCTATCCGAGACTTGAGGCTCAGATTATCTAAAGCAGACCAAGCAGATTCTCGGGTGGGCGACCGATTGCGGCTTTGCCATCTGTAATCGCTATCGGTCGCTCAATCAGGATCGGATACTCTGCCATTGCGGCGATCAGCGTATCTTCGGGTGAGGTTTTGGTCAGGCCCAGCTCCTTGAATTGTTTTTCGCCGGTACGCATCACTTCAATCGCCGATAGTCCTAGCAACGTCAGAACTTTGCGGATTTCATCAGCTGTTGGCGCGTTTTCAAGGTACTTCCTCACCTCGAATTCAGTACTTTTTCCTTCCAGCAATGCAAGCCCGGCGCGCGACTTTGAGCAGCGCGGGTTATGCCAATATTCGATCATAGCCAATCCTTCCGTTTACTGCCGACGGCTTGCGCAACCGATGAATAGCCATCGCGGGCCAGCAGCTTGTCCAACCCGTTCGCAATTTTTGCGGCGAGGGATATTCCGCCATAGACCATCGCCGTATAGAACTGCACGGCCGACGCCCCGGCACAGATTTTGGCATAGGCTTGCTCGGCCGTGCTGATGCCGCCGACGCCGATCAGGGGTATGTCCCCGTTCGTCAACTGGCTGAGCTGCGCTAATACGCGGGTCGATTTCTCAAACAAAGGCGCACCGGACAATCCGCCTGCCTGATCTTTGTTGGCGCTGCGTAACCCTTCGCGCGATAGGGTTGTATTGGTGGCGATCACCGCATCCACACCTGTCTCGCGTGCCACTTCTGCGATGTCCTGCAATTCGGTCTCCGTCAGGTCAGGGGCGATCTTCAAGAATACAGGCAGCGGACGGGACAGAGCATCACGCGTCTCGATAACACCATTCAGCAGAGCACTCAGCGCCGCCTTTCCCTGCAGGTCGCGTAACTTTTCGGTGTTGGGTGATGAGACATTGACCGTGGCAAAATCCAGATACGGGGCACAGTGCGCCAGAACTTTGGCAAAGTCACCCGGTCGGTCGTCACTGTCTTTGTTCGCCCCGAGATTGAGGCCGATTACCGCATCTTTGGGACGGTTTACGAGGCGATTGGCCATCACCTCCATCCCCTCATTGTTGAAACCGAACCGGTTAATCGCCGCGCAATCTTCGGTCAGGCGGAACAGGCGTGGTTTTGGATTGCCGGGCTGTGGTCGGGGCGTCACTGCACCAACCTCGATAAAACCGAATCCGGCGCGGGAAAGCGGGCCCAGAACTTCACCATTTTTATCGAACCCGGCTGCCAGTCCAACCGGGTTTGGCAAACTGAGCCCTGCCACTTCAATCTTCAGACGGTCCGATGTCACTAGACCCGGCAACGGAGCGAGTCCGGATTTGAGAGCCTTGATAGACAGCCCGTGAGCAGATTCCGGATCAAGGCGATGCAGGGCAGCGAGCCCAATTTTCTCAGCTAGTTTCATCCGAATGAAGTTCCACCTTTTGTCGGGGCGCACCGGATCAGGCGCGATGTTTTGACCGCTGCCTGCCGATGAATCACAGCTGAGCGATAGATCGGGTCAGTCACCATTTCGAGAAATGCATGAGCAGTTGGATAGCGCGCGATAAACACTTTGTCCCATACCTCATCCGAAGGGCCAATCAGAGTTGCCTGAAAAGTACCGCGCCAGAGGATTGATGCCCCAATACGTTCAATGATCGAAGCGGTTTCAGCACCGTAGTTGCGATAGGCCTGCGCTCCGCTCAATCCGGCGCCAGCCAGTGAGTGATCGGCTGGATAATTTGCTTTGTCGCGAAACTTCACCATATTAAGCATCTCGATCGGGTGATCCCGATCCAAGTTCTTGAAAGCCTCAAACTGAGCGCGTTCCGGATCAACAAACGCGGTCATTCCATCTGCTCCGGGAATTTGTGCTTCTGACCTTCGAAGGGCAAAGCACACGACCAGATCACATCAGTCATGTGAATCTGGCGGTAGAGATGAGGGAAAAGCGCGCCACCGCGCGAGACTTCCCATTTCAGGTCGTCACCCATCGAGTCCGCGTCGCAGGCCAGCAATATAAGACCTTCGACGCCGGCGAAGTGTTTGGCTGCCGTTTCTGCTGCTTGTTCAGCGGTTGAGAAATGGACGAACCCGTCGGATACATCGATCGGCGCACCGTCCGAGGCGCCTTGCGCCTGCAAGTTGTCCCATTCTTCTGCACGGAAAATTTTGTATATCAGCATATGGGTCTGATGCCCCGCACGACGGGTAGAATCAAGCTGGATTTCCCCCTTTGACTCTTCGCGATACAGGGCGCACGATCGCGCCAATCAACAATAGGGAGTCTCAATATGTTCACCCGTTTATTGGCCTCGGCTGCCGTCCTGGGTCTGACCGCAGGTATGGCGGCGGCCGAATACAAACTGACCATTCTGCACACAAACGATCTGCACAGTCGCATCGAATCAATCAACAAATATGATTCGACCTGCGACGCTGAGGATGAAGCCGAAGGTAAATGTTTTGGCGGCGTAGCGCGCCTGAAAACCATCGTGGACGCAAAGCGGGCCGAACTGGCGGATGAAAATGTGCTGCTATTGGACGCGGGCGACCCGTTCCAGGGTTCGCTCTTCTACACCACCTACAAAGGTGCTGCCGAGGCCGAGTTTATGGAGGCCATCGGCTATAATGTAATGGCGGTTGGCAATCACGAATTTGACGATGGGCCCGCGGGTTTGGCGTCGTTCATCGACACGGTCAGCTTCCCGGTAATTTCGGGCAATCTAGACCTGTCTTCGTCGGCAGAGCTGAAGGGCAAGGTGGATAACCATGTCGTTTTGGACGTTGGAGGCCAGAAAATCGGCATCATCTCCGCACTGGCCACGGACACCGTCGAAACCTCCAGCCCGGGCAAAGATGTCATTTTTCAGGATGAGATCGACAGCTTGTCGGCCGACGTTGCTGCTCTGCAAGACGAAGGTGTGAACATAATCATCGCACTCAACCATGTTGGCCTGGCCAAAGATATTGAGATTGCAGAGAAAGTGCCAGGTCTGGATCTGGTGGTCGGTGGACACTCACACACCTTGCTTTCGAACACGGATGAGGACGCCGCAGGAGCATATCCGACGATGGTTGGCGAAGTTCCGGTCGTTCAGGCTTATGCGTACTCGAAGTATCTGGGTGAGATCACGCTGACATTCGATGATGACGGCAACCTGATTTCGGCGGAAGGAGAACCGATCCTGCTGGATGCCTCGGTGACGCCCGACGCAGATATAGCGGCACGCGTTGCGGAAATGGGGGCTCCGATTGAGGAGATGAAGCAACGTGTCGTTGCCGATTCCGGCGCTGCCATTGAAGGCTCTCGCGATGTGTGTCGCGTGCAGGAATGCGAGATGGGCAATCTCGTTGCGGATGCAATGCTTGCGCGCGTTGCGGATCAAGGCGCACAGATTGCGATCGCCAATGCGGGTGGGCTTCGTGCTTCGATCGATGAGGGCGAAGTGACGATGGGCGAAGTTCTGACGGTTCTGCCCTTCCAGAACACGCTTTCGACCTTCGAGATAAGCGGTCAGGGCGTGATCGACGCGCTTGAAAACGGAGTGAGCCAGGTCGAAGAGGTCAAAGGCCGCTTTCCACAAGTGGCGGGTATGACCTTCACATGGGACCCGTCCGTTGCTCCGAATGAAGGGCGGATAGTCGAGGTTATGGTCGCAAACGGCGATGGATTTGAGCCGATCGATCCTGCGGCGACGTATCTTGTCGTCACAAACAACTATGTCCGCAATGGTGGTGATGGATACAGTGTGTTTTCGGGCGACGACAAGAACGCATATGACTTCGGCCCTGATCTGGCAGATGTCACAGCAGAATACCTCGCCGAGAACGCGCCGTATCAGCCTTATCTGGATGGGCGCATCAAACAGAAATGATCTGACCGCGAGAAACGAAAAGGTCGCCTTTCGGGGCGGCCTTTTAATATGTCAGTCGAAATCGTATTCGGGCCACAACGTCTGGTCGAACCCGTTCAACATGGGTTGAAGGTGTTCTGCCACCTCTTGCCAGCCCCCGATCGAACTGGTCGAGATTTTCTTGCGCACCTGATCGATACTGGCTGTGCGGACTTGTTTGGTGTTCTCTTCGGGATGCATCATTCGCTCATCCCACGCGATGTCGCAGAACGCTGCAACATTCTGGCTATTGGTTTTGGGATCCGACACAAGCTCTTCATACCGGACGGTCAGGATGCGGTCGGCAAACACCTTGTTCCAATGCGTTATGTACTGTCGGTAAAGATTGGCCGAATGCGCGATTGCTTTGAGGTTCGAAGCATACCGCATCCCCGGAGCCGGGAAACGCCTGATCCATTTCGACAGCCCCACATCCCTCGGGTCGCGCATCATATTGATTACGAGGGCATCGGGAAACGCGGACAGCAGGAAACCAACGCGCTGATAGTTATGTGGCATCTTATCGACAAATGCGTTGGACCCTTCCGGGATCGGCGGCATCAGCTTGCGAAATTCCTGCGCGAATTCGGTTGCCGCCTCCCCATCAAATGGTTTTTGTTCATCGACAAAGGCAAGCGACAGGTCGGCGCCCAGCGTCAATTCTCCGCAGCCAGCAATATTTGGCAGCGAACTCAGCATCATCTCCATCAAGGTCGTGCCGGATCGCGGTTGGCCGATCACGAAAATCGGCTTGGAGCCGCCATTACTCTTTGCAAGGTCAACCGAGTCAGCTGAGGGAAACAACTCGCAAATATTCCTGAGTTTCTTCTCTTCCTGATCGAACTCATACGGATTGGTGTCATGTTGCGCCTGATTGGCCTTCGAAAACTGAGGCATGGCCGCAGCCATTCCATCTCGGCGCGAAATTACATTGGCCTTGGCAAACTCAAGCAACGAGTTGATGTGATCGCTTTCGGAGATCGTTAGATCAATGGCATCGGCAAGCGGGCCGGAACTTTCTTTTTTGATAGCCATTGACAACTGATAGAGCGCCGCCGCACAGCGCGGATTGGCCGCAAGCACGGTTTCATAAATGCGGGTCGAGGCCTTTTTGTCGCCCGATTGATGCAGGTCGCTGGCCTTTCTCAGCGCAATATCCTCTTTCTCCGGCGCAAGTTCGTATGCACGCGAGATATCTGCCGAACTATGATCAACAAAACCTATCTTTCCATATGCACGCGACCGGATCGACAGAAAGTCAGGATTGTCGGCGTCTTTCTGCAAGCGCTGCGTGGCGTGTTCGATGATCAAGCGCCAGTTCTGGCCTTTCAGCTGAATCTCATCAATGACGCGGCTGAGTTCTTTGTTGTTGGGAAACTGGTTGAGCTTTTGTTCGGCATAAGCCAGCGCGCGCGGTATCTGGCCCGTCTGCATCAGAGCATTCGCGAGGTTTTCGACGAATTGCGCATCATCGGGCTTCATGCGCGAAGCTTCGATGAAATGCGGGATCGACTGCTTGTAGCGTTTCATTTCGGTCAGTACGAAACCCGCAATCGCATGGTAGTCCGAATCCTTCGGAAATTTTTTGACACCCAACTGCGCCTTTTTTAGCGCCTGAGGGAGCTTTCCCGCCTCCAGATCGCTCAAAGCTTTGCTCTTGAGGGATTTTGCGGTCTGTTGTGCCATATGAGTGCACGTCCCATGCCAGATTGAAACCAATACCGACGGTTCATTACTCAAGCGCCGAGGGTTTGCAATAACTCTTCTGTGCGGTGCACTGGTATTGCTATCGGTTGCGCGGCTTTTATTCCGACAACAGGCGGGGTAGACCGCTGGCATGGTGTTGAAATTTTCGAACTTACAGCAGATCAATAACCACGCGTTTGATACGCTTATCGACGTGCGCAGCCCGGCGGAGTTTGCCGAAGACCATATGCCCGGCGCTATCAATCTACCGGTTCTGGATAATGAAGAACGTGCGCGAGTTGGCACGATATACGTCCAGGAAAGTCCGTTTCTGGCACGCAAGCTGGGTGCAGCATTGGTGTTTCGCAATGCAGCGGATCACATTGAAAACCGCCTCAGCCTTCATGAGGGTGACTGGCAACCTCTGGTTTATTGCTGGCGTGGTGGACAGCGGTCGGGTTCATTCACTTGGATGCTGCAACAGATCGGCTGGCGGGCCGAGGTCATGGAAGGTGGATATCGCTCCTATCGCCGGTTGGTGAAGCAATTTCTGTATGATGACCCGTTGCCATATCGACTGGTTGCGCTGGACGGATACACAGGTACGGCCAAGACCGATCTGCTGGAATATCTGCGGGATTTGGGCGTGCAGATACTGGATCTTGAAGGGCTAGCCAATCACCGAGGCTCGCTGCTGGGGGAAATGCCGGGAGGTCAGCCCACTCAGAAAGCCTTTGAATCAGCTTTGGCCGCCGCACTGACAGGCTTAGACATCGCGCGACCTGTCATAGTCGAGGCGGAGTCCTCCAAGATCGGAAACCTGATCCTTCCACCCAGCCTGTGGTCGGCCTTGTGCTCGGCGCCTCGAATCCAGATCACTGCACCGATAGCGGCGCGCACAGAGTACTTGGTATCTGCATATGACGACATTCTGTCGGATAGCGAACGGCTGCGTGACCGCTTGTCTCCCTTACGATTTCATCGTGGCCATGAGATTGTCGACGGTTGGCTGGACTTCATTGATGTTGGGGATAAGCGAGGGCTGACACAGGCTTTGATGGAGCAACACTACGATCCGGCTTACGCCAAATCCCGAAAGGCGCAGCGCGCCGAGGTGATTGCGCAGATAGATGCCCCGTCACTCGATGAAACCGGGCTATCAGCAACGGCGACCCGGATCGAAAAGGTTCTGGATCAGCTTTGAACGTGCAGCCCTGGCGTGCTGTTCATGTGACCGATCTTATCAGCGGGATATCCAGCGGCCCGCAGCTCGTTGCATAAGTCGCCGGCCTCATCCGCTGCGACAGCGGCCAAAAGACCTCCGGCGGTTTGTGGATCAAACAGCAGGTCGGTCTTACCCCCGGTCGGAAGTTCCGGTGCAATGGCTCGGTTGTCGGCGTAAAGCGTCGAGCGGATTCCCTGATCGCTCAACTCAGTTGCGCCTTCCATGACCGGGATTGCATCCAAGGACAACGTAGCCCCGCATCCAGATGCGTCACAAATGCCCTGCAAGTGTCCGGCAAGTCCAAATCCGGTGACATCCGTCATCGCATGAGCGTTGTGCAGGATCCGAGATGCCTCACCTTGCGGCTGCACCATCTGTTGGAAAGCTCCCGCGACCCAATCTCCCTCCGCCTGACCGGCCATCTCGGCAGCCATCAGGATGCCACTGCCCAGCGGTTTTGTCAGGATCAGTGCGTCATCGGGTTTCGCCCCACTCAGAGTGATTGGATCAGCATTGCAAAGCCCCGTCAGCGTGAAGCCAATGGTCATTTCATCGCCCATTGAGCTATGGCCACCGACGATCTCGGCTCCGGCGTTATGCATTACTTCGCTAGCGATACGCATGATCTCGGACATTGTGCGCTGCTGCAATTCAGCAGACATGCGGGGCAGGATGATTGTGGCTGTCGCGGCTTGCGGTTGCGCTCCCATCGCCCAAATATCACCAAGAGCGTGGACAGCGGCGAAACGTGTCATCAAGGCCGGGTCATTGGTGAAGCTGCGCAGGTGATCCGAAGTCATGACCTGCCGAACACCACCAGTTTGCAACAATGCCGCGTCATCGCCGGGAAGGGGGGTGATGTCAGACCTCTCCAGCTGCGGTAATTCCTGCAGTGCGGTTTGCAATGCCCCTCGACCAATTTTGGCGCCGCATCCACCGCACATGGGTTTTTCACCCAGTGCCTCATGTAACCCAGCTGCGTGATGCCGTGGCAACGCCGGAGCGGCCATCCGGGGCAGATCGCGAAACCGGTTCATGAAACGCTGGTCGATATGGTTTTTCCATTTCCACATGAGCGGACCGCTGAGCGATGTTCCCAACCGTTCGGCCAGGGCGGACTTATCGCCCAATGAGATGAGTTTCAGGTAGTCCTTCTGCGGCAAATAGCGCCTCATGCTCCCCGCACCCAGCGCAGCGCGCAGGTTGTCATACAGAACAGGTGCCTCGCGTACCGCGTAGACACCTGCCTTTGGGCGAGGGTTTTCTGACAGGTGGGCGCAATCGCCGGCAGCGAATATCGAAGGGTCACTGGATTGCAGGTATGGATTGACCTTGATGTAACCATCGTGAAGTTCAAGGCCGCTACTGGAGATCCAGTCATAGGGTCGTGCACCTGCCGCACCTGTGATGAATTCGGCAGCTATCTGTTGGCCATCGTCCATCTCGATGTGATCCGCCGCTATCTGTTTGATGGAAGCGTGTTCCAAAACCCTGATCCCAAGATCATCCATCGCTCGTCGAATTGTGGACGACGCCTTTGGAACCGTCGCAGTCAAGGCGGTTGCGCTATCGATCATGGTAACCTGCGCATCACGTCTTTTAGATCGCAGGGCGAAGGCCATTGCCATGACGAGTTCGACACCGGCAACTCCGCCACCAATCACCGCTACCGAAGCGGGCCCGGTTCCTGAAAGATATTCCTCCCATCGCTCGGCGAAGAGGCCGAGTGGCTTGGCCGGGACTGCGTGTTCGGCGAATCCGGGCAACGTAGGCATGTCGGAGGTAATACCGACATTGACCGAGGCGACATCGAACACTACCGGCGGGCGTCCGGGAACACGAATATGACGCTTGTCCGGATCGATGTGCTCAACTGCACCCAATATCACCCGCGCGCCCGCGAAACGGGCCAGACGGATCAGATCAATATCCAGTTCCCATCGTTCGTAGTGACCGGCCACAAAGCCCGGCAGCATCCCGGAATAGGGTGCTGCTGGGCCCGGATTGATCACGGTCACGCGCGCGCCCGGCAGCGGGTTCATACCCCACTTCCGCAGCAGCAGTGCATGGGTGTGGCCCCCGCCAATCAGAACCAGATCGCGGGTCAGGGGCAACGGAGGTGTGTGCATGGTACTTAGTTCGCGCTATGGTCCGGGACGTCCTCGACCTGCTCGACTGCGTGGGTCGCCCAAAGCTCATCCTCGCCTGCATCCGGCAGATCTTCGGGCTTTTCATGACGATGAATGTGCCATTTGGCAATGAACAGAGCCGTGATCGGGGCAGTCAGGAACAAGAACAGGGTGATCAGCAATTCGTGGAGTGAAAGTTTACCCTCAATCAAGACCGAGTGTGTAATTGACGCCAGCAGCACTCCACCGACGCCCAGCGTCGTCGCCTTGGTTGGCGCATGCAAACGGGACATCGGGTCCTTAAGCTTGATCATGCCGAACGAGCCGACAAAACCGAAGATACCCGAAACGATCAGGAAGAAGGCGATGAGTAGTTCGAAGATGAAAGTCATGCCATCCTCACTCGATAATATTGCCGCGCAGCATGAAACGCGCGTAGGCCACGGTTGAGACAAAGCCCAGCATGGCGATGATCATGGCAGCCTCGAAGAAAATCTCGGTGCCCAATCTCAGGCCATAAAGGATCAACAAGGCGATGGTATTGATCACCATCGTGTCCAGCGCCAGAACGCGTGTTCCAACGCCATCTGCTGTGATGATCCGCCACAAGCACAACATGATTGCCGCTCCGAAACAGGCGAATGCAAAATAAATCGCATATTCGATCATTCGAAAATCTCCTTGAGACGGCGCTCATAGCGGCTTTTGATCTGGTCGCGCACTTCCTCAGGATTTGGCGCGTCAAGACAATGTACCAGTAGATTGTGCCCTTGTGCGGACAGGTCACAACTAACGGTGCCCGGTGTCATGGTGATAGTTCCGGCGAGTACTGTAATCGCTTCAGGCGTACGCAATTCGAGGGGAACACAGACGAAACTGGGTTGGCGGTCAGCGTCTCGTTTGAACAGAATAATTCGGGCGACCGCGATATTGGCCATCACGATATCCCATAGAACCACCAGCATGTATTCAGCGACCATTGGCCAATTGCGCAGCTTGGGTCGGTCGGGCCAATAGGGTTGCGTAATGAACGGAATGATGATCCCCAGCAAAAGGCCAAACACCAGCGAGTTCAACGAGGGCGAGTTCGCCAGCAGTATCCAGACCAACGTAAGTAGAATGGTCAGATGAGGGTGCGGGAATATTCGATGCAGCAGCTTGATCATTCTTCCCTCCCTAGCACAGCCGAGATGTAGTTGTCGGGTGTAAACAACTGCTCTGCGGTCTTACTGGTGTATTGCAATGCCGGGCCTGCAAACAGCGTCAGCAGAACAAGACCAAGAACTGCTCCGAAGACCGAAGTGAACGCGAGGCCCGGATGCGGCTCGGGTGCGGCTACGGTCTTGTCTGTTGTCTCTTCAATTTCTGGCTCCGCAGGGGGGATGACCTGAACATCATGGCACTTCCAGAAAATCAAAGACCCAGCACGGGCCAGTCCAACGATGGTTACAAAAGATCCGATCAGGATAACCGCCCAGACGGCACTGGCATCTGGCGAACCACGCGATGCGTCCAGAACCAAGAGCTTTCCGACAAAGCCTGAAAGCGGCGGCATCCCAGCCATCGCAATTGCACCAACAAAGAACAAGGCTGAGATCAAACCGGTCTGTGGCATCGGCGCTTTTGGTACAATAGCGCCACCGCGACGTTCCATCACCATATCCGCCACAAGGAACAGCAGCGCCGTCGCAAGGGTCGAGTGGAATACGTAGTAGAGTGCGGCGGCCGTTGCAACCTCGCTGAACAGCGAGATGGCAATCAACAGCGTGCCCATTGAAGTGATGGCGCAGAAGGCAACCATGCGCGCGATATGCTGCGAACCGAGAATGCCAATGGCGCCGACCGCAAGTGTAACCAGTGCTGCAGGTTGCAACCATGCTCCCACCAGTCCTTCTGTCACCGCGACATCCGGTCCAAAGGCGAGAGTGTAGACCCTCAAGATGGAATAGGCACCGACCTTGGTCATGATCGCAAACAGAGCCGCCACAGGCAGCGGTGCATTGGCGTAACTGGCGGGAAGCCAGAAGTGCAATGGCAGTACAGCTGCCTTGATGCAAAAGACCAGCAGAAGCAGCACCGCACCGACGCGCAGCAGTGCTGTATCTTCAGGTGGAATTTCAGCCACGCGTACCGCGAGATCAGCCATATTGAGCGTGCCGGTCACAGCATAGATTGTCCCCAGCGCAAACAGGAACAAGGTTGAACCCAGCAGGTTATAGGTAACGTATTGCACGCCCGCTTTCAGCCGAACCGCACCACCGCCATGGGTCATCAGACCGTAGGACGCGATCAGCAGAACTTCGAAGAAGACGAACAGGTTGAACGCGTCACCGGTCAGGAAGGCTCCGCACACTCCCATGAGCTGGAAATGGAACAGGGCGTGAAAATGTTTGCCCCTGTCATCCCATCCCGAACCGATGGCATAGAGGACAATGGGCAAGGCCAGCAAAGCGGTCAAAAGCACCATCATCGCGGACATTCTGTCCAGCACGAGCACAATGCCAAACGGTGCGGGCCAATCACCCAGTTCATAGACCTGTATATCCCCGGTCGTGGCTTGTGCGGTAATGGTCAGCGCAATGCCTAGTAGACCGACCACACCTGCGACCGAGAATATGCGTTGCAAATCCAGATGGTACCGCAGGACCATGATGATGAACGGAGCCAGGATCGCGGGCAGGACGATCGGCGCAACGATCCAGTGGTTCATGCGTCTTCTCCCGGCGCGTCCACGCTGTCGCTTGCGCTCATGTCGATATGGTCATCCTTTGAGGACAAATAGGCCGAAAGTGCGATCATCACGATCACCGCCGTCATCCCGAACGAGATCACGATGGCCGTCAGCACCAGCGCCTGCGGCAGCGGATCGGTATAGGGCACGTCCTCGTACTTGTTCAGAACGGCCGGTGCATTCAGCGCCAACCGCCCGGTTGCGAACAGGAACACGTTCACCGCGTAGGTGATCAGCGATAGGCCCAGGATCACCGGGAACGTACGGCGGCGCAGGATCAGGAAAATCCCAGCAGCGGTCATTACGCCAACGGCAGAGGCTACGAGCGCTTCCATCAGGCCTGCTCCTTCTCTTGTTCTTCTTCAGGAGGGTCGTCCCGCAGCGGGTTGATATCCATCGGGAATTCCTGCGCCATTCCCGGCTGCCATGCAAAGCGTGACAAGCTGTCGAGCGCCAGCATCACGGCACCCAGCACCGCGAGGAACACACCGGTGTCGAACAGGATTGCGGTGGCCCATTCGAATTCTTCCAGTGGTGGCCAGTGGATATAGCCGAAGTCGCTGGTCAGGAACGGGCGGTCATTGAACCACGCGCCCAAACCGGTGGCGGCGGCAATCAGAACGCCCCAGCCGATGGTGCCGTGATAATAGAACCGCTGTCGTTCGATGGCCCATGTGTAACCGCTTGCCATGTATTGCATCAGATAGGCGATGGCGACGATCAGACCGGCGATGAAGCCGCCCCCGGGCTGGTTATGGCCGCGGAAGAAGATGTAGGCGCCAACCATCAGGGCAATCGGCATCATCACCCGTGTAGCGACAACCATCATCAGCGGGTGTGAGTCGCCCGACTGCGGCCAATGCGGTTTGCGGTTCAGCAGGTACCCGCGAACATTGGTGCTCAGAACCGCCTCGGTCAGCGCAAAAATGATCAAGGCGGCGATGCCCAGCACGATAATCTCGCCAAAGGTATCAAACCCCCGGAAGTCGACAAGGATAACGTTGACCACATTGGTACCGCCGCCGCCTTTGTAGGAGTTCGCCAAATGGAAATCCGAGATGGTCGGGAAGGCAAAATCCCGCATCATCAGCGCATAGATCAAAGCACCAGAGCCAATCCCGGCAACAACGGAAATCGCCGCATCCCGCCAACGACGCGGTGCGCTGCTGTCCCATGGCGTCTCGGTCGGCAGAAAGTTCAGCGACAACAGCAACAGGATCATCGTCACCACCTCGACCGAGATCTGTGTAAGAGCCAGATCCGGGGCCGAAAGATAGTTGAAGGCCATTGATACGATCAGGCCAACGACGCCGATCAACACCAGCGACAGCAGTCGGTTGCGGTGGAACCACATGATCGCCAGCGTCGCGCCTACCAGACATATCCAGCCGATAATCGGGATGATCTGCGCAGGCAGTGGTATACGGGTTTCAACGCCAATCGTGCCTGTGGAATAGGCGTAGTAACCAAGTCCGACGGTGAACGTGACCAGGATGATCGCGTAGCGGCTGATCACACCGTTGTGCAGTTCATCGGTGATCCAGCGACTAATGCGGGTCAGGGTGTCGATGATCGCCTCGAAGATTACCTTGGCCTCTGGGCGGGGCAAGGCATTCCAAAATTGTTCACCGCGTTGGTGCAGCGACAATAGGAACAAACCGCCCAGCGTCGCCACCGCGGACATATAAAGCGCGGGTGTAAAGCCGTGCCACAGCTTTAGTGAGTAATATGGCAGCTTCTCGCCCCCGATCACGGCGCTTGAAACGACGGCGACAAGTGGGCCAACGATGGCAGCAGAATAAAGGCCAATAAGAACAACCAGTACTACAAGGAATGCCGGGGCAAGCCATAGGCCAACCGGTGGGTCATGCGGGTGTGCCGGGTAATCGTTGCGCTCAGGTCCAAGGAAGACATGGGCGACAAAGCGGAAGGAATAGGCGGCGGAAAACAACGCCGCCAATAACGCCAACCCGGGCACCAGATAATGCGAGTGCAGCCAGGTGGTGTGAACCGTTTCCTCAAGCATCATCTCCTTCGACAGGAATCCGTTTAGCGGAGGCAAGCCCGCCATCGATAACGCGGCTATGGTGCCGATGGTGAAGGTGATCGGCATCAGGTGCCGCAATCCGCCCAGCCGTTTGACATCGCGCGTACCGGTTTCGTGATCGACGATCCCAGCGGTCATGAAGAGGGCGGCCTTAAATGTCGCGTGGTTGATAATGTGAAAAATGGCAGCCACCGCGGCGATCTTGGTTCCAAAGCCAAGTAGCATTGTCACGAGTCCAAGGTGCGAGACCGTCGAAAACGCGAGTAGCGCCTTGAGGTCGTCTTTGAACAAAGCGATTACGGCGCCGAGCAGCATCGTAATCAGCCCGGTCGTCGCAACGATGTAGAACCACGCATCCGTCCCAGCAAGGACTGGCCACATCCGAGCCATCAGGAACAGGCCAGCTTTCACCATCGTGGCCGAGTGCAGGTAGGCGGAAACCGGCGTTGGTGCAGCCATGGCGTGCGGCAGCCAAAAGTGGAACGGAAACTGCGCCGACTTTGTGAAACAGCCGAGCAGGATGAGGATCAGTGCAGGCAGGTAATAGGGCGATGCCTGGATCAGTTCTTTGTTCTGAAGGATCACGCTGAGGTCGTATGAACCCACAATATTGCCTAAGATCAGCATTCCTGCGATCATTGCCAATCCGCCTGAGCCGGTCACCGCCAGCGCCATACGAGCGCCCTGGCGTCCTTCGGGCAGATGCCTCCAATATCCGATCAAAAGGAATGAACTAAGAGATGTAAGCTCCCAGAAAATAAGTAGAAGAAGGATGTTGTCGGACAGTACGATTCCAACCATCGCGCCCTGAAACAGCAGCAGATAAGTATAAAACTGCCCCATCGGGTCTTCGCGCGACAGATAGAACCGCGCGTATAAGATGATCAGAAGACCAATACCCAGAATGAGCAGCGCGAACAGGAATCCCAACCCGTCCAGCATGAAATTCGCATTCAGCCCCAGCCCCGGTATCCAGTCGAACCGCGCGGTCACTACGTCTCCGCGCATGACGCTGGGAATGTGGATCAACAGACCCATAAGGGCGAGGAAGGTGGTCAACCCGGCCGCGGATGCTGCTGCGTTTCGTCCTGCCCGGATCAGGAGGGCTGGAAACACAGCTCCGAGAAAGGGAAGGGCCGCGATAAGGAATAGGGACAAGTGCGATACTCCGATCTGGGCGGTCAAGGTAGTCATGATTTTGTAAGGAAAAATCCCGAACTGTCCAGCGATTGGACCATTTTTTGCATGTGATTGCTGTCTTCGAGCAGATTGCGGAAAGATGACACGATCTTGAACATGTATCGTAAACAGAGGAGCGAATTGGCGGTCGGGCTGTGATATGTCCTGAGGAGAATTGAGGAGGCGCATAGTGGCGGAACAAGGTAACAGAGCCCGTCGATGGGTTTTGCTGGGGGCCGGAGCCGCGATAGCCGGTGGTTTTGCAATTCGGGAATACCGGTTGATCCCGCAAGACTATGTAGGCGACCGGATCACGGTTTCTGAGGCCCATCAGCAGGCACAGGGGGGTGCTGTTTACTTGATCGATATCCGAACCCCACGCGAATGGCGGTCGACTGGTATTGGCGAGGGGGCGCATCCAATCGACATGCGTCGGGATGATTTTGTACAGGCACTGGATCGGTTGACCGATGGGAATCGCGCGGCACCCGTCGCGTTGATCTGCGCGCGCGGCGTACGATCCGCACGACTAAGCAATCAACTGACTGAGGCCGGTTTTACCAATATCATCGATGTGCCCGAAGGGATGTTGGGCTCTGCCGCAGGACCCGGTTGGGTACGGGCTGGTCTGCCTGTCAACGAATACAAAGAGGATGCGTAATGCGTGTAAAACTATGGTTGGCCCTTGGTTTTGTGTTTGTTGGACAGACCGCTCTGGCCGTCTGCGGTGACGAAGAAGGGATGTGCGAGACGGAGGCGGGCTTTTATCAGATTGAGCTGCCCGATGCTGAAAACCCGCCGCTAGTCGTGTTCCTTCATGGATATGGAGGCACTGGAACCGGCACGCTGAAGAACCGATCAATGGTCGAACCGCTGCTCGACCGAGGCTACGCCGTCATGGCCCCGGAAGGGTCCGAACGAAATGGACGCCAAAGCTGGAATTTTTTCCCCGGCTGGGAAGGCCGCGACGAGCCCGCTTTTCTGACAGAGGTCGTACGGGACGCCGCCAACCGCTTCGGTGTCGATCCCGACCGCGTGGTGCTGAGCGGTTTTTCGGCGGGTGCGTTCATGGTTTACTATCTGGCCTGTGCCGCACCGGATACTTTTTCGGCCTACGCCCCAGTCTCAGGTGGCTTCTGGCGCCCACACCCGGTTGCCTGCGAGGGGCCAGTGCGTCTGTTTCACACTCATGGCTGGACCGACAATGTCGTCCCGCTTGAAGGGCGCATACTGGGTGGTGGCAGATTTCATCAAGGCGACATTTTTGCCGGGCTGGAGATCTGGCGGGTCGCCAATGAATGCGCGGACACCAAACCCGGTGGTTTTGGGACCACAGGACAGTTCATGCGCCGCTATTGGAGCCGCTGTGCTGAGAGCAGCGCCCTGGAATTCGCGTTGTTCCCTGGCGGACACTCGGTACCGGTGGGCTGGGCCGATATGATGGTGGATTGGTACGAAGGACTACCCGGCGGTTGATTACTCCGCCGGAGTGACGACGCCCTTGCCTTCGATCAGGTGCTTCAACTCGTTGCGGTAATATCGGGCCGAACGTGTAATCGCAGGCTCGCTGAAATCTTCACGCATTCCAACCATGCGACGCGCAGTGCCCGCTGAAACACCGCTGAGCGCCGAAAGCGGGATCGCCAGTGCCAAACTGATCGCGATCGGAGCAAGCCATATTGAAACCAGACCGGCGAGGATACCAACGGTTAGCGCCACGCCGCTGATGGTTTCCAGCGTGTGGCACAGGATCAGTGTGCGTAGCCCATAGCTCCCGCCATCGCGTGCCTGCGGAGACCAGCCCTTTTGAATGCCGAATGCGGTGCGGAAGACGGCGATCATCTGCTGTACCATCAGGATTGGGGCATAAAGGATCGACAGAACGACCTCGGACAGGAACGAGGTGAAGAACTTCCGCACACCCCCGAAATCAGAATACCGCACACCGCTGAGAGGTAGGGCAGCCACACCGAGAACCTTGGGTGCCAGCAGCATCGCATACATCACCAGAATGATCAGCACATGACGCGTTTCAGACATCTCGGGCCATTGTGGAAACAGCGGATTGTCCGGGCTGAAATAATGCAGGACCGAAGCGTCCTTGCCCTGACCGATCAACGCCCACATCACCAGCAGCGCGAACCACAGCGGAGACATCAGATAGCCGACAGCACCATGGAACATATGAAATCGCGACACAGCCCGAAATCCGGTAGAACCCAGCAACTTCAGATGTTGCAGATTGCCCTGGCACCAGCGTCGGTCCCGCATCGCGTGGTCAATCAGAGTCGGTGGAGTCTCTTCGTATGAGCCTCGAATTCGCGGCAGAAAGCGGACCGCCCAACCGGCGCGACGCAATAGGCCGGCCTCGACAAAATCGTGGCTCATAATCAATTTGTTCTGGCCGCCAAACGAACGCAGCTTAGGCAGACCCGCACTGCAGGCAAAAGCCTTGGTACGGATGATCGCGTTATGGCCCCAGTAGTTCCCCTCTTGTCCGCACCACCGTGCCAGACCTTCTGCAAAGGCGATGCCGTAAACACCATTGGCGAATTGCTGCATCCGGGCAAAGACTGATTGCGCACCGATCAGTTGAGGATAGCTTTGGATCAGTCCAGCGCCGGGATCTCGGGCCAGCGTATCGGTCAGCCGGGCAATTGCTCGGCCGGTCATGAGGCTGTCGGCATCCAGCACCAGCATTGCATCCCAATCCGCGCCCCAACGGCTGACCCAATCGGCAATGTTACCAACCTTGCGATCTGTATTCTCTTCACGGCGGCGGTAATACAGCTCCAAACCCGGTGCCAGCGTCGTTCGCAGCGCCTCGATGCTGGCTTGTTCCTGTGCTGCGATCTCCGGGTCGCGAGTGTCGGACAGGATGAACATGGCGTAGTGGTGCTGACCACCCCGCGCCCGCAAATCCTCAAGCATGGTGCGGGCGTTGCCCAGCACAAACCATGGCACCTCGTTATAGACGGGCATCAGCAACGCGACCCGCAGGAGTTGCGGCGGCGACTGTCGTTGCGGTGCTTCCTGACGCGACAGTGAAATCATTCCGAGGAGAACGGTGCAGACCGTGAACGATATCCAGAAGAAATTGAACGATATCAATGCCAAAAGGATACCTTCGACAAGGTTGATCCCTTCGGCTCCGAACCAGTCGGACATGACCCAGAGCAGACCTAGCGTTGCCGCCATTGCCGGTGAAAACGCCAGCGCACGCCAAAAGCCCGAAGAAGGGCGGTGTGCGCGTGAAGGTGCCTGTGCATCGCGGAAACCTTGGCTGAAGTTCTGCGCAGGCATCGCCAGCGGTGCCGCGGGCGGCATGATATGCAAGTCCTGGGTCATGTGGTCCATCTGTACAGCCAAACCTCGGACGCGGGTTGCTTGCCAAGCCGCAGCTGTGCCCTCAGTTCGACATGGTTCCGGTCACCTGGTTCAAACGAAAACGCAAGTCGCAAGCCGCCGGTATCGGGGTTGCGCTGCAAGACGCCATCGGATGTTTCGGCATGGGGCGAGTCAACAAAGATCGTGATTGCATCAAGGTCCTCGAACAGGTCGCTGGCCTCGAAATCGATCACGGCCAGACGCCCCTCACCAAATGTGTTTTCACCCATTGCAGTGTTAATCACACGTGGCATCGCAGTGCGTTGGGGTTCTTCACCCCAGATCAGGCTGTACGAAAAATCGACCTGTGATCCCGCAGCATAGGGTTCGGAAGGACGCCAGTAGGCGACGATGTTGTCATAGATTTCTTGATCTGCCGGTATTTCAACCAGCGTGACCGATCCTTTGCCCCAGTCGCCCTTGGGTTCGACCCACAGGCTGGGGCGTTTGTGATACAGGGCTTCGAGGTCGGCATAATCCGTGAATTCACGCTTGCGCTGCATCAGGCCGAAACCTTGCGGATTCATATCGACAAACGATGACACTTGCAGGCGGGTTGGGTTGGCCAAGGGCCGCCAGATTACTTCGCCAGCCCCATTGCGAACCAACAACCCATCGCTGTCATGCACAGCGGGGCGGAAGTCATCAAAACGGCTGTGATTGGTCTGATCAAACAGGAACATCGACGTGCCGGGTGCGATGCCCACGTGAGTCAGTTCAGTGCGCGGGAACAGTGTCGCCTCGATATCCATCACGCAATCAGCGCCAGCGGTGACTTTGAAACGATAGGCACCGGTCACGCTGGGGCTGTCCATCAGAGCGTGAACGACCATGTCGCGCTGTCCAGGATTGGGGCGTTCCAGCCAGAAGCGGATGAATTCGGGAAACTCTTCGCCATCCGGGTCACCGGTTTTCAGGGCAAGGCCTCGGGCCGAGAGGCCGTAAACCTCGTGCAGACCGATCGCTCGGAAATAGCTTGCCCCCTGCCAAACGCAGAATTCATCTGTCTTGCCAGGACGGTGCATTTCTGTTCTCAGGCGTAGCCCGGAAAAGCCCAGTGTGTCATCGATAGGCAGTTGCGGCACATCTTCGGATTTGTCGAACATCTCTAGATCGAAGACGACAGGTTTTGTCATGCCGTTTTCGACTGTCGAGACCTGCACAGTGCGCGGGAAATACAGACCCGGCGTGAAGAAGTCGACGTTAAACGGTGTGTCAGTTTCGTACCACAGCGCGCGATCCAGACGGAATCGAATTGAACGGTACTGCTGATACGTCAGATCCTGCCATTCCTGCGGCACCATATCACGCTCGGCATAAGGACGGCTTGCCATATCACGGGCCAAGGCAATGACATCGTTTCGATCAAAGGGCACTTCGCTGCCTGTGGCAAAACTGGCTGGTGCCAAAGCGAGTAAGGTGGTCGAGGCCAAAAATGCGCGTCTTGTTAAATTCATTTCTTTGTCTTCCAAGGGTGTGACTTAAACCACGCGGCCAGATAGGCCACTCCGATGATCATGGCAAAGCCAATCATGTTGGCGACAAAAACACTGGCAACATCTCGCCCAGTCTGATCCAGTCCAACGCCGATAAGTCGAGCGGCAGCCATGGAAAATACGAATACGGCAAGCGATTGCTGTCCAACTTTCGTGATAATTGTCAGGAGCCACTGCCAGACCCGCGCAGCTGTCCCGTGACCGGTGGCGATCAGTCGATGGCCATGCTCACCTGCAACGACCCAGCCGAGGTAGGCCAGCGATAGGAAATGCATGTAGCGGAACAATCCAAAGTCGGTTTTGTCACGCAGTTCTTTCGTCAGCGGCCAGGCCTTGCGGATCTCTTCAGCCAGACCGGGGGCTGCAGTATCAATCCACAGGAATACTTTCCACGACCCGAACGGAGCAGAAAAAATCAGGAACAACGCAGCGGCCCAAATCAAGGTTTTCGACACGGGCGGAGCTGGAATCCAGCCGCGCATGAAGGCAAATCCGGTGAAAAACAGCAATTGCCAGCCAAACGGGTTAAAGAACCACTGACGATCCGACCATGGCTCTGCTGGCAAGGCCAGCACGCCAGTTTGTGCCACCAGCCAGATCGCAACCGAAGTTACGGCGACAGCCCAGAACCCGATGCGATGTAGGCCCATGAACAGCGGCATCATCGCCAGCACCACGAGATACATCGGCAGGATGTCAAAGTAATTCGGCACATAGGTCAGGGTGAACATCCCCACCATCTGCTGCATTGGATCGCGGAAGAAATGCTGCAGATTAAGTGACGAGACATAGCTTTTTTCAAACAGCCCGGACTGGTCCAACGCAGCCATTGACATGGCGACGAAGAAGAACAGGCAGATATGTGCCCAATAGACCTGCCAGATGCGGAAAGAGACGCGCGCGGTGCCCAGCCACCAGCCTTTGCGCATAAACGCTCCTCCAAAAGCGATGGCTGAGGCCATGCCAGAACAGAATACAAAGATCTCGGTCGCGTCCGAGAACCCAAACCGGGCAGGAATCCACTTGGCCCAGGGGTCGTTCGGAATATGCGCGATCAGGATGATGAACATCGCGATACCGCGATAGAAGTCCAATCGCGGGTCGCGCGTGCGGGCAGGGGCAGCGGTCTGAGACGCCACCGGAGCAAAATCAGAAGCGGGCGATGCAGTCGCCATGCGGTTTCTGTCCTTCTTGGTCTTTTTTGTTGTTCTTATTCGGCGGGGACGCTTTGTGCGTCGCCGCTATCGCGAGCGGCCTCAATCAATGCGCGGCGGGCGAGGGCGTAGTTGTCCTCACCTCCTGCGCGCTTGGCGCGGCGATCGTCAAGAATGCGCTCGACAGCATCCAGACGGCCGGCGCGCAGGCCGGAATCGATGGTGATGCGCTCGAATACATCACGTTGGGCGTGGCTGCCACCTGCCAGCTGCATGCCGCCACGCGCGTTTGACAAGAAATCAAAAGCCTGGCCGTAAAGTCCTTCACCAAAGGCTTCGAGCCCTTTGGCCGCCGCGATTCCGGGGTCGGACATGCGGATCGGCGTATCGCCTTGATTACGCTGGGCGTCTTTCTGGATACGCTGAAGCATTTGGGCTGTAGCATCCGAACGGTTGTCGCCGGTCAGCGCCAGTAGATAGTGTAGGTCAGCAAAGATCAGACAGCCATCTTCGGTGCGGGCCGCGCTGAGATCGGCCAATTCCTCCCAGCGGTTGCCGACGTCCACGCCCTCAAGCTCAAGCCGTGAAAGCAGAGAAGTGGCGTTCGAGATATCGCGGTAATCGTCGGTTTTGTCCTGACGGATGTGGTTATCGTACAGCGCCATCACCTGATCGACCTGACCGAGATCCAGATGCATCAGCGCTTTGTGCCACCACACGTGATACCGAAAGTTGTTGCAATGCGCCCAGGCGTCCTCACGCCCGGCTAACCAATCCAAGCCCAACTGCGCGTTGCCCGTCATCTCATGCACATGTGCTACGGCGTGCAGCCCCCAGGCGTCGTCCGAGACCATCCACAAGGCTTGACGACCGGCTATCTCAGCTTTCTCGTAAGCGCGAGTTTCTTCCAATGCGAAGGAATGACAACCCAACAGATATCCGCGACCTGCATGATCGGGTTCATAGGCTGGCAAAACTCTCTCGATCGACCGGCGCATACCTTCCGAGTCGCCCAGAACAAACCGGGTGGCATGGCTGAGTTTCATGGCCAAGGTGTCCGTGGGATGTGCCCGCAGGATCTCCTCGAATTTCTGCACAGCCTGCGTCGGAAGGTCGGCCATGTAAAAGGCCAGCGCCTCGACATAAAGTCTTTCGCGGGCCGAGACCGGCTGGCGCTCCATCGCAGCGTTTGCTGCGGTCAGCGCTTCGGCCGCAACCCCGATCATCTCGCGTCGACCCAGCAAAACCATGAACAGGCCTTTGACCGCGTGGCCCAACGCAAAGTCCGGCTCCAGCTCAAGCACTTTACCCAGATGCTGAGGTGTGATGGCGGCATGTGCCATGAACCCGAGGAGAACACCATTCCAAGCCTCGACACTGGCGGGCTGGCTCAGGGTGTTCATCTGTCCAAAGACGTCTTGTTTCATACTCGGGTCCAATCTGATTACGGTAGTCTACATTGTTCGATGTAACAGAGTGTGCAGGCGGGTCGTAACAGTATCGACCCTGCTCTCGAATTGGGGAAAGCTTGTGTGGGGAAAACGCGAAAAAAACCGCCGATTCAACGGCATGTTTCAGCAACTTGCCGCCTAATCAGGCAGAGTGTTTCAATCTTCGAAGGGGTTTTCCGCGTTCAAAACGGCCTGTGTGTCCGCCCCGCAGACCGGAGGTGCACTGCGATATGTTACAGGCGTGAGCGACAGATTCAGGGGATTCCCGATCAGTTGCACCTCGCCAGGTGCGGCCTGCATCTTGATC
This sequence comes from Ruegeria sp., assembly GCA_040829945.1. GTDB lineage: Bacteria > Pseudomonadota > Alphaproteobacteria > Rhodobacterales > Rhodobacteraceae > Ruegeria. The sequence goes on from JBFOLN010000009.1 coordinate 49,782, forward strand.
TGCATCTGTCGTGCGGCAACCTGATCAGAGGCAAATACCTGATCCAGTGTTCTCACCGGGCCAACAGGTACTTTCAGCGCTTCCAGCCCTGCGATGACGCTGTTGGTATCCAGCGCCTGAACAGCCGGGCGCAGGATCGCATTCAACGCATCCCTATTTTCAAGGCGGGCTGGGTTGGTAGCAAATCGGGGGTCGTTAGCAAGCTCTGATTTCTCGATGAAGCCACAGAATCTTTTGAACTGACTGTCATTCCCGACAGCCAGAATCACGTGCCCATCGATCGTCTGATAGACCTCGTAAGGCACAATATTGGGATGCCCATTGCCGCGCCGCTGGGGCACATTGCCCGAGGTCAGGTAGTTCACGCCCTCGTTGATCAGCCACGCGATCTGAGCATCGACCAGCGCAAGATCGATCTGCTGACCCTCGCCATTCAGGTCGCGATGACGCAGAGCAGCCAGAATACCAACACAGGCATACATGCCGCACATCACGTCTGCGATCCCCACGCCCACTTTCATTGGCGCGCCATCGGCATCTCCGGTCAAGGACATGATCCCACCATAGCCTTGCGCCATGAGGTCATATCCGGGCTTCGATGCATTCGGGCCGGTCTGCCCGTAGCCTGAGATCGAACAGTAAACGAGACTAGGGAATTCTTTGGATATTGAGGCGTAGTCGAGCCCGTATTTAGCGAGTCCGCCGGGCTTGAAATTCTCGATCAGAATATCCGCATGAGAAGCCAGCCGCCGAATTTCCGCTTGTCCTTCCGGTGTCGCGATATCAAGCGCCACCGATTTCTTGTTGCGGTTGGACGACATGAAATAGGCGCTCAGGTCCGAGCGGTTGCCATCTGCATCCTCAGCATACGGAGGGCCCCATTGTCGTGTATCATCGCCCCCGGTCGCCGGGTTTTCGATCTTGATGACACTTGCGCCCAGATCGCCTAACAGCTGCGTGCAGGTGGGTCCGGCCAGAATTCGAGACAGGTCCAGAACCTTGACGCCTTTCAGCGGTCCTTCAGATGCGGCCATCATATCCTCCACGGTCAATTTCCGCAGCAATGACAGTGAATTTGTCGGCTTTCAACGCTTCATTAAGCGCGACCCGCAATTCGCCACGATTGCGTACCGTGTGACCGTACCCGCCGAAAGCGCAGCCCATGGCGGCGAAGTCGTGACGATCGAAATCCACCCCCAGGTTGCCCATCTGTCGCTGACGCTGTTTCAATTCGATCAGTGCGAGACTGGCGTCGACAAATACAAGAAAGATCGGATTGCCACCCATTTCGGCTGCGGTGGAGAGTTCTCCGGCAACCATCAGGAACCCGGCATCTCCCGAGAAGCTGATGACGGGTCGATCAGGTTCGGCCAGTTTCAACCCGATCGCCATCGGAACGGCGCAGCCCATGGTGCAAAGCGCCGATGACTGGATCAGCCCGCGTTCCTCGGTACATTTCCACATCTGGCTCAGCAAAATGCGATGCGCACCGCTGTCAGCAGTGGCGAGCGTTTCAGGTGGTAAGGTTATGCGTGTTTCCGCGATAATTGCGGCCGGGCCCCAATCTTCGTCAGTCGGGAAGGCTTGTGCCAGTGCAGTCTTGACCTGATCCGGTTCGCCGCCCGACCACGTTTTGCGTGCCGGATTGCCCTTGGCGATTGCTTCCAGCGTTGAACTTGTATCTGCGACAAGATTGAGTCCGGCCTGATGCATGTAGTGATCATTCACCACAGCTGAAATGTCGATGACTCGCTTGTCTTCCGGATCCCATATCTCGCGCCATCCGGGGCGCATCTCGATGGGGTCGTAGCCCAGACACAGAACAAGATCGGCCTTCTCGACCAGGGGCACCAGATGTTTGTCGGCCAGGGGCGAAAGCCCTGCGCCTCCCAGACATAACGGATGATCCTCCGGCACCACGCCCTTTGCCTTGTAAGTGGTCACGAAGGGAATACCGAAATGCTCCAGAAAGGCACGCACGACACAACGCGAGTCGTCATAGAGGACATCAAGACCTATGATCGCGAAGGGGCGTTCAGCTTCAGCCACCCAGCGGCGTGCCTTTTCCAGACACTCCCCCTCAGGTCCGACGGCGGCAGGTTTAGCGAGCCTGCGGCGCTTTGCATCCGGAACTCGGGTGTCGGCGATCGAGATCGGTACATCGATATGTACCGGCCCGGGGCGGGGTTGGTTGGCCAGCGAGACCGCCTTATCGGCGATGATGTCGGCCCCGTTGGCGGTCAAAAGAAACGTGCCCTTGGTGATCGATTGATAAACCTGTGAATGATCCATCACCTGATGGGTATAGGTCAGAGCTTCGTCAGCATCTACGCAGCCGGTCAGGACGATCATCGGCACCCGGTCCTGCAGAGCATTCGCAACTACATTGATCCCGTTCATCGCGCCGGGGCCTAGCGTGGCGACCAGAATTGCAGGCGCGCTATCTCTATGATGGACGGCCTCGGCCATGAACCCCGCGGCATTTTCGTGTTTGGCCAGGTGGAAGGTGATGCCAGCGCGTTCTAACGCGTCCACCAACGTCAGAACCTCTCCACCGGGCATGCCGAATGCGTGGCGGCATCCGGCCTCATACAGCCGCTCGGCTAACAGATCTGCGGCGCGGGGGGGAAGGTCCTGCATTAATCAAGCTCCGACAATTGTTCTTGCAGCAGATTGCGGAGGACAGGCGCGGACGCAAGCAGGTTCACGTCAGTGTGACTAATTGACTGCGCTTTCCGCGATGGTTTGAAACTTTGCGTCCAGTTCAGTGGCAATCTCGCGCAAAGGCTCTCCGCCCTCGTAGACGTATGGGGCAAACACGAAGCTTGGTGTTTTATAAGACAATGTTGCGCTGCCATCTTCACTTTCCGTCACATAGAAGCGGATCGGTGCTTCAATCAGCGCATTGGTCGAGGTCTCAAGCACCCGTACGGCGTAGTCGTTGTTGAATACGCCGATCACCCGGTTGCCTGGAATCGTAATACCTCTCGCGGCGGCGGCTTTGGTCGGCCCAGCCTGCGTCACGACAATCAGACCGTTTTCCTTTACAGCCGCCTTGGTGTCCTCGACGAGCGTGTCATAGCTTTTGTCGCTTGAGTAAACTGCCCAACCGGAAAGTGGTTCGATGCTGTCGGCCCATGCGGGCGAGGCCAATAGACAAATCGCGGTCCAGAACGCCTTCATTTTCTTCCCCTCTCTGGATGGTCAGGGAACAGATGGCAGAAAAGCGTTGAAACCGAACTCACAATCCTGTGCATTTCTGCCGGATTGAAGTGGCGCGCGGTTGGTCACCCCGCACGCTTATTCAGCAGGTAAATGTCCATGATCCAGCCGTGATTAGATCGCGCCTGCGCGCGGGTGCTCAGAATCTCCTGCGCCACGTCCGCCAAAGGTCCGTTGATCAAGATCTCTTCCTTCATTCCCACGTAAGCACCCCACCAGATATCGTAGTCCTTCATCTCGAGGCTTTGGAATGAGCACTCTCCATCCAGCATGACAGCCACTTTTGTAGCGACATCAGGCCAACCCTCGTCGCGGAGGCGGCGACCTGTGGTTACGACATATGGGGCACCCAAATCATTGATCGGGATCGCATGGGCCGCAGTCAAGGCTTGTAACGCGGTGATGCCCGGCACCACCCGGACAGGCGGTTGCGGGTCCAGTCGTGCAGCGATCCGCAATGAGCTGTCATAAAGCGACGGATCGCCCCAGATCAGCAGCGCCACTTTCTGAGCGTTCGGGTGAGCAGAAATCGCCTGTTGCCAGCGCAGTGCGATGGCATCGTGCCATTCATCAACGCCGCGCAGGTAACCATCATCATCCCGGCGTTTGGGGATGTCGAAATAGGCGATAAGTGGAGGAGTGTCGGTGACCTGCGCAATGATATCTTCACGCAGCCCGGCCAGATCGGCCTTATTCTCTCCCTTTCGCGGAATCAGGATCAAATCCGCTGTTCGGATCGACTGCGCCCCCTGAAAGGTTAGATGGTCGGGGTTGCCTGTGCCGATCCCGATCAGCGTTAGGTCATTCATCGTCGAACTCCGCCAGCGGACCGTACAGAATCAACGCCGGGGCAGTTCCAATCTCAGAGCGCAGTTTCTCGGATAGTTCTCCGATTGTCGAACGATGCAGCTCCTGATCAGGTGTCGATACCGACTCGGCCATCAATGCGGGTGTGTCCAAGGGCAGGCCATGCGCGTGCAGAACTTCAACCAACAACGGAAACGTGCGCTTGCCCATGAACACCACCGTCGTTGCGCCTGCATCTGCCAAGGCCGGAAGGTTCAGATCGCTGGGTAACTTGCCGCTCACGTCATGGCCGGTGACAAACTGAACGCGGCGCGCAGTCAGGCGCCGGGTCAGAGGGATTCCGGCAGCGGCGGCGGCTGCTATGGCCGAGGGGATACCGGGAATGATTTCATATTCGATACCGGCTGCTCTTAAGGCGACCAGCTCTTCTTCCAGACGCCCGAACAAACCTCCATCACCAGATTTCAACCGCACGACCCGCTGACCGGTCTGGGCATATTCCACCAGCAACCGGCTGACGTGATCCTGCTTGGGCGAGGGGCGACCGGCGCGTTTGCCAACGCCGACCAGATCGGCGTCTTCGCGCGCATGGGTCAGGATCGGGCCGCTGCTGAGGTCATCAAACAGCACCGCATCCGCCTTCTGCATCCGGTCTACGGCCTTGAGGGTGAGCAGCTCCGGATCACCTGGGCCGGAACCAATGAAAGAGACAAAACCGCTCATGCCGAAGCCTCTGCGATCAGGTGAAAGAATGTGCCGGTGACATTGCCGCGTCGCGAGCCTGTCTGCGGGCCCTCGGCGCCTTCGGCATCAAATACACGTGCCAGCGGCGTGTCTGGTTGTTCGATGATCGAGGAATAGTGGAACTCGTGACCCCGCAGGGCAGTGCCCGTTGCAAACCCCGGCATTGGGGTCAGCAGTTCAGCCTTGCGATAACCGAGGTTGAACTTGCGCTTCTGATACGACGTCTTCAAGCCCAGCAGACCCGCCATCTGATGGGGGGTGCCATCCTTGTCGACCAAGACTTCACCCAAAGCCATGTACCCACCGCACTCACCATGAACGGGTTTGGTTTCTGCATGCTTCCGCAGTCCGGTCAGGAAGTTATCTGCTGATGCTAAGGTTCCGGCATGTAGTTCCGGATACCCGCCAGGTAGCCAGATCAGATCAGCATTCTCGACCGGTGCTTCATTCGCCAGCGGGGAAAATGGCAGAATCTCGGCTCCAGCGCTGCGCCAACCTTCCAAAAGATGCGGGTAGGTAAATGAAAACGCCGCATCTCGGGCTAGTGCGATCCGTTGCGCCGGAGGTCGCGGCAGCGCGGCTGACGATGGCCCTTCGGGGCCTGAGGAGGCCGCTCGTTTGATTGCATCCAGATCAACATGTTCGCGTAGAAACGCGGCATATCTGGCAATCGCTGTTTCCAAATCAGGATGTTCAACCGCCTGTATCAAACCCAGATGCCGCTCGGGAAGGGTCAGATCGCCCCGGCGTGGCAGCACGCCCAGAACAGGCAGCCCTGCGCGCTCCATACCCAGCCGGGTCAAGCGTTCGTGGCGGGGACTGGCACAGCGGTTCAGGATGACGCCGGCAAAGGGCAGGTCTGGGTTGTACATGCGAAACCCAAGGGCCGTCGCCGCAGCTGATTGCGCCTGACCACCTACATCCAGCACCAAAACCACTGGCCATCCCATGCGCAGTGCTGTCTCTGCGCTGGACCCATGGCCCAGTTCTCCGGGTTTGGCGACGCCATCGAACAGGCCCATCGACCCTTCAGCAACCACGATGTCCGAGCCTTCAGCCTGAACAGAGATTGCGCTCAACAAGGACTCGCCCATCGCCCAACTGTCCAGATTGAACGAGGCACGCCCCGCCGCCGCCCGGTGAAAGGCCGGATCGATATAGTCAGGTCCGCTCTTGAACGGCTGCACGGTCAGCCCATCCTCGGCCAAAGCCCGGAGTAGACCGAGCATGACGGTCGTTTTCCCGGTACCCGATGATGGGGCAGAGATAAGAAGGCCCGGAGGGTTAGTCATCACCATGGCTCCAGCTCGACCAAGGACTTTCAGCGCTTTGCGGACGATAGCGGCGGTCGTATGTTTTTGAATAAAGGCAGCTTTCGTCGAACCCTTCTCCCGCAAGTGCTGGGCCAACCATGATCAGCGCCGTCCGCGAGATGCTTTCATCGAGTGCGTCTTTCAGCGTGGCAAGAGTTGCGCGAATGATCCGTTCGTCCGGCCAACTTGCGCGATAAACCACGGCCACCGGGCAATCCGCACCATAGGCTGGCGACAAATCCGCGATCACCTTGTCCAGATTGCCGATCGACAGATGGATGGCCAGCGTCGCACCGGTCCGGGCGAAGTTTTCCAGCGTCTCACCTTCGGGCATTGACGACGCGCGCCCGGGTGTACGGGTCAGCACGACAGATTGTGCCAGCCCGGGCAAGGTAAGCTCTGTCCCGAGTGCGGCGGCTGCGGCTGCAAAGGATGGTACGCCGGGTGTGACACTGACCGGGATGCCCATGTCTTTCAATCGCCTGATCTGCTCACCCATCGCCGACCAGACCGACAAGTCCCCGGAATGCAGTCGTGCCACGTCATGCCCGGCTTTGTGTGCTTCTTCGATCTCGCCCATGATCTGATCCAGATCCATGGGTGCGGTGTTCACGATCTTTGCATCTTTCGGGCAGTGACCCAGAATCTCTTCTGGAACCAGCGAGCCTGCATAAAGGCAAACCGGACAGGATGCGATGATATCGCGCCCGCGTAGGGTCAGCAGATCGGCGGCGCCCGGTCCGGCCCCGATGAAATGAACGGTCATGTTTGTCCTCCAATGGCGACGGCGCAGGTTGCAAGCCGGTCGTCCGAGATATGTCTGGGTGAAATCAGCCGCGCGCCGTGCCCGGCGGCCGCAAGGGCGGATGCTTCGGCCACACTGCCAGTGCCATATGTGGCACGACTGCGGGGCGAGCAGGTGAGTGTACGCTGTCCGGCAAGATCGTCTGCCGAAATTAAATGCAGGGGCAACGAAGTTGCATCGGCAAGCTCGATCAAGGCGGCATGTCCGTCTTTCTCTGCGGCGGTTGCCAGAGCGTCAACATTTTGCCCCTCCGAGGCTCGGTCGAACACAGCACGCAGACTTGCCACAGTGGCGGAAGAAGAAAATCCGAGCCCCGCAACGATCATAGCGTGATACTCCACTGCACGACCGGATAGGCAGATTTCCATCCGCGCCGGGGGCCAAGTGCCGAAGCTTGCGCCAGTTCTATACGCAAAAGATCTCCACCCAGCTTGTTGTGCCATTCGGCCAGCAGCGCCTCGCTTTCCAGCGTCACCGCATTGGCGATGAGCCGAGTGCCAGCGCTAAGGTTCGCGTGTAGCCAATTCAGCAAATCCACACTCAGGCCGCCGCCGATAAAAACCGCATCCGGCTGGGTGAGATCTTCAAGCGCCCCTGGTGCGGCGCCATGAACCACGTGAAGCCGGTCCTGTCCGAGCGCATCTGCGTTGCGGCGAATACGTTCGGCCCGGTCTAAACGAGGCTCGATCGTCGTAGCGGTCAATGTTGTATCGCACATCAGCCATTCGATGCTGATTGATCCGGTGCCCCCGCCGATATCCCACAGATGCTCGCCCCTTTGTGGGGCAAGGGCTGAAAGTGTCAGCGCGCGTATGGGGCGCTTGGTGATCTGACCGTCGGTTTCAAAGATGTCATCCGGTTTGCCCGAAGCTTTCGGAAAGGCACGCCCCGCGCCCGCGACGTCCAACCCGACACAGACCGGGTGTTCGAAAGACCCTAGCAGAGCTTCGGTCAAAGACATGCTTCGGGCCCGTTCACGGGGGCCGCCAAGCGCTTCCATCACATGCAGGGCACAATCGGCAAAGCCAGTCTCACCCAGATAAGTTGCGAGCTCTGCCACAGCTTTACCATCCCGCAGCAAGAGGATAGCACGCAAGCCGGGAGCCAAATGAGGACGCAAGCGAGTCAGAGGAGCGGCGTGCAGCCCAAACGTCAGCGTGCTTTCAATTGGCCATCCGAGCCGCGCAGCCGCCAGCGAAAATGTCGACTGGCCGGGCAGGGCAGTCCATTCGGCGGCATCGAAATTGCGCGCGATGACGGAACCGGCCCCGAACCAGAACGGATCACCCGAGGCCAGAACAACTGTTTTCCGACCGCGTATTCCGGTCAGGATCGACAGGCCGTCAGCGAATGGGACCGGCCATTCAATCTGTTCGGCTTTGCTGTCCGGGATCAACGAAAGATGACGCGGTGGACCCATGATGATCTCGGCCCGATCCAGCACTTGACCGCTTGCAGGAGACAGGCCATCCAGTCCATCTTCGCCCAAACCCAGAACAGTTAGCCACGGAGCTTCAGACATGCCCAACCTCCTGATTCTTGGTGGCACGACCGAGGCGAATGCTCTGGCAAAAACGGTCGCCGAGCAAGGCATTACCGCCACCTATTCCTACGCTGGTCGTGTCGATAATCCGCGTCCGCAACCCGTGCCTCTGCGCGTAGGTGGGTTTGGTGGTGCGGAGGGACTGGCGCGGTACATCCGTAAACACGGTGTTAGCCACGTTGTCGATGCGACTCATCCCTTTGCGGCGCAGATGAGCCGAAATGCCATGGAAGCCTGTGCGGGGGTCGCAACGCCCTTGGCTGCTCTGACCCGGCCTGCTTGGGTCGCGCAAGATGGGGACAACTGGCAGCACGTACCGGATATTGAATGTGCGGTTGAAGCTCTGGCCGGCTCGGCCCGCCGCGTCTTCCTGGCGGTTGGTCGCATGCATCTTCATGACTTCGCTGTTCAGCCTCAGCATCACTACCTTTTGCGGCTGGTCGATGAACCAGAAACAGTGCCGCTGCCCAACAGCGAGGTGATTGTTTCGCGGGGGCCGTTCTCTGTTGAAGATGATCGGATGCTGATGGAGGACCACCGCACGCAATTGATTGTGTCCAAGAATGCGGGCGGCACCGGCGCGCGGGCCAAGCTGGATGCGGCAAGGGTGCTGGGCCTGCCGGTTCTGATGATAGACCGCCCGACCCTGCCGAAGCGGACCGAGTTGGCGAATGTCACGCAGGTCTTGGACTGGCTGGCGCATACTTAATCCTTGGCCAGCGTGAATCTCGGGGTGTAGACGATCGGGGCGCTGTTGCGCTCGACCACGCGGGTCAGGGATGAGCCGACGATTACGACGGACTGCATGTCCGCCATATCTGCTGTGGCTTCTGCCAGAGTTGAAATCCGCAAAGCCTCATCCTCGCGGGATACAGCACGAGCGAATATGACCAGGCGTTCCGGCTCGCACTCTTCTCGCAGGATTTCCAGCGTTTTTTCAAAACCCTGCGGGCGAGACTTCGAGCGGGGGTTATAGAAAGCCATGGCAAAATCGCCTTGCGCGGCAAGGCGCAGGCGCTTTTCGATCAAAGACCACGGTTTCAAGTTGTCGCTGAGATTGATGGCGCAGAAATCATGCCCTAGCGGTGCCCCGGCACGGGCCGAAGCGGCCAGCATTGCTGTGATCCCCGGCAATACTTCGATCTGTATGTCGCGCCAGTCTTTCGGTCCGTTTTCAAGCGCTTCAAACACCGCTGCGGCCATCGCAAATACGCCGGGATCCCCTGACGAGACTACAACGACGCGTTTACCATCGGCCGCCATTTGCAAAGCGTGCTGAGAGCGGTCGATCTCGACGCGGTTATCGCTGGCGTGCAGGGTCAACCCCTCACGCTCGGCCACCCGAGCAACATAAGGGATGTAGCCAACCACGTCTGTCGCTTCTGCAAGCGCGGCAGTGACTTCGGGAGTGACCAGTGCTTCGTTTCCAGGCCCAAGGCCAGCGATCTTGACCCAACCGCTCATGGTCGACGCCCCTGTCCATGAACCAGAATGATCGAGAAATAGGGCGTGATCCCTTCGCAATTATCAGACAGTTTGCAGACCCGTTGGTTCGGCATCTGAGCGTATTCGACGATCCACGCGCGATCATAAAGCCCGGCCTGTCTCAGCGCGCGCTTTACCTTGTCGAAGTTCCGCCCGATCTTCATGACAACCAGCGCGTCGGTCTGGGTCATGCGTTCAGTCAGCGTATCCTCGGGCAAGGTTCCAACAAGAACCGTGAGGACATCGTCGCCCCAAGTTATCGGGTCACCGGTCGCGGTCCAAGCGCCGGACATGCCGGTTATGGCAGGTACGACTTCGACTTTAGATATGTCTCGTAGTCGATTGTAAAGGTGCATAAATGATCCATAGAAGAACGGATCGCCTTCGCACAGAACCACTACATCCTCACCATTTTCGGTAAGCGATTTCAGATGTGCGGCACAGTCTTCGTAAAACACCGAAAGGAGTTCATTATACCTTGGATCCGTCACCGGGATTTCGGTTGTTACCGGATACTCCATAGGAAATTCGATGGCGTCGCCGGGGATCATTCCATTGACGATCTTGCGGGCCTGACCCGTGCGCCCAGGTTTGCGAAAAAAAGCCAAGTGGCGTGCATTGCGCAGCAGGCGGTCCGCACGGACACTCATCAGGTCCGGATCGCCAGGGCCGAGGCCCACGCCGTATATTTTACCCCCGCTCATTCCGCGCGGCTCGCGATAGCGTTGATTGCAGCGACGGTGATTGCACTGCCTCCCAAACGGCCTTTGACGATGCAGGATGGTACGGGCTGCGCTTCCCACAATGCGTCCTTGGACTCGACTGCGCCGACAAAGCCCACAGGGCAGCCGATAATGGCAGCGGGACGTGGGCAGTCGCGATCTTCCAACATGTTTAGCAGGTGGAAAAGCGCGGTAGGGGCGTTACCGATCGCGACCAGTGCGCCTTCCAGATGCGGGCGCCACAGCTCTAGCGCCGCGGCAGAGCGCGTGTTGCTCATTTCGGCAGCCAAAGGGCGAACACGCTCGTCATGCAGGGTGCAGATCACTTCGTTATCGGTGGGCAGGCGAAAGCGCGTGACGCCTTCGCTGACCATGCGGGCGTCACACAGGATCGGTGCGCCATTTTCCAGCGCGGAACGCGCTGCCGAGACGAAACCGTCCGAGAAATGGACGAACTCTTCCAGCCCGACCATCCCTGCGGCGTGGATCATCCGAACGGCGACCTGTTCCTCATCGGCATCGAACCGGGCCAGATCGGCCTCGGATCGGATGGTGGCAAAGCTCTGCTTGTAGATCGCCGCGCCGTCGGTTTCGTATTCATAGGGCATCAGGTGAAGTCCATGGTCATGAGTGTTTCTTCGGTCAGGCCGCGTTGGCAGGGCTCATCCCCCGCGCGGCCTTGTTTGACAAGGTCAAATCGTCCGGAATTGCCAACCAAAGTGAAATCGGCCGGACTCATTCGGGCGCATCCCTTGGCGCAGCCCGACACATGCAGGCTGCCTGTAACGCGCGCGGCCAGGGCGCGCGCTACACCGCGGGTTTCGACCTGCGCCTGCGGGCAGTAGGGCGCGCCAGGGCAGGCGTCGGTTGCTCTCAGCGGGTCGGCGCCATCCGTGACAAAGTCAGGGGCGGGTATCGCCGCCCCGCCTTCCAACAGGAACAGCCGCCATGGTGTGACCCGCAGGGCAGTGGCGTTGCTGTTTTCAATCAGTGAATGGAGTTGCCGCGCCGGTAGTTGCCCAAAGGCAGCGCCATAGAGTGTCCCCTGCACGCAGGCTCCCGGTTGAAGAGGCACGCCAATGGGGCCGGGCGCTCTGTCCTGCCACTCGCTGGGCAAACCATATGCAGCGACGACCCGCGCCATGCGGCGGGTCTCTAGTGTGTGGGTTTGCGCAAACCACTGCGCCAACGCGATCATTTGGTCGATGGCTTGGGCTTCGCTCACCGCTTGCCCGGTTTCGGCCCCGTCCGCGCGCAAGATCAGGCCGCCTGAACCGAGTTCAAGCCGGATATCCGCCGAGTCATCGGCCAACAAACGCTTGGGGCTCGTATCGATAGCAAAGCCGAACTTGGCAGGTAAATCCGGTAGCTCGGCCAGACGCTGAATCAATTCCTGCGCCAGCCGGGTGGTCAGATCTCCGGCTTCATAGAGCGGTGAGACCAGAATGTTGCGCCGAACTTCGATTCCGGGTTCGGCGTCCAGCAGATTCAGCGCGGAAAGCGCTGCCAGCAGGGATTGGTGGTCGGTATCCTTCACTCCACGCAGCTGAAGATTGGCGCGGTTGGTGAGGTCGATGGTACCATTGCCGAACCGTTCCGCCAATTCGCACAGTCCCAGCGCCTGTTGCGCATCCAGACGTGCCAGCCGAGGGCGCACCCGCACGACCAGCCCATCACCGGACATCATCGGGCGATGGGCACCGGGGCACCAGCCTTGCACGATGGGCGCACTCATCCCAACCCCTCCAGATCGGCGCGGATCGAGTTCCGGCGGGTATGCCATAGCCCGGCCTCCAGCAGTGCACGGAACCGATCCTGCATGGCCTGATGTGCTTGCGGGTTTGCCTGTTGTAGGAAGGCATCGACCTCTTCATTGCCCAGCGTGGCGTCGTGGTACAGATCGAACAGATGCGGTGCGACTGTGCCGGACAGATGCGCGAAAGATGCCATGTGATCCAGCGTCGCCGCGATTTCAGCGGCACCCCGGAACCCGTGCCGCTGCATTCCGGCAATCCAGCCCGGGTTGGCGGCGCGGGCATAGACGACGCGGCTGATTTCCTCGGGCAGGGTGCGGGCGCGCGGGTTGTCCGGGTTGGTATTGTCCAGATGATAAAGCTGCGCAGTACCACCAGTGATTTTCTTGGCGGCAGCAAATCCGGCCTCGTGCGTGGCGTAATCATTGGCCAACAGCAGATCGGTTTCTGTCAGGTCCTGCAGGTGGACAAAGCTGTCAGCATTGGCAACACGCTGGGTGATGCCGTCCTTGTCCTGCGCGATGTGTTCGCCTTCCAGAGCAAATGAGCTGGCTTCCAGCCAGGCTTCGCCCGCCTGAACACGCGCCTCATCGGTGTATGTTTCCGACAAGTGGGTCATGTTTAGGCCGTAGCTACCTGGGGCCGGGCCGAAAACGCGCGCCGCTGGGGCGTGGCCGGCATAGGGGTTCCAGTCGTGGGCTTCGTCGCGTGCCGAAAGTGCCCGCACCGCCTGTCCATAAAGCGCCGAAAGTGTCGGAAACACATCGCGGAACAGGCCTGACACCCGTAGTGTCACATCCAGACGCGGGCGGCTGAGATCGGTAATCGGCAGCACTTCGATGCCCGATACCCGCTCAGACCCATTGTCCCAGATTGGTTTGACGCCCAGAAGATGCAGCGCCATGGCGAATTCTTCTCCGGCCGTACGCATGGTGGCAGAGCCCCAAAGATCGACGATCAGCCCTTTGGGGTAATCACCTTCTTCCTGAAGGTGCCGTCGGACCAGTTCTTCGGCCAGCTTCACGCCTTGCGTATAGGCGGCACGAGTTGGCACCGAGCGTGGGTCAGTGGTGTAGAGGTTTCGTCCCGTGGGTAAAACATCAGTCCGCCCGCGATAGGGGGATCCCGAAGGCCCGGCCTCGATTCGTTTGCCTGCCAACGCGTCGATCAGAGCGTTGCGCTCGGCATTGGCCGACGAGGTAGGGTCGAAATTGCCGGTCACTTCCGGCGCGCGACCAAAGATATGGAGCCCATCGCCGAACTGACTTTCCTTGATGTCGCAGACGAAACGGTCGATGCGGGTGATCGCCTCGCCGGTGCAGGTGGCCTGATCGAGGCCAAGATCGCTTTCCAGCCCGATCGCCTGCGCTTCATCCCGGATATCTTCTTGCAAACGGTCGCGGCGCTTGGGGTCCAGCCCGTCGGCGTTTGAGAACTCGTCCAGCAGGGACTCTAGCCGCACCATACGGTCTGGTGTGCCGCTTTCCTTCATCGGCGGAGGTATATGGCCCAGTGTGACGGCCCCAATCCTACGTTTGGCCTGTGCGGCCTCGCCGGGGTCGTTGACGATGAAGGGGTAGATTACCGGTAAATTGCCAATCAACGCCTCGGGCCAGCATTCATGAGACAGTGCTACCGATTTTCCGGGCAACCATTCCAGAGTGCCATGGGCGCCAATGTGGATCAGCGCATCGGCACCCAGACCTTTGCGCAGCCACAGATAAAACGCGACATAGCTGTGGCGCGGTGTGCGCGAGAGATCGTGATAGTCGTCATCGCGCAACTCGGGTGTGCCGCGTTCGGGTTGCAGCGCGACGATTGTCTTGCCACGACGTACCGCAGCGAATTTGAAGACGCCGTCCGCGAATACTGGGTCGTCCACTGGATCGCCCCAAACAGTTTGCAAGTCTTCACGCAGTTGGTCCGGTAGGTCCTTCAGAGCGGCAAGATAATCCTCCATAGGCCAAACAATCCGGGCGTCCAGTAGAGTATCGGCAATTGGTTCACCAGGTGCGGTGTCGTAACCTTCGCCGTGAAGATCGGACAGCATCGCCTCGGCCGAAGCCAGCGCATCCAGACCCACCGCATGGGCCATCTGCCAATCCTTGCCAGGGTAGGTTGATAGCACGAGGGCGGTCACAAGATCAGCATTGGACTTGTCGTGCAGGTTCAGCCAGCCGGTGACCCGATCGATGATGGCCTCGATCCGTTCGGGTTCGGCCCTGTGGGCAAACCGGGAATACTCCAGATGCGGATCGCGTTTACCCGGCTCCTTGAAGGAAGCGATGCCAGCTGAAATACGTCCGTCGACTTCGGGCAGTACCACATGCATGGCAAGGTCCGCAGGCGAGAGGCCACGCTCCGCCTCGGCCCATGCTTTGCGACGTGAGGTGGCCAGCGCGACTTGAAACACGGGGACGTTCGCCGCATCCAACGGGGATGTACCCGACGCGCCTTTTCCCGAAAAGGAGGTGGCGTTGATGATTGCCGATGGTTTTAGCGCTACGATATTTTCGCGCAACCACGCAGCGGCTGCAGGGGCTTTCAGAGAAGGCGCATGGAGACCTACGGCCTCGTATCCACGAGTGCGCAGGCTTCGGATCAGGGCTGCGATGGGGGCTGTGTCAGCTGATGTCAGGTAGGCACGGTAGAACGTCACGAGAATGCGCTTCGCATCGCCCGCGAACGCGTTGTCCACCGATATTACGCCACGATCCGGGCACCAGGCACCGCACTCAGGCAGGGTCTTGGCCCCCATCACTGGCCCGGCATACAAACCAGCGGCGAGTGCCATCTGTGCCAGTGCAGCCTGTGCGGCGACCTCTCCTCCGGTGTCGCACAGATGCGCCAGCCGTCGCAGGGTTGAGACGGGCAGGGTGGAATACTCGTCAAGCCGCGTGTCCTCGCGCCCGTCGGCTGGAAGAACAGCCAAGGCGATGCCTTTGGCCTGCGCCAAAGCCAGAATCTGCTGCAATCCGTAGGACCAATAGGGCACACCGCCGATCAGGCGGATCAGGATGCCCTTGGCACCTTCCAGCGTTTGTTCGACATAGGTGTCGACCGACAGAGGATGTTTCAACGCCGTCAAATTGGCCAGCCGCATCGTCGGCATCCGCCCCTCGGGCCCGCCCCCGCGATGCCAGCCCGCCGCGAAAGCGCCAAGGTCACTGTCGGAAAAGGACAGCACCACCAGATCCGCCGGGCTTTGGCCCAGATCGGTTGGGGTCTCGGTTTCCTCGAGCCCGTGGCTTTCGCGGAAGACGACGTGCATAGGTCTTACTCGGCGGCCTCGGTTACACCCACGAGTATATCGCGGATTTGGGCTTCTTTGATATCGTCATGCTCGGCAATGACCACAAGACGCGAACGGCGTTCTTCACCGGGTTCCCACGGGCGGTCGTACTGGTGACGTACACGGGCGCCCACAGCCTGCACGAGCAGGCGCATCGGCTTATTCTCGACTGCGGCATAGCCTTTGACCCGCAGGATGTTCAGTTCCTTCGCCAGACGCTCGATCTTTGCGACCAGTTCGGCAGGATCGGTTTGTTCGGGCAGCTCGACGATAATGCTTTCGAAGTCATCATGTTCGTGATCGTGGTGACCGTCATGGTGCGAAGGACGCGCGTCCATATCGTCCTCGGCAGCGGCCTCAAGGCCCAAAACCACGCGCACGTCGACGACTCCTTCCGCAACTTCGACCACGGGCAGAGGACGGGGCGCTTCGGCAGCGATGATTTCTTTGGCCTTCGCGACTCCCTCAGGTCCGGCCAGATCCGGTTTGGTCAGCAGGATGATGTCGGCGCAGGAAATCTGATCCTCGAAGACCTCGGACAAAGGTGTTTCGTGATCAATCGAGTCATCCGCCAGGCGCTGGGCGTCTACCGCCTCGACATTGGGGGCAAACCGACCAGCGGCGACGGCCTCAGCATCGGCAAGGGCGATCACACCATCCACTGTGATTTTTGAGCGGATATCGGGCCAGTCGAATGCTTTCAACAGGGGCTTGGGTAGGGCCAAACCAGAGGTTTCGATCAGGATGTGCTCGGGGCGAGGCTCCAATGCCATGAGCGCTTCGATGGTGGGGATGAAATCATCGGCCACGGTGCAGCAGATACAGCCATTTGCCAGTTCCATAATGTTTTCCGCCGGACAGTCGGGAATGGCGCAGGATTTCAGGATGTCGCCATCCACGCCAACGTCTCCGAATTCATTCACCACTACAGCCAGTCGCTTGCCCTGGGGATTCTGCATCAGATGGCGCACCAGCGTGGTCTTGCCCGAGCCCAGAAAGCCAGTGATCACGGTGACGGGGAGTTTTTCGAGATTGCTCATTTCAGGGCTCCAATGGGGGGAATTCGGGCTGCACAGTTTTTGCGGAAATGTTCGGGACGTTCACGCCATTTGACGAGGCCATCCTCGGTCGCAAGATATTTGGTGGCGCCTTCTACGATCATGTCGACATGGTCGATTTCGTTCAAATGCTCGTACACAAAGGTCCAGCGATCCGGTCCTCCGCGCAGCACAATCGAGCAGCCTTCATCGCAGTTCGACAGGCACTCCACAGCTTTCAGGGTGATCCCGTCAGGCAAATCGGCTTGCTCAAGCGCCTTGTGCAGCAACGTGCCCGGGCGCTGCGCATCATCCTCGACAGGCAGCCCTCGACGGCAGGTAGTACAGACCAAAAGTTCGACCGGTGCGGTCTCGGTCATGTCTCTCATCCCCCCAAAATCCTTTTCGTGGGGGACGGGGTTTCATGCGGGTCGCCATTGACCCGACACCGGAACACCCCGTCCGGTTTCATCTTCGGGTGTTGGCAGGTCTCCCGGCTTGCGGATGTCAGAGCGGTGCTCTGTCGGATGTCCCGCCTTCCCGGCATTTGCCAGTGGCATTGGGCACCCTCTCCGGTCACGGTCGCGGGGGCGGCTGCGTTTGACGGAAAAACCGCTGACGCATTCCCTTTTCATCTGCTTTCACAGACACCAACGGATGGGACATGCGGCACTGACGGGCAGCTTGTCAAGCGAGTCGAGTGGTTCAAAAGGGAAGGGGGCTAAAAAGCGACCTGTCCGCGTCGCAGGGCGGCATGATCCGATCTGATCGACGTGCTGGCATGGGCCACAATACGCAAACAGGGAGATGCGGCTAATGAAGGTAGGGTTTATCGGTCTGGGGAATGTGGGCGGCAAGCTTTCAGGTTCGCTGCTGCGCAACGGTATCGATCTGACGGTACATGACCTTAGCCATGAACTGGTCGCGGAGTTCGTGGCCCAGGGGGCAAAGGCCGCTGAGGCACCCGCCCAACTTATGCGCGATTGTGATGCGGTGATTACCTGCCTGCCATCGCCTGCGGCGTCGGATGCTGTGATGCGGGAAATGCTGCCAGAGGTTGGTCCTGGCAAAATATGGATGGAAATGTCCACAACTGACGAGGCCGAGGTCAAGCGGCTAGGGGGCATGGTTATCGAGCGCGGAGGGGCAGCTGTTGATTGTCCTGTTTCGGGGGGATGCCACCGTGCCGCCACGGGCAACATCTCGATTTTTGCAGGCTGCGACCGGGAAACATTCGAGCGGATATTACCGTTTTTGACGACGATGGGGCGACGTATTCTGCATACGGGTGAGCTCGGGTCAGCTTCAGTGCTGAAAGTGCTAACAAATTATCTGGCCACGGCCAATCTGATCACCTGTGCCGAAGCCCTCGTGACCGCGAAGGCAGCAGGAATGGACCTGGGTACGACGTACGAGGCGATCAAGATTTCTTCTGGCACGTCTTTCGTGCATGAAACCGAAAGCCAGGTTATCCTTAACGGTTCCCGCGATATCTCTTTCACCATGGACCTTGTCAAAAAGGATATCGGCTTGTTTCAAGAGGTCGCCGACCGCGCCGGTGTACCGCTAGAGATGAACCCGGTGATGATCAAAATCTTCGAGGACGGTATTTCGCGATATGGCGACCGCGAATTGTCGCCCAATATTATCAGGCGGTTAGAAGACGCTACTGGACTGGCTATTCGGGCGCCGGGCTTCCCACCCGAAATGCAGGACGATGAGCCCGAAGAACCGGGCTATGAAGTTATCCCACAAAATCGGTCATAAACTTGATGTGAGCGGTGGACTGGCCGTTGGTCGAGCAGCGGATTATTCTGTCATGACTGACGGCCGAGTTGGACAAAATCCTGTGGCTAATCTAAACAGATCGACAATAGTCCGCTAACGGCACAGGCAAGAGTACAACTTATGGCGAACGAGACCTTTCTCATCGTGACTACGATGAAGAACGAAGGGCCTTTCATGATCGATTGGGTGGCCTATAACCGCGCAATCGGCTTTGATGATATTCTGATTTACACGAATGACTGTGCAGACGGTACCGATACTATGGGTGACCGAATGCAGGCCCTTGGCTGGGCACATCACGAACGAAACAGATTGGGTCCGCGCGCTGCGCCACAGAGCAAGGCTTTCACTCGGGCCCGTTTTCATCCGAGCTATCATTCCGCCGATTGGGTCATGAGCCTGGATGTCGATGAATACATCAATATCCGGCTGCCAAACGGCGATGTCCGGAGCCTGGTCGAAGCCAGCGGTGAGGCAGACGCAATCTCAATCTGCTGGCGTATGTTCGGGAATGCCGGTCAAAACGATTTTGTTGATCAGCCCGTACCCGAGACATTTGTTCTTGCGGCTCCTGAGGAGGGGTACCCCCATCATCGGGCAAAAGGCTTCAAAACCCTGTTTCGTAATAACGGTAAATTCAACCGTTTTCGCGCCCATCGCCCTCGTATCGATCCTCAGCATGCGCCAAACCCCGACGCGCCGTATGAAGGGATTTTGTGGCGGGATTCAGGGGGGAATCTGCACCCGGCAGAACAAGTGAGATGGAAAGCCTGGCGCGGGTTCAGCCACGAATTCGCGCGTATTCATCATTACGCCGTGCGCAGCACTGATAGTTTTCTGGTTAAGCGTGACCGGGGCCGCACCAATCACGTGGGTCAGGATCAGGGGCTGAAATATTGGCTGGTGATGAACCATAACAACGTTGAAGATCGCTCGATCCTCGAACGCATGCCTGCAATGCACGAGATCAAAGCGGAAATGCTGGCAGATCCACAATTGGCAGAGCTTCACCACCAAGCATGTGAATGGCATAGATCGAAAGCTGAAGAGTTGAAGGCCAGACCGGACTGGCTCGATCTGGTTGAGGCTTTACAGAATTCCCACACCGGAGAAGAAGCTCATGGCTGATCCCGTCTCCGCCGCAGACCGTCGAAAGAAGCAAGCTCTCCAGAGAGAGCGGAAAGATGCGCTAAGGCGCGAAATGCTCCGGTCCATGCCGCATGGAAAGCTCAGCGTCGAAATTGGAGTATGGCGTGGAGAGTTTTCGCAGATTCTTCTGGAGGAACTGCGCCCTTCAAAGCTTTGTCTCATTGATCCCTGGGGGGTACAGCCCGACCCGGATGGCGGCGCATCGCTTGCCGGCGCACGCAGTCAGGTTGATATGGACAATATTTATGAAGCGGTGGCGGACAAATACAGTGCTGAGATTGCGAAAGGGCAAGTTTCAGTCATTCGTGATTTTTCGATACCTGCGCTTCGCCTTTTCGAAGATCAGAGCATCGGGTTTGCCTATCTTGACGGCGATCACTCCTATGAAGGCGTGAAAGCGGATTTGGATGCGCTGTTGCCGAAGATGATCGAAGGCGGTGTCATCATGCTTGACGACTATCACCGGCGTGGTTGGTGGAAAGACGGTGTGATGCGTGCTTTCCATGAGTTTCTTGGGGCAAATTCGGCAGGCCTGCGTCTCAAAGCGATCAAGGGGGCACAGGTGGCCGTCCAGAAGCTTTAAGCTATGAACCTTAGATTTATGCCGACCAAATCGAAAACAAGCACGAGAAACAGCGCTGCCTTATGCCTGGTTCACACTAGGCGTGAGCAGTCTGCGACCCAGGAGGAAAGGCTTGGCTGAGCGTGTAGCATCGCTGTGGATCGGCAATCGGCTAACAATATTGGAGAAGCTTTGTCTGAAGTCTTTCTACGACATCGGTCAAACACCGATCTTGTATTGTTATCATCCGATCGAGAACCTTCCGCCTTATGTCGAGGTGAGGGATGCGCGTGATGTGCTGCCGCTGGATGCAAATGGCCGGATTTATGTGGACCCCGTAAATCAATCACCTGCTGTACATGCGGATTTGTTCCGCCTGCACCTCTTGGCCAAGACTGACGAAATCTGGGTGGATTGCGATGCGTATGCCCTCAAGCCGTTTCAGTCACTCCAAGGCTATCTCATGGCCGGGCGGCGGGACGGTCAACGGCGAGTACCAAATGGGGTTCTGCGATTACCTAGGAATAGCCCTGCGTTGAAGGCATGGATGGAGATGGTGAGTTCTACGCCGTGCATTCCTCCGTGGTGGGATCAGCGAACGCATCGCATGTATCGAAGACTTTATGGAAAGAAAGTCACATTTAGCACGCTCCCTCTTGGAACAATCGGCCCGATTTCCGCCTACCATTTTCTGCTGGAAAGCGGCGAGATCGAAAGGGTTTTGCCAGAGCGTGAGCTTTATGCACTGCCTTTTTCTAGTCGGCGAGAGTGGACTAACGAAGATACCGGTCAACTGGACGAATTTGATTGGAAATCAAAGACATCCATTCACTTTTTCTCTTCAGTAATGCGTCCCCGTCTCGCCCGGTCCCGTGGGCGGGTACTAGCTTCCAGCTTTTTCGGTGGTTTGCTGAATCAGCATGGGTTAGCCGATGACCCGGACGTGACACTGGTCTAACGGCGGTTTTTGCAATGACTGACAGGATTGTTGTCTACACGACGATGAAGAACGAAGGCCCATTCATGATTGATTGGGTGTCCTACTACCTGTCACTCGGCGTCGAACACTTCCTGATCTACACCAACGATTGCGATGATGGCACAGACCTAATTGCCAAGCGGCTTGAGGATCTGGGTATTGCAACCCACGTCGACAATCAAATGAAACCAGGGCAAAGCCCGCAGAACACGATGCTCAGGCGTGTTCGCGCGCACCCGAGGTTTCAGGACGCCGACTGGACCTTTTGTTTGGATGTCGATGAATACCTGAATATCCGTCTGCCAAATCCATCTATGCACACCTTGCTGGAGAAATTGCAGGAAACAGCGGGTGGACCTTTTGATGTTGCTTCATTTGCGTGGAAGATATTCGGATGCGGAGGTGTTGAGGAATTCGCCGACATCCCTGTGGTCGAGCAGTTTTTCCTCTGTGACACAGAGCAGGGGTTCTATTCAGGTGTTGCCGGAGGGTTGAAGAGTATCACGCGCAACAACGGTCTGTTTACGCGATACGGCCCGCATCGGCCCAAAGGTGTCGCACCAGAACGTGTGGCTGGGATTCGTTGGGTCGATGGCGGTGGGCAGCTCCTTGACGCCGAAGCGGTGTCTTGGCGTGCCAAAGCCGACTACCGTCATGACTTCGCGCGCCTGCATCACTACGTGACCCGTTCAATCGGATCGTTTCTGGTTAAGCGCGATCGCGGCAAGACCAATCACATCCATGATGATCAGGCAGAAGCCTATTGGCACAATATGAACGCCAATCTTGTTGAGGATCGATCCATTCTGCCCCAGTGGAGTCAGGCTCTGACCGAGAAGGAGCGTTTGATGGAGGACGATTATCTTGTGTCTCTGCATGAGCGCGCGTGTACTTGGCATAAACAGAAGATTGCAGAACTGCATCAAAGATCAGATTGGACAGATTTTCGTGAATTCCTGTACCGTCATAAAACCAAAAGGCCGATCCGTTAGCCCATTCTGAACAATCTATTGCCTAGCTTACGGAAATTCGGCGGGCGGCTTTCCCTCTGGAAGAGATTACCACGGCTATGGGATGGGGCTTCGCCATGCGGCAAACACCAATGAGTACAACTTAGCTTTACGTATCAAAAATTGAGAAGTCCATCCCTCGACGCCAACGTATACCGAAGCTTCAACCCTGACTGACAAACATTGTTTGAAGCTGAGCTGGATCAGGCGAAGTACATGGCGGTTCAGTCACACTTCTCGTGAAGGCAGATTTGTGATTTCGTCACCAAAAACGCCACCAAAATTCTTGGGTGTGTTGTGCCGCTTTCGTTAAGTGCTTGACTTTTTTTGGAGGCGAGTACCTGTTTTGAAATCGAACCCGGCTTGATTTTTAAGTAATATAAATCAGTATCTTAGTATGCAACTTGACGGAAATCGGTGCCAAAAATGTTGCGGGATTTGTTGCGGGATTCTCATTGGGGATTTGGCAACTCGGGGAAGACTAATTCGCCAGTTCCTTCTAGCATCACGCGTCGGCAGGTTCTGGCGAACTCCTCATCCTCATTTTCTGCCAGGTACTTTGCCACTTTGAAGAGATCGACCGTGCTAACCAAGGCCGTTCCATTTTGTACGGCCGCTGCTATGCACTTACTTGTGAACTGTTCAGATCGTTCTGGCGGTGCCATCAACCGAAATCCGTTACCGAATAGAACACCCTTTGCCGCACTATCAACTTCGTCTCGCTCCAAATCCTCTAGAATGTTCATTTGTAGTTGACGGAGTTTGCTCACGTTTACAGCTTTACTGTCTTTGACCTCAGCCTCACCGAGTATCCAACCTCTTTCGTGCGGTCAAACCACGATCAGATGATGAGGCTTTGGGCGTTTTGGATCGACTACTTCCAGATACGCTTGATGAGAACGCATTGATGTACAATTTCTCGCGTGATCTGGATGAAGAGCGGCGAAAAATCGATATCGCACAGGTTGTTGTCGCAAATTCCGATGGATTGAAGGCTAGCTGAAAACAGAGGAGGGGATGTTGGGCCAAGTGAATTACATTCGATCCTAGTGCAATGCGGCGGTGGGTTTAGGCTTGAAGCGTCTTATGACTATATCGAAGTGTTTGGCCAGGCGATGGCAAGACGGCTGGTGTCGTTGACAAGTTCAGCCAGATCGCACATTCACAAACTGGAAGACAGGGCTTTTGAAGATCCCCAAGCTGATCATCGATTATGAATTCACCAAATGGGGCTTAAGCATAGAGATTACTTCAAATCGCCGGTAGTCACATAGATCGTTGGTGCCGTGATATCGACGGGGCGATTTGCTAGACTAAAGACCAAGGTAAGTTAATGACCAATACGCAAGAACCGCTTGCTACCGGCCTCCAAACCAGACACGTGTTTTTTTGATACCCAAGTGTACAGGGCCTACGGGCATGTTTTGGGAGCCAAACCGCTCAAGACTTTCTCTGCTTACCTTGCGGATGGTGTGTTTGCTTTGCACACCACAGATGTCACACTAAGGGAAATTCGTCAGCAGATCGACCTAATGCAGACGGAGTTGGTAACTGAAGCAAATCGGTCGGCTAGGCTTATCGAACGATGGAATAGAAGGTTTCGTCATGACTTCAGCCAGATTTCGGTTCCGCCGCAATTGGAATTACCCGTTTCGCCCTCGAAGGCGTATCAAGACTTTGAGTATACATTGCTACATGAATGGAAGGCTGAGCGTCATGACGCGTCGTCTCTTCCAATGGGAGCTGTGTTAGACCAATATTTTTTGCGCCAGCCACCGTTTGACAAGGATGGCAGTAAAGAATTCCCTGATGCAATGGCACTGCTTGCCTTGGAAGCATGGTGCCAGAAAACAAAAGAAAAGTGCTATGTTGTTACGAAAGACAAAGCGGTTCAGCGTGCCGCTGAGAAATCGGACAATCTGATTCCTATCGGATCACTGAACGAACTGCTGTCTCTATTGACTACTACGCTTGACCATCAAATTGTCGGAGAAATCGAAGCTGCAGTTTTTCGTGCGCCTCTTTTTGATGAAATCGAGGCTGCATTTTCCAACAATATGGCTCAGTTTGGTGGCATTTATGACGGAGACAGAACTGATGGTGAGGTACATGGGATCGAGTTCTTGGCGTTGAACACGGTTTCTTCAGTCTCTGTTTTGCGTGTTGAAAACAGCAAGGTGGCTTGTGTCCTAAGTGTCGGAATAGACGTATGAGCAGAAGTGGCGTTCGACGATTTGTCCGACGCGATTTGGGATAGCGAAGATGGGCGGTATTTTGGCGTAGAAACAGGTTGGGCGGAAGTTGACGACCTTGTGAGTGTGAAAATTTTTGTCGATCTTCAAAAGGAGAACGGTGAATTTGAACTTTCCGATTTTCAGTTCCTGACACAAGATTTAGTAATCAGAGACTATTTTGAACACGAGTACTGATTCAGCTATTGCAAGCGCCAATTACCCGTTGCGTAGGCTTGCTGGATTAGGTTGAATTGCATTTCACCGCTCGCGGCTAAGTCTTCATCGGTCGGGCTGTCTAAGGGTGAACTCTGATAGTCGTTGTCTATTAGCTTCCGGTCCAGTTCTTCCTGTATCAAGCGGTCGCTCAGATCACTAATAACCCTGGAAGCGACCCGGTTGATCGAGTGTTCCGTTCGGCGTCGCGTCAGCGGCCATTCACCCGTTTTGAGAACGACCTCAGTTACAATTTCATCGATGGGACCTGCGCGGTACTCTTCGAGGCACGCGGCTAGGAGGCTAATAGCGAGCCGTGCGTCATCAAATCGGCAGGAGATATGTGGTACTTCGGGCGGTAGTCCGAATATGTCCGAAAGCTCAACATCACCACGGGAGATTATCTTCTCAACAATGTTCCCGGGAACGGGATGAATTCCGGTCTCATACGTATAAAGTGACCGGCGCGTGATTCCCAGTTCCTCGGCTAGAACTGACTGAGACACTCCGCGCTTCTTACGATAAGCGGATAAGCCCCTTGCTAGCGATGCGAGGCCTCGACTTCCCTATAAGGCTTTCGTACGCTTTCTCGCGCGCTCCTTTTCTTACCGTCGCTGCCATCCAGTTTGTCGCTGCTTTCTATCCCATGTTTCAACGCGCCGACGGTTGCCGCGATTGCCGAAACGCCAAATGATATTCTCGGACATACGAAATACACCTCATTTATGGGAACGTAGCTTCCCATATGGCCGAAAGGTTTGTCTAGAGTGAGATTTGCGGTGGAAGGGCGCAGAAACTTGTAGGAAGCTGAAAATTATTACGTTTTTGGGAGTCTGGAAGTGAGAAATATCGACGACATGCTGACGCCCGAAGAATGGTGCAAGAAGTTGCGTAAGACTGGCGCAATCGTGTCGGCTAGGGCGTTGCGGGCCAAGGCACGTGAAAATGGCCAATACTATTCGATTGGGCGTGCCATGATGTTGTCAGCGAAACACCTTGAGACCCTCCTGAGCTTAGATGCGTCAGATACGAGGGCAGAATAATGAAGCTTGGTGTCCAAGCAGTGCGCCTTGTTTCCTCTGACGATCTTGCAGCGGCGCTTGGCTTTTCGTCGCCAAATGACGCCTTTCGTGGTTTCTGTCGAAATCTGGGCATCACGCCGGTGCGGAGGAAGCCAAACTTTTTCGACCCCAAACTGGTAAGGTTACGTCTGGATCAAGCTCAAGGATTACCACCGGCCGTGGCGGCGAGTTCAAACGAGGTTGACCTTGTTGAGGCAAGGAGAGCAAGACGTGCCACGCAGTAGTTTGCCTAAGGGTGTGCATCGCGTCCGTCGCAATACCGTGCATGGGGTGAAATATCATTTCTATGCATGGCGAGGAGGAGGCCCGAAGTTCTGGGAATCTTTTATAAAAGAGCCGCGCGAGCCTGAGTTTCTCATCGCTTTTGCCGAGAAAGCAAAGATCCGGATTAGTGCTGATTATATGACGCCAGAGATGGTGGACGATTTCCTTGACAGCACCGCCATGCCCAAGGGCGACCGAACCCAAGCAGACTATCGAAAGTGGGCGTTGCGCTTTGCAGAAGAGTTCGCTGACGATCCGGCCAAGCTATGGGAGAACCCAAAGTCACGTGGTGAGCTCAACGAATGGCGGGCCAAGTGGAAAGACTCGCCGAAACAACATGACTATGCGGGCACTGTAGCGGTGCGGATTCTCAATTGGGCGCGGGATGAGGGTAAGATTGCTGCCCACTACTGTGACCGGCTACATCGCATCTATTCTGTGGATAGAGCAGAGATTGTTTGGACCGATGCTGACCAGCGGGCATTGAAGAAGGCAGCGCGGCCGTGGGTACAGCGCATCATGACACTTGCATGCGAAACGGGGCTGCGACCAGCGGACCTTGTGCGTCTGACGCGCAGCAACCTTGAGAGGGTTGATGGGATTGATCGTTTTCGGGTGCGTACTCAGAAGCGGGGGCGAGTGGCACATATTCCTGTGACGCCCGAGCTTCGGCAGTTGATTGACGAAACGCCTGCGGTTCAGCTTGTATTGTTGGTCAATGATCGGGGTAAGCCGCTCATGCCGACATCGGCTAGCCGAGCCGTCACGCGGTACCGGGATCGCGTAGCTGACAAGCTAAGCGATCCAACGCTGAGGTTGCAGGATACACGCGGTACGGCCGCTACAAGGCTCCTGCGCGCGGGCTTGGGCCTAAATCAATTCGCTAATCATATGGGTTGGTCGCTTCGTTACGCTGCCGCCGTGATCGAGCATTACGCTGCCGTTTCGCCTGCTGAGAGCGCGGAAGTCCTCGACTTACTGAAGCGCGAAAAGCAGCGCCGAGAGGACAAAACTGTAAACGCTATTGTAAACGCCCCCGATTGGGCAAAGAGAGGAGAGAGCTAAGTGCTTGGAAATAAATGGAGGCGAGTACCGGAATCGAACCGGTGTACACGGATTTGCAATCCGCTGCGTCACCACTCCGCCAACTCGCCTTTTCAAGTAAAATCAATCACTTGCCGTGGTGTGGTGGGGGTTCTAACAGCTTTCAGGATGAACGTCCAGAGCTTTGAGTGCGAATATTCCGACCTCTCTCGAAAATTCAACCTCACTATGATGGGACGTTTTTGCCGCGCCCGTATTTGTGGTCTGGCCCGTTGCTGCTGGCAATCGGATGTGGCACAAGCCTGTTAGCAGAATGACAAGGAATGAGCGATCACATGACAGATTTCGCAGCCCGGCGTCTTACGATGGTTGATACTCAGATCAGGCCGTCGGATGTGACCAAGTTCCCTATCATTGATGCCATGCTGACTGTAGCGCGCGAAAATTTCGTGCCAGACTCACAGCGTGAGGCGGCCTATGTCGGCGATCTTGTCGAGTTGGGTGGTGGACGCTGTCTGCTTGAGCCCAGGACGCTGGCCAAGATGTTGGATACAGTGAACATATCCAAAGATGAGGTAGTTCTGGATATCGCTCCGGGGCTGGGCTATTCGACTGCTATAGCTGCGCAAATGGCGGAACTGGTCGTAGCGGTGGAGGCAGATGAATCCTTCGCTGCCGAATCTCAGACCCTTCTGATGGAAGCCGATGTCGACAATGCTATTGTTCACGAAGGGCCACTTGAGCAGGGCGCTGTCGAGCATGGGCCCTACGATGTGATTATGATCCAGGGTGGGGTCGAACAGTTGCCTGATACCCTGCTGGATCAACTCAAGGATGGTGGGCGGATCGTTTGCTTGTTCATGCAGGGCGATCTCGGCACCGTTCGGGTGGGTTTCAAGTCTTCGGGTCGTGTCTCGTGGCGGTATGCATTCAACGCCAGTGCTCCGATATTACCCGCTTTTTGCGCTGAGTGTGCATTTTCGCTATAGTTAGCGATAGAAGTTTTTTGATGCCTTGATTACTTGAAAACAACGACGCAAACTGCGTTGGTGGTTGCGTAATTTCGATTTGAGAGGATTTGGCGATGCGCGGGACAACGACAGGAAAGTTGGTCAAAGGCCTGACTTTGGCAGCTGGCATAGCGTTGAGTGCGGTGCCAGGAAGGTCGGTTTGGGCTGACAACCTGACCGATGCATTCATCGGTGCCTACAATACCAGTGGCCTGCTTGAGCAGAACCGTGCCTTGCTGCGTGCTGCGGATGAGGACGTCGCGATTGCGCTATCTGCGCTGCGCCCGATCATCAACTGGACCGTGCAGGTCAGCCGGGATTACACACGCACTAATACCAGCAATGTGATCGCTACTCGCGAGCCCTCGTCGTTTTTTTCCGGCCTGACGCTAAGCCAGCTTATCTATGATGGAGGAGCATCTGTTCTGGGCAAGCAATCTGCGCAGGAAACCGTGCTGTCCACACGTCAATCCTTGATCGATATTGAACAGCAAATCCTGATCCGAGCCGCAAATGCTTACTTGGGTGTATTGCTGCAGGAAGAAACGGTGGGAATCCGCCAAAACAACGTGGAAGTGTCGGCGGAAGAACTGCGCGCCTCACAGGACCGTTTCGAAGTCGGCGAAGTCACTCGGACGGACGTCGCTTTGTCCGAAGCACAGCTTGCCAGCTCGCAAGCAGATTTGGCCGTTGCACGAGGTAATCTGAGCATTGCGCAGGCCGAGTACGTAAATGCGGTTGGCAAGGCGCCGGGGAGGACAGCTGGTCAACCTCAATTGCCTAACCTCCCGCGCTCGGAAGCTGATGCGGTCAACTTGGCCCAGCGTAATCACCCGGCGATTCTTTCTGCGCAGCATCAGGTCCGCGCCTTGGATCTGATTGTGCAACAACAACGGGCAAATCTAGGCCCGAATGTTAGCCTGAACGCTGATGCGGGTATTACCGAAAGCTATGACAATGATGATTACATCAACGATGCAACGATCTCGCTGAATTTTAATCAACCGATCTACTCAGGCGGTGGTCTGGCTGCTGCCGTGCGTAGGGCTATGGCGACGCGCGATGCTTCGCGGGCAAATTTGTTGAACGTTCAGAAGAATATCACGCAAGGGGTCGCAGATCGCTACGCTGCATTTCAGGCCGCTACTGCCAGCTTGCGGGCGTCAACAGAGCGCGTCCGCGCCTCGCAGGTCGCCTTCGACGGGATTCGTGAAGAAGCGACGTTGGGTGCTCGGACCACTTTGGATGTACTGAATGCCCAGCAGGACTTACTCGATGCTCAATTGGCTGAAGTGGCATCACGGACCGAGCGGTCTCGTGCGGCGTATGAGCTGCTGCAGGCGCAGGGGTTGTTAACTGCGGAACGTTTGGGGCTTGCTGTGCAGATCTATGATCCAACGCTGTACTACAACCTTGTAAAGAAAGCGCCATCGCAGGTCAGCAAGCAAAGCCGCGATCTGGATCGGGTGCTCAAGGCATTGCGCCGCGATTAATTGGCATCGCTACCTGTTGTGGCACTGGTTCGGATTGGCTACAATCGAACCAAGGTTAGAGCGGTAGAAAAAAAATGTCAGATCGTGTTGTAAACGCCAATATTCAGGACGTTCTTTCGTCGGTCAAGCGAATGGTCGACGAGGACGCACATGACGAATCAGAGTTCATTTTTGTCCCTTCGGCTCCGGCGCCCAAGGCGGGTCGGCTGGTTTTGACCGATGCACTGCGCGTCAGCGATGAACCGCTGATCGCCAGGAAACCTGCGCCCTTGAAGCTGATGCCTCAGCACAGTACCCGTGAAGGCACACCGGTACAGGTCGCGAACGAGCCCCGAAATCCTGCTGTTCCTATGCGATTGCAGCCCAGCGATATAGTGCGCCCGGGTGATGTCAAAGCCGAGGCACCAAAGCGTGACCTTGCGGGCAGTCTAAGTGCCAAGATCGAAGCCCTGGAAGCTGCGATTGCCCGGACCGAGGATCAGTGGGAGCCTGATGGCGAAAGTGATGACGAATACTCTGGCACAAAGACGCGAGCTGTCGAATGGCCCGTAGAAAAGGGTTTTGCGCAGTCTCAAACGGAGGAAACGGAGTCCGTGGCTGAACCAGAGGCAACTTTCATTCGCGATCCGGCCGTGGTGGCGGATCAGGCGCAGAAACCAACCGAAGTAACGATTGGTGAAGAAGAGCTGCGTGAAATTGTGGCTCAGATCGTCCGTGAGGAGTTGCAGGGTGCACTGGGCGAGCGGATAACGCGGAACCTTCGCAAAATGGTTCGGCGCGAGATCACTCGGGCCATGGCAGCGTCGGATATCGACTAAGACTTAATCCCGACGTAGCGCCTGCGCCATCGACAGAAGCAGATCTAGATCCATATGCTGCTCTAGATGATCAGCGAGGTCATCCAGCACTTGTTCAACGCCATCTTCATAGGTGGCTTCCGACGTTGTGCCCAAACCTGCCAGGTAGCTGGCGCGAAATGCGTCTGACGAGAATATCCCGTGCAGATAGCTGCCTCGTACACGTCCGTTGGCGCTGGCAGCGCCTTCAGGGCGCCCCTCGATCTGAAGCCAGGCACGGGCGCAATCAGGGCCATCAGTACGACCCATATGGATCTCATACCCGCTCACCGGCTCATTGCCGGGCAGGGCGGTTGCGGAGCGCAGGGTAACCTGTTTTTCGCCAACCATAGTGGTGCTGACATCCAGCAACCCCAACCCTTCGACCGATCCAGGGCGTCCATCGACGCCTTCCGGGTCCGAGAGGGTTTTACCCAGCATCTGATAGCCGCCGCACAGACCCAGCACATGGCCACCACGGCGCACATGGGCATATAGGTCGATATCCCAGCCCTGAGCCCGGAAATAGGCCAGATCGCCGATTGTGGATTTGCTGCCGGGCAACAGCACCAGATCGGCATCACCGGGCAGGGGGCGGCCTGCGGGGATGATCTCGACGGATACGTTAGGTTCAGCAGCAAGCGGGTCTAGATCGTCGAAATTGGCCATACGCTCCAGCTGTGGCACAATAATCTTGCATGTACCGCCAGAGTGAGAGCGGATGTCCATCATGTCTTCTGCCGGTAGCTTCCACGCATCATGGAACCAAGGCACCACACCCAGGCAGGGCCAGCCGGTCCGGGCGGCAATATCGTCCCGACCTTCGTCGAACAGTGACACATCTCCTTTGAAACGATTGACGGCAAACCCCCGGATCATCGTAAGATCTCCGGCGTCCAATACGGCTTGCGTGCCAACGATCTGGGCAATCACTCCGCCACGGTGGATATCACCGACCAACACAACGGGGACATTGGCAGCACAGGCGAAACCCATGTTGGCAATGTCACCTTTACGCAGGTTGGTCTCAGCCGGGCTGCCCGCGCCTTCGATCAGGACCAGATCAGCGTCGCTGCAAAGTCGCTCAAAGCTTTCCAGCGCCGCCCCCAAAAGCTTGGATTTATCTTTGCGATAATCTCCGGCTTTCATGGTGCCAGCGCGCTGACCCTGAAGGATGATCTGTGCGCCGGTATCTGTTTCGGGTTTGAGCAGGATCGGGTTCATATCCGTGTGCGTCGGTCGGTTCGCCGCCCGTGCCTGCAAGGCTTGCGCGCGTCCGATTTCGCCACCGTCTTCCGTAACAGCAGCATTGTTGGACATATTCTGCGGCTTGAACGGAGCCACACGTAGCCCACGCCGCGTATAGGCGCGCGCCAGCCCGGCCACCAAAACCGATTTTCCGACATTGCTGCCGGTACCCTGAATCATGATGGACCGCACCATGGCCTGTCTCCTATGTTGGCGCGCAGATGACCTGATTTTATCGCAAAGGAAAAGACCCTGATGAATACACCTGCGCATCTTTTGATAGGCGCAGCTGTCTTTGCGCGCCCAGCCCGGGGTGCGGTTTTGTGTGCTGCGCTGATTGGTTCACTGTTGCCGGATCTGTCTCTGTATGTAATGGCCGGAGTATCGCTGTTTATCCTGAACATCCCGGAACAGGTGGTGTTCGATCAGCTCTACTTCTCTCCAGCATGGCAAACCGTGTTTGCGATCGACAATTCGTTTGTACTATGGGGGTGTGCGCTTGGGCTGGCACTCTGGCGGGGGTGGCGCTTGCTGACAATAGGCGCATCAGCTGGGTTGCTGCATCTGGCGATGGATTTTTTTCTGCACGCAGGCGATGGCCGTCCGCAGTTCTGGCCGTTTAGTACATGGATCTTTGACAGCCCGGTAAGCTATTGGGACAGCACCCATCATGCGATGTGGGTCGCACCGATCTCCATGATAATATGCGTCGGCGCCTATGTGATCCTCTGGCAGCGAGGCCTGTTAGTTCCGTCAAAGCTTTTCTTTGCACTGTTGCTAGCTGCCGAGCTTTGGGTCGCGTGGCAATGGGTGCTGTATTTTTAACCCAAACGACTTGGCAAAAAGAAAAACGCGCCCCAGCTTCAGGGCGCGTTTTTTCAATCGGAAGCCGGGATCAATCAGGCCGCTTCGGCCTGCTGAGCCGCATTCCGGCGTTCGCTTTCTTCGCGTGACAGGGCCACCGAGGTCCGTACACCGCGGCCAACAAATTCCATCAATCCACCGACAACCCGCTCATTCGGGTCGATGCCGGCGCATGACAAAACTTCGCGCCCATCGCGCGAACGGGCCCAACGGGCGATCTGTTCCGGACCGTTGCCATACTTCTTGTCGTCAGCGATGGCATCATCCAGTGCAGCCAGTACAACGGCTGCGAATAGTTTGCGTGCACGATTGCCTTGTTCGTTGTTAAAGGCAGTGCCGTCAACGAAATCTCTCATCTCGTCTTTCCTGTTTTTCTTGCTCTTGCAATTTTCGGCGTGACGGTCCTTATGACCTATTACATGCGATTCGGATACACCTAAATTGCATAACTACGTTGCGTCATTTGCATAGCTTGCTGCAAGTGCAGCACTAGGTTTCGTTGTCTTGTCAGGTGTGGTTACGCCAGATATAGGGACGACAACTGACGCATCAACCGTTTGTGAAGGATTTAAGTCATGCCCAAGATAAATGGTAACGAAATTCGTCCCGGCAATGTGCTTGAGCATAACGATGGGCTGTGGGCGGCTGTCAAAGTGGATCACGTAAAACCCGGTAAAGGCGGCGCTTTTGCCCAGGTAGAACTGCGTAACCTGCGCAACGGGTCAAAACTGAATGAGCGGTTCCGCTCTGCTGACAAAGTCGAACGTGTACGGCTGGAACAAAAGGATCAGCAGTTTTTGTACGAATCTGATGGCATGCTGGTGTTCATGGATTCCGAAACCTACGAGCAGATAGAATTGCCTGCGGATCTGCTGGGTGATCGCCGTCCGTTTCTGCAGGATGGCATGACCATCGTGGTCGAGTTCTACGAGAGCGAGGCTTTGAACGCCTCTCTGCCTCAGAAAGTCACCTGCAAAATTGTAGAGACTGAGCCGGTCGTGAAGGGGCAAACTGCGGCCAATTCGTTCAAACCGGCGGTTCTAGATAATGGCGTCAAAGTCATGGTCCCGCCCTTTGTCGGACAGGATGAGATGATCGTGGTGAATACCGAGACCATGGAATATTCCGAGCGTGCCTGATTTAGGCAGGATCGGTATCGATTAAGGGTCGCTCTGCGACCCTTTTTTATTGGGCTGCTGACGATAGCGCTCAGGATGTTCGCCGAACAGCTCCAGCATTAGCTCGTATTTGATGCGATTGGCACTGACCTGCCTGTAGAAGGCGATCAGGAACGCTGTGGGACCCTGAATGCGACCAAGCCCGCTGATAGCGGCAACAACAGTGCCGACATCGGTTCTCCCCTGTAGCACAAGCCAACCCCCCAGCATCAGTACTCCGACTGTTCCTGCACCATTGATTACACTCAGCAGAAACTTGGCAGAAAGCTTCCAAATGAACATCCTGCGACGTGTCTCAAAAATGTCGTCGAATTCCTTCTGAATCGCATGTGAGACCGCCTCGATATCTTCGTGTGTCAGTCGGTCGGTCGCGTTCCGCAGGATGCGAACCCGTTCGGCCACGAAGATGTTTACCTTGCGCTGTGAGGCCAGGACGATAACGATCTGCGGAACGATCATGGAAAAGGCGATCAACCCCAACCCGGGTTGGGTGGATGAGATATAGCCGATCACGCTAATCAGAGTGCCGATCTGTACAACCGGGTCTGAAAAGGCGCCACCTGCGAATTTTCCAAGTTCCTCCGCCTCAGCCGATATTGCGGTCGTCATTGTGCCCGAACGAAGGTCTTGACCCTCTTCGTTGATATCGATTGCGCGAACCAGCAGCCGCCCCCGGATCAGGCGAATGATGTCCTCGCCCAGTGTTCCGGCGCGATACCCGAGTACCCATTTCAGCACCAGGCTCAACAGGATGACGCCCATCATCCCGGCCCCTAGCAAAATCAGGTGTTCGACTTCGATGCTATCCGATGTCAGATGGTTGATGATGTCGCGCTGAAACTCCAACGGTACCGCCGCCAGAGCCGCCACTGCCAGTGATAGCAGAATGAGTATGATCTGCCGTCCGGCGCTGACACGCCAAATCGCGGTATATAGGCGAAACATACACGTATCCCGTTAGGCTAATTGCCATCAGTGATAACGTGCGACCCTGCGGGTTCAAACACGCAAACCATTTCAGACAGAAGGGCGTGCCGGTTCGGCAACAAAGTCAGCTTGGTAGCTTCAGCATCGCGTCACCCGCACGCATGTCGTCGCTTGCGCGGTCCAGACGCAGATACGCTATTCCTTTACCTCCGGACTGAGTAAACAGCACACCAGCGGGCTTACCGCCTGACTGAATCTCGGTTCCGACCGGAGCTTCACCTGTCACCTCGACAATCCGAAGACCCTTCCGCAA
Organism: Ruegeria sp.; assembly: GCA_040829945.1. GTDB lineage: Bacteria > Pseudomonadota > Alphaproteobacteria > Rhodobacterales > Rhodobacteraceae > Ruegeria. The sequence goes on from JBFOLN010000009.1 coordinate 84,700, forward strand.
TTCGGTCTTGTGTTTCATGCGGGCGGTGACTTCCTGACCGACGTAGCAGCCCTTCTTGAAGTCGAGACCATTCAGCGCCTCGAAACCGGCCTCAAGAATGTAGCTGTCGGGCGTCAGTTCGATGCTGGTTTCCGGAATGCAATGACGGACACGGATCGCATCCCAATCGGTGCCATCATCACTCTCTGGTGCTGTCGTGTAGGTGCGCCATCCAAGATCGGAATGGCGAGGATCGGAAAGGGCATCTTCCGGCGCGGCGCCGGTACCGCGCTGCACGTATAGATCCGTCTCTTCGATCGTCACGTCGGCGCGCAACTTGTACATCGTCAACCGTTTTGCCAGCCCGTCGGCCAAGTCTTCGGCTACATCCAGCAGTACAGATTCACCATCTCGTTTAAGAAAGAAATCGGCGAGATACTTGCCCTGCGGGGTCAATAGGGCAGCGTATACAAGCCCATCGTCGAGCCGCCGCACGTCATTTGTGATCAGGCCCTGCAGAAAGCTGTCGGTATCCTTGCCGGTCAGGCGAAGAATGCGGCGATTGGGCATGGGTTGATCCTCGTCATTTCGTCTGGCCTCGTGATATAGGAGATCGCGCCGCCATGACCAGAGGGTTTCAGACGTGTCCGCCCCAATCAGCATCGTGATCCCGACCCTGAATGCGGGTTCTAATCTGCCAGTAACCCTGCAATCGTTGATGGAGGGGCTGCATCAAGGGCTGATCCGAGAGCTGATAGTAACCGACGGAGGCTCTGATGATCCGACACTTGAGATGGCGGATGAGGCCGGAGCCCGGATCGTATCAGGTCCACCGTCACGAGGCGGCCAGTTGAGGAGGGGATGTGCTGAGGCTACTGGCGATTGGCTGTTGATCCTGCACGCCGACACGGAATTGCAACCTGGCTGGAGTTCCGCGGTGGCAGCTCACCTGAATTCTGATCGACCGGCGGCCTTTCGATTGCGGTTTCGCGCTAGTGGTTTCGGGGCGCGCTGGGTCGCAGGTTGGGCCAATCTGCGCAGCCGCGTGTTCGGATTGCCCTATGGTGATCAAGGGCTGCTGGTGCGCCGTAACGACTACATATCGGCAGGGGGGTACCCGGACCAGCCGTTGATGGAGGATGTCGCACTCATCCGCGCGCTGCTGCGTCCGGTTCAGTTAAAGGCAGACGCGGTTACGAGTGCGGAACGCTATATCCGTCAGGGCTGGTTTCGACGGGGCGCGCGGAACCTTTGGACTCTGACGCGGTACTTTCTGGGGGCTGATCCGCATCAACTGGTGCAGTCGTATCGGCGCTAAATGCGGTTCGCAGTTCGACAATGGATTTTCCAAGGCGGAAGGGCGCAGCAAAACTGACAAGGCACAGCGCGATAATCTGCAAGACCAAAATATGTGCATTGGCCTGCAGGTATTCCCATTCATCCTTGAGCTTGCCGACCTGCTCAACCAGATCGTCATAGCTCTGGGCGAGGATCAGGTAGTCCCCGGCGATGGCGGGCACTTTGCGACGCATGTTGTCAATGGCTTCTTGCGTGGCCTCATCCAGCGAGGTGAAGACCAGGAACTGCTCGATGCTGAATGCATCGGCCTTGGCGGCCATGTCACGCGCTCCTTCCATGTCGTCCTTCGATGCGCGACCGAACAGAAAATGCAGCCCTTGCAGCGGCGCGACTTCATTCGTGACGGCGATGAACAACGGCAGATCCGCGTTGCTGGCGGTTGAAGCCGACAGGAACTCGACCTTTTCACATAGCACTGCGGTGTCCGGATCATACGCCGGATCACAGAACCGCAGTCGGAAGCGTGCGGCATCGCGATCAAAGGCAAGCGTGGCGGCGTAGGCGACGTCAATCTGTCGGTCCAGCCGCGAACTGTCCGATGTATAGAGCCCGGCCAACACCGCGACCAGTGCACCGATTCCACCAAGCACGACCCAGACCAGATCCGCCAGTTTCCACGCCCGATGACCCGCTGGCTTACGGAACAGGAAACCAGTGCCGATCAATCCGATCAGAAAGAACAGGATCAGCAGCGGTAGTTGGTTTTCAGCAATGAATGTCATGAGCCGGAGTGTACGGCCTGCGCATCATCTGACAACAGTGCTCACGCGCAGTTGTACCTTGTGAAACGTCAGTACCGACGGTCAGGAGCCTGAGCTTTGGCCGAACTTGCGGAACAGCTTCGTCCGGTCGAAAGCCTGTTCCAGCTCGTCGGTGCGTTCTTTCACGCTGTCCCACAGACGCTCCTGCATTTCGGCGATTACGCATTCCAGAAGTATAAGAAGCGATGCCATGGAGTCCCAGGCCGAAGGCACTGCGATGCGCGCGGCAAATGTATGTTTCGCCAGCCGGTGAATGGGCGACCGCCATTGATCGGTCAACAGCATAACCTCGGCCCCTCGTTCGTGGCAAAGCTGCCCAATCAGCAGGGTGGTGTTCTCATAGCGCCGTACATCCAGCGCCACCAGCACATCGCCTTCCCGCACCTCAAGCAAATCATGTGTCCATGAAGCAGCATCCGAGAGCATCTTTACGTCAGGGCGTATCATTTGCAGGTGCAGGTACAAATACTGCGCCAGCGTGCCCGTAATGCGCCCGCCGGTGATGAAAATACGCCGTTTAGGGTCGCACAGAAGGCGGCAAAAGCTGTCGAATTCCTCCGGGTCAATCTCATCGATTGACCGGCGCTGGTTTTCCAGCGCCTGCCTTGAGTACCGGTTAAGGATGTGTTCCTCGGGCAGGTCGTTCTGCCAGACATCGCGCTTGGCGACGGGCCCCGAGATCATCTCTTTGACCTCGCTCCGGATCGCGGCCTGAAACTGCGGGTAGCCGCCAAATCCGGTTTTCTGCAGCATCCGCGCGACTGTCGTCGTCGAGACCGAGGCAGTGCTGGCCAGTTCGGTTATGCTGCCAAGTCCTGCCATCGGGTAATCGTCCAACAGCACATTTACCAACTGTCGTTCCGATGGTGTCATCTTCTCGCGTTGCGCAAGGAGTCTTTCAGTCACTCGCACGGAATGCTCCTTCGTTGTCTGATGGCTACCATATGTACAATTTTTGACATTTGACACAGATGTGGAGAATCTTTTACAGGAAAATTATTGACAGGTTAAGGCAGGATGTACAAATTTTTCCCCATGGAATCACATGACAGCCTTACACCTGCCGGACATCCGGATTTTGGGACGGTAGTTCATACGCTCGAACCGGCGAATGACCCGTCGGTTATCGTTGTTTGTGAACATGCGTCGCGCCGGATTCCGGAGCAGTTGGGAGATATGGGGCTGAGCCAGAGCGCGTTGCGCAGCCACATCGCCTGGGACCCTGGTGCGTTACCGGTGGCGCAAGCAATTGCACGCCAGATGTCTGCTGCATTGATCTATGGCGGCGTGTCGCGTTTGGTTTACGATTGCAACCGCCCACCGGAAGCCAGCGATGCGATGCCCGCCAGAAGTGAGGAAATCGCCATCCCGAGTAATTCGCGCCTTTCTGAAATAGAACGAGAAAATCGGGTCGCCGAGGTTTACACACCCTTCTGTACCGAGCTTGGGGGAATGCTAGAGCGCTATGGCGATACGCTTGAACTGATGGTGACAATCCACAGTTTCACGCCGGTATACAGGGGGCAGAACCGGTCCGTTGAATTGGGCCTTCTGCATGGTGAGGATGATCGATTTGCCTTGGAGATGATGGAGACCAAAGCCTCAGATCTATCGCTGAAAACCCGATTGAACGAGCCGTACTCGGCGGCTGATGGAGTGGCACATACGCTTGATTTTCATGCCACACCACGTGGATTGCTGAACGTTATGATCGAGATTCGCAATGATCTGATTCAAACGCCTGAACAACAGCAAGCAATGGCGGATGCTCTAGTGCCGTGGCTTGACCGGACGTTGAATGCCATTCAGGGCAGGGGCGTCGCATTATGAAATTGATGGCCACATATGTGCGCATCATTGATGCCATAAACTATCGGATCGGGCGGGTCATGATGTGGGGCCTGTTCGTGATGATGGGTATCCTGCTTTGGTCCTCGATCTCGAAATCCTTCTTTCTGCCTTCGCTCTGGACGCTGGAAATGGCGCAGTTCGCGATGGTCACTTATTACATCATGGGCGGGCCATATTCGATCCAGTTGGGTTCAAATGTACGAATGGACCTATTCTACCATAACTGGAGCCCTCGCCGGAAAGCCTGGTTTGATGCCTTCACGGTGCTGTTGCTGATCCTCTATCTGGGTGTGCTGTTTTATGGCGGGTTGGGGTCAACTGCATACAGCCTAGGCTATTGGGGTGATGAACCAGTTTCCTACTTCACAGGCCTTCTGACCGGCAGCGAAGAGATCGGGCGGCTGGAGCGCTCATCGACCGCATGGCGGCCGTACATTTGGCCAGTCAAAGCAATCATGGTCTTCGGCTTCTTCCTGATGCTGCTGCAGGCGATATCAGAGTTTTTCAAAGACATTGCGCGGATCAACGGGCAAGAGATCGGGGCAGCGCGGGCATGAGCCAGGAATTTATCGCAATTTTTATGTTCGCCGCGATGATGCTGATGCTCTTCACCGGGCAGCGTGTCTTTGGCGCGATTGGTGCAGTTGCCGCCATCGCCGCACTGGCGCTATGGGGAACTGGTGGGCAGGACATTCCATTTTCGGCGGCGATGAAGCTTATGAAATGGTACCCGCTGCTTACTCTGCCGATGTTCATCTTCATGGGCTATGTCCTCAGCGAAAGCCGACTGGCCGACGATCTCTATCGCATGTTCCACGTCTGGATGGGGCCAGTGAACGGGGGTCTCGCGATCGGCACCATCGGTCTGATGGTTCTGGTCTCGGCCATGAATGGGCTCAGCGTTGCCGGTATGGCCATCGGAGCGACGATCGCGCTGCCCGAGTTGCTGCGGCGAGGTTACGATAAAACCATGGTGACGGGTGTCATTCAGGCCGGATCGAGCCTTGGCATCCTCGTGCCGCCATCGGTTGTGCTGGTGCTATATGCGATGATCGCGCGGCAGCCTGTTGGTCAGCTCTGGCTGGCGGGTATTTTACCCGGATTGCTTATGGCCTCGCTGTTCATTCTCTATATCTGGATACGCTGCCGCATTCAGCCCCATCTGGGCCCCGCAATGGAAGACGCGCATGAGGTTCCACGGGCCGAGAAACTGCGGTTGCTGGGTGCTGGGGCGCTGCCGCTGATCATCTTTGCAGCAATGATGCTGCCCTTCGTAAACGGTTGGACTTCTCTTGTGGAAAGTTCGGCAATCGGCGCATTGGCGGCTCTGGTTGCTTCGATCCTCAAACGTCGGATGACGTGGAAGATATTCGAAGACTGCACCAAGCAGACGTTGGCCATCTCTTGCATGTTCATGTGGATCATCCTCGCCGCTTTGGGCTTTGGCGCGGTGTTTGATGGCCTTGGCGCAGTAAAGGCCATCGAGAATCTGTTTACCGAGCAACTGGGATTGTCGCCCTGGCTGATCCTGATCCTGATGCAGCTCAGCTTTATCGTCATGGGTACGTTCCTTGACGATACGGCGATGCTTGTCATCGTAGCGCCTCTTTACGTGCCATTGGTCGGTGCGCTGGGGTTCGATCTGATCTGGTATGGTGTGTTGTATACCATCACCACCCAGATCGCGTATATGACGCCGCCCTTCGGTTATAACCTGTTCCTTATGCGCGCGATGGCGCCACCTGAGATCAGTTTGCGAGACATCTATCGGTCAATCGTACCGTTTGTTGGCGTGATGGTTCTGGCGCTCGTAATCATCATGATATTCCCCGAGATCGCCCTGTGGCTGCCCGGGTATGTTTACGGAAATTAACAAGAAGGCCCGGCAAACGGGCACTCAAACTTAATCGGAGAGGAAATTGACATGACGACAAGACGTAAGTTTCTGAAAACGGCGGGTGTTGGGGTTGCGGCTGCACCTTTGGCTGCGCCAGCCTTGGCGCAGAGTACGATCACCTGGCGAATGCAGACCTATGCGGGTCCTGCACTGGCAGCACATGTGATTGATCCCGCGATCGAAATGTTCAACAAAATCGCAGGCGACCGGATGCAGATCGAGCTGTTCTATGCCGATCAGTTGGTTCCTACAGGAGAGCTGTTCCGTGCCATGCAGAAAGGCACCATCGATGCGGTGCAGTCGGATGACGACTCGATGGCCTCACCCACAGAGGTGACTGTCTTTGGCGGTTACTTCCCCTTCGCTTCGCGTTATTCGCTGGACGTGCCCGTGCTGTTTAACCAGTGGGGCCTGAACGAGATTTGGGACGAAGAGTATTCCAAGGTTGGCGTTAAACACATCAGCGCTGGCGCGTGGGACCCGTGTCACTTTGCGACCAAGGATCCGATCAACTCGTTGGAGGATATGAAGGGCAAACGCATCTTCACCTTCCCGACAGCGGGTCGGTTCCTATCGCAGTTTGGCGTAGTGCCGGTAACGCTGCCTTGGGAAGACATCGAAGTGGCGGTTCAAACCGGTGAACTCGACGGCATCGCATGGTCCGGAATCACTGAAGACTACACAGTGGGGTGGGCGGATGTGACCAACTACTTCCTGACCAACAATGTATCTGGTGCCTGGGCGGGTCACTTCTTTGCCAACATGGATCGCTGGAACGAGCTGCCTGAGGATCTTCAAACCCTGTTCCGCGCTTGCTGTGATCAATCGCATTACTATCGCCAGTGGTGGTATTGGGGCGGTGAAGCCAATCTGCGGGTCAACGGCACGAAGATGCAGCTCACCACTATCCCGGACGCAGAGTGGGCGCAGGTCGAAGAAGCGGCAGTCAAGTTCTGGGACGAGATTGCAGCAGAATCCGAGACTAAGGCGAAGGTTGTTGAAATCTTCAAGAAGTACAACGCCGAGATGCAAAAGGCAGGACGGCCTTACCGTTACGGCTGATACAGGCCGACCGGCCTGCTTGGATGCAGGCCGGTCGCAACAACATCTGAGAAATTTCGACGAAAATTCTCGCATATCCTAGAGGTAGCAAATGCTAACATTTGAGCATCTTAGGGCGCAGGTATCTGCTGGAGAGATTGATACTGTGTTGGTGTGCATGGTTGACATGCAGGGCCGTTTGATGGGCAAGCGGTTTCATGCGGGTCATTTTGTTGCGGGAGCGTGGGAAGAGACGCATTGCTGCAACTACCTTTTGGCGACGGATCTGGAGATGGGTACGCCTGATGGGTACGCCTCGACCAGTTGGGAGCGGGGGTATGGCGACTATGTTATGAAGCCGGATCTGAGCACGCTGCGTCCGGTGCCGTGGCTGGACGGCACGGCGATGGTGATGTGCGATGTGCTGGATCATCATACCCATGAGGAAGTGCCACATGCGCCGCGCTCGATCCTTAAGCGTCAGGTGAACCGGCTGAAGTCGATGGGCTATGACGCGATGTGCGCGACCGAGCTGGAGTTTTTCTTGTTCGAGAAGAGCTTTGATCAGATCCGCAAGGAGGGCTTTCGCGATCTTGAGCCGATCTCGGGGTATAATGAAGATTATCACATTCTCCAGACCACCAAGGAAGAACATGTGATGCGCCCGATCCGCAATCATCTGTGGGATGCGGGCATTCCGGTTGAGAATACGAAGGGCGAGGCCGAGACCGGGCAGGAAGAGCTGAACATCAAATATGCGCCTGCGATGGAGACGGCCGAGTATCACTCGATCGCCAAGAACGCGGTGAAAGAGATTGCCTGGCAGCATGGGCATGCCGCGACCTTCCTGCCGAAATGGCATCATGAGAAAGTGGGCAGTTCCAGCCACGTGCATCAGTCGCTCTGGTCCGAGGGGCGGCCGATCTTTTTCGACGAAAAAGATCCGCTCGGCATGTCGGATGTGATGAAAAGCTACATGGCGGGTCTTTTGAAATACGCCGCCGATTACACCTGTTTCATGGCGCCTTACATCAACAGCTACAAGCGGTTCATGAAGGGCACGTTTGCGCCGACGCGGATCATCTGGTCGGTGGACAACCGCACCGCCGGGTTCCGCCTGTGCGGTGATGGCACCAAGGCGGTACGGGTGGAATGCCGTATTCCGGGCTCGGACATGAACCCCTATCTGGCGATGGCGGGGATGCTGGCGGCGGGGATCGCGGGCATCGAAGAAGGGCTGGAGTTGCAGCCGCCCACCGTTGGTGACGTCTATCAGGGTGAGACGGGGATGATCCCGGGCAATCTGCGCGCGGCGCGGGATGCGCTGCATGGCTCGGTCATGTTGCGGGCTGCGATGGGGGATGACGTAGTCGATCATTATGCGCGCGCGGCCGAGGTGGAGATCGAGGAGTTTGAGCGCGTGGTGACCGATTGGGAAATTGCCCGAGGGTTTGAACGGGCTTGAGATCGGGTGAGGATGGGGGCTCTGCCCCCAAACCCCCGAGATATTTATGGCCAGATGAAGCAGGGATCCTGCTCTCTTTAGAGATGGAGTGACTATGGGGCAGATGTTGCAATGTGTCTCGCCGATCGATGGGTCGGTTTTTGCTGAGCGTGAGATTCTGGCGCGGGAGGCGGCGTTTGTGGCTGCGGGCCGGGCGCGGGCCGCACAGGCGGTTTGGGCGGCGCGGCCCTTGCAGGAGCGCATTGATCTCGTGATGGCGGGTGTCGCCGCTGTGGGCGCGATGAATGATGCGATCGTGCCCGAGTTGGCGCATATGATGGGCCGTCCGGTGCGCTATGGCGGTGAGTTTGGCGGCTTCAACGAGCGCGCAAGCCACATGGCCACGATTGCCGAAGAGGCGCTGGCCGATATTGCCGTGGGCGAAGATGAGACGTTCAAACGCTATATCAAGCGCATCCCGCATGGGGTGGTGTTTGTGGTGGCGCCGTGGAATTATCCTTACATGACGGCGATCAATACGGTCGCGCCCGCGCTGATCGCGGGTAACACAGTGATCCTGAAACACGCCACGCAGACCCTGCTGGTGGGCGAGCGTATGGCGCAGGCCTTTCATGCGGCGGGTGTGCCGGAAGAGGTGTTCCAGAATGTGTTCCTGAGCCACGATGTGACCAATGATCTGATCGCAGGCAACGCGTTCGACTTCGTAAACTTCACCGGCTCGGTTGGTGGTGGCCAGGCGATGGAACGCGCGGCGGCAGGCACCTTCACCGGCGTCGGGACTGAGCTGGGCGGCAAGGATCCCGGCTATGTCATGGACGACGCGGATCTGGATGCCGCTGTTGAGACGCTGATCGACGGGGCGATGTTCAATTCAGGCCAGTGCTGTTGTGGGATTGAGCGGATCTATGTGCACGAAAACCTGTATGACAACTTTGTCGCCAAGGCAGTCGAGATCGTGAAGGGCTATAAGCTGGCCAATCCGCTGGATGCGGAGACAACGATTGGCCCGATGGCCAATGTGCGGTTCGCTGATGAGGTGCGGGCCCAGATTACCGAGGCGGTTGAGGCTGGTGCAGTGGCCCATATCGACACCTTTGCCGATGATGATGGTGGCGCCTACTTAACGCCTCAGATTCTGACGAATGTCACTCATGAGATGCGCGTTATGCGGGATGAGAGCTTCGGACCCGTTGTAGGCATTATGAAGGTGTCCTCGGACGAGGAAGCCATCGCGCTGATGAATGACAGCGAGTTTGGCCTGACGGCGAGCGTCTGGACCAGCGATGTGGACCGCGCAGCCCGCGTGGGCGACCAGATCGAGACGGGCACGGTGTTCATGAACCGGGCCGACTATCTGGACCCCGGCCTGTGTTGGACGGGCTGCAAGAATACCGGTCGCGGTGGTGGCTTGTCCGTCATCGGTTATCACAACCTGACACGTCCCAAATCCTATCACCTCAAGAAGGTCACGGGCTAAGGGCGCCGGCCTGCTCTGGACTGACCCCCTCGCCAGAGCAGGCCCCAATTATAAAGGAAATCTGACATGACACTTGTTGGAAACTGGTCTTATCCGACCGCAATCAAATTCGGGGCAGGACGTATCAAGGAACTGCCCGAGGCCTGCGCTGCAGCCGGGATAAAACGTCCTCTGCTTGTCACGGACAAAGGGCTGGCCGATCTGCCGATCACCACAGCAACGCTGGATATCATGGAGGCTGCCGGGTTAGGTCGGGGTCTATTCGCTGATGTGGATCCGAACCCCAACGAAAAGAACCTCGAGGCCGGTGTTGCGGCCTACAACGCAGGCGGACATGATGGGGTGATTGCCTTTGGCGGCGGTTCGGGGCTGGATCTGGGCAAGATGGTGGCCTTCATGTGCGGTCAGACCCGCCCCGTCTGGGATTTCGAGGATATCGGAGACTGGTGGACCCGCGCCGATGCGGATGCGATTGCGCCGATCATCGCCGTACCCACAACCGCCGGGACGGGGTCTGAAGTAGGGCGCGCCAGCGTCATCACCAATTCTGAAACGCACGCAAAGAAAATCATCTTCCACCCCAAGGTTCTGCCGACTGTCGTGATCTGCGACCCGGAGCTGACGGTGGGCATGCCTAAGTTCATCACCGCAGGCACTGGCTTGGACGCGTTTGCGCATTGTGTCGAGGCGTTCTCGAGCCCGCATTACCACCCGATGTCCCAGGGCATCGCGTTGGAAGGCATGCGGCTGGTCAAGGATTACCTGCCACGTGCCTATGCCGATGGCGCCGATATCGAAGCCCGCGCCCAGATGATGAGCGCCGCGGCGATGGGGGCGACCGCCTTCCAGAAAGGCCTCGGCGCGATCCATGCTATGAGCCACCCGATAGGAGCGGTGTTCAACACCCACCACGGCACCACCAACGCGGTCTGTATGCCGACCGTGCTGGATTTCAACGCCCCGGTCATTGCCGATCGTTTCCAGCAGGCGTCGGCCTATCTGGGCATCGAAGGCGGCTTCGACGGCTTTCGTACCTTCGTGCAGGAGTTCAACGACACCTTCGAAATCCCGCGCAAACTCTCTGATATCGGCGTGACCGAAGCGTCGATACCAGACCTCGTCAAAGGCGCGATCATCGACCCCTCCTGCGGCGGGAACCCGATCGAATTGACCGAAGAAAACCTGACGATGCTCTTCAAAGCAGCGCAGTAACAGGCTTGCCGAACCCATCCCTCACCTCTCATACTGGTCGGAGGTGAGGGAGATTTTCATGACGAAAGAGATTGTTCTGATCCACGGTGCTTTTGCCGGATCGTGGTGCATGCAGGATTATGCGGGCTTCTTCCGCGCGCGCGGCTGGACGGTGCACACGCCCGCGCTGCGCTATCACGGTGGAGATCCAAAGTTAGATCCTGATTCCGGTCTCACCGATACCAGTGTCATGGACTACGCCGATGACATTGCAGACTTCGTGCAGGGGTTGGATAGCAAACCTGTGCTACTCGGCCACGCCATCGCCGGGGTGGTGGCACAGAAGGTGGCGTCCCGGGGTCTGGCCAGTGCCATTGTCCTGATCAACCCGAACGCGGCCTGGGGCACTTTGCCCGAAACCGACGACGAACGCGCTGTGCCGCGCGCGTTGATGGAGGGTGGGGCGTTCTGGAAACAGCCCATGCGCGTCGATTTTGACCTGATGGCCCCTTTTGCGCTGAACAAGATGCCCGAGGCGCAGCAGCATGAGGTGTTCGACCAACTCGGCCCGGAAAGCGGGCGGGTGATGTTCGAGATGTTCTTCTGGATGTTCGACGACCACCACGCGATGAAGGTGGATATCGACAAGGTCGATTGCCCAGTGCTGATTGTTTCAGGCACCGAGGATCGAGCCGTGAACCCCAACACCTGCCGTGCGCTGGCGAAACTCTACGGAGATCGCGCGACCTTTCTGCCCGTGGAAAACCACGCGCATTTTCTGTTCATGGAACCCGGCTGGGAAGGACCTGCCGGGCAAATCGCCGATTGGCTGGAGAAAAGGCTGGGTTAGCGCGCGCGCCTACTTGTTCAGCTGAAACGTGCTCTGCGGTCTCCAGCTGAGTGACCCATCATCATTGCGATGACACCGCAGTAGCCGTTCCTCGCGCGTGCTGACGGTTGAGGTGACGGTGTTGTCACCGGTCAGCAGAATGAACGAGTCCGGTGAATAGGCCATACCGTCATAATAGCAAAACCGCGTCTCGGCCCCGTCTGGGATTGGGGATGCAGTGCTGAGCGTCTGCTGCGCAGGGGCTGCCGAGGCCAGCAGGGCCAGGGCCAGCCCGAGGGTAAGTGTTTTCATGTCGTCCTCCCGTTCGGAAATGTGTTGATTGTCTCATTGGGTTTTGTGCGCTCGGAACCTCAATAGTCGTTCTTGGATGACGGTTTGAGGGTAAGTGTGAACGGGATCAACGGGTTAGGCAAGGGGTGTGTTTGGAGGGTGGCTGTTGCCGCGCGCCAACTATGATTTTTGGCCAACAAAAACCAACACATTTGAACGGGTCAATTCAGTCACATGAAACCTGGTGTCGTTAGCCAGTTGTAAGGCGGGTGTATCTACTTCTTGATCGTATATTCAAATCGAATTGAGTTTCTCAGCAGATCTACATCCGAAGCGTCCGTTTGCTTGTGGATCATTCGATGGCACGTTGGACAAAGAACCAAGAAATCATCTGGGATTCTATATCTACGGCTTTCACCTTCAGCCAAGCCGCAAATTGGCTTAGCGTGATGTACGTCTATCGGAGTGTTCTGTAGTGGACCGTCAAAGCCAAAGTGTATTTTGGGATCCATACCGCATGCTTCGCAAACCGCACCCCTCGCTTTAAGGACGGTCTTCCTAATATTCGGCGTCCGTTCTATGCGACGTGAAAGAAAGTACTTGCGGGTTTCTGTTATGTCTGTTGTTCCCGCTTCGTCCATCATGGTGTCTGTGGGAGTAGTACCACCGCGATTTACAAGTGCATTGTAGGCAGACAGCATTCTATCTAAGTCTTTGTAGAACCGATAGGAGTCGATCTGAGCTGCTGAATAGGTGCGCCCAAACGAATGGCCAGATTCGTACCCAAGTGGTAGGGACTCTGAGGAGCCTAAATCAATTGGTTCCACTGAGAACAGCTTGGCAAATTCTGGCACCCTTTCCGCCAAGTCAATTGCTCTTCGGCGCAGTACTTGACGGCCTTTGCGCTCGCCAAACTCGTTGTAAACTTCCGTCGTCCCTTGGTTCATCGACAGCACAATTTCTTCTGATTGTGCGTTAACCAGGTAAACTACGTAAAAACCTCTTGTGGCGCTCTCAGTAACTAATGGGTCAAAAAAAGCCAACCATGGTACAGCTGCCCAGTTGCCTGCACCAACGCTAGATTTGACCTTTAACGCGTAGGGTAGAAATATTAAATGTTTCTTGGCTTCTATTGATACGTCGTGTCGAACAAAATTCCCAAAATCACTGCCGGCAAAAGATTTGGCTCGTTCAAAAACGAACTCCCTCGCCATTCTGGCGAGCATTTGGTGAAGCATTATTTCTCCTAGACATCCAACTCCTCCACAAACCGCGCGTTCTCCTGAATGTATTGGAACCGCAGTTCGGGTTTTTTGCCCATCAGGCGCTCAACCAGATCGCCGGTCTCGCCGGGTTCGTCCTCGTCAATGGTGACGCGGATCAGTTTGCGGGATGCCGGGTCCATCGTGGTCTCTTTCAGGTCCTTGGCGTCCATCTCGCCCAGACCCTTGAAGCGTGAGACGTCAATCTTGCCCTTGCCGCCCAGACCTTTCTCAAGCCACGCGTCGCGTTCGGCCTCGTCCAGACAATAGACGCGCTTGGCGCCCTGGGTCAGGCGATAGAGGGGTGGGCAGGCGAGGTAGAGGTGACCTGCGTCTATCATCGGGCGCATCTGGGTGAAGAAGAACGTCATCAGCAGCGAGGCGATATGCGCGCCGTCCACATCCGCGTCGGTCATGATGATGATCTTGTCATAGCGCAGGTCGTCGACGTTGAACTTGGTTCCAAGCCCCACACCCAGCGCTTGGGTCAGGTCGTTGATCTCGGCATTGGTGCCCAGTTTCGAACTGGCCGCGCCCAGCACGTTCAGGATCTTGCCGCGCAGGGGCAGCAGGGCTTGAGTTTTGCGGTCACGGCCCATCTTGGCGGAGCCACCGGCCGAGTCGCCCTCGACGATGAATAACTCCGTGCCGTCGCGTGTTGAACTAGAACAGTCCACCAACTTGCCGGGGAGACGAAGTTTTTTAGTGGCGGACTTGCGTTGTGTTTCTTTCTCGGCCCGTCGGCGCAGGCGTTCTTCGGCCCTCAGGATGAGGAAGTCGAGGATCGCCCCGGCGGATTTCGTATCAGCCGCCAGCCAGTTGTCGAAATGGTCGCGGACCGAGTTTTCGACCAGCCGTTGCGCCTCGACCGTCGCCAACCGGTCTTTGGTTTGGCCGACGAATTCCGGTTCTGAAATAAAGCACGACACCAGCGCACAGCCGCCGGTGATCAGGTCGTCACGGGTGATCTGACCGGCCTTCTTGTTGTTGATCAGCTCGCCATAGGCCTTGATCCCCTTAAGGACTGCGGCCCAGAAACCGGCCACATGGGTGCCGCCTTCGGGGGTGGGGACGGTGTTACAATAGGACTGGATGAAACCGTCGCGCGAGGGCGTCCAGTTGATCGCCCATTCCACCTTGCCGGGGGTGCCGAACTTCTCCTGAAAATCCACAGTGCCAGCAAAGGGTTGCTCGGCATAGGTGGAGGAGCCGTTCATCGTCTCCTTCAGATAATCCGACAGACCGCCGGGGAAGTGGAAACTGGCCTCGGTCGGGGTTTCCCCGTCGTCGATGGCAGATTTCCAGCGGATTTCGACCCCCGAGAATAGGTAGGCCTTGGAGCGGATGGATTTGAACAGACGCGCGGGTTTGAACTTGTGGTGGCCGAAGATGTCGGCATCGGCGTGGAAGGTCACCGTTGTGCCGCGCCGGTTGGGGGCCGCGCCCACCTTTTCAACGGGTCCCAGCGGGATGCCACGCGAGAACCGTTGCTCGAACAGCTGCTTCTCACGCGCCACCTGAACGACCATCGAATCCGACAGGGCATTGACCACAGACGCACCCACGCCATGCAAACCGCCCGAAGTCTGATACGCCTTGCCCGAGAATTTACCGCCTGCGTGCAGGGTACAGAGGATCACCTCCAAAGCCGACTTGTCCGGGAACTTGGGGTGCGGGTCGATCGGAATACCGCGCCCGTTGTCGCGCACGGTCAGAGCGTAATCTGCGTGCAGTTCCACCTCGATCCGGTTGGCATGGCCCGCGACTGCCTCATCCATCGAGTTGTCGAGGATTTCAGCCACCATATGGTGCAGCGCCCGCTCATCCGTGCCGCCGATATACATGCCGGGGCGTTTGCGAACGGGTTCCAGCCCTTCAAGCACCTCGATGGACGAGGCGTCATAGGTATTGGTCGCTTCTGGCGTCAACAGATCGTCGGGCATGGGTGCTGCTCTTGTTTTTGAGTTTTTCCCATTATGGCAGGTGATGTGGTCCGGGGGAAGAGGGGCCCGAGGTGTTGTGCCATCTATCCTTTATTTTCTGAACGAAGGATCGGGGGTGCCGACATAGCAATTCATAATCCATGGATAGGTTGTTGTGACATAGTACCCGTACTGCCCGTCAACTGTCATGCCGTTGCATTCGTCCAGATCGCCCTGGCCGGTAAAAATGTAGTCATCGATATAGGTGCCGTCCGGTTTCCCGCCGGGCCCGTTGGGCGGGGCAGGTCTTTTCTCTGTTTTCAAGGAGTAACCGGAAACGGCAGCGCGTATCTTGCCCTCGGAATCCTTAATGATTGTCCCATAGATCGGAAACCCATCGGATGCGAAGCCAATGACTGGTGAGGGTTTATCAAACTCGCGGTCTACGAACAGCGCGTTTGGGTTGGAATGATAATGATAACGTCCGTCGGGTTGAGTATGGGCATTGTGCAGGTCAACTCCGAAGTATTTGTCATATGAGGGCGGGTCGATCAGCCAAGCATCGCGTGTGGTACAGCCTGCCAGCACGTTCCCGTTTTTATCAGCGCGTGGACCGCTTGGTCGGTAACAGCCCGCTGAGAGCAAATCGACCGGAGTACCGTTCAACAAAACCGCGTTATAGGCCCTTTGGCCGAGCGGTGTCGACTTGTTAGCCTTCTTGGGATTTCTGGGAACCTGAAACTCGCTGAGAAGAGGCTTGAAATCATTCGCAAATCGAGCGGTGGCCCCGTTGAAGTCATGATTGGGCGTTCCGTTGGACGCAATAGTGCAGGTTGTGTCGTCGGCTACGATCTTGACCTGCGCCTGATACGAGGTCGCTTTCTGGATGTCCTCGACTATGGCCGAAAAATTTCCGGCATAATCGGCGCAATCACTGGACCGGTTGGTCAGAATAGCGTTGCGGATATCTGTTGCTTTGATCTCTTGCGCGGCAGTCGGAGTGAAGAAATGCACTGCAACTATTAATGCTGGCGCAAGTCGCATGGCCGTTGTCATTGGGCATCCTTTCCTTGCGATTACACGGGAATGGTTAAACAACTTACATCAGGTATCAAGTGGCAGAGCGGGTGGGTGCTGATCGCCAGCTACTTGCTAGTCGGAAACACATAGTGTGGCAAAGTTAGAAGGGTGACATCGCATGAGCTGGATCAGAACAATTCCATTCGAAGAGGCGACGGGAAAGCTGAAGAAGCTTTATGAACGGGTGACCGGACCAGACAACAATGTAGACAACATCATGATGGCGCATTCGCTACGCCCGCATTCCATGGAAGCCCATATGGCAGTCTACAAGAACGTGTTGCACCATTCTGCCAACAAGGTGCCGAAGTGGTTCCTCGAAGTGCTCGGGGTATGGGTCAGCGCGTTGAACCGGTGCGGCTATTGTGTCGAGCATCACTTCGCCGGTCTGCAGCGGTTGCTGCGGGATGAAGCGCGCGGAAATGCGATCCGCGCCGCGATTGAAGCACGTAATCCGGCCTCGGCCCCATTGGATACCGCGCAGGTGGCAGCGATGGAGTACGCACGCAAGCTAAGCGAAGCGCCCGGTGATCTGGTTGAAGAGGATGTGATCGCCCTGCGAGAGGCAGGATGGGAGGATGGAGAGATTCTGGAGATCAATCAGGTCTGTTCGTATTTTTCATATGCCAACAGAACCGTGTTGGGATTGGGCTGTTCAACAAGTGGAGATGTTCTGGGGCTGTCGCCGAACAATTCTGACAATCCTCACGATTGGGGGCATCGGTAAGGCTCGGAGCGTGTTGAACCCGGATTGCTCGGGTTCAATCCTTTCAAAAATACAGGAAAAGATATGTCAATTTGACACCAATCAAAGCACATGCAGAAGCCATCTGCTAGGCGTTGCCCAGGACAGTGAAACCGAGGAGAACCTGTATGGATGCAACGCCCCAGATCGCCCAGAAATCATCTCAGATCAATACTGTAATTGATCCAAAACTGGAAACTCCGCCACCAAGCCCCGAGAAAATCCGTCAGGCGTTTGAAAGCGGTGAATATCCTTATGGCCGCAAGATGGCGCGCAAGAACTACGAGGCGCAAAAGGCCGAATTGCAAGCCGAATTGCTAAAGGTGCAACTGTGGGCACAGGAGACTGGTCAACGGTTTGTACTGTTGTTCGAAGGCCGCGATGCGGCTGGCAAAGGCGGTACCATTAAAAGGTTCATGGAACATTTGAACCCACGTCAGGCGCGCGTCGTCGCGTTGAACAAACCGAGCTGGGAAGAGAAGGGCCAGTGGTATTATCAGCGCTATGTGCAACAGCTGCCAACCGTTGGCGAGATGGTGTTTTATGACCGGTCCTGGTACAACCGTGCAGGTGTTGAACGGGTGATGGGATTCTGTTCTCCCAATGAGTATCTGGAATTCATGCGGCAGACGCCTGATTTGGAGAGGATGCTGGTTCGTTCGGGCATTCAGCTTTATAAATACTGGTTCTCAGTTACGCAGGAAGAACAGCAGCGTCGCTTCAGGAGTCGCGAAACCGATCCGTTGAAGCAGTGGAAACTATCGCCCATCGATAAGGCCAGCTTGAGCAAGTGGGATGACTATACCGAAGCGAAAGAGGCGATGTTTTTCTACACCGACACCGCTGATGCGCCGTGGACCATTGTCAAGTCGAACGACAAGAAGCGAGCGCGTCTGAATTGTATGCGTCATTTCCTTTCGACGCTGGACTACCCCGACAGAGATGACCGGATCGTGGGTGAGCCTGATCCGCTGATCGTGGGACAGGCGCATCATGTGATCCAACGCTCGGATCACATACTTGGAACGGCTTTGCACCCCGATTCCAAAACCGCCTGAATGCGGAAACAAAGTGTAGGAGCGGCCATCACCACGCGGGGTGGTGGCTGTTCTTTGCCTAGCTGATCTAAGTCTCACTTTGATTTTCAAATTGGCCTCTTGTCTCCGGGTAAGGGCAGGCCTAAGGCTGGCGGGATGAGCAAGGTCATGACATATCCCGGCCATATTCGCGCGATCGCCGTGTTAGGACTTCCTTTGATTGGGGGGCACCTAGCCCAGTTTGCAATCGGGCTGACCGATACCATCATGCTGGGCAGGTACAGTGTCGAAGCATTGGCAGCGGTGACGGTGGCAAGTAGCTTTTTCTTTGTGCTCTTTCTGTTTGGTGCTGGTTTTGGGCTGGCGGTAATGCCCATGGTTGCAACCTCCGCTGCAGAAGAGGATGAGACCAGCATTCGTCGCACTACCCGTATGGGGCTTTGGTTGTCATTGCTTTATGCCACTGCGACAATGCCGTTGCTGTGGTGGTCCCATCCCATTCTGATAGCACTGGAACAAGAACCTCAGGTCGCCGAAACCGCTTCGCGCTATTTGCGGGTCGCGGGTTGGGGTCTATTCCCGGCATTGTTGGTGATGGTACTGAAATCCTATCTGGCCGCTCTGGAACGGACTCAGATCGTTTTGTGGATCACTGTCGCGGCCGCCGTGGTGAATGGCTTGACGAATTATGCACTGATTTTCGGTAATTGGGGTGCACCCGAAATGGGTGTAACTGGTGCTGCGATCGCATCGGTCGTGACGCAACTGGTGTCTTTGATTGCAGTCGTAGCTTACGCGGTTAAGGCGTTGCCAGAACACAGCTTGTTCCAAAGATTCTGGCGCCCGGACTGGGAAATGTTCGGAAGGGTCTTTCGGCTGGGCGTACCCATCGGTTTAACTACTTTGGCCGAAGTTTCCCTGTTCGCAACGTCTGCATTCATGATGGGTTGGATCGGACAAGTCCCGCTGGCCGCGCACGGGATTGCGCTTAACCTCGCTTCGGCAACGTTCATGGTGCATTTGGGCCTTTCAAATGTCGCGACAATCCGGGCTGGCAACGCGCTTGGCCGCAGAGACCGGGCGCATCTGGAGAAAGGTGCAATCACCATCACAGCGATGTCTTTGGTCATGTCGATCCTAACGATCATCTTGTTCCTGACCTGTGCCGAACCGCTGATTTCACTGTTTGTAGAGGCTGATGACCCCCAACGCCCGCAAATCCTACTGATAGGGACCGGGTTGTTGGCTATGGCGGCACTGTTCCAGTTGGTCGACGGTGCGCAGGTCATCGCGCTGGGCCTGCTTCGGGGTCTGCAGGACGCAAAAGTTCCTATGGTGATGGCCGCGCTCAGCTATTGGGCAATCGGGATCCCGGCCTCGTACTTCTTCGGGTTCATTCAAGGCATGGGCGGGATCGGCATTTGGTTGGGCCTAGTATTGGGGCTTGCTTGTGCCGCCGTACTGTTGATGGCACGATTCTGGTTCCGGTCGGTGCGCAGTGTGGGTGAAGTGCCCGCCTGATACCTCAGTCCTTGCTGATCCGATCAGATTTCTTACGAACAAGAACCGAACGAAGATCGTGCATCGCCATCAGAAGCCGATCAGTAACCTCTTCCAGTTGCGCGTCAGTGGCTTTGGATTGCGCCCATTGCGTCGTAAGGTTCAGGTGGTCAACCGTGCGATGGATATCGTCCATGTCACGCCGTGCCAACAGGGCCTTTCGCTCATCCATCCAGCGCATGATTTCAGCTTTGTCAGCGTCGGTTAGAACGCGCTGTCCCTGCGGTTTAACATCGCCGTTTCGAATGTTGATTACGGCGATCTGGTCCATCTCGATCCGGCGCTGGCGGTTTTCCGTATCAATCCTGAATACCGCTGCGCCGTTTTCGCGTACACGGAAATAGTACTCGGGCAGGGCTGTCGACATATGGATCTCCGGGGGTCAGGAAAGTGCGGCACAGAATTGCTGGATGCGCGTGCAGGCTTCGGTCAGGGCTTCGTCCGATGTCGCGTAACTGACACGGAAATTCGGCGACAGGCCAAACGCCGCGCCGAATACCACGGCAACGTCGGCTTCTTCAAGCAGCGCAGTTGCAAACGCTTCGTCGGAATCAATCACGGTTCCAGCGGGTGTAGTTTTTCCGATCAGACCTGCGATTGACGGATAGACGTAGAATGCACCTTCGGGCGTTGGGCATGTGATGCCGTCGATCTGACTCAGCATATTGACCACCAGATCGCGGCGGCGTTTGAATACCTCATTGTTCGGGGCAAGAAACGCTTGTGTCCCGTTCAGTGCTTCGACTGCGGCCCACTGGCTAACCGAGCTTGGGTTCGAGGTGGATTGCGACTGCACCTTACGCATCGCAACAATTAATTCCACCGGACCTGCCGCATAGCCAATGCGCCAGCCGGTCATAGCATAGGCTTTGGACACACCATTGCAGGTGAGAGTCCGGTCATACAATTGTGGCTCCACCTGCGCAGGAGTGCAAAATTCGAACCCATCATAGGCCAGATGTTCATACATATCGTCGGTCATGATCCAGACTTGAGGGTGGCGCAGCAGTACGTCGGTAAGTGCCTTCAATTCATCCCAGCTATAGCCCGCGCCGGTAGGGTTCGAGGGTGAGTTGAAAATGAACCATTTGGTACTTGGAGTAATCGCTGCTTCGAGTTGTTCGGGCGTCAGCTTGAAGCTGTTCTTGATGCTGGTTTCCACCACTACGGGTGTTCCCCCCGCCAACAACACCATATCCGGATAACTGACCCAATAGGGCGCGGGAATGATCACCTCATCCCCTTCATTAAGCGTTGCCATCAGCGCGTTATAAAGCGTCTGTTTGCCGCCGGTCCCGACCGAGACTTGAGCGGGCGTATAATCCAGCCCATGGTCCCGTTTCATCTTGGCACAGACCGCCTGTTTGAGTTCGGGGATACCGTCTGGCGCGGTGTATTTGGTCTTGCCTGCGGCGATGGCGGCAACAGCGGCGTCCTTGATATTCTGCGGCGTGTCGAAATCCGGCTCACCTGCACTCAGCCCAATGACATCGCGACCGGCGGCTTTTAGTTCGGCCGCTTTGGCAGTCATCGCGATGGTGGGCGAGGGTTTTACGCGTGACAATGTCGCAGACAGGAAACTCATGGGCGGCCTCGGTTTGTATGTTCAGCCTGACTGTCATAGGGTGCGCCGAAATATCGATCAAGCCAATTGAACACCACCTATTGGAGACCCCGATGAATGAAGAAACTAACTGGTTCGGACCGGATACTGCAACTTTCGGGGATCGCGTCGCAGGAGCACGCGAAGTTGCAGGAATGACCCAGATACAACTTGCCCGTCGTCTTGGGGTAAAAAAGGCCACGATCATATCGTGGGAAGATGACCTGTCCGAGCCACGTGCCAACAAACTGTCGATGATGGCCGGGCTGTTGAATGTTTCCATCATGTGGCTTCTGACCGGCGAAGGCGACGGCATGGATGAGACCAGCCTGAACGGCGATGTGGACTCGGAACTGCGCGATCTGGTGGCAGAGCTACGCACAATCCGGGGTGAAATGCGCGCCAGTTCCGAGCGTTTGGCCAGAGTTGAAAAGTCGCTGCGCCTAAAACTGGAACGCAGTCAATGACCGAATCCCGCGAAACCCGGATCAAGCGCATGAAAATGCGCTCGATGCGGCGTGGCATCAAAGAGATGGATCTGATCCTGGCAGCTTATGCAGATCGCAACTTGTCTTCGATGGATGAGGAAGGGCTGAATACTTACGATGCTTTGCTGAATGAAAATGACCAAGACCTGTATCAATGGGTCACCGGTCAGGCCAGTCCGCCGGCACAGTTGGCACACCTGATCGACGATATTGCGCAAACCTTTCAGAAATAAGCGATAATCTGGCTTAACCGATTTTTCGGAAATTCGCGTCATGTTTTCAAAAACAGCGCGATGAATCGGAGGATTGGATGAGTATGGAGTTACAGGTCGCCGCGCCCGGGACCAAGGGGTTCATGACGAGCTATCTTGAGGCTTTGGCGCTGGTCGAACGTCTGCACCGCTTGCTTCTGGATGTCATCAAAGATGAATTCGAACGCGTCGGCGTGTTGGAAATCAACGCGGTGCAGGCGTTACTGTTGTTCAACATAGGTGATCATGAGGTCACGGCCGGAGAGCTTAAAAGCCGCGGCTATTATCAAGGCAGTAACGTCAGCTATAACCTCAAGAAACTGGTCGAGATGGGCTATATGCACCATCAGAGATGCGAGATTGACCGCCGATCGGTCCGGGTGCGCCTGACCCCTCGCGGACGAGAGATCCGGGATGTCGTATCTGACTTGTTTGCCCGCCATGCAGAAGGGTTGCAATATCGTGGTGTTATCGGGGCTGACGGGATCGAAGAAATCACAGGATCATTGCGTCGGGTCGAGCGATACTGGACTGACCAAATTCGATATATCTACTGATCTTGAAACAGGCGGTGCCGAAGACAGGACTAATCCTTCGAGTTCACGGATCAGCTTGCGGGTCATCGCATCTTCATATGCTTGAAAGCCAAGCGCAACTTCGACAAATGCATTCGGTCCCAAAATGACCCATGCATGGTAATAGGCCGATAGCTCTCCGACCTCGACATGGCGCGTATCGCCTTGGCTGGGGTCGTCGGTACCGATCACTAGACCATTGATCGTGATATCAGAACCTTGCAGGGATTTTTTGATATCCCGAGGATTTGGCCCGATGTTGTGTTTGCCGTCGCCGGACAGATCCAGTGTGCGCCGCCAGCATTCGCTTTGTGCCATCAACAATTCAGCACCAAACAACATGGCGGATCCAACCGCTGTGCCCTGCGGTGCAGTTGAACGTATCGTGTTTCGCAGGCGTTGTTCGATGCGTTGTAGATCGGCGGGTGCACGGACATCCGTCCAACCTAACAAGAGGCGTTGATGGTTGGATTCGCTCCACTCGAATATGGCAACTCGTACGAATGTAGCTGGGTTCGACAGGATCAGGTTAACAACTTCGGGGTGGCGCAAGGCAGCAGCAAGGCCGTTGAGCTGCAGCTGGTACTCCCGACTATCGACCGAGCCTGACACGTCCAATCCAAGTGCCAGTGCTTGCCTGCATTGAGCGCTAAGGGGGCTGGCAAACAAACAAAAAAGAACAGCGCATAGGCGTATCATTATAACCCGCCCGGCTGTAGCTCGCTAAGTTCCACGCCTCTTAATTCTCGTTCAAGCTTGCGCCTCATTGCGCGTTCGAAGTCGTCAAACCCTGCGGCGATTTCGAGAAATGCGCCGGGGCCGTGAAGGACGTTATTCTGATAGAATGGGATCAAATCGATTTCGCCCTCGAAATCGGCGGCGTTGATCACCAGACCATTCACGGTGGTGTTCTCGAATGGAAAGTGCTTGTAAGCGACCTGTGGTCCATAGCCATCATTGTTCTTTCCATCGCCTGATATATCGATGGTCTGGAACAGGCATCGTGGCGCACGCCGCATGAGTTTTGCGCCATATGCCAGCGCATGCCCCATCGCGGTAGGAGAATCACTGGTTGACCTCTCGGAATTGCCGATGATGTGCGCGGCCGAGACCAGATCTGCAGTTGTGTTGATAACCTGCCAATCCAGCAGGAGTTTCTGGTTGAAACCGCCGGACCATTCATAAACCGCCAGTGCAACGGGTTGCGGGGAGGTAAAGAATGCTTCTTGCACTTCCGGTGCGATCAGAGCGGCGGCCAAGCCTTTGCGTTGCAATGAATCCTCGGCGGCATCGACCGAAGTCGAGATGTCCATGGCAAGGGCCAGCGCCAGGCGGCATTGCGCGGCCCAAACGGGGCTGACCGAGAGGATCAGCCCCAGAGATGTAATCCAGCGGATCACCAGTGGCCGGTGCTGTCCATGCTTGCCCAAGGCTCAGCCGGTTCCAGCGCCTTTCCATTTTGCAGCAATTCTACCGAGATATTATCGGGTGAACGCACAAACGCCATGCGGCCATCACGCGGGGGGCGGTTTATGACGATCCCGTTGTCCTGAAGGTGCTGACATATTTCATAGATATTGTCGACGCCATAGGCGAGGTGACCGAAATGGCGGCTGTCGCTGGGCAGATCATCATCGCCGTCCCAATTATAAGTCAGCTCGATGGGGGCGTCTTCCTGTCCTGGAGGGGCGAGGAATACCAGCGTAAACCGCGCTGCTTCGCTTTCGTAACGACGGGTCTCTTTCAGGCCCAAAAGTTCATAAAACGCTATGGATTTCTCAAGATCCTTCACGCGGACCATGGTGTGAAGATATGTAAGCCCCATCGTGACTTTCCCTAGATTGACTGTGATGTTCAGCAGCTTAGCGCGCCGCGTTCCTATGTCGAGGGGGCAGGCTGGACACACTTCTAAATTTGCGCGCTAAGCCGCACATATCGCGGTTCCGGTGGTTGATGAGCCGATATATAGTGGTTGGCGACTCATTGCTGGAAAGGACAATTTCATGCCGCTGTCTGACGATCAACTTGCCGAGATCGAAGCGCAACGCGCTCAGTCGAACCCGACACGACGCGTCGTTGCCGAAGGTATGGAAGATCACCTCTACACGGCGCATCAGGTTTTGGACCACGGATTTGTCCGCGTCATTGACTATATGGGCGATGACGCCGCTATTTGTCAGGCCGCACGCGTTTCCTATGGAAAGGGCACCAAATCGGTTCAGAACGACGAAGGGCTGATCCGCTATCTGATGCGGCACTGGCATTCGACCCCGTTCGAGATGTGTGAGATCAAGCTGCACGTCAAGCTTCCGGTGTTCGTAGCACGCCAATGGATTCGTCATCGGACGGCGAACGTTAACGAATACTCGGCCCGCTATTCGATTCTAGATCGGGAATTCTACATTCCGGCCCCTGAGCACGTGGCCGCGCAGTCTGAGATCAATAATCAGGGGCGAGGTGACACTTTGCAGGGCGAAGAAGCTGCGCGCGTGTTGGAGATTCTAAAAGCCGACAGCGCGCGTTGCTACGACAACTACGAAGCGATGATTGATCAAGATGGGCAGCAGGGCTTGGCGCGTGAACTGGCGCGGATGAACCTACCTGCGAATATTTATACGCAATGGTACTGGAAGGTGGACCTGCACAACCTATTCCACTTCTTGCGTTTGCGCGCTGATCCGCATGCTCAGTATGAGATCCGCGTTTATGCCGAAACCATGTGCAAGATTGCGGCCGACTGGGTGCCATTTGCCTATCGCGCGTTCGAGGATTATCGCCTTGGTGCGGTCAACCTATCGGCGCAGATGGTAACTTGCCTGCGTCGGATGTTGAGTGGCGAGAGTGTCACCCAGGAGAACTCGGGCATGACAGCTCGGGAATGGCGTGAGTTCGAAGCCGTCATTCGCGATGGCTAAAGGTCGGGCTATCGAGGGCTTCGTCGGTTTGATGGAAATAGCCACGGTTGCGCATCGAAGTGCATTCGGCGCGCGGACAGGATCAATCCCTGAGATCGGTTAACGGCCTGAAATTGGCCGTCAACCTTCTTTAACTTTCCCGCCGGGGCGGGCCTTGCTTATAGCGGCTTCAAATCAGCAGCCATTTGGCGGCCGTCACGTCCGTCCTGCAACTCGTACGAGACTTTCTGATTGTCAGCGAGTCCGGTCAGACCGGATCGTTCTACGGCCGAGATATGAACAAACACATCTTTGCCACCCTCATCGGGCGCAATAAAACCATAGCCTTTGGTTGTATTAAACCATTTCACGGTGCCGGTTGGCATTTCCCGTGTCTCCTTCTACTTACACGTTGTCCCACAAATCGGTGGGGGCAGTGGCTGGCAAGACCGCAACACATCACTGTTCGCCCACACGATACAGCCCGGGTTGCGTGTTTCGCCTTTTTCAACATTGCACGGTGAAGTAAAAAATCAAGAATAACTGGGACAAGCTGATGGCTTTGCCCGAATTTGCATCAGCCAAAGGATCTGACAAATTATGCGCCTTTATGGAATTAAGACCTGCGATACGTGCCGTAAGGCGTTGAAATCATTACCGGAAGCTGAGTTTATCGATGTGCGGGTGCAGGGCGTTCCTGAAAATGTGCTGTCTGCAGCACTCGAGCATTTCGGCAAAGCCTTGCTCAATACCCGATCGACAACTTGGCGTGGATTGGATGAGGAAACGCGCAATCGGCCCGTGCTTGACCTGCTGGTTGATCACCCGACTTTGATGAAGCGACCGCTGATCGAAACAGATGGAAACATGTATCTGGGCTGGTCACCTGAGACGCGTCAGGCTCTTGGTGTTGCCTGAATGACTGCCTATGTGAAACAGGCAACAAGCGGAGATCTGTGAATGCGAAACGCTGCCATGATATTGGGCGTCATTGCCGGGCTGATCGGTATGATCGTCGGTTTTTTCGGCTACGGATTTGTGGAACTCATCAATCAGTTCGGAGAGATCGAAGGAATTGCCGAGCAGGTGGATAACCCCGAGTTGATCCAGACGGCTTCGATCGTGGCACCTCTATTGGCAATTGTGGGTGGTGCGATGGCTCATTCTCGGGCGTTGGTTGCAGGCATATTGCTGCTGATTTCTGCGGCGGGGATGTACTACGCGTTCGGCTTTGGCGTTTTCACCATGTTCCCGATTGCCTTTGCGGGCGTGGCAGGTTTGCTTGGGCTCGCCGCAGGAAAACCGGACGAGCCTAAGGCACATTTCTAGGTCACTTCAGGCGCAGCAGGCGATCCAGAGACAGTGGGCCTGCGCCGTTAATCACAATCACCAGCAACAGGAATGTCCACATCACGCGCTGATCCATCAAAGTGATTGCGTTGTCGAACAGACCACCCAGTTTGATGCCATGTCCGGTTGCATCAACTATCGTCTGGACCCAGACAAAACCGATCATGCCTAGCGCAGCAAGTCTGGTCAGCAGACCGACCAGCAACAATACTGGCAGGGCAAACTCCGCTACTGTGCCAAAGAAGATGACGACCCGCTGAAAAAAGGTCATCTGGCTAACGTCATACAGCACGGCTTCGGCGGCCTTGGGGAAGATCTGTCCAAACGCTCCGGCCGACGGCGAAAAGATTGAGCCATCAATCTTCAGCGTGGCCGAGTTCCAGTAATAGACAAAAAGGACGGCGACAAAGACAATCCTGGCCAGAGTTGGTGTAAGCCAACCGGACGCGTGAGCCACTTTTTCCATCGAGTTGTTGTAGGTTGAGATCAGGGCAGTCATGTGTCCAGCCTTTCGATAGTCACAGAGGTTATTGCACCGCCCTGTAAAAGCAGTGCCAGAGTGGTTCCAAGGTCAAATTCGGGCGTTTCCGCCACGGTTGTTTCAAAAGCTTCACCGATGGTTTGGCCGTCCTGAATACGCGCGATCCATGCCCCACCGCCGGGCGGCAACGTGTGCGGGACGGGGTCGTATTCGGGGCGTGTGACCAGTACATCCTGGGCACCTGCCTCTGGTTTGGGGGCGTTCTCTTCGGTGTTGAACAACCAGATTGCGTGAACGGGCCAATCTGACCGGAGTACTTGTGTCGACGGAGCGAGAGCTAGCCTCGCCTGCATCAGATCTTCCGGTGGAATGCTGAGCGCATCGGGATCGATGGGGTGGCTATCGGCGGCGTGATAGGCTTGCCGCAATGCCAACTCCAAGCGAGCGACATCCGGCAGGTACGCCAGATGCGAAAGTTGCTCCATCCCTTCCAGAAAGGCGGGAAACTTTTCACCGTAGAACATCATCAACGGTGATGAAGGTGGGTGTTGGCGTAAGAAAATCCCTGCCAGTCCATCCATGTTCTGAGGTCCAAGCAGTTTTGCGATGACCGGGAATGCCTGATGCATCGCCTCAGTCAGAGATACGGCTATGTTGTTGCGGTACACGCTGAAACGACGCCCGGCAGGATGGGCGTTTGAATCCCGCAAGCCATCCGGTACCGGTATGTTGGCATCCAGCAAGGCTTTGTGGAATGTGGTTTGAGACACGCTCATGCCGGGATCTTGTCCAATGCAGATTGTGCCCGTTCAGCTTCGGCACGTAACACCGGCCAGTCGGGAACATCGGTGTCCCATTCGATCAACACCGGTTTGGGGCCTGATTTTTCGAGAACATAGTCCAGCAAGGCCCAGACCGGATCCACCACTTTGCGCCCGTGGCTGTCGATTAGCAGTGGTTGGCCATGATCGTCTTCGTCTTCGTCGTGACCACCCAAGTGAATCTCACCAACATGTTCCAGTGAATATGCATCGATGTAACCCTGCGGTGAGAAATTAAGATTGGTCGCCGAAACAAACACGTTATTGACGTCCAGCAACAACCCGCAACCAGTGCGCCGGACAATCTCGCGCAGGAAATCGGGCTCGGACCAGGTGCTCTCTTCGAAAGCTAGATAACTTGAGGGATTCTCTAGCAGCATTTGACGTCCGACCATCTCCTGCACCTGATCAATATGATCACACACCCGTGCGAGCGTGTCGTCGGTGTAGGGCAGGGGAAGAAGATCGTTCAGGAAGTGCCTGTCATGGGTGGACCACGCCAGGTGCTCCGAGAAACTGGCCGGGTTCAGCCATCCAACCAGATGTTTCAGGCGGGCCAGATGATCGGCATCCAGTGGGGTTTCGCCACCTATAGATAGGCCGACACCATGGACGGAAATAGGAAATTGTTCAGATAGATGACGAAGCTGCGCCAGCGGTCGTCCCCCGTCACCCATATAGTTTTCGGCATGGATTTCCAGCCATGCTACGGGTTTGGCATGCTCAAGGATCTGCGAGAAATGCTGCGGCTTATATCCGACCCCCGGCGCTGCGGGTAATCGATTTGACCTGTGTGCATTATCCAACATTTGCAAATCCCCTGGTCGCGGCAAAAGGGCGGGCGATCATGCCCGCCCTTTCTGGTTCATTCGGAAAAGCCTTATGCGGGCAGGTCACGCTCCAGCGGCTCAAGCGAGCCTTTGCGATCCGCACCATCTGCTGTTTTCGGCAGCTCGATGTCGGCGCAGGTGCCTGCGTCAACCAGGGTCCATGCGTTGCCCTGATAGTCGACGGTCGAGGTGCCCGCGCAGGTGGTGCCGGGTCCAGCCGCACAGTCGTTCTGACCAGCTAGTGAAACGCCATAGCACTTCTCTTTGGCTTGGGCTGTTGCAGTTGTGGCAGCGCCGGAAACGGCTGCAGCAACAGCACTTGCGATAACCAGTGTTTTTGCAGTGTTCGACATCTCGGTAATCCTTGTTAATGACTGCGTATGTCTGCTTGTGACAACGACAAAGGTAATGCTTCAGGGGCAGCAGTTGAATTCACGAGCCCGTGTCTCACAACCCCGTCAAAGATCGTCATGCACCCTTGAAGGTTAACAAATTGTTTTTGAAATGAAAAATGGTATTTGTTTCAATCCGGCCCAAAAGTCAGGGCCGGATTTCTGGCAGTTTGCCGCCGAATGTTACAGCATATCTGGTGGCGTCGCGGCCTGTCCCAGTTCTTTTGTTACAGATTCAAGCGATTGAACTTGTGTTTGTTTTTCGCCCAGACGGCGGACACTGACGGTTCGGTCGTCCACTTCACGATGACCGACGGCCAGAATGACCGGTACTTTGGCCAGCGAGTGTTCGCGGACCTTGTAGTTGATCTTTTCGTTACGAATGTCGGCCTCGGCTTGGATACCCGCCGCTTTGAGCGTCTTGACGACTTCGTCCACGTATTCGTCGGCCTCCGAGGTGATGGAGGCGACTACAACCTGACGCGGTGCCAGCCAGAACGGCAGTTTACCTTCCCAGTTCTCGATCAGGATGCCGATGAACCGTTCCAACGAGCCAAAGAGCGCCCGGTGCAACATAACCGGTGCGAGCTTTTCTCCGGAGGCGCTCACGTAAGTCGAACCAAACCGCTCCGGCAGATTGTAATCTACTTGCAGAGTGCCGCACTGCCAATCGCGGCCGATGGCGTCGCGTAGAACATATTCTAGCTTGGGACCGTAAAACGCCCCTTCGCCTTCAAAGATCGTGTAGCTCATCCCGGCCCGATCCAGTGCAGTCTTCAGTGCACCTTCGGACAGGTCCCAGCTTTCGTCGCTGCCGATTCGGTTTTCGGGACGAGTCGAAAGCTTGACGTGGACGTCTTCGAAGCCGAAGTCCTTGTAGATCGACAGGATCAGATCGTTGACCTTAAGGCATTCGTCGGTCAACTGCTCGGGCGTGCAATAGATGTGTGCATCGTCCTGAGTAAAGCTGCGCACGCGCAGCAGGCCGTGCAGCGCGCCCGAAGGCTCATACCGGTGTACCTTGCCGAACTCGGCGATCTTCATTGGCAGCTCGCGATAGCTACGCAGACTGTGATTATAGATCATCATATGACCAGGACAGTTCATCGGCTTAAGCGCATAGTCGCGGTCATCATGCGTCTTGGCGAGGAACATGTTGTCCATATAGTTGAACCAGTGACCCGAGGTCTCCCACAGGGCGCGGTCCATGATGTCCGGAGTGTTTACTTCGACATAGCCAGCCTCTTCTTGACGGCGGCGCATATAGGCGATCAGGTTCTGGAAAATCCGCCAACCGGCGGGATGCCAAAAGACGGACCCCGGTGCGTGTTCTTCGAAATGGAACAGGTCCATTTCGCGACCCAGCTTGCGATGGTCGCGTTTGGCAGCTTCTTCCAGCATATGCAGGTAGGCTTTGAGCTTTTCCTTGCCGGTAAAAGCCACGCCGTAGATGCGTTGCAACATGGCGCGGTCGCTATCGCCGCGCCAATAGGCCCCTGCGACGGACATCAGTTTGAACGCATCGCCGGGCAATTGGCCCGTATGCTGCAAATGAGGTCCTCGGCACAGATCCTGCCAGTCGCCATGCCAATACATGCGCAGGGGCTCATCCCCGGGGATTGCTTCGATCAACTCGACCTTATAGGGCTCATTGTTCTGGGTATAGAAATCGATCGCGCGCTGACGGTCCCAGACCTCGGTGGTCACGGGGTCGCGTTTGTTGATGATTTCCTTCATCTTTTTTTCGATCAGACCCAGATCTTCGGGGGTGAAGGGCTCGGCGCGGTCAAAGTCGTAATACCAGCCGTTTTCGATCACCGGGCCGATGGTGACCTTGGTGTCGGGCCAGATTTCCTGCACCGCGCGCGCCATCACATGCGCCAGATCGTGGCGGATCAGTTCGTTCGCTTGTTCTTCGTCCTTCATGGTGTGAATCGCGATCTGCGCATCGGCCTCGATGGGCCATTGCAGGTCCCAATGCTGGCCATTCACAGTGGCCGAGATCGCCTTTTTGGCGAGCGAGGTCGAGATATCGGCAGCCACCTGCGCGGGCGTGACGCCTGCATCATAGGATCGGGAATTGCCATCAGGAAAAGTAAGGGAGACTGACTGTGAGTCTAGGGCCATATCGGCTCTCCTCGTCGGTTTGGCGCCCACTGAACGCCCGGTTGCGGGTTATGTGTTTGGCCCATGTGGCAGGTGGAGTTGCTTGTGTCAAGGGCGGAAGTCAGGGGCTCTGCCCCTCGCGCACCCCGCGATATTTATGGCCAGATGAAGGGGCGTCCGGGATTTGCACTCGGGGGTGGGGCGTGCATGATGCGGGAAACGTGTATGAGGGTTTCATGGCAGCGACGGATTTTCTGGAGACAGCGCAAGGGCGAAGGTTGGCCTATCACAAGAGTGAAGGGGCGGGGCCGACTATTGTTTTTCTGGGTGGGCTCAAATCGGATATGGAAGGCACCAAGGCGGTGCATCTCGAGGCTTGGGCGCAGGCACGCGGACAAAGGTTTTTGCGGTTCGACTATTCGGGGCACGGTGAAAGCTCGGGTGCCTTTATCGAAGGGAGCATAGGTGACTGGCACGAAGATACGCTGGCTGCGGTCACAAGGTTGACCGATGGACCGCTAATCGTCGTGGGATCGTCGATGGGTGGATGGCAAGCCTTGCTGCTTGCACGCGTGATGCCCGAGCGGATTGCAGGCATGGTGACGATCGCGGCGGCACCAGATTTCACCGAGGACGGGTATTGGGCTTCGTTTTCGAATGAACAGAAAGCAGAGTTGGAGACCGTCGGACATGTGGAGCTGCCTTCTGACTACATGGAACCGTACGTCATAACCAAGCGGATGATCGAAGACGGGCGCGAAAGGCTGGTTCTGCGCGCACCCCTTGTTCTGCCATTTCCTGTTCGGTTCCTGCAAGGAACGGCTGATACGGCGGTCTCGACCGATACTGCGGTGCGCTTGTTGGACCATGCTACCGGTCCGGATATACAGTTGCTGTTGGTCAAGGACGCGGATCACAGGTTCTCGGACGGGCCTTGCCTCGATTTGATTGAGCAGGCTGTTCGGGACGTTATGAGAAGCGACTGATGCGGCACTTCGGCTGGGTTCTCGGGCGGATACTGCTGGGTTTGGTACTTGTCGGTGGGTTGGTTTATGTATTTGGACCACGTGAGCCGGTGGACCTGCATCCGCGTTTTGATCCGCGCAAATTTGGCGAAGGCGTCCAGGTTTATTTTGAAAGTACTGAATCGATGTATGACGATATCGTGCCGGGCGTTGAAAAGCGGGTAATCTGGCAGGATGGTTTTTACGAACAGCGAACGCCATATTCGGTGCTTTATATACACGGCTTTTCGGCCTCGTCCGAAGAAATCAGGCCGGTGCCTGACCGGGTTGCGGAAGCGCTGGGCGCGAACCTCGTCTACACCCGGCTTCAGGGTCATGGGCGGGATAGTGACGCTATGGCCGAGGGTACAGCCTCGGGATGGATGCGGGATACGGCCGAGGGGTTAGCTGCTGCGCGGGCGGTCGGAGAACAGGTTATAGTAATCTCGACGTCAACCGGCGGTACTTTGACCGCAGCTGCTGCTTTGGATGCAGAGTTGAGTGCGGATGTGGCCGCGATGGTGTTTGTTTCGCCGAATTTCGGCGTGAATACGATCGCAGCATGGGTGCCAACATTGCCTTGGGCCCGAGACTGGTTGCCGCTGCTGATGGGGGCAGAGAGGGATGTATCCAGCGCTGATCCTGAGAAGAGCAAGTTTTGGACATCTGTCTATCCCTGGGAGGCGGTTGTGCCGATGTCTGTCCTTGTCGATGCAGTATATGCTCTGGATTTCTCGGGGGCGCAAATCCCGGCACTTTTCTGGTTCTCGGATGATGATCAGGTCGTGCGGCCAGACAGGACGCATGAAGTGGCACGGATTTGGGGTGGCCCTGCTTCGGTTTCATTGGTGACGATGGGTCCCGGAGATGATGCCGCCTCGCATGTCGTTGCGGGACGTTTGATGTCACCGGGTCAAACCGACACTGCGGTGTCGGGCATTTTGGAATGGTTGTCTGAGCAGGGGATCGAATGATGGAGCAACGCGTAAGCCTTATTACAATCGGCGTCGAGGACCCGGAAACAGCTGCGGTTTTCTACGAAAAGCTGGGGTGGCGGCGCGTCGACACCCCGGATGGAGTAATTGCATTCGATCTGATTGGTCAGACACTCGGTCTCTATCCGCTATCAGCGTTGGCTGACGAAATCGGTGTGGATACAAATGCTCTCGGTCATGGGGCGATGACGGTTAGCTATAACTGCCGCACAAAAGAAGAAGTGGCCGAAGTGCTAGGTCAGGCTGAGCAAGCCGGCGCGAGTGTGCTGAAACCGGCGTCGGATGTGTTCTGGGGTGGCCATCACGGGTATTTTCGCGCGCCCGACAAGACAGTCTGGGAAGTTGCGTTCAATCCGTTCTCCGCACTGGCTGCAGACGGTTCTTTCCGCTGGAACGGGTACTGAGCATGCGCCGGCCGGGTAGCATGTGGAGCCTCGAGACACTGGGTCGGGTGCGACTGTCCCGGCATTTTTTCATGCGCGAATTCCTGTATTCCGAGATCGGTAACTATCACGAATTGCAGAACATTCCTGATAATCCAGATCTTGCTATCGAAACCGGGCGCGCCTTTTGTGAAACCTTGCTGGATCCGCTGGAAGAAACTTTCGGCCGCGTCGCGGTGCGCTCGGGCTATCGATCACGCAAACTGAACCGGTTCGGGAACGAGAACAGGTTGAACTGCGCCCGCAATGACAATCCGTTGGAGTGCCACATTTGGGATTGGGCTGAGGGTGAGGCGCGGGTGGCCGGGGCGTCGATCGTTATCCCTTGGTTTGCGGATCGTTACGCACAAGGGCGTGACTGGCGTGATCTTGCGTGGTGGATGCATGATCATTTGGATTACTCCGAGATTTGGTTTTTTCCAAAATTGTGTGCCTTCAATCTGGTTTGGCGTCCCAAGCCCGTAAGGCGGATCGATAGCTATATTGCACCGCGCGGCTGCCTGTTGCGGCCCGGGGCAGATCCCGAAGAAACGCTGGCCGAAAGGCGCGCGCGCTATGCGGATTTTCCATCGTTCAGGGCCATCGAATATCCTTGAAGTTCTGCTTGCCCGGCGCCGCAAAACCTCTCATCCTGCAATAAAACAATAGCAACGAGCGGAGGGCGCCGAGGTGATCGAGCCGTTGGTTTTCCTGCCCGGACTGATGTGTGACGCACGCCTGTTTCAGGCGCAGTTAACCGCGTTATCGCATGAGCGCGCTGTCATGGTCGCGCCGATTGTAGGTGGTGAGCGGCTCGAGGAAATCGCGTCGGGCCTGCTGGATCAACTGCCGCATCGGTTTGCTTTGGGCGGCTTTGGTCTGGGCGGCAGCGTCGCGCTTGAGATCGTGCGACGTGCAGCGGATAGGGTGACGCGTCTGTGCCTGCTGGCAACCGATGCGCAGGCAGACACACCTCATATTGCGGCGAGCCGCGAGGATCTGATCGTGGGCGCGCAGGCCGGACGGCTGGATGAGGTGATGCGCAAGGTGATTGGTTCAGACATGCTGGCCCCCGGGCCGCAGCGGATTCCGATCCTGAACGATGTATTGCAGATGGCTGATGCTCTAGGCTCAGACGTGTTTGTGAACCAGATGCGGACGCTACAGCGCCGACCAGATCAGCAAGGCACGTTGCGTCGTATCAGGATGCCGACTCTGGTCATTTGCGGCGCGCACGACGCTGAAAACTTGGTCCGGAAGCACGCCTTTATGGCCGATCTCATTCCCGAAGCAGAACTGCGTTTAGTCGACGAAGCCGGGCATTTTCCAACCTTGGAAACCCCTGATATAGTGAACGAGATGTTGCGGGATTGGTTGCGGATACCGTTGCGGCTGACCTAGTCGTAGAAAGCCACGCGCTGTTCTTTAGTCAGAACAGTCGGGCGTGCGACCGGTTCGCCCGTTTCCGACTTAAAGAACGGTGTGTTCTTCCAACTGCCCGACAGTCGCGACTTCAAAACGCGTTTCAACAAACCTACGGCTGCATAGCGGAGTTTTTCATGAGACTGTTTGCCGCCGGCCTTTGGCGCGAACCCACGTGTTGTAATAGGGCCCAGACCGCTGTGGTCCGGGATGCGCCTAACGATAAAACCGGCGAACGGAAATTTTGGAGTTGTCGGCGTTGTAGCTATTGGCGCGTTGCAGCACTTTGCATACCAACGCAACATGCCCTTGGGGCTCAGTTGCATTGCAGCCAAATGCTCGGCCCCTGACTCAAACTTGATGTCTTCGGGTGCCATCTGGAAGACTTCTACCGGGCCGGGTGCAGGGTCTGGTTGTCCGAAATATAGCTGGGCGGCACGGCAGTCGTGGCAAAAGCAGACGACATGCGTGCCAGACCTGATTCCGTTTTTGGTGATGCGCCCCGATAGCGCGCCGCAATCGCAGCAGAAAGTGAGTTCATCTGCCGCTCTGCGGCTCATGCCACTTTGTTGTTGTTGGCAGCGCGGCGGCGTGGCTTGCGACTATTTTCGTTCATGAAATCAATCACAAGCGGGCGAATATTGTCGCGCCAGCTGCGGCCCGCGAAGATGCCGTAATGGCCCGCACCGGGTTCAACATGGCTGGCCTTCTTACTGTCGGGTAAACCAGTGCACAGATCCAGCGCTGCAATGCACTGTCCGGGCGCCGAGATATCGTCATTCGACCCTTCAACCGACTTGACGGCAACATCGGTGATCTTGCCGATGTCCACCTTGTGCCCGGCTACGACAAATTCATTTCGTGCAATCTCGCGGTTTTTGAACACCCGCTCGACGGTCGAGAGGTAGAATTCGGCCGTCATGTCCATAACGGCCAGGTATTCATCATAAAAGCGGTTATGGGCGTCGTGATCGGAGGCTTCATCGCGGATGACGCGCTGAATCTGGTCCGAGAAGGCAGTGCTATGACGCTCGGCATTCATTGACATGAACGAAGCCAGTTGCAGCAGGCCGGGATAGACCATCCGACCAACGCCTTTGTATTTGAATCCAACGCGTTGGATCATTGTTTCTTCCAGCTGCCCCATCGTGACGCGGCGACCAAAATCCGTAACTTCGGTCGGGGTCGCGTCAGGATCGACGGGACCACCGATCAGCGTCAGGGTGCTGGGCTGTGCCTTGGGCTCGACCTCGGCCAGGTAAGCTGTCGCAGCCAGCGTCAGCGGAGCAGGTTGGCAGACGGCCACAACATGAGTCTCTGGTCCGAGCTCCTTCATAAAATCGACAAGGTAGAGCGTGTAATCCTCGACATCGAACTTGCCTTCGGACACGGGAATGTCGCGCGCGTTATGCCAATCAGTGATGTAGACTTCACAATTGACCAGCAGGCTCTTAACGGTCGAGCGCAGCAGAGTCGCGTAATGCCCGGACATTGGTGCAACCAACAGCACCTTGCGCGGCTGTTCTTCGCGTCCATTAACGCGGAAGTGGATCAGGTCGCCGAAAGGACGCTCAAGAACGGGTGTGATGTCGACCAGATGGTCTTTTCCATCTTCGCAGGTAAATGTGCGTATCCCCCAATCAGGCTTGACGATCATGCGCTGGAATGTGCGTTCGGTCACCTCACCCCACGCTGCCATCCAATTGAATGCTGGATTGGGCGTCATCGAAAACAGGGGATAGGACGCCATCGCGCTAGCGGTTGCACCAAGCCACTGGTTGGTGTTACGCATGGTTTCCATCAGGTCGTAAGTCATCATGTAGCGCATCGAATGTGCCTCCTGAGTATCAGCCTGAGAGTTCGGACCATTCGCCGCTTTGCCCCCCGACGCCAACGACGTTATTCTGCACAGCAGCGAGACTAGGGGGGAATTGTTAAAATGACAACTACCGAAGACCAGACGCCAAAATTGACCGAAGAACACATTGAACGACTTAAGGAAAATATGGGCAAGGTCGAGGAATTGTCCAAGCGCCTTGTCGAAGTTATGGCTGGAAAAACGCCGCACACCCCTGCGTTAGACGGCCCGAATCAAGAGCTTTTTGCAAAAGCAGCAACTGCTTATTGGACCGAAGCCTGGCAAAACCCTACAAAACTGCTGGAGCAGCAGATTGAGTATTGGGGAAAGTCGGTTCTCAACTTTGCCGAGGCGCAGAAAGCGCTGACCTCGGACGAGGATGAAGAACCCGAAACTCCGACCAAAGACAAACGGTTTTCCAATCCGATGTGGGAAACCAACCCTTATTTCCGCCTCGTACGCCAGCAGTACCAAACCAATGCCGAGGCTATCGCGCAGGCCGTCGCATCGGTTGATGATCTGGACATCAAGGACAAGCAGCGCCTGCGTTATTTCTCGCAACAGATCATCGATATGATGGCGCCGACCAATTTTCTGGCGACCAATCCTGATGCGTTGGAAAAGGCCGTCGAAACGGAAGGCCAATCCTTGATACAGGGACTTGAGAACCTCGTATCCGACCTTGAGGCCAATGACGGAGAGATGGTCGTCAGGCTTGCCGACGAAAGCGCGTTTGAGATCGGCGGCAATATCGCGACGACACCCGGTGATGTTGTCTATCGCAACCGGATGATGGAACTAATCCAATACAAGCCGGTGACTGAAACGGTGCACGAAACACCGATCGTTCTGTTCCCGCCCTGGATCAACAAGTTCTACATATTGGACCTGAAGGCCCAGAACAGCCTGATCAAATGGGTCACCGAGCAGGGTTACACCTTGTTTGTGGTCAGTTGGGTGAATGCGGACAGCTCGCATGCCGATATCGGGATGGAGGATTACATTCAGGAAGGGTTCCTGACCGCCATCGAAGAGGCGAAAATGATCTGCAAGGTCAAACAGGTCAATGCGGTTGGCTATTGTATTGCGGGTACGACGCTTAGTCTTACGCTATCACTGTTGAAGCAACGCGGCGACAAGTCTGTCAAATCAGCTACCTTCTTTACGACCCTGACAGACTTTGGAGAGCAGGGCGAGTTTACGCCCTTCCTGCAGAATGATTTTGTTGACGGGATTGAAGAACAGGTCTCGAAGGACGGCATTCTAAAGGCGTGGATCATCGGGCGCACGATGTCCTTCCTGCGTTCAAGGGATCTGATTTATACGCCTGCGATCCGTAGCTACATGATGGGTGAAACACCGCCAGCCTTCGATCTGCTGTTCTGGAATGGAGACGGGGCCAATTTGCCCGGCAGGATGGCAATTCAATATCTGCGCGGTCTCTGCCAGAGCAACGATTTTGTCGCCGACGGGTTCGAATTGATGGGGCATAAGCTCCATATCAAGGATGTGGACGTGCCGCTGATGGCCATCACCTGCGAGACGGACCATATCGCCGCCTGGAAGGATTGCTATCGCGGTGTGCAGCAGATGGGATCCAAGTCAAAGACCTTCGTGGTCTCAGAATCCGGCCATATCGCGGGCATCGTAAATCCACCCAGCAAGAAGAAATATGGCCATTACACCAATCCTGATCTCAAGTCTGATGCCGATACATGGCTGAACGAGGCCGACTTCCACGAAGGGTCATGGTGGCCGATGTGGGAGGCATGGTTAAAGAAGCGGTCGGGGAAACAGGTTCCTGCCCGAGATACCGGCGATTCGGATCATCCGCGCCTGTGCCCAGCCCCGGGGACCTATGTTTTGGTCAAGGCAAACCGCTGATATCATTTTGAAACTCAAACTTTTCTGCGCCGCAGCAAGAAAAAACTTGCAATGCTGCGATGCAGCAATCATATTGCCTTCAAGCTGATGAAAACCGGGGTGGGCCCGGAACGGCTAGAAGGATTTAGGACAATGGCAAAGACCCAAGACTTTACCGCGACCCTGAAAGACATGATGGGCGCGTTCCCGGTTGACACAACCGCTCTGGAAGACGCATTCAAATCGACCGCTTCTCTGAACGAAAAGCTGTCGGGTGTTGCTCTGGACGCAGCTGAGAAATCGGCTGAAATCTCGAACAAATGGACCAAGGAAACCCTGGCCAAGCTGACCGAGATGTCGAAAGCAAAAACTGAGCCTGCGGATTACGCAAAAGCCGCAACCGACTTCGCAAGCGCGTCGGCTGAAGTTGCTGCTGAAAACATGGCTGCTTTCGCAGAAATCGCGAAAAAAGTTCAGACCGAAACTGTTGAGCTGCTTATGGCGGCTGGCAAAGACGCTGCAGAAGATGCAACCGCAGCCGTCAAGAAAGCCACCAACGAGGTGACCGCTGCCGCTAAGAAAGCAGCAACCACCAAGTAAGGTAAGGCTGCGATATAGCACCCATTCCTCCCAATTGGTGCAATCGCTGCGGGCAGGTCTTTTGACCTGCCCTTTCTTTTTGTTCTGCAGTCGCATAACCTGCGCTGCAACGCATCATCCTTGGGGAGGGTACAGGGTGTCGGAACAAGAAAAACCGCTGCTGATCAAGCGCTATGCCAGCCGTCGGCTGTATAACACCGAGACCAGCGACTACGTGACGCTCGAAGATATCGCGGGTTTTATCCGCGACGGGCGCGAGGTTCAGATCATCGACCTGAAAACCGGCGATGACCTGACCCGCCAGTATCTTCTTCAAATCATTGCCGAACACGAAAGCCGCGGCGAAAATGTGCTGCCGATCAATGTGCTGAACGATCTGGTCCGCAGCTACATGGTACCAGGCGGCGGTATGATGCCACAATTCCTGCAAAGCTCGTTCGAGATGCTTCGTGAGAGTCAGTCGAAGATGATGGAAAATATGAACGCCATGAACCCGATGTCTCAGATGCCGGGGTTCGACGCGATGCAGGCGCAGCAAAAGGCATTTCTGAAAGCCATGACCGGTGGGCTTTCGGGTAACTGGTCGGGCCCAGATCCTGAGGCCGAGACACGTTCAGAGCCGAAAGAAGATCTGGATGACATCAAGAAGCAGCTGGCGGAGTTGCAGCAAAAGCTGTCGAAGCTAAGCTGATTTGATCGATGCGCTGGCTATCTGTGCTTGGCGTAATGCTTTTGGCTCAGACCGCGCACGCGCAGGGTCAGTTCACGTCGGTCTGGGAACCTGTCTGCACAATGGGTCAGGATACCGCCGCGGGCTGCGAGGAAATTCGCGCACGTGAAATCCTCGACGCATCGATTGATCCCTGGCGTGCCATTGGCCGGGTCAACTTTGCCAGTCGCAGCCAGCGGTCGCACTGTACCGGAGTTCTTGTTTCTGAACGGCTGGTTTTGACTGCTGCGCATTGTCTTTACAACGGGGCCCGTAAAAGCTGGATACCTCCAGAAAGTATCAGGTTCGCAGCGGGCTACCAGCGTGGTGCGGCTGCTGCTGTTTCGTCCGTTTCAGCTTACAGGCTCGATGCGAAACAGGGTGAAGGAGGTCACTTTGACAATCGCGCCGATCTGGATTGGGCCGTCTTGGAATTGACTGATCCGATCGGGGAACAGGTGGGTTTTATGGCTATTGCCGATGCTGTTCCTCAGACCGGTTCGGTTGCAGGCTACCCCGGCCTGCGGCCTCATGTGCTAAGCCGAACCGGCGCTTGCACTCCTGATTTGGCAGGCGATGGCCTGATGCGCGCGATTTGCCCCGTAATGATGGGAGATTCCGGCGCGCCGTTTCTGGTGCAGAGTGAAACGGGTTTGTTTGTCGCGGGAATCTTGTCACGCATTGCACCAACCCCGGAAGGGATTGACGCGCTGTTCTTGTCGACCCAGGAATTCGATCTGGGTTTGGACTAACGATCAGGTACCGTAGACCGGTATCGGTCCGACGACCTCGCCTACAGATGCCAGCAGGATATCCGTGATTACATCCAGCTCTTCACGCGTCAAACGAACAGGTAGGCGCACGTCGCAGGCCTTCATCAGCATCGCGCGGGTCTGTGGTAGGTCAAACTGTTCAGGTAGGAACTGCCAGTTCCAGAAGGCACGAGCGTTATCCTGACTCAATCCAAACACCTGTACCTTGACACCACGCGCTTCGGAAGCTGCGGCAAAGGCACGAATTTCATCGTCGCTGAGGTCGACCAGATTGAACTGGATCGAATCCGGGGCACGCTGTTCGGGCGCAAGCGGGGTAGGGACGTCGATATAGGGCGAGGTGTTCAACCGGTCGGCCACATAGTCGTGGTTGGCCAAGCCGTCGCGTACACGGCGCGCCAATTCGGGGATTTGCGGGCGGATCACAGCCGCGCTGAGATTGCTCATCCGCAGATTATACAGCGGCAATTGGTTCTGCCATTTGGCAAAGGCCTGCTCCAGCTCTGGTGAACCGGAGTGCTTTTTCCAGTTGTGCTCGTAAGCGCCCGACATGATCACAGCACGCGCCACCAGATCAGCGTCGTCACTGACAAGAATACCACCCTCGCCAGCATTGATCATCTTGTAGGACTGGAACGAGAAGCAACCTACCTTGCCGATGGTCCCGATATTGCGTCCGTGCCAGGTGGTGCCAAGCGAATGGGCCGCGTCCTCGATCACCGGAATATCGCGCGCCTCACACAATTCCATGATGGCGTCCATGTCTGAGGTATGGCCACGCATATGGCTGATGATCACCGCTTGCACTTTGTC
Source organism: Ruegeria sp. (assembly GCA_040829945.1). Lineage (GTDB taxonomy): Bacteria > Pseudomonadota > Alphaproteobacteria > Rhodobacterales > Rhodobacteraceae > Ruegeria. The sequence goes on from JBFOLN010000009.1 coordinate 126,697, forward strand.
GAGCTTGGCGGTGAAATCCTTCATATCAACGCGATAGTTTTCACCCACCTCGCACAGGACCGGAATGCAATCTGCGTGCACGATCGAAGATGGCACGGCGGCAAAGGTGAATCCGGGGATCAATACCCGCGCATCGCGGGGCAGTCCCAATGCCTTCAGCGACAGGAATAAGGCCGCTGAACAGGAAGAAACCGCCAGCGCGTATTTCGTGCCTAGCAAGTCTGCAAACTCGGATTCCAGCAGTGCCACTGGCGCATCCTGCGGTGCGGTATAGCGAAACAAGTCGCCGGACTGCATCAAGGCGTCAATGGCATCACGTGCGGCTGAGGGGATAGGTTCGGCTTCATGAACGTTGGGTACAAGCGTCATATTTGGATTTCCCGAATTTTATCTTTGGGAAATATAAAATCAAAGCGAGAGCAAGCCAAGTCCTCTTTCGCCATGTCAGCGACATTTCACCAATTTGTCGAAATGCAGGTTTTCAGATGTCCAGTTTGAAGCGCATTGCGTATCAGGTTATGTCCAACATCGTCAGCGGAGCACTTTGGGGTGGAAAGGACGTCCGGCGCAAATCGGATAAGAAAAGACCTACGCCATATGATGATGCGGGCGTTATGCTTGGTTAATCCTGGAAACTTGTATATGCGGGGAATTCTCGTTCATAGGCTTGCGCACTTCCGCGATGACATTTGAGCGGAAGCAATTGCCGAGGCTATCGCCACCTCCGGAAATCAATCTTGATCCAGCGCTCAAGCGGGTACAAGATGCCGTTAATTAATTACCATTAGAGGTGAACTCCCGTGGCAAAGCATCCTGCGCCTCCTTGTTCAGAGGATCAGGTGCGGTGGTGAAGCTGATAACGGCAGTTACGCGCAACGCTGCCAGCCGGTTCAGCTTGCAAACACTCGATTTGATCAGATTAGTTTACGTCCATTGATGCGCAAAACCAACCGATACGATATTCGAAACAACCACACTATTTTCTGGAGGAGTGATCAGTAAAAGTAGGCTGACACTCACAACCCACTCAAAATGATCAAATTAGCCAGCAGACCGTAGCGAATCGGCTTGGGGATCACACGCTCTCGAGATAGCTGAGCCAGTGATCTTCAGGAGGTCGGGACGCGAATCGCGCGATTTCCTGTTGCTTGGTCATTACCAAGTAGCGGATCAGATCGGCTGGAAAGATACGCGCCACTAATGGGTCAAATTCGAACGCGGTGGTCGCAGCGGACCAGTCAGAGGCCAGTTGCGGCAGGTCTTCAAGTTCGTAGGCACTCCCTGAAATCGGGGCGGGTGGCTGCATATCGTCTTCTATACCGACAAGCGCTGCACCCAGAACTGCGGATAGCATGAGATATGGATTGATGTCGCCACCGGCGACGCGATGTTCAATCCGCCGAGCGGCAGGTGCACCACCCGGAATGCGCAGGGCGGCGGTGCGGTTCTCATAGGCCCAACTTGCTCCAGTAGGTGCGTGCGCTCCGGGAATGAGCCGCGTGTAAGAGTTTCCGTGCGGCGCAAAAATCAATGTTGAGCCAGGCATCGCTGCCAAGCATCCTGCAATTGCGGAGCGCAGCAAATCAGTGCCTTCGGGCCCACCATCATCGAATATGTTCCGGCCATCGGCGTCGACGACCGAAAAATGCACGTGCATTCCATTGCCCGCATCTTCGGCGTAGGGCTTCGACATAAAGGTCGCCGTGAACCCGTGCTTGCGGGCAAGGCCGCGTGCCAAGCTTTTGAAAAGCCACGTATCATCAGCACAGCGCATGGCATCCTGATGATTCAGATTGATCTCGAACTGGCCAATTCCGCCTTCTGATATAGCGGTCTGAGCCGGGATACCCATGGCGGCGCAACCGTCGTACAGATCGGTAAAAAAAGCATCGAATGCGTCCATCTCGGCCATTGAAAGAACGGCTTCATCCCGCAGCCTGCGACCGGTAACCGGGTTGATCGGAGGCTGTGGCTGGGCGCCAGAGGAATCGAGTAGCGTGAATTCCAACTCCGTCGCAGCGATAACCGACCAGCCCCTTTCAGAGTAGCGGCTCAGGACGGCAGAAAGCGCGTGCCGGGGGTCGCCCGCAAAGGGTGTGCCGTCATCGTGGTAGAGACACATGGGCACAAGAGCGGTGGGTGTATCGAGCCAGGGCATTGGTACAGGTCCACGCTCGGTGGGTTTCAGGACACCGTCGGCGTCACCGCTTTCAAAAACCAAGGGGCTGCCATCTATGTCGGCCCCCCACAGATCTACGTTCAGCGCAGAGTATGGCATCCGCACGGCACCCTTATCCAACTTGGTGGCGTACGAGGGTGGCACGCGTTTGCCGCGCATCTGTCCGTTCAGGTCACAGGTGGCGACGCGAAATGTGTGCAGGGCGCTCAGGTCCATTGGGTGCTCCGTGATCTTGTTTCGAGAGGTTTAAATGAGGATTGGGGCGTTGTCACGAAATTTGATCAAATTATTATAAGTGACGCGTCGTCGGACGATGCGAAATTCGGAATTGTTCAATTTGTACAAGTTCTGAAACCAGCTTCTTATGAGTTGCACGACGCTTTGCGCCCAATTGTGCCCGGCGCGGGGATGCCTATAGTCTCCTGTATGTTCATCTTTCTTACCATCGTGTTACTGATAGCAGGCGGGGTCGGCTATTACGTCTGGTCCAGAAAGCAGGCCCGCGCGGCGCTGTTGGCGACGCCTTTGACCGCTCATCAGCGCGAAGTCATCGATCGCCAGGTTCCGATCATCCGTCGGCTGCCTCTGCCTTTGCGCCAACATCTTGATGGTAAAGTGAACCTGTTTCTGGATCAGGTGAGTTTCTACGGCTGCGACGGGCTGGAAGTAACCGAAGAGATGGAGCTATCGATCGCGGCGCAGGCCTGTCTTCTCGTGATCAACAGTGACCTTTGGTACGATAACCTGACGACGATCCTTATTTATCCCAATGCGTTCAAGTCAAAGCAGCAGCGGCGTTCGGGCTATGTCGTGTCTGAGAAAGAGATCGTACGAACCGGCGAAAGTTGGGATCGCGGGCCGGTCATTTTGTCATGGGCCCACAGCCAGCAGGGCGCGCTGGATGATCACGACGGGCAGAACGTGGTGCTGCATGAGTTTGCGCATCAGATCGATGATCTGTCCGGGGGCACCAATGGGGTGCCAATCCTAAGCGAAGGGCAGAGCTTTGCCGAATGGGAAAAGGTATTCCTGACTGCATATGACGCCCATGTCCACGCTGTTGAGAGCGGGCGGCGCACGGTGATCGACCCTTATGGCGCGACGGGGCATGAAGAGTTCTTTGCCGTCTCGGTTGAAGTGTTCTTCGAACGCCCTCGTGCGTTGAAGCACGAGGTGCCCGAGGTCTATGAGCAGCTTTCGAAACTGTTCCGGCTGAACCCTGTGGAGTGGGCTTAACGCGCCAGGTTCAAACGGAACCGCATCTTTGCTTTTCGCTCGGCCGGTAGGTGGCGGTTCAGGCGTTTGTTGATCATGCCGAATCCCCAGACGATCACCAGCGTCAGCAGGATGAAATAGAACGCCAGAATCGGGTAAGGAATAAACGGGTTGAACGTTTTGTCCGCGAAATAGCTGGCGTAATAGAGCGCGTCTCCGCGTTGTTGCCAGGCCGGGAAGGCCGAGAAGAAGACCAGCGTCGTGGACTGGAACACAAAGATCGCCTCGTTCGTGTAGGCTGGCCAAGCCAGCCGCAGCATGGTGGGCCAGACGATACGGCGGAACCGGGACCAGCCAGACATGCCATAGGCGTCTGCTGCTTCGATATCGCCCTTGGGGATCGAACGCAGGGCGCCATAGAAGATCTCACCCGAATAGGCGGATGTGTTCAGGAACAGCACGATCAGCGCCCCCAGCCATGCCGAGGTGAAGGCGTCGAACATCGGGTAGGGCTTCTTCAGCGACAGGAAGAAGAAATAGGCGAAGAAGAACTGGATGAACAACGGTGAGCCGCGGAACAGGAAGATGAACCACTCGGACGGCTTGCGCAGCCATTTGTTCGACGAGGCTTTGCCGACTGCCAGTGCGGTGGCGAGGAAGAACCCCGTGACCATCGCCATGATCCCGAAATAGATATTCCAGATCATGCCCGAGCCGATCAGCGTGAAGTGCTCGCACAGGGTGAAATCGGTTTTGGGCAACAGGCGCTCGCCGAAGCCCAGCGAACGGAGGCCGTAATCCTGAATGGTCTGGATGCAGCTCATGCGGTGGTCTCCTTGCGCAGAAGCTCTCCGCCCGATGTGGCCTGACCGTGGGACAGGCGGCGCATCAGTTTCTCAAGCCCGATTTCCGAGACGCGAGTCATGCCGAGGTAGAAGATCAGCAGCGCGAGGAAGTACCACATGCGCCAGTCGCCATGCGGATAGTCGGTGAAGCGCGAGGTCTTGGTGCCGCCCAGCTCGCGCGCCCAATAGACGATATCTTCGATGCCCAGCAGGAACAGCAGCGGTGTGGCCTTGATCAACACCATCCAGAGGTTCGACAGGCCGGGCAGGGCATAGACCCACATTTGAGGTACGAGGATTTTCCAGAAGGTCTGGCGGCGGGACATGCCATAAGCCTCGGCCGTTTCGAGCTGCGCATGTGGTACGGCGCGCATACCACCGAACAGGACGTTGGCGGCGAATGCGCCGAAGACGATGGAAAAGGTGATGACCGCGAGGAAAAACCCATAGGTTTCGTGGACCCACTCGGGCGACGTACCCAGCGGCAGTTTGGCGGCCTGACAGACGATGAAGTCATTGCCTTGCCGAACCGGATCGGTCCAGTCGGGGCAGATCACTTTGTGGCGCAGCCATTCAAAGCCCTGATCTAATGCGATGACGAAGAACAGGAAGAAGGCGATGTCGGGCACACCGCGTACTATGGCGATATAGGCTTTGCCTAGCCAACTAAGCGGGGGGAAATGCGATCGGGCGGCCATTGCACCAGCAAAGCCGAAACCCAGGGCGACCGGGGCGGTGACGGCCAACAGGCCCAAAACCTTCAAAAAAGACAGGTAAAACGACCAGTGGACGCCATTGGTCAGGTAGCACGAGAACCAGCGGAACGTGCCCAGCGTGTCAGGATCAGCGCAATAGGAGAACATAAGGCGTCTTTCGAACGTCTGGCCGTTTTCATATCCGGCGTGTCCGGCGCGATGACGCGCCGGACGATTGGACGGAAGGCTTAGTTGGTAACAACCGAACCGTCGCTGTTATAGGTCGGAACACCTTCACCGAACCACTTGATGATCATGGTGTTCAGCGTACCGTCGGCCTTCATCGAGGTGATGGCCTCATCGAATTTGCCGCGCAGTTCTGCGTCGGATTCGCGGATGCCCAGGCCAATGCCGCCGCCCAGCGGTACGTCATCGCCTACGAAGACCAGCTCGCCGCTCGATTCCTCGACGATCGGAACCAGGAAGTCCTTGTCAGCAAACACAGCGTCTGCTTCGCCGTTGCGGACGGCTGCGATGGTTTCTTCCGGGGTCGCGAACTCGACCAGAGTTGCGCCCGATTCAGCTACGTGACCGGCCTGAATGGTTGCGGTCTGTGCCGCGATGATGCTGCTGGAAACGTCAACACCGTCCGATGCGCCGACATAGGCCGATGCTGCGGGCGGGAAATAGTTCTGAGTGAAGTCGATAACCTCATCACGTTCGTCCGTAATCGACATGCCCGCGATGATGGTGTCGTAGTTGCCCGAGACCAGGTTCGGAATGATCGAATCCCAGTCGTTCTTGACCCATTCGCAGTCCAGGCTGGCGCGTTTGCACAGCTCATCGCCTACTTCACGCTCAAAGCCGTCGATCTCGCCGGCGTCATTGATGAAGTTGTACGGAGGGTAGGCGCCCTCAGTGCCCATGCGCACTGTGTCGGCCGTGGCGATACCGGCGGTCAGCGCCAGTGCTGCGGTGGTCAGAATCAGGTTTTTCATTGTTACTCCCCTTATTGGTTCTGTCCGTTGATTATGCCGCCTGAGTGGCGGAGAGAAAGCCCTGAAGCCGTTCGGATTCAGGGGTAGTGAAGATGTCTTCGGGTGTGCCTTCTTCTTCGATCAGGCCCTGATGCAAGAACACGACGTGGCTGGAAATATCTGCCGCCATCTTCATGTCGTGGGTCACGATGATCATGGTGCGGCCTTCGGCTGCCAGATCCTTGATCACTTTGATCACTTCCTGTTCCAGTTCAGGGTCAAGCGCCGAGGTCGGTTCGTCGAACAGCAACGCCTGCGGTTCCATGCACAGACCACGCGCAATCGCCGCCCGCTGTTGCTGACCACCCGAAAGCTGTGCCGGGTAGACATCACATTTGTCGCCGATGCCAACTTTCTCCAGATATCTGCGCGCGCTGTCCTCAACCTCAGTGCGGTCGCGGCCCAGGACAGTCACCGGAGCTTCCATCACGTTTTGCAGGATGGTCATATGGGCCCACAGATTGAACTGCTGAAACACCATCGACAGGTTGGTGCGAATGCGCAGCACCTGTTTGGGATCGGCAGGACGGCGGTGATTGTGACTGCCGGTCCAGCTTACGGGTTCACCCTTGAACAGGATCTCGCCTTCCTGGCTGTCTTCCAGCAGGTTGCAGCAACGCAGCAGGGTGGATTTACCCGAGCCGGAAGACCCGATCAGCGAAACGACGTCGCCGCGGTGTGCAGTGATGTCCACGCCCTTTAGCACCTCGAGATGGCCAAAGCTTTTGTGAAGGTTCTTGATCTCGATGACGGGAGCGGTGTCTGTCACGGGTAGTCCAGATTTGGTTGGTGTTGGTGCGGTAATAGGGCTGAAAAATCGGGCTAATGCAATGCGCAAATAACAAGTTCACGCTGCGAAATGGCCAAAATGGCCAGTGATGCTGCCAAAACCGTCAGTTTATCGTTCGAGTCGAGTGGGTCATTGCAGAACTTTGTTTGGAGCGGCGGGATTACCTGACTCAATTCAGCGCGGCTGATTGCGTAGTATTGGGTAGTCGTCAGGCAAGCCGAACTTAGTTCGGCAGCGCGGTCAAAGCAGACTTTCAATCGAATAACTTGAAAGTCCGCTTCTTGGTTGTGGCACATGCTTTAACTGAGGTGATGTACTTCTTGAAGGCCGTAGACCGGTGTCGGGATACCTTCCATCCGGGCCTTTATCTGCAGCGACAGGAACTGTGAATAGTGCCGGGACTGATGCAGGTTTCCACCATGCATCCATAGGTTTGGAACCTGTGTCGGCTTCCACATATTGCGTTGCTCGCCCTCCCAGGGCCCCGGGTCCTTGGTCGTGTCAGAGCCCAGACCCCAACATTTCCCAAGCCGATCTGCCATATCCTGGCCCATCAGGTCCGCGACCCAACCGTTCATTGAATTATACCCCGTCGCATAGACCACCAGATCGGCATCCAGATGCGTGCCGTCATCAAGGATAACTCCGGTTTCATCAAGCGCGGTGACCTGACCGCGTTTCAGCTTGATTTCACCATCAATGATCAACTGACTGGCCCCGATATCGATGTAGTAGCCCGATCCGCGACGCAGGTATTTCATGAACAGCCCGCTGTCGTCATCGCCCCAATCCAACCAGAACCCGGCCTTTTCCAGGCCGTCATAGAACTCTTTGTCCTGCTCTTTCATCGCGGCATAGGCCGGAATCTGGAATTCATGCAGAATGCGATAGGGCAGCGATGCAAAGATCAGATCGGCCTTTTCGGTCGTCATGCCAGATCTCACCGCACGTTCAGAATAAAGATCGCCCAGTCCGATTTCCATGAGGGTGTCCGAGCGGACAATATGGGTTGAGGACCGTTGCACCATGGTTACGTCAGCATCGTTCTCCCAAAGGGCCGCACAGATATCGTGAGCTGAGTTATTGGACCCCACCACGACGACTTTCTTGCCCGCCCATTTGTCCGGCCCCTCATGTTCTGAGGAATGAGCCTGCGCACCTTTGAAAACGTCCATTCCAGGAAAGTCAGGCATGCGTTTTTTTCCAGACATACCCGTCGCCATGATCAGATGCTTGGGCCGCAGAACAACCTGTTCGCCGTCTCGGTTCACCGTGATGGTCCATTCGCCCTTGTTTTCGTCGAACGTGGCGGATTTGGCCGTCGTGCGCGTCCAATAGTTCAGCTCCATCACTTTGGTGTACATCTCAAGCCAGTCGCCGATCTTGTCCTTGGGTGAGAAGACGGGCCAGTTTTCCGGGAACTTGATATAGGGCAGATGGTCGTACCATACCGGATCGTGCAGACAGAGGGATTTGTAGCGATTGCGCCAACTGTCGCCGGGCCGGTCGTTCCGTTCGACGATGATTGTCGGCACACCAAGTTGACGCAGCCGCGCGCCCATGGCGATCCCGCCCTGACCACCGCCGATGATGACGCAGTAGGGCTGCGTCTTGTTGCCCAGCTCGGCCTCTTCCTGCGCGCGTTCTTCTGCCCATGTGGTGCGGTGTTTGCCGGCCCCATGCTTGGCACCCAGCGGACGGTTGGACCCTTTAGGTTCTTCATGTCCTTTCAACTCGACCATCGTGGTCAGCAAGGTCCATATCCTGCCGTCCTTGAGGCGGATCAGCCCGTAGCCACGCGCAACTTCGGTCTCGAATTCGATCCAGGCGGTTGTCACGCCCCCATCCTCTGTGGGCACCTCACCTTCGGCTATTCGCCAACCGGTAGGCTTTGTAGTGGCCAGCTGGTGCGAGAGCATGTCTGCCACCTGCGCCTTGCCTTCGACCGTTTTGATATTCCAGGTAAAGCTGACCAGATCGCGCCAGTAGCAATCGTCAAGAAACATTTCGCAGGCAGCATCGATATCTCCTTTGGACAAAGCCGCTCCGAAATCGTCCAGAAACCCCTGCACCTGATCCGAGAGTGTTGTGTCGAGCATGTCATCCTCCCTATCTCCACGGAGCAGAAGGCTGGCAAATTCGCGACCCGTCGGGCAAGCGGATTTGCAGGATCAGCACTTTACCCGGCCCAAAAACACCTAAGCTTGTTGCGCGCGCAACAAGGCTGCAACACGGGTGCACTTGCGGTTATACGGGCGGTATAAGCCCAGCCTTTCGCGCACGACGCAGGATTGTCGACCGGTTCACGCCAAGCCGCCGCGCCACCTGAGACATGTTCCAATCACAGGCGCGCAGGAGCGCTTCCAAGTCATCTGCGTCCTGCTCTTGATCAGAGGCCAGCACCGGAGCGGGTAAGTCCGTCAAGTCGATGATGTTGTCCTGACACAAGGCGACAGTACTGTGCAGCAGATGTTCCAGTTCACGAATATTGCCGCGCCAGGGTCGTGACTTCAGATCAGCACGCGCGGCTGTGGACAGGCGGATATCATGGCTGGCAAACCGTCTGAGCAGGCGATCAATCAGCCAATCCAAATCCGCCCGATGGCGTAACGGCGGAAGGGGCAATGTGGCACCTGCGATCCGGTGCAACAGATCTTCGCGCAGATTATCTTGCAATCCCGCCGAGGCCTCTCGGCAAGAGGCGATGATCCTCAGATCGGCCCGCCGCTCCAGCGCCGCCAAAAGAGAGGCCTGCGCAGGTTTGCTAAGGTCTTCGACACCGCGCAGGAACAGCGTTCCGGGATCAATGGCGTGGCAGAAATCGAATGTCTCGGTGTCGCAGCAGATCACGGTGTAAAAACCCTGCGTCGCAGGATCGGCCATGTGAATTGCGCGCGCCAGCTTTGTCTTGCCGGTTCCGCTTTCACCAGTCAGCACAAGCGGCAGATTGGTTGATGCAAGACGCGCAGCTTTCTTCAACAGTTGCTGAAGGTCCGCATCCGGCCCCGCAAAACTGCCAAGGGCCCCGGGCAGAACCTGCTCGCGCTTGCGCAGGGCCGCCGTCATTTGCGGCGTCTGCGGCGCAACGGCATGGCCATAAAGCGCGCGCCCGTCCTTAAGGTGCAGAACACGGTCTTCGGACGGCCTGCCGCGCATGAATTCAGGCATGTCGTCAACGCTGATTTCAAGCCAGTCCTGCAGCCGAGACCCGATCAGGTGTCCCGTACCGTCCGGGTCCAGCGCGCGGCGGACGCCTGAGGTCATGCCGATGATCTTGCCGCTGCCGTCCACGGCAACCGCCGCCTCGGGGTCGACCTCCAGAAACTCGGGGCTGGCCGAAAAGCGCAGGACCCAGTCGCGCCGGGTCGATGCCATGAGGTTTGCCATCTCGACGCGACGTGCGGAATTTGTCACCAGTGTCATGGCCAGATTCTGCGACGCCTTAGGCGAGGGTCCGCGCAACAAGGACACATCCAGAACAGCGGCAAGACCACCTTTGGTGTCAAAAATAGGTGCTGCCGTACATGACAGCGGCGTATGCGTGATCGAAAAATGATCGCCCTGATGGATCGTCACCGGCTGACCTGTAACAATGCACGACCCCACCCCGTTCGTTCCTGCCAACTCTTCCGTCCACTTGAATCCCAGATGAAGACCCGCAGTTCTGAGCTCGTCCTCGAAGTTCCGGTCGCCAAAGAAATCGACGCAGACGCCATCTGCATCCGCAAGCAGCAGGACGTAATTCTGCCCTGCCACCTGCGCAAACAGCGATTGCAGCCCCGAGCGCGCCGTTGCGATCAGACGTTCGGATTGTTCTAGATGTTCACGGAATTTGGTGTCAGGCAGGATATGCGCGGGTTCCTGCCGTGAGGGATCCATACCATAGGTTTCAACACAGCGCTGCCAGCTATCCGCGACAAGTCGGTCTCGCCCTGTGTTGAACCCGCTTAAGACACGGTCAATCTCTTTTGTGTGCTGGCGATCCAACAGCTTCCCGTCCTACAAATCCTTCCTAAAAATAGCAGGAGGATGGCTTCGCGCCTATGTTCAAATTTCGTCTGGCAAACGTTTGGCGCTTCGTGTCGTCAAGCTGACCTTCGTTGAAAGCACAGCGTTGGGCCCTTTGGGATCGAAACAGACGTTCTTCGCGCGAAGGATCAATGACTGCTATGCGGCTATTGAAGTAATGTTTCGTTTAGTCCGCCGGGAGCTGACCACTCAACCACAGATCGCTTTACATATCACCCCTGCGATGAAGTTCGCAGTTTGCTACGGTATCGCCAATCACTCGTTAGTTACGAAACTTGCCATTCGAGATGCCTTTCCGCGACAAGCACAACGCGGACAAGGCGGACTTCTTTCGGCCCGGATAAATTAATCAAATGTGGTCACACTAGAAACTCTACTTGTTTCGGAACCACGCCACATCGCAACAAACTTCATTGAGATGTCTGGCGCTCTTTTTCCGGCCAGAACTCATCCACCACGACATATGCGATGATTACAAAGAAGGCGGCGCTGGCAACTTGCAAAACTCGAGTGATGCTCTTGACGTCAGCCTCGTCTGAAAACGGTGCAACCGACCCGCCGTATACGATCAGTGCCGTTGTAATAGCGGAGCCGGCGGCGGCGGCGAGCGGAACTTTAGATTTTCCAAGTGCTCCGAGTGTCAAGCAAAAGAAAAAACACAGCAAAATGGGAGTGAGAATAACCGGAGCAATTACGTTTATTTCATAACAAATGATGGATACTGCAGCCCCAAGAAGGTTTGCCGTCAGCATTGCTTTTGCAACGGTTTTGCCGGCAGCAGGCATCGCCGCAAGTTGCTGGCTCAGTAGGGCGACAAAAAACAGGACCAATAGTGCAGATGCGCCGGAAATAAAGAACGCCATAGCAAAGGGCACTGTGACAAGAGACATCCTGACTATTCGGCGATGTGGGTCGAAGCCGGGCGATGTTGCAGCCTTCTTTTGAGCTGCCTTTTGAGGTGCAGCGGGTATCAACACGAACATCAGCGTCGATACGAAGCCTGCAAACAACAGGTTCAACGGTATCCAATACACGAGCACCAAAGCCAGATCCTGAGATTGCAGAACTAGGTTCGGAATCATTAATGCCCCCATGAGGGCAATGACACCCGGCAATACTCCGGCGCCAGAGACTGACCACATGAAAGACAGGATTATTCCAATTGCCACGAGGATGAGGAACACAAGAGGATATGGTGAGAAGATTGACGACACCAGGAACGAAATGAACATCAATCCAATTGAGAAGACAAATAGCTTACCAAATGCTGCCAAAGGTAGTGCCGCAGGTGCTTGAAGAAAAAGGGCCGTGAACACCGCCCCGACAACGGCGAGGGGCCACCCAAGAAATAAGCCCAATGAAAAGACACCAGTCACACCCAGCGCAAGCCGGGTGACAGAGCGTCGATCCTCAGTACGCATAGGACAGAATTGAAACCACGCGGATGTAGGTACGGCCTACGAGGTTCAGCAACGAGTTGTCACTTAGATACATAATCACATCGGCTTGTCCGTTCAGCTGAAAGCGGAGGTCATCCTCGGCACTTCCAGCTTCATAGCCCGGTAAAACAATCCTGACCGGGAACCTTTCAGGCTCACGCAAGAAACCTTTAGTGCTTGGTGGGCTTGCCAATTGTCCGGGTTCATCACCGCCACTCAAAGACACAGCAGCACTAAAGCTCTCAATGACGCCCGGAACTATCTGACCGGGATGCATATCCAACACCACATCAACCGGCGACCCTACCGAGGCTCTTCCCAGATTGTTCTCGGTAAAATACGCCTCGACCCAGACGTCGGTTGCATCCAGAAACGTCAAAAGATCCTGGCCGGATCGCGCATATGTTCCGGGCGCTATCAGCAGATTAGAGATGACGCCTGTAGCCGGAGCACGCAGTTCAGTCCATTCAAGGTTCAATTCTGCTTCCGCCAAGGCTGCCAACGCGCGCTGGATTTTTGGGTTATCAATCCCGTCGTCACCAAGCCGCTGCTTTGCCTTTTCCAGGTCCGCTTTTGCGTTTTCGAAGTTTGCCTCAGACTCTGCAAGTTGCCCTCGTGCATCATCGGCCTTTGAGACGGCAATCAACCCTTTCTTTTCAAGCGCAAATACACGCTCCGTCTGCAGACGCATTGTGTCGAGATCACTCTGCGCCCTTGCCAGTTTAGCTTGCGCAGCGCTTACTTCCGCTGACGAGGCTCCCACTTCCTGAGTAGCGGCCTCAAGATCGGCTTCGGCTTTGTCACGATCAATTTCGTAAGGTCTGGCATCAATCCGAACCAGTACATCCCCTGCCGAGACGACCTGGCCGTTTTCAACGAGAACCTCGGTCACCGTCCCAGTGACCTGCGGAACGATCTGCGTCGCCACGGCCTTTACTCTAGCGTTTCCGGTGAACGGCGTCTTCCGGTCCGCGACCAGATACCAGACGAGAAAGATTAGAATGACAGCTAGTGTCGACCAGATCGTCTTCCTCATTTTGCCGCTCCTTCAACGGCGTTATCGGCTTCTGGTGAAACGTCGATCCAGACCTTGAACAACTCGTAGAAGACAGCAAACAAAACCGGCCCCATGAAAATACCGATCAAGCCATAGGCCATCATGCCACCAAGAACCCCGATGAGGATCACAAGCATGGGTGTCTCGAGGCCTTTCGAGATGAATACAGGCCGTAGGAAGCTATCCATTATTGTGACGGGAACCGCCAGGATGGTGAAGATCAACGCAGTTCCGCCGGACATAGAGCTCCAAGCGTAGATGATCACGGGCAAAAGAACCAAACCCGGCCCGATTTGGATAATCGAAAGGATTAGACAGATGAAAGCGAGCGTGGCGGCCGAGTTAATCCCGAACAGCACCAACAAGAGCCAAACGACGACTGCCTGAATAGCAGCCACCCCGATCACGCCTTTCGTCACATTGCGGATCGTTGCACCGGCCAGTGTCACAAACTCGCCGCCCCGGGGGGCGAAAACACGGTTTGCAAAGCGCTGGAGACCTTGGACCAGGGTTGGCCCGGGGCTGAACAATGCACCCATTATCAAAACCGAAAGCGCAAGGCCCAGAAGCCCAATACCGATCCCTAGTACTTTGCCGAAAAGCGACTTTGTGATCTCGAGGATTTGGGCGCCGTATTTTGCAAGCGCACCGTCCAGGTTCCGTTCAAACAATCCCCACACGTCGGCGATCTTGTTCCCGATCAGTGGCAATTCCTTGAGACCCTCGGGCGCTGGTGGAATTTTCAGCTCGCCCTTGTCAGCCTGTTCCGCAAACTCGGACCCGAGTTCTGCAGCACCCGACACTGCGGTTGCGACTGGTCCCAGTGTCAGAACAAGGCCCAACAAAACCAAGATAGTTGCCGCAAGCTTCTTTCTCCCTCCCAGCTTGGATTGCAGCCAATCAAATGCCGGGTAGAGCGCAACGCAGAGGATCGTTGCCCAGATAACCACACTTGCAAGCGGGGCAACCATGACCAAGGCGCTGTAGAGGAATAATCCGAGAAAGAGCAATCGTATCGCGAGGTCGACAATTTTCGCGTCCTGGGTCTTTTCCATTCCATCCCTCCACAACATGTTTTCTGAACATTACACTCAAGAAACGTAATATGTATATATTTTTGAACTTAAGGCGGTCATCTATCAGCTTGAAGACACGAATGAATCCGGACCAATTCTTTAGATGCCCAGTCAAATTAATGCCTGTGCATGAACTCAGATTGGCGAAATTTGGTATAATCTACTTGTCAGCCTTTCCGTCGTCTTGGGACAAGATTGTATCTGCCACTGTAGTCGCCGCTGTCACGAAGACTCCGAGGCCTACAATGATGTATACCATCGTAAAGATTTTCCCTGCCGCGGTTTCAGGTGAGAAGTCACCAAACCCTACGGTCGAAATTGTCACTACTGAAAAGTAGATTGAGTCGAGCCAACTCCAACCTTCGACAAAGTGGTAAAAGACCGAGGCCCATAAAATCATTCCGACTGTGAAGGCAAGAAGGCCTTTCACTCTACCGTCCTTGAAAGCAACGCCTATCCCACGTGTTATTCTAGTTAGCGAGTTCATTTTGTCCTCGTCGTTTGAATAATTCACATATAACAGTAATTAGATGAATGTGGGAAATTGAAGTATTTTAGCCGCCGCTAGTTTAGTTGGTGCGTTGAGTCGCAGTTGTCAAAGCTAATGCAATGTGCCCGTTTATGGATCGTTAAACACGCTTTAAGCCAGCTGTTTTGAATCTGGGCCAGCAGCACATCCTAAATTTGTCCTTTAACCATTTCTTAGCCGTCCGACCAATTCCGCGAGAGCAGTCCATTATATGGTTAAGGTCATTTAGGGTTCAGGGAAATAAGAAGACACATATTCCATTAACATGATGCTTTAATGGTCTAGGCTGCCTAAGAAAGGAATCAGAACCTTAGGAGAAAACCGTGCGGTTCATCACAAAAGGTGTATTGGTTTGTTGCGCTGTCGCGTTCGTCGCTGTTGTTGCGGCTTGGCTTTTCCTTTCCTCTACGTTGTTTTCTTCTGTCCGAACCACTTTTGTTGAAAACCTGATCTCAAAGAAACTTGGTCAGGAGGTGTTAATAGAAGATGAAGTGCGTCTAGGCCTTGGTCGGCAACTGCAGGTATCAGCAGCGGGATTGGTACTACCCGGCGCGATCAAGACCGAAGCGAATCTGGCAGCAATCGACAAACTTGAGTTCAAAATTTCCGCCCGCGACCTTTGGAACAGTAAATTGTCGCTGAGTGAGCTTTCTATCTCAGGTGTTCATCTCAACTTGATTACGGACAAAGACGGTGTTGGAAACTGGCAGCCCACTGCCCAAACGGGCGCTAAAGCCGGGGATCCGGCCAAACCTGCAAACCTGTCTGTGGCCGGAATTCTAACGGACCACAAAATTGACCTGACCGATGTTACCGTTCTTTACCAGAACGATCTAAACGGTCTTGTTCTGGATCTGCAGCTTCCTGAGCTGTATTTAAAGCGTGATACGGAAACCGACGTTGCGACCGCGGTTGGGGCTGGTTCGTTAAACGGAGAGAAGTTTGATCTGACCGCGACATTCCCTGCCGAGGACCCGTTTCAGGTCGCGGTGAACTTCGAACAGATTGCGATTGCCGCCGATGAAGTCCCTCAAGAGAACGGGCTACAAGTGAAGGCAACCCTAGAGGTTGCCGAATTTGGTCAGCTTCTTGATATCCTGAAACTCAACCGCGTTCTGGAGGGGTCAGGGAGTATTGGTGCAACATTCAAAACAATCGACGGTGTAGCCCGGATTGATGACCTTTCTGTATTGGCTGAATTGGATGGCGGGCAAAGCCTTTCGCTGACGGGACAAATCGGAGAGTTGGGAAACCCGGAAGACGTGTCGCTGACAACCCGCATTCGGTTGTACCCTGAAGATGCTGAACCAGTCCCGGCTGCATCGCGGTATGATCTTAAGCTTATCGCAGTTGACATGGTTATCGACAGCGTGCCCGGGCAAGTTCCGCAGCGGCAAATGGTTATTAAAACCAATGGGTTCACTTTGGACACGTCTGGTGAAGGGCCGCCTCCGATTAAGTTTTCCGAACTTTCCAGAACACCCGAAGGCGCCTTAAGGGTTGGGAACATCAACTTGAGAATTGGGAACCCCGCTAACCCGTTTATCATTTTGAACGGTTCGGTCGATGACGCGCTGCAATTGCAAGGCATATCGGCTGAAGGATTAATGGATATACCGGCAAGTAGCTTAATCTCGCCAGAGCTACTGGGACCGGATGATCGACTTGGCAGGTTCTCCGGTGACTTCCATTTGAACGGCGACATCAATCAGCTTTCGCTGACGAATTTAGATGGAAAGACAAGCGATACGGAAGTGTGGAACCTCGAGGTTCATGGCACTGTCAAAAACGTACTCAAATTCGAGAACCTGGATTTGGCAATTGACGTTGTAGTCCCATCCGGGGCGGACCTTTTGGAGGCACTATCGCTTGAACGTGTGGAAACCGGGCAGGCTCGCCTTGAAATCGATCTCGTTAGCGAAGGCACCGATTGGAGCGCGAGTGCCAAAGTCGAGGTGGCCGACTCTGTCCTGCAAATTGTGGCCGATCTTGATGATGCGACGAGTGACCCTGTACTGCAGGGTTCGATAGAGAGTGACCTGATAAAGATAGATCAGATCCGAACCATCGTTCAGGCCGCAGCACAGTTGAGGAAAATAGGCGGTCCAGTGCCGGCAGAGAAAGAAACTAAACAAGAAGACGATGACGACCAAGGTGCGCTAAGAGATGTAACGCTTAAACCTATCGGGCGTTCAATTCTCTTGTCCGGTATGGATATGGATGTCGACGTTGACCTTCGGCACATAGAGGGTGCCAAGGGCATCAGTAGTTTGCAGAGTGAACTAACGCTTAACGAAAACGAGCTTAAGGCTGGACCTCTGAAGTTTGAATATGGAGGCGCTCATTTCGACGTCAGCGGGCAAATGGACCTATCAAACGACGCGCATCTGCTCACGTTGACAGGCAAAGCAGGTGGCTGGCAGCTGGATGATATTCTACACAATCTGAACTTCAAAAAGGGCGCGAGCGGTACGATCTATGCGGATTTTTCGGTGACGGGTGGAACCGATTCACCCAAGCATTTTGCCAACAGCATGAGCGGCAATGCCACAGTTTCAATGCGTGATGGTTCGATAGAGACCCAGCTTTTGGATCTGGCGGGGCTAGGGGTGCTACCTTGGGTGTTTACTAAAGAGAAACAAAAGGTTGCTCCAATCGTATGTTTGCGTGCGCCGATTAGTATTTCAAATGGAAGTATCTCGACGAAACAAACCACACTGGAAACAGATCATGTCCAGGTTGTCGTCTTTGGTGGTGTTAATGTGGCGGGCAAGATCATGGACTTAAATCTGCAGCCTCGCAAGATTGGCGAACCTCTTTCCAAGAGTCCCTGGCCAGTGACTTTAAAGGGCCCGCTAACTCAGCCGAAGATCAAGGTCAAAGACGGACCAAAAAGACTGAAACGATCGGATGGCGCGGACAAAATGCCGGCAAAAAGAAAACTATGCGTTCCGGATATCTTGCAACTGCAATAGCAGTGGAGGCTGTTGGATAAAGAACAAATATAGGGTTCAAGAAGACAGAAGATGATTCCGAAAAACGCCCGTTTTTTAACACTTTAACCAATGCCGACAGCAACGGTTCCGCATTCTGTGCCTAGCTGAACATTGGCCCAAACAGCGCAATTGATGTCTCGAGTCTTCCGGTTCAACGGGAGTATCCTGAGCGTAGGCATAAACAGCTTGCAAAATCGCTGAAACCCAAAGGAATAACCAAAAAAGCTAGGTTCTCAGTGGTCGTGCCATTTGCCCGTCCCCCTTCATTTGGCATCGAAGAGACCACACTGACGGGCAACAAATCCACTTTTATATTCAAAATCGAATACTCTAATATATTGGGTTTCGTTTGTGCGCTTGACTTTAGCCGATGCCAATCACGTGACTTGGCTGGTTGAGTATTTTGACCGTTTTTTTCGGCCCCCAAATAAGCACTTACCCTTGATTTTTCGAACTAAGGCTTCTGAGTTGTGGTTTTGGGAAGCTCAGTTAGAGTTTTTCCGGTCCATTACTCACAGGCTGCAATGAAATTGCTCGAGTCAGAGAAGCCCAGCAAGTATGCGAATTTCTATATGACAGCTGATCGAGCAAACTGACTTACGCTCGAAAGGGACCAAATCTACTTTGTATAACTCAATACGAGATATACTGAATTGAACCACTCAACAAATAAATGACCTCCTGGCGACGCCACTCACTTGCGCCTCCAGGAGGTAACCAGACATGTCTGGCGAATGCGAGAGCAACAGAGGTAAATCAAACTTGCCACGCATTCGAATACTTGCATCCAAAATGCAACAATTCAAGAATTTTTACGCGCGGAAAGAAAAATACTCTCGCGAACCGTATTTTTGATCTCGTATTCAAGCTTACAATCCTTCTCGGAAGGCAGGGTCGCGTCGTGCAAGTAGTCGGTTACGAACTTCGACAATAGTGGCGTCACTCAGTGTTCCTACCAGCCGGGTTGACCAACTGTGTCTTGCCGCACATTCCAGATAGTCTGGTCAGTCCCAAGACCAGACTATGGCCCGCGTTGTCTATCATCCCAGACAATGACAGCGCGGGCATTTGTTTCACCACTTTGTTTTGCCCTGCTTTTAACAAACGACTGATTAGCGCTCAGAGCGGGCGTTCTATGTATACAGGATCAATGCTTGCTACAGCGCAACTTGGAGTGACGTTGCGTGCGACCTGCAAGTGGGTTGACTGTTCAACCAGAGATCGCTTCGTCATCCTTGTGCATCAAGAGGTGCTTACGGTCCTTGCCCTTGTCTGCGCCCAGTGCGTCGATATCAGCAACGTAATCAAAAGCCGCATCATCAATAAGGCCAAGCAACCCAGAAGGAACCTCAATGACGATAGGGCATTCCGAAGTATTGACGTTAGAGCCAATGTAAATCGTCGTGGTGTTTGGGGTTAGAAACTTCCTCGATACTGGTTGAACAGGCAATGTACAGGTGCGCTCCAAGCGGACGTTCGTGAGCCCGCAGCACTTGGATGGTTTGGGCTCGAAGCTAAAATTAGGCTGGTACGGCTCACCTAAAAAAACTCGCGCAGGTTTGTTCTGGGTTTTTCGCTCGGATGAGGTGTAATCGGCTCAGGCCTTTGCCGCCCTCTGCCTTGCCAATGCAGAATCCACATCGCTGACGCCCAGCAGACTGACGACAAGGCGCAGCAGGGAATCCTCTTCTCCGCTCCGGTGCCCGTCCGCCAGCGCTACTGACCACATGGCCTGCACAACTGCCAAACGGTCGTCATAGGCGACCGCTTCTTTGATGGCGCGGGTGAAGCGGACGGTGTCGGGGGCCTCGGCCTCAAGATCTTCGGCGCGGGCGCGCAAGGCGGCGGCCTCGAACGGGGACAGGCCGTAGCGTTCGGCCGAAATCCGATCGATTCGGGCCATCTCGGTATCGGCATAGTCATTGTCGGACCGCGCGATGCGCACCAACAGGGCGGTCAAGGCCAGACGGGCGTCATCTTCGACAAGCGGGTCGGGCTGCGGCTGCGTGAGCCGGGACAGGAAATCACTGAACATGGTCAGATATATAGAGGCTGCTTAGGTCGCTTCCAAGCGGCTTTGTATCCGCTCGCGCGCGGCCTTGCTGTCGTTGAAGCTGAGGCCCATGGCGATGCGGGCTTCTTCAACGATCTTGACCTCGCCCTCATCCGAGTTGCCGTCAGCCAGCACCACTTCCCACAGGGCATCCAGCGCGGCCAGACGTTCTTTCAAGTCGGTGGTTTCGCGGATCAATTTGCCGAAAGTATCAGTGTCGGGGGCTGCTGCGTGCAACTTTTCGCAGGTTGCGCGGACCTTTGCGGCCTCAATGGCGTTGTGCTGGTAGAGCCGCGCCAGGATGCGGTCGATCAGGCTGATCTCTTCCAGCTTATAGTCGCGGTCGGCCTGCGCCACGCGCACCAGCAGCGCTCCCAGGGCCAGTTCGGCATCGGGGTCGGGCAGTTTGTCATGTTGCGGCGGCCGGAAGGCCTGAAAGAACTTTTTCAACATATCGGTAGGATATTCCGTATTTCGAGGCACGCCAAGCGGCGCTATCCATCATAGCCCTGAATGATCACAAGATCGCCGGTCGAGACCGGATCACGTAGTGCTTTGGCTGCTTGATAGCCTTCGCTGTGATAGCAGGCCAGTGCCTGTTCATAGCTGGGGAATTCAATCACCACAGTGCGGGCGCGAGCTTGGCCTTCGGCTTCGGTCCGTTCACCGCCACGCACAAGGAAATTGGCGCCGTATTCTGCAAAAGGCGCCGCGTTGGCGGCGATATATGATTTGTAGGGTTCAAAGTCGTCTACATCGACATGAGCAACCCAGTACCCTTTGGCCACGGCACATCCTCCGCTTGTGTCCCGTGCAAGGTGCGGAGGAAAATACCGAAATGCAATCCCCTAAAAGTGGATCAACCGCCGGATTGCATGGCCGCGCGTGCTTTGTCCTGCAGCCAGGCAGTCATCTGCCGATAGGGTACGGGGCCATAGCTGATGCGGGCCACGCCGAGTTTTGCCAGCGTAGGCGTGTCAGGTGTGCCGGGCAGGGCGATGATATTGACGGGCAGGTCGGTCGCCTCGCAAAGGCGTTTGATCATGGATTCGTCTTTCAAGCCGGGGGCGAAAAAACCACTGGCACCGGCATCGGCATAGGCTGCAGCACGGGCCATGGCGTCATCCAGCATCGCCTCGTCATGGGTGTCCGGCTGGGCCTTGAGGAAGATATCAGTACGAGCGTTGATGAAGGCAGGGACACCGGCGACATCGCAGCTTTCGCGCATGGCAGCAACGCGTGCGGCTTGCGTCTCGATGTCATAAAGTTCTTTGGTACCAACGATCTGGTCTTCGAAGTTGAAGCCGATTACGCCGGTTTCGAGTGCAAGTTTAACATTCGCCGAGATGCCGAAAGCGTCCTCGGCATAGGCGCCTTCCAGATCCATCGTGACCGGGATATCGACTGCTTCAACGATACGTCGGGCGTTCTCGAGTGCTGCGTTGAAGGGGATGTTCTGCCCATCTGAAAAACCCTGCGCCATCGCAACCGGGGCACTGCCAGTCGCCAGCGCCTTGGCACCAGCATCGCGCACGGCAACAGCACTGCCTGCGTCCCAGATGTTATACAGGATGACCGGATCATCCTTCTTGTGCAGGGCGGCAAAGGTTTCTGCCTGGGTTATCTGATCTGTCATGGCCGGTCTCCTGTCGGTTTCTTCCGACAGTTAACCGCGACAAAGGCCGCTGCGTACAGCTTTTTTCGCAGCAGCCCTCACTTTACAGTGACTTAAACCAGCCTCGAGGTGTCTTTCGCAGCGCGGACAAACTCGCGGAACAGGGGGTGCGGGTCGAATGGTTTGGACTTCAGTTCCGGGTGGTACTGAACGCCGATGAACCACGGGTGGTCCGACCATTCGACGATCTCGGGCAGGCGACCATCCGGGGACATGCCCGAGAAGTTCAGGCCGGCCTTTTCCAGCTTGTCGCGATACTTGATGTCGACCTCATAGCGGTGACGGTGACGCTCTTCGATAGCGGTGCCACCGTAAACCTCGGCTACTTTCGAGCCTTCTGCCAGAACCGCGTCATACGCGCCCAGACGCATGGTGCCACCCTTGTCGTCACCGACTTTGCGTTCAACCTTGTGGTTGCCCTGCACCCATTCTTTCAGGTGATAAACAACGGGTTCAAAACGCTTTTTACCGGCTTCATGATCGAATTCTTCCGAGCCCGCTTCGGTGATGCCAGCGGCATTCCGGGCGGCCTCGATCACAGCCATCTGCATGCCCAAACAAATACCCAGATAGGGCACTTTATGTTCGCGCGCATATTGTGCGGCCTTGATCTTGCCCTCGGTCCCGCGCTCGCCAAAGCCTCCGGGGACGAGAATCGCGTGGAAGCCTTCCAGATGCGGGGCGGCGTCTTCGGTGTCGAACACCTCGGCATCGACCCATTCGACCTTGACGCGAACACGGTTGGCCATGCCGCCATGGGTCAGGGCCTCAGCAATGGATTTGTAGGCGTCTTCCAACTGGGTGTATTTGCCCACGATGGCAACTTTGATCTCGCCTTCGGCGTTGTGGATACGGTCGCTGACATCCTCCCACTTGGCCAGATCGGGCTTGGGGGCCGGGCTGATCTGGAACGCGTCCAGAACCGCCTGATCCAGACCTTCGCGGTGATAGGCCAACGGGGCGTCGTAGATGGTGCTGAGGTCCTGCGCTGCGATCACGCTGTCGGGGCGGACGTTACAGAACAGGGCTAGTTTTTCGCGTTCTTTCGTCGGGATCGGGCCTTCCGAGCGGCAGACCAGAATGTCGGGGGCCAGACCGATCGAGCGCAGCTCTTTCACCGAGTGCTGGGTTGGCTTGGTTTTCAGCTCACCCGAGGCCTTGATGTAGGGCAGCAGTGTTAGATGCATGAACAGGCACTGTCCGCGCGGCTTGTCCTGACTGAACTGACGAATGGCTTCAAAGAAGGGCAGGCCTTCGATGTCGCCAACGGTGCCGCCAATTTCGCAGAGCATGAAATCAACCTCATCCTCGCCAATGGCGATGAAATCCTTGATCTCATTGGTGACGTGCGGGATCACCTGAATGGTTTTGCCGAGGTAATCTCCACGGCGTTCTTTCTCCAGCACGTTCGAATAAATTCGGCCCGAGCTGACCGAGTCGGTTTTGCGTGCGGCCACGCCGGTGAATCGCTCATAGTGGCCAAGGTCCAGATCGGTCTCGGCCCCGTCATCGGTGACGAACACCTCGCCATGTTCGAACGGCGACATGGTGCCCGGATCAACGTTCAGATAGGGGTCCAGCTTGCGCAGACGTACCGAGTATCCCCGGGCCTGTAGCAGCGAACCCAAAGCCGCCGAAGCCAGTCCTTTGCCCAAGGACGAAACCACACCACCAGTGATGAAAATAAAACGCGCCATGTTTTTCGGCTGCTCCCGTGAGACGTCATTATCAGCTGCCCGGCGGCTTACGAAAAACCGCTGCATCACGGGACTTCACATATAAAGGATTCGCGCACATAGCGCAAGAGAACCGCAAGATGCTGTTGCAGTTCCCTTATGAATTTCTAGGTTTTGTGGCTTAGTCGGCTGCCTGCGGGATCAGCGGAGCGTTGTCGCCCTGCGTTGGCGGCAGCAATTCATCTGCCGATGGAACGGCCGGAGCACTTTCCTCAGCCGGAGCCGGGGCAGGTACACCCAGACGATCAATCACCGAGCTGCCCGAGGATTTCTGAGCGGCCAGAATCGTCAGCGTTACCGAGGTCACGATAAAGCATGCAGCCAGGATCCAGGTCAGCTTGCCCAGAGCGGTCGCTGCCGCGCGGCCGGTCATTGCCCCGCCGCCACCGCCACCCATGCCAAGGCCACCGCCTTCCGAGCGTTGCATCAGCACAACGACAATCAGGCCCAAAGCCAGAAGAAGGTGGATGATGAGAACAACGTTTTCCATGGTGGTCCTGTACAGCGTGGCGTGTATCGCGTGGTACTTATGCAAGTTTGCCAGCGGGGGCAAGTCACGAGTTGGCATCACGGGCGTTGATGTTTCATATCACACCAAAGAGACTGGACAGAGCGCCGTTCTGTCGCGCAGGCTGCGCCCCATGCCTCATGATGATCACGACCACCCGCACGCCCTGTTGCCACCTGAACCCGCGCTTCGCGTAAAGGCGCTTGAGACGATTCTGACTCGCAAGGGACTGATCGACCCGGCGGCGCTGGATGAAATCATAGACACCTACCAGAACAAGATCGGCCCGCAAAACGGCGCGCGTGTCGTCGCCAAGGCCTGGAGTGATCCGACCTTCAAGGCTGCACTGCTGGATGACGCCACGCCGGTCGTGGCGGATCTGGGCTATTACGGTCGTCAGGGCGAGCATATGGTGGTCGTAGAAAACACTCCTGAACAGCACAACATGGTCGTATGTACTTTGTGCAGCTGCTATCCGTGGCCGCTGCTGGGTATCCCGCCGGGCTGGTATAAGTCTGACGCTTACCGCGCCCGCGCCGTGCGGGAACCGCGCAAAGTTCTTGCCGAGTTTGGCGTTGTATTGCCCGAAGGCACATCGGTTCGCGTTTGGGATTCGACTGCCGAAATTCGTTACCTCGTTCTACCGATGCGCCCTGATGGCACTGAAGGTATGAGCGAGGATGAACTGGCCGCTCTGGTAACGCGCGACAGCATGATCGGCACCGGCTTGCCGAAGGAGCCGTCATGACGCGGGTACATGATATGGGCGGGCGCTTTGGTGATGGTCCGATAAACCCTGAGCCCGAAGACGCACCGGTTTTTGCCGAAGATTGGCACGCGAGGGCATTGGCTGTCACACTGGCCACAGGTTTTCTGGGCCAATGGAATATCGATGTTTCACGCCATGCACGTGAACGGTTATCGCCTAAGGATTACGCTCGGTTCTCCTATTACGAAAAATGGTTATCCGGCCTGGCTGATCTTTTGGTCGAAAGAGGTGTTCTGGCGCGGGATGATCTGCTTGGCGAAGGGGAGGATGAAACGCATCCTCTGGCAGCGCGTGCATTGAAGGCTGAGGCGGTTGCAGGTGCGTTGGCCAAAGGCGGCCCAGCAGATCGACCTTCGAATATCGTGCCTCAGTTTGAAGTGGGGCAAGCGGTGCGCACCGCGCGCGCAAGCGCCAATCGACTGGTTGACGGTGGGCACACCCGGCTGCCGATCTATGCTGCTGGTGCAACGGGGCGCGTTCTCAGGCAGCATGGCACTCATATCCTGCCGGATTCCAACGCCCATGGGCTGGGTGAGGCGCCCGAGCCACTTTATGCGGTGGCCTTTCCGGCCTCGGAGTTGTGGGCAGATTCGGAACACCCGGCGGATGAGGTCGTGCTGGACCTTTGGCAATCCTATCTGGAGCCAGCATGAGCGATTGCATCACACATGTTGCCCCCGAACCAGTCTTCGCCGAACCGTGGCACGCACAGGTTTTTGCGGTCACCGTCGCGTTGAACGAAGCGGGCCGTTTCGATTGGTCAGATTGGGCAGAGCGGTTCTCAAAAACCTTGAAACGGCGCGGTCACGAAAAGAATCTGGATGGCGGGGATGACTATTTCAACGCCTGGTTGGAAACACTGGAGGCGTTGTTGACGGAACAGGGTGAAGCGTCCTCGGACGATATGCAGGCCCTGCGCAATGCGTGGGAAGAGGCTTATCTGACCACCCCACACGGGCAACCCGTTCATCTGCAGCAGAGGTGATGGGTGCCGCTCATTTCGGGCGGTTCCACCGAGATGTTCTGAGCCAGATGAATAACTGGCCGCTCTTCTTCTAACCCGAAATAGATCCGCCAGAGGTATCGAGAGCCGTATGATTTCCCGATGCGTCGAATTACCGGTTTCCCTGCCGCTTGCACCCCGCTATATCAGCCGGGTTTGATAACTCAGCGCAAAAGGACCGGATATGGCCAACGTGGTTGTTGTCGGCGCCCAGTGGGGTGACGAAGGAAAAGGCAAGATCGTCGACTGGCTCAGCGAGCGTGCAGACGTGATCGCGCGTTTTCAGGGCGGGCATAATGCCGGGCACACGCTGGTTATCGAAGGAGAAGTGTACAAACTGCATGCTCTGCCTTCAGGTGTCGTGCGGGGCGGAAAGCTGAGTGTCATCGGCAATGGCGTCGTTCTCGATCCGTGGCACCTGATCAAAGAGATCGGCACAATCCGTGCGCAGGGTGTCGATATTACGCCCGAGACACTCATGATTGCTGAAAACACTCCGCTGATCTTGCCGTTCCATGGCGAGTTGGATCGGGCACGCGAAAGCCAGAACTCGGTGGCCAAGATCGGCACGACCGGGCGCGGGATCGGGCCTTGTTATGAAGACAAAGTTGGTCGGCGTGTGATCCGGGTGGCTGATCTGGCTGATGATGCGACGCTGGCGCTGCGGGTCGATCGGGCACTGGTCCATCACAATGCGCTGCGTAATGGTTTGGGGCTTGAGCCGATTGATCGGGATGCGTTGATCGCGCAGCTGAAAGAGATCGCACCGCAGATTCTGCCGTTTGCAGCGCCTGTATGGAAGGTGCTGAACGAGAAGCGCAAGGCGGGTAAGCGTATCCTGTTCGAAGGGGCGCAGGGCGCGTTGCTGGATATCGATTTCGGAACCTATCCGTTCGTGACATCATCTAACGTTATTGCAGGTCAGGCCTCGACCGGGGTTGGCATTGGTCCGGGATCGATCGACTTTGTTTTGGGGATCGTCAAAGCCTACACCACGCGTGTGGGCGAGGGGCCGTTTCCGACCGAACTGGATGATGCGGACGGACAGCGCTTGGGCGAACGGGGGCATGAGTTCGGCACGACGACGGGCCGGAAACGGCGCTGCGGGTGGTTCGATGCCTGTCTGGTGCGCCAGACCTGCGCAACCAGTGGTGTTAACGGGATTTCACTAACTAAACTCGATGTCCTGGATGGTTTCGAGACGCTGAAAATCTGTGTTGGATACGATCTGGATGGCAAACGTCTGGACTATCTTCCAACAGCCGCCGACCAACAGGCGCGTTGCACTCCAATCTACGAAGAGATGCCGGGGTGGAGCGAATCCACCGAAGGCGCGCGCAGCTGGGCAGACTTGCCTGCAAATGCGATCAAATATGTGCGCCGGGTTGAAGAACTGATCGAATGCCCTGTCGCCCTTCTGTCAACCAGCCCGGAGCGGGAGGATACCATACTGGTGACCGACCCGTTTGCTGACTGATGAGCGGTGATGACAAACCCGGCCTCAGCTACAAGGCGCGGCGACGCTGGTCTTTGGTGCTGTTGCTGGTGGGATTGCCAGTTTATATCGTCGCGGTGGTGACCGTGTTGAACTGGCTGGATCGCCCGCCGATCTGGTTAGAGCTGCTGGTTTACATCGCGGTGGGCATCCTTTGGGCGTTGCCGTTCAAGTTCGTTTTCCGCGGAGTTGGCAAAGAAGACCCGGATCAGGATCAGAATTAATCGCCACGGTTGCCCCAACGGTGTGTGCGTGGCAGGTTTTCTGAAACACGACGGATCGGGTTTCAGGGCAGGTGGCGCATGAAAAAGCGGATTTTGGCGGCGGTAGCGGCAGTATATCTGGCCGGACCCGCCCAAGCAGACGGCTGGACTTACACAATCGCGCCATATTTTTGGGCTCCGGAGTTCAGAACCTCGCTGGACGTGGGACCAAATCCGCCGGTCAATGGGGATACCTCGATATTCGACATTCTCAACGGAGCCTTCCTGATCGCTGGGGAGGCCCGCAACGGGCGCTGGTCGATTGGCGGCGAGTTCAACTATCTCGATCTTGGGGATGACGTCTCGATCGGGCGTTTCAACGACGCGGCCAGTTGGAACCTGGACGGGACGATGATGTCGCTGGGTGCCAGCTATGCGGTCTATGAGAACGATGGGACGCGTCTGGAGGCCATGGCCGGGTTGCGTCATTGGGACCTGGATGTCTCGACTACGGTGCTTAACCGTACCTTCAGCACGGATCAGAGCTGGACCGATCCATTGATCGGCGCACGCTATAGCCGCGTGCTGAATGACCGGTGGCGTGTCAGCGCATTGGGCAATGTCGGCGGTTTTGGCTACGGATCGAAATTCCAATGGGAAGCGCTGGTTCAAGCAAGTTGGAAATGGACCGACAAGATCAACGTTGCAGGCGGATACCGCCATTTGGAAGTCGAGTTCGAAGAAGGGCGCGACGTTATCGACCTGATTCTGACCGGCCCCTACGTGGCGCTGGCGTTCAATTTCTAATCAGGCCAACAGAAGACGGCACGGGCAAAAGCGTGATACTCGCCAGCAATTTCCTGCGCCACACTCAAAGGTGTGGGCCAGTGTGGTGTGAGCTTTGCCGCGACTTCCCCGGTCATAAGTTTCAGGTCAGCACTGTGTTTGCTGGCCAAATGACGCATCCTCTGGTTCGTCGCGAGGCAGATCATATGCACCTCGCGAATCCCCCGATTGCGGGCTCCGGCAATAATGCGGGATAGCAAGGCATCGCCGATGCCTTGGTCCTGCCAGGGGGCTTCGACGGTGAAGGCGGCCTCGGCAATGCGGGGATGGTTCTCGCCAAGCGGGCGCAGCTCAGCCATGCCGCGCAGACAGGCATCGGGAAAGGCGCCGTAGATCAACGATGCGTCGTCGAACAGGGTCGAAACATATCGATCCAAAAATGCGTCAGGAACGACGGCGCCGAAACGTGATCGCAGGGTTTCGGGTTCGAGATTCTGAAAATGGGTCATCACGACGGGTTTGTCGAATATTCGCAGACGTCGAATAGCAAGCTCATTCATACCAGATACCTCGGGTCAGAAACTCGGATTTGAGGTCAGTCTATGGAATGACTTTAGCAGGTTTCTGCGCTGCAGCATAATTATGCTGGCGTCAGATCGACGGATGAGCGGATTTGCCGCTGAACGATCAAAACATTGGCACAATGAAAGGGCCGGAGTTTCCTCCGGCCCTGTCAAGTTTTGAGGGGGTATAAAGTTGCGCCGGGTTTAGCCCGCGGCGCGTTCGTCATCGTTCGGGCGAAACCCGATCTGAGTCGAGGCGGCGAAACGGCCACCTCCGGCCTTTTCAATCTTGCCATCGCGAAGCAACTGACCAAACGAACGCAGGCTTTCTTCGCGATTGAACGAATCTTGCTTCAGCGAACGAACCTTGTTCATCAGTTGTGGGCGCGAAAACTGTTCCTGACCTTCGATGAAAGACAGATAGGCAGCAGCGGCCTCCAGCAGATCAAGCAGCGATTGTGCACCCTGTTCCTGCGCAAAGGTGGCAAAACCACCTTCTTCATCGATGGCCTCTTCATCCGCCGAGGTGACACGGCGCGGTGTAACCGGGCCGGTGTCCGCTGCGTCGTTATCGATCCGCTGTTCGGCCACAAGTTTCAATGGGGCGGTGGAATCGGTAGCCGGGCGTTCACTGGTGACCTCGATTTCAGGACGGCGCGGATTGACGACCGAAGCCAGATCTCCGCGATAATCATCCTCTGCATTCTGGGATTTGTCCTTACCTTCCTCACGATCCGCTTCGGTTGCGGCAACGGCAGTGCGCAGATGTGAATATGTTTCGCGTTGATCGCTGGTGGCTGGGTCTTCCAATTGGGCACCCGCCTTGTCCATCAGGCGCGAGACATCCTGATCAAGACCGGACATATCGGGCAGCTCGGCAACAATATTTGCCTCCAACTCGGATTCGACCAGAGCCATTTCATCCAGCAGCAGCGCTTCATCCTCAGCCGAGATGACACCCTGTGCAAGGCTGGACAGCTCCGAAGTATCTTCATCTTCGTTGCTTGCCTCATTGTCATTGAGAATGTTCGAAGGACGTTCGTCTTCGGCCTCGGACGTATCTTCGTCTAGGTCCGAAAAGAGCACGTCGCTATCAGTGACCGCGGCGGTGACTTGTTCCGGGGCCTCGTCTTCGTCTTTTTGGCCTGCTGTGTCTACCGCAGAGATCATCGCGGTCACGTCGACCTCGTCCAGCTCGGCAGGGGTGGTAGCGGTTGCCTCGGGCTCCGCATTCTGGGTAACCGGCTCGACACTGTCTTCCACATACTCGGGTTCTGCCGGCTGTTCGATCACAGGCGCTGCAGGGGGGGCGGCGTCCTCGGCTGCTTCTTCCAAGTCAGCAGGGTTCAGCGCGCCTGCCTCGAATGCGGCAGCGATCGCGTCAACCTGCGGCTTTGCGGGCTGGAGATAGCTGACGTCTTCCTCTTCAGAATAAGCGGCAGGTGTGGCATCGGAGTGCGAGACTACCGCCCGGATACGCTGCAGCTTGGCTGCGATGCTGTCAGCTGCCGGGGTGGGTTCGGCCTGGGGGGCGGCCGGTGCGGGGGGAACGACGTCGGTGGTAGGTTGTACAGGTTCAGGTGCAGCAGCAGGCGCGATCGCAGCGGGGGTCGGTGCTGCTACTGGGGCGGTTTCCGTGGCACGTAACAACAGGCCAGTCTCGTTCTGGCTGGCTTCAACCTTTTGCGTGGCATCGCGCTGGGCGATCCGGGTCAGCATTTCGGCGTCAGGCTGGGGGGGTTCCGATCCGAAATACCGATCATCCGCAGCAAGGTCCCGGAAATACTCGGCAATGGCTTTCATCGTTTCAAACGAGTCGTCGAAGCCTTCGAGGGTGCATGAGAAGGTGCCGTATGAAACGGTGAGTACCTTGTTGTTCTGTACCATCAGACGCATGTCCTTTACAAACTACCAGGCCGATTGCCAGACACAGCACGGGCAACCGACTCGAAACTCTAGCCATGAAGCTATCATTTTGTGGTTTCATTATGTCCAAAACTGGAAAATATGGTCAATCTTGTGAAAAATGGGGCAATTGTTCGCTCTGGCGGGCCAATCGGGCTGTTTGGCGGGGGAGAAATCAGTTCAGAGGACGTGAATCTGGTGCTGAATCGCGTCAATTCTGCCGTTGCTGCGGATGGCGGCGCGGCTGCGCTGATTGATTCGGGGCGGATGCCGGACGCAGTGATCGGCGATTTTGACTCGATTACGGCAGAATATCGGACCCAGATTCCCAAGGATCGGTTGTTCCAGATATCCGAGCAGAACAGCACCGATTTTGACAAGGCGCTGCGCAATATGGATGCGCCTGTGGTGCTGGCCGCCGGATTTCTGGGCGCGCGGGTGGATCATCAGTTGGTGGCATTCAATACTCTGGTTCGGTTGCAGGATCGGCCTTGTGTCCTATTGGGCGCACGTGAAATTGTCTTTCATGCGCCACCCCGGATCAGTCTGGATCTCACAGCAGGAAACACGGTCTCTTTGTTTCCGCTGCGGCGGGTGACCGGGCGCAGCGAGGGGCTGGAATGGCCGATTGATGATCTGGTGCTGGAACCGGACGGGCAGGTCGGAACCTCAAACCGAGCGCTAGGCGCGCTAACGCTTGAGGTCGATGGACCCGGTTTGCTGACGATTCTGCCACGCGCGGCGTTGGATCAGGTCATGCAGGCGTTTCAGTCGGGCCGGACTGAGCGTTGGCCCGCTCGTGCAGTATAACGTATAGCCCGGCCGCGATGGTGATGCCGATGCCAAGCGCAGCCAGCCCGTTTGGCAGATCGTGGAAGATCAGCCAGCCGATCAGGGTGGCGACCGGAATCTCTAGATATTGCATCGGGGCCAAAGTCGCAGACGGCGCATAGCGCAGAGACCATGTCATCAGCAGATGCGCCACGGTGCCCAGCACACCGATCCCCAGCAGCAGCCAGAGCGTCTCGGCCGTGGGCATCGTCAGGGACATTGCTGGCAGGCCGATCTGGGAACCCAGCAGGACAATCGGAAGCAAAAAGACGGTAGCCATGGCCCCCGATACCGCCTGCAGTGCAACCGGGTCTGTTTCCTTGGCGATCTGCCGCGTAACCAACATGAACAGGGCGAAGACCACCGCAACGATCAGGGGCAGCAAGGCGGGCGCGCCGACCTCAGCAAAGCTGGGTTGGATGACCAGCAAGGTGCCGATGAATCCCACGACACAGGCGACCAGACGGCGGGGGCCGACCTGTTCGCCCAGTACGTATTTGCCCAAAAGCAGCATGATGAAGGGCATTACAAAGGCGATGGCCACGGTATCGGCCAGCGGCATATATTGCAGCGCTGTGAACATCGCTGCGATCCCAATGATGTGCAGAAGGGTGCGGATTATCGTCAGGCGCAAAACGCGCGGCGTCATCTTCCATGGCTTGCCGGTCATCGCGATCAGTGGGATCAAGATCATCGCCTGAACAGCAAACCGCACCAGTACCAGCAGTCCCAAAGCTGTGGTTTCACCCAACAGCTTTGCCATCCCGTCACCCAGCGGTGCGAGCACGCAAAAACCGAGCATCAATATGATGCCGAGAACGGGACGATCCTGGGTCATGTGCGCGACGCTAGCGCTTTAACGGCACAGGGGGAAGCTCTGATCTCAGGTGTCGGGCAGGGGTTGGACTTTGGTGTAATCCGGGCCGATGCAGGTGGGCAGGCCGTCACCAAGCTGCAGCCAGCTAAGCTTTTCCTCGTGCGCGACATGCAAGGTTGGGCTGAGTGCTTCGGGTTTTTCCAGCGTCGCCACATAGAGGTGCATCACATCCGACATCACCGTGGACCGGAAGGATATCGGCGTGCCGCAATGGGGGCAGAAACTGCGCTCGACTCCGGGTGAGGAATTGAAGCGTTTCGGCTGCTCACCGGTCCAGCGCCAATTGCCGTCGCGCACGCCGAAATAGGTGGTCATCGGAGCGGCGCATTGGCGACGGCAGCTGTCGCAATGGCAGGTGACACAGGACAGAACCGGAGGATCAACCTCGTATCCAATCTTGCCGCATAGGCAGTGTCCGCGCATGTCACCCCACTTGTTCTTGCTGTCAGATCAGCAGTTCGGCACGTTGACGGCCAACCCGCCCAAAGATGTTTCCTTGTATTTCTCGTGCATATCCTCGCCGGTCTGGCGCATAGTTTCAATGGCCGCGTCCAAAGGCATAAAGTGCTTGCCGTCGCCGCGAAGCGCCAGCGATGCGGCTGAAACGGCCTTGATCGCGCCCAATCCGTTACGCTCGATACACGGCACCTGCACAAGGCCCGCGACTGGGTCGCAGGTCATGCCAAGGTGATGTTCCAACGCGATCTCGGCGGCGTTCTCAACCTGCTCAGGCGTACCGCCCATCACGGCGCACATGCCTGCCGCAGCCATGGCTGACGCGCTGCCAACCTCGGCCTGACAGCCCGCTTCAGCGCCCGAGATCGAAGCGTTGAACTTGACCAGACCACCGATGGCGGCGGCGGTCAGCAGGAAATCCTCGACATGGCTTTCGGACGCGCCGGGCACGTGATCGAGGTAATAGCGCAAAACTGATGGCAGCACGCCTGCCGCGCCATTTGTGGGGGCGGTGACAACCTGCCCACCGGCTGCGTTTTCCTCGTTCACGGCCATGGCGTAGACGCTCATCCAGTCGTTGATCGTATGCGGGGCATTCAGGTTCATGCCGCGTTCTGCCAGAAGGGCATCGTGAATGCCTTTGGCGCGGCGGCGCACGCTGAGACCACCGGGCAGGATGCCATCCGTTTTTAGCCCACGCTCGATGCAGTCATTCATGACCTGCCAAAGACGCGCGGTGCCTTTGGCAAAGCTATCCGCGCAACCGCGCGCGATCTCATTTTCGCGCTTCATCTGAGCGATGCTCTTGCCACTGGTCTTCGCCATCTCAAGCATCTCGGCAGCGGATTTGAAGGGGAAGGGCACAGGGTCGCCTTCATCCGTTGCTTTGCCTTCGGCCAGCTCCTCCTCGGTCAGGACAAAACCACCACCGATCGAGTAATAAACCTGCCGCAGGATGACGTCGCCCTGCGCATCGGTGGCCATCAGAATCATGCCGTTGGCATGACCGGGCAGATTGTTTTCATAGTCGAAGATCAGATCGGCCTTGGGGTCGAAGGTCAGGGTAGGCAGGCCTTCGGGTGTCACCGTGTGGGTTTCGGAAATCTGCAACAGCGCGGCCTCGGCCTTGTCGTTGTCATAGGTGTCGGGGACAAATCCGGCGAGACCCAAGATTGTGGCGCGATCGGTGGCGTGGCCGACACCTGTGAAAGCCAGCGAGCCGTGCAGTGAGCCACGCAGGCCCGAGAATTCGAACGGCGAGGCGCGCATCATGTCAAGGAACCGCGCGGCGGCCACCATGGGACCCATGGTATGTGACGAGGATGGGCCGATGCCCACTTTGAACATATCGAAGACAGAGAGAAACATGTCAGGTAGCTGAGCCTTCTGGAGGGTTGGCGTAGGTCGGCGAGGTGAAGGGAGTGACCCCCAACCCCTCGGCGGCAATTGCTGCGCGGGTCGATGAGTTAGATTCTAGCTGCATCAGGATCTTTTGCAGATAAGGTGTGTCGGCCAGTTGATACCAGCTTCGGTCCGCCTTAGCGGGATAGAGTGCCATCCAGCGCATCATGCAGGCGACATATATCGTCAGGACTGAAGGGTGATCAGCACTGAACCAGTCGGGCGCTTTTTGGGCTTGAGCATCCAGCAGATTCAGATGCTGCCGCAGCCGGGGGCGGATGCCAGAGCGTAGTGTATCGGCCTGATCTGCGGCGATGTATTTCTCGGCATAGAACAGGATTCGCAGATCGGCATGCAGGGTGTTGGAAGCGAAGAACAGCCATTTCAGGAAAGCCGCGCGATCTGGGCTGTCGGGTGCAGGAGCCATCTGCTCGTGCGTATCGGCCAGCCAAAGCAGGATCGCAGCGGTCTCGAAGATCGGACCCTGAGGCGTCTCCAGCACCGGGATCAGCCCGTTTGGATTCAGCGCACGGTATGCTGCACCATTCTGAGCGTCGCGGGTGCGATCGACCAGTGCAGTCTCATAGGGCAGGCCCATCTCTTCCAGCGCCAGCCGGATCACCAGCGAGGCGTTGTCGGGGGCATAGTGCAGGCGGTACGGCGATTCCATGGCGTCTATCTAGGGTGTCTGGCGATCACAATAGAGGCTGATTGCGACGTTTCCTATCGGAAACGCGTATTTCAGCGACATGTTAGCACAGGTGCGGAGTGTTTTGCCTCTCGCAGTTGTGCGGGGCATTCCGTATAAGTCTAGCAGTATTCTCGGGGGAAGCTGCCATGACCAAAGATTTGTCGCCCATCGACAAAGCGAAATATGTTGCTGCTTGTCGCGCCGCCGATCTTGTTCAGGACGGAATGCGTGTGGGGCTGGGGACAGGCTCGACCGCTGCGTGGCTGGTACGCCGCCTGGGAGAGCGTGTTCGCGACGAGGGGCTGAAGATCAAGGGTGTTCCGACCTCGACCGCGACGGCACAATTGGCGCGAGAGGAAGGGATCGAAGTCGTCTCGTTGGATCAGGCCGGCTGGCTGGACTTGACCATCGACGGCGCGGATGAATTCGATGGTGAGTTCAACCTGATCAAGGGCGGCGGTGCTGCGCTGCTGCAGGAAAAGATCGTGGCCACGGCCAGCGATCAGATGGTGGTAATTGCCGATGCGGGCAAAGAGGTTGAGACGCTGGGCGCATTCCCTCTGCCGGTTGAGGTAATCCCGTTTGGCTGGCAGACCACCCGCACCCTGATTGAAGAGGCGCTGGACACTATGGATGTTCTGGGCACTTCCGTCACGCTGCGCATGAACGGTGAGGCGCCCAAGGTCACGGATGAGGGCAACCATATTCTGGACCTGCACCTCAAACGGATTGGCAATGCGCGGCAACTGGCGCTGGTGATGAACCAGATTCCCGGCGTGGTCGAGAACGGGCTGTTCATCGATATCTGCGACAAGGTTGTCGTTGGTTATGGCGATGGCAGGGTCGAGCTGCGCGACATCAATGAGGGCACGGTCCTGACCGACATGCTGAGCGAAGGTGGGGATAACCTGTTTTCTGATCTGGCAGACTAAAGATCAGGCAGGCAGCGCGATAAACTGCAGAAGAAAAATCACTATTTCCCTCGTCAGGGGTTGGCAGTTCGGGATTTGCGCCCAGATATCCAGTGAATTTTGGCCACGCGGAATAAAAGGAACTCGTACATGAGCTTTGACTATGATCTGTTTGTCATCGGAGGCGGCTCGGGCGGAGTTCGCGCGGCACGCGTGGCGGCGGGTGAAAACGGCGCCAAGGTGGCACTGGCGGAAGAGGATCGTTACGGCGGAACCTGCGTCATCCGTGGCTGTGTACCCAAGAAGCTGATGGTTTTCGCCAGTGAGTTCGCTGATACGATCGGGGACGCTCAGGCTTATGGCTGGGACATGCAGCCGGGTGCGTTCAACTGGAACACGTTCAAAGGCAAACTGCACGCAGAGCTCGACCGGTTGGAAGGTATCTACCGCAATATCCTGAAGAACAATGGTGTCGAGAGTTTCGACCAGCGTGCTCATGTCGTTGATCCGCATACGGTTGAACTGGCTGACGGTACCCGCAAGACGGCCAAGCATATTCTTGTCGCAACGGGCGGTCGCCCGGTTGTACCCGATTTCCCGGGATCTGAGCTTGCGATCACCTCGAATGAAATTTTCCATCTGGATGAATTGCCCGAATCCATGCTGATCGTTGGCGGTGGCTATATCGCCTGTGAATTTGCCGGGATCATGAACGGGATGGGGGTCAAAACGACTCAGTTCTATCGCGGGGCGCAGATTCTGCGGGGCTTTGACGATGAGGCGCGCGGGCTGATCAGTGAAGAGATGTGCCAGAACGGCATCGACCTGCATCTGGGCACAAACGTGCTTGAGATGAAAAAACAAGGCGACAAGATTTGGGTGAAAGCGACGAATGGCTCGGAACAGCTATTCGACGTGGTGATGTATGCCACAGGTCGCGCGCCGAATGCGGATGACCTCGGGCTTGAGACATTGGGCGTTGCGCGCGGTCGCAAGGGTGAGATCGTGGTGGACGAGTACAGCCAGACAGGCGTGCCCTCGATCTTTGCCATTGGCGATGTAACGGATCGGGTGAACCTGACCCCTGTGGCGATCCGCGAAGGCATGGCCTTTGTCGAGACCGTCTTCAAAGGCAATCCTACGCCCGTTGACCACGAATTGATCCCGACAGCGATCTTTACCCAGCCGGAAATGGGTACCGTGGGCCTTAGCGAGGAAGCGGCAGCGGAACAGGAACCGATCGAGGTTTATGCGACGTCTTTCAAGCCCATGCAGAAGGCGTTTGCGGGTGGCACACAGCGGGTTCTGATGAAGCTGATCGTGTCGCAGGAGACGCGTAAGATACTTGGCTGTCACATCGTTGCGCCGGGTGCGGGTGAGATGATCCAGCTTGCCGGGATTGCCGTGAAGATGGGCGCCACCAAAGAAGATTTCGACCGTACGGTTGCAGTTCATCCGGTGATGGCCGAAGAACTGGTGACAATGCGGCAACCTGTGCGCACGGCTTGATTTGCAAGCGCGCGCACACACGTTACAAGGGAACCCGTGATCACACGGTCCAACACAAGGGAAAAGATACATATGGCGGGCAACAGCGGCGGCCCCTGGGGGGGCGGAGGCTCATCCGGAGGCGGAGGAAATCGGGGTAACAACGGGGATGGGCGCAAGCCCCCCGAAGGTGACGGCCCGCAGATCCCCGAGATCGATGAGCTGATGAAAAAGGGCCAGGAGCAGCTGCGCGTCCTCATGGGCGGTCGTGGCGGCGGTGGCCGTGGGACCAATGGTAAGGGCGGCGGCGGTGGCCCCGCGTTTACCAAAGGAACCGTAGCGATTGGTCTGCTTGTTGCGGCCGGTCTTTGGGGTTTGGCAAGCTTCTACACGGTTAAGCCGGAAGAACAGTCAGTTGAGCTGTTTCTGGGCGAGTTCTCGGCTGTCGGAAATCCGGGTCTGAATTTTGCACCCTGGCCGTTTGTGACCGCCGAAGTGATTCCGGTCACACGCGAACAGAACGAAGACATGGGCGGTGCACGTGGCAGCGACGATGGTCTAATGCTGACCGGCGACGAGAATGTGGTCGATATCGACTATCAAGTTGTCTGGAACATCAACGACCCAGCCAAGTATCTGTTCAATCTGCGCGATCCACGTCAAACCATTCGGGCGGTGTCTGAATCGGCGATGCGTGAGATTATTGCGCAAAGTGAACTGGCGCCGATTCTGAACAGGGATCGTGGCATCATTGCAGACCGTCTGCAGGAGCTGATTCAGTTGACGATGGACAGCTACGATTCGGGCGTGAACATCGTTCGTGTAAACTTTGACAAGGCGGACCCGCCGCAGGACGTGATTGCCGCGTTCCGCGACGTTCAGGCCGCCGCGCAGGAGCGTGACCGGTTGCAGAACGTCGCTGACGCTTATGCAAACCGGGTTCTGGCCGAGGCACGCGGTGAAGCCGCGCAGGTTCTGGAAGAGGCCGAGGCCTATCGCGCCCAGCAGATCAACAGTGCGCAGGGTGAAGCAAGCCGTTTCAGCGCGGTTCTGGAGGAGTACTCCAAGGCACCTGATGTGACCCGCAAACGCCTATATCTGGAACGGATGGAGCAGGTATTGGGTGACGTGGACAAGATCATTCTGGATGAAAACTCGACAGGATCGGGGCAGGGCGTCGTGCCTTATCTGCCGCTCAACGAGTTGCGCCGTAGCCCTGCAGGGGAGAGCAACTGATGCGTAAGACGACTTTTATTCTGCCGATCGTTTTCCTTGCGATCGTTGGTGTTCTGTCCGCGATCTTCATCGTGGATGAACGCGAGCGTGCGCTGGTTCTGCAATTTGGCCGCGTCGTGGCGGTGAAGGAAGAGCCGGGTCTGGCATTCAAGATTCCGCTGATTCAGGAAGTCGTGCGATATGACGACCGCATTCTGTCGATTGACGTGCAACCGCTGGAAGTGACGCCTTTGGATGACCGCCGTCTGGTGGTTGATGCCTTCGCGCGTTACCGGATTTCCGATCTGGAGCAGTTCCGACAGGCGGTTGGTGTCGGGGGCATCCCGGTGGCCGAAGATCGTCTGGATCGCATCCTGCGCGCTGAAACGCGGGAAGTGCTGGGTTCGGTATCGTCTCGCGATATCCTCAGTTCGGACCGTGCGGCGTTGATGCTGCGTATCCGCAACAGCGCAATTGCGGAAGCGCGTGCTCTGGGCGTCAGCGTGATCGATGTGCGTCTGAAAGCAACCGATCTGCCGCAGGCCAACCTTGAGGCGACATTTGACCGGATGAAAGCCGAACGGGAACGTGAGGCGACCGACGAACGCGCCCGTGGTAACGAAGCCGCGCAGCGTGTGCGTGCGCAGGCAGATCGTACCGTGGTCGAGCTAGTCTCCGACGCTAATCGCGAGGCCGAGATCATTCGCGGTGAAGCGGATGCCGAACGCAACTCGATTTTTGCCCAGGCCTACGGTGCGGACCCCGAATTCTTTGAATTCTACCGCTCTCTGACTGCTTATGAGAATGCCCTGCAAGGCAGCAACAGTTCGTTGATCCTGAGCCCGGATTCCGAGTTCTTCAACTATCTCGCCTCGCCGACCGGGCGCCGGGCACCGGCAGCTGCGGCCGTCGAGTGATGGGTATGATCCTTCTGGCCTTCGGGCTGGTACTGATTGTAGAGGGGCTGGCGTATGCGCTGGCCCCTTCGCTTATTGAACGTATGCTCGAGGCCCTCAGGGCGATGCCCGAACAGGCGCGGCGATTGGTCGGGCTGCTCTGCGTCATCAGCGGGCTCATCCTGTTGTGGGGTGCTTATCAGGTTGGTTTTTGATGCGACTGTTTCACACGCCGGTGATTTCCCCGCGATCCTGAGTTGCGGGCGAGGGCAAACTGACTACATTGGTTGCTAAGAAGGGCAACCGGCTGGTGCCCGCGAAAGAATTGTCGACAAGGAGACCCCAAGTGCAGGCGAAAGCGCGCAGTGTGTCCGTCCGGCGGGACGATGTTTTAATTATGATGCGGTTGATGTGGCTGGCCTTTGTTGGGATGCTGCTGGTAATTGCGCAGGCTGCGGCCGCGCAGGCGCGTAGCGAAAGCCTTGCGCCATTGGCCGAACAGATCAGCCCAGCGGTGGTCAATATTACGACCTCTACTCTGGTTGAAAACCAGACCGGTCCGCAGGGGATCGTGCCCGAGGGTTCTCCGTTTGAGGACTTTTTCCGCGAGTTTCAGGATCGGAACGGTGGCGATGATGAAAACCGTCCACGCCGCAGCAACGCGCTGGGCTCGGGTTTCGTGATTTCCGAGGATGGCTATATCGTCACCAACAATCACGTCATCGCGGAAGCTGATGAAATCCTAATAGAATTTTTCCCAGGCGATGGTCAGCCTGCGAAAGAGCTGCCTGCCAAGGTGATTGGCAAGGATGAGAAAACTGATATTGCGCTGTTGAAAGTCGAGGCTGAAGGGCCGCTGAAATATGTGCAATTCGGCGACAGCGACACCGCCCGCGTTGGGGACTGGGTTATTGCCATGGGCAATCCGCTGGGACAGGGCTTTTCGGTGTCAGCTGGCATTGTGTCTGCCCGGAACCGGGCCCTGAGCGGATCCTATGATGACTACATTCAGACGGATGCGGCGATCAACCGGGGGAACTCGGGCGGTCCGCTGTTCAACATGAATGGTGAGGTGATCGGTGTGAATACCGCTATCCTGTCGCCCAATGGCGGCTCGATCGGGATCGGTTTTTCGATGGCGTCGAACGTGGTCGTGAAGGTCGTGGACCAGCTGCGCGAGTTCGGTGAAACCCGCCGCGGCTGGCTAGGCGTGCGCATTCAGGATGTGACCGAGGATATGGCCGAGGCGATGGGGCTGGATAAGCCCGGTGGCGCGCTGATCAGCGATGTGCCGGAAGGACCCGCCAAGGAAGCCGGACTGCTGGCGGGAGATGTGATCATCAGTTTCGATGGTGTCGAAGTTGAGGATACGCGTGGCCTTGTGCGGCAGGTCGGTGAGACCACTGTAGGCAAGTCCGTGCGCGTTGTTGTGCATCGCGATGGCGGCACGCAGACTGTGCTGGTAACACTTGGTCGCCGCGAGGATGCCGAGCGCGCTGAGACTGGCGAAGACGAAACACCGGATGCGCAGGACGAGGAGAACAAGGATATCCTCGGGCTTACGATCGCACCACTCGGCGATACGCAGCGCGAAGAACTGGGCCTTGATGCCGAAGCCGAAGGGCTGCTGGTCACGAATGTTGATGAAGCGTCAGAGGCCTTTGACAAAGGTCTGCGCGCAGGTGATCTGATCACTGAAGCGGGGCAGCAAAAGGTGACCTCGATAGCCGACCTGGAAGCGCGGATGGAAGAGGCCCGCGAGGCCGGGCGCAAGTCGCTGTTGCTGCTGGTGCGACGCAATGGTGAGCCTCGGTTCGTGGCGCTGAGCCTCGAATAATAGGATCTACATCGAGAATGAAAAAGGGCCGGAGTCATCACTCCGGCCCTTTGCTATTGATGTATGGTAATGTCGGCGTTCTGCCGTACTAAAAATGTTACTCCACGATGCTCATGACATTGGCAGGAGCCTTCGCGCTTACTCCCCAAGATTAAGTATCACACAAAGGGTTCGTGGATTCGATCGGACGTCACCTTAAATGAAACCGACGGCGGATTTCGCTTTATATGCTTAGCTCGGTTCACCGACCATGATTGTCGGAGCACCCCCTGAAGAGATACGCACGGCATCTGCGCCGACTTGCTGCATACCTTCCGAACTCATGGCATCCTGAAGCGCTTGAGCTGAGGCAAAGGGCATCGAAAACATCTGATAGAATGGAGCGTTCCCGTTTGGGCCCGAAAGAAATTTGGTGATGGTATACGGGCGCGTGTCAGATGGAATGCCGGCATTCTCATGAAGTAGATTCAGATGAGCTTTGTAGTCGGTTTCAAATTGTGCGGTATCTTTCGGCCACGGATAAAGGACGGTTAGAAACACTTCTGACAAAATGCGCCTCCTGTTGAAATCATGTCGGTTAAGCTGGGTAAACACTTTCTTCCATCCAACCTTATCATAGATTCCGAAATCGCCACACATGTCACTCTTGTCAGAATAAGCACTCGGTGTGCGCCGAAGGCACAATATTGCTGCTGGCGGGCAGGGTTTGCGGCCTACCGTGTTGGATCCGTTGGCGTACCCGTATTTCGAGCTGTGCAAAAGAAAGAAGCCATATGCCGGGGAAGGCATATGGCTCTTGTACAGGGAGAGGTTGGTGGACAGATATCGGGGATGATAAAACCAACCTCCTACGGTAACACTGTTGACCCTACGGCAATCGAAAGGCGCCGTATGTGAAGCGGATCACATCTATGCCGAAAATTTAGATTAAATCGGATTCGGCGAGTTCCCGCAGTGCATCGAAGTCGTGAATTTGCAATCCGCCGCGCGAGGCTTCGACCACATTGTCACGTTTCCACGTCGAGATGGTCTTGGACACCGCTTCGCGAGTCGCTCCGACATATTCTGCCAACTCGCTTTGCGAAAGTGTAATACGCGCAGTCGGGCTGTCCTGCTGACCCGCCAGATGCA
Source organism: Ruegeria sp. (assembly GCA_040829945.1). Taxonomy (GTDB): domain Bacteria; phylum Pseudomonadota; class Alphaproteobacteria; order Rhodobacterales; family Rhodobacteraceae; genus Ruegeria. The sequence goes on from JBFOLN010000009.1 coordinate 169,014, forward strand.
ACAGCCACCGGGCCAGGCGGATCGGCATCGGCAGGAACACTTGCTCGTTCAGTTGCGCGCCCATCCAACGCATGCGCAGCCCGGCTAACCTGATTAGATCTACCGCAAGGTCGGGATGCTCGTGGATTTGCGCCATCATGTCTTTCTGCCGGACACGCAACACCCTGGAGGTTTCAGCCGCCATTACCGTAGCGGTACGAGGGCCATTATCGAACAGCGCGATCTCTCCGAACACCTCGCCCGGGCGCATTAGGCTGAGTGACAGTTTGCGGCCGCTCATGGCAAGAAAGGAAACTTCTAGCGTCCCGTCAAGAATCGCATAAAGCGCGTCCCCCTCATCGCCCTGTTCGAATAGCACATCGCCTCGATCGAGCGAGACCTCGGTGGCCTGCGCGGCCAGCATGGCGCGCAGCTCTTCAGATGCTTCGGACAGGAATCCACTGTTGGGAAATGCCATCATGCGGGCGTTTGTCTCCGGGTTGAGCGGTACGAGTGGTGCCCCAACTTTCCACAGCTTGGGGTTCAAGCCAAGAAATTTTATCGGGTATTCGTATGTGTTGCAGTTTGGCTATTGTTGATCAGGGTCATCCATATAGCTTTGGAGTACGTTGAACTGCATCATCAGGAAGGCCATCAATGCGATGGGAAAGCCGAAAGTCTCGATCTTGACCCACAGGTCAGTTGATAGCGTTCGCCAGACAAGTTCATTGGCCACGGCCAGCACCGCGAAGCAGGCGCACAGGCGACGAGTGAGGATCATCCAGCCTTCGTCGCGCATGGGCAGCATTTCGCTCAAAACGTAAGACAGATAGGACTTACCTTGCAGCAGGCCGATGCCGAGGATGGCAGAGAAGAAGCCGTAGACCAGCGTGGTTTTCATTTTGAAGAACCGCTCGTCATTGAACCAGGCAGTCAGGCCGCCGAAGAAGATCACCATGAAGGCGGTAAAGATCTGCATCCGGCTGAGCTTGCCTGTGAGGTACCAGAGGATCCCCATTGCAGCCAACATCAGGGGCACGAACAGGATCGTGGCAACGATGAAGCCCGAGTACTCGATGCCGCCGATCACGAAATTGTCATCACGCAGTCGCAGGTAGATGAAGAAAAAGGCCAGTGGGGGGCCGAGTTCCAGTACCTGTTTGAGGAATGGGTTGATCTCTTTTTTGTCTGTCATAGGTCCGACCTGCTTCTTACCCGCCCATTTCAACTATTACAGCGCCGAGTGCAATCAATGCCATTAACGCAATGCGCCTTGGACCGACAGTTTCTTTCAATACGAGCCAGCCGATGAGTGCGGCAAAGACCGTTGAGGTTTCACGTAGCACCGCTGCCTCGCCAACCTTGTCGAGCCGGGTGGCCAGCATGATGGCACCGAACGACATTGGTGCGATGATGCCACCGGCCAGACCGCGCAGCATCAAAGGACCAAGCGCCGGGCGGTTGATCATGGCACGATATCTGAGGGCGGCGTAGATGGGCATCACGGCCCCGTCAATCATGAAAAACCACGCCAGAAAGGTGAACGGGTCGGCGGTGGCGCGGATACCGTAGGCGTCGTAGGTTGTATAGAGCGCGACGAAGAGGCCCGTTGCGAAGGCCAAAGCAAGCGCGAAGCCCAGCGTATCGCGGTTGGTTTCAAGATAGCGCAGGTTATAGCCCGCAAGGCCGAAAATACCCGCAAGCAGCGTCGCTACTCCAAGCCATTGGATGACCGAGAAGGTTTCCCCAAACAGCAGGTAAGCTCCGATGACAGTGAACAAAGGACCGGTGCCGCGTACGACCGGATAGACCACGGTGTAGGAGCCTTTGGTGTAGGCCATGGCCTGCAGAACTTTGTAGCCGATATGGATCAGCCAGACGACGGCGAAGATCGGCCACATATAGGGTTCGGGCCATGGGACCACGAAAAAGGCGAAGGGCATCGCCATCAGGCAATAGCAGGCGTCGATCGCTCCGCGCGACATCCACGGGTCGTGGCGGCCTTTTTGCAGTGCGCCGAAGACCGCATGCAGGAAGGCGGCCATCAGCGCGAGGCCAAGGGCGAGATGATGGCCCGCTTCGGTGCCTTCAAGGGAGATCAGCCAGCTGCTCAATCCGGGGTCTTTCGCTGATGGGAGAGGTCAGGGGTTTCACGCTCCCCTGAGATAACTTGAGGTCAGAAAAACTTTGGATCAGGTTTCAAGACCCGTGAGGGCGGCGGCGAATTCTTCGGGGTCGAAAGGTGCAAGATCGTCGATTTTCTCGCCGACACCGATGGCATGGATGGGCAGGCCGAACTTGTCGGCGAGTGCGACCAGCACACCGCCTTTTGCCGTTCCGTCCAGTTTGGTCATCACGAGGCCAGAGACATCCGCGAGGTTGCGGAAGGTTTCAACCTGGCTCAGGGCATTCTGGCCGGTGGTGGCATCCAGCACCAGCAATGTATTGTGAGGGGCAGTATCGTCCACCTTGCGGATCACACGGACGATTTTGGCCAGTTCCTCCATCAGATCAGTGCGGTTCTGAAGGCGGCCAGCAGTGTCGATCATCAGCAGGTCAGCGCCTTCGTTCTGCGCTTTGGTCAGTGCGTCAAAGGCGAGGCTGGCCGGGTCAGACCCTTCTGGTGCAGTGAGAACGGGTACGCCTGCGCGGTCGCCCCAGACTTGCAGTTGTTCGACGGCGGCAGCGCGGAAGGTGTCCCCGGCGGCGATGACGACCTTTTTGCCTGCTGCTTTGAATTGGCTGGCAAGCTTACCGATCGTCGTGGTTTTGCCCGAGCCGTTCACGCCAACGACCAGCACTACTTGCGGGCGTTTGGGATAGATTGGCATTGGTTTGGCCACGGGCTCCATCACGCGCGCGACTTCCTGCGCCAGCAGTTGCTTGATCTCTTGCGTCGAGAGTTTACGGCCAAAGCGACCCTCGGCCATATTGGCAGTGACGCGCAGTGCGGTGTCGACGCCCATGTCGGAGGCGATCAGAAGTTCTTCGAGCTGCTCCAACATGTCATCATCCAGCGTGCGGCGGACAATGGTTTTGGACTCGCTACGGCTGAACAGGCGGCCCAGCAACCCTTTGGAATCGGGAACCTCCGGAGGCGGAGGAGCCGGTGTGGGATCAGCCGGGATCGGTGCGGGGGGCTCGGCCGGTTGCGGTGCTGGCGTGGGCTCTGGTATTTCGGGAACCGGTTGCGGTTCGGGCTCGGGTTCAGGGATTACCGGATCAGGGGTTGGGGTTTCCTCGCCACCATCCTCGACAATCGCATCCAGCCCCTCTTCGAGGCGCGACGAGGATTTGAACAGCTTGTCCTTCAGCTTGGAAAAAAACGCCATTTTCGGTCTCCGCAGGTGTTTCCCTCACCTAATGCGGATTGGCGGCAGTTGCAAAGGGTCAGGTGAAGGCGATCAGGAATCCGGCTTGCGCGCCCCAGTAGAACGGCCAGACCATGTAAGGGGTGAGCTTCAGGGCCCGGTGATTGGCGGGCAGCAAGAACTTTTCGGTCGCAAGGATCAGGTCCGAAGCGATGAAGGCCATCGCGGCGGGCAGGGCCCAGCGCAGTGCACCGGTATCCGGTAGGGCAAGAACGGCAATGCCCATTCCCAGAATGATCGGGATATAGGCAAGCACAGGACCTTTGAGGTCTCCGGCACGTGGGGCGAGTAGTGTTGCCATGACGATGCCCAGTATGATGAGGGACCAGAAAAATGCCGGTTGGTTGAAGATCAGACCAAGGTCGCTGCCGGGGTGGGTTAGGAACAGCGCGATATAGGCCAGATGCCCCGCGGCGAATGCACCGATGCCGGCCATGAAGGTTGCATCAGTCTCGCGTGACAGCAGCGCATCGCCAATCGCGCAGAGGCTGAGGGCAACGACCAGCAGCCAGGGGCCACTTCCCAGAACAGCAATTACTGCAAGCAGGGCGATAGAAGTGGTCTTCAATACACTGCGCAGGATGCTGGCCGGACGCGCTGTCAGTGGCAGGTAAGCCAGCGCGCAGGCCGCTGCGGCCCAGAATAGGAGTGTCGTCATGGTGCGTCCCTGATGATCCCGCGGTGTTTTCTCGCAATGTCGACATGATCGCAGCAACGCATCAAGCCGTGACGTAGAGTTACGTTGCGGATGCCGGGTGTGCAGAAAGGTTGAATGGCGCATGGGCACTGCATCTGTCAGAATATGGGCATGTTCAGAGCCTTCATGATTCTGCTTGTGCTTATCGTACAACCCGCAGCGGCGCAGTCGCCCCTGTCTGGTGCCGAGTTCGATGTTTATACGCGCGGAAAGACCTTGTTTTACGGGTTCGATGGTCAGGCCTACGGGGTCGAGCGGTACCTTCCTAACCGCCGCGTGATCTGGTCATATCTGGATGGGAATTGCATGGAAGGGATCTGGTACGAGCGCGAGGATCAGATTTGCTTCTTGTATGAAGATCAGTTCGACCCGCAATGCTGGGTATTCACACAATCCGGCGGCGGATTGATCGCACAGTTCGAAGGCGATCCGACGGCAACGGAGTTGTATGAGGCCAAGGATATCGGGGAAGAAATGCTCTGCTACGGGCCGGATGTCGGGGTCTGAGATCAGTTTTGGGGCGGACGCAGTTCTTCATAGTCAATCATGACATGGCATTGAAATGCAGGCCTTTTGGTCAGTGAGTCGTAGTACCTGCGGAGATGGGGCAACGCGGCGCGTTTTATGTCGATGTCGTAGTAGCGATAAAGAATGTGGCCGAGCTGAATATCTGCCAAAGTGAACTCGTCGCCTGAAAGGTAGTTCGTCTGCCCAAGCTGTGTGTCTGCGATTTCCAGTTTGGCCTCAAGATCGGTGATAGCCTGCAGGATCAATGCTTCATCCCGCTGTGCCTTGGGCGTACGAAGGAGCCGCCAGAAAACCGGTACGGTAAACGCCATGGCGATGTTGATTTTCGCCCATTCAGACCATTTGTCGATCTGAGCACGTCGAACAGGATCTGATGGCCAGAAAGCTTCATCGCCATATTGGGCAGCAAGATAGCGCAGGATCGCTCCGGTCTCCCAAAGTGGCGCGTCGTCGCCATCCTGAAGGACGGGAATGGTTCGGTTCGGATTCAGCGACTGAAAATCTGCGCTATCCAACCCGCCGAACCGATGGCCCAGATCGTGACGCCGGTATTCAAGACCAAGCTCACCCACGCACCACATCAGGGCCTGAACATTGGATGATGTTTTGCGGCCCCAGATTGTCAGCATGGGTCAGAACAACGATCCCTGATCGGGGGGTGCCTGTTTGGGTTTTTTGGCCGATGCTTTGCCCTGCGCTCCGGTTTGGAGGCGGCCATCGGCGAACTCGATCTCAAGAACAGCGTGGCCTGCGGCCTGAGATTTGGTGGTGATCACCTCTCCCTCGGCGCGCACGACGGCGTATCCACGCCCGAGCGTTGCTTTGTAGCTGAGGGTTTCGCGCAGGCGGTCTGTGGCTTCCATCTGCTGCCGCAAGCGGTCCAATCTTGTGATCTGGGCGGCATTCAAGCGCTCAGTCAGACGGTTCAGGGTCTCGCGTCGTGTCTCCAGTTCTCGCTGGATCGGGCGCAGAGACAAGCGCGAAGACAGATTGCGCCAGCGGTCGCGGCGGGTTTCCACGAAACTACGCAAGGTAGAGGGACGCAGACGGGCCGCGCTGTCGAGCAGCTTGACGCGGCGGTTTTGAACACCCCGGATCAGCGCATTGGGCAGGCGTTCCGAGATTTGGTCGAGCCTTTGGCGTGGGCTTTCCAGCAGCGTATCGGGGCGGGGCAGGGCGCGGGACAGGTCGCGCAGGCGCTGGCTGCGTCGTTGCACGGCATCCGTGGTGGCGCGCGAAAGGCGGGCGCCCTGTTCTCCGGTCCACGCCAGCAGTTCCATGCGAACCGGAACGGCGAGTTCAGCGGCGGCAGTAGGAGTCGGTGCTCGACGGTCTGAGACATAATCGATCAGGGTGGTGTCGGTCTCGTGCCCCACAGCCGAGATCAGGGGTATTTCGGAAGCGGCAGCCGCGCGGGCGACGCTTTCTTCGTTGAACCCCCACAGGTCTTCGATCGAACCGCCTCCGCGTGCGACGATGATCAGGTCCGGGCGGGGAAGGGCGCCGCCCGGGCTGAGTTGATTGAAGCCTTCGATGGCCCGCGTCACTTCGGGGGCGCAGTTGGCACCTTGCACGGCAACGGGCCAGATCAGCACTTTGCGCGGGAAACGATCGCGCAGCCGATGCAGGATATCGCGGATCACCGCACCAGAGGGCGAAGTAACCACGCCGATGATTTGCGGCAGATAGGGCAGGGGTTTCTTGCGTTCAGGCGCGAACAGGCCTTCGGATTCAAGCTGTTTCTTGCGCTTTTCCAGTAACGCCATCAGCGCGCCTTGTCCGGCGACGGCGACTTCGTCGACGTTGAGGTTGTACTTCGATTGAGCGCCAAAAGCGGTCAGGCGGCCGGTCACAACAACTTCGAGGCCCTCTTCGGGAACAACCGACAAACCTGAAATCTGTCCTTTCCACGTGGTGCAGGCCAGCACGTTCCGGTCATCTTTGATATCGTAGTACAGATGCCCCGAGCGCGCCTTGAATACGCGCCCAACTTCGCCGCGTACACGGATTCGCCCGAAGGTGCCCTCGAGAGTGCGTTTCACCTCACCCGAGATGTCCGAGACTGTATATTCGGGGGTGTTTTGGCCCGGAATCGGGTCGTCTAGCAGGTCGGACATTTCAGCGCCTTGTATCGAATGTCTGCGCAGCTTAGAACGCCGCGAAGGCGAGGCCAAGCAGATCGGAGCGTTTCATGAATATCCTCATTCTCGGCAGCGGTGGGCGCGAACACAGCCTTGCCTGGGCGGTGATGCAGAACCCTAAATGTGATCGCCTGATTGTGGCGCCGGGCAACGCCGGGATCGCGCAGATCGCGGACTGCGCCGCGCTGGATATCGAAAACGGCGGCGCTGTGGTCAGCTTTGCGGAGGAAAACGCGATTGATTTCGTAATCGTCGGCCCCGAGGCGCCTTTAGCGGCGGGGGTTGCTGATCGGTTGCGTGAAGCAGGCGTGCTGGTCTTTGGTCCGTCAGCCGAAGCGGCACGGTTGGAAGCCTCAAAGAGCTTTACCAAGGAAATCTGCGATGCATCGGGTGCACCGACAGCCGCTTATGCCCGGTTCACGGAAGCAGAGCCAGCCAAGGCTTATATCCGCGCGCAGGGTGCCCCGATCGTGGTCAAGGCCGATGGTTTGGCCGCCGGTAAGGGCGTGATCGTTGCGATGGATGAGCAAACCGCGCTGGACGCCATTGATGACATGTTCGGCGGTGCTTTTGGCGGCGCTGGCGCGGAGGTTGTGATAGAGGAGTTCATGGAGGGCGAGGAAGCCTCGCTGTTTGTGCTCTGTGACGGAGAGGATATCCTGTCGATCGGAACGGCGCAGGATCATAAGCGCGTGGGTGAGGGGGATACCGGTCTGAACACCGGCGGCATGGGGGCGTATTCTCCAGCGCCTGTTTTAAGTGCCGAGATTGAAGCCCTTGCGATGGATCAAATCGTGCGTCCGACCGTTGCAGAGATGAAGCGGCGTGGGACGCCGTTTCAGGGGGTGCTTTATGCAGGGCTGATGATCAAGGATGGTCAGCCCAAGCTGGTGGAATACAATGTGCGCTTTGGGGATCCCGAATGTCAGGTGTTGATGATGCGGCTGGGCGCGCAGGCAATGGACCTGATGCACGCAGCTGCCGAGGGTCGGCTGGGAGAGACGCGCGCGAACTGGGCCGAGGACCACGCCATAACCGTCGTGATGGCGGCAAAAGGATATCCCGGTGCATACGAGAAAGGCACTGTGATCAAGGGCCTGGATGATCTGTCTGAAGATAGTAGCAACATGGTTTTCCACGCAGGGACGAAGGCGGCTGAGGGCAAAATTCAGGCCTCTGGCGGCCGCGTTCTCAATGTGACCGCACGCGGAGATACATTACAAGAGGCGCGAGATCGGGCCTATGCTGCGGTCGATGGGGTCGATTGGCCCGATGGCTTTTACCGTCGCGATATCGGTTGGCGTGCTCTCTAAACGATCGGCTCCCGCGCCCTGACGCCGCATCAGGGATGCGTCGCCAAAGGCCTTGGGCCGGGCAGCCCGCTGATGCGGGCTGCGGATGCGTCAATGCGAACAGGCCATCGCTTTTTTCATGGCAGAGGGTGTGAAAGCGGCGAGCCGTGTTTGCACCCAGCTCTGATCATATCGAATGCTGATGATGTCGTGCCAGTCAGCGCTGGCAACGATGAGTTCCGGTCCTGAACCGCAATCCCGCAAACCACCCGAAATGAAATCCTCTCCGATCCGGTGATTGGTCAGATCGGGAAGTGCCGCGATTTCGGTTAACGTATTACTTTGGAAGCGCCAGATGCGCAGGGTCTTAGCGAGGTGGGGGCGATCGACATAGGCGATCTCGACATGGCCATCGCCATCCAGATCGGCAGCTCCCACCGGAGCAAGCCAGCGGAAGCGTGTGCCGATATGCGGGGTGGCGGCGATTTTGTTTCCGTCCGCGTTGTAAATTGCCAGTTGCGCACCCGTTTGTTGGTGCGACTCCACAACGATGACCTCGGGGAACCCATCGTGGTCTACATCGGCCAAGCGGGGGGATAGATCTTCGAATACGCGGTCACTGGGTAAACGGATCGTCACAACCGGGAGATTGACACCACCTTCAGTCTGCAATGATTTGTTCGAGGGCTTGATCTGAATACTGAGCTCCAGCGCGCCGTATTCAACTGCATCGCCAAGAACCCCGTGTGCGTAGCGCGTTGTCGGTTCGGTGAAACGGGCGGAGACTATTGTGTCGGCGCTGGCCGCAGACGATGCCACCGCCAGCCAAGTGCACAACATCAGAGCCGCGCCGCGTGCCTGGCCCTGCCACGGGTGAACGGGCCGACGCGGCGCTTTGGGGTGCATCAGATTTGTTTTTCCGGCATCTGAACGACCAGACCGTCCAGCGCGTCGGTGACCTTGATCTGACAAGTCAGGCGCGAGCGGCTGGGATCGGGTTCATAGGCAAAATCCAACATGTCCTCTTCCATGTCATCCTTGGCTGGGATTTTCTCGACCCAGTCGGGATGGATGTAGACATGGCAGGTCGAGCAGGCGCAGGCGCCGCCGCAATCGGCCTCGATGCCGGGAATATTGTTGTCACGGGCCCCCTCCATGACTGTCAGTCCGTTGGCGACCTCGACTGTGTGTTCGGTACCGCCATGCTCGACATAGGTGATCTTTGCCATTGCGTGCGTCTTCCTTTTTCGGTTGTCGAATTCTTCCTTAGTGAAGCGAGTTAAGTGTTTCTAGTAGGAATTGCGACTCTGCATGCCGCGCGAGGAGATTCGTTTCATTTATTCCGGGTTCTATCCAAGATACGAGATTTCGAAGCACAGCAAATTCACGACAGTGAAAAGGATGCAAATTTAGTGGACAAACCAGAAGCGGGCGAAGAGGAGCAGGTAGCCGCACATCTCCAGGAAGCGTTGGAAGTGGCGGGGGCGGATTTGCGTTCAAAACTGCCGTTGGGATGAAGACGGCTTAGGTGTAATCGAACTTCGAATGCGCCAAACCCTTTTTGCGGCGCTGAGCCAATATTGGTCCGCTAGCGCAGCTGGCGCGTATCTTTTGTACTACCACTCACGGCGGCCCGCGTTGTCGGCCCATGCCTTTACCCATCGGCAGCGCGGGTTCTAGATACGCCCATGCGTTTCCCGTGAGCTCTAGTGATATCGGTAATGGGAGTAGAAACATGACTAATATATCGAATGTTAAATCGACGTGGGATTCAGTAATGAATGAAACTAAGAATCCTTTGAAAAATCAGTCCCTTCCCACTGCCCATTTGCTGATGCAAATGCTGGCCTGGATGTGGAGCGCTATCTTTTCGCTCATGGTCGGCAGCTATTTTGTTTTTGGCGTAACGGCTGCAGCTCACACAATGTTAATAGCCGGTCTTTTCATAACCTTGCTGGTGTTCCAGAAGTCTGAAGCAGCTAGTCCTGATCTACAGTAAACCGCAAGGCTCATGCCATACCCGGATTGGGGGCCAGTTTGGTGGCGTTTTGTGCTGTCAACGGAAAGACACAAAACTTCCTTCCTCGTTCTGAGCGCTCTTAGCCCAGACAGTTTGGGTAGCCTTTGGTTTCAAAGCGGCCGCAGACAACAAAGCTTATCGTTTGAACAAAACGCCCTGAGCTGACCTGCCCCGATGATCCCCACGCAGCTCGGCATGCAGCGCGCGACCGGCCTGAACGCCGGGGCGGGCGCTCATCATATCCAACCAACGAGCGAAGTGGGGTTTGTCCTCCAGCACTTGTTGCTGACCCTCCCACAGGCTCGCCCAGCCCCAGATCGACATGTCGGCGATCGAGTAGAAATCGCCCGCAACAAATTCGTTTTCGGCCAGACGCTGGTCCAGAACCCCGTAAAGGCGCCCCACCTCGGTACGATAGCGATCTTTCGGGTAGGGCAAATCCTGCGGCGGTTCCATCTGTGGCGCGTATTTCAGGAAGTGATGCGCCTGGCCCGCCATCGGGCCGACACCGCCCATCTGCCACATCAGCCATTCTTCGACCGCGATCCTGTCACGCTCGGTAGAGCCGTAGAACTGTCCAGTCTTGCGGGCGAGGTACATCAGGATCGCACCGCTTTCGAAGACCGAAACAGGCGCGCCGTCAGGGCCGTCCGGGTCAACGATGGCGGGCATACGGTTGTTGGGCGAGATCTTTAGAAACTCGGGATCGAACTGGTCGCCCTTGCCGATGTTGATTAAGTGGGTTGTGTAGGGCAGCTCCATCTCTTCCAAAGCGATGGACACTTTCCAGCCGTTGGGCGTGGGCCAGAAATACAGATCGATCATGGGTTCTCCTCAAGTTGGGGTGATCATGAACGTTTCATCGTATTCGGCAAGAGGACGCGCAGGTGTGTTACGAAAGCGTGACCCAAGGCCGGTCGGACTTGACGACTTCGGGGACGGGGCGTAAAGGCATCCCTATTCAAGTGGCGATTTGTTACCGGATTGCGGGCCACGTTAAACAACACCGCTAAAAGGTCAGGATGAAAGACCCCTTTCGCTTGGCCGCGTCTGGGGTTTTTTGTTTGCCTCCAATGCGGGGCTGAAAGGAATGAGATGAGCGAGAGCTGGAACAAACGCACCCAAGCCGTCCATGGCGGCATCCGTCGCAGTCAGTACAATGAGGTTTCTGAGTCGATCTTTCTGACGCAGGGGTTTGTCTACGATAACGCCGAGCAGGCCGAGGCCCGGTTTATCGAAAGCGGCCCGGATGAGTTCATCTATGCTCGTTATGGCAACCCCACCGTTTCGATGTTTGAACAGCGCATTGCAGCGCTGGAAGGGGGCGAGGACGCCTTTGCGACTGCCTCGGGCATGGCGGCTGTGAACGGTGCGCTGACCTCGATGCTACAGGCGGGCGACCATGTGGTTTCGGCTAAGGCGTTGTTCGGGTCGTGTTTGTATATCCTCGAAAATATCCTGACTCGTTATGGCGTTGAAGTGACGTTTGTCGACGGCACCGATCTGGACGCGTGGGAGGCTGCGATCCGGCCTGATACCAAGGCGGTGTTTTTTGAGTCCATGTCAAACCCGACGCTTGAGGTGATCGATATCGCCGGTGTGTCGAAACTGGCCCACGCGGTGGGTGCGGTTGTAATCGTAGATAACGTGTTCTCGACACCCGTATTCTCGCGCGCGATCGAACAGGGCGCGGATGTGGTTGTCTATTCGGCGACCAAGCATATCGACGGGCAGGGGCGTGCGCTGGGCGGTGTGATCATCGGCACCAAAGAGTTCATCCGCGGCACGGTTGAGCCTTACATGAAACACACCGGCGGTGCGCTCAGCCCGTTTAGCGCGTGGATCATGGTCAAAGGTCTTGAGACCATGGCATTGCGTGTGAACGCGCAGTCCGACAGCGCACAGAAGATTGCTGAGGCGTTGGAAGGACACCCGGCGTTGGAGCGGACGCTGTATCCCGGACTGAAGACGCACCCTCAGAATGCGCTTGTGCAGGATCAGTTGGGCGGCAAGGGTGGCACTGTTCTGTCTCTGGACATCAAAGGCGGCAAAGCGGCGGCCTTTGCGTTCCTGAATGCGCTGACGATTCCGGTGATTTCGAACAATCTGGGCGATGCCAAGTCGATCGCAACGCACCCGGCCACCACCACGCATCAGCGCCTGAGCGAGGAGCAGCGCGATGAGTTGGGCATCACACCGGGCCTGATCCGCCTGTCGGTCGGGCTGGAAGATGCCGGTGATTTGCTGGCGGATATCGAACGCGCTTTGGCCGCATCGCAGAGCTAGGGTTGCACTTATGACCCAGGATCAGGCGGGTGTGATCCGCCTGATCGGGCGCTTTTGGTTGAAAAGTGACGGTTTTTCCCATCTAATTTCGATCCGGGATGCTATTTGGCGCGTATCATTCCGGACTGGTAATTAAACCTCGGTCGTATATAACCAACGGCCTAGCAAGGGATCCGTGCCAATGAACATTCATCCGCGCGACATCAATGAGACACCCGATCATGATCAGGCCGCCGCGGCGCTAAAGGTGCTACGCGACTGGGCGAAATCGGCCTCGGCGGCCGAGATCAGCCAACTTGATCCGGCTGTCGCGCAGCTTGTCCCGGGTCTATTGCCGTCGAATTATCCAGCCCTGTCGCGCGAATATCCCCACGAGTTCGAGGCGGATGCAGCCTACAAGGCCACATTGCCGGATCTGCAAAACGGTCCATCCAGCCTGATCCGGGGTTCGAAACAGCAAATCCAGCATGTCGGCATCTCGAATTTCCGCCTGCCGATCCGGTTCCATCGCAAAAGCGGTGCCGAGCTGACACTTGAGACCTCGGTCACAGGCTCGGTGAGCCTTGAGGCCGAAAAGAAGGGCATCAACATGTCCCGGATCATGCGATCGTTTTACAAACACGCCGAGCGAACCTTCAGTTTTGAGGTGATGGAGGCAGCGCTGAACGACTATCTGTCCGATCTGGACAGTTTGGATGCGCGCATACAGATGCGGTTTTCCTATCCCGACCAGATTGAGAGCCTGCGTTCTGGCTTGTCAGGTTACCAATATTACGACATCGCGCTGGAACTGGTTGAACGAGGCGGAGAACGGCTGAAGATCATGCATCTGGACTATGTCTATTCGTCCACATGCCCCTGTTCACTGGAACTGAGCGAACACGCTCGCGCAACTCGTGGGCAACTGGCGACGCCGCACTCGCAGCGCTCGGTAGCGCGGATTTCGGTAGTAATAGATTGCAATGCCGATTGCCTGTGGTTCGAGGATCTGATTGCGCTGTGCCGCCGCGCGGTACCGACAGAAACTCAAGTGATGGTCAAGCGTGAGGATGAACAGGCCTTTGCCGAATTGAACGCCGCCAATCCGATCTTTGTCGAAGATGCCGCGCGTCTGTTCTGCGCCGAGTTGCAGGCCGACCATCATGTCGGCGATTTCCGCGTGATTGCCAGCCATCAGGAAAGCCTGCACAGCCATGATGCGGTCTCGATTCTGACCGAAGGTCCAACCTTCGAATCCGCCAGCCTGGACCCGCGTTTGTTTACGACTCTGTTCCATGTGGGTTGATTGACCCTACGGAAGCTGCTGAAAAAACGATCAAATTTCTCGCATTGGCGCTTTATTGCCGCAATGCAGCAAGTAATGCTGCATCTGCGTCCCATTTCGCGTAAGACTAAGCCCGAGTGCAGCTGCTGCGTGTCCAAATATTCGGAGTTGCGCAGCCCGAAAGGAAGCCGGGACGTGCAACGCCTTGGACCGCCAACCTGCAAATCCGCCCGGACGATTGGGGCGGGCGGGGTCCTTTACTCTTGTCACGGCTGCCTCGGTTTTATCAGGAGAGACATGCAATGAATCCGATTTCTCAACCGCTTGAAATTCAGGCAGCGGCGATCCGCATGGCGGGCTATGCGATGGTCAGCCAGATAGAGATCATGCAGATCATGACCCGTGCGGCGTTTGAACTGCCGATGGCACCGCTGCAGGGCTTGACTACGAATGACGCGCCAACGCCAGCGGCGCGCAAGGCGGTATCGCCAAGGCCAGCAGTATTTAAGCGCGCCAAGCCTGCCTCCAAGCCGAAGGCGGCTGCCCCGCAGCCCAAAACGACCCCGAAACCCAAAGCGGCACCACAGGTGAAACCTGCAACCGCCAAAGCCGCGCCTGCGGTAAAATCTGCGTCCAAGACAGCTCTGGCGGATGCTCCGGCCAAACCTACCTCGACCAAGGCAAAAGCTTCTGCAGCGTCGAAATCAGAACCTGCGAACAAGGCGAAAGCGGTTGCAAATGCGCCAAAACCGGCAGCAGCACCCAAGCCTGTCGCAAAAGCCGTGCAGCAAACCCCGGTCAAGCCTGCGGCGGATGTGCCAACACCAGCCAAGACCGCAGCACCTAAAGTGACCCCGGCAAAAGCTGCCCCCGTCAAGGCCGCGGCGCCGAAACAGGTCGCTGCCGCAACCGCACCGGCAAAGCCTGCACCAGTCAAAGCTGCGCCGCAGAAGGCGACTGCCACTGCAACCACCGGGCAGACCAAACCCGCAACGCGCCGTACACGGACACCTTCCAAACCGCCTGCAATGCCTGCAACAGACACAAAATCCGACACGTAACTCGGATCATCGGCTTGACACTGTCGGGCAGGCGCGCCAACGCTGCCCGTCATGATGGATCTTCGCCCGGTCGGATATGTGATTGGCTTGCTGGTCGCCATTCTTGGGGCGACCATGCTGCTGCCGATGCTTGCCGACCTGATCGAAGGGCGGGGCGAGTGGCACGTTTTCTTTGAAAGTGCGGTCATTACGCTTTTGACCGGCAGTGTTCTAGCGATGAGTTGCTCCAACGCGGTTGGAGAGGGTCTGACGATCCGTCAGACCTTTTTATTGACCTCGGGCGTCTGGGTGGCGCTGCCTGTGTTCGGTGCCATCCCGTTTCTGTTTGGTGAAACCGAACTGCGTTTTGTTGATGCCTATTTCGAGGCGATGTCAGGCCTGACGACCACCGGATCAACGGTAATCTCGGGCCTTGATGACCTTCCTCAAGGTCTGCTTCTATGGCGCGGAGTACTGCAATGGCTGGGCGGCATCGGTATCATCGTCGTCGCTATGGTGTTCTTGCCTGAATTGCGAGTGGGCGGGATGCAGATCTTCCGGTCGGAAGGCTTTGAAACCATGGGTAAAATCCTGCCGCGCGCGCAGGAGATCGCCGGCCAGATATCGCTGATCTATGTCTTCCTCACCGTGGTATGCGCGCTGGTCTACGCCGGGTTCGGCATGAGTTTTTTTGATGCGGTCGTGCATGCAATGACCACCATCGCCACGGGTGGTTTTTCCAACTATGACAGCTCGTTCGCACGCTTTTCGGGACCGATGGAATATGCCGCCGCGGTCTTCATGATCCTCGCAGCATTGCCGTTCGTACGATACGTGCAGTTGGCAAATGGATTCACCAGCTCGCTATGGGAAGATAGCCAGATCAGAGCGTTTCTGGCCACTATCGTTGTGCTTGTTCTGGTCATGTCGGTGTTTCTGACCTCGGTCTTCCCGCACCATTGGGAACAGGCCTTTCGCGAGTCGCTGTTCAACATAACCTCGATCATTTCGGGGACGGGCTATGCGAGCGTCGACTACATGGGGTGGGGCAGCTTCCCGATCATGCTGTTCTTCCTGATCGGCCTGATAGGTGGCTGCGCGGGGTCGACGGCATGCTCGATCAAGGTGTTTCGGTACCAGTTGCTGTTTGCCTCGATCAAAACGCAGATACGCCGCATCAGATCGCCGCACGGAGTATTCATGCCGCGCTATGATGGGCGGGCCGTCAGCCGGGATGTTCTGACCTCGGTCATGAGCTATTTCATGTTCTTCGCGCTTTCGATGGGCGTCTTGTCATGGGCGCTGGCTCTGACCGGTTTGGATTTTATAACATCGGTATCGGGTGCCGCGACTGCGCTGGCCAATGTGGGGCCGGGGCTAGGCGATCAGATCGGACCTGCAGGCAATTTCGCAAACCTGAATGATGGCGCCAAATGGCTATTGATCATCGGAATGCTGGTCGGTCGGCTTGAATTGCTGGCCGTCTACGCGATTTTTACACGTCAATTCTGGAGAGGCTGATGAAACGACCCCTGGGAGCGCAAATCTCGCACATGCTTAAGGATCGCGGCGTCGATGTGATCTTTGGTATTCCCGGTGTTCATAATCAGGAAATGTACCGCGGCATCGAAGAGGCCGGGATCACACATGTACTGGCCCGGCACGAACAAGGGGCGGGATTCATGGCCGATGGCTATGCACGTGCCACGGGCAAACCGGGGGTCGCCTACGTGATCACCGGACCTGGTCTGTGCAACATCATGACACCAATGGGGCAGGCTTATTCGGATTCGGTGCCGATGCTGGTTTTGTCCTCTTGTCTGGACGATACACAAGGGCAGCGGGGGCAGTTGCACCAGATGAAGGACCAGCGCGCTGCGGCCGGGACGGTGGCGGATTGGTCCAGTCAGGCAAATGACGCTCGGGCGGCTTACGGGCTGATTGAACGTGCGTTTGAAGAGTTTGAGCTTTCGCGTCCACGCCCAAAGCACATTCAAGTCCCTATTGCGCAGTTGGAGGCCGAGGCGGAGCCTGCACCCTTCCCGAACCAATCTGCCTTACGCAATAAGACTCTGCCACCGGACTTGGCACCAGTTCTCTCACTTCTCAATATTGCACAGCGGCCCTTGTTCATTCTGGGCGGCGGATGCCGATCGAACTTATGGCGGCAGATTCTGACGCAGCTGGGCGCGGCCTGTTTTACCACCTATGCGGGGCGTGGATTGGTAGGGGCTGACTATCCGCTGGATTTCGGATCGATGTTGCCGCGACCGGGCAGTGCAGAGGTGATTGCTTCGGCTGATCTGGTCGTGGTCGTTGGTGCCGAACTGGGAGAAGTGGATCTGTGGCGGCATGATCTGGGCCATACTGCAACTATGGTGCGTGTCGATCTGGACCCGCAGGTTCTGTCGGATCGCCATCGCGCAGCGGTCAAGATACAGGCAGATGGCGAGAGTTTTGCCCATACCCTGTGGGCGGTTTCCGAGCAGGTGAAACCGGCAACCGGCTGGTCTGAAGACGAAGTGCGCACGACTCGCAGCCGCTGGCGCGCCGAGGTGGACGCAGAGCGTCCGGGGATTGTTCCCGTAGCCGACGCTTTGAGGGCGGCGATGCCTGCGGACACGATGATCTATTCGGACATGACCCAGTTTGCATATGCCTCTAAAGAAGTCTGGGACATGACCATTCCCTACCACTGGCATCACCCGACCGGATTTGGCACGCTGGGCTATGCCTTACCTGCCGGGATTGGCGGCGCAGTGGCACGGCCAGGCAAACCGACAGCCGTGATCGCGGGCGACTATGGCTTTCACTACACGATGCAAGAGCTTGGGGTTGCTGTAGAGCTCGGCCTATCGTTGCCCATCATCCTTTGGGACAATGGCAAACTAAAAGAGATCGAGGACAGCATGGTGCGCGGGCAGATTGCGCCCAATGCGGTGATCGCGCGCAACCCGGATTTCTGCAAATTAGCTGAGGCTTTCGGGGCGTTATCGGCGGAACCGGAAAACCTGGAAGATATGCAGAGCGCCGTTCGCCAGGCTTTTCAGGCCCTAGTGCCAACTCTGATCCGGATCACGCCAGACATATCATAGATCCACAAAAAAGGCGCCACACGGATGTGCGGCGCCTTTTCATTCTTCCTGAAAGCTCAATCCCAGCAGTGAACCAGAACAGTCATCCCATTGGCCCGACGACTCAATTCATTTGGTGAAATCTGGGCAGATGCTTGCGATGGCTGGCCCGAGATTCCCGCCTTGGTCAGAACCTCAATCAGGCGTTCGACGTTTGCTGCAAGGCTGACAGAGCCGGGCAGGGTACGCCCGTCAGACGGGTTGGGCAGCAGCATGCCGACGACGCTGCCGCTGTCATCAAAGACCGGACCACCTGCATCACCCGGCTGCGCTGCCAACGCGAGGCGCTTAACGCCATCCTCACCGTTCAGCCCGCGAATGTCAGCGATTTCGCCATATGTCAGGGTCGGGGCACCCAGCGCGCCTTCGTAGGAAAAGCCCGACACAGCAACCTCAGACTGAATGCGCGGCGTGTCCGAGCGGAATTCAGCAACGCTGATTGGTGCCAACGTTTGGCTGGGGCGCAGAACAGCGACGCCAAGATCAGCGTCCTGCCACGCAACCTGCACCTCCTGATCGCCACCCAGCGTGATGCGGGTACAGTTGTCTGCGGCCTCGGCGACGGTCAAGACCGTCCCGCTGGCGTCAGCAAAGAAACCCGACCGTGACAGGCGCGGTTTACGGATTTGCAGGCCCGACATGAGATCAACGCGCTGCTCAGCATCCGCCCCGGCACCTGCATCCAACGCAGCATCGGTTGTGGTGAAGCTGGCCCGCATCGCAGCGAGAACCCGAGCGCGACGGGCCTCATCTCCTTCGGGCCAGACCAGAGTGAACCCCTTGATTTTACCGTCTTTAAGTTCCGCTTGTGTGAAAGAAACAATCCCTTCACCGCGCCCTTCGATGGTGAAACCGTTGCCGCGTAGGGTACGTTCGCCTTCGAGCGGGATGATCTCAAGCGATTGCATCACCTGATACAAAGCGCGCAGGGTGGCGGGAGAACCTTCCTGACTGATCAACAGCGTTGTGGCATCAAGCTCGGACGTAGGTTTGAAGTGGGCAAAAGGAGCCTCATAGCGGTCAAAGGCCAGCACCCCCAGAGGCATGTCCAGTTCGATCCCTGCCTGCGGGTCGGAATACCGCTCCATCCCAACGCTGATCAGGGGGGCGTTATAGTCATCCAGCAGGGTTTTTCGCTGTAGCGTCGTTAGAACGCCGGTTGCTTCGAACCCGTTGGACCGTTGCCAATCGCTCATAGAACGTCGTGTGCCCTGGCCGAATGCACCGTCGATGGTCGAGTTGTAGAAGCCCGCTGCCTGCAACGCAGTTTGCAAATCTCTGCGTTCCTGCGCGGTCAGCAAACGCTCACCCTGCAGCGCCTGAGAGCGGGTTTCGTCCGAGGCTTGTGGTGTCAGACCAGCGAGCGGCTGTTCCGGTTGTGGCTCTGGTTGGACGGGTGCATTTATAACGCCCCGGTCGAAGATATTGGCACCGACAGGCCAGTACTGCTGTCCCAGAGCACTGGAGAAGGCAATATAGCTGTCGGCTGGAATCTGGCGCTCGGCCCGGTATACGCGTAGGACCTGCTCAGCGTCATCGCGTAAGTATGGTCCAATAACAATGGCATACCATCCGCTGTTGAGACGAAACCCGTTCACGTCGGGCAGGGCATTGGCATAGACCTGTGCCCGTGCTTGCGCCTCACGCAGTGAGGGTTGCGCCTCGATCTGGACCCAGACACCAGCGTCCTGCTGGGCGAAGGCGGCGCGCAGGCCGAAGAGGAAAAAGAATATAGTAACCGTAAATACGCGTGTCATTGTCTGCCCGTGTTATGCAGTGTTTTCACTTTCGCGCAGATTACGCGGAATCGACCTCTGATTGCCATGCCCGGAATACGGGGAATTCTGGGTGTGGCTGCGCAGTGACAGAGTGGCCCAATGGCCCGTTGACGCCCAACGGCCCCTTGCATAGGAAGGGCCGAACCCACCGGAACCGGGCGCATGGTCGCCCAGAGGGAATGTCATGACCGAACCGTCCAGCGCACCACGTTCGTTTCAGGAAATCATCCTGCGGCTTCAGACCTATTGGGCCTCAAAGGGTTGCGCGATATTGCAACCCTACGACATGGAAGTGGGGGCTGGGACTTTCCACCCTGCGACCACATTGCGCGCATTGGGGTCCAAGGCTTGGGCAGCGGCCTATGTACAGCCGTCTCGCCGTCCGACCGATGGTCGCTATGGTGAAAACCCGAACCGGTTGCAGCACTACTATCAGTATCAGGTGCTGATCAAACCCAGCCCGCCGGACCTTCAGGACCTGTATCTGGGGTCGCTTGAAGCGATCGGCATCGACATGGACCTGCACGATATCCGATTTGTCGAGGATGACTGGGAAAGCCCGACCCTTGGTGCATGGGGATTGGGTTGGGAGGTCTGGTGCGATGGCATGGAGGTCAGCCAGTTCACATATTTCCAACAGGTCGGGGGACATGACTGTGCGCCCGTATCAGGTGAACTGACTTACGGGTTGGAGCGTCTGGCCATGTATGTGCTGGGCATCGATCACGTAATGGACATGCCGTTCAATGATCCGCAATCGCCCAGTCCGCTGACCTATGGCGAAATCTTCAAGCAAACTGAAGAAGAATACGCCCGCTGGAACTTTGACGTAGCAAACACCGAAGTTCTGCTGCGCCATTTCGAAGAGGCCGAGGTCGAATGTGCGAATATTCTGGCGCAGGAACATGATGATCCTAAGACCGGCAAGCGCATCGTGATGGCTCATCCGGCTTATGACCAGTGCATCAAGGCCAGCCATATCTTCAACTTGCTGGACGCGCGCGGGGTGATCTCGGTTACCGAGCGGCAGGCCTATATTGGCCGGGTCCGTACGCTGGCCAAACAATGCGCCGACGCCTTCGTGCAGACCGAGGCCGCCGGGTTCGAGGCTTGATGCCGCGCTCAGGCCAATCCGGGCAGCAGCGCCTTGAGGCCGTCCGCGATCATGCTGATCGCGATAGCCGCAAGGATCATGCCCATGAAGCGGCTCATGATCACGCGGGCGTTGTCGGACAGCCGCTCAGCCAGTGCCGAAGCGTTCCAGAACGTAACCAGAAGCAAAGCCACAACAAACAGAAAAACACCTGCGTAGACAATGGCTTCGACCGGGGTTTTGATGTGGTGCGCATAGAGGATCAATGTCGTGATCGTTCCGGGGCCGACCAGAATCGGAAAGGCCAGCGGATAAAACGCCACCGTCTCCGGGGCCGGATAGGACTTCTTTTCTCCTTCGGTCCCATGGTGCGAACTGCTTTCGTTCCCATTCAGCATGTTCAGGCCGATCATCAGAACGACCAGTCCGCCAGCGACGCGCAGATCATCGACGCTGATACCAAAAAGCCCGAGCGCCTGACTGCCAATTGCCGCGAATGCACCCCCCAGGATTACGCAATAGAGCGCTGTTTTCACAGCAACTTTACGCTGATCAGAAGTCGGCAGTTCTTGCGTGACGCTCAGAAAGACCGGCAGGTTGGTGATCGGATTCATGATCGCGAACAATGCGCCGAAGAAGCCGACGGCAAGTGTGGTTTCCATGTTATGCGCCTTATTCCTGCCTGTACTGGCTTGGAACCTGTCCTATTTTCCCCCGATATGAAAGAGGCGGCATAGACCATGACCGGCAAACTGCTTGCGCTGATCCTTGTGTTCTCTGCCGTGTTGGCGGGGGCTGGGATGTATTACCTGCAGGTTTATGGCTTCTACTATGAGGTTGAACCGCGTCCGGGTCAGGATGTGGCGCTGCTGACCCAAGGGGCAGAGGCGCCGGAGGTGATTGCTTACTCCGATTTCCGGGCGATTGATGCCGACAGCTCTCCAATCCGTTATCGGGCCTGTTTCAAAACCGACCTGACACCTGATCAGATGGCCGATTTAGTCCCCGTTGAAAGCCCTGAACCGCTGACCGCACCGGGATGGTTTGACTGCTATGATGCGGTTGCCTTAGCCGATGCGCTGAAATCAGGACAGGCGCAGGCATTCATAGGCACCAAGAACATCCATTATGGCGTCGACCGTATCGTAGCGGTGACTGAGGATGGCAAAGGGTACATCTGGCATGCGCTGAACAATTGCGGCGAAAAAGCCTATGACGGGACTGTGGTGGGCGAGGAATGCCCGCCAAGGCCGCAGGATTAACGCAGATGGGGCAGATCGTTGTAATCCCGGATTTCCTGACCGCAACGCTGGGTTTCGCGGTCTATCTGCTGGGGGCCGAGATCAACGCCCGCGTCGCAGCTTTGCGCAGCTTCAACATCCCCGAGCCTGTGACCGGAGGGTTGCTGGCTTCGCTGGCGGTTCTGCTGTTGTATCTGGTGTTCGGCATTGAATTGTCATTCGAACTGAACACCCGCGACTTTCTGCTGGTTCTCTTCTTTGCCGGGATCGGTCTGAACGCGCGGCTATCGGATTTGATTGCCGGCGGTAAGCCTTTGCTGATTCTGCTGATTTTGACACTTCTGACGATCGTTGCGCAGAACGTGATCGGTGCTATCGGCGCGACGATGTTCGGCTATCCCGCACAAGCCGGTGTTCTATTCGGCTCGGCGGCCCTGATCGGCGGGCACGGCACTGCGATCGCCTGGGCGCCTGAGGTAGGTGACGCCACCGGACTGGCTGGCGCGACCGAGTTGGGTGTGGCGGTTGCTACGCTGGGTCTTGTGCTGGCTGCTCTGGTCGGGGGGCCAATCGCGCGGTTGCTGATCGAGGGACGTAACCTGAGCCCCAACCGCCCGGAAGAAGAGCATACGGTTGGTCTGCCCGACGAGGGCGATCAAAAGTCCGGGATCGATCACCTGACGGTTATGCGCGTGCTTCTCTTTCTGAACCTCGCAATCATCTCGGGCTATGTTCTGAGCGAGGCGATCAGTGCTGCAGGTCTGAAACTGCCACTGTTCGTACCTTGCCTGATCATGGGTATCGTGATTGCCAACCTGCGTGCAGCGGTTGTCCCGAATGCTCCGCCCGTGTCACGCACACCGTCGCTGGCGCTGATCTCTGAATTCGCACTGGGGGCTTTTCTCGCGATGTCTCTGATGAGCCTTCAACTTTGGACAATCGCCGAACTGGGCCTTGCAATTGCGGTGATCATGACAGCGCAAACCCTGTTTGCGGTCGCCTTCGTTCTCTGGGTCCTTTTCCCGCTGATGGGGTCGAATTACCGTGCCGCTGTTCTGGCTGCGGGGTTCGGAGGGTTCGCATTGGGTGCGACCCCGACCGCTATCGCGAATATGACCGCCGTAACCAAGCGATATGGCCCTTCACCTATTGCCTTTATTGTGCTGCCCCTTGTATCCGCCTTCTTTGTGGATATCGCCAATGCCATCGTCATCCAGACGATCGTGAGTTTCTAAGGACCGACAATGCCCGACCTGCTGATCGAACTGTTTTCCGAAGAGATCCCTGCACGGATGCAAGCCCGTGCCGGTGAAGACCTGAAAAAGCGGATCACGGACGGTCTGGTTGAGGCTGGTTTGACCTATGCCTCTGCCGCTGCGCTGACCACGCCGCGCCGCCTGACGCTGGCCATCGAGGGCCTGCTGGCCGAAAGCCCCACGATCCGCGAGGAACGCAAGGGTCCCAAGGTCGGCGCGCCTGACAAAGCCATCGAAGGTTTTCTGCGTGGCGCGGGTCTGACCCGCGATCAGTTGGAAGAGCGCGAAACGCCCAAAGGCGCAGTCTATTTCGCCACCATCGAAAAGGTGGGGCGACCTGCGGCTGAGATCATCGCCGAGGTGCTGGAAGCTACCATTCGAAACTTCCCCTGGCCCAAATCGATGCGCTGGGGGGCTGGGTCGATGCGGTGGGTGCGACCATTGCACTCGATCCTGTGTATCCTGACAGATGAAGCAGGCGCGCAGGTCGTACCGCTTGAGATCGAGGGGATCACATCTGGAGATACGACTGAGGGCCATCGCTTCATGGCTCCGAACCGGTTTGCGGTGACCTCGTTCGAGGATTATGCCGCCAAGCTGAAACGCGCCTTTGTCGTGCTATCGCCCGAGGAACGCGCCGAGCATATCTGGAACGACGCCCAAAACATGGCTTTTGCTGCTGGTCTGGAAGTCGTCGACGACAAGGGTCTGCTGGCTGAGGTGGCCGGTCTGGTCGAATGGCCCGTTGTGCTGATGGGGCGTATCGATGAGGAGTTTCTTGAGCTGCCGCCCGAGGTGCTGCAGACCTCGATGAAAGAACACCAGAAGTTCTTTTCCGTGAAGAACCCCAAGACGGGGCGGATCGAGCGCTTCATTACCGTCACCAATCGCGAGACCGCTGATAACGGCGCAACCATACTGGCGGGGAACCAGAAGGTTTTGTCTGCCCGTCTGGCCGATGCCAAGTTCTTCTGGGAGAATGATTTGCGCGTCGCCATATCGGACATCGCCCAATGGACCCGCGCGTTGGAGAATGTGACCTTCCACAACAAGCTGGGCACGCAGGCGGAACGGATCGACCGCATTGCAGCATTGTCCCGCGAGCTGGCCCCGGTTGTTGGAGCGGATGCGGATCAGGCCGAGAAAGCCGCGCGTTTGGCCAAGGCTGATCTGAACTCCGAG
Organism: Ruegeria sp.; assembly: GCA_040829945.1. Classification (GTDB taxonomy): domain Bacteria; phylum Pseudomonadota; class Alphaproteobacteria; order Rhodobacterales; family Rhodobacteraceae; genus Ruegeria. Next base: position 193,316 of record JBFOLN010000009.1, read on the forward strand.
ATGGTCTATGAATTCCCGGAATTGCAAGGGCTTATGGGGCGGTATTACGTTGAGGCCGCAGGTGAAGATGCCACCGTGGCTGCTGTGGCGCAGGAGCATTACTCGCCGCTGGGGCCGTCGGATGACGTGCCAACCGCGCCGCTGTCGGTGACCGTGGCGCTATCCGACAAGCTGGATACGTTGACTGGGTTCTGGGCGATTGATGAGAAGCCGACTGGTTCGAAAGATCCGTTTGCGTTGCGTCGTGCGGCGTTAGGGGTAATTCGACTAATTGTGAATAACGATCTGCGTCTTCGGTTGGACCGTTTCTTCGATAGCCAACTGGTTCGAGCAGAAAGCGCTATCAATGAGGCTTTGCCCGAAACTAATGTCCGCGATCTCTTGGAAGAAATCGCAGAACATGGTGTCTTTGGTGCTTCATTCCTGACAGTCAAAGAAAAACTTGAAGGATTGCCGACTACAGCATTTCTTGAGCTTGAGAAAAAGGTTCCTGACGCGTCTGACGATCTTCTCTCTTTCTTCCACGACCGCCTCAAAGTCTTCCTCCGCGACGAAGGTATCCGCCACGACATCATCGACGCCTGTATCGCAATGGAGGGGAATGACGACCTCAACCTGCTGGTCAAACGCGCCCGCGCTCTGAATGCTGTGATTGCGACCGAAGATGGGGAAAACCTGGTGCAGGGGTTCAAACGGGCCAACAACATCCTGTCTCAGGCGGAAGAAAAGGATGGGGTCGAATACTCCTACGGCGCGGATGTGAAATTTGCCGAGACCGACAGCGAAAAGGCGTTGTTTGCAGCGCTTGACGCGGCAGAGGCCAAGATCGATCCCGCGCTGAAGGCCGAGGATTTCCCGACAGCCATGGCGGCAATGGCCGAGCTGCGCGGGCCGGTGGATGCGTTCTTTGAGGACGTGCAGGTCAATACCGATAATGACATTCTGCGCCGCAACCGTTTGAACCTGCTGAGCCAGATCCGCAAGGTCTGTTCCAATGTGGCTGATCTGACCCGTATTGAGGGATAACGCCCTTGCGCCAAAGGCGCAGGGGCTTATGCTGCGGTGAAACCAAAAGGTGCCGCAGTGCAGAATAATCCGCATACTACGCTTATCACTTCAAAAGCGCCCGTTGCCGCCAATACCCATGGTGGCCGGGCGAAATGCCTGCAACGACTGGTCCGGCTGGACATGCCGGTACCGCGGACCGTGGCGCTGTCTTTTGACGCGGTGCAGCGAATTGCAAAGGGTGACATTCCCGATATCGCGGCCATTCTGGAACAGTTCGACGCCGAGTCTTTGTTATGTGTGCGGCCCAGTTCGGAAGATCCCGATTGGGGCGGACCGGGGGCGGTACTGAATATCGGCATGAACGATGCGCGTTATCTGGATCGGTCTGCGGAAATGGGGGCGGATGCGGCAGCGGCGCTTTATCTGAGGTTTGTGCAGAGCTATGCGCTCCATATCGCTCGTCTGGATCCGGATGTGTTCGATACCATCGAGGCGGACGGGCGCGAAGGGCTGAGTTTATCCCTACGGGCGTATGAAGATGAAACCGATGAGGCCTTCCCGCAGGATCGTGGTGAGCAGCTGATCGGTGTTTTGCGCTCGATGGCACGTGCCTGGGACGGCACCTCAGCCCGGTTGCTGCGGCAGGCCAAGGGCGCGCCTGCGGATGCCGGTTTGGGGCTGGTGATTCAGGAAATGATCCCGGGTGTCGGGCAGGGCGAATGCGGTTCGGGCGTGTTGCAACTGATCGATCCGGCGACGGGTATGCCTCAGATCACGGGACGCTATCTGAGCCAGAGCCAGGGGCGCGATGCGCTGGGGGAAGGTGTAGCTGCGCTGTATCTGGAAAAGGATGAACGCGGTCAATCACTGGAGGATGTGGCGCCTGAGGCGTTTGCCGATCTCAAGACCCACGCCGCACTGATGCGTGAGAAGCTGCGCGAAGAGATGCAGGTTGAGTTCGTGGTGCAGAACGGCAAGGTGCATATTCTGGACGGCGTGCGGGTTCCGCGCGGGTCGCGGGCTGGGATGCGGATCGCCGTGCGCTTGGCCGAAGACGGGATCATTCCGCCGCAAGAGGCCGTTATGCGGATCGATCCGCATTCGCTGAATGAACTCCTACACCGGCAAGTCCATCCCGAGGCCGAGCGCGATGTGCTGACCACCGGCATTGCCGCCAGTCCCGGCGCGGCCACCGGACGGATCGTCTTTACCGCAGCCGAGGCGCAGGCCAGCGCCGCGCGGGGTGAGCCTTGTATTCTTGTACGCCGCGAAACCTCGCCCGAGGATGTGCGCGGAATGCATGCTTCTGTGGCGGTTTTGACCGAAAAGGGCGGCATCACCAGCCATGCGGCGGTGATCGGTCGCGGTTTGGGTTTGCCCTGTATCGTCGGGGCGTCCGAGATGCGGTTTCAGACAAAGAAAAAGTTACTGAGTGCACCGGATGGACGTGTGTTCAAGACGGGCGATCTTCTAACCATCGATGGAACTTCGGGCCAGGTTCTGGCCGGACAACCCGAGATGCTTGAAGCTGCGCTTGATGATTGTTTTCAAACTCTGATGAGCTGGGCGGATGCCGAGCGTGACATTGCCATCCGCGCAAATGCCGATACACCCGCAGACGCACAGACGGCACGGAACTTTCAGGCCCAAGGTATTGGCCTGTGCCGGACCGAACACATGTTCTTTGATCCTGGCCGCCTGACCGTGATGCGCGAAATGATATTTGCCCAGACCCCGTCAGGCCGCGCCGCTGTGCTGGAGCGCCTGCTGCCGATGCAGCGGCAGGATTTTGTGCAGCTGTTCCGGATCATGGAAGGGCAGCCAGTCTGTATCCGCCTGTTCGATCCGCCGCTCCATGAATTCCTGCCGACCACCCGCACCGGACAGCGAGAACTGGCGGAAGCGTTGGACTTACCGGTCTCGGATGTGGAGCGCCGCGTCGCAGCGATGAGCGAATACAACCCCATGCTGGGTCTGCGCGGGGTGCGTCTGGGCGTGACCGTGCCGGAAATCTACGACATGCAAGCGCGTGCAATATTTGAAGCGACGCTAGAGGCCAGCAAAGAAGGTGCCCCTGTGGTGCCCGAGGTGATGATCCCGCTGGTGTCGGCCAAACGCGAGGTCGAGCTGGTAAAAACCCGCATCGATACCGTCGCGGCCGAAGTCGCCTCGGAACAGGGGCAGGAGTTCGATTATCGGTTGGGCGTGATGGTAGAAACTCCGCGGGCGTGTTTGCGTGCGAATGAGATTGCACCGCATTCTGCCTTCCTCAGCTTCGGGACCAACGACCTGACCCAGATGACCTATGGACTGTCTCGTGATGATGCGGGGCGGTTCATGTCGGCCTATGTGCAACTGGGGGTCTTCAACGAAGATCCGTTTCATGTGCTTGATGGCGATGGGGTCGGTGAGCTGTTGAAACTAGGGGCAGAACGCGGACGTGAAGCACAACCAGACGTTACGCTTTCAGTCTGTGGCGAACACGGTGGTAACCCCGAATCAATCGCCATCTGCCGGGCCCTTGGGTTCGACTACGTTTCCTGTTCTCCGTTCCGGGTACCGGTCGCTCGGCTGTCTGCCGCTCAATTGGCGATTTCGTCCAAACTTGGGGGTTGACTAACTGTCGCGCACCTAGAAATAGTGGCGTAGGAAACGTTCCGCTGTCGATAAAAATTGGCGGCGTGAGCGGTTTTTCTCTTGCATTTTTTTCAGAACTGGACGTCTCGCTTCGTCTGGGGTATTAGCCTCGTCGCGCCCGCCGGGGGAGGGTATGGCGCGTGTGTGCCTGTGCGAGGTTATCTGATGAGACGCTACATATTGGCTGTTGCCGTGGGGGCCACAGCCTTGCTGCCTAGTTTGTCGTTTGCCGAAAGGCCGGACGAAGATAAATCTGTTGAGTTGGTTGCCCGTAATGAGTTGCCAGCACAGAATTTCCGCGATTACCTGAAGCTGTTTAAGCCACGTCAGGCGCCGGAAAAAATCGAAGTTTCTTATACCAAAGGTTGGTTGGACCAGCAGCCGAAGGCGACCGGAGATGAACATTTCCGCTGTCTTGCCGAAGCACTGTATTTCGAAGCCCGCGGTGAAAGCGTGCGTGGCCAATTCGCCGTCGCCGAGGTTATCATGAACCGCGTTGAAAGCGGCCGCTTTCCGAATTCGTTGTGCGGTGTGATCAAGCAAGGAACCGGCAAGCGGTACCAGTGTCAGTTCACGTACACCTGCGATGGCCACAAAGAGGTTATCAATGAAAAGCGCGCGTACGAGCGTGTCTCCAAAGTAGCCCGCGCGGCGATCGACGGTGTCGCTGAAGAGATGACGGCAGGTGCCACGCACTATCATACCAAGGCGGTCCGCCCGTCCTGGTCGCGGGTTTACAAGGAAACTGCGCGGATTGGTGTGCATATTTTCTACAAGCACAACTATCGCACGGCCAGCAACTGATTGACGCACCAGCGCTGGAAGGGTGCTGGCACCAGACGTTTTACCAACTATGTTGCGGGCCAGGAGGCTCGCAATGTCCATATCACGCCGACAGTTTCTGCAATCGACCTTGGCCTTGTCGATGATGCCACGCCTGGCGATGGCATCTGCCACCGAACTGGTGGCACAGACTTCCCTCCAGCAGATCGCGCCCCAAGGATATCCGGAAACTCCGGTCTGGAGTTATGGCGGCGGTGTTCCGGGTAGCGAAATCCGTATTCCGCAGGGTGCTCGGGTACGCCGTAAGCTTGTAAACATGTTGCCCCAACCAACGACCGTTCACTGGCATGGCATTCGGATTGACAATGCAATGGATGGAGTGCCCGGCCTGACGCAGGAGGTTGTGCAGCCGAAGGCTAGTTTTGACTATGATTTCTTGGTGCCGGATGCGGGAACCTATTGGTATCACGCGCATAACCAATCGATGGAACAGGTCGCGCGTGGGCTTTATGGCCCTTTGATCGTCGAAGAAGCCCGCGGTCCGGATGTCGATCAGGACTTGACCCTGATGCTGGACGATTGGCGCCTTGATCCCGAAAGTGCAAAGATTTCAGGCGACTTCGACAATGGTCATGATCTGAGCCATGCGGGTCGGCTGGGCAACCTTGTAACGGTGAACGGAAAATTTGACCCTTCTTATCCGGTGCAGGCGTCCGAACGATTGCGTTTGCGACTGATCAACGCGGCGAATGCCCGGGTATTCGACGTGGCGCTGGACGGGCTTGCAGGCTGGATCGTGGCGCTTGACGGTATGCCGCTTGTGGTTCCATTGCGGGTTGAAAACAGCTTCCCAGTGGCGCCAGCGCAGCGGGTTGATTTGATTGTTGATGTTTCGGCGAACTCGGGACAGACGGCGAGCATTGTCAGCGTGGAGCGGGACGGCGCCTACGGATTGGTCAAGTTTGATGTGTCAGGAAATTCAGCACGCGTTGCGGGCAGTGAAATTGATCCGCTACCGGCAAATCGTATGCCCGAAATCACCCTGCAGGACACACCCCTGCATCGCATGACGATGCAAGGTGGGGCAATGCGCTGGCTAGAAAGCGCCACATTGGGCGATACGCAGCTTTCAGGTCGTGAGTTGGCACAGCTTGGGCGATTCTGGGCATTGAACGGATATGCAGAACGGCCAAAGGACCCGTTTCTGGATGCACGATTGGGATCGGTTCATCGGATCGAATTCGCGAATGAAACCGTGTTTCCACATGCGATGCATTTGCACGGTCACCATTTCCGTTTGATCCTGCAAGATGGTACATTGGGGCCGTGGCGCGATACCGTGTTGGTCGAGCGTGGGCAGGTGCGACAGGTGGCGCTTGTGGCCGACAACCCTGGGGACTGGTTGCTGCATTGTCACATGCTAGGCCATGCGGCATCGGGAATGATGAGCTGGTTTCGGGTCACGTAACGCCGCATTCGATAGCTAGAAAGGCGCATGTTACGGTGCTATACGCCCGCGAAACGCCTAAAGTGGGCTGATCTGTCCACCGAGCCCGAAAAGGTCCGACGCATGAGCTCTGAAATCCGCCTTGCCTTCGCGCATCCGTCCGAACGGTCCGTGGCAACCGCACCGCGCGGTCCACTGGATCGTATCTCGCTGCGGGATCACATTGTTGAAGTTGAGATCGGTGCTTTTCAGGCAGAGCGCGGCACAACTCAGCGGATCTGTTTCAACATCGTGGTCGAGGTGCGTCCGTTAAGCGATCCTATCGACGATGATGTGGATCGCATCCTGTCCTATGACCGGGTGACCGAGGCCATCGCATTTGAACTGGCCGCGGAACGCCTGAACCTGCTGGAGACATTGGCTGATCGTGTGGCGGAACGGATTTTGCTCGAGCCTCAGGCTGTAAGAGCTTTTGTTAGAATAGAAAAATTGGATCGCGGTCCTGGTGCGTTGGGCGTTGAAATCGTGCGCGGAAAGGATGGCGCACATCATGATGTCGCCGAAGAAGAGCGACCTCATCCACGGCTTGTGTTCCTGTCGAACAAAGCGATTGCTTCGGACAATCTGACCGGCTGGATTGATCAGCTTGAGAACCGCCAGCGCCCGCTGATCCTATGTGTCGGCGCCTCTGAGTTGGCGGTGTCGCAGACCGGGCATGCGATGACGCAGCGCCGGATCGATCTGCTGGCGATTGAACAGAATGCCTGGGTTCTGGCCGCAAGAGATCATCGTTGTGTGGTCGTTTCGACGCGGACCGAGCTGGATTGGGCGATGAAAAACGGCCAGATATGTGTCTGGGCTCCGTCCAAGATTGTGCTGGATGCGGTGGATGGCCCTTCAGCGGCACCTTCAGATGCGGTTGCGCTGGCTGCTTGGTTCGCTGCAACCTTTGAGGCCAGCGAGATGCTGGTGATTGGTGGAGACCTGCCCGAAACTCCTAAAACTCCTTTGCGAGCGGTTTCCGTGGAGCAGGCGCAACTGTGACCGTTTATTACCGCCCATTGGTGCAGCACGGCAGCTTTCGACCTGAAGGCGCAGTGTCTCTGGCAGGTCAGGATTTGTGGTTTAAGCAGGCCGAAAGGTTAGAGCGCGGGCAGAACACGCGAATCGTGGATGCCGTTAATATCCCCAAAGAACAACTGGATCGCCTGACCCAGCCGCGCCCGGCGATCGCGGGGCTTGATATGGCGCAGCCTCAGATCATGGGCATTCTGAATGCAACACCGGACAGCTTTTCGGATGGCGGGCTGCACAACTCGGTCGAGGCTGCTCGGGCCGGTGCCGCCGATATGGTAGCGCATGGCGCAAGCATTTTGGATATTGGTGGAGAATCCACACGCCCAGGTGCTGATTTTGTCCCGGAAGACGAAGAGATTGCCCGCACGCGTCCTTTGATCGAAGCGATACGGGCTGAAACGGAGGCCCTGATCTCGATCGACACCCGCAAGGCAAGCGTTGCCAAAGCGGCATATCAAGCGGGGGCCGGGCTTATCAATGATGTCTCGGGCTTCACGTTTGATCCGCATCATGCGCCATTTTGTGCACAGATTGGTGCCCCGGTCTGCGTGATGCATATGCAGGGTGATCCGGCCACAATGCAGGATGATCCGTATTATGATGACGTCTTGCTGGACGTTTACGACTTTCTCGATGGGCAAATTGCGCAGCTGGAAGAGCTTGGTGTTAGCCGCGAACAAATAATCATCGACCCCGGTATCGGGTTTGGCAAGAATTTGGACCACAACCTGACCCTTTTGCGTAATCTCAGCCTGTTTCATGGTTTGGGCTGCCCGATCCTTCTAGGCGTCTCGCGCAAGGGATTTATCGGACAGATCGGCAAAGAGCCGCGCAAAGATGCGCGGGCGCCGGGGTCAATCGCTGTTGCACTGGCAGGATTATCTCAGGGCGTGCAGATTGTAAGGGTACATGATGTGGCCGAGACGGCTCAGGCCTTGCGTCTGTGGGCTGCAGTCCGTTAATCCGGGCAAAAGAAACTTCAGGAGAACGACTTATGCGCAAGCTGTTTGGAACCGACGGGGTGCGGGGCACCGCCAACACGCATCCGATGACGGCGGAAATGGCTTTGCGTATCGGAGCTGCAGTTGGTCGGTATTTCCGCCGGGATGCTTCGGGTGTTCACCGGGTTGTCATTGGTAAGGATACGCGGCTTTCGGGTTACATGCTGGAAAACGCACTGACGGCGGGCCTGACCTCAACCGGTATGAACGTACTACTACTGGGGCCGGTGCCGACACCTGCGGTCGGGTTGATGACCCGGTCAATGCGGGCGGATCTGGGTGTGATGATTTCGGCCAGCCACAATCCTGCGATAGACAACGGGATCAAGTTCTTTGGGCCGGACGGTTTCAAACTGTCCGATCAGGCGGAGATCGAGATCGAGCGGCTGATTGAAGAGGGCGTCAGCCCCGCGCAGGCGCATAATATCGGCCGCGCGCGCCGAGTGGACGACGCGCGGTTTCGCTATGGCGAGCGCGTGAAATCATCACTGCCGCGTCATCTGCGGCTGGATGGTTTGAAAGTTGTCATCGACTGCGCCAATGGTGCGGCGCACCGGACCGCACCCGAGGTTCTTTGGGAGTTGGGTGCGGATGTGATACCGGTTGGCACCGCTCCTGACGGCAAGAATATCAATCTTGGCTGTGGGTCCACGCAGCCCATGGTTGCTGCTGAAACGGTTGTGGCGCATGGCGCGGATGTGGGGATCTGTCTCGATGGCGACGCCGACCGTGTGGTTGTGATTGACGAAACTGGAAAGGTTGCTGATGGGGATCAGCTGATGGCCTTGCTGGCGAGCGCGTGGTCCAAGGCGGATCGGCTCAAAGGCGGTGCGCTGGTGGCGACTGTGATGTCGAATCTGGGGCTGGAACGGCATCTGACCGGGCAAGGGCTGCGGTTGGAACGTACGGCCGTTGGCGACCGCTATGTCGTCGAACGGATGCGCGAAGGCGGCTTTAATCTGGGTGGCGAGCAGTCGGGCCATATCGTGATGAGCGATTATGCCACGACGGGTGACGGGTTGATGGCCGGCCTGCATTTTCTGGCCGAGATGGTGCAATCCGAAAGGAAAGCCTCTGAGCTATCGCGCCAGTTCGAAACTGTGCCGCAATTGCTGAAGAATGTGAGATTCAATGCCGGGCAAGCTCCGTTGGATGCTACTACCGTCAAATCCGCCATTTCCGAGGCTGAGGCGCAGTTGAATGGGCAGGGGCGGTTGTTGATCCGTAAATCGGGGACTGAACCACTGATCCGTGTCATGGCCGAATGCGAGGATGCCGCGCTGCTGAATCAGGTGGTTGATGGGATCGTTGCCGAGGTTGAGGCCGTAACCGGTTAACGCCCGATCAGCATCTTGCGCAAACTAAACCACTGACTGATCGCCAGACCGGTCAGGATCATTACCAGTGCAATGTAAAAACGCAGCGGCAGGGCTTCGGACAGAATCCACGCTCCGAACACCATTGACCAAATGGGTACCTGGTAATTCACAAGCGTCATGAACACCGATCCGGCGCTTCGAATGATGGAGACCCGCAGCAACGTTGCGAAGGCGGTTGGAATCAAACCCAAGGTGATAATGGCCAGACCCGGGCGAGTGCCTTCCCAAGAAGGAACCCCTTCGGTCATCAGCATGATTGGCAACAGGATGATGGCCCCGACAACTAGCGTCAGTGCCGATAAAGTGACCGGGTCAATCGGAGGGCAGCGGCGTGTAATAACCGAAGAACTGGCGTAGCAGAACGCGGCCCCGATACAAGCCAGTTGGGCCAAAGGTCCGACCCCTTGGCCAATGTTCAGTAAGCCGGGACCGATCAGCACAAGAGCGCCGGAAAATCCCAATAAAACACCGATGACTCTGCGCAGTATGAGCGGCTCATCAGAGAAGAAATGTGCCAGAGGCAAAACCATCAGCGGGACGACCGCCATAGAAAGGCCGGCAAATGCTGAGGTTACGTATTGCTGCCCCCAGCTTAGAAGGATGAAGGGCAAGGCGGTCGACAACGCGCCGATCACGGTGATTGACCACCAAAGCTGAGCGTTCATGCTGGGTAATTTTCGCCGCGTGACTCGCATCAATAGCAGCAGCGTGACCGCGCCCAGTGTGGTACGCGCGGTGGCCACGGTAACGGGGCCATACCCTTCAAGCGCCAAGGCGACGACCATAAAGGTGGCGCCCCAGATCAGGCCTAGTGCTGCGATGCCGCTCCAATCGCGGTGGTCGGGTTGTTGAACCATTCCATCCCCTTAGCCTGCGATCGGGCCGGTGTCACGATGTGATCTTGACGAAATGTAAGTACATGCTTACCGTTAGTAATGGCTTACCAAGACACTTTCTCAGCACTGGGTGATCCGACACGCCGACAAGTGTTTGAAGCGGTCGCTGAAAGACCGCGCCCAGTTGGCGAATTGGCCGACGCATTGCCTGTCAGCCGCCCGGCGGTATCGCAGCATCTTAAAGTGCTTTCCGATGCCGGTTTGGTCGAGTGTAGGGCAGAAGGCACGCGCCGAATATATGCCGCTCGACCCAGCGGTTTGGGTGAGATGCGGGCATGGTTGGAACGGTATTGGTCAGATGTTCTGGAAAGCTTTGCAGCCGAGGTGAACGAAGGAAGGCAGGACACATGACTGATCCCATCATCAAAACTGTGGTTGTAAATGCGTCGCCAGAGCAGGCCTTCGACCTATTTGTCAATCGTACAGCCAAATGGTGGCCGCTGGACCGGCATGCGGTATCTGCCGGGGCGGGCAACGCGGCATTGGGCGTGGTGATCGAACCTCGAGTTGGCGGTGCAGTCTATGAAACGATGCATGACGGTGCACGGACGGAATGGGGCGAGGTTCTGACCTTTGAGGCTGGCCGTGGCTTTGGCATGAGCTGGCACCCGGGCACCGATCCCGGGAAACAAACCCGAGTCGATGTCACGTTCGAGGATCACGGGCATGGACAGACAAAAGTCACGTTGACTCATTCCGGTTGGGACGTCTGGGCTGCCGAAGCACAATCCAAGCGCGACGGCTATAGCGGTGGCTGGGACTATGTGATTGCGACGTGTTTCGCTGGTGCAATCGGAAAATGAAAAGGGCGGCCACCGGGGCCGCCCTTTCGCTGACAAAAGCCAGACTTAGTTCTTTTCTTTGTCGACCATTTTGCCGGCCGAGATCCAAGGCATCATAGCGCGCAGTTTCGCACCGGTTTCCTCGATCATGTGCTCGTCATTGGCGCGGCGCGACGCTTTGATGGTCGGTTGGCCAACGGCGTTCTCCAGCATGAAATCGCGAACGAATTTACCCTGCTGGATGTCGTCCAGAACCGCTTTCATGCGCGCTTTGGTCTCGTCGTATTTCAGAATGCGCGGGCCAGTGACGTACTGACCGTATTCCGCTGTGTTCGAGATCGAGTAATCCATGTTGGCGATACCGCCTTCGTAGATCAGGTCAACGATCAGCTTCACTTCGTGCAGGCATTCGAAATAGGCCATCTCAGGCGCGTAGCCTGCTTCGACCAGAGTTTCAAAGCCGCAGCGGATCAGTTCAACCAGACCACCGCACAGAACGGCCTGCTCACCGAACAGGTCAGTTTCACATTCTTCGCGGAAGTTGGTTTCGATGATGCCTGAACGGCCGCCACCGATGGCCGAGCAATAGGACAGACCGATTTCCAGCGCTTTGCCGGTCGCGTCGTTGTCGACAGCGACCAGGCAAGGCACGCCGCCGCCTTTGGTGTATTCGCCACGCACAGTGTGGCCGGGGCCTTTGGGGGCCATCATAATGACGTCGACACCTTCTTTCGGCTCGATCAGGCCGAAATGCACGTTCAGGCCGTGGGCGAACGCGATGGCCGCACCCGGCTTGATGTTGTCGTGGACGTATTTCTTGTACGTTTCAGCCTGCAGTTCGTCGGGCATGGTGAACATGATGACGTCGCACCAGGCCGCGGCTTCGGCAATGCCCATGACTTGCAGGCCTTCACCTTCGGCTTTCTTGGCTGAGGGGGAGCCTTCGCGCAGGGCGATGACAAGGTTCTTGGCGCCCGAGTCACGCAAGTTCAGCGCGTGAGCGTGACCTTGTGAGCCATAGCCCAGAATCGCCACTTTTTTGTCTTTGATCAGGTTGATGTCGCAATCGCGATCGTAATAGACGCGCATTTCGCCGGTCCTTTCAGTTTCGATTGCGGTGGTTCTATCCCGAGCTTTCGCTATTGGCGATAGGGTTCGGATCGAGTATTTGCAAGAATAGTGAAGAATAATTCTTCAAATTTACAAAAGATAAAAAAATCATGCTTGATGACATTGATCGACGTATTCTGCGCCATTTCCAGGCTGAACCAAGCCTGACAACGGCAGAATTGGCCGAGCGCTGCAGGATCGGTCAAGGCGTGTGCTGGCGCCGGATCGAGAAGATGCAGGCTGCGGGGATTATCGAAAGGCAGGAGGCCGTGATCGATTGGGCGGCGCTTGGGTATGCCGTCGAAGTATCGCTGCGGGTAACGCTGGACAAGACGCAGGCACGAGCCTTTGACGACTTTACCGCCGCAGCCCGTGAAGTCGCCGAGGTGATCGAGATCCAGACCTTTCTGGGCCGCGTGGACGTGCGCCTGTCGGTATTGGCGCGAGATATGGGACACTACCAGCAGGTGTATCGTGACCGCATCCTGACACTGCCTCATATCGCGGACATCGAGGCTCTGATGCATATAGCGCGGGTTAAACGGGATGAGGTGCTGCCGATATGATCGAACTGGACGAGATCGACCGGAAAATTTTGCGTGCCCTGACACAGGACGCGACCCAAAGTGCCGGAGCGTTGGGCCGCAAATTCGGATTGTCTCAACCTGCTACATGGCGTCGTATCCGACGGCTGGAAGACGCGGGGGTGATAAAGGGGCGGAGGTTGCGGCTGAATGCCGAGGCACTAGGCTTTGGAGTGACCGTTTTTCTGGGGGTGAAACTGGCACGCAAAGGGCAGGTCAGCCTTGAGGATTTCGAACGCGCGGTTAGTGCTATCCCCGAGGTGCAGACGGTTGAGCATGTGCTGGGGCTCTACGATTATCGCCTACGTGTTGTCGCACGCGATTTGTCCGATTTCGAACGGGTTTTGCGCCGGCGGATCATGACTTTACCGGGTGCAGGTGATGTCGAGGCAAATGTGCTGTTAAGCGAAGAGCGCCTGCCGGGACCGATCGGTTAATCTGCCTCAGTATCTGGTGCGAATACGGAATCCGGGGTGATGGGTCATGCGGGCAAAGGTCATCGGTTGCCCGTCTTTCCACGTTGTCCGTTCAAGTTGAATCATCGACGTTCCAGTGGTGGTGCCCATGAACTCGGCCAGGCGACCATCAGCGGAAATGGCACAAAACGCGATTTCTGCTTCGGTAAATGGTGCTGCGTTCAGTAACCATTCATGCGGGCCGCTTTTATTGAGGTCGGCATGTTCGACATCGGGGACCGCTTCGATGTTGATCCAGCGTTCTTCAAGCTGGAAGGGGCGGTTATCGGCATAGTGCATACAGATCACGTGCAGCACACGGGCGTCGGGTTCGACGTCCAGTTGCGAGGTCAGCCAACCGGGGCTGTAGACCACTTTCCGTTCAACGAGAGCGTAGCGATAGGCGGAGTTCTGTTTTTCCACTGCCTGACGTGCCAGCGAAATTTCAAGCTTGGCTTGTTTGCGTGGTTCTTTCTTAACTCGTGTTCCGCTTTTACGCTTGCGCTCGACAAAGCCTTGATCTGCCAATTCCCGTAACGCCCGATTGACCGTGGCGCGGGCGCAATTGAACTCTTCCGCCAGTTGGGTTTCGGTGGGAAGAAGCGAGCCCTGGGGCCAGATACGGGATTCAATCCGCCGTTTAACTTCGTCCCGGACGATCTGAAAACTAATCCGCGTTTGCGTTGTCACGAGTTAAAAAATCCGTTCATGTTCTAAGTGAGTGTATCTGGCCAGAAACACGTCAGGGTGTAAAGATTAGGTGACACTATTTGGCGTCATTACAGCCATTTGTTGCATGAGGAATTTTAAAATAAAACCGGTGGTTGCGGTTTACCTAGGGTCAGTTGGTGAGGTCTGATTGATGCTTTACCCACACCTCATGAAGGTGCAGAAACGGTGGAGCCATAGGAAAGGATGTAAGATGCCCGCATTGCTGGAAACCATAGACCCCGAAGGTCTGGAGGAATTCTCGGTCGTATTTACGGACCGGTCGCTGAATCACATGTCTGCAAGCTTTCAGCAGGTCATGCGAGATATTTCAGGGATGCTTCGCGAAGTATACAACGCTGATGGCGTTGTGGTTATTCCCGGCGGCGGCACCTATGGGATGGAGGCCGTAGCCCGGCAATTCGCACGCGGTGCCAATGTTCTGGTGGTACGCAACGGGTGGTTTTCGTATCGGTGGAGCCAGATTATCGAGTCTGGTGACCTGACATCCTCGACCACAGTTCTCAAGGCGCGCGAGACCGGGAATGCCAGCCCGTCACCATTTGCGCCTGCACCGATTGATGAAGTTGTGGCAACAATCCGGGAGAATCGCCCGGATATTGTCTTTGCGCCACATGTCGAGACTGCGGCTGGGGTGATTCTGCCCGAGGACTATGTGACGGCGATGGCCGCCGCGGCACAAGAGGTAGGCGCACTGATGGTGCTAGACTGTATCGCCTCAGGCTGCGCGTGGGTGGACATGAAGGCGACGGGCGTCGACGTTCTGATCTCAGCCCCGCAAAAGGGTTGGAGTGCGACACCCTGTGCTGGTTTGGTGATGTTGTCCGAACGGGCCGAGGCCCGGTTGGCTGAGACCACATCCGACAGCTTTGCGATCGATCTGAAGAAATGGCGTCAGATCATGCAAGCCTACGAAAACGGCGGTCATGCTTATCACGCAACTATGCCCACGGATTCGCTGCGCGCATTTCGGGATACGATGGTTGAAACCAAGGAATACGGTTTCGAAAAGCTGCGTGCAGCGCAGTGGGCTTTGGGTGATGGTGTGCGGGCGTATTTGAAGGACAAGGGTGTCATGTCGGTTGCTGCAGATGGTTTCGGCGCTCCGGGCGTGGTGGTCAGCTACACAGGAGACCCCGAGATTCAGAACGGCAAGAAGTTCACGGCACTAGGAATGCAGATCGCAGCGGGTGTGCCGTTACAATGTGATGAGCCCGAAGGCTTCAGCACTTTCCGATTGGGCCTGTTCGGTCTCGACAAGCTCTATGATGTGGACGGAACTATCGTGCGGTTGAAGCGGGTTCTGGATCAGGTGCTTTGATCGGATGGCGGGCTGAGGCCCGCCCTGCGATTTATCGTACTCCGAGGCCCATTTGCATCAGTGTTTTACGTACGGGCGGTAGTGAATAAAGCGCGTTAAGGCCCATTGCCCTTGCATCCCGAAGTGGACGCGCCTCGATCATCGAGGCGCGGTTCAGCAGGTCGATGCCTTTGACGCGCAGTTCGATTTCGGTGTGGCGGGCCTTGTGATAGGCGTCGAGCATCTGCGCATCGCCCAGCCCGTCGGGGCGAGCTTGCGCCAGTTCCAGCAGGGTGCGCAAATCGCCCAGCGACATGTTCAACCCTTGCGCGCCGATTGGCGGTACCACATGCGCGGCCTCGGCCATCAGCGCGATGCGCTCGCCCGAAAGGCGTTCCGCCGATTGGCTGATGATAGGCCAGATCGTCCGACGTGAGGCCAGTTTCAATGGCCCGAACAACCCGCACGAGCGCTCGGTCATCGCGGTTTCGAACACTTCGTCATTGAGGTTCAGCAACTCGACCGCGCGCGGTCCTCGCTCCATCCAGACAATTGCCGATGACGGTTGACCCTGCCAATCGGGCAGGGGAACCAGAGTGAAAGGTCCGCCCGAGCGGTGGATCTCGGTTGAGACATTTTCATGCGGTATTGGATGCGTTACCGCAAAAGCCAGTGCTTTCTGGCCATAGCGCGTGGTGTGGACGTTTATCCCTGCGGCTTCGCGCATCAGAGAGCCGCGGCCATCGGCAGCAACCACCAGTTTGCAGCGAATACGACTTCCATCGCTGAGGCCTACGCGTACCTCGGCTGTGCGGGTGAAAAGGCTGGCGGTTCCGGTGCCAGGGCGGAAATCGACATTGGGCAGTTCCGCAAGCCTTGCGACCATCTCGCGCCGCAATAGCCAGTTGGGCAGATTCCAACCGAAGGGGTGATCCGAAACATCAGCGGCGTTGAAGTCACGAACGACGCGGGGTTCCGGGACATCACCGCCTGCATCCACAATGCGCATGATCTGCAATGGTGCTGCGTGGGTGTCCAGCCGTGCCCACAGGCCGCATTGCTCAAGCAACCCTCTTGCAGGTTGCAGAAAAGCGGTTGTGCGCAAATCGGAACCGTCCACATCCCGTTCGGTGACTGGCGGGGTGGGGTCTACGCAGATCACGTCAAATCCGGCGGTGCCGAATGCGGCGGCAGCGGTCAATCCGGCGATACCGCCACCAGAAATCAGGATGTCACAACTGTCAGCCATGGCGCACGCCTTTCTAATCTTGTGCAGAACCTAGTGCCGTTGCAATGCATGCGCCAAGTGACATCCTGTCCCGTTCCTCAACCGCGCGAGATCAGGAGAAGGATCAGGAACATCACCGGCACCATCATGACGGCGGGGATGTAGAGACCGGGCAGGCCGAACAGCATGACCGAACAGCCCCACATGCCGAAGATGGCCGCTGCGGTATAATACCAGTCTTCGGCCGAACCATTGGCCGCGTCTCGGGCCATCCAACCAAACAGGGGTATTGCAAACAACAGGCGCTGCCAGATTGGCAAGCGCCGATGCATCTCGATCGCGCTCATAGGAGGTCTCCGTTCTGTTCGTCGCTGCGGCGCATATAGGTGAATTACTTCAGCGCGCGCAGGTGCAGATCGTCGCAGTGCGACATTCAGACCAAACGTGACAGAAAGGTGGTCAGATCGTCGGTATGATGATGGATGTGATCGGCCTCATGCGGGTCAGGTGCAACATGAACCGTGCGCATTCCCATCTCATGCGGGGCAGCCAGATTGCGGGGATCATCTTCGAACATTGCGGCCTTCTGCGCCTCGATACCGTCCTGCATAAAGATCGCCTCGAACGCGGCTTTTTCCGGTTTGGGTCGATAACCTGCATGTTCCACGCCGTAGATTGCATCGAACAGCCCAGAGAGCCCGCGCGCCGCCAGAACCCGTTCGGCATAGGGCGCGCTGCCATTGGTATAGACAATGCGACGACCGGGCAGGGCTTTGATGTAGCCGGCAAGCAGGGCGTCAGGCTCCATATGGCTCATATCGACCTGATGCACAGCGTGCAGGTAGGGATCGGGATCCAGATCATGCTCGGCCATCAGGCCTGCTAGAGTGGTACCGTATTGACGCCAGTAGTGCGAGCGAAGCCGGTCCGCCTCAGGCCGATCCACACCAATGGCCTTTACCACATAGTCCGTCATCAGCACCTCGATCTGATCGAACAGGCGCATATGCGGTGGATAGAGCGTATTGTCGAGATCGAACACCCATTGGGTGACGTGAGCGAAGGCCGGTTTTACCATGCCTTGGGTTTAGGGCGATAGGCCCGTGTTTTCAATGCTGCTCTTGATCGCGGGGGCGTGTGGCGGATAGACAGGTCCGAACGAGGAGATCTGACAGCCGATGCCCCAATTCAAACAGTCCAATACAGATGCCTATAGCCTTATACTCGAGGCGATTGATGTGGGCGTCTACAAGCCGGGCGACCGGCTGGTGGAAAGCGAACTGGCTGAGCGTTTCGGCGTATCGCGCACCCCCATCCGTGAGGCGTTGCAGCGGCTTGAAACGCAGTCTCTGCTAGAACGAGACGGACGGTCGCTGATTGTGGCGTCACTGGATCACAATCAGATGGCGGAACTCTACGTTGTGCGGCGCGAGTTGGAGGGGTTGGCCGCGCGGTTAGCGGCCAAACATGCCACCGATGAGGAGATCCGTGTTCTG
The DNA here is from genome assembly GCA_040829945.1 of Ruegeria sp. Classification (GTDB taxonomy): domain Bacteria; phylum Pseudomonadota; class Alphaproteobacteria; order Rhodobacterales; family Rhodobacteraceae; genus Ruegeria. The sequence goes on from JBFOLN010000009.1 coordinate 211,228, forward strand.
CAAGAAATGGTGACAGATGATGACGCGCTGGTGAATGACCCACTTGCTTTGTCGCGCGCCAACCGGCGGTTTCACGAGCAGATCCATCTAGCCTCGCATAATCGCTATCTGGTGCAGCAACTGGATCTGGTGCATCGGACCATGGCTTTGATGGCAACGACCTCCCTTGCGGCCGAGGGCCGGGGGGAGATCGCGCAGAGCGAACACAAGGGCATCGTCGAAGCCATCGCTGCACGCGATGAGGATGGCGCGGCGCGCGCCTTGCAAGACCATATCTCGGTCGCGTTCATGACTCGTTTGAAACAGGATGCGGTGCGGCGCGAAAAATAACCGGGCTTTATTAACAAGTGCCAACCCAACGTCCGCTTGAAACTGGGAGCGGTCGAGCGATCTCAGATAGGTCCTGTCCTGGCCTCAAGGTCGGCAGTGCGGGCGAAGGGTAGGATCGCAACGCCTTTATGACGTTAAAACAATCGTAAGCAGGTAAACCAAACCCTCTAAGGCTCCTTAGGGGGTTTGGTTCTCACTATTCACTTTTCACACCTGCTTTAATCCTTGGGTGAAGCGATCGCCACACATTTGCCGTGTGCGAAGCCATCTCGGGATGCGTAGGAGATGTGGGACTTGGATTGTGCTATCGCCTTCATCGTCTTGCGATTCAGCTTTATCGAAAATTCGTGATACAACATGTCAATGGCATCGTATCGAGATACGTTTGAAGCGTAGGTACGCCCCGATGCGGTGAAGGTGTAGTTTTCCCCAAACCACTTAATGGCGAGTAATTTGGGGTTATCCTGTTTGACGTCGCCGAATCCTGAGCTGGTGGTGATCTTCGGAATCTCTACTTCGTGCAACTGAACACCCCGTCCAATATCAGCCACCGAAAACACTACACGTTCTGGTGTGGGGCGCATTGCCAGACCATCTTCGAACTTACATTCATAAGTCTCTTTATAGCTCGCAGAAAGCACCGCAGCTGGGACAATCGAAAGCGTAAAAATCGAGAGAATTTTCAAAGGTTTGAGGATGCGCAAATTTAGCTCCAAGTATTTGAATTTGTTGAGTGAGGTCACACAACCGAAACAACTTGGCATAGTCAACCCGATATTCTCCAATTTACTTTGAGTTGATGTGATTTAGCTCGCGCTTTCAGTGTTGCTTGCGATGAGAGAGGCTGAAGCAGTGACACTTGCGGTCATTGAGGCACGATAAAGCGGGTTCAGCACCTTGCACAACTCAGGGAGCAAAGGCAACTTCAACGCAAAAGACGCGGGATAGGTCACGATCGCCCTACGGGGCAATTACCGAGGCTAGAATATCTTTCCAGTCATCTTGCGGGTTAAGGCAGTCCGCCCATGGATCGCGCGGCCATCGGCAATCTGGCGCATCACTCGATCACGGGCGAGGGGCTTTGCATCGATAGCATCTGGATATTCGGCCAGGCGTCCAAAGGTGGACTGGCCGAGTAGGCCGATATTGCTGTGAATCCTACTCTTGCCAGCCCGTGCATCTCGCAACGATCGACCTGCCATACTCTGCAGAGCCAAAGTCTCGCCGAGTTTGCGAAACTAAAGAGAGAAACCGTTTGAACTGATCTTGGAGCTGTGGAACTCCAGACATACACGAGGGTTAATTCCAGTCGAACATCGCCCGTAATGCCCGCACCCTTTGGGTGCGTCATCACTTAAGCCTCCAGCAAACAACAACACGCTGAAGCATTACATGAAAACACAGCTCCCCGAAGATAACTCTTTAGATTAATTGAGAAATACGGTCCTAATTCTCTTCGACTGCATGTCCGTGCTGGGTTTTATCCCAGAAGAAGGGCTTTACCGCCAGTTCCCACAGCCCTTTGTAGGCCGCCAAAACGCCCAAGGGATAATAGAGTATCATGGTTGGTACCCAAGGCAATAAGAACCGCCTGTTTCCTGCTTTAACCCCAAGCATACCAACCAGAAGATTGGCAGCCTCTGCTGCGAGAAACAGATAAACGCAACCTCGCAGAAACTCAGCAGTCATGAGGTGTTGAAACGGTTGCGGTAGGTCCAGAAAGATCAGCCAGAAAACCCATAACACCGGCGCGAGAAGGAACTGCCCGAGCGTCCCAAGAAAAAAGGCCTGAAACCCCAAAAAGCGGAATGGCCCTAGATCGTTCAACAGTCTTAATGGGGCACGCATATGCACCAGATAAGTGACCATGAACCCCTTGAGCCATCGTGAGCGTTGCTTGACCCATGGCCAGGCACGAAAATTGGCCTCTTCATAGGTGGCGGTGTTCACGATTTCGGTCCGGTATCCCGCCCGGCAAAGGCGCACGCCCAGATCGGCATCTTCGGTGACGTTATGGGCATCCCATCCGCCCAGTTCCACCAGTTTATCACGACGGAAGAAAAAGGTGGTGCCACCTAATGGCACCACGAGACCCAATCGGGCGATACCCTTGAGGATTACCCGGAACCAGCCACTGTATTCGATGGTGAAACACCGGGAACGCCAGTTGGTTCGCGGGTTGTAGTAGTCCAGAACGCCTTGCAGACAGACAACATCTTCGGAAGCTGTTGCAAAGTGCCGGACTACGGTTTCAATCTGATCGGGCAGGGGGGCGTCCTCAGCATCCCAGACGCCCAGTATGTCCCCCCGGCAAAAATCTAGCGCATAGTTCATCGCGCGGGGCTTGGTGGTTAAGTTGCCGAGCTTCGGCACCTCGATCGCGCGTATCCAACTGGGGAGTTCGACATTACGTAGGGCAGTTTTGGTGACATCATCTTGTTCCTCAAGCACCAGAATGACATCCAGCAGCGCCTTTGGGTAAGTTAGTCGCTGCAAGCGAGTGATCAGGACTTCGGCAATCTCCCTCTCTCTGTACAGCGGGACCAGCATCGACACGCAGGGTCGGCAAATGGGTTCTGCTGCAACAGGGAGGGGTTTCTGTAGTGTCAGATAGGCAACCAACCCCGAGATTCGGAGAAGCATGAATAGCGCCAGCGTCGTGAGCGTTACCCACAGCAACACGGTCAGTCCCTGCATCGGAAAGGCGGCGAACAGTGTGATTGTCAGCAGAACAGCCGCGGCCGGTCTGGCCCGCGCTGTTGCCGTCAAGTTGCGACAGCTTTTTTGTGCCTCTACACGCGACTCGGCTGCCTGTGCCAGTTCGGTGGCAAAGAGGCTTGCGATGGTGGTGTCTATCGCCTCGGTTCCGGCTAGAACTGGTAGGATGGTATAGCCCGTATCGCTCAGAGCGTCCGAGACTGTTTCAAACCGGTCCGGCCTGGCGGTTGCGATCAACAGGATTGGTCCAACCCGCATCCACGGCAGGGCGTTGTGCTTCAACCAGAATTCCACCGGTTTGAGCGCGCAGAGGTCGGCGGGTGGAGGGCTGTGTTCCAGGTCGGCGATTTGCAGGCCCGTCTGATCGGACAGTGCAGCTAGAACTTCGTCCCGGCTGGCCCAACCTTCACCTACCAATATTTCACCCAGAGGGGCATTTTGGCGTGCCTGCAATCGTAGAGCGCGCTGCAGTTGAGCGTCGGAGATCACGCCTTGATCCCGCAGGCAGGCACCCAAAGGTTTGCGAGAATGAGGGCCGGGCACCGGTTCAGCCGGTACCTGACGCTGGAGATTCAGTTCGGCCATGAAAAAACCCTGCCGCAAGTCACGATCGGCAGGGTTGCTTAAACAGGGTTAACGTGCGGTTAACTTAGTCAAATCAGGCTTGGGCCTGTGCCTTTTGCTCTGCCATGGCGGCGGCAAAGCGTTCGAACAGATAAAAACTGTCTTGCGGGCCGGGCGAGGCTTCGGGGTGGTGCTGCACCGAGTAAACTGGGCGATCTGTCATGCGGATGCCGCAGTTTGAACCGTCGAACAAGGAGCGATGCGTCTCGATGACGCCTTCGGGCAAGGACTGTGCGTCAACCGCGAATCCGTGATTCATCGAAGTGATCTCAACCTTGCCGGTATCCATATCCTTGACCGGGTGGTTGGCACCGTGGTGGCCGTGGTTCATCTTGACCGTTTGCCCGCCAAGTGCCAACGCCAGCATCTGGTGTCCTAGGCAGATGCCGAAGACAGGCAGATCGGTGGTTTCAAGCACCTCTTTGATCATTGGAACGGCATATTCGCCGGTGGCCGCCGGATCGCCGGGGCCGTTTGACAGAAACACGCCGTCTGGGTCATGTGCCAGCACCTCAGCAGCGGTTGCGGTCGCAGGCAGTACAGTCACATCGCAACCCGCCGAGGCGAGACAGCGCAGAATGTTGCGCTTGGCACCGTAGTCGATCGCGACCACCTTATGCGCCGGAGCTTCTTGCCGCTGGTAGCCATCGGGCCATGCCCAACGCATCTCATCCCAACGATAGCTTTGGGCGCAAGTCACGTCCTTGGCGAGGTCCATACCTTCGAGGCCCGCAAAACCGCGCGCCGCGGCGATCAGGGCTTCGATGTCGAAATTGCCCTCGGGGTCATGAGCCAGCGCCACGTGCGGCGCGCCCTGTTGACGGATGGCGCGGGTGAGGCGGCGGGTATCCACGCCACCGATCGCGATGCGCCCGCGCCGTGCCAACCAGGATTTCAACTCCTCTGCAGAACGCCAGTTTGAGGGCTCGGTCGGATCCCATTTGACAACCATTCCAGCCGCTACCGGGTCACTGGTTTCATCATCTTCCGGGTTCACGCCGACATTGCCGATATGCGGGAAGGTGAAGGTCACAATCTGGCCTGCATAAGAGGGATCAGTCATGATTTCCTGATATCCAGTCATGGCGGTATTGAAGCAAAGTTCCGCGACGGTCTGACCGGTCGCGCCGAACCCAGCGCCGTAAAACAGAGTTCCATCTGCCAATGCCAGACATGCGGTGGGCTTGGACGGGGCGTTCTGGGCCATGGCGCGACTCTCCTGCAAGGTAAACCGGCGCATACCTAAGGGGCTTGCACGCCCGGGTCAAGTCTGTTCAAATTTTGGCTATTGTTATAAATCAATAAGTTAGCGGCATTGCTCTCCTGTTGTGCCTGCCTTTTTGTTTCGATATGGTCGGGGTTCCTTTGCCATGGGGATGGACAGACCATATGGATATGCGATCACGGGTGAACTCTGCCCTGAAGCAAGCAATGAAAGACAAAGAGGCCGAGCGCCTGTCGACATTGCGCCTTATCAATGCAGCGATCAAAGACCGGGATATCGCGACGCGCGGCTCTGGCAACGAAGAGGCCAAAGGGTGCGGTGATGCCGAGGTGCTTGAAATTCTTGGGAAAATGACCAAGCAGCGCAAGGAAAGCGCACGCGCCTATGAAGAGGGCGGGCGGCTTGATCTGGCCGAGCGGGAACTGCGCGAGGTCGCGGTGATCGAGGAATTCTTGCCCAAGCAATTGGATGACGACGAAGTCAGCAAGGCGATTCAGACGGCAATCACCGCTACCGGTGCCGGCTCGATCCGGGATATGGGCAAGGTCATGGGTGAGTTGAAAACGCGCTATACCGGACAGATGGATTTCGGCAAAGTTGGTCCGATGGTGAAGGATCACCTGTGCGCTGGGTCAAACGGCGGCTGATTACGCAGGCTCAGCCAGTTTGCGGGTCAGATCGTCAAAAAGGGTGATCCGCTCTTCCTCGGACAGAAACGATCCGATTTCGACTTCGCGCCCGTTGCCGATCAGGGTGACGTAATGCGGCACCGGGCCGCCGCGCGTGTGCATTTCGGGGCGGGCCCAATACCGGTTACAGGACCATTCCTGATCGCCGCTGCGCGGGTCGTGATGAACCAGATGGGCCTGCGTTTTGTTCAGGGTCAGCACTTCAAATACACTGCGGGCACGGTAGTTCATTTCGAACGCCAGCCACAGGCCCAGCACGGTGATCAGCAAGAAAGGCAACAACCCCCACAGTAAAATGGAGCCCAGGACTGCGATCAGCGGAATGAGGCCGAACAAAAACACGGCCAGTATAACGCCCATCGCACCGCGAGGTGGGAGCGAATTGTGTGGCCAGAGGCGCAACTCCTGCTCGGATTCCGAAGTTTGTTTCCATCGATAGGGCATAGTCAAAAACTAGCGCAGTGGCTAACAAAGTCGAAGCGCTAATTCTCAGACAACATGGCCTACGCGAAGCCAGGACAGGGCATCATCCAGCCTGTCATCACCCCAGAATACTTCACCCCGAACGACAAAGCTTGGTGCGCCGAAAACGCCAAGCTGAACCGCAACATTCGTTTCGGTCTCGAGCGCTGCTGTAACGTCTGGGCTGCGTGCACGAGAAAGAGCCAGGCGCGGGTCTTGCTGACATCGATGCAGTGCTTCGGAGATAGCATTCTCGCTTCCGGCCTCGATTCCTTCTTCGAACCAGATCCTGTACAGGTTTTGCGTGAATGCCTTACCCCAACCATCCTGCATGCCCAGCAGAGCCACTTGATTGGCGAGGGGCAGATCCGAGATAGGATAGGGCGCAGGCAGTTTGGCGTGGATATGGTACTTGGCGGCACGCCTCTCAATGTCGCGCCACATATAGGCAGACTTTACAGGCTTACCCGCAAACGGGATGTTTTGTTGTTCAGACATCACTGTGCGCACGTTGAATGGGCGCCAGCTGACCGTCGCATCGTTTTCCGCGCACCAGTCGTCCAGACGCGTGACCGTCAGAAAACTGTAGGTACTTCCAATTGAGAACCAAAAATCAATTTCGGGCATCTGGAATCTCCGGTTTGCCGGATGAGTTGCCCGAAGCAGAATAGCCTATTTTTGTCGTTCTGGCGACTTTCCAGTCGATTGGCTTTACCGCAGAGCGGTCTCAACAAACAAAAAACCCCGCCGTAGCAGGCGGGGTTTTCCTTAATTATAGGGGGATCAGTGCGCGTGGCCCTTGTCCCAGTCTTCCTGCTTGGGCAGCTGCTCGAACGTGTGTTCAGGCGGCGGCGAGGGCAGGGTCCATTCCAGGGTATCCGCGTATTCGTTCCAGTAGTTGTTCTGGGTGATACGCGCGCCACGCAGCAGGGCGTAGATCACGATACCGAAGAACAGCAGGAACGAGGCGAAGGAAATGAACGCACCGATCGACGACACAAAGTTCCACTGGGCGAAAGCCTCGGGATAATCGATGTAACGGCGCGGCATGCCCTGACGGCCCAGGAAGTGCTGCGGGAAGAAGGTCAGGTTGGCGCCGATGAAGAACAGCCAGAAGTGAACCTTGCCCCAGAACTCCGAATACTGACGACCGGTCATTTTGCCGAAGTAGAAGTAAACGCCGGCGAAGATCGCGAAGACGGCACCCAGGCTCATCACATAGTGGAAGTGCGCAACCACGTAGTAGGTGTCGTGATAAGCGCGGTCTACACCTGCCTGCGACAGAACCACACCGGTCACACCGCCAACGGTGAACAGGAACAGGAAGCCGAAGGCGAACAGCATTGGGGTTTTGAACTCGATCGAGCCGCCCCACATGGTCGCGATCCACGAGAAGACCTTAACGCCCGTCGGAACCGCGATGACCATTGTAGCCAGCATGAAGTAAGCCTGCTGACGCAGCGACAGGCCCACAGTGTACATGTGGTGCGCCCAGACGACGAAGCCAAGAACACCAATCGCGATGATCGCCCAGACCATCGGCAAGTAGCCGAAGATCGGCTTGCGCGCGAAGGTTGCAATCACGTGGCTGATGATGCCGAAACCGGGCAGGATTACGATGTACACTTCCGGGTGTCCAAAGAACCAAAGAATGTGCTGATACAGGATCGGGTCACCGCCACCGGCCGGATCAAAGAAGGTGAAACCAAAGTTACGGTCCATCAGCAACATGGTGATCGCGCCTGCCAGAACCGGCAGGGACAGCAGAATCAGCCACGATGTGACGAAGATCGACCAGCTGAACAGCGGCACCTTGAACAGGGTCATGCCCGGGGCACGCATGTTCAGGAACGTGGTGATCATATTGATCGCGCCCAGGATCGATGAGGCGCCCGATACGTGCACGGCGAAGATCGCAAGGTCCATGGACATGCCGCCCTCGGTCGTAGACAGCGGCGGGTACAGAACCCAACCAACGCCCGAGCCGAGCTGGTCATTACCACCGGGGCTAAGCAGCGAGGCGACGCCCAGAGATGTACCAGCGACGTACAGCCAGAAGGACAGGTTGTTCATCCGCGGGAACGCCATGTCCGGCGCACCGATCTGCAACGGCATGAAATAGTTGCCAAATCCGCCGAAAAGCGCCGGGATGACAACGAAGAACATCATCAAAACACCATGATAGGTGATCATCACGTTCCAAAGGTGCCCATTGGGCGTGCACGGGTCGGCCATGAAGCCTTCGAGGCACATGTACTGAACACCAGGGTGCATCAGTTCGAGCCGCATATAGACGGTCATCGCTACCGAGATGAACCCGGCCAGGGCCGAGAAGATCAGGTAGAGAATCCCGATATCCTTGTGGTTGGTCGACATGAACCAGCGGGTGAAGAACCCACGCTGGTCTTCATGGTCGTGACCATGAATGGCTGCGTCTGCCATTTAGGTGCCTCCTGTTGCAACTACACCGCGCAGTCGGACCTCTCCAACGCGCGGGATTCCTGCTGGTTTTAGTTTGCCAAGGGGCGACCTTCAATGGTCGAGTTTGATCTGGATCAAGATTAATTGTCGCGGGCAGGTTGATGTGCACGCGGAATTGACACTGGATGCAGCTTATCTGGGGGTTGTGGAGGTGAATTCAAGAGATGGCGGGGAAACCCGCTTGACCCGCGTCGGGGCGCGCCGCAGAACAAGGTGACGTTCCAACTCCGGAGGCCCACGATGACCGCCTATGACCCCGAAAACATCTTTGCCAAGATTCTGCGTGGAGAAATCCCGTCGAACCGCGTTTACGAGGACGACGATACCGTGGCGCTGATGGATATCATGCCGCGCTCTGACGGGCATTTGCTAGTCATCCCGAAGACACCTTGCCGCAATCTGTTGGACGCAACGCCCGAGCAACTGGCGGCGGTTATGGCGACGGTTCAGAAAATGGCGCGTGCCGTGAAGGACGCCTTTGATGCGGATGGCGTCACTGTTCAGCAATTCAATGAAGCCGCAGGCGGGCAGGAGGTGTTTCACCTGCATGTCCATGTATTACCTCGGCACGAGGGTGTTGCAATGCGCCCGCCGGGCAAGATGGGTGATTTCGATCTGATCGCGCAACACGCCGACAAAATCCGCGCCGCTCTGGCTTGATCCGCCTTCAATGTGATCCGTCACAGGCATCGTGATCGCCAAACGCATGCAGCACGGCGCAAACGTGATCGTGCTGCCCATCACAGGCTTGAGTAATGCGGGCCAACTCTTGTTCCAAGCGCTTTAAGCGGGTGATCCGACCGCGAATATCTTCCAACTGCCGTTCGGCGATTTCATGCGCCTGGTTCAGGTCTTGCCCTTTCGCTCCCTCCAGCGTGAGCAGAGCCTCGATATCGGCCAACGGCAGGCCCAGATCGCGGCTATGGCGTATGAATTGCAACCGTTGCAGCGCGGCTTCGTCATAGCGGCGCTGATTACCGGCAGTACGTTCGGGAGGCGGCAGAAGCCCCCGGTCTTCATAGAACCGAATGGTAGGCACTTTGACACCGGTGCGGTGCGAGAGGTCTCCGATTGCATACATTTTTCGAAACACCCTCTTGAACCTCTAGTTGCTAGAGGAATTATCTAGCACGGTGAACCAGAAAACGGGACACACAAAAATGGCTCATCAGCATTCGCATAAAGGACACAGCCACGCACATATTGATCCGCAGACCGGAGATGCCCGCGTTGCCTGGGCCATCGCGGTCAACATGTTCCTGACACTTGCACAGATTGTGGGCGGGATCTTTTCAGGGTCGCTCGCCCTGATTGCGGACGCCCTGCACAATTTTTCTGATGCGATTGCACTGGTCATTGCGTTCTTTGCCCGGAAGATTGCCCGACGACCCGCGAATCCGCGCATGAGCTTCGGCTATGGCCGAGCCGAGGTCGTAGCGGCACTGGTCAACTATACGACGTTGGTCGTTCTGTCGGTCTACCTGATGTTTGAAGGCGTGATGCGGTTTTTTGAACCCGAACCGGTCAATGGGTGGATTGTCGTCTGGATCGCGGGGATCGCACTGGTCGTTGACCTGATCACCGCCGCGCTGACTTATTCAATGGCCAAGGAAAGCATGAACATCCGCGCGGCCTTCCTGCACAACGTGGCTGATGCTTTGGGGTCCATCGCCGTGATTATTGCAGGTGCCGCCGTTATTCTGTTCAACTGGACTTGGGTCGACCCTGCGGTCACCATCATGATCTCGCTATACATCCTGTGGCACGTCAAATCCGAGATCGGGGAAACCATTCGCGTTCTGATGCTGGGCGCGCCACCGGAATTGGATCCGGAAGAGGTGGCAATAGTCATCGAAAGCACCTCGGGCGTGGCAGGTGTACACCACATCCATCTGTGGAGCATGCAGGAACGTGTGCCAGCGCTGTCGGCGCATCTGGTTATCGCTGCCGATGCTTTGGACAGAGCCGAAAATATCCGCGCGATGGTCAAGCAGGTCCTGCGGGACCAGTATGGCCTTGGTCATGTCATGCTGGAAATTGAAAGCAACAGGCACGCCTGCGTAGAAACAGCGCGTTTTGGGCACCAATAGAATTAAGGGTGTCTTAAAACGAGAATTGCCGTTCCGATATGGGGTCGGAACGGCAGACTCGTAACCAAACACTTTCTCGGATTTCGCGGGGCAGCCCTGCGATCACCGGTTAACACACCACTCACTCATGAACGGTAATTACATACTACGTGGTTAGAAGGCGTTTGTAAGGAGCGGATGTGAAGAAACACTGAATTTGAAGCGAATTTGGGCGATTCAAAGTCAATAACTACGTGGTTTGCGAAACAGAATGCCGGGAAATTCGGCATTGTTGTATGGGTGGTTTGTTAAGAATAGGCCTGTGTAAGTGGAATCACCTACCCCTCAAGCTCCTCGGTGGCGAAGACCTCGGCAAAGGTCTTTTTCAACGCTACATCGACGTCATTCACCGTCACCGGCAGTCCCAGATCGACAAGCGATGTCACCCCGTGTTCCTGAATTCCGCAGGGTACAATGCCTGAGAAATGAGACAAGTCAGGTTCGACATTGATTGAAATGCCATGGAAGCTGACCCATTTCCGCAGCCGAATCCCAATCGCTGCGATCTTGTCCTCGGCGGTTTGACCCGTGACTGTCAGAGGTTTGTCATTGCGCTGTACCCAGACGCCGACGCGACCCTCGCGGATTTCTCCTGTTACGTTGAACTCGGCCAGAGCCGCGATTACCCACGCTTCAAGCTGTTGAACAAAACGGCGCACGTCATGTCCGCGCTTGCCCACGTCCAGCATGACATAAACCACGCGCTGCCCCGGCCCGTGATAGGTGTACTGACCACCGCGTTTGCTCTCATACACCGGAAAGCGGTCGGGATCGGTTAAATCCTCGCGTTTTGCCGATGTGCCAGCTGTATACAGGGGAGGGTGTTCGAGCAGCCAGACACACTCATCCGCTTCACCTGCCGCGATCGCAGCAACGCGCGCCTCCATAAAAGCGGTGGCCTTTTCGTAATCCGTCAGCCCGTCGGTCGTCTTCCATTCCATGTCATTCCCTTAGACCGTCTCCCCGATGGGGGGAAGAGGTCATGCTGCCTCGGCCAGACAGCGTTGAATCACTTTTGCGTAGGTGTCGGTCCCCTGAGCCCCCGTCAGCAGGTACTTGCCTCTGAATACCATCGCAGGCACGCCTGAAATCCCCCAACTGGTCCAGAAGTTCTGTTTCTCGCGCACCGAGTTTGCGTGGGTACCTAACAAGAGCGCTTCTTGCGCCTTGACCCTATCCAACTTGGCTGCTTCGACAGCATCCATCAAAACTTCGATATTCGAGACATCACGTTGATGAGTGAAATAATCTTCAAATAAAGCGAGCTTGAGTGGGTGTTGGCGCCCCTGGGTCTCCGCCCAGTCCAGCAATTGGTGCGCGGCAAAGGTGTTCACAATTCGACTGTCGTCGTCGAAATTGAAGGTGAACCCAAGTTCGGCCCCAAGGGCAGTCAGCCTTTCGCGCGTATGTTGACTTTGCTCCGGCGTCGAGCCGTATTTCTCAGCAATATGTTCACGCAGATTTTGACCCTCGGGTCCCATGGCCGGGTTCAGTTCAAAAGGGTGCCACCGCAGATGCGCGAGTACGTTTTCCTGTTTCAAGGCTGCATCGAGTTGGCGGAAACCAACAATACACCAAGGGCAAACTACATCCGAAACGATATCGATCTGCAGAACTGGACGCGGATCTGTAGTTGCCATGTCTCGCTCCTGAAGCGTTGAACAGATGTATAGATATGAGCGAACAGCTCAAAATCAAACCGTCGTGTTTTTGCCTCTTCACATCGCGCGGTTCAGCGTCTATACGCCCCTCTACCAAGTCATTGGCAGTGCGGTCGTGGCGGAATTGGTAGACGCGCAGCGTTGAGGTCGCTGTGGGGTAACACCCGTGGAAGTTCGAGTCTTCTCGACCGCACCATATACTTGATTTTCAACAGATTTCTTCACCGAATGTAACGGTAGATGGAGCCTTTGAGAAAGATGTACGGGTGACAAGTGGCTTCTTTAAGAGAGGTAAGGGATACGCGGTCAGAGTCGCAGTAACCTATGAATACCATGCTATCATCAGTAAGAAAGAGATCGTGCAGGGCCTCGGAACGCAGGACTAAGCTGAAGTGCTGATCAGGTGATGCGAAAGGCACGAGGCCTGTCTTCATCTTAGTTGTGGGTGAATTGCTACATCGGCGTTTCTCGACACCGAAACACAATCAACACAAGCTATACAACTAGTACTTGTTTATTCAAGTCTTCATATCGTCTCGACCGTGCCATAATATTGATATTGATGCGAATTACTGTCAGGTAAGGCGGGCGCCTTGCTGGTCGAATCTATAGGTTCGGTCTTGCGCATAACCCAAACGAACCGCTTCACCCGCATTCACCTGATGCTGACCGAATAGACGCGCAGTGATCTGATGGTTCTGCATCATGGCGATTACGTTGGTATCCCCGCCCAGATGCTCGACGTGGGTCACGTTTGCGACCAGAGGGCCGTCATCGGACAAGTAAAGGTCTTCCGGACGAATGCCCAGGGTTGCATGTGCGCGGTCTTCGATCAGACTGGCCGGAAAGAAGTTCATCGATGGCGCACCGAGGAACCCTGCAACGAATTGATTAGCGGGGTTATTGTATAGTTCCATAGGGCTGCCGACCTGTTCGACGCGTCCGTCGCGAAGAACGACGATTTTGTCGGCCAGTGTCATGGCTTCGGTCTGGTCGTGGGTGACGTAGATCATTGAAGCATCAAGCTGCTGGTGCAGGTTCGCGATTTCCAGCCGCGTGTTCATGCGCAGGGCGGCGTCCAGGTTGGACAAAGGCTCGTCGAACAGAAACAGTTTGGGCTCGCGCACAATGGCACGGCCGATAGCGACGCGTTGGCGTTGTCCGCCGGATAGTTCCGAGGGGTAACGGTCGATATAGGGCTCAAGGTTCAGCATCTTGCTGGCCTTGGTGACCCGTTCTTCGATCACCTGCTTGCTCTGACCTTCCTGTTTCAGCGCCAAAGACATATTTTTGCGCACGTTTAGATGGGGGTAGAGCGCATAGCTTTGGAACACCATCGCGATGCCGCGTTTGGAGGGCGGGGTTAGGTTCATAAGTTCTCCGCCGATGCGAACCTCGCCCGAGGTCACATCTTCGAGCCCCGCAATCACGCGCAAGAGGGTGGATTTGCCACAGCCCGAGGGGCCGACGAAGACGACGAATTCACCATCTTCCACTTCGATGTTGATATCCTTGAGGACTTCGACTGTACCGAAGGCCTTGTTTACGTTTGTAAGCGTCAGGGCGGTCATTTTCGTGCCTCTTTCAGCGAAATGGGTTGGCCAGTGCGGATACTTTCATCGGCGGCCAGACAGATGGCGAGCGATTGTACGGCATCGTTCATATGGCGGGTCAGGTCGATTTCTTCAGCGATCGCACGCAACATATAGGCTTGTTCGGCATCGCAGAGCTCCTGATGGCCGGGTTCATCGGGCATATCGATTGTCTGGTCGGCTTCGGGGCGGTGCACCAGAAGGCCACCGACCTTCGTGTGGCCGTCGATATCAGCCGAAGCACCCTTGTTGCCATCGGTGATCGAGACTGATCCGTTGGGCGACACGATATCTTTCACGAAGAACGCGGTTTCGGACATCATCGGGCCCCAACCGGCCTCATACCAGCCGACCGAGCCATCCTCGAAGACCACCTGAAACTGGCCGTAGTTGTACATGTCTTCGGCGATCTCATCGCTTAGGCGCAGGCCCATGCCGTGGACTCGCACGGGGTCGGAGTCAGTGATCTGACACATCACGTCGACATAATGCACACCGCAATCGACGATGGGCGAGGTGGTCTGCATCAGAGCTTTGTGTGTTTCCCACTCGGCCCCGTTGCTTTGTTGGTTGAGGTTCAAGCGGAAGACATATGGCCCGCCCAGACTGCGCGCCTCGGAAATCAGGCGCATCCAAGAAGGGTGGTGGCGCAGGATGTAACCAATCACCAGTTTGCGTTTGGTTTCAATGGCCTTTTCGACAACGCGCTTGGCATCTGCGACAGTGGTCGCCAGCGGTTTTTCGACAAATACATGCGCCCCGGCCTCCATCGCCGCGCCGGCGAAATCGGCGTGGCTGTCGGAGTAGGTCGCCACTACCACCAGATCGGGCTTGGTCTCTGCCAGAGCGGTGTGAAAATCCGAATAGGCCGGATAGCCTGACAGATCGGGATGATCCACGCGACCGGATCGGTTCACTAACCCAACGACTTCAGCGTCCGGGTGATGATGGTGGGCCAAAGCGTGGCTCAACCCCATATTGCCAAGGCCGGCGATCAGAACTTTGGTCATTTGACAGCTCCTGAAGTGATGCCACGGATCAGCTGACGCGAGAAGATGACGTAGAGCACCAGTACCGGCAGGATTGCCATGCTGAGCGCCGACAAAACCGCGTTCCAGTCGGTGACGAACTGTCCGATAAAGACTTGGCTGCCCAGTGTCAGGGTTTTGGTCTCCTCAGCCGGGGCGAGGATTAGCGGGAACCAGAGGTCGTTCCAGATGGGGATCATGTTGAACACGGCGACGGTAGCCATGGCAGGGCGGACGAGTGGCAGGACTAGACGGAAGAAGATGGTGTATTCCGACAACCCGTCCACGCGGCCCGCGTTTTTTAGGTCATCTGAGACCTGTCGCATGAATTCGGACAGGATGAACACCGCCAGCGGCAGGCCTTGCGCAGTATAGACAAGGATCAGAGCCCAAAGCGTGTTCACCAACCCGGTGGCAACCATCATCTCTAGTATCGCAACGGTGCCGATGCGGATCGGGATCATGATCCCAAGCGCCAGATAGAGGCCCATCAGGGTATTGCCTTTGAACTTGTATTCGCTCAGGGCAAAAGCGGCCATGGCGCCGAACAGCAGTACGAAGGCCAGCGAAACAACGGTCACGATCAGCGAGTTCTGGAAGTAGAGGAAGAAATCCCCTTGTTTCATCACCGTCTGGTAGCCGATCAGCGAGAAGCTTTCGGCATCGGGCAGGGCGAGTGGCTCGCGGAAAATCGAGCGTCGGGTTTTGAAGCTGTTGATGATGATCACGAAGACCGGGAAGAGGGCGATCAATGTGTAGAGGATCAGCGCCCCGTGCATGGCGGCCGTATTCAGCGGGTTTTGGCGTGCTTTGTTCATCCGGCTATCCTTACAGTTGATACCGGCGCATCCGGGTCTGGATCCCGAAGAGGTAGATGCAGACGCCGACAAGGATGATCGCGAACATGGCGCCAGCGATGGCGGAGCCCATATGGGGGTCGCCTAGTTGCAGCTGGAAGCCAAAGAAAGTGCGGTACATGAAGGTGCCCAGGATATCGGTTGAGAAATCCGGCCCCGCCAGCGCGCCTTGCGAGACGTAGATCAGGTCGAACGCGTTGAAATTGCCTACAAATGTAAGGATTGAGATGATCCCGATCGAAGGAATGATCAACGGCAGTTTGATCTTCCAGAAAGCCGAAGCACCGGTGATGCCGTCTATTTCTCCGGCCTCGAGGATCTCTTCGGGGATCGACAGCAAGGCGGCGTAGATCAACATCATAGGGATGCCGACGAATTGCCAGACCGAGACAAGTGCCAACGTCGTCAGGGCATATTCTTCTTTGCCGAGCCACGGTGCAAACAGCGACTTAAGACCAACGGCGTCCAGCATAGAGGGTGCGATGCCCCAAAGCGGGGACAGGATTAGTTTCCACGCAAAACCGACGATGACAAAGCTCAGAATGGTCGGAATGAAAATCGCGGACCGATAGAGCGCGGCAAAGCGCAGGCGTGGATGCGATAGTAGTGCCGCCAGAGCGATACCGATGGGGTTCTGCACCAGCATGTGGATCAGGAAGAACCAGAAGTTGTTGCCCAGGGCGTTCCAGAACTGCTCGGACCAGATCGGATCAAAAAACAGGGTGCGGAAATTCTGCAGGCCCACGTAGATACGTGTCTGATCGACCTCGGTGAACAGTGCGAGGCGCAGAGTGTTGAACAAGGGGAAGATCATCACCGCCGTGTAGACCAGCACCGCAGGGGCGAGGAAAACGGCAATGTGCCAGCGTATGCGGCGGGTCTGCATGGGAATCTCCGGGGATATAAGTGCCCGGACGCGACGCGGTAGCCGCGTCCGGTGTGAGTGGCCTATGTGTTACTGATGCGGTGCGTACCAGCTGGCCAGACCGTCCTGCAATTGTTGACCCAGCACCTCGGGGGTCTCGGCGCCTTTGATGGCAGCAACGGATGCGCCCCAGGTCTCGTTTTCCAAGTTCGGCGTGCCGCGCGACAGGATTTGGTAAGTCGAGCGGATCGTGCTTTCGCACTCATCCCGCCAACCGACGATTTCTTTGGCCAGTGGATCTTCCAGCTCGACCGGAGTGCTGGATAGCGGGAAGAAACCGGGTAGGGCGTTACCGAAGATGCTGGCAAACTCGGGGCTTGCGACCCAAGCCAGGAAAGTGCGTGCAGCTTCTTGGTTTTCGCTCGCGGCGTTCATACCGATGCCGATATCGGTGTGGTCCGAGATATAGCAGGTATCGCCCGCGTTCTGGACCGGCGGCTTGAAAGCGCCCATTTCGAAATCGGCCTGCGTGTTGAATCCGGAGATTTCCCAGCTGCCTGCTGGATAGACCGCTGCACGACCCAGCGTGAACAGGTTCTGGCTGTCGGGATAGGTCTGTGCCTCATACCCGTCGCCGAGATAGTCCGCCCACTTGGCCAGCGTCGCATAAGGGGCAACCCACTGTGGATCGGTCAGCTTCTGCTCCCCCTTGATCAGCGCCTGACGACCTTCCTCGCCCTTCCAGTAGTTCGGGCCGATATTGTTATAGCCCATCGTCGCGGCTTCCCACTGGTCATTGGTGCCCATTGCCATCGGGATATAGGTGCCGTCTTCCTTGATCTTGTCGAGGGCGGCAAAGAACTCGGCCTCGGTAGTTGGAACTTCGATGCCCAACTCGTTGAACGCATCTTTGTTGTAGATGAAGCCGTGAATCACCGACGCCATCGGGACGCAGAAGCTGGCCGAACCGTCATCGGTTTGCCAGGCAGATTTGGCGACGTCGGAGAAATTGCCCATAGCTTCCAGATCAGACAGATCGGTCAGGTGTCCGTTTTCGTACAGCGCCAGCGAAGCATCAAACGGACGGCAGGTAATCAGATCGCCCGCCGACCCGGCCTCAAGCTTCGAATTCAGAACGGCGTTGTATTCCGCTGGGGCAGAGGGCGAGAAAATCACTTTGATGCCGGGATGCTCGGCTTCAAAAGCCGGAATGATCTTTTCCTGCCACAATGCCAGATCGTCGTTGCGCCAACTTTCGATGGTTAGTGTCGCGTCTTGCGCATTGGCGCTTGTGACCAGCGCTGTGCTCATCAGAGCAAGGCTCAAAACTTTGCGTGTCATTTGGTTTCTCCCGGTTTGATGGTTTCTTGGTTTTGTTTAAGCCGCTCCAACGCAGGGCGGAGGTGATCATCCGAGCTACGCAGCATCGCCTGCGCCTCTTCCAGCACGGAAGCGCCTGCCGCCATTAGGGCCGCACATTTGAGATTTCCGTCTGCCGCATTCAGTGCTGATGCAGCTTGCTCGGCTTCTGCACCTGTCAGTTGGCAAACAATGCCTTTAGCGCGGGCGCGCAATTTCTCGTTGTCAGCGCGCAGGTTGATCATCATGCCATCCTGAATGTGCCCTAAATCCATCGCCATGAGTGTGGATAGCATGTTCAGTGCAATTTTTTGCGCCGTGCCCGCACCCATGCGAGTCGAGCCTGAGATTAGTTCGGGTGGAGTGGACAGTAGAATAGCGTGATCGGCCAGCTGAAGGAGCTCGGTGTCGCCATTGTTTGCGATGCCGATAACTGTAGCCCCCTTGGCTGTGGCGATCCTGGCTGCTGTGACTGTGTAGGGCGTGGTTCCGCTGGCTGAAACGGCGATCAGAGTGTCTTTGGCCGACAGATCTGCAAGCTCGTGGCCTAGACTGTCGGTAGCATCCTCGACATTTCCGGGCATCTCGACGCCGGACGGCAGGCCGCCTGCCATGTGAATGCGAATCTGGCTTGCAGGTATCGAATAGGTGCCACCCAGTTCCAACGCGTCCGAGGCGGCCATCAGTCCGGATGATCCTGCTGCAAGGTAGCGCAGAAGCCCGCCAGTGCGGATCGTTTGCGCCATCGCTTTCGCGCCAGAACAAATGGGGCTGAGTGAGTCGAGGGGTGTAGCTGCAGCTTCGGATTGCGACCGGGCCAGAAGTTCGGCGACTTCGTTCAACGGGCGGGCATCAAGCCCGATCGCATCCGGATGTAGCTGTTCTGTCACTGGCGTGGTCAAGTGATTCTCCCCCTGAGTTCTGGGTATCATACCTTTTAGATACCATTAGTCTACCATTTTATTTTTATGACAGTGTGTTTCATTTTTTCCGCCCAAATAACCCAATTTGGTCATGATTGGGTCTTCAAAATCGATAATAGGTATTATAAAGGTATCTGTATGAGTCGCTCTTTTGATAACTTGGTGCTGGCTGTCGATGGCGGTGGAACACGCTGCCGTATTGCCGTTTCTGATGGCCCTCTTGTTCAGCAGGTTGAGGTCGGGGCTGCAAATGTGTCGACCGATTTCAACGCGGCATGCGCTGAGCTGAAGCGTGGATTTGCCATTTTGGCAGAGCGTTCTGGTCTGGATGCAAGTCGGCTTGTCCGAACCCCAGCGTATCTAGGTCTGGCAGGGGTCACTGGGAAAGCACTGTCAGAGCGGCTGGCAGCCGCGCTGCCGTTTGATCATGTCCGGATTGAAGATGACAGGCCTGCCGCCTTGCGCGGTGCGCTGGGGACGAAGGATGGTTTTGTGGCGCACTGCGGTACAGGATCATTTCTCGCGGTACAGAGAGGCGAACAGCGCAGCTTTGCCGGGGGGTGGGGGCCGGTACTGGGGGATCAGGCCTCAGCGCAATGGGTCGGACGTCGAGCATTGTCGGACATACTCGACTGTGCCGACGATCTTAGGGCGACGTCTGAGGTGGCAGACGATCTGTTAGCGCGGTTTGATGGTGCTGCTGGCGTCGTTAAGGCTGCTTCCGGGATGTCGCCGACCGAGTTTGGCGCTTTGGCTCCTATTGTGACGCTTCATGCGGGGCGAGGGGATGCGCTTGCAGTTTCGATCATGGAGGCCGGTGCGCGATATCTTGCAGATCGGATGGAGGCAATGGGCTGGGCACCGGGCCTTTCGATTTGCCTGACCGGGGGCATTGGCCCGCGTTATGCAGCGTATTTACCGGAGATCATGCAGAACGAGCTGACCAAGCCATTGGGTGATCCATTAAGCGGTGCAATCGCGCTGGCCCGAGCGTTTCAAGAGGAGATCGAACATGAGCGTTGCTGACTTCCTGCGGCCCGAAGGTTGGCTGGGTCAGACCGCCGGGCCGCGATATGTACAATTGCGTCAACGGCTCGAAAAGGGGATTGAAGAAGGCATTCTGCCCCCAAACAGTTCACTTCCGCCCGAACGTGAGATTGCCGAGCTAACGGATCTGTCGCGCGTTACAGTTCGCAAGGCCATTCAAGAACTTGTACGCAAAGGCGCGATCGAACAGCGGCAGGGTTCGGGTTCGTTTGTGCGCCAGCCTGTGGCACGGGTTGAGCAATCGCTTTCTCATCTGACTTCGTTTACCGAAGACATGGAGCGGCGCGGGTTCGAGACGACCTCGACCTGGTTGGAGCGGGGGGTTTTTCTGCCTTCACCGGATGAGATGCTGGCTCTTGGTCTGTCCGCCAACGATCAGGTCGCTCGTATTCACCGCCTGCGTGCTGCCGGAGGTCGGCCGATGGCGCTGGAGCGTGCGGCATTACCGCTGGATATCCTGCCCAACCCGACCGAAGTAACCGGTTCTCTATACGCATTTCTGGAACAGTCGGGTCATCGCCCGGTGCGCGCGATCCAGAAAATCTCAGCCATCAACCTTGAATCTACCGAGGCCGGTTTGCTCGATGTTGCCGAAGGCACTGCGGGGCTTCGAATTCAGCGCACATCGTATCTCGAAAGCGGGCGTGTCGCTGAACTCACCCGATCCATCTATCACGGCGATGCTTACGATTTCGTGGCAGAGCTGCGTCTGTCAACCTGAAAGGTCGGGCTCATGTCCATCGAAGTTACCCAAATGCGGCGGGAAATCAATGAGATACCCTTTGCTGTTGATCGCCTTTTAACCGATGGTGCCGATGCCATTACAAAGACCGCATCTGCGATCCGTGAAAGTGATCCAAATTTCTTGATCTCAGTTGCGCGCGGTTCGTCTGACCATGCCTGCAGCTACCTGAAATACGCATCCGAGTTGCTGCTTGGCTTGCCTATGGCTTCGGTGGGACCAAGCGTGAAATCCATCTACGGTGTGGACATGCGTTGCCCCGACACGCTGTGTATTTCAGTTTCGCAATCGGGCCAAAGCCCCGACATCGTTCAGTTGACCCGATCCCTGACAGAAGGGGGCGCTTATTCGGTTGCTATCACGAATGACACTAAGTCAGCGTTGGCCGGTGTTGCCTCGTCTTCGCTGCCAATTCATGCGGGGCCCGAGCTGAGCGTGGCGGCGACCAAGACTTTTGTGACCTCGTTGGTTACCGGGCTTTGGCTGCTGGCCGAGGTCAAGGGCGATGATGACCTGCTGGCGGCCATTCGCAAGCTTCCCGAAGCCCTGTCAAAGGCAATCACCTGCGATTGGGGTGCCGTCGTTGAAGCTGTCGATGGCCAGTCCTTGTTTACGCTAGGGCGGGGGACATCCTGGGCAATCTCAAACGAAGCAGCGTTGAAGTTCAAAGAAACCTGTCAGATCCATGCTGAAAGCTATTCAGCGGCAGAGGTACTGCATGGCCCCGTTTCAATCGTGGATCAGGGGTTTCCAGTGATTGCCTTTTCTTCCGGCGACGCGGCTGAGACCAACGTAGCTGAGGTCGCTGATGCGCTCGCCCAAAAAGGTGCAAGGGTCTTTGCTACGACTGATCAGGTCACAAGTGCTGTGTCGCTTCCTCATATACGCACCTCGCACTGGATGACCGATCCGATTGCTACGATTGCGTCGTTCTACGGCATGGTTGAATCGGTCGCCATGCGCCGCGGCATCAATCCGGATGCGCCACGCCATCTACGGAAAGTGACTGAAACGGTATGACTAATCCTACCATCACCTTCGCTGGCGGACCGATCTTTGACGGTGAGACGCTTCTGAAAGGTCACGCCGCCCGGTTCGTCGACGGAGTGCTGATCGCTATCGTGCCCGAGGCTGAGCTGACTTCGAACGAGGCGATTGAGGATCTGTCAGGCGAAATCCTCAGTCCCGGTTACGTGGATCTGCAGGTCAACGGCGGGGGCGGCGTCATGTTTAACGACGACCCATCGGTCGAGACATTGCAGCGCATCGCAGCGGCGCATCGCCAGCTTGGAGCAACGTCAATTCTCCCCACTTTAATTACGGACACGCCGGAAAAGACAACTGCTGCCATATCTGCGGCAACGCAGGCCATTCAGCACGGAGTTCAGGGGATTGTCGGCCTGCATCTTGAGGGGCCGCATTTGTCCGTGCAGCGCAAGGGGGCCCATGACGGCGCGCTTATCCGGCCACTGGAGAATGCTGATCTTGAGCAGCTGCTGGCTGCGGCAAATGCGCTACCTGCGTTAATGGTGACACTTGCGCCCGAAAGCGTCACGATTGCTCAGGTCCAGACACTTGCAAAGGCGGGGGTCATAGTTTCTCTGGGGCACAGTGATGCTCCTTTTGAAACATGCGTAGCGTATGTACAGGCGGGTGCACACTGCGCCACCCATCTGTTCAATGCAATGAGCCAGCTCGGCAACCGAGAGCCGGGGTTGGTCGGCGCGGTTCTTTCCAGCAATGCGATGTCTGCCGGATTGATCGCAGATGCGATCCATGTTCATCCCGAGACAATGCGTGCTGCCTTTGCTGCTAAGCAGGGCCCTGGGCGCCTGTTTCTGGTCAGTGACGCGATGGCTGTTGCGGGGACAGAACTGAGTGAATTCATGCTTGAGGGGCGGATCATCCAGCGCGAAAATGGAAGGCTGACTTTGCAGGATGGAACGCTGGCAGGGGCCGATCTTGATCTGACCACAGCCGTGCGTGTGCTGACGATGGAAGTGGGTATTGCATTGCCCGACGCATTGGCGGCTGCAACAAGCCTTCCAGCAAGCTTGATTTCACGAAATAAGGCATCTCGCTTGGGGCCGATCACGCAAGCTATTCGAATTTCACCCGACTTGTCGAATGCACACCCGGTGCAGACGACCTGACATCTATTTGCGACAATGCTTGGAGCATCCCGTATTTCGTATCTCGCCGCCGTTGCTGAGGTTGTGTAAGAAGATAGGCAAACGCGGTTCGGGAATGTTCTAATGGTTCATGTGGTTGGCGGTATCGGCATGGTGTCGGTCGCTCAGATATTGCAATGAACAGGACGCGGGGTGTTTTCATCGGCCAGCGCAAGGATCGGATGGGTGCGCGCCTTCTGATGATCCTGACCTGCATCCGTCTTGCTGAAGACTTTGAGACCGACTATCGGGTGAATTGGTTCCCACAGGGCGCGGACGCGCCGGAACTGGATCAGCCGCAAGAGCTGTTCACCTCTGACTGGATGGATGCACATTTTCTTGACCAGAAAGAGTTTGACGCACTCAGTCAAACCGCTTTGCCAATATGGGCGTTTCAGAATGACCCTTCACCCGATCGGATCGTCGCCCATTTGGCTTCTGGCCGCTCGGTTCTGGTCGAAGAGGGGTTTGAGGTTCTCGCCTTTCCCTGGGAGGATATTGAAGCTATCCGCCCGCGTTACCGCGAGTTCATTCGCAGTGTCGGGTTCGTCGATGATATTCGCCAGGTCATGGATCGGGCGGATGAGAAACTCTCGGGGCAGGGTGTTTCGGCTTATCACATCCGCCGTGGCGATATCCTGAATGGCTTGCCCTGGAAGCACTCGACCTGGCCCGCCAAGATCGAACCCGAGGAGTTTTACGAGGCCCATCTGGAGAAATCTAAGGGGCAGACGGCGATCATGTTCTCGGATCAACCCGAGTTGATTGCCCGTTTCAAGCAGAAATATCCTCAGCTCATGCAAATGTCGGACATCGCCGATTTGTCCGGTCTGACCCGAGCGCAACGGGATTTTCTGGAACTCTACGCGATGTCGAGGGCTGAGCAGGTGATCGCGCCGTATATTTCCGCCTTCTCAATGGCAGCAGCACGCATATCGGGGCAGCAGCGGAAGGTGTTTCGCGATGTACTGTCTGAGGAAGAATTGCAGGATGCCAACGTCCGGGTCATTGAACGAGTTGCTCAGGGTCCATCTGCGTTTCTGAATCCGTCTGAGGCCGCACACATCTATTCGAAAGCAGTGCAGTACCTGTCGGCTCAGGATCGTTGTGAAGAGGCCTATGAAACTGCAAAACCTATTCTGGAAGCTGGTGCCGACAATGCGTTTTTGCCGCTACTTCAATCTTTGAATTGCTTCTATTTGGCGAAGTGGCAGGAAAGCGAGATGCTTGCCAGAGAGGGGTTGCAGAACCCGCATCTCTGGCCCGAGGACTATTCCGTAATGTGCGCGCTTCGCGGGGCCATTTTGGGCGTGCAGGGCAAGCGCTGGGCCGCCACGCGCCATTTCGCAAAAGCGTTCTGGGCCAAGCCGTTACGGCCGGACGTTGTAGTGCTTGGGTCCAGAATGCTCTATCGCTCGCATTTGGCGCTACGGTTGCTGCCGCCAGTGGATTGGTCGTTGCAACGGATCGTCCGGCAGCGCCGCTTTCCGCCGTTCAACAATCTGTATCTTGTTCAGCATAAGGTGGTTGCATGGCGTCCCTGTAATTTCGATTTTGTTCTGCTGGATTGGTCGGAGCTGGCATTGGATCAACGCGCGAGACGTCTGTTCGATCATCGGAAAAGATTGGAAGGGCTGAATGCGGCATTGATTGATCTGCCCGACATATCAGCGAACGATCCGCGTTTACTGGGTGCCAGGACAGTTCTGCAAAGACATCTGGGTGAAATTTCGGGTGGTCAGGCCATCGACAGAGCCCGTCAAATTTTAGCCGAGGTGCCTGAAAGCACGCTGTATCAGAAACGCCTCGCTGAGCTTTATGAAGCGGAAGGCGATACCGAAGCCGCGCATCGGACAATGGCGGAGGCATTGGCCTGCGATCCGGAAAGTCCGTTTCTTCTGTTCGCGATGGGTCGTTTGCTGGAAAGGACAGGTGAGACCGAGCGCGGCGAGAATTTGATCCTGC
This sequence comes from Ruegeria sp., assembly GCA_040829945.1. GTDB lineage: Bacteria > Pseudomonadota > Alphaproteobacteria > Rhodobacterales > Rhodobacteraceae > Ruegeria. The sequence continues at coordinate 236,096 of JBFOLN010000009.1, forward strand.
AGGCCGCTGATCAGGATAACATCACCGTCGCCATTCAGGGCATGGCGGGTCAGATCCAAATGCGGCGTGGGAAAAAGAACAAGGCGCGTCCATATCTCGAAAAGGCGCGTGACCTCTATCCACCCTACAAGCGGTTTACCAATCAACTAAACAGGCTTTCGGGCCAGAAGTGAGGCTAGTTCAGCTCAACTTCTTGCCGCAGTTTTCCAGTTGTCTTGTCGAAGATCAGGATACGATTGTCATCTGTCACGACCGCATACCAGTTGTTGCCGATGGTCAGCGCCTGCGCGCGTGCGCCATCGGGCAGTTCAAGCTGGTCTGGCAGCTTTGGGGTTCGGTCCGATAGGCGGATGACAATCAGGGCGAATGTCACTAGAACCCCGCCAATCATAACCGCGGTCAACAGCATGACCATGCGCCGTAGCAGCCGAAGCTGTGGTGTTTCCTGCGGTTCCTGAGGTTCGGAAGGGACAGTCATGGGCACCCGCCTGATAGAATTTCACATCGCGGCCTCACCGCCACCTCGCCTTGATAAGGCGCTTGCGCGGGATGTGCCAGCAGAAGAGAACCTGTCGCGCACCCGGCTGGCTCGTCTGATCAGTGAAAGGGCTGTCACGGTCGATGGCTCTGTCGCGGATGACCCGAAGACCAAAATTGCCGAAGGTGCGCGGATCGAGATCACCGTGGCCGAGGCCGAAGACAGCCATATCGGCCCCGAGGACATTCCGCTTGAGGTTATCTATGAAGATGCTGACCTGATCGTGGTGAATAAACCTGCGGGTATGGTGGTGCATCCGGCGCCAGGCTCTCCGAACGGGACTTTGGTCAATGCTCTACTGCATCACTGTGGCGATGATCTTTCGGGTGTAGGAGGCGTCAAACGTCCGGGTATCGTGCACCGGATCGACAAGGAAACTAGTGGTCTGCTGGTGGTGGCCAAATCGGACGCAGCTCATCACGGGCTGGCCGCCCAGTTTGAGGCGCATAGCGTCGAGCGGAATTATCGTGCCATTTGCTATGGAGTACCGGATGCAAATGATCCCCGATTGCGTGGGATCAAAGGTGTAAGCTTCGAGCCCGGCAACATCATGCGTTTGACGACTCAACTGGCGCGACACAAGACAGATCGGCAAAAGCAGGCAGTGCTTTTTCACGGTGGTCGTCATGCGGTGACACGGGCGCGAATTGTCGAGGTTTTTGGATCGCCTGGCGGTCTTTCGTTGATAGAATGCTGGCTTGAGACGGGCCGAACGCATCAGATTCGTGTTCACATGGCCCATGCCGGTCACGGACTTGTTGGGGACCCGGTTTATGGCGGCAAGCGTAAGCTTTCCGCGCGTGCCTTCACACCCGAGGCGACCGAAGCCGTGCGCGCTTTCCCGCGCCAGGCTCTGCACGCCGCCGTGCTTGGGTTTGAACATCCGGTTTCTGGCGAGGTCCTGCGATTTGAGGCTCCGCTGCCTGAAGACATGGCCGCGTTGTTCGAAGTTCTTAGAAAGCCGATGAAATAAACTGCAAAGGCTTGTGAAAATTGCATTTTCAGCTTTCCTTTACATAGGGTTAATCTCAGACTGTTAACAGATCCTCTTGAATGTATCAGGTCTGGTACCCATATCCCATGTTAAGGGCTTAAACATTTGTCCAAGGGGCAGAAATAAATGGCAAATTACTCAAATCTTCCAGCACCGACACCAGAAGGTGGTTTGAACCGCTATATGCAGGAGATTCGCAAGTTTCCGCTGCTGGAGCCGGAAGAAGAATATATGCTGGCCAAGCGCTGGGTCGAAGAACAGGATACCGAGGCCGCCCATAAGATGGTGACCTCTCACCTGCGTCTCGCAGCCAAGATCGCGATGGGATATCGCGGCTATGGTTTGCCGCAAGCCGAGGTTATTTCCGAGGCCAATGTGGGCCTTATGCAGGCGGTCAAGAAATTCGACCCCGAGAAAGGCTTCCGGCTGGCGACCTATGCCATGTGGTGGATTCGCGCCTCGATCCAGGAATACGTCCTGCGGTCGTGGTCGATGGTGAAGCTGGGCACGACCTCAGCGCAAAAGAAACTGTTCTTCAACTTGCGCAAGGCGAAGGCGCGCATCGGTGCCTTGGAAGAGGGCGATCTGCGCCCTGAAAACGTAGCCAAGATCGCTGAAGACCTCGGTGTGACAGAAGATGAAGTCATCAGCATGAACCGCCGGATGTCGGGCGGAGATGCCTCGCTGAACGCGACCGTCGGGTCCGAAGGCGAAGGCACCATGCAATGGCAGGATTGGCTTGAAGATGAAGATGCTGATCAGGCCGGTGACTACGAAGCGCGTGATGAACTGGAAGCCCGGCGCGAACTGCTTGCCGCTGCGCTGGATGTTCTGAACGACCGCGAGAAAGATATCCTGACGCAACGCCGTCTGATGGATCAGGCTGTTACGCTTGAAGAACTGAGCACTCAGTACAACGTCAGCCGTGAACGTATTCGTCAGATTGAAGTACGCGCGTTTGAGAAGCTTCAAAAGAAGATGCGTGAGCTTGCGCGAGAGAAGGGAATGCTGGGTTCCAGCTAACCCCAAAGAATCATCAGCCCGCCATGTGAGCGGGCTGATGCCTTTTTTCATGCGAAGATGAAGTCCGATTCGGACAGGTGGCTGGCCCAGACACCTGATAGGTAAATGCTATCGCCGTCTTCCAGATCGATTGTTGTACCGAAGAAACCACCGTCGATATCATCTTCGATATCGTCGAAGCTTGTGATCCCATCGTATTCGGACAGATCGATCTTGTCCTTGCCCACGCGGAAATCGACAATCCAGTCGTCGCCGTCGCCCTTTTCAAACTCAAAAGTATCTTTCCCTCGACCACCAATGAGCTTGTCGTTACCCTCACCGCCGTCGATGATATCCTGTCCACGGCCTCCAACAATTTTGTCATGACCTTCATCGCCACGCAGAATGTCCTTCCCGCGCCCGCCGAATATGATGTCATTTCCAGCGCCACCTAGCGCAACATCGTGTCCGGAACCCGTATTGATCACATCATTGCCACCATCACCGTGAACAAAGTCTTTACCACGACCGGTAAAGATGAACTCATCGCTGCTGTCACCTAAGATGAAATCAGTGTTTTTCTGCCCTAAAATACCCGACACAGATACGGGCAGCAGAACTCCGTCGAGTACATGAATGATGCCATTTGACGCATCCACGTCGAACGCAATCAGGCCGGGATCATCGATACCCGGATCCGCATCGCCCAGACTCGGGGGATCGCTTTCGAGATTCAGTTTCACCGAAGACCCGAGCAGTGTGGTGATATCGGCGCCATTGCCCAACCCGACCACGGTGGTGCTATCGAACTCACCGTCGACCACGTGGTATTGAAGAATGTTGGTCAACAATGGGATCGGGTCGCCCCCACCCAGAAGTGTGAGCGCCTTCACGATGTGACCAAGCGCCTCGGCCTCATCGGAACCCTGATATCCGAGCGTTTGAGCCAGCGTGATGAAGGCGGCGTCGTTCGGGGCGAACACAGTCAGATCGACTTTTGGATCGTTGAGCGTATCGGCCAGTCCAGCTGCAATCACCGCTTCTCGGAGTATGTCGAAATCCTGATTGTCTTTGTCAAAGGTTCCGGGCTCACCGCTTTTCAGCACGGTTCCTGTAATCGTATGTGTTCCTGGCATTTCAGAAAGCCTCCCACCCTGATTGGCCATGTTTCGGACAGCACGAGTAAGAGTTTGCCGCGTTTGTCCGTCGATGTTTTGGCTACGGCGGCGACATCAGAGTGGATCAACAATTTCGTTAAGAGAAATGTATCCAACAAAGTCCCGGAACTTGTTCCTCTATTATTTTTAGTGAGTTATCCCGGCTTTCTAATCTCATCAAAAAAATCCGCAATAACTTGAACTCGAGGCTGTTCGAGAAAGACCTGACTTATTTGACAGCGGTTGATAGACAGTTCCGTGATTAAAAAACCGAACGGCTCGTCTTTGGCGGGTATACAAATTTCTGGGGGAGAGAATATGCAGAAACCAGTCAATTGGGGCGTCTTGGGCGCAGCTAAATTCGCCCGGCAATACATGGCGCCCGCCATCCAAGCATCAGAGGGAGCCCGTCTGGCAGGACTGGCAACCTCAAACCCCGCCAAAGCTGAGGGGTTTACCAGCTATTGCCCTGATCTGAAAATCTACGACAGCTATGATGCGCTGCTGGCTGATCCGGATATCGAAGCGGTCTACATCCCGTTACCCAACCATCTGCATGTGGAATGGAGCCTGAAAGCGCTGGACGCAGGCAAGCATGTACTTTGCGAAAAACCGATCACCATGCAGGCCGGAGAATTCGATACTCTGATTGCCAAACGTGACCAGACCGGCTTGTTGGCGTCCGAGGCTTATATGATTGTGCATCATCCACAATGGCAACTGACCCGTAAGCTGATCGCGGATGGCGCGATCGGCAAGCTCGTTCACGTCTCCGGAGCGTTCAGCTTTGATAACCGTGCGGATACGGACAATATTCGTAACCGCGCGGAGACCGGTGGGGGTGGGCTGCGCGATATAGGCGTTTACGTGATCGGTGGTGCGCGTTTTGCAACCGGACAGGAGCCGGTTTCGGTCAGCAGTGCGATCCGATGGGAGAACGACGTGGATGTTTTCACGGAGATTCGCGCGCAATTTCCGGGCTTTACCTATTCCACTTATGTCTCGACCCGAATGCATCCGCATCAGGAAATGGTGTTCCACGGTGAAGATGGTGTAATCCGCCTGACCACTCCGTTCAACGCGCGTGTCTTCGGTGAAGCGCGGGTTGAACTGCACCGTCCAGGGCTTGAGCTTCAGGTGACGCGGTTCCCGGGGGATGATCACTATAAACTGCAAGTTGAGGCGTTTTGCCGGTCCGTTCGCGAAGGGGTCGAGTATCCCTGTTCGCTCGAGTTCGTACGCGGAACGCAAGAGATGATTGATCGCGTGTTTGACAACGCCGTTTCGCTGTAACTTGCCACGCTTGCCGTGTCTCGATTAACCTGTTCGAACCGGATTAGGAGGATACAATGGCGGGCGGCTGGGCGCGCGACGGCGCTGTGAGTGAACAAATCGAAGCGTCGATCTCTGATGAATTGGCGCGGATGCAGGCGCAAAAGCGTCCTGTGGGCGAAAGTCTGACACATTGTGCCGAATGCGAAGAGCCGATACCCGAGAAACGCCGCCGCGCTTTGCCTGGGGTAAAGCTTTGTCTAGATTGTCAGCAGGAGCGGGATAGCAGCTTCAAATCGCGCGGCGGGATCAATCGGCGCGGGTCGAAAGACAGTCAGCTAAAATAACGCGTGGGTCACCCAGTGCAGGATCAACCGCAGAAATTATCATTGCTGCATAATGGCTTGGTCCTTGGATTTCTCGCTGCGTTTCTGTGGGGCACACACAGCGTTATCGTACGATATCTGACCAGCGATCTAGGCGGGTTGCAAATTGCTGTATCGCGGTTGTTCATCGCGGCGCTTGCGATCTTCTGCATATTGCGCCTGATGAGGGCTCGGATCTCGGTCCGGTACCGGGATTGGAACTTCTGCCTGGCGGTTCTGTCGACAGTTGTGAATTACATCCTGTTCCATATTGGCCTTGAGCACACCGGTGCCGCCAACGCGATGGTGTTGGAGAACACGGCGCCATTCTTCGTGCTGGTATTTTTGTATTTCTTCGCTGATGCAGCGATTGGGCGCACCGAAGTGATTGCGACTAGTTTAGCGATTTTTGGTGTCTTTCTGACGGTTTATCAGGATTTCCAGGGTGGTGGCGAACCCTTGTTCGGTGATCTTATGGAAATCGGGGCAGGGCTGAGCTGGGCCGTGTTTCTGATTAGCAGCAGCCGGGCCATGCAATCGTCGGAAACAACCGCCGAGCGGTTGAATTTCTTGTTCGGTATCTTTCTGTGTTCCGGCATTCTTTTGGTGCCTCTGGCAGCGTTCTCGCTGCAGATGCCGACCGCCAATGACGTGGTGTTCCTCATCCTGCTGGGTGTGTTGCCTACCGCAATGGCCTACTACCTCTGGTATGAGGCTGCGGCACGGGTCTCGACCTTGACCGCAACGCTGATGTTTGCCGCCTCGGTCGTGTTTACATTCATCAACTCGGCGCTTTTTCTGGGCGCGACCATAACACCGCTTGCTGTTGTCGGAGCGGTTCTGATTGTAGCGGCGATTTTCATGACCACTATGAAAAAGGCTGAAAACACATAAGGGCAGCCCGCTAAAGGCTACCCTTGTTTTGTTAGCTTTCCATAGCTTCCAATTCGTCGATAAAGCTGGAAATCATCGACAATCCCTTGTCCCAGAATTCCGGATCGCTGGCGTCCAATCCGAATGGTTCCAACAATTCTTTATGGTGTTTGGAGCCACCGGCGCGCAGCATTTCGAAGTACTTATCCTCGAACCCGTCCGCACCGCTTTCGTAAACCGAGTACAGCGCGTTCACGAGACCGTCACCAAAGGCATAGGCATAGACGTAGAAGGGCGAGTGGACGAAATGAGGGATATAGGCCCAGAAGGTCTCATACCCATCCATGAATTCGAATGCCGGGCCAAGACTTTCTGCCTGAACGCTCATCCAGAGGGCATCGATATCATCTGGCGTCAGTTCGCCTTCGCGCCGAGCTGCGTGTAGCTTACATTCGAAGTCGTAGAATGCGATCTGGCGGACGACCGTGTTGATCATGTCCTCGACCTTGCCGGCCAGCAGAACCTTGCGCTGTTCCGGTGTCTCGGCCTTGTCCAGCATTTTGCGGAAAGTCAGCATCTCGCCAAAAACCGAAGCTGTTTCAGCCAGCGTCAGTGGCGTAGATGAAAGCATCTCACCTTGATCGGCGGCCAATACCTGATGGACACCATGGCCAAGTTCATGCGCCAAGGTCATCACGTCGCGCTGTTTGCCCAGATAATTGAGCATCACATACGGATGCACCTCGGTAACCGTCGGGTGAGCGAAGGCGCCGGGGGCTTTGCCGGGCTTCACCGCCGCGTCGATCCAGCCTTTCGAAAAGAAGGGGGCCGCGATCTCACCCATACGAGGGTCAAAGGCATTATAGGCGTCCATGACTGTAGCCTCGGCCTCAGCCCAATTGACGATGCGCGTGTCTTCCATCGGCAATGGCGCGTTGCGGTCCCAGACCTGCATGACGTCCAGACCCAGCCACTTGCGTTTCAGTTCATAATAACGATGGCTCAGCTTGGGGTAGGCTGCCACAACGGCCTCTCGCAGCGCCTCGACCACTTCGGGTTCAACATCGTTGGACAGATGGCGACCGGTCTGCGCGGTCGGCATGTTGCGCCAGCGGTCTACGATCTCTTTTTCCTTGGCCTGCGTGTTGTGGACACGCGCGAAGGTCTTGATGTTGTCCTGAAATACTTGCGCCAGTTCGCGCGCGGCGGCTTCGCGTTTGCTGCGATTCTGTTCGGTCAACAGGTTCAGAGTGCCTTCGATATTCAGCTCTTCGCCGTTGACAGAGAAGGTCAGGCCCGCGATTGTTTCATCGAACAGACGTTCCCATGCATCGCCGACAACGCCAAGATCGTGCAGAAATTTCTCAAGCTCGTCGGATAACTGATAAGGCTTCATCGCACGGATGCGACGGAATACGGGCTCGTATCGCGCCAAATCAGAATTGGCGGCAAAATGCGCGGCCAGCGCGTCATCTTCTATGCGGTTCAGTTCCAATGTGAAAAACACCAGCGGTGTGGTGAAGACCGTGATCTTCTCCTGCATGTCCGACAGGAACTTGGCGCGATCCGCATCCGTTGTTAGCTGGTAGTAGCGCAAGCCAGCGAAGGACATGATCCGTCCGGCGATGGTATTGATCTTTTCGTTGCGCTGCACGCAGGTCAACAAGCCTGCCGCATCCAAATCAGCAAGCTTACCTTCGTAATCGGCGGCAAAGGCAGCGCATTCGCCTTCCAGCCACTCCAGATCTCGGGATAGTTCAGGCGCTTCTTCCGAGGTATAGAGATCTGTCAAATCCCATTCCGGCAGGTTGCCCAGATTGTCGGCACCGCCACCGGCGTTAGCGTCACGAACGGGGAAGGGAAGGTCGCGCATGGATCACCTCGAATAGACTGCTTCGGCAAACATTTAGGCGCGGCGCATCCGGATCACAAGCAGCCTGTCTGGATCAGCGCGACAGTGCGGGCTCTTTTTCGGATAACGACCGAGCCGTAAGGAAATGGGCCGCCAACTGATCAAATACAGGTCCGCGAACCTCGGGCGCTTCCATCAGGACTTCGTGCTCACCATCGGGTATCTCGACCAGAGTTCCGCTGGGCCAGTTCGCCATGCGGGCGCGGATCGCCTTGCGGTCAACGATTTGTTCGTGGCTGCCTAGAAAGGTCAGGGCAGGGATGTCAGGCGCGGTTTGCTCCATCAGCCAGGTGCATTCATCCAGTGCTTCGCGCAGCCAGATCGTAGATGGTGCGCCCAAGGCCAGTTCCGGATGCGCGTCCAGCTGATCCTTCATCATCTGGTACATTGCGGGATCACGCGTCAGCACGTTGCCTTCGAAAGGTTGCGAGACCACATAGCTTTCCAGCGAGGTTGTGGGCGGCGTTTTCTCACCCAATCCCAGTCGTGGCCCCCAGTATGCGGTCAATTGGCTGAGCGGCTTCATGATCGGAGTAAAGAAAATCCCCCACATCGGCCCGGTAAAGGCGCAGGCGTCAAAATCAGCGCCCTCCATGACAGCGCGCAGCCCGATGGCTCCACCCATCGAATGGCCGATTACGTACCATGGTTTCGGAAGCTCCAGCTTTTCGGCCTGCTCCAGCGTAGAACGAACGTCGTGCTGGTAGTCGGTAAATTGTTCGACATGACCTATGCGTGAATCGTCCAGCAGGCGATCCGCAAGGCCTTGCCCGCGCCAGTCGATGGACAGGCAGGCAAAGTCACGGTTCACGAACTCTTTGGCAGTATCACCGTATTTCTCAATATATTCGGTGCGGCCGGGGAACAACATCACCGTACCGCGTGCCTCTGTTTCTGGAAGCCAATGCGCTATCCGGATGCGTTTGCCATCTGCAGTGGTCAGCCAATGCGCCACACCACCGGCGGGGCCGCCGGCCACGTCTTCGAATAAGGGGGCCGGCGAGAACTCCATCAGGCCAGCACCGAGGCGAGTTTCATGGCAATACCCATATCTCCGTCGACGCTCAGCTTGCCGGACATGAACGCACCGGTTGGGTTCAGGTCGCCGCTGAGGATCTGTTCAAATGTGTCCGCATCCGCGCTGAGGGTCACATCAGCATCTTCGTCGCTGACGCGCGCACCGCTTGCATCCAGGATGATAGACCCCAGATCGGCAATAGCAAATTTTGCTGACGCGTCGAAATCGCCGCCCGACAGTTTCTCATTCAATGCCGCCGCGGCTTTTTCCAGAATTTCGCTCATGGTCTTCCTCATATTGTTCATGCGCCGTGAATGGACATCCTCGGTCGCTACGCTACACTGACCATTGTTATGGGTATTGCAATCAACAATCTCAAAGGTACCGTCGCGGCACTTGCCGTCATAGTCACGTTTTCCACCAGTTCCGTCGCGCAAGTGGCGGATTCGCGGGATGAGGCGGCACTATTGCAACAGCTCGCACTATCGACGCCCGAGCAGGCCATCGGTCTGGATCGACAGTTGCAGGCGCTCTGGTCGCAATCGGGTTCTGCATCGGCGGATCTGTTGCTGGAACGCGGTCGAGAGGCGCTGGACGACGGGGATGTCGAAGCCGCGCTGGATCACCTGACGGCGCTGACCGATCATGCGCCTGAGTTCGCCGAAGGCTGGCACGTGCGTGCTTCGGTCTTCTTTGGTATCGACAGGTTCGGCATGGCTGCTTCGGATCTCGAACACGCCCTGACCTTGAATCCGAACAATTATGAGGCCATTTATGGTCTGGGCCTGATCTTCGAGATCGTCGGCAAACCCGAACAGGCTCTTCAGGCCTATTCTCGCGCGCTGGCTATACATCCCCATCATGAAGAAGTAACCAATGCCGTGAATCGGCTGAAGCCTCAGGTTGAAGGCAAGGCGCTGTAAGTCTCAGGGCGCAGGGGGCAAAGGTGAGCGGGTCATCCCGAGTAGTGGCCGTACTTGGCCCGACAAACACAGGTAAAACCCATTACGCGATCGAACGTATGCTGGGGTACCGCTCTGGCGTGATCGGTCTGCCGCTGCGCCTGTTGGCCCGCGAGGTTTATGACAAGATCGTTGCTATTCGCGGCCCTTCGGTCGTGGCGTTGGTCACGGGGGAGGAACGGATCGTACCGCCGCGCACCCAATATTGGGTTTGTACGGTCGAGGCGATGCCCGAAGGCATGGGCGCGGATTTCGTGGCGATAGACGAAATCCAGCTCTGCGCCGACCCCGAACGCGGCCATGTTTTCACTGACCGGCTGCTGCGAGCCAGAGGTACCAACGAGACGCTGTTTCTGGGCTCCGACACTATGCGTGGTGCAATTGCCGCGCTGGTGCCCGAGGCGCAGTTTGTCCGGCGTGAGCGGATGTCGCAACTGGTCTATTCCGGGTCCAAGAAGATCAGCAGGATGCCCCCGCGCAGTGCCATTGTCGGGTTTTCGGTCGAAAACGTCTATGCCATTGCCGAACTGCTCCGCCGCCAGAAGGGCGGCGCGGCTGTGGTGATGGGCGCGCTCAGTCCGCGCACACGAAACGCGCAGGTCGATCTCTATCAGAATGGCGAGGTCGACTACCTGGTTGCCACCGATGCTATCGGGATGGGGCTGAATCTTGATGTGAACCACGTCGCGTTTTCATCGCTGACCAAATTCGATGGACGTCGAATGCGTCCACTGGCACCGAATGAACTTGCACAGATTGCCGGGCGGGCCGGGCGTGGTATGTCGGATGGCACGTTTGGAGTCACTGGCGAAGCGCCGCCCTTGGACGAGGGTATTGCACAGGCGATCATGGACAGCCGTTTCACGCCGATGAAAAAGCTGAATTGGCGGAATGCTGCCTTGCGATTTGGCTCAATCGAGGCGCTGATCGACTCGCTTGAGATTGGTCCTGATCACGAAAATCTGGTCAAAGCCCGCCCAGCAGATGACCTAAACGCGTTGAAAACTCTGTCGCAGGTCACCGAAGTCATGGCCCGCGCCAGCGATGGCCCGTCGGTTCGATTGCTGTGGGATGTGTGCCGAATCCCCGATTTTCGCGGCATCAGCCACGCCGAACATGCCAGCTTGCTCGAGGTAATCTATGGCCACCTGCACGAGCGTGACTCGATTCCTGATGATTTCATGGCGCGGCAAATCCGCCGGATCGACCGTACGGATGGGGATATTGATGCGCTCTCCAAAAGGTTGGCATATATTCGCACTTGGACATATGTTGCGCAACGAAACGGTTGGGTGCGTGACGAATCCCATTGGCGTGAAGAAACACGCACTGTAGAAGACAGACTGTCGGATGCTCTTCACGAGCGTTTGACTCAGAGATTTGTGGACCGGCGCACGTCCGTTTTGTTGCGCCGGCTCAAACAGAAGGAGGCCCTTTTGGCCGAAGTAAATGACAAGGGTGAAGTGACCGTCGAAGGCGAATTCGTTGGTCGTCTGGAAGGGTTCCGGTTTACTCCGGACAAAAGCGCGCAGGGAACCGAGGCGAAAGCTTTGAAATCGGCCTCTTTGCAAGCACTCGCGCCGCAATTCCATCTGCGTGCCGACCGCTTCTACAATGCGCCCGATACCGAAATTGATTTCACTGATCAGGGTGGCATGATGTGGGGCGAGTACGCTGTCGGCAAACTGGTTGCCGGCGCAGAGCCACTCAAGCCCGTGGTTGAAGTTTTTGTGGATGAGGCCGCTGGTCCGGATGTCGAACAGAAGGTTCAGCGCCGTCTTCAGCATTTCATCGACCGCAAGGTTGCCGCGCTGTTCGAGCCTCTGCTGAACCTGTCACGTGACGAAGAACTGACCGGTCTGGCCAAGGGTTTTGCCTTCCGTATGGTCGAGGCGCTGGGCGTGCTGCCCCGCGCGCAGGTCGCGCAAGAGGTCAAGGATCTGGATCAGGACGCCCGCGGCGCGCTGCGCAAGCATGGCATCCGGTTCGGTCAATTCACCATCTTCATGCCGCTGCTGCTGAAACCTGCGCCAACGCGTCTGCGTCTGGTGCTATGGGCATTGTCCAGCGGTCTGCAGGAATTCCCCGAGGCACCTCCTCCGGGACTGGTCACTGTGCCGGTCGCCAAGGATACACCCAATGGCTATGACACAATGTGCGGTTACCGCGACGCCGGTGAGCGTTCGATCCGTATCGATATGCTGGAACGACTGGCGGATATGCTGCGTGCCGAGGACAGCCGGGGCGGGTTCGAAGCCAAACCCGATATGTTGTCGATCACCGGCATGACGCTGGAGCAGTTTGCGGACCTGATGCAGGGCTTGGGTTACAAAGCCGAGCGCGGTGAACGTGAAAAGGCTAAACCGGCCCCAGTAGAACAACCTGCGGTTGAGGCGTCAGAGAAACCCTCGACCGAAGAAGCCGATGCACCAAAAGCCGATGCACCAGAAGCCCCTGCGCCAGAAGCCGCAGTAGAAGAGGTTGGCGTACCCGCCGAGGCGCCAGCCAAGGCCACCGAAAGCACCGAGGTGGCAGCCGAGGCTCCTGTGGTAGAAACTGCAGCGGATGAGCCCGAGGTCGAGGTTTACTTTACCTTCGCCTGGGGTCGCCAGCGCCAGCAAGACCGAGGCCCGCGCCGAGAGCGAGGGCAGGGCAAGGGAAAGCCGCGCGGCAAACCTCAGCAGGACCGTCGGGGCAACAAGCCACAGGGCAAGAAAGGTGGCAAGCCACAAGGCGCCAAATCCTTCTCATCTCGTCCGCCCAAGAAAGAGAAGGCGATTGATCCGGATAATCCGTTTGCTGCAGCGCTTATGGGTTTGAAAGACGGTAACTGATCCGCCATGGCCGAGGCCAAGCTGCGGATCGACAAGTGGTTGTGGCAGGCGCGGTTCTTCAAGACCCGCAGCCTTGCCACGAAACAAGTCAGCGGCGGTCATGTGCGATTGAACGGAAACCGGGTGCTGAAACCGGCACAAGCCGTGGTACCCGGTGACGTTCTGACCTTTCCGCAAGGTCGCATCGTGCGGGTTGTGCGCGTAGAGAAGCTGGGCGAACGCCGGGGTCCAGCACCTGAGGCGCAAACGTTGTATTTTGATATGACCGAAAAGAAGGACGCGCTGCCCAAGAATCCGGGTTTTGAGGGAAAGGGTCGTCCAACCAAGAAGGATCGGCGCGCGCTTGATCTTTCTCGCACTCCAAAGGCATGATCCTCTCTTGAAGAGGCACGCAGACTGAATTAGCTAGTCGTCCAAGCCGTAATCAGGAAATGACCCATGACCTACGTTGTCACCGAAAACTGCATCGCCTGCAAATACACCGACTGTGTCGAGGTGTGTCCGGTGGATTGTTTCTACGAAGGTGAGAATACTCTGGTCATTCACCCCGATGAATGCATCGACTGCGGTGTGTGCGAGCCTGAATGCCCGGCCGACGCCATTCGCCCCGATACGGAACCGGGAATGGAAGAATGGGTTGAATTCAACCGTAAGTATTCGGAGCAGTGGCCGGTTATTGTTACCAAGAAGGATCCGATGCCCGAAGCCGAAGAGCGCGATGGTGAAGAGGGCAAAATGGAGAAGTACTTCTCGGAAGCGCCCGGTGAGGGTGGCTGAGCGATTCGGCGCTTGGCGAACTGAATTCAATTACCGTTCGCCCTCATATATCTCTGAAATAGTTGGATATTATACCCCTCGTAAAGGGTCGGTCTTTTGAGTGTCGTATTTTTGTGATATACTCACTAACTGAATGATGACTGAGATTGGGATGTGCTCCGTAAGTATGCTCGCTTTGGAGTTCTGAATTTATGACAATGCAGCCGCCTGACGGGGCCAAAAGTGGCCACGGATCGGGTGTTTTGTCGTCTCGTATCCCGGCCTCACAACCAAGGATGAATCTGAATGTCGAAGTCGAAAAAGCTTGAGTTCCGCCCGAACGATTATGTGGTCTACCCCGCCCATGGAGTGGGCCAGATCGTATCGATCGAGGAACAGGAAGTCGCGGGGTTCTCGCTTGAGCTGTTCGTGATCTCCTTTGAAAAAGACAAGATGACCCTGCGAGTGCCGACGAACAAGGTAACGGAATCAGGTCTGCGTTCGCTCAGCTCGCCGGATGTGATCAGCCAGGCGATGAAAACGCTGAAGGGCAAAGCCAAAGTGAAGCGCGCCATGTGGTCCCGCCGGGCGCAGGAGTATGAACAAAAGATCAACTCGGGTGATTTGATCTCGATCGCCGAAGTCGTGCGTGACCTGCACCGCACGGATGATCAGCGCGAACAAAGCTATTCGGAACGTCAGCTTTATGAGGCTGCGCTTGAGCGACTGACCCGCGAGGTTGCCGCTGTTTCTGGTGCGGATGAAATCTCGGCGGCTAAACAGGTAGACGAGGTACTGACTTCACGCGCCGCTGCCTGACCAAAAGTGCCACCACTTCCAAGGCCGCTCCGTCACCGGGGCGGCTTTTTTCGTGAGCTAATGCTTGGTGCAGAAACGGTTTAAGGGTATTTCTTATTCATAAATAAGAGGATGCGGGATCAGGATGAAGCAGGCTGTCAAGTTCCTATACATCAGCCACGACCCGATTTCAGTCTGGTTCCGGTATGGTCTGATCCTGTTCGATATCGCGAGCATTGTGTTCTTTGTCGCGACGGCGTATGTTCCGCATGGTCCGGGTCTTACCATAGCGAGTATCGGTGTTGGCGTTCTGATCCTAATGGATTTTTCGGCCCGTTTGTGGATTGCGAAAGACCGTTGGAAGCTGCTACGTAAGATTTACACACTGGCCGATATCGTTGTTATTGTGTCGCTTTTCCTCGATCCGTTTCTGACCGGGAATCTGGCGTTTCTGCGAATACTGCGCGCTCTGCGCCTAATTCATTCCTACCATTTGCTGCGGGACCTGCGACGAGACAGTAATTTTTTCCGAACGCATGAAGACGCAGTGATTGCAGCGATCAACCTGCTGGTCTTTGTCTTTGCGACATCAACTGCGGTGCTGGTTTTCTTTGTGCCCGAGGATACGCAAACCCCCTATATCGACGCTCTGTATTTTACGATGGCCACTCTGACTACCACTGGGTTTGGCGATATCACATTGTCGACACCGGGGGGCAAGTTATTCTCAGTATTCATAATGGTGGTGGGCGTTGCGCTGTTTGTGCGACTGGCACAAGCGATCTTCATGCCTCAGAAAGTGCGTTACAAGTGCCCCAGCTGCGGGTTGTTCCGTCACGACCCTGACGCCGTGCACTGTAAACACTGTGGTGCGACGCTGAGGATCGAGACTGGTGGCGCTGGCTAGATCAAGGCCGTAAGCGTCAAGAGGAATGTGATTTCGCTTACCTGTTGCGTTGCTCCAAGAATGTCTCCGGTCTGGCCACCTATCTTGGCTTTGGCGATCCGGGCCAACATTCCGCAGGCAATCATCGCAAAAAGCATAGGGACGAAAGCGAGGCTACCAAGCAAAACCAATGAAAGCAGTGCGGCCAGCACAAAACCAGCCAGAACTGTAGGCACAGGTGGCGCACCGACCGATTGGCTCAACCCTGATTGCCGGGCATTCGGAAGTAAATTCATGAGGGCAGGCATCAAGGCGCGAGAAAACACACATGCTGCCAACACACCCGTCAGCATCCCAGCACCAAGGAGGGTCACGATGGCGGCGATACGTAGTAATTGTGATAACAGCAGTGCCAGCACGCCGTAGGTGCCAATATGGCTGTCTTTCATGATTTCCAGCCGCCGTTCAGCCGAGAAACCACCCCATAGCCCATCGACGGTATCAGCTAGACCATCTTCGTGCATAGCGCCCGTGACAATGATCAGTACCGCCACCAACAGGCTTGCAGCTGCGAACGCGGGCAACTGCGCCCAGATCGCGATCCATGCGATGCCACAAGCAAGTGCGCCAACGATAAGACCGGCAAAGGGAAATGCCCACGCGGCGCGTGCTTGCCGGGCGAAACTGGATTCGGGCAGTTTCGGCAGCGGCAGACGGGTCAGCAGGACCAAAGCCACAGGGATATCCCAACGGGAAAACAGGGCGGTGTCGTTTTTGTTCACTCCTAGGCCTTTCCGGGTCTTGTTGATGTGCCAGCATTGGTTAAACACACAGGACCACTCTGATGCAACGAGGCTTTCAATGCTGCCCGAACTCACCGACCTGAACAGTTTCCGCAATGCGCTGGCCGATGCGCCCGGACCAGACCCGTCAGCGGTAAATGGTGCTGAAGAGCGAAATGGCCAGTTGACCAAACCACCCGGAGCGCTGGGGCGGCTTGAGGATCTGGCGATCTGGTACGCAGGCTGGCGAGGGGATGCACGGCCACAGATCACAACACCTCAGGTCATCGTATTCGCTGGAAATCACGGGGTGACGGCTCAGGGCGTTTCAGCTTTCCCACCAGAGGTGACGGTGCAGATGGTCATGAATTTCGAACATGGCGGCGCCGCGATTAACCAACTTGCCAAAGCCGCGGGTGCGAAGATGGACGTGCATGCGCTTGAACTGGATCGCCCGACAGCGGATTTCACTCAAGGCCCCGCGATGAGCGAGGACGAGTTTCTTCAGGCCCTCCGCGCCGGTTGGCAGGCGGTTGATCCGAATGCCGATTTGCTGGTTGTCGGAGAAATGGGCATCGGCAACACGACCCCGGCCGCGGCCATCGCTTGCGCTTTGTTTGGTGGAGAAGCCGCCGACTGGACCGGGCGTGGAACTGGAGTTGATGATGCCGGATTAGCCAACAAAACCCGTGTCGTTGCAGAAGGCGTTGCCTTGCATGGTCAGGATGATGGACTTCATATTCTGCGCTGTCTGGGTGGGCGTGAGCTTGCAGCTATGGCTGGGGCCATCGCTGCGGCACGAGTTCTGCGCATTCCGGTCATTCTCGATGGCTTCATCTGTACCGCCGCGGCAGCCTGCTTGGCACGGCTTTCGGCGACCGCACTCGATCACACGGTCGCGGGCCACCAAAGCGCTGAGGGTGCGCATTCAATGATGTTGAGCAATCTGGGTAAGGAACCATTGTTAAGCCTCGGCCTGCGATTGGGCGAGGGTTCTGGCGGGGCACTGGCGATCAACATCCTAAAAAGCGCGGTAGCCTGCCATTCAGGTATGGCGACCTTTGCGGAAGCCGGTGTCTCGGACGGCTAAGTCGGGTGTCAGAAGGATCACGCCGATTTCTTGGCGTGTTCCTCTGCCAGTTCCAGCAGCGCGGTTTCCAGATCTTTTTCCAGTTGCCGCGCTCGTTCAATATACTTCTTGTTTTCAGCCGTCGGCATGCCGGGGATCCACAACTCTGCGAGTTCACGCACAGATCCTCGATCGTGGTGATAAAAGGTTTGCTCAGCCTGCGCGGCCTCGTATTCGCTGAGGCCGATATTCTCCAGAACATAACGTCCAGCACGGAGCGATCCGTCGAACATCTCTCGCACGATGTCATTCGCACCAGCCTGATAGAGCTCGTACACGTGGTTACGGTCTCTGGCGCGCGCGATGATGTGCAGGTCGGGCCGCTGGCGGCGGGCATATCCGACAAGACGGGTGACTTGTTTATAATCATCCATTGCCGCGACCAGTACGGCAGCTTTTTCAATCCCGGCGGCGCGAAGTAGCTCAGGGCGCGTTGGGTCACCCAGGAACCCTTTGACTCCGAACCGCCGCATCAGCTGGATGGTTTCAATGTCATGATCCAGAACAACTGTTTTAAAGCCGCTGGCCTGCACCAACCGATTGACGATCTGACCAAAACGACCAATCCCGGCGATGATGACCGGCCCTCGTTCATCGATCTCATCCGCCTCGACCTGAGGCTTGCTCTCGCCGATCGAGCGGGACAGCAAGTCGTAGATGATGAACAGCAGCGGTGTGATCAGCATAGTCAGGGCGATGATCATCAGCAGCTTCTGGGACAGTCCCGGCGGGATCACATTCTGCTGCGTCGAAAACGCCAGCAGGACAAAACCGAATTCACCGGCCTGCGCGAGACCCAGCGTGAAAAGCCAGTGATCGCGACCGCGTAATTTGAAGGCGCGTCCGACGATGAACAGGATGATGCCTTTGGCCAGAATGACCAGCAGGGCCAGACCGATCAAATCAAGCGGATCGGCGAAGAAATACCCTAAATCGATCCCGGCGCCGACGGTGATGAAGAACAATCCCAGCAACAGCCCTTTGAAAGGTTCAAGGTCGCTCTCCATCTCATGCCGGAATTCCGAGCTGGCCAGAACTACGCCGGCAAGGAATGCGCCAAGAGCGGGGGAAAGACCCACCAGGGTCATCAGGAACGATATGCCGACCACGATCATCAGCGCCAGCGCCGTATACATCTCGCGAAGATGCGTGGCGTGAATAAATCGGAACAGGGGACGAGTCAGGTAGATACCCGCCAGCACAACAAAGACGACCGCTCCGATCGTGACCAGCGTAACAGCCCAGCCTGGGAGCCCTTCGACCAATGACAATGTGGCGTGGTGATCTGCGCCATGGGCCACATCCACACCGCGATCTATCGATCCGTCATCCTCGATGTGAATGCTCGCGGGCAGCGCTAGGAGCGGCAGGAAGGCAAGGATCGGGATCACGGCAATGTCTTGCGTCAGCAGAACTGAAAACGTGGCCCGCCCGCCATTCGTCTGCATCAATCCTTTTTCAGATAGGGTCTGCAACACGATCGCTGTCGAAGATAGTGACAAGGTCAGACCCACCGCCAACGCGACCGACCAAACGTGACCGGCATAAAACGCGACTGCGGCAATGGCGGCGGTCGACAGGGCGACCTGCAGCCCACCAAGGCCCAACAGCTTGTCTCTCATATCCCACAGGGCACGCGGCTCAAGCTCCAGTCCGATAAGGAACAACATCATAACAACGCCGAATTCGGCGACATGTTGCAGGCTTTCCGTTTCGGCGCCGACAAGCCCCAGAATGGGCCCGATCGCAATCCCAGCGGCCAGATATCCAAGAACGGATCCCAACCCCAGACGCGCTGATAAAGGTACGGCGATCACCGCCGCTGCCAGATAGATCGAAGCCTGATAAAGGAACTCGTTCATTATCGTTCTTTCTTGTGCGCTCAGGTCGGGAGCGGAGCGTCGCGTTTCAGTTGATCCATCACGATCTGGCTTTGCACCCGTGCCACCGCAGGATGCGGCAGGATCACTTCGTGAAGCAAGCTGTTGAGTGCTGATAAGTCATCACAATAGACATGAAGCAGGTAATCTGCCTCTCCGGTCATCGTCCAAGCGCTTGTAATTTCGGGACGTGTGTTGACCATACGGGCGAAGCTCGCGGATTGCTCGGGGCCATGCGTGCCTAGATGCACTTGAATGAATCCCTGTACCTGCAACCCCAGCTTCAGCGGGTCCAAGCGGGCGGTGTATCCGGTGATGTAGCCATCGGCCTCAAGCCGTTGTCGGCGGCGGCCCGCCTGACTGGCGGACAGGTTCAGCATCTCGCCCAGTTGATGCGCTGTCAGGTGCGCGTCTTTCTGTAAAGCTGACAACAGCCGTGTGTCTGTTGCATCCAGCATGTGCGGAGATTCTCCAGTTTTAGTCCATCATGCGCGGAATTTCCGCGCTTAACTCTAGTTTACACGAAAACAACGCGCAGAAACAGCGCTGATTAAGGCGTATTTTTGAATCAGCAAAGAAATTCCTGTTTTCCGAGGAGACGCGCCATGGGTCCATTCCCGCATAACGCCCCGAAATCCGTGATCAGTGAAGAGAACCCCGCCGGAACCGATGGGTTCGAATTCGTCGAATTTGCCCACCCCGAGCCACAGGAACTGCGTGATCTGTTCGCGCGTATGGGATTCGAGTATGTCGGTCATCATCGTAACTCTCCCAAGGTCGAGCTGTGGCAGCAGGGTGATGTCACCTATATCCTGAACGCGGATCCCGACAGTTTTGCTGCCAAGTTCGTGGACGAGCATGGCCCTTGCGCCCCGTCAATGGGCTGGCGTGTTGTGGATGCTCAGAAGGCTTATGAGCACGCAGTCTCCAAAGGGGCCGAGCCTTATGATGCAGACGACAAGACCATGAATGTTCCGGCCATCAAAGGCATCGGTGGTTCACTGATCTACTTCATCGACCAATATCATGACACCTCGCCCTACAACGAAGAATTCGAATGGGAAAAACAGTCCAAGCCCAGCGGCGACGGGTTCTTCTACCTCGATCACCTGACCCACAACGTGTTCAAGGGCAACATGGACAAGTGGTTCAAGTTCTACGGTGACCTGTTCAACTTCAAGGAAATTCGCTTCTTTGACATTCAGGGCAAACATACTGGCCTATTCAGCCGCGCGCTGACTTCGCCCTGCGGTCGGATCCGTATTCCGATCAATGAAGATCGGGGTGAGACCGGGCAGATTGTCTCGTATCTGCAGAAGTACAATGGCGAGGGCATCCAGCATATCGCAGTGGGCAGCGACGACATCTACAGCTCGACCGACGCGATTGCCGAGAAAGGTCTGAAGTTCATGCCTGGCCCGAACGAGGCCTATTACGATATGTCTTACGACCGTGTGGTCGGTCATGATGAGCCCAAGGATCGGATGATGAAGCACGGCATCCTGATCGATGGGGAAGGCGTCCTGGATGGCGGCGAGACCAAGATTCTGCTGCAGATCTTTTCGAAAACCGTGATTGGCCCGATCTTCTTCGAATTCATTCAGCGCAAGGGTGATGACGGGTTTGGCGAAGGTAACTTCAAAGCCCTGTTCGAATCTATCGAGCGTGAGCAAATTGAATCGGGCGAAATCTCAGCCGCCTGATCACGGTTTGATAAGTCTGAACAACGGAGCGCCGGGTCAGCATGACATCGGCGCTCTTTTTTTCGTTTTGGCATTACCCGCGCGGCATTTTTAGCGTGATGTTCTTTCCTCGTTTTTGATAGCGCAATTCGCTATCACCGATGGCAACAACGTTGCCCCCATCGATCCGGTCACCAACTTTCAACTTCTTATACCGCCCGCTGGGCAGGCGCACCAATGCACGGCGATTGGCCGGGGTGCCATAAACACCAATCAGGTTGAGCTTGCGCAGGTTGATCGCGTTGTCGATGGTCGCCTGACGCGCGACCGAGGCCGTTGTTGGTATTTTCGGCTTCACCGACTTTGGCTGGAATGATCCGGCCTCGTCGTCACTGGCTGCCACGTTCGCAGTGGATCCAAGCGGAGCACTGCCTGTGCTTGGTTTCTTCGTGGCTAAAGCTGCAATACTCGCAGGTCGTGTTTTGGGCCGGGGCACGCGAACAACGGCAAGCGCAGTGGGTGTTTCATCAACCTGCGGTTCGGATTGCAGGCTTTCGGGCCGCAGTTTTGGCCGCACTGCAGCCAGCTCCTCGCGAGACCTTCCACCGAGTTGCTGCCGTTCGAACAGATCGACAAGATTGTCGGGGCGTGGGCGGGGGCGGAGGCCAGCGAGCCGGTCATCGACCTCTTGCACTACAGGCTCGGTTTCGAACCGTGTTGGCGGTTCAGGGGGAACCGATGATGGGCGACCGAGATATACCACGACGCCAGCCGGATTCAGTGTGCCCTCAGCGCTGGGTGTCACCAGCCCGCGCTCATCCAACTCAAATCTTTGACCCGCTGCACCTGGTAGTGCGGTTGGTTCAAAGGGTTCGTCGGTGTCGAGGCTTTCGACCGAAGGCAGCGCGATTGTGTCGGTTGAAAGATCGGCACGATCAACCGAGGTCAGATAGATATCGGCATTCTGCTCCTGCGGAGGTTCGGCCAACGCGGCTGGCTCAGTCGGTGCAGTCCCAGTGAAATCCCGAAACTCCGACTCGCTATCAGGCAAGTCCGCAATCTCTTCAACCGGTTGTGGAGCGATCTTCAGAGCTTCGAGAATGGCTGCATCCGTTGCCGACAGCTCCGTTTCGTCGTCAGAGATGGTTTCGGCGGGCTCAGGTTCAGTCGTGATATTCGCAGCGTCTGGCTCGCTGGGCTCAAGCGTCGTTGCGACCTCGGTCTGTGGTTCTGGTGCAGGTTCGGGCGCTTCCGCCACTTGCGGCTCTGGCGTCTCGGGTGTTGGCTCGTCTTGGTTCAGGGACCAGAGGCCAAGTACCATGCCCAGCAGAACAGATGCGGCGACCGCCGGAATAACATACCGCTTAACGTCGGCAGTGGACTCAGCAGTCAGCGGCGCCGCGCTCGACGCGGGACGGAATGCGGGTGGATCCGCCGTATCTGCAATGACGTGTACCGCCACATCGGGTGTCCCGTCGGGCGGAGGATTGACCGGTTCGGCAACCAAGGCAGAGCTGATGGCGGCCGGCTCAGTCTCCGGCTCTGATATGGGCAATTCATGGACGGGGCCGGTCAAAGAGTCTTCACCCGTTGCGCTGACCCAGTACGCCTCTGGGATGAAGCCATGCTCGATGGCGAATGAGCGGGCCTCATCCAATGTCTGCTGCGCTACAGCAGCGACATGTGTGATCGCGCCATCGGGTATGGCGATATAAGCCAGTTCGGCCAGGTCGTAAGGCGTGGCCGATTCCAGCGTGGATCGTACTTTCTGCTCAACCGCGTCCGCATCCAATTCATCGGAGTCGACCGACAACAGGCGCACCTGATCTGATGGGATGACAAGCTTGCAGCTCAGATCATTTTCCAGTGCGAATCCCTGATCCCGAAGGGCCTGCATCCGGTCTGCGAAGTCCGGCGCATCCAATGGGGCAGTACCAATGCAGTACCAGTCTCCATCCGACTGGTGATGCAAGGAAATGCCGTTTTCAGAAAATGACAGCGCAAAGGCGGGTTTCATAATTCGGATGAACCATTATTGTCAGCTTTGATGCAAACGCTCTGATGTCTGCCCACAGAGATTAGAGCAGGAACTCGCCGAGGGAAAGAAAAAGGCACGTTTCCCCCTTGCCGTGTGCGGATGCGACAACCCATCTTGAAAGCAAGCAAACAGGAGGGATCACCTTGAAGACACTTGCTTTTCTTGCCGCCATGACGGCAGCAGTCGCGGCGTTGCCGGCCCATGCGGAAGAACGTCGCATCTCGGTTAGCGGGACCGGAACCGCCCTTGTGGCACCCGATATGGCAACGATAACGCTTGGTGTGACAAATCAGGACGCGCAGGCATCTGTTGCGATGCAGGCGACCTCTGATGCAGTGACACAGATTCTCAAACGGCTGGATGAGATGGGTCTGGAATCACGGGATGTGCAGACGCGTGATTTGTCTCTGTCACCGGTCTGGTCAGGGCGGAACAGTTCCAGCAACGAGCCTCCAAAGATCACCGGTTTCACTGCATCCAATCGTGTTTCGGTTCGGGTGCGGGATCTGGATAATCTGGGCCAGATCATGGATGCGGTTATCAAGGATGGAGCCAATGATTTTGGCGGCCTGAGCTTTGGTGTACAGGAACCCAAACCGCTAGAGGCTGAGGCGCGCGCCAAGGCTGTTGCAGACGCGACCGAGAAGGCTCAGCAACTGGCTCAGGCAGCCGGGGTTACATTGGGCCCGGTCATATCAATCAATGATCACGGCGGCGGTGTTCGACCGATGGCTCAGATGCGTGAAATGGCTATGTCCGATGCAGGAGGAGTTCCGGTCGCGGGCGGAGAGATCTCCGTCTCGGTCAACATCGCGATGGAATTCGAAATCTCAGACTGATCTACGAATCCGCGCGGGCTTGTAGCGATTGACGTTGTTGGCCCGCAGCATCAAAATTACCCGGAGCGAGCCAGTTTTCGAACGCGGCGCGAATGCGCGGCCACTCGCTATCGATGATCGAATACCACGCTGTATCGCGGTTGCGCCCTTTGTAGTGCGTCGCTTGCCGAAATATGCCCTCGAACGTGAAACCCAGCCGTTCTGCCGCCTGACGCGATGGCGCGTTCAGGGCGTCACACTTCCATTCGTAGCGGCGATAGCCAAGTTCGTCGAAGACCCGGCGCATCATCAGGTACATGACCTCGGTCGATTGAGGTTTGCGCTGGAGCAGAGGCGAGAAATGAATATGACCAACTTCGATCGCACCCGCTGCGGGTTCGACTCGTAAAAATGAGGCCATCCCGACCGGTGTCTCATCGGCGTCCAGCACCGTATGAAACATGGGGTCGGGATCCATGCAATTGGCCTGTGCCCATGCAATGAAATCAGCCTCAGAACCGAAAGGACCGTAGGGCAGGTAGGTCCAGTTGTGGCCATCCGTGTCATTGGCAAACGCCCGGAATAGTCCGGGTGCATGCCGGTTTACATCCAACGGCACGACCGAACAAAACCGGCCCTGCATTGGTGTGTAGGGCGGGGTGGGGCGAGGAAACTCGCCCTCTACCGGAAGGCCGATGGACTGGCCCAGTTCGTTTGTGTCGTGCTCTGCCATCTGATCAGGCGCAGGCTTTGGACAGAGCCTGATCGAGATCGGCGATCAGATCATCTGCATCTTCAATCCCGATAGACACGCGGACCACTCCGGGGCCTGCGCCTGCAGCTTCCTGCTGCTCAGGTGTCAGTTGTCTGTGCGTTGTCGAGGCCGAGTGGATGATCAGCGACCGCGCATCGCCAAGATTGGCCACGTGGCTGAAAATCTCCAGCGCGTTGACCAGTTTGATGCAGGCATCATAACCACCCTTGACGGCAAACGTGAACAGTGCTCCTGCACCGCGCGGGTAGTGCTTTTTCACCCTGTCGCTATAGGGCGAGGATGGCAGGCCAGCATATGTCACGTAATCCACACGGTCGTCTGCCTCGAGCCACGCGGCTATTTTCTGCGCGTTTTCGACATGGCGTTCCATCCGCAGGCTGAGGGTCTCGATCCCCAACAGCGTGTAGTGTGCCGCTTGCGGGTTCATGGTCATACCCAGGTCGCGCAGGCCGATGGCGATGCCGTGGAAAGTGAAGGCCAGTGGGCCAAAGGTCTCGTGGAATTTCAAGCCGTGATAGGCAGGTTCAGGTTGGCTGAGCGATGGGAACTTGTCATTTGCCGACCAGTCGAACTTGCCCGAGTCCACGATACATCCGCCTGTGACGGTGCCGTTGCCGGTCAGATACTTGGTTGTCGAATGCACGACCAGCGTTGCGCCATGTTCGATCGGACGGCAGAGATAGGGTGTGGCCGAGGTGTTATCGACGATCAGCGGAACACCTGCGGCATCGGCCACATCAGCCAGTGCGCGAATATCGGTTACATAGCCGCCCGGATTGGCGATGGATTCGCAGAATACCGCGCGAGTGTTCTCATCGATCGCGTCCTTGACGGCGTCCAGATCGTCGGTGTCGACGAACTTGGCCGACCATCCAAAGCGTTTGATCGTCTGGCTGAATTGGGTGACCGTGCCGCCGTACAGACGGGTCGATGCAATAACGTTGCAGCCCGGACCCATCAGCGGGAACAGAGCCATGATCTGCGCTGCGTGGCCCGAAGAACAGCAAACCGCGCCAACACCGCCCTCCAGCGTGGCGACACGTTCCTGCAACACCGCAACAGTGGGGTTGGTCAGGCGTGAATAAATGAAGCCCACTTCCTGCAGATTGAACAGCGCGGCGGCGTGATCGGCATCGCGGAACACATAGGCAGTGGTCTGGTAAATCGGCGTCTGGCGCGCCCCGGTGGCAGGGTCAGGGCGGGCCCCGGCGTGAATTTGCAGTGTGTCAAAACCGTAGGTCGGGCCGTCAGACATCTTTGAAATCTCCTGTTGGAACTATTGTTGCTGAATCTCTAGGATATTGCTCCGCGGCGCACAATGCCTGCGTCACCGTAGCCACAGTCCCTTAGACTTGATGGTCTTTCGAATGACCTGCTCACGCGCAGGCAGGTTATCGCGATCAAACATGGCCCGGATCTTCGCACCTTTGCGTTGGATCACCAGCTTCTTCAGCGGATCGTATCCTTTGAGGACCTTTTTGATCTTGTTCGGGGCAACGACTGTTTCCAGCACCTCAATTACGTGATCGCTTTCGCGGGCATAGAGCATCGGGAACAGGCGATAGTGACAACTGACAGAACCATCCAGCAACCCCTCAGGCAAAGCATCTCTGCCGCCACCGAAGGAGTGGATGACCAGCGGTAAGGCAACCTGATCCAGCCAGGGATCCAGAACTTGCCCGGTCAGTTCCGGAATTTCCTCGTCACGGATTGTGCAGGCGTAGTCCAGAAACCGCTCACCAAACAAGCGAGGGCATTTGTAAAAGAAGTATCCGGCATTGAAATAGAGGTAATGCCGCCAGTGGCCCGGATGTTGACTGGGATCGAGTGAGCTTTCGAAGTCCAGCCCGAACCTGTCATACAGGGCGCGCCAGATACCGTCATAGCCGGGACCGTAAAGTGTGGGCCTTGGCCATGTGCCCTCGACCCGGAGCGACGCACCGGGCCGCTCAAAATCAAACGGTACATCTGTGAGTTCACCGGTGATCAGCGTATCACTGTCAAAAAAGACAAAGGGTTCGCCTGCGGGCATCGCCAGCAACGCTTCGATCTTGTTGCCATGGGGATAGCGTGCGCCGAACGCACGGGATTCGAAGGGAAGGATTTCGGCTCCCAGATGTTGAAGGGCCTCTAACACCTCGGCGCTTTGTATGCTTGGGTTTTGCGGCCAGAGAGGACCAGGTCGCGGAACCCCCACAAACAACCGCCCATTGAAGCCGGGGGAGCTGTGGCGCAGCGATGCGGCAAATAACAGCGCCTCATACTGCAGCCTGTTGTTTTGCCCGATGATGAGAATGTTGAATGTCGCCGGGCTTGCCTGCATCTTGTTGCGCTTTCTGATCGGTCCGGAATTCGGCATCTGCCTCAACTGGAAGTACAACAAGCTGTGAATGGCGTCAAAACCCCAAAAGCACCCGGTTTGAAATTCCGATACCGGGTTCCATGTAAAGTGATAGCAACGCAGGAGGATTGCAGATGCGAGTCAATGCCGATTTCACTCAGCGGGTCGCTGTCCACTTTGATCAGACCGAATGGGTGGCGTCTCCGGCTGCCGGGGTTGAACGCAAGATGCTGGACCGCATTGGCGAGGAAGTGGCGCGAGCCACTACGATCGTGCGCTTTGCACCCGGCAGCGCATTTTCGGCGCATACGCATGACGGGGGCGAGGAGTACTTGGTGCTGGATGGCGTGTTCCAGGATGAAACCGGCGATTTTCCCGTGGGCAGTTATGTCCGCAATCCCCCAACATCTTCTCATACGCCTTCAGCCAGTGAAGGCGCGACCATCCTGGTCAAACTGCATCAATTCGATCCCAATGACCGCACCGAGGTGCGCCGCTCGATCAACGGGGGCGGGGACATCGGTTTGTATAAGGATGGTTATGAAGATGTTCAGGTCAAAAGCTGGGCTGCAGGTGAACAGGTTGAACTGGACGCTAGCAATGGGCTTGAGGTGTTTGTGATCGAGGGCAGTTTTGCCGAAGCGGATGAGGAATTCGGTGCTTGGGACTGGCTGCGTTTGCCGCCCGGATCGCGTTCAGTGGCGGTCGCCGGTGAGGTCGGAGCTCGCGTTTGGATCAAATCGGGGCACCTCGGAGGCATGGTCTGACACACCATCTGCCGTCAAAGTAAGCAGATTTCGTTATAATCCGGGCCATTTCGCCCGGGTTTTTCATTTTTTGACCATTCGACAAATTTTACCAATTGATAAAAAATCAGAATGTGGCAAGCTGGTACCCATAACAAACATATCTACAGGGAGTAGAGTGATGGCACAGGGCCAGATGGCACCCGGGATCGTCTCCGGGCGGCTTTCCAGCGATGAGCTGACCTCGAATTTCACCGATCTGCATCCGCCTCTGGCTCCGCATGAGGCAGCCGTGGCGGCAGATCGCTGCTATTTCTGCTATGACGCGCCATGTGTGACGGCCTGTCCGACGGATATCGATATTCCGTTGTTCATTCGTCAGATACAGGCCGGACAGCCAGCTGCGGCAGGGCAGACCATTCTGGAACAGAATATCCTTGGCGGCATGTGTGCCCGGGTTTGTCCGACCGAGACACTGTGTGAAGAGGCTTGCGTGCGTGAGACGGCTGAGGGCAAACCGGTCGAGATTGGACGCCTGCAACGTTATGCAACCGATGATGTGATGGCTTCGGGTCTCCATCCGTTCGAGCGCGCTGCACCAACGGGCAAGACGATTGCCGTGGTCGGGGCAGGGCCCGCGGGTCTGGCCTGCGCGCATCGTCTGGCAATGCTGGGACATGATGTGGTGATCCACGAAGGAAGGCCCAAGCCGGGCGGCCTGAACGAATACGGTATCGCCGCCTATAAATCGACCAACGACTTTGCGCAGGCCGAGGTGGACTGGCTGCTTAAGATTGGCGGCATCGCTATCGAAACAGGCTCGGTTCTGGGCGAGACAATCTCGCTGGATGGATTGCTCGAAAATTATGACGCTGTATTTCTTTCGATCGGTCTGGCCGGAGTGAACGCGCTGCGGGTTCAGGGCGCCGAAAAAGATGGTGTGCGCCACGCGGTCGATTTTATTTCGGATGTGCGGCAGTCCAGCGATCTGGCTGATCTTCCGGTGGGTCGGAATGTGGTTGTGATTGGCGGTGGAATGACTGCCGTTGATGCTGCGGTGAAGTCAAAGCTGCTCGGGGCCGAGCACGTAACCATTGCTTACCGCCGTGGCCGCGACGCGATGGGGGCCAGCCGTTACGAACAGGACTTGGCGGCCTCACACGGGGTTCGGATTATGTGTAACGTCCAGCCGGTAGCCGTTCATGGAAATGGCGCCGTGGCTGAGATCGAGTTGGAGTATACCGCCATTCAAGGTGGGCAACTTACCGGTACGGGTGAAACCGTTCGGCTGCCGGCTGATCAGGTCTTGAAGGCGATCGGACAGCAATTGGATGGCGCACCTGATGGCTTGAATCTCGACGGTAGCAAAATTGCTGTCAACGAGACAGGCCGTACTTCGCTGCAAGGTGTGTGGGCTGGTGGTGATTGTGCCGTCGGAGGTGACGATCTGACGGTGACCGCGGTTGCCGAAGGGCGCGATGCTGCGATGGACATCCACGCAACTCTGGTTTCGTGATAGGGTAAGGCACCCAATCCACATTGAGTTGCCGAGGTATCATCATGTCTCAGATTGAAGATGCAGTCGCCCGTCATTACACGACCGGAGCATTGACAGAGAGGGTACGCGACGCACTGATCGCCAGCGGAGTTGATCCGGACGCGGCCACTGTCGCCGACCTTAAGGCAGGAGACGAATTCCATACCGGAGGCGTCGCCGCAACCGACAACCTGTTCAGCCAGTTGTCGCCAACGCATGCGACCCGTGTTCTTGATGTTGGATGCGGAATTGGTGGCACTTCGCGTTACGTAGCGGACCGATATGATTCCACCGTGACGGGGGTTGATCTGACCCCGGAGTTTGTTGAGACCGCAAAAGCGCTTAGCGAGCTTGTGGGCCTGTCCGACAAGGTGGACTTTGTTGTCGGTAGCGCACTGGAGATGCCCTTGCCGGACGCGGGTTTCGATCTGGCCGTAATGCTGCATGTCGGCATGAACATCGAGGATAAGGCGGCGCTGTTCGCTGAGGTTGGTCGCGTCTTGGCAACAGGTGGAACATTTGCCCTGTTCGATGTGATGGGTGGTGCTGTAGACGAACCGCTGGCCTTCCCATTGCCCTGGTCAACGCAACCAGAAACCTCGTTCGTTCATGCACCTGAAATCTACAGGCAAGCCGCCGATGCGGCTGGCCTGACACTGGACGCTGAAAATGACCGCACGGAATTCGCGCTGGACTTCTTCGAAGAGGTTTTTGCCAAAGTGGCCGAGAACGGGCCTGCCCCTTTGGGCATTCACCTGATGATGGGCGAAACCGCGCCCGAGAAGTTCCAGAACTACGTTGCAAACCTAAAGGCCGGGCGCATTCGCCCGACGGAAATGATATTCAGGAAAACCGGCTGAGCCGGTGAGGAGGACCCATGGCCGACCTAACTACAAATTTTCTGGGGATTTCGAGTCCAAACCCGTACTGGCTGGCTTCGGCACCTCCTACGGATAAAGAGTACAATGTGCGCCGTGCATTTGAGGCCGGCTGGGGCGGCGTAGTTTGGAAAACACTGGGGTCAGAAGGCCCCCCAGTCGTGAATGTGAACGGGCCGCGATATGGTGCCATTTACGGTGCCGACCGACGCTTGCTAGGGCTGAACAACATCGAACTGATCACCGACCGCCCGCTTGAGGTGAACCTTGAGGAAATGGCGCGGGTAAAAGCCGACTATCCTGACCGTGCGCTGATCGCTTCGATCATGGTGCCGTGCGAAGAGGAGGCATGGAAAGCCATCCTGCCCCGTGTTGCGGAGACTGGTGCTGACGGTATTGAACTGAACTTCGGTTGTCCGCATGGGATGAGCGAGCGTGGTATGGGTTCCGCCGTAGGGCAGGTGCCGGAATACATTGAGATGGTGACCCGCTGGTGCAAACAGTATTACGACCGTCCCGTGATCGTGAAGCTGACACCGAATATCACTGACATCCGCAAACCGGCCGCCGCTGCCAGAAATGGCGGAGCCGACGCGGTATCGCTGATAAACACAATCAACTCGATCACCAGCGTCAATCTGGATACGTTCAGCCCAGAACCGTCCATAGATGGCAAAGGCAGCCATGGCGGGTATTGCGGCCCGGCGGTAAAACCAATTGCCCTCTCCATGGTGTCCGAGATCGCGCGTGCTGAGGCCACACATGGATTACCTATTTCCGGCATTGGCGGCGTGACTACTTGGCGTGATGCCGCTGAGTTTATCTCTCTGGGCTGTGGTAATGTTCAGGTCTGCACTGCAGCGATGACATACGGGTTCAAGATTATCGACGAACTGACCGCTGGCTTGTCGGAATGGATGGACGAGAAAGGCTACGCCAGCATCGACGAGGTAATCGGTCGTGCAGTGCCAAATGTGACGGATTGGCAGTATCTAAACCTCAATTACATCGCCAAGGCCAAGATTGATCAGGACCAATGTATCAAATGTGGTCGGTGCTACGCCGCCTGCGAAGATACCAGCCATCAGGCGATCTCGATGTCTGCGGATCGGGTGTTTGAGGTGATCGATGAAGAGTGCGTCGCCTGTAATCTCTGTGTCGATGTTTGTCCGGTTGAAGGGTGTATCTCGATGGTGCCGATGGCTGCCGGAGAAGTTGATCCACGCACCGGCAAAACCGTCGAACCCGAATATGCAAACTGGACGACACACCCTAACAATCCGATGGCAAAGGCGGCTGAGTAGTCGGAGATTTTTCGTCGAAAAACCCAGAATGAGAAAATTCGACGAATTTTCTTAGAACAAAATGTCGATAGGGCCATTGTGGCAGATAATGACATATTGATTGGCGGTGCGGATCAAGTGATATCCGCGCCGCTTTACTTCGCTCTGAAATGCGGCGTGACCGACTTCGCGTTCTACCCACGTGACCGAACGACGTGTAACCGCACCCGATCATGCAGATCGGGAGGAGAAAAGCTGAGTAATCCAAGGCTGGGGGTTTGGTCTGAGAGTCACCATGCCCAGAGCTTTGACCAATACGGTTAAGCGCCCCTTAAGGTGTCAGCAGTTTTCGGTAGAGTGTTTCGACAAACAGGCCGGCGCCTTCAAAGGGGTCTTCGTCTTTTAGGATGGCGCGGACCTGTACGTCGAAGTCCGCGTAATGCTGTGTTAGCGCCCATATCGAAAAAATCAGGTGATAAGGATGCACACGCGCGATTTTTCCCTGATCCATCCAGCGGGTGAGGACGGCAGTTTTTTCGTCAACTAACTTCTTGAGATCGCTGGACAAAGCATCATGAATACGCGGGGCGCCCTGAACCAGCTCATTTGCGAAAAGGCGGCTTTCGCGTGGGAGATCTCGGCTCATCTCAAGCTTGCGATGGATGTAAGACAGTATCTCTTCCATCGGATCACCGTCCTCATTCAGAGCGTGCAGCGGAGCCAGCCAGACCTCCAACAAGCCGGACAGCAGGGCCGTGTGGATCGCTTCTTTCGATGGGAAGTAATAGAGCAGATTCGGCTTGCTCAAACCTGCTTCTGCTGCGATTTGATCAACGGTCGATCCGCGAAATCCATGGGCCGAAAACACGTTTAACGCCGCCTCTAGAATCGCTGCGCGGTTCTTTTGCTGAATCCGTGTTGGTGTGCGGTCTTTGGGCATGTTCACCTGATGTCTCTTTTTCGGCCAGTTGGGCGTCGGATATGTCGAAAATTCCGGCAGGTCACTGCATTTTCTTGACTGATGTCGAACCCGTGATAGCGTGAGTTTGACCAGTTGGTCAAATCAAGACACCAAAAGCGAGCCAAATCGCAAGCAACAGGGGAAGACAGATGGCAGCTCCGGCGCAGAACCTCAGGATCAATGGCGACAGGTTGTGGGACAGCCTGATGGAGATGGCTAAGATCGGTCCCGGTGTTGCGGGCGGGAACAATCGCCAGACGTTGACCGACGAAGACGCCGAGGGGCGCGTATTATTCCAGAAATGGTGTGAGGACGCGGGTTGCTCGATGGGCCTGGATCAGATGGGAAACATGTTTGCCCGGCGGGAGGGGACGGACCCTGAAGCATTGCCGGTCTACGTCGGTTCCCACCTCGATACGCAGCCCACTGGTGGAAAGTACGATGGCGTGCTCGGCGTGCTCGGCGGCTTGGAAATCATCCGAACACTGAATGATCTGGGCATCAAGACGAAGCATCCTATTGTGGCGACCAACTGGACGAATGAAGAGGGTACACGCTATGCGCCCGCGATGCTGTCTTCGGGTGTGTTCGCCGGTATGCACACACAGGATTGGGCTTATGACCGCGAAGATGCAGACGGGAAGAAATTCGGCGATGAGCTAAGGCGCATCGGATGGCGTGGTGAGGAAGAGGTCGGCGCGCGCAAGATGCACGCCTTCTTTGAATTGCACATCGAACAAGGGCCAATACTGGAAGCCGAAGAAAAGGATATCGGTGTTGTTACCCATGGTCAGGGGCTGAGCTGGACACAAGTGACAGTGACCGGAAAAGATGCTCATACCGGTTCGACCCCGATGCCGATGCGCAAAAATGCTGGTCTGGCGATGGCGCGGATATTGGAGAAGGTAGACGAAATTGCTTGGTCCCATGCCCCTCACGCGGTTGGCGCGGCGGGCCATATCGATGTGTATCCGAACTCACGTAATGTGATCCCGGGCAAGGTTGTGTTCACCGTGGACTTTCGTTCGCCGAACTTGGATGTGATCACCGATATGGAAAATCGGCTGCGTGTAGCGGCTGAGGATATCGTTGCTGAGATGGGCTTGCAGATCGAGTTCGAAAAAGTTGGTGGATTTGATCCGGTGAAGTTCGATGAAACCTGCGTGGCTGCCGTACGGAATGCCGCGGAACGTTTGGGGTATTCGCATACGGATATCATTTCGGGCGCCGGGCATGACGCATGCTGGATCAACCGGGTGGCGCCGACTGCGATGGTCATGTGCCCTTGTGTGGACGGGTTAAGCCACAACGAGGCCGAGGAAATCAGCAAGGATTGGGCTGCGGCCGGAGCGGACGTCTTGTTTCATGCAGTCGTCGAGACAGCCAAAATCGTGGAATAGGGGGTGCCCGTTGTCGCCCGTCGGGCGACTTCCCCGAGGCATCCTTAGCCAGATGAAACAAGCGGCGCAGACCGCATCAGGGAGTTTAAAATGAGTACTGTTATCAAAAACGGAACCGTTGTTACCGCTGATCTGACCTATAAGGCGGATGTGAAGGTTGAAGGCGGCGTGATTACTGAAATCGGACCGGACCTGAAAGGTGACAAGGAGCTGGACGCAACCGGATGCTATGTGATGCCGGGTGGGATTGATCCGCATACGCATCTCGAGATGCCGTTTATGGGAACATATTCAAGCGACGATTTTGAAAGTGGTACGCGGGCGGGTTTGGCAGGTGGAACCACAATGGTCGTGGATTTTGCGCTACCCAACCCGGGCGAGAGCTTGTTGGATGCGTTGAAGCGCTGGGACAACAAGTCGACGCGGGCGAACTGCGACTACTCTTTCCACATGGCGGTGACCTGGTGGGGGGAGCAGGTGTTTGATGACATCAAAACCGTCATCGAAACGCGGGGAATCAACACGTTTAAACATTTCATGGCCTACAAGGGCGCGCTGATGGTGAACGATGATGAACTGTTTGCTTCGTTCAAGCGTTTGGCCGAGTTGGGTGGTACCGCGTTAGTGCATGCGGAGAACGGGGATGTGGTTGCCGAACTGAGCGCCAAGCTGCTGGCCGAGGGGAATACGGGCCCTGAGGCACATGCCTATTCGCGCCCGCCACAGGTAGAGGGCGAGGCGACCAATCGGGCGATCATGATTGCCGATATGGCTGGTGTTCCGCTTTACGTGGTTCATACATCCTGTGAAGAGGCGCACGAAGCCATCAGGCGTGCGAAGATGCAAGGCAAGCGGGTGTGGGGGGAACCTCTGATCCAGCACCTGACCTTGGATGAGAGCGAGTATTTCCACCACGATTGGGAACATGCGGCGCGGCGGGTCATGAGCCCACCGTTCCGGAATAAACAGCATCAGGACAGCCTTTGGAACGGCCTGCAATCAGGCACGCTGAGTGTTGTGGCCACGGATCATTGCGCCTTTACGACGGAACAGAAGCGCTATGGCGTGGGGGATTTTACAAAGATTCCGAACGGAACCGGAGGGTTGGAGGATCGGATGCCGATGCTTTGGACTCATGGGGTGAATACGGGTAGGTTGACACCGAATGAGTTCGTAGCGGTAACTTCAACTAATATCGCCAAGATACTGAATTGTTACCCGAAAAAAGGCGCGGTTCTTGTTGGAGCGGACGCTGATTTGGTGGTTTGGGATCCAGACAAGGCCAAGGTGATTTCGGCTGAAACACAACAATCGTCGATCGACTACAACGTATTCGAGGGCAAGGAAGTGCGCGGATTACCTCGGTTCACGCTGACCCGTGGCGTGGTGGCCGTACATGATGGTGAGATCAGAACTCAGGAAGGGCATGGAAAATTCGTAGCGCGCGAGGCCAACACCCATGTGAACAAGGCCCTGAGTACCTGGAAAGAGCTGACCGCGCCCCGGCCAGTTGAGCGGACGGGTATTCCGGCGTCAGGCGTGTAATATCTTTGGGTCACCTTTTTGGGTGACCCGCTGAGAGTTTCTTCAAGGCTATGGAATGAATACAGAAAAAACGACCCAACCCGTTGTTGAGGCAAGGCAGTTGGACCTTACGTTTCAGACGAATGATGGGCCCATCCATGCGCTGAAAGATGTGAATCTGTCGATCGGGAAAGGTGAATTCGTCAGTTTCATCGGCCCATCGGGCTGCGGAAAGACTACCTTTCTGCGCTGTATCGCAGCGTTGGAAACGCCGACGGGCGGGACTCTGACCGTCAATGGTATGACGCCGGATGAGGCGCGCCGGAAGAGGGCCTATGGATATGTCTTTCAGGCGGCGGGTCTTTATCCGTGGCGGACGATTGCCAAGAACATCAAGCTGCCGCTTGAGATCATGGGATATACCTCTGCCGAGCAGGATGAGAGGGTCAACAAAGTTTTGGAACTTGTTGATCTCGCAGGATTTGGTGGCAAATTCCCATGGCAGCTAT
Organism: Ruegeria sp.; assembly: GCA_040829945.1. Taxonomy (GTDB): domain Bacteria; phylum Pseudomonadota; class Alphaproteobacteria; order Rhodobacterales; family Rhodobacteraceae; genus Ruegeria. Next base: position 271,746 of record JBFOLN010000009.1, read on the forward strand.
CCGGTGGAATGCAGCAACGTGCCAGTATCGCGCGGGCCTTGGCGTTTGATGCAGATATTCTGCTGATGGACGAACCGTTTGGGGCGCTTGATGAAATCGTGCGCGACCATTTGAATGAACAGCTTTTGGCATTGTGGGCGCGAACCGAAAAGACCATCGGTTTCGTGACGCACTCGATCCCCGAGGCGGTGTATCTCAGCACCAAGATCGTGGTGATGAGCCCGCGGCCCGGTAGGATCACAGATGTGATCGACAGTCCGCTGCCGAAAGAGCGGCCATTGGACATCCGCGATACGCCCGAGTTCATCGAGGTTGCCCACCGCGTGCGCGAAGGACTGCGGGCGGGTCATGGGGATGACGTGTGATGACGGGCAATGACATCAGAAAGGCAACGCTGGATGACGTGGCTGCCTGCGCTCGGGTTGTCTGGACCTGGCTCGATGAGACGGAATGGATGCCCGAAGATCTACCACAACAGCAGTTGGAGGATTTGATCCGCGAGGCGTTTCCAAAGCGCGACATTTGGGTCTCGGGCGATCCGGTGGATTGCTATATGTCGGTTGATCCGGTCGAGAAGAAAATCGGCGCGCTCTATTGCTTGCGGACAGGCGAGGGGATGGGCAAGACATTCCTGGATAAGGCCAAGGAGGGTCGCGACTACCTTTGGCTAACGACCCACGTGCCCAACACCGGTGCACAGCGTTTCTATCGTCGTGAGGGGTTTGTCGCGACAGGGACGGAACCGCCGGTGCCGCCCGATACGGTCCCGGTCATCCGGATGGAGTGGCGGGCATGAAGCAATTCACAGCCGTAATGTGGGTCATCGCAGCCATTGTGGCGATCTGGTATATCGCTTGCATCCCGATGAATATCGACAGCGCGTTGAACGCAGCCGAACGCGCGGGCGAGGAGGTGGACCCGCCGACCGCGAAAGAGCGCTTGCTGGAATACGATATCATTCTGGTCTGGGACAATAGTTTCGCTATTCCAGAGACTTGGGAGCAAGATCGCCCCCGTCTTCCTGCTCCGCATGACGTGGTGCTGGAGCTGTGGGATTCCACGGTTAACAAGAAGATCACCTCGAAACGCTCGCTGGTCTATCATGGCTGGGTCACGCTCAGCGCCACAATCCTAGGCTTTGCGATTGGTACCGGGCTGGGCATTCTGTTGGCGGTCGGGATCGTCCATAGCAAGGTGATGGACCTGTCGGTGATGCCCTGGGCGATTGTCAGCCAGACCATCCCGATCATTGCGTTGGCACCGATGATCATTGTGGTTCTCTATTCCATCGGGGTGCAGGGGCTTATCCCAAAGGCGATCATCTCTGCCTATCTGAGCTTTTTCCCGGTGGTTGTCGGCATGGTCAAAGGGTTACGCAGCCCGGATGCGATGCAACTAGATCTTCTACGCACCTATAATGCCAGCCGGTCACAAGGGTTCTGGAAGCTTCGTCTGCCTGCGTCGATGCCTTACCTGTTCACGTCGCTGAAAATCGGGATCGCGGCATCTTTGGTCGGGGCCATTGTGGGTGAGCTGCCAACCGGCGCGGTTGCGGGTCTGGGCGCACGCCTGCTGGCGGGCAGCTATTATGGCCAGACCGTACAGATCTGGTCAGCCCTGTTCGGAGCGGCCATTCTCGCCGCCTGCCTCGTCGGTTTGCTGGGACTGATCGAACGCACAGTTCTTAAGCGGATGGGGATGGCACAATGATACCCATTCTTGGTGCAATCGCTGTCTGGTTATTAGGCTGGTGGTTGAACAACCGTCTGGCCAGCGGACCCTATGCCGATACACGTATGGTGCGGTTTCTTGCGCCCCTGATCTTTGGTCTGACCGTGATTGGCATCTGGGAGCTGGTGGTACATGGGTTAGAAGTGCCCTTGGTCATCCTGCCCGCACCGTCTGTCATCTGGGATCGTTTCTGGGACAGTTTGCCGATACTTTGGGCTGATTTTGTTCAAACGATCATCAAGGGTGCACTGAGCGGCTACATCATCGGCTGTGGCTCGGCCTTTCTCATGGCAATTGCTGTGGATCGATGGGATTTCCTGCGCCTCGGGCTTCTTCCCGTCGGCAACTTCGTTGCTGCGTTGCCGATTGTGGGTACAGCACCCATTCTTGTGATGTGGTTCGGCTTTGACTGGCACTCCAAGGCTGCGGTTGTTGTGGTGATGGTGTTCTTTCCCATGCTGGTAAACACCGTGGCTGGATTGCGCGAAGCCACAGCAATGCAGCGCGATCTGATGGAGACCTACGCGGCCAGCTATTGGCAAAGCTTCCTGAAGCTGCGCCTGCCTGCCGCGATGCCTTTCATTTTCAACGGGTTAAAGATTTCTACCACACTGGCCCTGATCGGCGCTATCGTGGCCGAGTTCTTTGGTTCACCCACCTTGGGCATGGGCTTCCGAATATCGACCAGCGTTGGTCAATTGTCGCTGGACATGGTCTGGGCTGAAATTGTCGTCGCTGCTTTGGCGGGAACAGCCTTCTACGGCCTTGTAGCGATGATCGAAAAGGCGGTGACCTTCTGGCATCCGTCTCAACGTGGATAAGAGGAATAATTCAACAGACCCCGAAAACGGGGCAACCATAAGTAACTAGGAGATATGAAGATGAAAAAGCTACTTAGCGGGGCGGTTGCCGCCTTTAGCCTGGCCGCCAGCGCAGCGCTTGCTGCGGATGAGGTGACGCTGCAATTGAAGTGGGTCACGCAAGCGCAGTTTGCAGGCTACTACGTGGCCAAGGATAAGGGGTTCTATGAGGAAGAAGGGCTGGATGTCACCATTCTGCCGGGCGGGCCGGATATCGCGCCGACGCAGGTAATCGCCGGCGGTGGTGCCGATGTCACGGTGGAATGGATGCCGGCCGCGCTTGCCGCCCGCGAAAAGGGTCTGCCTCTGGTTAATATTGCGCAGCCCTTCAAAAGCTCGGGCATGATGCTGACCTGCTGGAAGGATGCGGGTATTGCCTCACCCGAAGATCTTAAAAACCGCACGCTGGGTGTCTGGTTTTTCGGCAACGAGTTTCCATTCATGAGCTGGATGAGCCAACTTGGTATAAGCACCGATGGAAAAGGCGAGAGTGGTGTCGAGGTTCTCAAGCAGGGCTTTAACGTCGATCCTCTGCTACAACGTCAGGCCGATTGCATCAGCACCATGACCTACAATGAATATTGGCAGGTGATCGACTCGGGTGTCGCGCCCGAGGAACTCGTGACCTTCAAATACGAAGATCAGGGCGTCGCTACACTTGAGGACGGTTTGTACGTGCTTGAGGAAAACCTGAGTGATGCGGCATTCACCGACAAGATGGAGCGGTTTGTCCGCGCTTCTATGAAAGGCTGGAAATATGCCGAGGAGCATCCGGACGAAGCGGCCGAGATCGTGCTGGAAAACGATGCAACCGGTGCCCAGACCGAAGAGCATCAGAAGCGCATGATGGGTGAGATTGCCAAGCTGACTGCCGGTTCGAACGGAGCTCTGGATCCGGCCGACTTTGATCGTACGGTTGGAACCCTGTTGGCTGGCGGATCTGATCCCGTCATCACCAAGGAACCAGAGGGCGCCTGGACACACCAGATCACGGATGCTGCACTGAACTAAGCGCAGCGGATAACAAGCCAGTCAAGCGCGGCCCCAATGGGGCCGCGTTTCTTTTTGCGAATGCCGGTTTTGTGTCTGTACTTGCTGGCTGAAAGGTTTAGTATTTCCCTGTAATTAATTGCATTTCATCATGAAATGTTATCACAACGGTAGAAAATGCAAGGATTTGCATCAGAATTCAACCATGCACTCTCGCTGATCCTGAATGGGGATGCGGAGTTGTGGGCGATTGTGCTTTTGTCTTTGCAGGTCTCGATTTTCGCAGTTCTAATTTCGGCAGTAATCGGGATGCCGGTCGGCGCGGCATTAGCGGTTGCGCGGTTTCCGGGACGACGCGCTCTGATCATCCTGGTGAATGCTCTGATGGGCTTTCCACCAGTCGTGGTTGGTTTGTTGGTTTATCTGATGTTGTCCCGATCTGGCCCTTTGGGTGTGTTGGAACTGCTCTATACCCCTACTGCCATGATCATTGCCCAAGTGGTGCTGGTGACACCGATCATGGCCGCGCTCACCCGACAGGTGATTGAGATGCTGGCTGAGGAGTATTCAGAACAGCTCCGCTCGCTAGGTGTATCGCGGTTGGCTTCTGTTCCTGTGCTGCTGTGGGACGCGCGTCTGGCGCTCGTCACTGCACTGTTGGCTGGTTTTGGCCGGGCGATCGCTGAGGTCGGAGCTGTCATTATTGTAGGTGGCAATATCAATCACGTTACCCGTGTGATGACCACCACGATTGCACTGGAAACCTCAAAAGGAAACCTGGCGCTGGCGCTGGCATTGGGAGTGATCCTGATCGGTTTAGCCATAACCGTGAACGCGATGGTAAGCGCGCTGACCCTACGAGCTGAGCGGGAAGGGTTGCGCCATGCGTGATGTAGTGACCGGAACGCCGGGCATATTGGAAGTCAGCAATCTGAGCATCACGCGCGATGGCAAAACGCTGCTTGAAGTCCCGCATCTTTGTTTAGATGGCCCGGGCCCAACTCTGATCCTTGGGCCAAACGGGGCGGGCAAAAGCCTGTTGCTGCGGTGCCTGCATGGTTTGATTCAGCCGGATCGGGGTCGTGTCTGCCAGAACGGGGTTGTCTTGAATGCGGATCACAAGGCGCGGCAGGCGATGGTATTTCAGAGCCCTGTTCTGTTGCGCCGCTCGGTTGCGGCCAATCTGGACTTTGTACTCAAGCGGCAATCCATGCCGCGTATCCTACGCAAACAGCGTATCGATGCCTTGCTGGCCGAGGGAGGGTTGGATGGTAAGGCAGGTCAACCCGCGCGTTCGCTTTCCGGGGGCGAGGCGCAAAGATTGGCGATATTAAGGGCACTGGCCTTGGAGCCCGAGACATTGTTTCTCGACGAGCCCACCAGTGCACTGGACCCCAGTGCCACACAGATGATCGAGCGGATGGTGCTACGCGCCTCGGCGCGGGGCGTTCGCATCGTGATGGTGACGCATGACATCGGGCAAGCACGGCGTTTGGCATCAGACATCGTGATGATGCAGGCCGGGCATGTGGTTGAACATGGGATCGCACAGAAGGTATTGAACGAGCCTGAAAGCGACGACTCACGTCGGTATCTGGCTGGCGGGCTGGTTACCTGATTAACAGAAACGGAGAATTCGAATGATCCCTGATTTCATTCGGGCATCAGTATTAGCGATTGGGCTGACGACAGGCATCGGTTGGGCAGAAGAGCCTTTCATCATCGTGCAATCCACGACCTCGACGCAAAACTCGGGATTGCTGGATTACATCCTTCCGGGATTTGAGGCCGAGACGGGCATAGACGTTCGTGTCGTTGCGGTTGGAACGGGGCAGGCAATCCGGAACTCGGTAAATGGGGATGGCGACGTTCTTCTGGTTCACGCCAAACCAGCCGAAGAGCAGTTCGTGGCTGACGGTTGGGGCGTCAAACGGTTCGATGTCATGTACAACGATTTTGTGCTCGTCGGTCCAAAATCTGACCCGGCCAAAATCAAAGGTGGCTCGGATATTGTTGCTGCGTTGGCAGCAGTAGCCAGCTCCGAAGCGCCTTTCGCTTCGCGCGGTGACGACAGCGGAACGCATAAAGCTGAAATGCGCCATTGGGGTGCGACAGGCATCGACCCGACAGGCGCGTCAGGAACCTGGTATCGCGAAGCGGGCGCAGGTATGGGTGCGACACTGAACGTGGCCAGCGGCATGGGAGCCTACATTCTGACGGATCGCGCGACTTGGCTATCATTTGGCAACCGCGGCGATCTGGAGATTTTGGTCGAAGGCGACCCGCGCTTGTTTAACCAATACGGTGTGACTTTGGTGAACCCGGAAAAGCATCCCGGAGTGCGTGCATCCGCCGGTCAGAGGTTCATTGATTGGCTAATCGGACCAGATGGGCAGGCTGCAATTGCGTCCTATATGCTGGATGGGCAGCAATTGTTTTTTCCGAACGCCAAGTAGATTTCGCCTTGGGCGAGTTTTATAGGAAGAAGGCGAGGTACTAACCGCTTGCGCCGTTGTGGTGAATCAGACCCAAACCCGAGAGCTCGTATCCGCCTAGTTGGGCGGCACGTTCTGTAAAACGGTCGGAATGCATGAAATTCGTCAGATTTTGCATCGGGGCGTCGAAGAAGGCGCGTCGCCATATTGCGAGATCCAGACGTTCGGAGTGAGTTGGGATGAAGTTCAAGTCGTAAAATCCAGCCAAAGCGCCAAGCCCAAACCCGGCATCGGCCTTGTCGTCGCGCAGGGCTATCGCCAGTTCTTCTTCGGTGCGGGCGCAGACCGGCAGGGCATTCAGATCATCACGGATTAGCCCGTGCTTACCGAGCTCTGCGTCGAACAGGTGCTGGCTGGCGGCGCTATCCTGGCGTAGGATTACACGACGGGCCTTCAGATCCTGAAACCCAGAAATGCCGGATGCGCCGGGCGCAAGCAGCAGGCCGCGTTGGCGGTGGGCGATCTGGTATAGGATAACTGGAGCGTTACCCATTACGTCCTGTAGAGATTGGGTGTTGAAACCATCCGGTTCGTGTATGTGCATCGCCGCCGCTTGCGCGGTGCGGTCCGAAAGGCGGCTCAACCCGTCGAATGATCCGTCATAGTAGGTCGCCAACCCTGAACCACTTTCCCTCAGAGCCCAGTCCAACAAGGGATCATGGCTGCCGGCAACAATCGGGGGCAGGGGCGGCTCGGCCACTTGCGGGCCAGATCGAGAGGCGTTGAGCCATGATATGATCTCGGCCTTGGGGAACAGCAGTTTGCCCATGGCACGCACGCAGGGGATTTCGCCAGACGAGGCCAGGTCATAGGCCTTCCGCTCGCCAATGCGCAACAGATCCGCCAGTTCGCGGGTGGTCAGGTACTGTGACATTCAGTCGAGACGCACCGAAGAACCAGATCCCGCATCTGCGGCGCTGAAACCGATCTGGTCCAGTACAGTCGGTGCAGCAGCGGTAATGGCGACCATCACAACGACGGCGGAAAGGAAGGCTTTCATGGTTTCCTCCGGATCAGTTTTTTGGTGCCGTTGCGCGTCGTAAGAAGTTGACCAGATCATTGCGGTCTTGCGACCCGTTAATCCGCTGCATCGGCATCTTTGATCCCGGAATGTAATGGTCCGGGCCCTCGTCGAAAAGAGCGTTTATCGTCTCTTCATCCCAAATGATATCAGAGTCTTGCAGTGTGTTCGAATAGATATATCCCGGCAATGCACCCGCTTTGCGCCCAAAAATTCCATGCAAAGTTGGCCCTGCGCGACGCTGGCCATCCGGTGTCAGGCTGTGACAGATTGAACATTTGCGGGCAAATTGGCGCTCCCCGTTACCCATCTCGTCCGGGTTCTTCAGAAAGCTGGGTTCTGTTGTCGCCATTTGTTCGCGATCTTCGGAGGCCGAGACCGGCCAGCTATACATCGCTTCATCGATGCCGCCAGCGTGAATGTTCTGCCCATCGGCGGAAAAAGCCAGCGCCCAAACCGGCCCGCGCAGCGTTGCCCTGAAGTCCTGAGCGATACGCCAGTCCAGGGTGTCGATGACCATGATGTAACCCTCGCCATCGCCAACGGCCAGCTGGCTTCGATCGGGGCTGAGGGCAAGCGCCAGGATCGGGCGACGACCGAGTGTAAAGTCGTGTTCCTGACCGGTCGTCAGGTCGAGGATGCGGGTAATGCCATCCACAGCGCCGTATGCGATCCAGTTATCTTCTGCATTCAAGATCAGCTCGTTTATGCCGAAGCCATGTTCGACAATGCGATCTGTCTCTTGGCCGCTTGTCACATCCCAGACGCGGATCGAACCGTCGACGCCAGCCGAATAAAGCTGTGATCCGTCGGCTGTGAACGCCACTGCGTTTACCCCGCTGCCTGTTGGCCCGAGCAGCTTGGCTTCTGAACCATCGACCGGCCACAGCCCGATCGTTCCGTCCCAGCTTGCGGTTGCAACATGGGTTTTCGATGCGGCCAGACCGACAATTTTTCCTTTGTGTTGGCCGACAACTTCTCCGCCTGGCCAGCGGCGTAGAGTGAAGTCATCCCCGGCGGAGTAGATTGCGGTACCGTTGAACGCGACACTGTTGACGGCAGCTTCGTGCCCTTCCAGCCATTCCGGGTTCTGTTCGGTCCAGATACCAACCGAATTGTCGAAACTAGCAGTAGCGATGCGACCATCCGGTGCGGTCGCGATACCCATGATTGGTCCGCCGTGGCCTTTTAGCGTAAAGAATTCGGCCGAAGCGGGCAGGGGTGCCAGCGCCAGTGTCAGGATTAGCCAGCGCATCTATTCCGCAGGCGAGGCCACACCTTTGCTCGCCTCTTTTTGTTGCACCTCGTCCAGCCACAGCGAGTGGTGCTCGCGCGCCCACTGTTCCTCAACCTCGCCAGTGCCCATAGCGTCAAACGCGCCCTCCATTCCGACGGAACCCAGATATATATGAGCAATGATGATGGCTATGAAAACATAGGCCACCATGACGTGCCAGACTTGCGCGTATTGCATCTCTTCCTGCGGAGACATCTGTATAGGCAGGTTCAGCCCAAGCATCTGCGGAATACCGGTTGAATTCGCAATCGAGAAGGTTTTGGCAAACAAAGGCATCTCGAACGGGAAAAGCAGGGACAGGCCCGATAGGCTGATAGAAACGCCAAGAAGAATGCACGCCCAGAAGATGATCTTTTGTCCAGCGTTGAACTTCTTGGCAGGCGGGTGACTGCCTTTGGTGAACAGACCTCCTCCGGCGGCCAGCCATTTTAGGTCGGTCCGGTTGGGGATGTTATGCGCGATCCAGTTCAAGGTCACGATGATCAGACCTAACATGAAGGCCCATGCGAGGTTGTTGTGTAGCCACTTGCACCCCTGGGCGATGGTGGCAAATCCCTGTTTCCCGAAAATCGGGATCAGGAAATCCCGACCGTAGAGCGTCAGAAGACCGGTTAGGCCAAGGATCAGGAATGATCCGGCAAACAGCCAGTGGCCAAACCGTTCGAAACCGGAAAATCGCGTAACGGTGCGCCCTGTTTTCTCTCCGTCGATGCGGATTTTGCCACGCAGCAGGAAGAACAAGAGAATGATCGCCACCATTCCGACAAGGATATAGGTGCCGTATTCGCGAAGCGGGCCAGTGCGAAAGTTCAGCCACCACATCCCACCATCCTGGATCAAGACGCTGGCGGCCGGTCCTCGGGATGAAACTGTGACATCAGCTGATCCGTATCGCAATGCGCGATATACGTCGCTGTCTGAGGCGACCCCGCGTGTTCCTAGCTGACCCAGCAGCCCCTCTGCATTTCCTTGCCCGGTATTTTCGGACCGATAAGAATTGTCGACCTGTTCACCGCGCTGGCGCGCAAGAATGTCTTCAAGTGTTGAGGCGCCTCCAGTTGGCGAGCGATCAGGAGCTTCTTGTGCCAGAGCGGGCACCGTGAAGACAAAAATGCAGAAGATAAGTCGCAGAAATGCCATGTCAGCCTCTGTCGCGGTGTTTCAATAGTACCTCCGCCGCAAAAGGCGGCAGAGATTTTCCGTCGAAAAATCTTGTGGTGCCCCGGCGCAAGTTGTGCACACCGGGGCATCCAGTGACGCGTTTACCCGTCTTTCTGGTCGTAGGCCGTGCCCCAACCCCACGCGCCTGAACCGAAGCCGCGCGCCACGACGCGTTCGCGGTAAACGGCAGACACCACATCACCGTCACCAGCAAGCAGGGCCTTGGTGGAACACATCTCGGCGCAGATGGGCAATTTGCCCTCGGCGATCCGGTTGCGACCGTATTTGGCGAACTCTGCCGTCGAGTGCGTTTCTTCAGGGCCACCGGCACAGAAGGTACATTTGTCCATCTTGCCGCGCGACCCGAAGTTGCCCGCCTGCGGATATTGCGGCGCACCGAAGGGGCACGCGTAGAAGCAATAGCCGCAGCCAATGCACAGGTCCTTGGAGTGCAGGACAACCCCTTCTTCGTTCTGATAGAAGCAGTCGACCGGGCACACCGCCATGCAAGGCGCATCCGAACAATGCATACAGGCCACCGAGATCGAGCGTTCGCCCGGGTTGCCGTCATTGATCGTCACCACCCTGCGGCGGTTGATGCCCCATGGCACCTCGTGCTCATTCTTACACGCGGTTACGCAGGCGTTGCACTCGATGCAGCGTTCAGCGTCGCAGAGAAACTTTGCTCTAGCCATTCGTCGTCCTCCTTACGCTGCCGAGATCTTGCAGAGAGTCGCTTTGGTCTCCTGCATCTGGGTCACTGAATCGTAGCCATAGGTTTGGGCTGTGTTGGAGCTTTCACCTAAGACATAGGGATCAGCGCCTGCGGGGTACTTGTCCCGCAAATCCTGTCCCTGGTAATGGCCGCCGAAGTGGAACGGCATAAAGGCGACACCGGCACCGACCCTGTTGGTCAGCATTGCCATCACCTTGACCTTTCCACCCTCAGGACCTTCGACCCAGACCTGTGATCCATCGCGAATACCAAGGTTGTTGGCATCGCGTGGATTGATCTCGACGAACATGTCCTGCTGAAGCTCGGCCAACCACGGATTCGACCGGGTTTCCTCGCCACCACCTTCATATTCGACCAAACGACCAGACGTGAGGATTATCGGGTAATCCTTTGAAAAGTCGTTCTTCTGGATCGAAGCGTAAAGGGTGGGCAGGCGATAGGCCTGACGGTCTTCGTAGGTTGGATAGTCCTCCACTAGGTCGCGCCGGTTGGTATAGAGCGGCTCGCGATGCAGTGGGATCGGATCCGGGAAGGTCCAAACAACCGCGCGGGCTTTAGCGTTCCCGAAGGGCGCACAGCCATGTTCGATGGCCACCCGCTGGATGCCGCCCGAAAGGTCGGTCTTCCAGTTGGTCTTCTCGGCTGCAACGGCGTCGATGGCCGCGCGTTCTTCTGCGGTCAAATCGCCATCCCAGCCTAGATCCATCAGCATCTGCATCGTGAATTCGGGATAGCCATCCTGAATCTCCGACCCGACGCTATAGACCCCTTCGGCCAGCAGGTTGTCGCCATCGCGTTCCACGCCAAAGCGCGCGCGGAAGGTCAGGCCGCCTTCGGCCACCGGTTTGGACATGTCATAGAGGTTCGGTGTCCCCGTATGACCCATCTCAGCCGTTCCCCAGCAAGGCCAGGGCAGACCGTAGTATTCGCCGTCGTTGGGTCCACCAATGGCTTGCAGCGTGGTTCTGTCGAACGTGTGCTGATTGGCCATATGGCTTTTCAAACGCTCAGGCGATTGACCGGTATAGCCGATGGTCCAGAGGCCCGAGTTGAATTCACGCGTGATGCTTTCAACATTCGGAGTTTCCGGGTCTTCCATCTCAATATTGCGGAAGAACCGATCTGCCCAGCCGAACTTGTTGGCGAACTTGGCCATGATGACCTCGTCCGGCAAGCTTTCGAACAGCGGTTCCACCACCTTGTCGCGCCACTGGAGCGAGCGGTTTGAGGCCGTGACCGAGCCACGGGTTTCGAACTGCGTACAGGCTGGCAGCAGATAGACGCCATCAGTGCGGTCATGCAGTACGGCGGAAACGGTGGGATACGGATCAATCACGACCAGCATGTCCAGCTTTTCCATCGCAGTTTTCATCTCCGGGCCTCGCGTTTGCGAGTTCGGAGCGTGACCCCACAGAACCATGGCACGGACGTTGTTGTCCTGATCCATGTTTGCTGGGTCTTCTAGCACACCGTCGATCCAGCGGGAGACCGGGATGCCGCGCTCATTCTGCAGCGGTTTGTCCTTGCCTTCCTTGTCCTTGATCGTGGCGAATTGGCCAGCCAGCCACTCGGGCTCTTCACCCCAGACACGCGCCCAGTGACCCCATGCGCCATTAGACAGGCCATAGTAGCCAGGCAGAGTGTGGGAAAGAACACCAAGGTCCGTTGCGCCTTGCACATTGTCATGGCCACGGAAGATATTGGTGCCACCACCCGAGGTGCCCATGTTGCCCAGAGCCAACTGGAGCACGCAATAGGCGCGGGTGTTGTTGTTGCCGTTAGTGTGCTGCGTGCCTCCCATGCACCAGACGACCGTACCGGGACGGTTGTTCGCCATCGTGCGGGCAACCCGCTTCAACTGTGATCCCGGAGTTCCGGTTACACGTTCGACCTCATCCGGGTTCCATTTGGCAACCTCTTCGCGGATCTGATCCATGCCCCAGACACGGGTGCGGATAAACTCCTTGTCTTCCCAGCCGTTGTCGAAGATGTGCCACAGGATACCCCAGATCAGCGCCACGTCTGTACCAGGGCGGAAGCGGACATATTCATCCGCATGAGCCGCAGTGCGTGTAAAGCGCGGATCACAGACGATCAGCGGGGCGTTATTCTGCTCTTTCGCGCGCAGAATATGCAACAGCGAGACGGGGTGCGCCTCGGCCGGGTTGCCGCCGATGATGAAGATCGCCTTACTGTTGTGCATGTCGTTGTACGAATTGGTCATGGCACCATAGCCCCATGTATTCGCAACACCCGCAACAGTGGTTGAGTGGCAGATACGAGCCTGGTGATCCACATTGTTCGTGCCCCAGTAGGCAGCGAACTTGCGGAACAGATAGGCCTGTTCGTTATTATGCTTCGCTGAACCCAGCCAGTACACGCTGTCCGGCCCGGATTCTTCGCGGATGCTCATCATGCCGTCGCCGATCTCGTTGATCGCCTCTTCCCAGCTGATGCGCTTCCACTCGCCACCTTCCTTTTTCATCGGATATTTCAGGCGGCGCTCGCCATGGGCATGCTCGCGAACCGAGGCCCCCTTGGCGCAGTGGGCACCCAGATTGAACGGGCTGTCCCAGCCGGGTTCCTGACCGATCCAAACGCCGTTCTGAACCTCGGCAACAACCGTACAGCCGACCGAGCAGTGAGTGCATATTGATTTGATATTCTCAACGGCGGTGTTTGCCGCTGTTTGGGCACTGGCAGGCGTCACGGTTCCACCCGTGGCGCTGATCGCGGCAAGGCCGCCGATCGTCAGACCCGAGCCACGCAGGAATGCGCGGCGATCGACGGTTTTTTCGCCGATCTGGGACAGGATACTTGTCCGCTGGGGGCGTCTCGCAACCCCGTTGGTCTTTTTCCTAAGCATTTCTTTCCTCCCTTGCGCGCCGTGTCAGCCACGGCTGGCTTGGTACTGCTGTTCCCGACGTCAGGGCCAATCGCAACCGTCTGCCAGGTGTGAAAACGTCCGGTCTTAGAACCGGGTGCTTTCGATGTATGCGCGCGTGTGCGCGGTGTCCTGCATCCGGGTTTCGTCCGTGGGCAGCTCGGCTGCTTCGGCCTGTCCGGTCAGGCTGGCTGCAGCTACGGCAGCTGGGGCTGCGGTTCCGGCCAGTTTCAGGAAGTCGCGGCGGGTTGCGCCTTCTTCCTTGGTCTTGCTCATGGGCTCCTCCTGTCCCAATTGCGATTTGGTACCCGATGGGCACCGGTGAATGGCGGGTTAATCCGCCGTCATTCGGAACGCTTCGCGCTCGATGTCCATGAACACCCGACCGGCGGTACCGACCGAGGCATAGAGCACCGAGTTCTCAGCTGACTCCAAATCCGAATAGAAATGCGTGGCCCAGGGGCCGATGTGTTTGCTCCAGAAAGCTTTCTGGTCATCGAGTGGTGCTGGCAGGCCAAACCTACCGACGATCATCCCCGCCATCATTTCCATAAGTGAAGCAATGTTATCTTCGGGTTCGAAAACGTTTTCTGCCCGAGTGATCCCACGTGAAGCCATGTCATTGCGAAGCTGCGCCAGAGGTTTTTCGTTCAGAAATCCCGTCAGATAGAATGACGCATAGGGCAACAGCTCTCCACGCCCCAATCCGATGAACAGCGCGTTGAATTCCCGTTCTGCCGCAGCAGGTTTGGTGACTTTGGCGACCCGCGCCATCGCCTGAATGGCTTGACCCAGATCCGTGTCATCGCCGCCAAGCCCGGCCATCTGGTTCAGCAACATCTGATCCGGTGGACCGGACAAGAGCAATCCCAGGAAATTATAGAAATCCGCGCGCAGGCGATCCTCGGCCGAGATGTCCGTGTTTTGCGCGTTGCTTGCGGTCATAAAGTCATCCTTCGAATTCAAAAGTCATGCGACGAGGGGTTGGGGGAAACTCGGTTTCCTCCGGCTCCTCTTGTGTTTCGGCTATCTGGGCGGGTTCCTGAGAAGTCTCAGTGGCGACATGAGAATCCTCTTCCTGCTCTGCGATCTCGGGCTCGTCGATCTCTGTATGGTTGTCAGCTGCCTCTGCTTCGGCTGCTAGCACCTCGATATGGGCCAACATACCCTTGCCAACCTGATAAGCGGTCTGGATGTTTTCGATTACGCAACTGGCATCGGTATAATCCTCACCGTAGTCGACCAGCCCGTCTACATTGGCCAGAACCGGGTTCAGCCGCCACAAGCGCCTCAGCGCTCGGCGGCGCAGGCGGTCGGGTACGGCCTTGGCCATAAAGCCCGAGACATCATCGCCCTCTTGCAATTGGTCGGGATCGGGCAGGTCAAGCTCGGCCAGAATCTCGGCATCTGTTTTTTCTTCTAACTCGGCCTGCTGAGCAGCGATTGCATTTGCCTCGTCAGCCGCGAGCTCGGCGTCTGTCTCGGCCTGAACGGCAGCCTTACGGCGAGACCAGAAATCGCTGGCGTCGCTCATTGCAGAACCCTTCGCGGCGCACGGTAGACATCAGAGTCCTGACGGATCCGTTCATCACCGCGGCCATCTTCGACCAGATCGATGCGTTTCTTGTCGCGGCGGCGTTTGACGAAGATTTCGTCCTTGTGATGCTGGAGCGTGAAATCGCGCACCCAGGCAATCAACCCTTCGGTCATCGGGATTTTTTCGACAATCTCTTCGCCGGTATCCGCATAGTCCTGTCCTTCGAAAGGAGAGGCCGTAACCAGCACAGCGTTCAGCGGCTGGTTGCCCTGCAGTTCATCCCGCAGAACCAGATAGATCGATGGCTGACCATCAGAGAGGTTGACCATATACGCTTCGGTCTCATCAGGCCAAAGAGACAGGGGCAGGGTGGCAGCGTGGTATTCCACGGCCTCGCCTTCGCGCCGCAGTTCCTGCCAGTCAGCGGGGCCGGCGCCTGGTAACACCGCAACTGCGCGCCAGTTCCATTTCGCCCAGCGTGTCACCCCGGGTGTTTTGCGCACGACGACGCCAATCGGCATTTCAATGTGGCTTGCGGCCTTGGCCACTGGCTCCTCCCCGGAAGGCTCTCCCCTGCCTTCGATAGTGTGTACTATGGTACATAAAATGACGTTGTGCCAAGTCCACTTCGGATGAATTCGTCGCTTTCACTAATAATTTATTCGTTAACGATCTCTTGCGGACGGAATGGTGCGCTGGTGAGATGAAAAATAATGCATAAATCGACTTTTCCACCCGACGTTGCATTGCCTATGCCCGGATTAGGTCTAAGGTGCTTCTGGGCAGCAAGCAGTCCGGGGGAGGATATGGCCAGCAAGCTTTTGTTATGTGATTGCGAGGGGTCGCAGTCGCTTGATGCAGATCGCATATCTTCGACCTGCGAGGTGACTTGCTCCAAGGTCCATACAGCTTTGTGCACGCGTGAACTTGGTTTGGCGGCCGAGTTGCTCAAGACAGACGATCAGGTGGTCATTGCTTGCGGGCAAGAGAAGGTGGTGTTTGCCGATCTTGCGGATGATCTAGGAGTGGATCAGCCAGGTTTTGTTGATCTGAGAGATCGCGCCGGATGGTCAGAACAGGGTAAGGACGCGACCCCGAAAATGGCTGCACTGACAGCCGAAGCACTTCTGCCTCAACCAATAGCGTCCAGCGTAGATGTTATTAGTGAAGGTACCTGCTGTATCATCGGCCCAGGGAACATCTCTTACGAACTTGCGGCGCAACTATCAGATGCTTTGGCAGTAACGGTGCTGGTCACCGATGATGCCGAGCCGCTGAGCCGTGCTTTCGATGTTGTCCGCGCAAAGGTGCGCAACTTGACCGGTGCGTTGGGAGGTTTCACGTGGCAGCTGGATCAGGTGCAGCAATTGCAGCCCGGAGGGCGCGGTAACTTCGCATGGAGCGCACCCCGGGATGGTGCGACCTCACGCTGTGATGTCGTTGTTGATCTGACCGGTGGAACGCCACTGGTTTCCGCCCATGAAAAGCGTGAAGGCTATTTGCGCGCAGATCCTCGCGATGCTGTCGCCGTTGCCCGTGTCGCCTCCGATGCGGTGCAGCTTGTGGGCACGTTCGAGAAGCCGCTTTATGTGCGTCTTGACGAGTCACTCTGCGCCCATTCGCGGGCGGGGCAATCCGGCTGTTCGAATTGCCTCGACATCTGTCCCACTGGGGCGATCATGCCGGCGGGAGATCACGTTGCAATTGATCCAATGATCTGTGCCGGATGTGGCGCGTGCTCCGCCCTATGTCCTTCGACCGCGATCACTTATGAAGATCCACCGGTTTCGGCGCTTCTGGCGCGCATGCACATTTTGGCGCGCACTTACCGACGCGCCGGTGGAACCGCACCGCGCCTGTTGATCCATGATAGCCACGGCGCAGAAATGATCCGTCTTTCTGCCCGATTTGGTCGGGGCCTTCCTGCGGATGTAATCCCACTGGAACTAAGTGTGGTTTCGGGCTTTGGTCATGCTGAGATGCTGGCGGCGCTAGCGCACGGGTTTGCACGCGTCGATATTCTTCTGGCTCCTAAGACTGAACAGGATGCATTGAACCGGGAACTGGCTCTGGCGCAGGCTATTGCGGGCGATGCCGGAATTGGCGTGATTGATGAAACCGATCCGGATGCCCTGTCAGATCTGCTTTACACGCAGCAAGTCCCGCCACCATTGACTGATCCTGTATTGCCGCTGGGTAATCGAAGACAGATCGCTCGGTTGGCAGCGCAAGCTTTGAATCCTAAAGCCGAGGCACCTTTGCCGCTACCGGAGGGCGCACCATACGGAGCCGTCGCGGTGAACGCGGATTCCTGCACCTTGTGTCTTAGCTGCGTTTCGCTGTGCCCTTCAGGTGCGTTGATCGACAACCCAGACAAACCGCAGTTGAATTTCCAGCAAGATGCCTGCCTGCAGTGTGGAATCTGCCGTACGATCTGTCCCGAGCAAGCGATCGCGCTGGTGCCTCAGCTTGATCTGAGTGACAAGGCATTGTCGCAGCAGGTGCTGAATGAAGAAGAGCCGTTCGAATGCGTCGAATGCGGTGCGCCCTTTGGCGTCAGATCAACAGTCGAGCGGATCATGGAAAAGCTTTCAGGCACGCATCCGATGTTTGCGACCTCGGATCAGGCGAGAATGATCCAGATGTGCGATGATTGCAGGGTGAATGCCCAGTTCCACAGCGCCGACAATCCCTTTCAATCGGCACCACGTCCCCGTGTCGTTACCACGGATGACTATTTCTCGAAACGCAAGGATCACTGAAGTTGCAGCGGTGCGCCCAGATCGGCGGCGCTGATGGCGGCGACAAAGGCAAGAATCGCTTCGAGATCATCCAGGCTCATTTCAACCGGATGGATGGGCGACGGGCGCTCGGGCGAGAATGGTTCGGTCACGCCCTCGATTTGGGTGAACGAGGGATGCGGGTTCAGGGCAAAGAATGCCTGAAAACGCTCGGACCAGTCAGGCATGGCGCGCAGGACGGCGAAAGACGGCGTGGAGCCAAGCCCATTCATGCGGTTCTGCGGTCCGATGACGTGGCAACGGCCGCAATGCGTAAACGACAGATCTTGCCCCAACGCCGCATCGCCTTCGATTTCCTGTTCCTCGTCAACGACTGCAACATCGAAACTCGTGCTGAAGGGCGCCCCTTCGGTGGGAGCAAAGCTTTCGACCGTTCGCTTGCCAATATCGGACAGCAGCCAATCGCGGAAACGCGTCTGTTTAGGAGCGTCCATCGTGCGAAGATGGTAAATGATACCATCGCGGGCAAAGACCGGATCACCCGGAGGTGTTATGGCCAGTGACATGACGCCATTTTCATCTGCGACAACGCGTATCCCGGTCTTGAGTGAGAAGCGTGGAAGAATATGTTGCAAAAGACCCGAGTCTGAGACCGTGTCTGGCGCTGCAAGTCCAATCGCCTCTTGTGACCAAGAGGGGGTGGCAGAGAGCGTCAGGCTCAGGCACAACAAGACAAAGCGCATGGCCAAACCTAACGGCGACAGGCCAACTGCGTCAAATGAACGAAAAGAGACGGAGTATCATGCAATGAGCGGCGACCACAATCAGTCGACACGCAAGGCCCTATTTGCAGGGCGGACAACGGGGGTGATCGCATGAGCATCCGTGACGCGGTTCTGGCGAACCTCAAGAAAATCACCGATCCGGTATCAGGGCAGGATATTGTCAGCGCAGGTATTGTCCGCGCACTGAATGTTGAGGGTGATACCGTTCGTTTTGTGCTTGAGATCGACCCCAAGCAGGCTGAAAAGATGGAGCCTGTGCGAGAGACCGCCGAGAAAGCTGCGCAAATGGTGGATGGCGTTACCAAGGTCTCGGCCATGCTGACCGCGCATTCCGACAAAGCACCACCCGATCTGAAACCTAAGCCGAAGCCCTCGCAGACAGGTCCTCAAGCCGTTCCTGGAGTAGACCGGATCATTGCTGTGGCCTCGGGTAAAGGGGGGGTTGGCAAATCGACTGTCTCAGCGAACCTTGCTTGCGCATTGGCTGCGGAAGGGCGCCGCGTGGGTTTGCTGGACGCAGATGTTTATGGCCCTTCTCAGCCACGGATGCTGGGTGTTTCAGGTCGCCCGGCCAGCCCGGATGGTAAGACGATCCTACCGTTGCGCAATCACGGTGTCACGATGATGTCGATGGGGCTGATGACCAATGAAGGGCAGGCGGTTGTCTGGCGTGGTCCGATGCTTATGGGTGCGCTGCAACAGATGATGAGTCAGGTACAGTGGGGTGCGTTGGATGTTCTGATCGTCGATTTGCCGCCCGGTACCGGTGACGTGCAGTTGACCTTGAGCCAGAAGTTTAAAGTGGACGGGGCCATTGTAGTCTCGACCCCACAGGACGTGGCATTGATCGACGCCCGCAAGGGGATCGACATGTTCAATCAACTCAAGACACCGATCGTTGGGATGATCGAAAACATGTCGACCCATATCTGCTCGAATTGCGGACATGAGGAACATGTTTTTGGACATGGCGGCGTTGCGTCCGAGGCTGAGGCGCTGGGCGTCCCACTGTTGGGAGAGATTCCGTTGCATCTGGATATTCGGGTCGCCGCCGACGGAGGTGCGCCGATTGTGGTCAGTAAGCCAGATAGCCCGCAGGCCGAATCTTTCCGGAAGATCGCACGAGATATGATCGCCAAGGGCAACGCATGAGCGAGCCGGTTTTTCCCCCTCTGCTGACGGGTCATCCGGTTCAGGGTGGGGAAGACCCATTCGACCGGGCTCAGGCCATGGCGGCGCTGGGCTGCGATTCAGGTACGGTGGTCTACAACATTCAAGCGGATCATCTGCGGGTGGCCATCGTCTTTGCGCCCGAGGTGGCCTTGCTGGATGCAATGGCAATGCTGCCGCTCTGTGCTGTGGGGTTTCAGAACGCGCTGGGTGCTCTGGCTCCGCCCGAGGTTGCAGTTCATCTTGGCTGGGACGGACTGATTTGCGTAAACGGTGCCTGCTGTGGCGCCTTCCACACGGCTGCGTCCACGACTGATCCTGCCGAGGTTCCGGACTGGCTAATCATCGGATGGGAATTGGCGTTGCTACAAACCAGCGATGCACCCGGTGAGACACCGGACGTGACCGCGCTTTACGACGAAGGCTGCGCCGATGTTTCGGCGACACAGTTGGTAGAAAGCTGGTCGCGCCACATGCTGACATGGCTCAATCGATGGCAAGAGGATGGCAATGCACCGCTGCATAGTGAGTGGATGGGATTGCTACTCGGCGTAGGGGAGCCAATCGGGGAGGACGGAGTTTTCCTTGGTACGGATGAACGGTTCGGTATGCTAATCCGCGATGGTGCTGATACACATCTTCGCCCTCTTACCGATTTGTTGGAGACTGCAAGATGAAACTGGCTCGTGCAATCCATTTTGATGAAAGTGATATGAACGTGTTTCATTCACCTGCGAGAACCGGTGAATGGTGCATCTCGGGCGGGTTTGAGTTTTCGAACTGGGGTGAGGCTGATCTTGAAGGAAAGGCGCGTCAGGCTTTTGCCAACGGTTGGCTGGGGCTCGAGACCTTTGGTCGCGTGACTTTTGTGGCTGTCACCCAAGTGGAACAGCCCGAGATGGACCAGATCGCGCAGAATCTGGCCAAACATTTCGTCCGTTTGTACGGCGCCCCCTCGGTTGAAGCGGCGCTGGATGTGGCACAGACGGAGATTGCGCATATGTCCGAGCTTTGTGAGGAACATGCCCCCAACACTCTGCTGACCGTAGCACGGGAGTTAACCGGCGCAGGGGTACATGAGGCATTCCGTGTCATCACTCCACAGGAAACGCAGCTTGAAGCGCTGGCCGTCCATGGCTCGCTGGATGATTAGATCAGATCGGCAAATCCACCGAACTGACCGCGTTTGAATATCAGCCCCTGACCTGGGCGGTGCATCACCTTTTCGACCTGTCCTACCAGGATCAGATGATCTCCGGCCTCGTGGCGGGCCGAGAGGCGGCAATCAAAACGGGCGAGACACTCCGCCAAGCGGGGTCTTCCGCTCTGGTCCGGTTGCCAGTCGGCATCTGAGAAATCAAATCCGTTACGCGCAAAGCGCAGAGCCTGATCGTGCTGCTCCTGCGCCATCACGTGAATGGCGTAGTGCTCGCAGTCATGGAACGCATCATACCTGTTTGAATCTCGATCCAGACACCACAAGACAAGCGGTGGGTCCAACGACACGGATGCAAACGAATTGACCGTGATCGCGGCTGGGCCGTTTGCTGTATTTGTGGTCACGACAGTGACGCCGGTTCCGAAACACCCTAGTGCCTCGCGAAAGGCAAGGCGCTGCTCAGGGCCGGGAATGAAAGTCTTTTCGGTCATCACGCGCTCGTTCAATAGGCCTATCTCAGTTGCCATGTGGCGCGGGGATTGTCCACGAAAAGCTTATGTGAAATCGGTAATTCCCGATCAGTTCAAATCTTCGAGCAGCCGCCCGTGTTTGCGGGTTTCTGTGATGACATCGCCAAAGGTCACCATGCCGCGGGCGGACAGCATGGGGAGCATTCTAACCAGCGCCTCTGCAGTGGCAACGGCATCGCCCAAAGCCGTATGGCGCAAGGTTTCGGGGATGGTGACGCCCAGCCTCTCACAGACCGCATCCAGCGTGTGGGTTTCACTGGCACCGAACAGAACCGCCGACAGCAAAACTGTGTCGAGAATGGGATGGGTCCACTCTACTTCCATCCGATCAGCATTGCGTCGTAGAAATGCCATGTCGAATGGTGCGTTATGGGCAACAATAACTGCATCACGGGCGAATTGGTGAAAACTTCCACCGGCCTGAGCGATATCCGGTGCGTCCCGAACCATCAAATCACTCACCTTGTGGACCTTGGTCGAAGCTGGTGGAATTGGGATGCCGGGATTGACCAGTGTATCGAACTGCTCACCTTCGACAATTTTGCCTTTCACAACCCGAACGGCACCGATCTGCACGATCTCATCCTTGTGCGGCAGCAGGCCTGTCGTTTCGGTGTCGAACACCACGAAACACAAATCTGCTAAGGCGCTGTCTTCAAAAGCGTCATCCCCGGGTGTGTCGAGAAGATCGAAATCATAGACCAGCGGACGGGCGTCTTCGGGCGGAATACGTGCAATGCTGCCTTCGAAAACCAACATGTATCCCGGCGCGTCGCCCAACGGTTTCATACGGGCGGAATAGGTTTGCCGCCCGTCGACGCTGGACAAGGTGCAATAGACATCCATGCCGGTCGCAATCATCTCCTTATAGGCATCGGTCAGACCAGTACTTTCCAGGTAATCAAACAATGATGCGTTCAAACGTGGGTGCGCGATCTGAGCCAGAACCCCAGCGGCCTGCGCGTCATAAAGAACGATCTGGTGCTTTGGGCCAGCCAGCAACATGGCAACGGGTATTTCGGTCAACAGGGCGGTGAGCCGTTGTTTCTCGGCGGCCAGATGGGCGGTTTCTGCTGCCACAGCTTCGGCAGTTGTCATTGCATTTTCTGCCAACTGTTCTGCCAGACCCGCAGCCGCAGGAGCCAGATCGCCCAGATAACGAGCCGCTTGCAGATCGAGATCGGTGCTGACCCCCGCATGGGCACGGGCGCGCAGTTGGGAAGAAAGACGTTCGATCGGTTTGGCGACGTTGTCATCGAACAGCAGCCAGATCCCGGCAACCAGACCAAGTAAACCAAAAGCGATCAGGGCATCAGCGAAAATGAAAGCGTTGGCCAGGTCCGGATCAGCTGCACGTTTATAGCTAAACCATAGTGCAACCGTGCTAACGAAAATCCCACCCAGGGCCAGCAGGCAGAAGAACAGGAAAATCCTCAGGCGCAGGCTCAGGTTGTGCAACATGGTCAGACTCCACAAGTAGCCTCGATAATTGGATCTCCGGCCTCTGCCTTGTACCAAGCAGCATTCGTCAGGCTGCCGTCAGCCGCGAATTCGGCCCCGTCGACCAGATTGGCACGGCTGTTATCCGCGCAGTTGACCGCAATCGGCAGTTTTGAGACGGGTGCCCAACGGCCAAAGAAATATAGATCGACAAGGCGTTGATCCGGCAGGCTTTCATTGGTGCGGACAGATACGGTGTCGATGGCGGCGAAGCGATCAACAAAAGGCACTGCATAAGTCCAGGGACGGTAGAACGCGCGGCTTTCGACCTCTTCGATGATAGCCAAACCATCGGGCAGTTCCGCGCGGGTACGATCATACCAGGAATACTCGCTCGAGATTGTCATTGCGATCATTCCAACACCGGCTGCCACCGGGGCGACCCATTTTGGCAACCGGCCCCCTGTCAGCTTGTTCAGCACCATGACAACGCCAGCGAAGGCAAAACCTGCGAAGACTGTGGCTATCAGTTCCAGAAACATATTGCTTCTCCGTTACTCGGGCCCAAGTCAGCCCAGCATCCCTTTGCCATGCCCGACCGCCGATTGCATCGTCTTTACCACGACGAAGGCATCACGAAGATGACTTCGCTCAAAGTCTGAAAGGGCGGTGGGGGGCAGATAATTATCCGGTTCGCTGTCGGATTTCACCAGCCTAGCCTGATGTTCCAGCCGTGTTTCGGCGATGAGGTCATAGGCGTCCAACAAGTCGCGCGCACCGGATGCACTTAGAACTCCAGCGGCCTCGGCAGAGCTCAGCCGGGCGCGGGTATTGGCCTCTGGTAATTGACCTTGCAGGCTGTAGATACGGGCCAGATCAACCACAGGCACGACGCCATTGTGCTTGAGGTCCAGTGTATTGCGGTGTTCACCTGATCGGATGGTGGCAAAGCCGCGCAACAGGCCTAATGGCGGTGTGTGTTTCAACGAATTCGAAATCATGTGCGCCACAAAGATCGAATTTGCACAGGCGCTGGCTAAAGTCTCGGATTGCAGGTCGGTAAAAAGATCGAAAGTGCCACCAATCGGGCGCAGGTCGAACATGACCGAGGCCAGCATCTGTGCCTCGGGGTTCGGCTTGTCGATCCATCCTTTGAAGTAATCGCGCCAGACCCTTACTGGTTGGCACCAGCGCGGGTTTGTGGCCATCATGTCGCCGGGGCAATAGAAATACCCGCAGATATCTAGCCCGTTTGATACAAATTTCGCCAGCTTGGCAAAATATGCCATATCCTGTTCGGTCACGCTGTCATCCAGCATCAGGCAGTTGTCCTGATCGGATACGCCTGTCTGCTCCTGCCGCCCCTGCGAACCGCAGGCGAGCCATAGATATGGCACCGGAGGTGGGCCAAGTTTAGCTTCGGCGAGTGTTAACAGACGGCGTGTGGCTGTGTCTGCAATGTCAGTGATCAGCCGGGTCACGATCTCATGCCGATTGCCACCGGCGACGAGTTGAACGAGCAGTTGCGGAATTTCTGCGGTGACAAGCGCCATTTCTTCGGCGTTATCTGCCCGTGCAATCCTGCGCACCAGTTCGGCTGAACTGACGGCCTGATAATGGGTCAGATCGGTCTGGGTTACCATTCCGACCAATCGTCCGCCTTCGGCAATCGGGATATGGCCGATATTCCGTTCCATCATCGCGTGGAGGACATCCGAACCGATATCTGCAGGTGACAGGGTGATCGGATCACGGGTCATGATCTGATCGATCTGGGTCGAGGGGGGGAGGGCGCCGGCAACGACCTTTCCTGAGAGATCACGCACCGTGGCGATGCCATGAAGACTGTCCCCCTCGGTAATGCAAATCGAAGATATTCCGCGATCTCGCATCAATTGGGCGGCTTGCTGTACGGTTGTGTCTGGCGAGCAGGTGGCCGGGCTCCGGGTCATCAGAGTATCGATGCGGCTTGTAGCCAGCGATTGCTGCGCTGAGCGCGGAGCGCGGGCCCGATTAAAAAACTTTGATACGACGTCGTGCGTATCGATCAACTCTCTCACCAGATCGGGTGGCAACACGATCAGAACTGACGGTGTGTGTGCACGTGCTTTGGTTGCGGCCTTCCCGTCTTTGAGCAAGCCCCGTTCGCCAAACGAATTGCGCAGACCGAGATGAGAGACGACAGCGCCGTTCTCATCGGTGATTTCTACCTGTCCTTCATAGATCACAAAAACGCCGGGCATGGCGTGGCCCAGTTCGTAAACAGGGTGGTCCGCATCAACCTCCCAGACTTCAATAGACTTTGCCAGTTCGTCCAATACGTCTGCTGGCAGGGCGTCATAGGGGTGCACGGATCTCAGAAACCGGGTGATCTGATCATGGGACAGGGGCATCAAATAATCCTGAGCTTCTGGTTGAAAAATCCCGCCCGGTGGTATGCCGGGCGGGAACAGTAGATCGAAAAATGCGGCACATGGAAACTAACCATATGCCGAATCATGCTCATTTATTCTGAGCTGCGCCCGCGCCACGGGGAATGCGAACGCTTTCGACCAATTCCACGATCTCCTGCGGAGTCTCTTTGGTCATTCCAGCGACGACGTAGGCTACGCCGAAGTTGATCATCGCACCGATGGCGCCGAACGAGGTCGACTTGATCGGACCCAGAAGCGGGTCAGCATCGGTGAACGAGTTGGTGCCCGGAATGAACAGCCAGCCCTTATGCAGGAAGATATAGACCAAGGTTACAGTCAGACCAGCCAACATACCTGCGACCGCACCGGTGTTGTTGATGCGGGTCGAGAAGATCCCCATCATCAGCGCCGGGAAGATCGAGGCAGCCGCCAGACCAAAGGCCAAGGCAACAGTCTGCGCCGCAAAGCCCGGAGGGTTGAGGCCCAGATAGGTTGCAACGACGATGGCTACAGCCATGGCAATCCGTGCCGCCAGAAGTTCACCCTTTTCAGAGATCGACGGGTTGATTGCACCTTTGACAAGGTCATGAGACACGGCCGACGAGATCGCCAGCAACAGGCCAGCAGCTGTCGATAGCGCAGCCGCAAGACCACCCGCAGCGACCAGACCGATCACCCAACCTGGCAGGTTGGCGATCTCGGGGTTGGCCAGAACCAGGATGTCGCGGTTGAACTTGGTCAGTTCGTTACCAACCCAGCCTTTTTCTTCCGCGATCGCGGTCATGGCTTCCGACTTGTCGTTGTAGTACTGGATTTTGCCGTCGCCGTTCTTGTCTTCCCAATCCAGCAGACCGGTCTTCTTCCACGTTTGCATCCAGTCATAACGTGGATCAGTGTCGATTTCTTCGACCGAAACGGCACCACCCTCGATGCCACCATTGGGCCACATCATGTCGGTGATGTTCAGACGCGCCATTGCGCCAACCGCAGGGGCGGTCAGGTACAGCAGAGCGATGAACACCAGCGTCCAGCCAGCGGACCAACGGGCGTCAGACACTTTCGGCACGGTGAAGAAGCGCATGATCACGTGCGGCAGACCGGCTGTACCGATCATCAGCGACAAGGTGAACAGCACCATGTTCAACGTGTTCGAGTGGTGCGCGGTATATTCGGCAAAACCCAGCTCGGTCACAATCGCGTCCAGCTTGGTCAGCAGAGGCTCTCCGCTGGCGGTATCGCTGAACAGACCCAGCGCCGGTACTGGCGTGCCTGTCAGTTGCAGCGAGATGAAGATGGCCGGGATGGTGTAGGCGGTGATCAGCACGCAGTACTGAGCGACCTGAGTATATGTCACGCCTTTCATCCCACCAAACACCGCGTATGCAAACACGACACAGGCACCGATCAGAAGACCGGATGTGTTCGACACCTCAAGGAAGCGGCCAAAGGCCACGCCCACGCCGGTCATCTGACCGATCACGTAGGTCACCGATGCCACGATCAGACAGATCACCGCAACAACACGTGCGGTCTGGCTGTAGAAACGGTCGCCGATGAACTCTGAGACAGTGTATTTGCCGAACTTACGCAGGTAGGGCGCAAGCAGAAGAGCCAGCAGCACGTAGCCACCGGTCCAACCCATCAGGAAGGTCGAATTGTCGTAGCCCGTAAAGGCAATCAGACCCGCCATCGAGATGAACGAGGCCGCGGACATCCAGTCCGCCGCTGTCGCCATACCGTTGGTGACCGGGTGAACACCGCGACCGGCGGCGTAGAATTCCGATGTGGAACCCGCACGGGCCCAGATAGCGATGCCGATGTACAGCGCAAAGGACGCGCCAACAAACAGCAGGTTGATGGTAAACTGGTCCATGGCTCTTACTCCTCGTCCACGCCGTGTTCAGCGTCGAGCTTGTTCATGCGCCAGGCGTAGTTGAAGATCAGCACCAGAAAGACCAGGATCGATCCTTGCTGAGCGAACCAAAAGCCCAGATCTGTACCGCCAACGGCGATGCCGGACAGTAGCGGACGCAGCAGAATGCCGAATCCAAACGACACCAGCGCCCAAATCGCGAGGCTGATGTAGATGAGGCGCAGGTTGGCCTGCCAATAGCCCTTGTCGGCTTCAGCAGTCTGCGCGGAGTTTGTTGAATGATCCGCCATCGCGGGTTCCTCCTTCGCTTCCCTCATTGGCGGCCCGTTGCCCAACTCCTCCAGTGCCGTGGGCCGCTTCTCGAATTTGCCGGATGCCGGATGGCGTCAGGCATAGCTTCTCTGGTCCGCCGAGGCGGGTCCATTGAAGTATTCTGTTTTAGGATCAAAGCCCTAGGGCTTATCTCCTCCCCTTATTCCATGACCGAGCCTACAATCCCGTGAAGGTCTTGCGCGATGTCGTCGATCTGACCCATGGCGTTGATGCCTTTCAGCACGCCCTGGGCTTGATAGTAGTCAATCAATGGTGCGGTTTGCACGTGATAGGCGGCGAGCCGCGAGGCGACCGTCTCGGCATTGTCATCGGCGCGGCGCTTGAATTCGGTGTGGCCGCACTTGTCACATTTGCCGTCTTCGACGGGCTGCTTGAACGTCTCGTGATAGCCTTCACCGCAACCGGCGCAGGTGTAACGGCCTGAAATCCGCGTAACCATCTCGGCGTCTTCAACCTCAAGGCTGATGGCCGCGTTGATCTTCTGATCTGAAGACGCGAGTAAACCATCAAGCGCCTCGGCCTGAACCGTAGTGCGCGGGAACCCGTCCAAAATGACACCCTTCGCGCAGTCCGGCTCTGCCATGCGGTCGCGCAGGATGGCGATGACGATGCCGTCGCTGACAAGATCACCGGCCTCCATCACTGCTTTGGCAGCGTTACCAGCCTCGGTGCCTGCGGCAACCGCGTCGCGCAGCAGATCGCCGGTGCTGAGCTGTACAAGCCCGAACTTCTCTTCAAGCATACGGGCCTGCGTGCCCTTCCCGGCGCCCGGAGGGCCGAGAAGGATCAGAACGGCGGGGGATATGGTCGTGGCAGCGTCCATCACATCCTCACTTATTCGCACGGTTTTCGATCAGGTCTTCGACCACCGACGGATCGGCCAGGGTCGAGGTATCGCCAAGCGAGCCAAAGTCATTCTCGGCGATCTTGCGCAGGATACGGCGCATGATTTTGCCTGAACGTGTCTTCGGTAGACCAGGGGCCCACTGGATCACATCCGGCGAGGCAATCGGGCCGATCTCGGTCCGGACCCATGTGCGCAGCTCTTTCAGTAGATCATCTGAAGGCTCACGATCATTCATCAGAGTGACATAGCAATAGATGCCCTGTCCTTTGATTTCATGGGGGTAGCCGACTACGGCGGCTTCGGCTACGGCGGCATGTGCCACCAGCGCGCTTTCCACCTCGGCAGTACCCATCCGGTGGCCCGAGACGTTGATCACATCATCGACGCGGCCAGTGATCCAGTAATCGCCATCCTCATCCCGACGACAGCCGTCACCGGTGAAGTAGTAGCCCTTGTAATCCGAGAAATAGGTCTTTTCGAACCGCTCATGATCGCCCCAGACGGTGCGCATCTGACCAGGCCAGCTGTCTTTGATGCACAGAACGCCCTCGACGCCATTGCCTTCGATCTCAACACCAGACTGAGGGTCCAGAACCACGGGCTGAATGCCGAAGAAGGGTTTCATGGCTGAGCCGGGCTTCATCGCATGCGCGCCGGGCAGGGGGGTCATCAGGTGACCGCCGGTTTCGGTCTGCCACCAGGTATCCACGATGGGGCAATTACCCTTGCCGACGACCTCATTGTACCAGTTCCAGGCTTCGGGGTTGATTGGTTCACCCACGGTGCCCAGCGTCCGCAGATCGCTAAGGTCGTGCTTTTCCACAAACTCTGGTCCCTGACCCATCAGTGCACGGATCGCTGTTGGTGCTGTGTAAAACTGATTGACCTTGTGCTTGGCGCAAACTTCCCAGAAACGGCCCGCATCAGGGAAAGTCGGCACGCCTTCAAACATCAGCGTCGTGGCCCCATTGGCCAGCGGGCCATAGACGATATAGCTGTGGCCGGTGACCCAGCCGACATCAGCGGTGCACCAGTAAACATCGCCTTCATGGTAGTCGAACGTGATCTCATGCGTCATCGCCGCATAGACCAGATAGCCCCCGGTGGTATGGACGACGCCCTTGGGCTGACCGGTCGAGCCCGATGTGTAGAGAATGAACAGCGGGTCTTCGGCGCTCATCTCGGCGGGCGCACAATAGTCATCCGCTTCCAGCGCCATTTCGTTGTAATCGTAGTCGCGGCCATCGATCCACGTGGTCTGACCGCCAGTGCGTTTCACGACCAAACACTTCACGGTGTCCTTACAGTGCAGCAGTGCAGCGTCTGCGTTCGACTTCAGCGGAGTCTTGCGGCCACCACGGGGTGCTTCATCAGCAGTGATGACAACCTTGGCATCACATCCGTTAATCCGGGCCGCCAGAGCATCAGGTGAGAAGCCAGCAAAGACAATCGAGTGAATCGCGCCGATCCGGGCGCAGGCCAGCATCGCATAGGCGGCCTCGGGGATCATCGGCAGGTAGATGACGACGCGATCACCTTTGCGTACGCCCATGGATTCAAGAATGTTTGCCATCCTACATGTGCGGCGATGCAGTTCGGCATAAGAGATATGCTGTGCTGCGTCATTTGGATCATCGGGCTCCCAGATGATCGCCGTCTGATCGCCACGTGTCTCGAGATGGCGGTCCAGACAGTTGGCTGAAACATTCAGCGTACCATCGGCATACCAGTTGATGCCAACCGAACCGAAATCGTAGCTGACGTCTTTAACCTGAGTGTAGGGTTTGATCCAGTCAACGCGCTTGCCTTGCTCATCCCAGAACGCCTCAGGGTTGTTGATCGACGCAGCGTACATCGCGTCGTATTTGTCGGCGTCGACATGCGCACGGGCGACGGTTTCTGCGGATGGCGGATATGTCTTGGCATCTGCCTGGGCAGCGGTAGTCATTTTGAGGCTCCTCCCTCTGGACTGGATTACATGGGACCGATAATGCCAGCCGATAAGGCAATGTCGATCCGGTTCCTCCCCAATTTGGATAATACGGGGATAAGAAAAGAAATAAATAAATTGCCATAATCCTTGGATTTCTTTGTAAAGAAATTTTGGAGACAGCACTTAGTTTGTAAATTATTCTGCAATCGTACGCAAAATACAAATTAAATCAGTAAGATATATGTAATAGCATTGGTGCTCGTTGGCATGTGTCTGGGGCTTTGGCTGATAGCTTCACTTTGTTCTCAAGGTTTGGTTGCGATAACACCACTTCTCCTCGCAGGGGTTGGCAGATTCTAGACTTGGCGCTAGCTTCACGTTCAAGCACCTCAATAGGGGGCGCAACTAAGGGAGATATCACTATGAAAAAGATGTTGAGCGGTGCGGCCTTTGCTGCCCTGAGCGTGGCGTTTGTCACCGAGGCAGCCGCGACTGAATGGAATGCTTCGGTCTGGGGTAAACGTCGTGCCTTTACCGAACATGTCGAAAAACTGGCTGAACTGGTGAACGAGAAAACCGGTGGCGATTTCACCATCAATGTCAGCTATGGCGGCCTGTCGAAGCCCAAGGAAAATCTGGACGGGATCGAGATCGGCGCGTTCGAGATGGCGCAGTTCTGCGCGGGCTACCACCGCGACAAGAACCGCGCGATCACCGTGCTGGAACTGCCCTTCCTGGGTGTGAACACACTTGATGAAGAAGTAGCCGTCAGCCACGCCGTCTATGATCACCCGGCGGTCAAAGATGAGATGGCGCAATGGAACGCACGCATCATCATGACCTCGCCGATGCCTCAGTATAACCTTGTTGGCACAGGTGACCCTCGTGATGAGCTTGCCGAGTTCGACGGGATGCGTGTTCGTGCCACCGGTGGCTTGGGGCAGGCCTTTGAGGCTGTCGGAGGCGTTCCGACCTCAGTGCCAGCGACCGAGGCCTACAATGCGATGGAATCCGGTGTGGTAGACACCGTTGCCTTCGCTCAGCATGCGCATCTGTCGTTTGGAACCATCAATGAAGCCGACTGGTGGACGGCCAATTTGAACCCCGGAACTGTGAATTGCCCTGTTGTGGTGAATATCGACGCCTATGAAGCCCTGCCAGCGGAACACCGTGAGGCGCTTGATAGCTCGATTGATGAGGCGATCGCACATTATCTGGCCAACTACGGTGGACTGCTTGAAAAGTGGGACGGCGTTCTGGAAGAAAAGGGTGTTGAAAAGGTCGAGATTGACGGCGCAGTTCTTGAAGAGTTTCGCGCCAAGGCCGCCGATCCCATCCGGGCGAAATGGATCGAGGACATGACGGCTCAGGGCCTGCCAGCACAGGATCTTTATGATCTGGTGCAGGCGACGCTTCAGCAGCAGCGTGGCGGTAACTGATCGCCACAGCCGGGTGTCGTGAGACACCCGGCCTTTCCTACAAGCGAAGGGGTACTGAGATGGCAGGACATGCCACGGTGCTTGAGGATAACAGTTTTCTAAGCCGCCTGGATCACCGCTTGTTGCGATTAGAGCGTATCATGGCGCTGATCAGCGGCTTTGCGGTGTTCGGCTTGATGGTGCTGGCTGTCGTGTCAGTCAGTGGTCGCAATGCACTGAATGCGCCCTTGCCGGGCTACGTGGATTGGATTGAGCAGGCGATGCCCCTGATTGCATTTTTGGGCATTTCATATGTCCAGCGTGATGGTGGGCATATTCGAATGGACATCGTCATCTCACGTCTGAAAGGGCGGGCTCTGTGGTTGTTTGAGCTGATCTCGGTTCTGTTGATCCTGCTGCTGATGCTCGCACTGGTCTGGGGGAGTTGGTCCCACTTTGACCGATCTTTCGATTTTAGCGCCCCACTTTGGAGCCGGGATAGCTCGATCGATATCGGCATCCCGATCTGGCCTGCAAAGCTGCTGGCGCCAATTGCATTCTCGGTTCTGTGTGCTCGGCTTGTCTTGCAGGTCTGGGGTTATGGGCGCGCCTTTGTGTTGGGGCTTGAGCACCCGGTTGCGGTGCCGCTGATTCAGGATGCCGCTGCCCAGGCGGCGGCTGAGGCCGACCAGTTCGAAAGGCGCACCTGATTTATGGATACGATTGAAATCGGCCTTTGGGTCACAGCCGGGCTATTGGTGCTTGTGGTCACGGGAATGCGCGTGGCTTTTGCTGCGGGTTTGGCGGGGCTGGTTGGGCTGGTTTGGATATTCTGGGCCAAGTTCGGCTATGATCCCGAGCGGTTTGGAAAGGCACTGACGGTGGCCGTCAAAACCGCAGGGCAGGTGCCGCATTCTAAGGTAGCGTCTCATACGCTCAGCCTGATCCCAACATTCATCCTGATCGGCTATCTGGCCTATTACGCCGGGCTGACCCGTGCTTTGTTCGAAGCGGCAAAGCGTTGGATTGCTTGGGTACCCGGCGGGCTGGCCGTTTCGACAATCTTTGCCACCGCGGGATTTGCCGCAGTTTCAGGCGCGTCAGTCGCTACATCAGCGGTTTTTGCGCGCATAGCGATCCCCGAGATGCTTTCCGTCGGATACAACAAGCGTTTCGCGGCTGGCGTGGTTGCAGCTGGCGGAACATTGGCCTCACTCATCCCACCTTCGGCGATCCTCGTGATTTACGCCATTATTGTGGAACAGGATGTGGGGAAACTACTGCTCGCCGGATTTATACCCGGTGCGTTTTCGGCAGTGATCTATGGCCTTCTGATCGTGGGTATTGCGGTCGTGTTCAAATCCGTCGGGCCGCCGGTGACAGGTTTTAGCTGGAAGCAACGTTTTGCGGCACTGCCCGGCGCGTTGCCGATCGTGGCGGTGATCCTCATCATCATTTGCTTCGTCTACAACCCGTTCGGCGACAAGGCCTGGGGTACTCCGACCGAAGGTGGTGCGATCGGTGCCTTCATTGTGTTCTGTTTCGCGCTGGTCCACGGCATGCGCTGGCCCGAATTCAAGTCGGCCTTGCTTGAAACCGCCAAGCTGACAGCCATGATCTTCGCAATCATCTGGGGCGTTCTGATCTACGTGCGCTTTTTGGGATTTGCCGATCTTCCGGGGGCTTTCTCGGACTGGATCACTTCGCTTGAAATGTCGCCCATGTTGATCCTGATCTGCATCCTGTTGGCCTATGCCGTGCTGGGTATGTTCATGGACGCGATCGGGATGCTGCTTTTGACATTGCCCGTCGTCTATCCGGCTGTAATGGCCCTGAACGGTGGCGAGACCGTCAGCGCTGCAGAAAGCGCTTTTGGTATGTCGGGTCCAATGTGTGCGATCTGGTTCGGAATATTGGTGGTCAAGATGGCCGAATTCTGCCTGATCACGCCGCCCATCGGCCTAAACTGTTTCGTAGTTGCGGGTGTAAGGCCTGACTTGAGCGTACAGGACGTGTTCAAAGGTGTGACACCGTTCTTCATCGCTGACGCATTGACGATCGCACTGCTTGTAGCCTTTCCCGGGATCGTGCTTTATCTGCCATCACTCGCTGGATAAGAAAAACCCCGGCCAAAGGCCGGGGTGAGTTTTAGAAGTGCGGGTTCTCTAGTTTGCCCGCATCAACATCCCAAACAAGTCTCTTGGATCATCGGGATCCGCCAACATGTCCAGAGGCTCAAAGAAATCAGTGCCTTCTATCGCGCCTTTGATGTAGCGAAGCGCTGAAAAGTCCTCGATTGCAAAGCCGACGCTATCGAACAAAGTGATCTGTCGATCATCAGTGCGCCCCTTGGCCTGTCCGGTCATGACTTCCCACATTTCGGTGACAGGGTGATCAGCCTCCAACGCCTGGATTTCGCCTTCAATTCGTGTCTGCTCAGGATACTCCACGAATATCTCCGAACGCAGAAGGATGTCTCGGTGAAGCTCGGTCTTGCCGGGGCAGTCGCCACCGATGGCATTGATATGGACGCCTGGCCCGACCATGTTGTCGGTCAAGATCGTCGCGTATTTCTTGTCGGCTGTACAAGTTGTGATGATATGCGCGCCCTCAATGGCCTCTTCGGGGGTTTTGCACGACACAACTGTAAGCCCTTTGCCCTGAAGGTTGGCCGCGCATTTCGCAGTCGCGTTCGCATCGGTATCATAAAGCCGGACGGTTTCGATGCCGCACATGGCTTTGAAAGCAAGGCATTGGAATTCGGACTGGGCTCCATTCCCGATCATTGCCATTGTTGTTGCCGATTTTGGAGCGAGGTAACTACCCACCAGAGCTGAAGTCGCGGCGGTACGCAGGGCAGTCAGCATCGTCATCTCGGTCAAAAGCGTCGGATAACCCGTATAGACGTCGGCCAGAAGCCCGAATGCGGTTACGGTCTGCAAACCCTCGGATGTGTTCTTAGGGTGCCCGTTGACGTATTTGAAACCGTAGGCTTCACCATCCGACGTTGGCATCAGCTCAATAACACCATGGGGCGAATGCGCGGGGATTCGGGGCGTTTTGTCAAAGCTTTCCCAGCGTTTGAAGTCGGCTTCGATCTGCGAGGCGATCTGGGTGATCATCTGTTCGACCCCGATATGGTGGACCAGACGCATCATGTTGTCGACGGATACAAAAGGCACGAGGGCTTTGTCAGAGGGTTGCATCAAAGACTCCTATCGGCGGGAAAGATGGATACCAGCGATCATGCAACGCACTGATCCGCCAGCTGTTTCAATTGTCGGAACCGTTAGCGGCAGTGGCGTGGCGCTAGCTTCGATCACCGAGACTTGCGAAGGTGAAAACGCCTTCAGCGCGCGGCTGGACAACGCCAACACAAGGCCATCATTGCCGCTGAGCTCAATGGCGTTTCCTGCAAAATTGGCGATCTGTTCATGAGAAAGATCGATAACAGTACGACCAGATTCCTCCAGCCGCGCCTTAACAGTAGCGCGGCGTTCTGGATCAGAGATCATATCCAGGCAGATCAACGCATAGTGTGTACCGATCCCCATTAGGACATTGGTGTGATAGACATCTCGGCCTTCCGCATCCTTTGCATCGAAGGCGATCGGCTCATAGTTGAAATGGGTGCAGAACCGCTCCAGTAAAACCGGATCGGCGCGGTTGGATCGAACCGTGTAGGCGATCCGACCAACATGATCCAACACCATTGCACCTGTACCCTCAAGCGCAAGGTCGTCTTGTTCAAGGCCGGAATAGTCAATGATGTCCTGAACCCGATACTCTTGCTTCAGCATCTCAATGACATCTGAGCGTCTCTCGCGCCGACGTGAAGGTACAAACATCGGATAGACAGCAACATGACCGCCGGGATGTGTCGAAAACCAGTTGTTCGGAAATACACTGTCGGGAGTGTCGTGCTCGCCCTTGTCATCAAACACATGAACGGTGACACCAGCAGCACGCAGCTGCTCAACCGCTTTATCATGTTCGTCCCGGGCGGCGGCAGATGTTGCAACATCTGATCTGTTCGACAAAGTTTGGAACGCATTGTCGTCGCGAGTTTCCGGGTTGGAGGCGAAAGCATGGGGGCGGACCATTACAACGGCCGAGGGTGATTGAAGAGAAATCATCAGAAGCTCCGGGTCGGACGATCAAAGATGCGGCGGCCCAACAGCGAGGCAGCTAGATCGACCAGCAGTTTTGCGGTGCGGCCTCTTTCATCCAAGAACGGGTTCAGTTCGACCAGATCCAGTGAGCAGACAAGGCCGCTTTCGTGAAGCAGTTCCATGACCAAATGAGCCTCGCGCTCGGTTGCGCCACCTGGGACAGTGGTACCAACAGCAGGCGCAACCGAAGGATCAAGGAAGTCCACATCCAGCGAGACATGCAGGATACCGTTTGCCGCGCGTACCTTGTCGAGGAAAGCCAGAAGCGGTGTCTTGATGCCGTGCTCATCGATGCTGCGCATATCGGCCAGCATGGCTTGGTCTTTCTCCAGCGCCGCACGTTCGGCAGGATCGACCGAGCGGAGACCGATCATTCCAACACGATCCGTCGGGATCGGGGCTACCAGTGGCGGGAAGGCCTCAAAGCCAGGTTGACCTGTGAAATACGCCACGGGCGTTCCATGCAGGTTACCACTGCCGGTGCTGCTGGGCGTGTGAAAATCGCTGTGTGCATCCAGCCAGAGAACAAAGAGAGGGCGCCCGATGCTGTCTGCGTGCGCCGCCATACCGGTCACCGTTCCCATGGATAACGCGTGATCACCTCCCATGAAGATCGGCAGGCCTTGCCGGGCAGCCTCTTGCGCTATTCTGCTTAGCGCCTGTGTCCAACCCACGCATTCCGGAAGGGAGAAGAGATGCGAATCTTCAGGTATATCCACCTGATCCGGGGACGTATCTCCGATGTCGGTTACGGTATAACCAAGGTCTGATAGCGCCTGTTTCAGGCCTGCGACACGGTAGGCGTCGGGCCCCATGCGGCAGCCCTGGCGGTGTTTACCGGCGTCCATTGGGGCTCCGGCGAGAATGATGTTCTTTTTGCTCATAAGTCTGTTTACCGACACGATATGAGTTGAGAAAAGAGGGCAAATTGGTCAAAATGGATTGAGTAAATTCGATTTGGTAACCACGCATGGACGAACTGGATAATCGTTTGCTGAGCGCTTTACACAGGGATGCCCGCGCATCCTTGTCGGAGCTGGCCGAGCTGCTTGGCGTAACCCGAACGACTGTGCGCAGCCGATTGCAGCGGCTCAAGCAATCGGGTGAAATTGTTGGCTTTACGGTCGTGACCCGTCAGGGTGTTTCGGAAAGTCCTGTACGCGGATTGATGATGCTTGAAATTGAAGGCCGTGGGACCGAACGCATAAGGTCGCGAATTGCAGCGATGCGGCAGGTTCGGGCCGTGCACTCAACCAATGGCAGTTGGGATCTGATTGCCGAGATCGGGACCGATACACTCGTCGAATTTGACGAGGTTCTTTTCCAGATCAGGCGTTTGGAAGGCGTCACGAAGTCCGAGACCAATTTATTGCTTTCAACACGCAAGGGTCGCTCGTGACGGGTTGACCAACGCACTTTGATGGATAGGAAATTCGTGCAAAGCTTTGAATTAGCACGGATCCGAGGATAGCAGGGCAGGGGCGAACGGAATGACCAAACAGCCGACAATGGAAGAGACGCGTGCTGTACGTCTGGCCGAGCGTGTGACAGGGCTGTTGGAAAAGCCTCTGGTCAAGATTGCCGTACCACTTTTGATAACTGGAATTGCGCTTGCGGTTTTGCATGACCTGTCTGCGCATGTGAAATGGTCGGATATTCAAAGCGATATCGCAGCGAAGCCTTGGAAATTCATGTTCTTCGCGATGTGCTGGACGGCGGTCAGTTTTCTGTCACTCTCGTTCTACGATGTGCTTGCCGTGCAGAGCGTCGCCGATGGGAAAGTGCCTCTGCCCGTTGCCGGGATGGCCGGAGCAAGCGGCTATGCGGTATCGAATTGCCTGGGATTTTCCTACATCACCGGCACCGCGATCCGATACCGTATCTATGCGTCGCTGGGGCTTGATCTGGGCCGCGTGGCCGGGGTGATCGCGACCTCTTGGGTGGCGTTTTGGATGGGGTTAATCCTGCTTCTCGGACTGCTGCTTACAATGCACCCGGATGGCATTTCCAAGGTCCTGCCGATCAGTGAAACCACGGAAACCGTGATCGGTCTGTGCATGCTGGCGGGGCTAACGGCGTTGTTTGTCTGGCTTTCAAGCGGAGGGCGGCGATTGGCCTATGGCGGGTTCGGGTTCAACCTGCCGGGCGGCAAGCTCGCCAGCTTGCTGACAATTGCAGCGGTTGGCGATTTGTTCGGCGCCTCAATGGCGCTGTATGTACTGATGCCGGACGATCTGGGGGTTGGCTATCCGTATTTCTTCGCGGTCTATATCGGCGCAATTGCGGTGGGTATCCTTAGCCATGCGCCAGGCGGAATAGGCGTGTTTGAAGCCACCCTGATTGCTGGTCTGGGGGCATCGGGCCGGTCTGATGTGATCGCTGCGCTGCTGCTCTATCGACTGGTCTATACCTTCCTTCCGTTTGCCATTGCGAGCCTATCGATTGCTATCGCCTCGGTGCTGACCCAGCGCCATCGCATCGGGGGCGTGGTCACTTGGGTTTATCGCGCAATTCGCCCCATTGTCCCGATGGTGGCTGCTGGTGTCGCGGCTGTGGCTGGTGTAATTCTGCTGGTTTCAGGGGCTTTGCCTTCCAGTTCGCAGAACCTTGGCGTGCTGCGAGAAGTTCTGCCTTTGTCATTTGTCGAGGCATCCCATCTTGCAGGCAGCGCCGTGGGTGTCCTGCTGCTGCTGGTCTCACGTGGCCTTTTCCGAAAGCTCTATCGGGCATGGGTAGTTGCCATGCTGTTGATGGTGGCAGGATTCTTTGCCTCGCTCGCCAAAGGGCTGGATACGCACGAAGCCTTGTCGTTGCTTTTCACGATTGGCCTTTTGGCAATGTTTCGAGGGGCGTTTTACAGGGTTAGTGGCGCG
This sequence comes from Ruegeria sp., assembly GCA_040829945.1. Taxonomy (GTDB): domain Bacteria; phylum Pseudomonadota; class Alphaproteobacteria; order Rhodobacterales; family Rhodobacteraceae; genus Ruegeria. The sequence goes on from JBFOLN010000009.1 coordinate 310,146, forward strand.
TCGATTTTTCGGCTGAATATCCCTTGGCTGGTCAGCGTCGTCGCTTTGCTGGCGGTGATCTTCTGGATCGGGTTGTTCGCTTATTCCCATGTCGAATATCAAAACGCGCTGTGGTGGGATTTTGCCTGGAGCGGAGACGCCTCGCGATTCCTGCGGTCCAGCCTCGTTGTGGCGGTGATACTTGGCATCGTGGCGGTGAACTCGCTGTTCGGCCGTGAAATCCCCGCGCCAGTTAGGACTGAAATCCCCGAAGTTGTCGAACGTCTCGTGATGGAGAGCGAAGACACCGAATCCCAGATTTCACTGACCGGTGACAAGCAATTCCTGATCTCGCCTGACGAAACCGCGTTCCTTGCCTATGCCGATACCGGTAACGCGCTTATCACCAAGGGAGAGCCGGTGGGTGATGAGCAAGCGGGGCAACAACTGATTTGGCAATTACGAGAAATGGCCGATCGCGAAGGCAAGCTTTGTGCGTTCTACAGTGTATCGACCAAGTACCTTCCAACGTTTCTCGACCTCGGTCTGTCGATTCTGAAAATTGGTGAAGTAGCACGCGTACCACTTAAGGATTTCTCGCTGGACGGAAAGTCACGCAAACGGTTCAGGCAGGCGAAAAACAGGGCCGAGCGTGAGGGGTACAAGTTCGAAATCATCCCCAAGGAACAGCTTGCACCAGTCTTGCCCGAGCTTCGTCAGATCTCGGACGACTGGTTGGCGCAAAAGGCGGGTGAGGAAAAAGGTTTTGCACTGGGTGGCTTTGATGATGCCTACCTGTCCTATTTTGACCATGCAGTTCTGCGGGATGAGACGGGCAAGATCATGGCCTTTGCGAACCTGTTTCAGGGGGGGAATAAGTCGGAACTGTCGCTGGATTTGATGCGCTATGAACCTGACAGCCCCAGCTTTGTCATGGATGCGCTGTTTGCCGAGATGATGGTGTGGGGGTCCGAGCAGGGCTTCCACTGGTTTTCGCTGGGCGCTGCGCCATTTTCAGGGATTGAGAACCGGCAGCTGGCCTCGCTTTGGAATCGGATTGGTGGGTTCGTCTATGAACATGGCGAGCAGTTCTACCATTTCGAAGGCCTGCGCTCCTTCAAACAGAAATTCGAACCAGAGTGGAGCCCCAACTATCTGGCCAGCCCCGGTGGACTGGCTGCGCCTCGTATCCTCTACGAAGTCAACATCCTGATCTCGGGTGGTCTGCGCGGGTTGACGAAATAGGGCTTAATTAAAGCCGGCGCGCATCGGAGTTTTCTCAAGCAGATCACCCCAATCGGTGCGATAGGCCATCTCGGCCAGTACCGTCTCGGGCAGGAATTCTTGGTTCTGTCGGATCTGCCAGCCGCCGCCCAAACCTTTGTAGATCGACACCAGATTGGATGAGACCTCCTGCCGAGCTTCGATCAGGTTCGCTTGCGACCGCAGCAGGGCGGTCTGCGTGTTCAGGATACGCGAATAACTGGCGATGCCGTCGCGATATTGATCAACGGCAATATCGGCGGCCTTGCGCGAGGCCTCGACACTGCGCTGATAAAAGGTGACCTGTTTGCGCGCCTGCGTATATGCGACCATCGCGCTTTCGACCTCGGAATACGCGGTCAGCACGGTGTTCTGGTAGTTGGCAATCAACGCCTGATATGCAGCGTCCTGCGCGCGGACATTGTTCTTGATGCGGCCATAGTTCAAGACATTCCAGACAACGCCTGCGCTAGCCAATCCTGTGGCGCTGTTGGTGCTGAACAGATCACGCCCGCCTGAAGCCTGCAATCCGATGGACCCAGACAAGATGAATTGCGGATAGAGATCAGCCAAGGCGATCCCCACCTGCGCAGATTGGGTGGCCGCCGCCAATTCGGCGGCGCGGACGTCAGGCCGCCGCCGCAGCAGTTCGGCGGGCACACCAACAGCCACGTTGCTGCGCCCTGTTGGAATACGTCCTGAATTTCCGATCAAGCCAGCCATCTGGGAAGGGGTTTTGCCCAATAGAACCGCCAGCGCGTTCTTGGCCTGTTGGATATCGCTTTCCAACTCAGGCACCAGCGCTTTTGTGTTGTTGAGCAGAGCAGTTGATTCCTGCACATCCAGCTCGGTCGTCACACCGTTATTGAAACGCAACTGGGTCAGATCTGCCGATTCTTGCTGAATCGTGATGTTTTCCCGCGCAATGCGCAGCGCCTCTTGCAACGAACGGATGTTGATATACAGCGCCGCAACGTCCCCGGTCAGCGTGACCAGAGCGTCGTCATAATTGGCAACCTGTAGTGCCAGGTTCGACCGTGCGGCCTGCACGCCGCGCCGTTGCTGGCCCCACACGTCCAGCTCCCATTGTGCATCAAACCCCACTTGCGAGGTTGAGAATTCGGTGTCCAAAGGGATGATCCTCCGGATATCCGAAATCGGCCCCAGATTGTCGCTGATCTGTCGGCGTTGCAGCGAACCGCCCACGGCCTGCGATTGCGGGTAGAGCTCCCCAAATGCGATGCCAAGCTGCGCGCGGGCCTGCAGAACGCGGGCACCTGCGACCTGCAAGGTCAGGTTCTGCGCATAAGCCTCGGCGATCAACTTGTTCAACGTCGGATCGTTGAACGTCTCCCACCAGCGCACAACCGGAGCGCTGCGTGAGGTCAGGCCGCTCTGGCCCGCGCTGGGGTTGTTGACCTCGATCCATTGCTTCACGACCGGAGAGTTTGGGCGCACGAAATCAGGCCCCACCGGCGTACAGGCGGTGAGGGTGGCGGCGCAAAGGGCGGTGCCCAACAACCGGCGGAGTGTCATCGTACGCATCCTCAGATATCCAGTGGCCGGATGAAGTTGGCGAAGGAATAGAGGCGGATATTGATGCGCCTCAGAAACTCAAAGCTCTTGCCCATGCCGGTGTAAATCGCCACGGCAGCGTGGCCGCCTGCAGGAAAAGTGTGCCCTTCAGGTACATCGACAGAGATTTGAACAGCGATCCGACCGGGCAGTTTCGGCAATTCAAAGCCGGGCAGGCGGCCAGAGGGCAAATATTGACCCTGACGTGTCGCCCACCAGATGGCTTCGACTTTTCCGGTTAAAATCTCTCCAGGATAGAGGTCCAGAGCGACTTCAACCGGTTGGCCGACCTCGACGAATTTCAAGTTCTGCTGGCGAAACGTGGCCAGAATATAGGGGCTGTCTTCGGTTACAAAGCTGGCAATGGCACCCAGACGAATTTCCCCGACAACCATACCGGGGCGCGCTTGTTGCGAAACGATCATGCCATTTTCGGGGGCATAGATCGTTGTGTTGTCCAGAAAATACTCGGCTTCGGCCAACTGCGCCTCAGCCTCAAGAATGCCGGTATTCACCCCGTCGATCTGTGAATCCAGCGCAAGGTTGGCCTTTTCCAAATTGGCCTGAGCTTCCTTGATCTTCGCCTGATCTTCCGCGACCTGTTCGTTCCAACGGTCAAGCTCGTCCTGTCGCGCCCCACCTGCTGGAACAAGGTTCTCGTATCGCGCTTGCTCGGTCAGCGCATAGGCCAACTGCGCGTTTGTGCGTTCTACCGCTTCACCTGCCGCGATAACGTCCTGTTCAAGAATCTTCGCGTTTTGCTGTGCCGCCACCAACTGGGCATTCGCTTTGTCCACGGCCAGCGAAAACACTGTATCGTCGAACTTGTAAAGCGGCTCACCCTTCGTGACCCAGGTGTTGGGCTCGACCAGAACCTCGGAAAGGATCGTGGGCTGTGTCAGGCGCGGAACAATCTGGATTGTGGACCGCACCACATGGCTGTCGATCGAGAAGGGTTGGAAAAACCGCAACGCGACCAGAAAGATCAACAGCAGATGCGCCCCCACCCAGAAGGACACGATCCCCCACATGATGTTGAATTTCAGCCATTGCACCTTGAAAAAGATGAACCAGACAAAAATGATGTAGAACAGTGTGATGCCAAGGGCGACGAACATGAGTGCTGAATTCCTTCGGCCTTAGCTTTGTTTTGTCTCGTCAGTATCCAATGGATCCTGATATTCCGGCTTGACGGTGCCACCCAGACGCTTGATCTCATCCCGGATGGCTTTGCGTTCGTCATCGGGGCCTCGGCGCATATCTACGGTCACGCCATCGTGGAAAGCCCAGATGAATGCATGAACCCAGGGGACAATGGCAAGAAACCCCATCCAACCCATGATCTTGACAGCTTCGGCATGAGGGTGGTTGCGCTTGATCGCGATGCGACCTGGCAAGCCCATGATAAACAGGAACAATGCCATCACCGCTGCCAATAGCAGGATCAGCGCGACAAATGTCAGATAATCATAGTAGCCAAGTGGCTGCCCCAAAAGTCCCATGCCCGTGCCTCCTGTTGGGAAGGTTGATCCATCCTCAGTCGTTGTTGCCTAGTTCGTCAATCAATTTGTAACTGGTCGGAGGGTCAGCGCAAATCCCGGGACCGCATTCGATCAGCGTCGAGACCGCATTCAGAGCGGCAAGTGCCAGCAGCACGAAGAACGCGATCTTGGCCAATTGGCTGCCCCCGAAGCGAGGCTGTGTGTTTTTACCTTCTGCATATTGCCGGTCGAACATCAGCATGATTGCCGTACCCAGCAGTACCAGAAAAAAGCAGATCGCAGCCCAGGTGTAATAGTGCAGACCCATTACAGGCGAACCATAGTGGCCCGTACCCGGTACAATATGCAGCAGGATCTGGCGTATCGATACGCTTCCTCCAAACAGCGCAGCAAGTAGCATCAACGCGTAGTTCTGTGGGCGTGCGCCATATAGTAGGTTCAGGCCAAGCCCTACGCCAACGGCGACAAGTCCGACGCGCTGCAACAGGCAAAGCGGGCAGGGTAGTTCATCAAGTGAGAATTGGTAGGCATAAGCCAGTACGACCACGAGGCTGACAGCAAATGCTCCCATGGCATTGAGGGTGCGGGACAAGTCCAGAGTCATTACTGCATGTCCCTATAGCTGAATGGTGAGGACGCTGGTGGCGTGAAATTTCAACCAATAGACGCTCAACGTCAGCGTGATCAGGAAAAGGGTGGTTCCGGCATATATGCGGCCAAAGTAGTTCAACCCCATTGTAATGGTAAGTAACGAGAATAAAAGCGCGATCATGGGTGGCGGCTGCCCTCTTTTACGCCGAATGCGGATGATCACAACTGTGTCAGGTGGATTAGCATCTGGCAAGCAACGACAACCATAACGCGCGCTGATCTGGTGTAGGGCTTATTGGCACTCGACGATTCGAGTCTGCCACTCAGCGCATTTCACAGGTAGATCACCTGGCATTGGGGCATTGGTATAGATCGTATCGACATCTGCCAGCGAAGCGATGCGGGCCGGGGCAGTTCGCTGAAATTTGGAGTTGTCTGCCACGAGGCTGGTCTGTCGGGCCTGCGCGATGATTGTCTGACTCACCAATACTTCCTGCAGATCGAAATCCATCAGATCACCATCTTCATCCAATGCAGAACAACCGATAATCGCGTGATCGAACTTGAAGTGCTGGATGGTCGAGACTGCCACATTGCCGATCAGTCCGCTATCCGATCGGCGCAGGATGCCGCCTGTAACGACAATCTCACAGTCAGGATTATCGGCCAGAATATGGGCGACGTTCATGTTGTTGGTCACGACCATGAGGTTTTTGTGATCGAGCATCTGGCGGGCAACCGCCTCGGTTGAGGTGCCGATATTCATGAAGACCGAACTGCCTTCGTGTATGTCGGCCGCGCACCTTTCCGCGATACGGGTTTTGGCTTCATGGTTCAGCGAGCGCCGGTCTTCGTATCCGATATTGGATACGCCAGAACGCAGGACCGCTCCTCCATGAACCCGATCCAACTTGCCTGCTTCGGAAAGCTCGGTGAGGTCACGGCGAATGGTCTGGACTGTAACCTGAAACCGGTCGGCCAGCCCTTCGACGGTGACACGGCCTTCCTCCTTGGCCACTTCAAGAATGTCCGATTGGCGAAATGACAGGGACATAGCTGGACTCCGTGTTTCGATGGTTCGTTTTTGTTCTTTTTTGCGGGATGGGCAAGGGATTTCGCAATATTACTTTCTAATACCTTCTAAATTTGGCCTAAAGCGAACATAATCGAAAAAACATATTGACGATACGAAGAAACGCGCGGCTAATGCGCTCGAAACTTCCATATTAGGGAATCGTTTGGATATGTCGTCGGACAGCAGCCGGGTAACCGATCTTTTCGTGATTGGTGGGGGCATCAATGGATGCGGTATTGCGAGAGATGCAGCAGGTCGCGGCCTTTCGGTCACGTTGGCCGAAATGAACGATCTGGCGTCGGCAACTTCGTCTGCCTCGACAAAACTGTTCCACGGCGGGTTAAGATATCTGGAGTTCTTCGAATTTCGACTTGTGCGCGAAGCGCTGATTGAACGAGAGACGCTGCTTCGCGCAATGCCGCATATCAGTTGGCCGATGCGCTTCGTTCTGCCTTATCACGCCGATATGCGTTTCGACTCTCAAACGCCCACTTCACGTTTGCTAAGTACAGTGATGCCTTGGATGCGCGGGCGACGCCCAGCCTGGCTGATCCGGCTTGGTCTGTTTCTGTATGACAATCTTGGCGGTCGGAAAATCCTACCGGGAACCAGCGCATTGAATTTGCGTTCTGCGCCTGAGGGCGCACCTCTGCAGGATAAGTTCGAAACTGCCTATGAATATTCCGATTGCTGGGTCGAAGATTCTCGACTGGTAGTTTTGAACGCCCGCGATGCCGAAGCGCGAGGCGCTAAGATCATGGTCCGGACTGAGGTCCTCTCGGCTGAGCGGGTCGACGATCTGTGGCAGGTCACGGTTCATGATCGGGAGACTGGCAAGACCGAGACCATCTTTGCAAAGATGTTGATCAATGCGGGTGGCCCTTGGGTTGGTGATATCATTCAGACCAAGATCCGTGTGAACTCACGCGAAGGGGTACGGTTGGTGCGCGGCAGCCACATCGTGACACCCAAGCTCTATGATCATGACAAGTGTTACTTCTTTCAGGGGGAAGATGGCCGCATCATCTTTGCAATCCCGTACGAGCAGGATTTCACTTTGATCGGGACGACTGATCAGGATCATTCCGATCCGTCTGAGCCACCAGTTTGCACCGAGGCAGAGCAGGATTACTTGTGCGCCTTCGCCTCGAAATACTTCGCAAAACCAGTAACTCGCGCCGATATCGTCTGGACCTATTCCGGCGTCCGCCCTCTTTATGACGATGGTGCAAGCAGTGCCACGGCGGCCACGCGAGACTATACGCTGAAAGTCGATGCCGTAGGCGGGGCGCCGGTTTTGAACGTCTTTGGTGGCAAGATCACCACCTACAGACGCCTCGCTGAAAGTGCGCTAGAGAAGGTAGGTGAACATTTTCCAGATATCGCCGGACCGTGGACTGCGGGCGTGGCGCTGCCTGGCGGCGACTTCCCGGTGGAAGGCGTGCCGGATTTGATCGGCCAATTGTTGGCGGATTATCCGTTCCTCACACAATTTTGGGTAAGTCGGCTTGTACGCGCATACGGAACCGATGCGTGGAATTTACTAGGTTCAGCAAAAGATCAAAGCGATCTGGGCGAAGACTTCGGTGCGACATTGACCGAAGTCGAATTGACCTGGCTGATGGACAAGGAATATGCCCGCACAGCTCAGGACGTGGTGTGGCGGCGCAATAAGCTAGGATTGCGACTAAGCCCTGAGCAAATTACCCATATTGACGATTGGATGTCTGAACGGCTGAGCAAGAATAGCGCGCATCAGACAGCCTAGAAAAGAAAAACGCCCCGCAAATTCAGCGGGGCGATTTTAATTCTTGCGCTGGCCTTATGCAGCTTCTTCTGATGGCTCTGGATCGTTTTTGCTGCCCTTCACCCACTCACGCAAGCTCTGCATAACAGCGTAGAGAACCGGAACCAGAATGACCCCAAACAAGGTGGCAGCTAGCATGCCACCAAAAACAGCCACACCGATAGCTTTCTGGCTGGCAGCTCCGGCACCGTTTGCCGCCAGTAACGGGACCACGCCGAGCAGGAACGACAGTGCTGTCATCATCACCGCGCGGAAACGCTGATAGGCTGCCTCGGCTGCTGCCTCTTTGACAGGTAAGCCCTTGGCCCTTTGCTCCATCGCAAATTCCACGATTAGAATCCCGTTCTTGGAGGCCAGCCCGACCAGCATGATCATCCCGATTTGCGTGTAGAGGTTGATGTCACTACCTACGATTGCGACAGCCGCCACAGCACCAAATAGTGCCACGGATACAGACAACAGGATCGAAACGGGCATCGTCCAACTTTCGTATTGGCCGACAAGGAACAAATATCCGAACAGGATCGCCAACCCTAGGATCACGATCACCAAGTTGCCCGAAGCCAGCTGCTGCTGCGCCGTACCCGTCCATTCAAAGGCATATCCGGGGGGCAGGGCGGTTGCCGACTCCTCGGTCATGGTACTGATGGCGTCTCCGGTTGAAAGGCCCGGTGCGGGAACCGCCGTTACAGTGGCCGAGCGGAACAGGTTGTGCCGTTTCAACAAGACCGGGCCCAATACGTTCTCAACATCGATCAGTGTGCCCAACGGCACCATCTCACCCTTGTTGGAGCGTACGTAGAGGTCCGAAATATCCTCAACCTTGTTCCGGTATGAACCCTCGGCCTGTATCATGACGCGGTAGACGCGACCGAAAAGGTTGAAGTCATTCACGTAGTACGAGCCGAGCTGGGCTTGCATGGTCTCGAAAATCTCGGCAACCGAGACTTGCAAAGTCTTTGCCTTTTCACGATCCAGATCGACAAACAGCTGCGGCACGTTTGCGCGGAAGGTCGTATATGCCTGCGCGATCTCTGGGCGCTGGTTTGCAGCATATACAAAGGAACCCACCGCAGAGGCGAGGTCCTGCGGCGAGCCGCCACCGGTCTGTTGTACCTCCATCTCGACGCCTGCCGACATGCCAAGGCCTTGAATGGGCGGCGGGTTGAACGCCACGATTGATGCGGCAGATTCACCATAGGCAATTGCCAAAACCTTGTTCAGGATGGCATCCGCGCTCAGGTTAGGTTCCTGCCGCTCATCCCAGTTGGTGAGGTTGACGAAGATCGCTGCACCATTAGTGGTCGTTCCGTTTAACAGAGAGAATCCATTGACCAGAACCGTGCTGGCAACGCCCGGGATTTGTTGGAGCTGCTCATCGATCCGCGCAGAAACCGCCTCTGTACGTTCTAGTGTAGCGGCGTCGGGAAGCTGAATGTCGACGAATAGATACCCGTTATCCTCAAGCGGAATGAACCCCTTGGACGTGTTACCCATGATGGTTCCGGTGCCCGCAGCAAATGCCGCAATGACCCCGAGCGATATGACGGGTAAGATCAGCAACTTACGTACAATCGCGACGTAGCCGCTGCGCAGACCGCCGATAAACTTCTCGAACACCGCCAAAAGCCCCTTGGGTGGCCCCGAACGCGCCTGCAAAACCAACCCGCACAATGCCGGAGACAATGTCAGCGCGTTGATGGATGAGATCACAACGGCAGTCGAAATCGTAACGGCAAACTGTGAATACAATCGCCCAGAAATGCCGGGCATGAAAGTGACGGGCACAAACACGGCCAGCAAAACCAGCGTCGTAGCGATCACTGGACCGGTAATTTGCCCCATGGCTTTGCGAGTCGCTTCGGCAGGGGGCAGGCCTTCATCTGCAATTATGCGCTCGACGTTTTCCACAACAACAATGGCGTCATCCACAACGATGCCGATGGCCAGCACGAGCGCAAACAAAGAGATCGTGTTTAGCGACATGCCAAAGGCCAGCAGGAAAGCGAACGTCCCGATCAGTGAGACCGGAATTGCCACCGCCGGAATGATTGTTGCCCGCCAACTGCCGAGGAAGATGAACACAACCGTGATCACGAGGATGAATGTCAGGATAAGCGTCGACACCACGTCATTGAGCGATTGTTCCACGAAATCTGTCGTGTTGAACGGAACTGCATATTCCACATCGGTCGGAAACGCGCGGGAAAGTCGGTCAAGCTCGGCCTCAACACGCTCAGAGACCGCAAGGGCGTTAGCGCCAGGTGCCTGATAGATGCCGATAACTGTTGCTGGCACGCTCTGAAAATATCCGGATGCAGAATAGAATTCAGCACCCAATTCGACGCGCGCAATGTCTTTCACGCGCACAATTGCGCCGGCTTCGCCTGTTCGGATCACAATGTCTCCGAATTCATCGGCGGATGTCAGACGACCCTTGGTCTTGATCGTATACTGAAAGGTCTGCCCTTCAGGTACAGGCGGTGACCCGATCGAGCCTGCGGACACTTCAATATTCTGCTCGCGGATTGCATCGATCACGTCACCCGGTGAGATCGACAGGGCAGCCATCTTGTCGGGGTCCATCCAGATACGCATCGCGTACTCCAGATTGGTCAAAACATCTGCCTTACCAACACCCTGAACCCGTGCCAGCGCGTCTTTCAGGTTGATCGAGGCATAGTTCGAAAGAAACACACTGTCATAGGTGCCATTCGGTGATGTCAGCGTGACGAGCAATAGCATATTTGTCGAAGCTTTTTGGGTGACCACACCCGAGGAAGTCACCTCGGCAGGCAGCGAAGCCATAGCCTGCGCGACGCGGTTCTGAACGTTGACCGAAGCAATATCGGGATCGGTGCCAACCTCGAATGTCACGTTCAAGGAATACGAGCCGTTATCCGAAGAAGTTGACGTCATGTAGATCATGTCGTCCACGCCGTTGACCTGCGCCTCGATTGGCGCCGCGACGGTGTTTTCGACAGTCTCGGCATTCGCGCCGGTGTAAGTGGCCGTGACGCTGACGACCGGTGGTGTGATATCAGGGAACTGCGCGACAGGCAGAACAAGATACCCGATCCCGCCCAGAATTGTCAGAACCAACGAAATGACAAGCGCCAGCTTAGGCCGGCTGATAAACAGGGCTGAGAACATCAGTTATTCTCCGGCTGCTCGGAAGCGACAACCGCATCAACGGCGACGCCGGGGCGCACACGTTGAAGTCCTTCAACGATGACGCTTTCGCCTTCACGCAGCCCATCGGTCACGATGATGGCCGAATCCACGGTATCCCCGGTTGTGATGTAGCGCTGTTCGACCATTTGCTGGTCATTGACGACCAGAACGAATTCTCCACGCTGGTCACGTTGTAGCGCTGCTTGCGGGATCAGTACTTGCAAGGTCGGCTCCAACGCTTCGATTTGAACGTTTACGAAGGCGCCATCGACAAGCAGACGCTTTGAGTTCTCGAATTGGGCTGTGATCGTAATCGCGCCCGTCAGCGGATCGATGCGGTTATCGACAAAGATGATCTCACCGGTCTCATCAAGTTCTGTTCCGTTCGGCAAGGTTACATGGACATTCGGACTTTTGTTGCTCTCAGCCAAAGTGGCCGGGTCCTCACCAAATTGTTCAAGAACGGAAGTGAACTGTTTCTCATTCAACGAAAAATTCACGTAGATGGGCGCTTCGCTGACCAATGTCACAAGAGGTGGATTGGTGGGTCCGACAACATCTCCAACGCTGATGGCTACGCGACCGATCCGTCCTGTAAACGGAGCGTGGATCTGGGTGTAGCTGAGATCAAGTTCGGCCTGTTGAATCGCGGCATTGGCGGCTTTGACCTCGGCCTCGGCGACCAGTTCGTTTGCGCGGGCGATGTCACGTTCGGATTCAGGTGTCGCGTCACGTTTGTACAGTTCTTCCTTACGGGCCAGGTCGACCTTGGCAAGTTCAAGGTTAGCTTCTGCCCGGTCCAGATCGGCTTTGCGGGCTTCAAGCGTGGCTTCGTAAAGGTCAGGTTCGATCGTGAACAACAGGTCATCTTTTTGGACCGGAGCGCCATCTTCAACGTTCTGGCTATCCAGGAACCCACTGACCCGCGCAACAATGTCGACCTTGTCGATGGCCTCTGCGCGGCCGATGAAAGTGGCCTGGTCGGTAATCTCTTCGGTGTAAGCCGCTGCAATGGAAACTTTGGGCGCGGGCGCATCATCCTGATCCTGAGCCATCGCCGCCTGTGGCAGTCCAAAACATACAGACAGAGCGAGATATACGCCTGCCGCTCGGACGGAGCCGCCAGGGCTGTTTGTTGGCTTCATAAATGCAAGGGACATGATGGCGCCTCGTTCAAAGTAAAGATTGCACATCGGGGCAACGGACATGCCCGGACGAGTCGATTGATTTTTAAGGCAGGATGGCGGGTTTGATGCTTTTTCTCAAGCGTGTTGCGTTCTCAAGCAAGGATAAGTGGATTGAGAAATTCTTTCCAGTCAGCAGACTTAGCCTGCAACCATAGGCTTTTAATTACCTAAGGGCTGCAGCCTGACCGCTATGAGTACAGCAAAAAAAAATGTAGCGGAGACCGCTCAGGTCCCCGCTGCGACATTCAAAGATGGAAATTTGTTGTTATTCGCGCGTTCCGGCAAACCGATTCTGCCAGTCTTCACGTTGTTCATCCGTGACTTTAGCGAACAGCACGTCGGGAACGGCAAAGTCATGACCAGCAGGCAAGGTGCGCAGCGCCGCATTGACATCATCTGGCCATCTGGTGTCCAGGGTGTTCATTGCGCTTAGCATCTTTGCTGAAGTGTCGGGGATAAACGGGGCGCTAAGTACCGCATAAAGTCGGATGAGGTTCAGCCCCAGCCTTACCTGTGCCGCTGCCTGAACAGGGTCTTCCTTGAAGGTCGACCAAGGTGCAGCAGCCTGAAGATACTCGTTGCCCGCGACCCAGATTGCCCGCAGTTCCTGCGCGGATTTGCGAACTTCCATTGCTTCCATGAACCCTTCATAGGCACGAATGCGGCGGGTTAGTTCCGAGATAAGCGTTTGTTCACGCTCACCATATTCGCCTTCACCGGGCACCGCCTCGCCAAACTTGGAGCGGCAGAACTTGGTGATGCGGCTGACGAAGTTACCAAGAACATCCGCCAGATCCTTGTTCACAGATTGTTGGAAGTTCTCCCACGTGAACTCACTGTCACTGCTTTCAGGTGCGTGGCTCAGCAGCCACCAACGCCAGTAGTCGGCGGGCAGGATCTCGAGCGCCTGATCCATGAATACGCCGCGGCCCTGTGAGGTCGAGAACTGTCCGCCGTCATAGTTCAGGTAGTTAAACGACTTGAGGTGATCGACCAGCTTCCAAGGTTCGCCCGAACCTAGAATGGTGGCGGGGAAGGATAGAGTATGGAAGGGTACGTTGTCCTTGCCCATGAATTGAACATATCTCACTTCGTCGGCGCCTTTATCGGTGCGCCACCAACGCTCCCACTCGGCGTCGGGCTTGCCGCTGGCATCCGCCCATTCCTTGGCGCAAGCGATGTATTCGATCGGCGCGTCGAACCAGACGTAGAAGACTTTGCCTTCCATCCCCGGCCAGTCCTGATCGCCTTTCTTGACCGGAACGCCCCAATCCAGATCGCGGGTAATGCCGCGGTCCTGCAGCCCGTCTCCGTCGTGCAGCCATTTCTTAGCGATCGAAGTGGTCAGGATTGGCCAATCGGTCTTGCTGTCGATCCACGCATCCAGCTGATCCTTCATAGCGGACTGGCGCAGATACAGATGTTTGGTTTCGCGCACCTCCAGATCGGTCGATCCTGAAATGGCCGAACGTGGCTCGATCAAATCGGTCGGGTCCAATTGCTTTGTGCAGTTTTCACACTGGTCGCCGCGCGCGCGTTCATAGCCGCAATTAGGGCAGGTGCCCTCTATATAGCGGTCGGGGAGGAAGCGGCCATCGGCATTGGAATAGACCTGCTTTTCACTGACTTCACGGATCAGTCCGGCTTCGTCCAGTTTGCCCGCGAAATGCTGAGTCAACTTGCGGTTCTGATCGCTGGACGAGCGGCCAAAATGATCAAAGCTGAGGCCAAAGCGCTGAGCGATGTCGGCCTGAATTGCGTACATATCCGCGCAATACTCGGCTACAGGTTTGCCCGCCTTCGCCGCTGCCAACTCGGCCGGAGTGCCGTGTTCATCAGTCGCGCACAGGAACATGACCTCGTTCCCACGGCCGCGCTGATAGCGTGCGTACAGATCGGCAGGCAATTGCGAGCCGATCAGATTGCCGAGGTGCTTGATCCCGTTGATATAGGGGATCGCCGAGGTGATGAGAATCCGAGCCATTTTGCGTTTCCACGTAACTTACTGCGCGCCCGTCTACAGTATGTGGAGGATTAGCAAAAGCCCGCTTTCCGCATTGGTGCTTCATTAGCCCAAACAAACGCAATCTTCGCGAAATCTCTGAACGGTGTATTATGATCCGGAAAGTATTTCACGGGGGAGATTTATGTATCACTCGTATCTAACGCGCTTGTTTCGTGCATCCGTCGTCGTTTCTGTGACTACATTTTTGTCGCCAATTAGCGTTCTGGCAGAGCGAAACGACGCACTGAATGCGATTGACACGTTTGACAAGGCGATGCTTTCGATCTTCAAACGGGGTCAGGAAGCTCTGACAGCTGAAACCCGGCCGGTCATGGTCATTGCTCGTGATGTCACCGTTATGACCGAGGATGGAGAGGTTTCCTATCCGCGTAACGATTCAGACTATCTGATCTTCAAATCCACTTCGCACGTCCTATTGGGGATCATAGGTGCGGTCACGCCCTGGCCGAAAGATGATGCCGGTCACGCGCGTTGGAAGGAAGATTTTGAAAACATTGCCGAAGCGATAGATGCGTTGCTGGCATCGATTGGGCAGCTTGATCTTTCGAAGGACGCAATCGCGAAGCAACGACAGATGTTGGAAACAGCCCGCGCATTTACCCAAGACGCCGTCAATCGCGGAACTCTCATGCCAGAGGATGTGTCCAAAGCGATAAACGAAATGCGACCGATTTGGGCGGCGAACATGCGGGATGCCGTACGTGTTGAGCTTTTGGCCCTGCATAAGGCCGTCTCCGATGCCCGCGCAGCGCTCAGTCAGGATGATTGGGAGAAGATTTATGTCGTTCATCATGGCGGCTCGAATGTGACCGGGGTCAACGTTGTCGAGCTGTATCTGGAACGGGTGATGCCGCAGAAGGTCGCCGCCGGGCAGGTCATGTTTGCTGAGAACGCGCACGGAAACAAAGCTATGGCCGATTATGTCGGGTATGAGCGTATGCAACGACATGTCGGAGCCTGGGCGTTTGGGGATCCGAGGCGGATGGAAGTCGATCTGCTTGGGTATGAAGCAGGATCTGTTTTGGATGAACTAATCCAGTCGTCTCCGCCGTTGGAATAGGGTTTCTATTCCTCCCGTGATCGCTTCAGAAGGCGTCCGATTGTGAAGGATGTGCGTGGCGCGTAAACGTAGTTCGTACGTTCTTCCGGAGTTGGGCGGGACCGCATCCGGGCCAGGCCGAATACCATCAGACCCAAATGACCGACCGCCACAAAGGCGAACAGGGCACCTGGTCCGAACTGTTGGATCAGTGTCGATGAGATGAAGGGTGATGCGATAGCCCCGAGTGCGTACCAGAACATCAGGGCGGCTGACAGTTCGACGCGCTGCTCGGTTGTGGCAAAGTCATTGGCGTGGGCCGAAGAGACCGAGAAGATCGGGAAGGTGGTCAGGCCAAAGAATCCGGCGGCCAGCATTACGCCCAGCGTTCCAGCTCCGCTTGCTACCATGGTGATGCTGCAACTCAGAACTGCCGCGACCGAGAGCCAGATCAACACCCATCGACGGTCGTATTTGTCGGCGAGCCATCCCAGCGGATACTGCGCCAATGCGCCGCCTAGCACGAATGAGGCCAGAAAGAATGCGATCTGATCCACACCCAGTCCGACCTCTTGCCCATAAACCGGGCCCACCATACGGAACGAGGCTGAACTGAGTGCCGCGACGATTACGCCTGCCACGGCCAGTGGTGAGCTTTGCCAGGCCAATTTGGGACGCAGGCGCGGGGCGTCTGGTGTCTTTGGTTGACTGGCTCGGGTCAGCGCCAGCGGCAAAATCGACGCACAGCACAAGATCGCGAGCAAGTTGTAGGAAATGTAGGAGGCAGGTGGCAGAACGGCGATGATCAACTGGGCGCAGAGCGACGCGCCCATGTCCGCAATGCGATATGTGCCCATGGCGCGCCCACGGGTTTCGTTTGTGACCTTGGCGTTCAGCCAGGCCTCAATCACTGTGTAACATCCGGCGACGCAAGTGCCCGAGGCGATCCGAAGCGCTGCCCAGACATACGGGTTCTCGGTCAAAGTGTGCCCGAGCAGGCCCATTGCACCCAGCGCCGTACAAACCGCAAAGGCACGGGAGTGACCCACGCTGCCCATCAAACGTGGCGCCCACCAGCAGCCAATGAAGAAACCAAGGAAATGCGACGAACCTAGCAGACCGATCTGCTCGGTGGAAAATTCGAGCGTCAGGCCCGAGATCGCATCCAGTGGGCCCACGCCCCCCGTCGAGAGTTGGAGCAGAATGACGGAAAGAAATAGGGCGGCAAATGAAATGATCGTACGCATGATTTCACAAACTTGGCTTTGTCGCTGCAGATTGCGCGTGTCTATTCGACGCCCTTACGTCGTTTTTTATCTTTCTGCAATTAAACTTGGCGGATGATCTCGGCTCTGATGTTCAGGCCGATCATTTGCTGCACGAGATCAGAGTATCCCGAGGCGCCGAATTCGTTTCGATTCAGTGCGCCGACCAGTCTGATTGAAAGAGTGTTCAGATCATCTGCCGCGCTTCCCGGTTTACGATAGAGATTGGCCGTCAGGGTCACCGGACGAGTGACGCCACGCACCGTCAAATCGCCAGTGACAGTCGCGCCTTCCGAAATGCGACCCGCTGCGCCCAGTTGTATTCTAGTCGTGATGAACCGGATGGTGGGATATTGGGCGGCATTCAATACGCTTTTGCTCAGCATCGGACCGCGTGCAAAGGGCAGTTTTGTACGTGCACCAGTCACATCAAGCACCACATCAACCCGGCTGTTTTGCAGGCGTTTGGTGTCGATCAGAACATTGGCCGACTTGATCGGCATTGTACCTGTCTGGGTTGCGCCGGACAAATTAAATGTAAAACCTACGGTACTGCGCGCAGGTGATAGAACATACGGAGTTAGCGCAGCATGTGCGGTATGTACCAGCGGTAAAACTGATAGGCCGGCGATCAGAGTGCGTCGTGTTAGGTAAGTCATGCCAACGCGGCGTTGCCACGCGGTCTGGAGCGTTTCATGAGCATCAGCAGGATGGCAATGTTCAGCCCGTTCCAAACTATACCGTTGATGAAGGCGAGCTGATAACTGCCGGTAACGTCGTAGATCCATCCGGACATCCAGCCCCCCAAGGCCATGCCCAAGATGGTCATCATCATGACAAAGCCCACGCGCGCACCGGCCTGTTGTGGCGGCATGTATTCGCGCACAACCAGCGCGTAGCTGGGTACGATACCGCCCTGCGCCAGACCGAACAGCATACTGACAACGTAGAGTGAAACCATTCCATCATAAGGAAGAAACAGGAACAGGGCGATACATTGTAAGACCGAGCCGATTAATAGGGTGGAAAGCCCTCCCAACTTGTCAGCGACGAGACCAGAAATGATGCGACTTACGACACCACCCAAAAGCATCAGTGACAGCATTTCGGCCCCAACTGCTGGTCCGTAGCCGAGGCCGACGCAATAGGAAACGATGTGAACCTGTGGCATCGACATGGCTACGCAACAACCGATACCGGCTAGCCCAAGTATGTACTGCAAGGTACGAGGCGAAAATCCTACGCTCTGCGCTTTGATCTGTGCTGCGGCGGCTGCGGTACTGTGAGCCTCGACCGGGACCTGGCGACGCAGAAGTAGAGATAGTGGAATGACGACGACCAGGGTGATGACGGCGAGGCTCAGATAGACCTGCTGCCATCCTTCGCGCTGCAGCATGCCTGACAATAGCGTAGGCCAGATCGCGCCTGACAAGTAGTTGCCACTGGCCACCAGCGCCACCGCAATCCCACGGCGGCGCATAAACCAGTGCGAGATGTCGGCGATCAATGGACCAAACCCGATCGATGTTCCTAATCCCAGCAACAGATGCGCAACCGAGAGGAGGCCTATGTTCGGAGCAAGCGTAGCCAGTAGATAACTTAAAGCACTTAGAAGAGCAGCTCCGATCAACGCTTTTGTCACACCCAGTCGATCCACCAGCTTACCGAGCCACATATTGCCGAACGCAAAACCGATCATGGTGAGCGTGTAAGGCATCGACGCTGCAGCCCTGCCGGCTCCAAAATCGGTTTCGATTGCGGGCATCACAACGACCACTGCCCACATGCCCACATTGACCACAGTTGCGATGGCCAGAGTGATCAGCAGGCGAAGCCATGAGTAGCGGCTGTCGTGGATCGGATGTGTCATGCCGGAACGCTAGGGCGCGCGTCCGGCTTTGGCCAGTCACAAGTTATGTGATCGCAGGTGCGTCTTCGGATTTGATCTGCTGCAGGTGCAGGCCGGAATGGGTGGCAGTCCGCGTCACTTGCCAACTGGCCGGGGGCAGGGCGCGGGCGCGGCGGCGGGTCAGGACCCAACTGCAGGCCTCGTCCCGATAGGTCGGCTCCATATGCCAACGCGTTTCAATCCCCTGCGCACCACCATCGTCAGGCGTCAATAATAGCCCCAGGGGGGCTTGCCCCGATGTCCCGCCCTGTTCGGCGGCCAGATGCAGCCGCCGGACCGGAGTCAGACCCGGAGGGCCGGGCAGATCGCCGACGACCAATGGGGTGGCCCCGCTACGCAAGGCTTCTTCCATACACCACAACAGATCTTCGGGTTTATCAGGGCGGATCAACAGAAACCGGGACGGATCGGCAAAAGGCAACATACCCTCGGGATGTAGGTGTGCCACCTCCCATGCGGGGGCAATCCACATCACCGGCCCCTGTGTTTGCCCGGCCAGCCACAAGGCAAAGCTGCGCCGGGCGGGGCCGCAGGCCTCGTGTACACGAGCCAGTTGCAGACTGATCTGTGGGTGCAGGGCCACTCCGGGCGGGGTGCGCGCGGGTTTTCGGCCAAGAAGATGGGTGGACATGCTGTGCAAACTAGCATGTTCTCATTTTGTTCTCAATCGAGGATTGCCGTCACCGCGACAGAATCAGGCGTCCATCGGCAAACTGGATGTTTGAAAAGCGATGCAGATACTCCATCCCCAGCAGCGATTGATCCAGATCGCCTCCATTGACCGAGGCAGGGATATTGCGATCAGTGATCGGGCCCAGAGAAAGGCTCTCGAGCCGAACCGGAGCGGTGCGCACCACGCCATTGGCAGTCGAGGCCCGCCCCAGATAGTTCAGCTGATCCGTGTCGATACCGATTCGTTCAGCATCTTTCGGGCTGATGACAATATTGCTGGCCCCGGTATCGACCAGAAAGGTAACCGCCGTGCCATTCACTAGCATCGGTAAATAGTAGTGCCCATCAAATGAGCGTGGCACTTCGATCCTCTGATCGGTCACGGTCAGTTGAGGGGCGGTACTCACGGTCGAACGGATGTCATCCCATAAGCCTACAACGGCGATGACACCGATAAAGATGAAAACCCAAGCCGCGACCTGCTGCATGGTTTTGCCCAAAGACTGGCGGTTCTGAGTGATAAACCACATCAAGAGGGCCGCACCCAGCAGAACCAGATAGGTCAATCGCCCAATATCGTAGCCGTCCATTCAATCACCCGAAATCAGTTATCTCGTACCAATATGGTGTGTCACGAGGCGAAACCAAAGGCTTTGAGGCCATCCAGGATGAACTGCACCGACAACGCGGCCAGAAGCATGCCCAACAGCCGGGTCAGCACGTTCAGCCCGGTTTTGCCCAGGATGCGGGCAATCAGACCTCCGGCCAGAAAGAACACAAAAACAACCAGCATCACGGCCAGCATGACGGCACAGGCCGCTGCGATCCCTTGAACGCCGGGGTTCTGACCGGCCAACAGAATGATGGTTGCGATCGAGCCGGGGCCTGCGATCAGGGGAATGGCCAACGGGAACACCGAAGGGTCCGGATGCTCTTCCTCTTCCGCACGGTTTTCCCGCCGTTTGTTACGCCGCTCGAACAGCATGTCGAGCGCAGTCAGGAACAATAAGGCACCACCAGCCACTTTGAATGCGGGCATCGAGATACCGATAAAGCCAAGAACGGCCTCACCAAACGCAGCGAAGGCGATCAAGATGAAAACAGCGGTCAGGCAGCTGCGAATGGCAATCTTGCGGCGCGTTGCGGCATCCATGTCCTGTGTCAAAGCAACAAAGACCGGCGTGGTGCCGAACGGGTCGATCACCACGAACATCGTGGTGAAAGCAGTTATGAAAAAGGCCATGTCAATCATTCTTCAGCCCCTTGCTGAAGGTTGATCAAAATGGCCAGGGCTTCTTCTGCCATATCACATGGAACATACACATGATCATGGTGATATCCGGCCACCATGTTCGCCGGAATGTCGTTTTGCGCCAGGGCGGCAGAGACAGCGGCAGTAAGGCCCACACCTTCCAGCGACGAATGGACCTGTAAGGTGATACAGCGCATGCCTACCGCATCTGACGGGGCGGCCTCTATGGGAACGATCAGTGACAAGCCTTCGGCCTCAATGTAACTTGCCCGCGTATTCTCGGGCCAGTCTTCCTGTTCCGGCCAGATCACAAAAGAGAACACACCCGGCTGAATCTCGGGACGCATACCGGCGATCATTGCATTGGTTTCAGAGACGGGTTTCATCATGAACTTTCTGCCTGATCCAGCCGTTCTGCAGCAGTGACCCATAAGGCTTCAGCCTTTTGCATGGCCTCGACCACCTCAGTGAACTTGCGGTTCCAGGTTTCCAAATCATTGATCCGGTCATCTTCGTATAGTGCCGGGTCTGCCAGCTTGGCAGAAAGCTTGTCGTGCATGTCCGTGAGCTTCTCAACCCGGTCCTCACATTTGCGAAGATCCGCACGCAGAGCCAATACCGTCTCGCGCGACAGGCGTTTTGGTTTGGCAGCTTGCGACTTCTCTTTGGCTGGCTTGTCGCGGGCCAGCAGAAGAGTGCGATAGGCCTCAAGGTCACCTTCGAACGGTTTGACGGTGCCATGCGAAACCAGCCAAAGGTGATCCGCTACCAATGACAGCAGGTGCATGTCATGGCTGACCAGAATGACCGCACCGGAATAGGCGGTCAGCGCTTCAACCAGCGCTTCGCGGCTTTCGATATCCAAGTGGTTGGTCGGTTCGTCGAGGATCAGCATGTGTGGTGCGTCGATTGTAGCGATCAACAGCGACAAACGCGCCTTTTGTCCGCCCGACAGACGACCGACCAATGTTTCTGCCTGATCCGAGTTCAACCCGAATCCGGCCAGACGCGAGCGCCACTTGCCGGGCGCCTCATTCGGGCGCAGGCGGCGCAGATGATCCAAAGGCGTTTCGTCCACATGCAACTCATCCACCTGATGCTGTGCGAAATAGCCGATGCGCAGCTTGGAGCTTCGGGTCATTTTACCCGCCATCAGGGGTAGGCGGTCAGATAGCAGTTTCGAAAGGGTCGACTTGCCCTGACCATTCTTGCCCAGCAGAGCGATTCGATCATCCTGATCAATGCGCAGGTTCAGTCGTCGCAGAACCTCGGTCTCACCATAACCGGTTACGCCGCCCTCAAGCTGGATGATCGGGGGCGACAGCTCTTCCGGCTCGGGGAAGGAAAAGGCGCGCAAAGCTGCCTCTTGCGGGGTTGAGACCAGTTGGATGCGCTCGATCATCTTCAGGCGAGACTGGGCTTGAACAGCCTTTGATGCCTTGTACCGGAACCGGTCCACGAAGCTTTGCAAATGTGCAATGCGGGCCTTGGCCTTGGCGTTTTCCGACTCCGCTTGTGCCAGACGTTCTGCGCGCCGTTCGGCAAACTTGTCATAGGGAACCGCATAATAAGTCAGCTTGCGATCTTCGAGATGCAGAATTGAGCCCACAGCACGGTTTAGAAGTCCGCGGTCGTGACTGATGATGATGACGGTATGAGGGTACTTGGCCAGATAGCTTTCCAGCCACAACGCACCTTCAAGGTCCAGATAGTTGGTCGGTTCGTCCAGCAGCAGCAGATCAGGCTGTGAAAACAGCACCGCCGCCAGCGCCACCCTCATGCGCCATCCGCCCGAGAAATCAGAACAGGGTTTAAGCTGATCCTCATCCTCAAAGCCTAATCCTTTGAGGATCGAGGCTGCCCGAGCCTCAGCCGACCAAGCATCGATATCAGCCAAACGCGTTTGAATCTCGGCGATCCGATCCGGGTTCGTCGCGTCGTCGGCCTCGGCCATCAAGGCACTGCGTTCGAAATCCGCCGCCAAAACTGTGTTGATCAGCGAGACATCTGACGACGGCACCTCCTGCGCTACGCCGCCGATCCGCGCGCGTTTCGGAAGTGAGATATTGCCTGATTCCAGCGACAGCTCGCCCCGGATCAACCGGAAGAGCGTCGTTTTCCCGGTACCATTGCGTCCAACAAGGCCGACCTTGTGGCCATCCGGAATGGTCGCACTGGCCCCGTCGAACAGAGGACGGCCTTCGACAGCGTATGTGATGTTCTCGATCCGTAGCATGAGGCGCTCTTATCAGAGCATCCAAGACGCCGCCAGAGGTCACCATGTTCAAGCCAGAAGCAATGTGTTAGCGCTGTTCCGGTTCGTCTTCCAACGGTTTCGATATGCGTGCGGCTCAATCTCCTCCGACCCTGATAACGCTGATCTTTGCAACGGCACTCTCGGTTCTGACACTGAACATGTTCCTGCCGTCGCTGGCGCATATGAGCGAAGATTTCGGCGTGGATTATGGCCTGATGAACGTATCTGTGGCCGGGTATCTATGTATCTCGGCGGTCTTGCAGTTGATTGTCGGGCCGCTGTCGGATCGCTACGGGCGCAGGCCGGTTTTGCTGATCGCGATGGCCATATTTGTTGCCGCATCAATTGGATGCGTTTTAGCCGAGTCGATCTGGGTTTTTTTGGCGTTTCGGATGATTCAGGCGGCGGTGGTAGCCGGACCGGTTCTGTCGAGTGCTTCGATCCGCGACCGATATCCACCAAACGAGGCCGCCAGCAAACTCGGCTATGTCGCGATGGCCATGGCGCTGGCACCGATGCTCGGGCCAATGCTAGGCGGCGCACTGGATATGCTCTTTGGTTGGCGGGCCGGATTCGTGCTGTATTCGCTGCTTGGGGCAGGGGTGTTGCTGCTGTTGTGGGTCGACATGGGCGAGACCAACACTAGTCGCTCTTCGACGTTCGCGGCGCAGATGCGCGAGTATCCGCATCTTTTTCGCGCACGCAGGTTCTGGGGCTACGCCTTGTGCGCGGCGTTTTCCATTGGCGGGTTTTTCAGTTTTATTACGGGCGCACCGCTGGTCGCTGCGGCCTGGTTCGATCTGAGCCCCGCAATGCTGGGGCTGGGGATCGGGATCATCACTGGCGGTTTTATGGTCGGAAACTTTGTTACGGGGCGCATCGCAAAGCGCACTCAACTCACCACAATGATCCTGTTCGGTCGGGTCGTGGCGTCGGTTGGGCCGTTTTGTGGATTGCTGCTGTTCATCGGCAACATGGGCTCGGTCTGGGTGTTTTTTGGATCCGCCATCTGCGTTGGTTTTGGAAATGGTCTGACCAACGCAAATGCCTCGGCCGGGGTGATGTCAGTGCGCCCGAAATTGGCTGGCAGCGCGGCAGGCTTGTCGGGTGCCTTGATCGTGGCGCTGGGGGCTGTCTTGACCATGATGACCGGTACGTTCGTAAGCCCTGAAAACGGGCCTTATCTGGTGTTGAGCATGATGTGCGGCAGCAGCTTTGCAGGTCTTTTGGCAGTGCTCTATGTCCGCCGGTTGGATCGTATCGACCCGCTGCCTGAGGCGATCTGAGTGATTAACGATCATAACGCTTTTCATGAGACAAATACCATGTTAGGCGGCGCGCGATGGATTTCGGCGCAGGTTTTGCGCCCTTAAGTCAAGGAGAGGCCGACATGGCACTGGAACGCACATTTTCGATCATCAACCCCGATGCAACCCGCCGCAACCTGACTGGCAAGATCAATGCCAAGTTCGAAGAAGCTGGCCTGCGCATCGTCGCGCAAAAGCGCATCCACATGACCAAAGCCCAAGCCGGCAAGTTCTATGACGTGCACGCTGAGCGTCCGTTCTATGACGAACTGTGCGAATTCATGTCGTCGGCTCCGGTTGTTGTTCAGGTTCTCGAAGGCGAAGGCGCCATTGCAAAGAACCGCGAAGTCATGGGCGCAACCAACCCCGCAGACGCGGCACCCGGCACCATCCGCGCCGAGTTCGCTGAATCGGTCGGTGAAAACTCGGTCCACGGTTCGGACGCACCGGAAACTGCCGCGGTTGAGATCGCCTACTTCTTCTCGGGCATCGAACTGGTCGGCTAATCTGCCGTCAGATCAAAGTTTTAGGCCGTATCCCATATCGGGTGCGGCCTTTCTTATAAGGGCAGGGCTTAAGGGCGTCTGTTCGCATTGCTTCATTTGACAGGAGTGAAACGCCGTGATGAGCACAAACAAACGCATTGTTCTTTCCAGTGATCACGCTGCAATCGACCTCAGGCAGGCCATCGCTGCATACGTTGAGGCCCAAGGTTGGGAGGCCGTAGATATCGGCCCGACTACTTCGGAAAGCACGCATTATCCCGAACACGGAGCCGCCGCCGCGCGCCTGGTGGCTTCGGGTGATTGTCGCTTTGGCATCATCCTGTGTGGCACCGGGCAGGGCATCATGATGGCGGCCAACAAAATCAACGGCGTCAGATGTGGTGTTTGCAGTGATGTCTTTTCGGCCCAGATGATCCGTCAGCACAATGACGCAAACATGCTCTCGCTGGGGGCGCGGATTATCGATGAAAAGCAAGCACTGGAAATCACGGCTGCTTTCCTGACATCCGAATTCGAGGGTGGTCGCCACGCATCGCGGGTCGACATGATCGGGGCGCTCGAAGCCTAGTCTGCCGCCAAATCCTTGGCCGATATTCGCACGCCCAAAGCATCAAGATCCGCAACCATCTGATGCTTTGGCGCTATGCTGACACCGGCCTTGATTGCGTCGAACCGTTCACGCAAGGCCTTCTTTTCCTCACCCTTGCAGTCGTTCCAAGGGCGGCCTTGCAAGCCCATGACCAGTACATAGTAGCCGATGAAATGAGGGCGCGTTCCGGCCTGTAACAGGCGCGAATAAGCCTCGTCTGCTCCCAACGCTCGCAACTCCTGAGCAGTCATGATGCCAGCCCGTGCACAGGCTTGCTCAAATGCCGGGCCAAGATTGCGGATGGAGGAGATCGGATCAGACATGCCTTGTCTTATCCCGCCCGATGCGGCCTGTCACCCGCTCAAGGTTGTTTGCAGCTTCCCTTTCCGCTACCCAAGCGTTGGGGGAGCTAAGAATGAACGATCTAAGCCTAGAGAATGTCGCGCAAAATCTGGACCTGATGAACCCGCCCGAGGGGTTTGTCGACGACCCATTCCCCTTTTACGATGCTCTGCTTGAGCATACGCCAATATTGCGGCAGCCGGACGGTTCTGTGCTGTTGACGCGCCATGCGGATCTGGATGCCATTTATCGCAACACGACGCCTTATTCCTCGGATAAGGAGGCGGCGTTTGGCCCTAAATTCGGTGTTGGCTCGCCGCTGTTCGAACATCATACAACTTCATTGGTGTTCTCCGACCCGCCGTTGCACACACGCGTGCGGAAAATCATGACCTCTGCCCTGACGCCCCGGGCCATCGCGCGGATGGAGCCGGGTCTGATCGAAACCGTCGATGTACTGCTGGACGACATGGCAGGCAGGGGGCAGGTTGATCTGATTGCAGATTTTGCTTCGACAATTCCGATCCAGATCATCGGCAATCTGTTGGATGTACCGATGGATGAACGCGCACCTCTGCGCGATTGGTCACTGGCCATCCTTGGCGCTTTGGAACCCGCTTTGACAGAAGCTCAGCTGGAAAAGGGCCACAATGCGGTTCGAGAATTCAAAACCTATCTTCGGGACCTTGTTGCCCGTCGTCGCGCAAATCCGGGAGATCCGGAAACAGATGTTCTGACGCGTCTGATCCGAGGCGAAGGCGTGGACGAGATGCTGAGCGAGATTGAGCTTCTGCAAAACTGTATCTTTATCCTGAATGCGGGTCACGAAACGACCACCAATCTGATCGGCAATGGGCTGGCGCTGCTTCAAGACTACCCAGAGCAGCGCCAAAGACTGTTGGAAGATGGCGAATTGATTGCTCCGGCGGTTGAAGAAGTCCTGCGCTTTCGGTCGCCCAACCAATTTGGCAACCGGGAAACCACAGCAGATGTTGAAATCCGAGGGCATCAGATCGCCAATGGAACGAACATGCATCTCTGTATCGGGGCAGCGAACCGTGATCCCGAGGTGTTTGCCGACCCGGCCAGTTTTGACATCACGCGCAAGCCGAACAGGCATCTGGCCTTCGCGGGCGGGCCGCATGTCTGCGTTGGCCTGACCTTGGCGCGCCTTGAAGGTCGTGTTGCATTGGGCCGGTTGTTGAATCGTTTTCCCAACTACCAAATTCAGGGAAAACGGGTGCAGGGTGGTCGCATTCGCTTTCACGGATACGCCTCCTTACCTGCAGTTGTATAATTTTATCAATACTCTAATAGATATTCTTCATGTGATTAGGAGCTGCGTGACAACTTCAGGGTTGTCTCAAGCCCTGGTTTACGATTGCGCGCCAGAAATGTGCCGCCGTGCATATGCGAAATTGCCGCCACAAGCGCCAGTCCAAGGCCGGCATTCCGCCCGGTCCTTGCAGGATCAAGCGTGACAAATGGCATCTGCAATCGGGGCAGATCACTTTCTGGTACGCCGGGCCCCCGGTCTCGAACGCTGAGTAACGCATAGTCGCCGTCGTCTCGAATTTCGATGGTGATCGCCGTGCCGGGCGGGGCGTAACGCATGGCGTTTTCAAGAAGGTTCGACAGTGCTTGGGACAGCAGCGGGCGATGGCCTTGGATCGGGTCCGCGTTGCCAACGACCTCAAGTCGGATGTTCTGATCAGAGGCGACGGGTTCGTATAACTCAACCACATCACCGACCAGTTGTAATAGCTTCACCGGCTCAAATTGTTCGCGTCCCAGACCGGCTTCGGCACGCGAAATCTCCGTCAGTTGGCTGAGAACGCGCAGCAGATGGTCAATCTCTCCGCTCGCGCGTGCCATGTCGATCTCGCGATCTTGATCGCTTTTGCCGGGCTCAGCCAGGGATTCGACCCGTTGCCGCAGTCGCGACAGGGGAGAGCGCAGGTCATGAGCAATCGAATTGGAGGTTGTGCGCAGGTTGCTGATCAACTCTTCAATGCGGTCCAGCATATTATTCAAAGTACCCGCAACCTGATCGAATTCGTCCCCCGAACCGCGCAACGGCATACGCAGCGCCAGATCGCCTGACACGATATTGTCTGCGGTGTCAGCGATGTCTTTCAGTCGTGAAAACACCAGACGGGTCAGCAGCCAGCCGGTCAACAAACTCAGTGCCAACGCCGTGGCAAGTGCTAACGCGACAGACCGGAACAGAACCCGGTCGAATTGCTGTCTGGCCAATGAATCACGCCCGACAAGCAGCCTTTCGCCACCCGGCAGCCGAACCGACGCGGCAGAGATTGGGACATATTGATCCGTATCTTCTTTGCGAAGTTGAAGATCGACCCAACCGCTGCCCGGAGTTATCCCTTCCGGCCAATGCGTCAGGTTGCCCGCCAGTTTCGTGCCTTGCCGACCAGTTAGCAGGTACAAGGCATCCCGCTCGGCCGCTGTCGGCAAGCGGCGGTCGATGGCAGAGATCAACCCGATCATACCACGCCGTTCATATTCATCCGCCAGACCTGTAAGCTCGGCCTGAACGACCGAGCGCGTCTCGCCCGCGATCGTACGATTGGCCGTAAAATACACCATCGCCAGAACGGTCGCCGTCAGCAAAGTGCTAAGCACCATGCTGGCCAGAACTAACCGTGTACGAGAATTTTTTAGCGACAGGCGCAGGTTATCCATCCGAAACCATGTATCCGGCGCCCCGAACCGTTTCAATCACCGGGTCAGCCCCGTCTTCGTCAAGCTGGCGGCGCAGTTTCGAGATATGGACATCGACTACATTGGTGTTTGGATCAAAGTGGTAATCCCACACCCCTTCAAGCAACATGGTGCGCGAAACAACGCGGTTTTTTCGGCGCAGAAAGAACTCCAGAATTTGAAATTCGCGTGGGGTCAGAGTGATTTCGCGACCGTTGCGTGTGACCTTACGGGTGAGCAGATCCATCTCGAGATCGCGGCAGACAAGTGTTGGCGTTTCTTCGGCTTCTTGCGGGCGGCGTAACAACGCCTCGATCCGGGCGTGAAGTTCCTGGAACGAAAAGGGTTTGACCAGATAGTCATCCGCACCCGCACGCAGGCCTTTGACCCGCTCGTCGACGGCGCTCATGGCGGTCAACATCAGAACAGGCGTTTTCAACCCGGCCGCACGCATGGATTTAATCAGAGACAACCCGTCCAGCCCCGGCAGCATCCGGTCCAGTACGACCGCATCAAACCCGCCATCGGTTGCGTGATACAGGCCTTCGCGGCCATCCGATGCGACTTCGACGACGTATCCTTCTTCACCAAATCCTTTGGCAATGAAGTCCCGTGTGTCCTGGTCATCTTCAACGATCAACAAGCGTCTGCTCATATAAGGGCTCCTTCCCATCGGGATTTAAGCACACATACTCTTTGAAAAAAACAGGCCGGGTGCGATGCCGCACCCGGCTGTTCCGGTGGCGCGTGGACAATTCGCGCCAGCCGGAATAAAGCGCACCAGATCTCCCCATCATGTGGCGCGCCTAGGTGTAGGGTCAGGCGATTTCAACCGCGACAAAGATTTGATTGCCACCGCGATTGATCAAAACCAGAGCTGGATCCGTCTTTTCGCTTTCCAGCGCCTCTTTCAAAGCGTCTGGCGTAACGGTATCCAGATTGCCCAGTCGCACGATCACATCACCACGCTGCAATCCGGCTTTGGCCGCAGGGCTTTCGGGCTTCAGATCGGTGACAACAACACCATCGACATTCTCGGCCACGCCAATCTCGGCGCGGGCAGTTTCGGTCAGCGGTGCCACGGTCACACCCAGCGACGTACCTTCGAACTTATCTTCAACCACGCTGTCAGTCGCCGCCGAGGCTGACTGATGCTGGCCGATTGTCAGTTCGATCTGTTCTTCTTTGCCATTTCGAAGAACAGTCAGAATGCTGTCAGTGCCCACTTTGGTTGTTCCTACCAGGATCGGAAGATCGCTACTGGAATCAACGGCTTCGTCGTTGAAAGTCAGGATCACGTCACCTTGCTGCAGGACGCCATCGGCCGGGCTGTCAGGTACCACATCCGACACCAGAGCACCGGTTGCCGCATCAATGCCCATGGCAGCCGCCAGTTCGGGGCTGATATTCTGGATCGACACACCCAGCCAGCCACGGCTGACTTGGCCGTCATCGCGCAGATCAGCTGTGATGTGATCTACAATATTCGAGGTCACCGCAAAGCCGAGCCCGACTGAGCCGCCGCTGGGCGAATAGATCGCCGAGTTCACACCGATCACTTCACCTTCCATGTTGAACAGCGGACCGCCCGAGTTGCCTTTGTTGATGGCAGCATCGGTCTGAATGAATTCGGCATAAGGGCCTTCCGAAATATTGCGTCCCTTCGCGGAAACAATACCGGTCGTGACGGTTGCATTCAGGCCAAACGGGTTGCCGATTGCGACGACGTCTTCGCCCACGCGAATGACGTCGCTGTCACCCATTTGAACGGCTTGCAGGTCTTCTCCTGCGTCGATTTTGAGTACAGCGATGTCCGTCAGCGGATCTGTTCCAACGATTTCGGCTTCGAAAGTGCGGTTATCGCTCAGACGTACGGTCACTTCGCTGGCGTTGTCGACAACGTGGTGGTTGGTGACAATGTATCCTGCCTTATCCAGCACGAAGCCTGATCCCAATCCCTGGCTGGGGCCGCGCTGCGGCATGTCAAAACCTTCAGGACCGCCGAACCGTTTGAAGAA
Organism: Ruegeria sp.; assembly: GCA_040829945.1. Classification (GTDB taxonomy): domain Bacteria; phylum Pseudomonadota; class Alphaproteobacteria; order Rhodobacterales; family Rhodobacteraceae; genus Ruegeria. Next base: position 340,202 of record JBFOLN010000009.1, read on the forward strand.
TTCACCAAAGGGGTGGCCCTCGAAGTTGAACTCCTGACCTTGTGCTGGGCTGGGCTTGGCATCTTGCCTGGCGGTGATCGTGACCACCGAGGGTGAGACGGTTTCGACCAGATCGGCCAGCGCCTCGTCTGCCATTGCGGGCAAGGCAGTGGAGGCCAGCATGGCCGCGCCCAACGCGGTAGCTCCCATCCAGCTGGATGTGCGTGGAATAAGCAGTGAGGATTTACGGATGCGCATTTTGACTCCTGTCTATTTCGGCGGTTGATCCCGCGCATTGAAACAGGAGATGCACTGGCAACCTTGGGATATCCTGAGAGAAATATTAAGAAACCTTAATTTCGCCACGTTTTGCCGTTTGAATGACCCCGTTCGGCATGGCTAAGCAGCAAGAATCAGCTTGGGCAGCAAATGGCGAATCGGTGGATTGTTGCCGACAAAGTCAATATTTTCGAAAAAACATTGAATTGATTCATTTTTGTTAACAAAGAAACAGCGCAGAGACAGGTTAAAAAAAACTTCACCTTATAGTTGTGTTCCTCATATCACGAAGAAACTGCATATCGCTTTAGACTTCTGTAAAGCCAGTGCAAAATGTGTTCTTGAAGCGAGGGTAGGCTGTGATTGACCTGCAGACATACGAAGTGATGCAACCATTGGTAGAAACTCGAGTGTTGCATTGTTGCTCAAAAGCCAGTCTGGTTTCGCTGAAATTTACCAATTCCTCCAATTTTACATTGTTTGAGCGCATCGGATCAGCGACATTGGACTTGCCCAAGTGAGGGGGGCCTGAGGCACTAGGGGGTGTCAAAGGCACATCTCAGTCTCCATAGCGCTGAGCGGCATGTTAACGAGGGGGTCTTGTTTAGGTTCAGCAGCACATTGTCAGGAAACCTGTATGGTGATCTGACCGCGCTTAAGAGATTGGTGAAAGTGGTAGTCCTGTTTTTGGGCAACCGGCCCGGTCGTTAACGACCGGGCCGCGTTCATTTTTGGGAACGGTCAGAGGATCGGTTTGCTTTCCAATTTGCCCAGTCAGCGTGTGTATCCAAATCCAGCAGCGCATTCTGCGCGGGCAGGCGATGAAGATGGACCTTGCCAACACATTGTCGCACAACGGATTGCGCGCCGCTGTCTCCGGTCAACTTTGAAAGGTCGGCAAATAGAGACCGGTCAAAGACTACCGGGTGACCGGGTTTACCGTTGTCGGTTGCGCCGCGCCAAACCAGATTATCGGGGTGCGTTTCGACTGACCCAAGAACGCAACGCAAATCGTCAGACGTGAGGTCCGGCAGGTCCGATAACAGGATCATAACCGCGGGTGCGTTGGCAGGAACCAAGGCCATCGCCCCCCGTAAGCTGGCATTCATGCCTTCCCACGCATCGGGGATTTCTACAGGCTGCACATCCAGACCCTCCAACGCCCCATAGCGCGGATGAGGGGCCGGTGGCAGGGCAACGATTACCGGACCAACAGCAACTGCCCGCTGCGCCACCTGACGTAACAGCGGCACGCCTTCCACAGGTTGCATTAACTTGTCTGTGCCGCCCATGCGGCTGGATTGGCCGGCAGCCAGCAGGATGATGGGAATCTCAGTCATCTGGGCAGCATGCCGCTAAGGGCCGGTTAAGTCATCCCCGCATTCTCGCACCGTCGGCATCGAAGAGCGGGGTGGTGATCACGCGCGCCTTGCACATCTCACCTAGTATCTCGATCTCGACCTCGCGGCCCTCAGAGGCGAGTTCGGATGGCAGGAAACCCATTGCAATGGATTTGCACGCATAGTGGGAATATCCGCCCGAAGTGCAGAAACCTGCAACAGAACCATCAAGCCAGATCGGCTCGTACGCATTCACATCTGCGTCTACAGCGTCGACTTCAAATGCGACCAATCGTCGGTCAGTGCCTGTTGCACGCTCGGCCTCGGCGGCAGATCGACCGATGAAATCGCTGTCCTTTGAGAAAGAAATGAAACGATCCAAACCCGTTTCGCCTGCAGTATAGTCGGGTGAGAACTCGCGCATCCAAGATCCGAAATACTTGTCCAGACGCAGGCTCATCATTGCTCGCATTCCAAAGGGTGTCATGCCGTGGGGCTGACCTGCTTGCCACAAGGTCCACCAAAGCCGCCGTTGGGCCATCGGATCGCAATAGATCTCATAACCCAGATCGCCAGTATAGCTGACGCGCTGAACGATACAGTCGGTCATTCCGATGGTCATCTCGCGCGCGTCCAGAAAACGGAGCGGGCTGGCATCATCTCGGGTGCAGGCTGAAAGGACCTTCGCCGCATTGGGCCCTGCAATCTGAAACCCGTTCAGCCGGTCGCTGATGTTTTCGATGATTACGCCATCGTCCTGGTTTTGCAGGAACCAGCGCATGTGAAACGCCTGACTACCGTATGAGGCGGTCAGATGGAATAAATCTTCGCTCAGACAGGATACTGTGAAATCACCGATCAATTTACCTTTGACCGACAACATGGGTGTCAGCGAGACACGACCCGGTTGCGGGATGCGGCCGGCCATTATGCGATCGAGCCATGTGCGGGCGTTGGGGCCGCTTATGCGGTATTTACCGAAATTGTGGACTTCATTGATCCCCACGCCTTCGCGCACGGCGCGAACCTCGCGTCCGGTGGACTCAAAAGCGTTGGAGCGGCGGAACGAGGGTGTCTCGTAATCCGGTTCATCGCCCCGCGCGAAGTAGTTCGGCACTTCGAGACCATATTGTTGGCCCCATACTGCACCGAGATCGCTGAAGATATCATACATCGGTGTGGTCCGGTTGGGACGCGCGGCTGGCAGCTCCTCGTTTGGATAAGCGACGCTGAACCTTTTCTGATAGTTCTCGATCACTTTGGGGCGTGTGTAACCCGGGCTGATCCAATCGCCGAACCGGGCGACATCCATGGCGAACACATCGCGTTCGGGTTCACCCTCGATCATCCATTGTGCCAAGGTCAGACCAACGCCGCCACCTTGGCTGAAGCCCGCCATGACTCCGCAGGCCGACCAATAATTGCGCACGCCGGGCACTGGTCCGACCAGAGGGTTGCCGTCTGGTGCAAAGGTAAATGGCCCGTGGATAACCGATTTAACGCCCGCCTCGGCCAATACGGGGAAGCGTTTGTAGGCGAATTCGATACTGTCGGTGATCTTGTCGAAGTCATCGGGCAGAAGTTCGTGGCCAAATTCCCAAGGGGTGCCGTCGACCGCCCAAGGTTTGCAGGGCTGCTCGTAGAAGCCGATGCACAGCCCGCGCCCTTCCTGCCGCAGATAGCTTTCGCCTGCCGGGTCCATGACATGCGGATGCTCGCCACCCGCATCAATGATGGCCTCGATTTCTGGGATGTTGTCGGTGACCAGGTATTGGTGTTCCATTGGATGCAGCGGGAAATAGATCCCCGCCATCGCACCGACTTCACGCGCCCATAGACCACCTGCATTAACGATATGCTCGGCATGAATTGTGCCTTTGTCGGTTACCACGTCCCAGCTGCCATCGGAGCGCTGGTTCGTTTCGCGAACCATGCAGTGCGTTTCGATCGTAGCGCCACCCATACGCGCTGCTTTGGCATAGGCGTGGGTGGTGCCCGATGGGTCAAGGTGCCCGTCCAGCGGATCATAGAGTGCGCCAAGGATACCATCGGTGTTGGTAATGGGGGCAATCTTCTTGATCTCATCGGGGCCGACAATCTCGGTCTCAAGACCCATGAACCGGTGCTTGGCGCGTTCGGCCAACAACATGTCGAACCGATCCTGATTGTCGGCCAGCGTTACACCACCGACATGGTGCAGGCCGCAAGACATGCCGGTGATCTCTTCCAGTTCTTTATATAGGCGGATGGTATAACCCTGCAGCGCCGCCATGTTTGTATCGCCGTTCAGCGTGTGAAACCCTCCGGCCGCGTGCCATGTTGATCCACTGGTCAGCTCCGACCGTTCCAGCAGCATTACATCTGACCAGCCCAATTTGGTCAGATGGTAAAGAACAGAACATCCGACGATGCCGCCGCCGATCACTGCAACACGGGTGGTGGTTTTCACTTTCGGGCTCCCTCGTTTTTGGAAAAGCGTGCAAGCGCATCAGGGGCATTACTGTTCCGTTCGCGACACAGTTCGTCGTTTGCAGTTCATTGCCCCAGAGATGCTTCTCAGCGTTTGCCGCGCAATAGTGAGGAGTACACCGACCAGATGCCCATCTCGCGTCTCTATCTTGAGGTCGATTGTTACAGTGGTCGAACCTTCAGTGCGGTGATCCTGTTCCCTTCGCGCGCTGTGACCTCAAACCGGAAACCGTGGAATGAGAAGACCTGTCCAACAATGGGGATCATCTGCGCCTCGTGTATCACCAGTCCTGCGAGAGTGTTGGCCTCTTCGTCCGGCAACGACCAGTCAAGCGCGCGGTTGGCGTCGCGGATGGTCATGGCGCCTTCAACAAGAAACTGGCCATCGTCGGTACGGGTGACGGGTACTTCTTCGTCGATATCGAACTCGTCGGCGATCTCACCCACAATTTCTTCCAGAATATCTTCGAGCGTGATCAGCCCACGCAATGATCCGTATTCGTCTACGACAAGCGCAAAGTGGCTGTGCATCCGAAGAAATTCGCGCATCTGGTCGTCCAGAGTGGTGGTTTCCGGCACGAAATAGGGATCATTCGCGACTTTCGAGATGTCAAAATCCTTCAGCCGTTCGGCATCACCATCAGCGCCGCCAGCCTGAGCATACATGGCGCGGAACAGGTCTTTTGCGTGAACGACACCCACAATGTTTTCTTGTTCGTCGCGAAAGACGGGCAGGCGGGTATGAGGGCTTTCCAGACATTGCTTCAGGATGGCCTCGGGTTCTGCATCGGCATCGATCATTTCAATGTTGGATCGGTGCAACATAATCTCTTCCACGGCGCGATCACCAAGATCGAGCGCGCCCAAAATACGGTCTCGGTCCTCCTTCTCGACCACGCCTTCGGAATGGCCCAGCTGCAACGCGCCTGCGATTTCTTCGCGAACTGCAAGAATGTTGCTGTCAGGGTCAATCTGTACGCCAAACAGACGCAGCACTCCGCGTACAAGAAGCCGGACGGCTGCGACGACCGGTGAGAATACTGTCACGACCACGCTGATTACCGGGGCGACCAGAGCGGCGGCCTTTTCTGCGTTGGTGATAGCGTAGGTTTTTGGCAGCACCTCGGCAAATATCAGCACCAGCAGAGTCATCACCAACGTCGCCAGTGCCACGCCGCTTTCACCGAACAACCGTGTAAACAAGGCGGTCGCCAATGATGCGGCAAGAATGTTGACGAGGTTGTTGCCCAACAGGACCGAGCCGATCAGACGTTCATTGTCGTCGGTTATATCCAGCGCTTTTTGGGCTCCGCGCGAGCCTTTGTCGGCCTGTGCCCTCAGCTTGCCGCGCGATGACGCTGTCAGCGCTGTTTCGGAGCCAGAGAAAAATCCCGATAGCACGAGCAGAAGAAGAATTGATCCTGATGTGATCCAGAAAGCGCTATCAAGCAGAGAAGGGGTGGGTTCCATTGGTCCTAGATTATTCTTGTTACTGCATCCGTTATGGGGCTGCGGCCCCGACCGATCAAGGGGTTAGCCCTGATCAGAGCCGTCATCTTTGGCAAGCGGGTGGTGTTCGAGCACCAGTTCTGACAGGCGCTCGTCCAGAACATGCGTGTAGATTTCAGTTGTGGCCACATCCGCATGGCCCAGCAGTGTCTGGATCGATCGCAAGTCTGCACCGTTGGCGAGCAAGTGCGTCGCGAACGCATGGCGCAGCGTGTGCGGCGTTACCTTTTCGGGTGAAACACCACCCTCGACTGCCAGTTCTTTGACAAGCAGAAAGAACCGATGCCGTGTCAGATGGCCGGATTTCCCACGAGAAGGGAAAAGAAACCGCGACGACTGCGCGCCCTTGGCAATCGCTTGTTCTTCAGCCGCGTCGCGGGCTTTTAGCCATTCGCTTAACGCCTCGCGGGCGGGTGGGGACAAAGGAACCATCCGCTCTTTACCGCCCTTGCCAAGGACAAGTAACATCCGTGGGTCGCCACGGGCAGAACTTACCGGCAACGACACCAATTCTGTCACCCGCATTCCTGTGGCGTATAGCAGCTCCATCAGGCAGGTATTGCGAGTCTTGTCCGCCTCGGAACGGCCTGTTCGGCGGGCGGCAGCAAGCAGGCGGTCCACTTCGGGCACGTCCAGCGTTTTGGGCAATCGTTTCGCGCGTCCCGGACCTTTGATCTGGATAGCTGGGTTGCTCTCACGCCACCCCTCTTCGAAGGCGAATCGAAACAACTGTTTGATCGCTGAAAGTCGGCGCGCTCGGGTTGACCGGGACAAACCCTGCGCATCACAGTCAATCAGATACCCTTCGATGCGGTCACGATCCGCATTGGCAAAGTCTGAAGTGTGACGCACCAACCAGTCAGAAAAATCCTTCAGGTCTCGCCCATAGGCGAGCAGAGTGTTGGTGGCTGCACCAAGTTCGGCCGCTTGTGCTTCGAGGAAGGTGGAAATCCACAACTCCTGTGTTGAGGGCGCGGTCATCCTCATGCCCCGTTCAGGATCATCAGCTGCAGTGCGGCCCGACGGGCCGTATCTTCTAGCCCGACGCGGCGGAACGCAGCAATCGCGGCTGTCAGGTCCACCAGATTACCCCGTGATCCATGGGTAAACAGTTGCATGGTTTCCAGAATGGCTTCGCCCAGTTGTTCGTTGCCCAGCAAAGCGTCGATGTCCGAGGGGATGGGCGCGGACCAGGCAAAGCCCTGCGAAATGGCATCCGCCAATGGATTAGGCGAGGGCGCACGCATCGGGTCGCCTTGCGCCAAAGCTGCCAGAAACGCGTTGGCTTCTGATCCTTCAGGTGTATATCGTGCTGCATCTTCATAAAGCTCGGACAACAGTAGAATGCGCCAGCGCAAATTTTCGGCGTCCTGACTTGGCAGAGTCATTGATGCCAGACGCGGCGCAAACAGCTCGGCAAAAGGAACCTCTAGGCCGACGGTCTTCATCTGTTCCCAAACAGTTGTCAGTGCTTTCGAAATTGCCTTGGGATCTCTGGTCTCCAACGCGGTTTCGAACTGTTGAACAGCCGCCACACGGTCCCACACCGCTCCAGAGGCAGCAGGCGAGCGTTCAGTATAAAGACCGAGTAATTGATTGGGGGTCAGAGCACCGATACGCGTCAGGCGCTCGGCGGCTTCAATCTGAGCTTTCCAACCGGCCACATCCCGCAGATCGGCGTTGGCAAACGCCCGTGGCAGAGATGCCGTCGGCAAGCGCTCACCAATGGCTTCGAACAGGCGGAATGTAAGAGGGTCGGGATCTTCGGGCTGAGGCAGGTATTCGGCCCCCTCGAACAGCTCCGGGCTGAGAAAGCGATCAAGCAGGGCGAGTTGATCTTCGGGCAAAACCTGCAGTGCGTGAACCGCCTCAAGCGTCAAGGCAGCAGATGCCCAATCCCCGCGGCGCGCCTTGCAGAAGATCTGCGCGGCATAATCCCTCGATAAATTCGGCTGCGCGATCAGGGCGGTGCAGCTTCGGTCTTCGTCGCCTGTTAGCAACGTGGCATCGAACCAGCGTTTAAAGCGGTCTTGCGTATCGGTCGGGCCGGCGAGTTGAACCAATGACTGCACCGGATCGGAAGCACCCATTTGCATCAACCGGTCAAGCCGCGCCATCAGCAGTGTGTCTTCCGCTTGTCCTCCCGTAGGGGGACGTGCTTCGGATAGCAGCAGAGTAAACAGCAAACGTTGCATTGCGGGGTTGGACTTGACCCGCACCTGAGAAAACAGTTCAGCCAATCGATCAGCATCACTTCTTTGCCACATATCCACCGGCAAACCGGTGACAGAAGACGCAACCAAACCCAGTGGGGGCGAAAGTGCTTCTAGCGGAGTGACCTGTACATCCGGCTGCAATCCTGTCTGGGTTACAGGAGGTTCCATTAATACAGTGCCCGGCAGATTCTCCGGCGGGTCGGTCAGCCAGTCGATGACTGACAATGGCTCTTGCGTTTGTGCCTGCGCGGTTCCGGCCAGAAAAAGCGCGAGCAAAGTCGTTCTAGTCGGCATTCAAGATGACCGGCTCACGGACTTCACTTTGCGGGGCGGAAAAGTCCGCTCCGAAATACGGCCCGATATAGGCATAACCTACCAGCCCGATGAAACACAGGCAGATGAGGTAAATCAGGAACTTGATCAAACGGCCCATGGGTGAACGCTGCCTCAATTTTTGCTTTTGGCCAAGTTATAACTAGCATTTTTCTTAAGATCACGTCATTCACGACGAAATGAGCGAATTTAAGCATAACACGGCACATTCAAGTCAGGCAGAGCGGTTTCAACTGCACAAAACCGTTGTTTTGGTCGGAATGATGGGGGCCGGTAAGACCGCCGTTGGTCGAGCGCTGGCCGCGCGGCTTGGTGTTCCTTTTCTCGACAGCGATGCTGAGATCGAATCGGCAGCCAATATGACCATCCCCGAGATATTCGCCCGCGATGGAGAGGCTTTCTTTCGCAGCAAGGAAAGTCAGGTCATCGGGCGGCTATTGGACGAAGAGAGGGGTATCCTTTCGACCGGTGGTGGTGCGTTTCTATCCGAGGAGAACCGCATAATGATATCGGATCGGGGTGCTTCAGTGTGGTTGCGTGCCGATCTGAACGTGTTGTGGAATCGTGTCAAGCATAAGGACACGCGTCCGTTGCTGCGCACAGCGGACCCCTATGCGACACTGAGCGGTTTGTACGAGGCGCGTGTACCGATTTATGAGCAGGCCGATTTGGTGGCTGACTCGGACGGTGAAACCGCAATCGAAGATATGGTGGATCGGGTAATCACCGCATTGGTGACACGCCCAGATATTTTGGAACGGAATTAATGCATCAAACCGTACATGTTGACCTGGCCGAGCGTTCTTATGATGTCGAAATCGGCCCCGGCCTTTTGGCGCAAGCTGGAGCTCGGATCGCCCCGTTGCTGCAGCGTCCGCGTGTCGCAGTTCTTACAGACGAAACGGTTGCGGGCATGCATTTGGACGCCCTGCGCGATGGTCTGGCTGCATCTGATATCGAGATGAGCGCTCTGGCATTGCCAGCAGGTGAGGCGACCAAAAGCTGGCCCCACTTTGAGCGCGCAGTGGAATGGCTGCTGGCCGAAAAGGTCGAACGGAACGACATAGTTGTTGCCCTCGGCGGCGGTGTGATTGGTGATTTGGCTGGTTTCGCCGCTGCGGTCATGCGGCGTGGGGTACGTTTTGTGCAGATACCGACCTCGCTGCTGGCGCAGGTAGACAGTTCGGTCGGCGGCAAGACAGGAATCAATGCGCCTCAGGGCAAGAACCTGATCGGCGCATTTCACCAACCATCTTTGGTGTTGGCCGATACAGAAGTACTGGGCACGCTGACTGAGCGGGACTTTCTGGCCGGCTATGGAGAAGTCGTCAAATACGGCCTGCTTGGCGATGCCGCATTCTTCGAATGGCTAGAGATCAACGGTCCGCTTTTGTCATCTGGAGATATGGCAGCGCGGGTGCAGGCCGTCACTCGTTCAGTGCAAATGAAAGCAGATATAGTTGCGCGCGACGAGACTGAGCAGGGTGATCGCGCGTTGCTGAATTTGGGCCATACCTTCTGCCACGCGCTCGAGGCGGCGACAGGTTACTCCGACCGATTGCTGCACGGTGAAGGCGTAGCCATCGGTTGCGCTCTGGCGTTTGAAACCTCATCGCGGCTGGGACTGTGCCCACAAGAAGACCCAAGCCGTGTTAGGGCACATTTAAGTGCCATGGGCATGAAGACCGATCTCGCAGACATTCCCGGAGAATTGCCGGATGCCCAAACGTTAGTTGATCTTATGGGGCAGGACAAAAAGGTTCTGGACGGACTGCTACGGTTTGTTATGGCGCGGGGCATAGGGAAGGCATTTGTCACCTCGGATGTGCCGCGCGATACAGTGGTTTCAGTGCTTGACGATGCGTTAGCAGTGAGTTGAACAAGGCGCTTAACGCCCTTGGATCACCATCAACTCGCCTATGTTTTCACGGGTGATGTAGCCGACCAAGTGCCCCGATTTGGTGCAAACAGCAATCGCAGGGGCGCCTTTATGCAGGCCATTAAGGACTTCGTCCAACCCACTGGTTAGCCTGACTTGCGGAATGTCTGTTTCCATGATCGACACAGCAGACTCTGATCGTGGTTGATCGCTCGCCAACGCTGCAAATAGACGATCACGGGTGAGAAATCCCATCAGGCTGCCATCGCGCTCCAATATTGGGAACTCGTGCTGAGTTGTGTGAATGACGGCTTGCGCCGCAGTCGCAAGCGTATCTTCTGGCGACAACGATGTGAATTCCGTGATCATCGCGTCCCGCGCTTTGACCTGTCGTATTACCGACTGAAGCGCAACATCCTGGTTTTCAGAGTTGGCGGCTATGAAGACAAAAACGGCGATCAACACCAGTATCGGGTTGCCCGAGGTCAGCCCCAGAAAGCCAAGTCCGACAGCTACGATCTGGCCACCAACCGCGGCGATCCGTGTGGCTTTGACGCGTTCCATTCTCATGCACAGCAAGGCGCGGAACACGCGACCGCCGTCCATCGGAAAAGCGGGGATCATGTTGAAGGCCGCTAGCAGCAGGTTCACGTAAGCCAAGCGGTTGAGCAGACTTGTCCCTGCCGAGTCGATCTGGGCTAAAGATCCAAGCTGTATCCCGGCGCCCAAGACTACAAGGATTGCCCAGATGGCTATGTTAACGGCGGGACCGGCCAACGCCACCCAGACCTCTTGCATCGGTTTCTCGGGCATTCGTTCAAGACGGGCCAACCCGCCAATTGGCAGCAAGGTGATGTCAGGAGTGCGGATGCCATATCTTCGCGCCATCAGTGCGTGACCGAATTCATGCGCCACGACACAAGCAAACAGGGCCAGAACGAAAACGATATTGTCGATGGCAGCAGGCCAGCCGCCATTGGAGTAGGCCGCGAAGCCGACCCACGCCAACAGAAGGAAGAAGGTGACATGGACCCTCAGTTCCGAGCCGAGCAATCGGCCAAGTGAAAAGGACCATGCCATGTTGTGTCTCCGCTTGGTTTAGAACGGAATCTCGTCGTCGTCGATTCCGCCCGAAGCCGGCGCAGGTGCGCTCGACGGTCCGCCATACGGGTCGCCATAGCCGCCACCGGCCTGACCACCGCCGCCATAACCACCGCCGCCGCCACCTTCGCCACGGGCGTCGAGCATAACCAAAGTCGAGCCGAATCCCTGCAGTACCACTTCGGTCGAATAGCGATCCTGACCGGATTGATCCTGCCATTTGCGTGTCTGCAACTGTCCCTCGACGTAGATTTTCGAACCTTTGCGCAAATACTGCTCGGCCACGCGCACGAGGCCTTCGTTGAATATAGCGACCGAGTGCCATTCAGTCCGTTCGCGGCGCTCACCGGTATTGCGGTCCTTCCAATTCTCCGAGGTGGCAATACGCAGGTTGCACACCTTGCCACCGTTCTGAAATGTCCGCACCTCAGGATCGCGGCCCAGATTGCCGACCAGAATGACCTTGTTGACTGAACCCGCCATTTATTTCCTCGTTCTTTTCTGACTGGATCGCGCCCGAATCTGACGCTGTGTTCTGCTGCTGACCCTATACGGGCTGCGACTTGGTTAAAACACGATTGATACTGCAACGCTTACTAGGAAATTTTTAGGACAGTCTTAACCAAGCTTTCATTTCCGGTTGATTTAACTATAATCCGTCTGGTTGTTGAGGGTGCAGGATTGGCTTTAATGCGTTTTCTGGTCGGTAGTATTTCCGTGTTGGGTCTTTGCCTGACGTCGTTTGCGGCGCAGGCTGAAACGCTATCCACCAAGAACCGTAAGGCGATTTTCCTGAAACAATCCAAGGTTCTGGATAGCCGTGCTGCTACGCAGTATCGCGACTCCGAGCGGCTTAAACCCAAGACCGAGCGCGGAAAATTCGTCAAACGCTATACCGGTAATTACCGGGGTCAGTATCTGGATCATGCCAGAAAAGCAGCGCGGCAACATAATGTGCCGGAAGAGTTGTTCTTGCGTCTGGTGCAGCAGGAAAGCGGATGGAACCCACATGCGAAATCGCACAAAGGCGCGCTGGGTCTGGCGCAGTTGATGCCTCAGACAGCCCGACTTTTGGGTGTCAATCCGCATGACCCGATTCAGAATCTGGAAGGTGGCGCGCGGTACCTGTCGTGGCAATATCGCAAGTTCAAATCCTGGCGTCTTGCCTTGGCGGCCTACAATGCAGGTCCCAAAGCAGTTGAGAAACACGGCGGTATACCACCTTACAAAGAAACCCAGAACTATGTGAAAGTAATCTGGGGCGGTTAGAATAACTCGTGCTGCGTCGCAGAGAGGCTGTTTCTTGATCAAGTGCCGAACACTGCCTTAATCTGGGAAGGTAACCCCCGGACAGGTATATTTTGCGATGATCCAAGATCGACCGATTATCCCACCTGACACAATGTCCAACTGGCAGCGTCTGGTCGATCTTGTTTCTCAACTCGCTGACGTGCCAGCCACGTTGATCATGAAGACCGAAGCGCCAGATCATGCTGTTCTGATCACCTCGGATCATCCGGAAAATCCGTATCCTGTCGGTATGAACTTTCGCTTGAATCCTAAGCTCTATTGTCAGGGCGTCCTGGAACGTGACGGCGAATTCGTGGTCGAGGATGCAACTTGCGATCCGGTATGGAATGATAATGAGGACATGGAACATGGCATGTCTTTTTACATTGGGTTTCCGCTGAAATGGCCTGATGGTTCAGTGTTCGGGACAATCTGTGTTCTGGATCGCCACCGCAATCGTCGCGCTCTCTTGTTCCGCGAGGGGTTGGCGCAGTTTGCCCGCATGGTCGAATCCGATTTGGCTTTGATTCAAGAGGTTTACCTGCGTCGCGCGCTGGAAGAAAAACTAAATGAGACGCTGGCACAACTGGAAAACCGCGTAGAGGCAAGGACTCGGGAACTACAAGAGACGAATACGGCGTTACGGGTCTTGCTGACCAGTTTGGACGATGATCGAAAGGAACGCGATCAGGATATCGTTGAACGCGTCCGTACCATGGTTCTGCCGTATCTGGACAAATTGCGCGGACAGTTGACCGAGGGGGAAGCCTCGCAAGTTTACCTGGACCTAGCTGAGAGCAATTTGAGTGAAATTACTTCGATGATTTCCGACAAGCTCTCGGATGCGTTTTCGGTCATGACGCCCACAGAAATCGAAATCGCACAACTGGTCATGTCGGGAAAGACCACTAAAGATATCGCTCGGGCTATGTCGCGTGAAACGTCTACTATCGATTTTCATCGAAACAATATTCGCCGGAAACTTGGCCTCGAAGGCCGGGATCAGAATCTGCGCAGTCATCTTTTATCAATTTCGTGACCATTGAATATGGGTTTTTCCCCCATATTCCCCCCTGATTTTTCTGATCTGAGCAGTCTAAGTTGGGACCGCTAAGCTGATCCCAAGAGCGCGCATCAAGCCGCGCTTGTCCATCAGGGAGGATCAGAATGGACCGCAAAGATCTAAAACCAACACTTTTGAATGGCGAACGCGATTCCTTGGCGAACGGCCTGTCGCGTCGATCGTTCTTTATGGCGGCAGGGGCTGCTGGCGTTGGGGCGGGGGCCTCTTTGCTGGGCAGCAAACGTGCCGAAGCCCAATCACAGGCATGGCTGCAACCAGGCAACAACAACCATGTGATCGATCTGCAGGGTTCGACCGGTCAGGCCAGTAAAGGAACGGTCGGGATCGATTATTACGGACATTGCGCCATCAAGATCACCTCTCCCAGCGGTGCGACGGTCTTGTTCGATCCATGGAGGGATGATCCATCGGGTGCCTGGGGATTGTGGTTCCGCGATGAGTTCCCTCAGATTCCGGTCGATATCACCATGTCCACGCATGCCCATTTCGACCATGATGCTATAGAGCGTCCCAGCTCCACGATGGTTCTGGACAGAATGGCCGGCAATTTTGAATTTGCCGACCTAATGATCACTGGCTTTGCAGACAAGCACGCCTGCGTTGCGCCCGGCTGGTACGAATGGACTAACGCATTGGCCGAATTCGGGGCCGAAGCCTGCCCGCCAAACAATGTCGGGCATATGGATATGGTGGTCTATCTGGTCGAAACCGGCGGCATTCGCACCTTGATCTGGGGCGACAACCGCCACAACCCACCACAGGAGTTCTGGGATTCAATCGGACAGGTGGACGTGCTGACTCTGCCCGTCGATGGTTCTGAACACATCCTGAGCTTCGATCAGGGCAATGCTATTGTTGCCAAGCTCAAGCCCAAGATCATCATTCCAACACACTACCTCAATGAGGTTACGTCATACACACTGACGACGCTTCAGGCCGCAGACGATTGGGTCAAAAGCCAGACGAGCTACAAGATGCTCGACAGTGCAAGTCTGAAGCTGGAAGCCGGAGATGTGGCAGGTATGAACCAGGAATTCATGCACTTCGGCAACAACGTCATGACAAGTTGAATGTAGATGAAACTACCATTCACCCACGACTTGCGTCGCCTGTCTCCCCGTTAAAAGTGACGCAAATTGAAAGGGCCGGTCTTGGACCGGCCCTTCACTTGATTTTGCGGGGAATTATTCGGCCGCGATTTTGATAACAGGCTCCATCTTGGCCAGAATGTCTTCGGCAAGGTGGCATTTGACCTGATGACCATCTGCAAGCGTCTGAACCGGAGGCACATGAGACTCGCATCTGCCATCCGGCACTTCAGATTTCCAACGGCACCGCGTCTGGAACGGGCAGCCAGGTGGAGGGTTCATGGCCGACGGGATATCGCCCTCAAGCACGATATGCTGCTTTTCGATCGAGGTATCAGCGATTGGAACCGCGCTCAGCAGCGCTTCGGTATAAGGATGATAGGGCGGGGCAAAGACCTGATCGGTCGTGCCGAGTTCGACCACGTGGCCCAGATACATCACCATTACTCGGTCGCTCAGGTAGCGCACAATCGACAGGTCGTGACTGATGAACAACAGCGTGGTTTTGTGTTCGCGCTGAATCTCCATCAGCAAGTCCGTGACTGCGGCCTGCACCGATACATCCAGCGCCGAAACAGGCTCGTCTGCGACAACGATCCGGGCATCCCCAGCAAAGGCGCGCGCGATCCCTACGCGTTGCTTCTGACCACCAGACAGCTGACGCGGCATCCGGTCGGCAAAGGCGCGTGGCAGTTTTACCAGATCGAGCAACTCCAGCATGCGCTTCTTTCGATCAGCTTCAGAATCCCCAACGCCAAAGATTTCCAACGCCCGGATGATCTGACGGCCTACCGTCATCGACGGGTTCAGCGTGTCGAACGGATTCTGGAACACCATCTGCACTTCGCCTACAGTTTTGGCGTCGCGTTCCTCGATCGGTACGTCTTCGATATTGCGATTGTCCAGCAGGATTTGACCGTCGGTGGCTGTCTCAAGCCCCATTAGTACCTTGGCGAAGGTGGACTTACCGCAACCAGATTCCCCTACAATGGCAAGAGTTTCTGATTCATGAGCCTCGAAACTTAAGGTTTCGTTGGCTTTCACAACCTTCGTCTCGCCGCCTCCGAATAGAGCATTTGCTGCAACCTCATAATACTTCTTGAGGTTATCCATCTTCAGAACGGTCCGGCCGATTTCGCCTTTCTCTTTCTGCTCGCCTACGGTGATCGGCGCGTTCCAGTCGATTTCTTGGAATTTCAGACACCGCGTATGATGGCGGTCATTGCCCGGCACCGCTTCCATCAGGATATCTTTGGCGTCGCAGCGACCTTCTTCAAAATAATCGCAGCGCGGGCCAAAGTTGCATCCCGGTGGACGTTCATGCGGCAGCGGGAAGTTGCCCGGAATGGCCACCAGAGGGCGCGAGTTCTTATCTGCCCCCGGCAACGGGATCGAACGGAAAAGTGCCTGTGTATACGGGTGTTGCATCTCGTCGAACACATCATGGATCGAGCCACGCTCAACCGCCTCACCCGAATACATCACGCACAACCGATCACAGGTTTCCAGCACCAGACCGAGGTTGTGCGAGATGAACAGCATCGATGTGCCATATTTCTTGCCCAGGTCCTTGACCAGCTCGACCACCGCGGCCTCGACAGTCACGTCCAAAGCAGTCGTCGGCTCATCGAGGATAAGCAGGGCGGGCTTCGACATCAGCGCCATCGCGATCACGATCCGTTGCTGCTGGCCACCAGACAGCTGATGCGGGAACGAATTCAGCATCCGCTCAGGGTCCGGAAGACGCACATCCGTGACCACCTCCAGCGCACGGGCATAAGCTTCTTCCGCGCCGACACCTTCGTGGATCATCGGCACTTCCATCAGCTGCTTGCCGATCTTCATCGCCGGGTTCAGCGAGGCCATCGGCTCCTGATAGATCATTGCGATCTCATTGCCGCGAATATCGCGCAGCTCTTCGGTGGTCATTTCGCTCAGATCGCGACCCTTGAACTTGATCGTACCGCCAACAATGCGACCGTTCTTGCCCAAATCCTGCATGACACCCAATGCGACTGTGGATTTTCCACAGCCGGATTCACCAACCAGCCCGACAGCCTCACCGGGTTGTACGCTGACTGAGAAATCCATCACAGCGGGGATTTCGCGAAGACGGGTGAAAAACGAAATCGAGAGTTTGTCGATTTCCAGAATTGGCCCGTCATAATCCGCCAGTTTATTCATCTTGTTACTCCTCGCGAGAGTCCGGGGGATCCCCTTCATCTGGCTAAAAATACTCTGGGGGTCCGGGGGCAATGCCCCCGGCCTCGATCACGTCAATCCTTCAGACTTTCTTCGCGCAGACCATCCGCCAACAGGTTCAGACCGAGAACCAGCGACAACAATGCGAGTGCGGGCGGAAGGGCAGGGTGCAGGTAGATCGACAAGAGCTTACGCCCCTCGTTGATCGTTGAACCCCAATCCGGGCTTTCCGGTGGTAGACCCAGTCCAAAGAAACCCAAGGTTCCCAGAAGGATGGTGGTGTAGCCGATGCGCAGGCAGAAATCGACGATCAGCGGACCGCGTGCGTTGGGCAGGATTTCCCACAGCATGATGTACCACGGACCCTCGCCACGCGTCTGGGCTGCAGCGACGTAGTCGCGGGTTTTGATGTCCAGCGCCAGTCCTCGCACGATACGAAACACCGTGGGCGAGTTCACAAAGACCACCGACACAAACACCACCAGTATTCCGCCCGGAATATTGAACAGGTCGAGATAGGTCGGCAGGCCCCAGATGCTGTAGCTGTCAGTGTTGATGATGTAGCCTCCGGTCGAAATCAGCGAGAGATACAGCCAGAGTGCAACGCCCAGAACCCCAATCAGCAATGGCGTCCGGAAGTTTGGACGCGTGTAGTAGCGTGAGTTCAACAGCACGCCAAGGAAGATGATAGGGAATATGAACAGTACCGCTGCCATATAGTTCGGCACGCCGGTCGCGACGATCTCGGGTGTGACCAGCAAGTAGAACAGCAGGATCACGGGGAAGGCCAGGATCAGGTTCGCCAGGAACGAGAGAAGCGTATCCAAACGCCCGCCGTAATAACCTGCTGGCAGGCCCAGAGTAATACCGACCATGAACGCGAACATCGTGGCGAGCGGAGCGATCTGAACAACGATCCAGGCGCCCTTGACCATTCGGCTGAACACGTCGCGGGCAAGGTTGTCTCCACCCAGCAGATACCAGGCGTATTGACCGTCTTCCAGATTGGGCAGGGGTGTCCCGGGCACTTTGTTCTTCATGCCAGATATCTGTGCCAGCGGATCATGGGTGACGATCAGATCGAGCGCGCCGAAAATCCCGGTGAAGACCCAGAACATGACAAGGCCAAATCCGATCATACCGATGGGGCTGTCAAACAGCTTGCCGTAAAGCCCTAGCTTGCGTTTGAACGCAATCGACATCGCATAAAGGATGATCAGCGACAGCCAAACAGGCAGAAACTGCTGAGCAATCGCGCCGATTATTCCGGCGCTCGTACCCATCACGATACCGAGAACGATATAGGCGACTGCCAGCGCTACGCTTGCCAAAAAGCTGTAACGCAATGCGGCCTGTATCAGGTTCCGGACGCTCGAGCTTGAGGTCAATGTGCCGTCTGGATTTACTGTCATCTGATCTTCAGGCAGCACAATGCTCGCCAGCATCCAGACCACAATAGACAACGCCATCAGCCCCAGCGCCAATGCCAGTAGCGGGTTAAGGAAGGCAATAGAGCCGGTCCAGGTAAGTGGTTCCATGATCTAACCCTCCTTATGAAATGCGAATGCGCGGGTTGAGGTAGACATAGCCGATATCCGATATCAGCTGCGTTACCAGCACCACAAAGACAGATACGACCGATATCGCGAGCAGTAGCTGGATATCGTTGTTACCCGCCGCCTGTACCAGCGCCCAGCCGAAGCCCTTGTAGTTGAACAAGGTCTCAACGATCACCACGCCATTCAGCAGCCATGGGAACTGCAGCATGATGACGGTGAACGGAGCGATCAGTGCATTGCGCAATGCGTGTTTCATGACGATGTTCGGGAACGAAACACCTTTCAAGCGCGCGGTTCGGATATATTGCGCGGTCATGACCTCGGTCATGGACGCACGGGTCATCCGGGCAATATAACCCATCCCGTAAAGTGCAATGGTCAATACCGGCAGGAAAAAGTTCTCAAATGTCGGGTTCTCCATCGCTTGCGTGGCTGTGCCCTTGAACCATTTCAATCCGACAGCGGATGAGGTGAAGATTGCGATGAAGATAACGCCGGATACGTATTCAGGCGTTGCCGTGGTGGTGATCGCAAAGGTCGAAAGCGTCCGGTCAGTGGCCGATCCCTCTTTCATCCCTGCAAGGATCCCGAGGATCAACGCCGATGGGACCATCAGCAGCATAACCCAGAACATCAACCGCCCGGTCAGGGCCAGCCTGTTGCCTACAACAGTCGAGACTTCTTCCTTGAAGACTGTTGAATAGCCCCAATAGCCCTGCAAGATGCCACAGAAGTTAGGAGACTCTTCGGCCGATTTGCCGGGCAGAATACATCGGCCCTGAACTGTGCCGTCTTCATCCGTATGCCGGTAAGAGGGTAGAACGCCCAACCATTCGCCATATTTGATTGGGGTCGACTGAAGATACCCGCCTTTTTCCAGAAAACTCTCGACCTGCTCATCCGACATCCGGAAATTACCTTGTGTTTTCGCAAGCTTTTCGAGGTTCGGGTAGAGGTTGGTCAGAAAGAAGACCAGGAATGTCAGGCACAATGCTGTCAAAAGCATGATGCCGACGCGCCTTAGAATGAAAAGTCCCATATTAGCCCCTGTTGGTCGGCCAGCGTGAATTACACATTGATCCACGCGTCGCTGTTTTTATGGTCGCCGCATTCAGGACGAAAAGGCCGCGCCAGAGTGGCGCGGCCCCGGTGAGTCTTCGGCTCAGGAGATGAGGCCGAACTTGTACAGTTGCGGCAGATCCGCAATGTGCTTTTCAACACCCACCATATTGTCGCGGTGATGGCGCATCGCCGTCCGCCAGTAGGGCTGAATGACTACGCCTTCGTCGATCATGATCGCTTGCAGCTTGCCCATTACTTCACGGCGCTGATCCACATCAGAGATCGAGTTGGCTTCGGCCAGCAAAGTGTCGAACTCTTCATTCGAGAAGCCGGCTTCGTTCCACGCCACACCAGATTTATAGGCCAGCGCCAGAATCTGAGTGCCAAGCGGACGGTGGTTCCAGTTGGTCGAAGAATAGGGATATTTGGTCCAGTCGTTCCAGAAGGTCGAACCCGGCAGAACCGTGTGCTTGGCCTTGATACCGGCATCGTTTAGCTGAGCGACCACCGCAGCAGTTGTGTTACGGCGCCAGTCATCGTCGATCGACTGCACTTCATGTTCGAAATCGCCCATGCCAGCCTCGTCCATCAGTGCTTTCGCTGCTGCCGGGTCATAAGGGATGCGGGTGACCGTCGAATCGTACTCGGGATGCATCGGACCAACATGGCTGTTCTCTGCTACGATACCGTACCCAGACATGCCCAGTTCAAGACAGACTGCATTGTCTACGGCCATAGCAAGTGCCTGGCGCACGCGCTTGTCACCATAGATTTTATTGCCGTCTGCATCTTCCGCCAATTGGTTCGGACGAATTACGATCGTGAAGCCTGACGGGATCTCCGAACGGACAAGGCCAATGCTGTCAAAGATGTCGACGAATTCACCAACCGACTCCCAGTTCATGTCGATCTCTTCGGCCTCGTAGGCGGCCAGGAACGCAGCAGGGTCGGTGCCGTAGTCAATGAATTCGATCCGGTCGATATAACCGCCTTTACCTGCTTCGTAGCCCCACCAATCAAAGCCTTCGTTGCGAACAAGAACGCCTTTGACGCCAACTTCATGGCTTTCTGGGATCATGAAGCCCGTGCCGATCGGGTTGTCCAGCATGGTGTTGGGGTCATGGCTGCTGTGAACAATGGCACCCGGATAATCGGCCATACCTGGGATGATTGTGATATCCGGTGCGTTACACTTCAGCTTCACGGTGTGCGGATCGACAACTGTGATGGCACCGTCAGCGGCTTTCTGAGTGCTCTCGTCGATCAGCGATGCCATACGAGAAGCCATCGAGTTGCCTTCGACAGCGGCGTCACACCATCCGGCGATGTTGCGTGCAACGTCTTCGGCCGTGAAATCGTCGCCGTTGTTCCATTTCACGCCTTTGCGAACGTTCAGCGTATATTCGGTGGCGTCGTCATTAGCTTCCCAGCTTTCCAGCAGCATCGGCTTGAACGAACCATCGTTGTTGTATTCAACGAGATATTCCAGCCAACCTGCAGTGAAGGTAGCGATTTGAGTCCAGTCGTAGGTGCGAGGATCCTTAAGGGCGCGCACTTCCATCTGGTAACGAATGGTGCCGCCTTGCTGCGGCTCTTGCGCTGCGGCCGGTGATTGCAGGCCGATCATGCCATAGGCGGCCGGAACTGCAACGCCCAGCGCGGTTACGCGGGCCAGGAATTCGCGGCGATTCAGATTGCCGTCGCGATATTCCTGGGCATGCATTTCCGCTGCCCAATGCATCGGCTTGCCATTGATTGTTTGGTTTTCCATAGATGTCTCCCTGTGACACATATTTTTTGTTTTCGTGTTTCTGGTTGATTGAATTGGCACTACAGCGACCGGTTTGAGTTGGTCGGTAGGGCCGAGGGCTTGGTGTTAAAAGTTGTGAACATCCCCATATTCACATTCCGCACCAGTTTTTTCCCTGCGTCAATGTTCGAAATCGTCATAGAAGGTACAAAAACGACATCCTGTAGGAAAGTAAGCTTTGTCGGGTTTCATTCTGCGACAATGTGAGCCGTGGTATGCGAATGCGTACAGAAAAAACGGCTGCTTCTTGGGAGTATCGATTAATACTATGATTTTAATGCACTTTGTAGGGGCTAGGGTTGCGGCACTTATGGAGTGACGTCGATATGGTGCCAAGATTTCATACGGGCTCGAAACCATGTGCGCTGTCGCTTAGCGAACTGACGTGTCGCTATTGTAGCCTTCTCGCGGGCCTCTTCCAGTGTCATCCGACCTTCTAGGTAGGCCATCAGCTCTGGCACACCAATCGCCTTGCAGGCTGGCAAGGACGGGTCGTAACGATCGCGCATGGCGGCCACTTCTTCCATTGCACCCTGGTCAAGCATTTGATCGAACCGAAGACTGATACGATCCAGCAGCCAGTCTCTTTCGGCATTGAAGACAATTGGAACAGTGTTCCGTAAGTCCAGAATTGGTGCAGGCGTATCGGCTTGCCAATCCGACAAAGAGCGCCCGGTCGCGTTCAAGACCTCCCACGCGCGTTGAACTCGGGCACGATTCTTAATGTCGATCCCTTGCAGGGTTTGATTGTCCAGACCTTCGATCAACTCCAGCAAAGGCAGAATGTCTGCTCTCGCTCGGATATCCGGAGGTGTCGCGGGGATATCCGCCATCCCCTCGGTCAACGAGGTGAAATACAAACCTGTTCCCCCGACGATGATGGGGCGCGTCTTTTGCGACAGAAAAGGCGTGACTTCTCGCACCCAGTGACCAGTCGAATAGGTCTGATCATATGCGATGTGGCCATAGAGGCAGTGTGGTGCGCGGGTCTCTTCCTCGGGCGATGGACGGGCCGAGATTATGCGCCAACAGTCATATACCTGACTTGCGTCTGCGTTGACGATAACGCCACCGTAGCGTTCTGCGATCAACAGCGCCAACGCCGATTTTCCTGAGGCCGTAGGCCCGGCGATCAGAACCGGTTTGTCGTCGGGAATCGTTGGCAGTTGCTTCCACAGCCGGTTCGCTGAGTTATCGGCCATCACTGGTTGCCTTGTTCCTGACTATCCGCATTGAACCTGCGGAGGTTTTGCTTCATTTTGCGTCGGAAAATAAACCCGTGCCAGCCCGGAGCGCAACATGAGCCTTTCCCCATCTGTCGAGACCACCGAGAGCCCTAAAACAACCTATAATCGCGTCATGTTGAAGATCTCGGGAGAGGCGTTGATGGGGGATCAGGGATTCGGCCTGCATCCGCCGACTGTTCAACGCATCGCGCAAGAGGTCAAATCGGTCCATGATCTGGGTGTCGAGATTTGCATGGTGATCGGTGGTGGCAACATCTTCCGGGGGCTGTCGGGATCGGCACAGGGGATGGAACGCACAACGGCGGACTACATGGGCATGCTTGCGACAGTCATGAACGCGCTTGCGATGCAATCTGCGCTCGAGGGGGTGGGGGTCTTCACCCGCGTAATCTCGGCCATTCGGATGGATGAAGTGTGTGAGCCTTACATCCGTCGGCGCGCCGTGCGTCACCTTGAGAAAAAACGGGTCTGCATATTTGCTGCCGGAACCGGAAATCCTTATTTCACCACCGACACTGCAGCCACGCTGCGGGCAAATGAAATGGCGTGTCAGGCTATTTTCATGGGTAAGAATGGGGTGGATGGCGTATATGACAAAGACCCTAAAGTTCACGCGGATGCTGTTAGATACGACAACGTGTCGTATGACGATGTGCTGGCCAAGCGCCTGCGGGTCATGGATGCTTCGGCTATTGCGCTTGCACGTGATAACAATCTGCCGCTGATAGTATTCGGTCTGGATGAGCCGGGCGGATTCCGGGGCATTCTGGCGGGTGAGGGCACCTACACCAAGGTTCAGGGATAATTTTGATCGGGTGACTCTGGACCGGGAACTATTGCTCGGTCCATATCATGACAGCTTACTAAAAAGTGATACCGGAGGGCTTTTGGGACCTCAGCCAACTTTTGTAGCTGTGTCGGGCTTCGTTGTCGCTCTTTGCAAAGTTCAGCTTGCCATCACACGATGGTAAAAAAACGTCATTAGCACAGTCGCTTGACCTGACCGTCATCGTCTGGCTATCTGGCCGGGTTCTGCGGTGACCGGGGTGCCATCAGTGGGGCTGCCGTCGATCCACATCCGTTCCGAGGACTCGCGGCTGGGCTGGAAGACCTGCCTTGTTTTCGGAGATGTCCGGATCATGCGAGGGCAATTTCCCGAAATGTGGCGCATGACAAGGGAGAGATGTGGAATGGGCACACTCGATATCGATTTTGTGCGGGCGCAGTTCCCCGCCTTCGCGGAACCCAGCCTTCAAGGGCAGGCCTTCTTTGAAAACGCAGGGGGATCATATACTTGTAAGCCAGTGCTCGACAGGTTGAACCGGTTCTACACGCAGCGAAAGGTTCAGCCCTACGCACCGTACGAGGCCAGCCGTCTCGGCGGCGAGGAAATGGACGAAGCGCGTCTGCGTCTGGCCGCGATAATGGGAATCGATAGGAACGAGCTGAGTTTTGGCCCCTCGACGACGCAGAATACCTATGTTCTGGCCCAGGCTTTCCGGCAATGGATGCAGCCGGGCGACGCGATTGTGGTGACCAATCAGGACCACGAGGCCAATTCCGGACCATGGCGTCGACTGGCCGATGATGGCGTCGAAATCCGCGAGTGGCAGATTAACCCGGAAAGCGGGTCTCTGAACCCGCAGGATCTGGAGAATATGCTGGACGAGAAAGTTCGTCTGGTCTGCTTCCCGCATTGTTCAAATGTCGTTGGCGAAATTAACCCTGTTACCGAGATTACTGCAATTGCTCATGCTGCAGGTGCGTTTGTCTGCGTAGACGGCGTATCCTATGCGCCTCACGGAATTCCCAATGTCGGAGATTTGGGCCCGGATATATATCTGTTTTCGGCCTACAAGACCTATGGTCCACATCAGGGGTGCATGGTCATTCGGCGCGCCCTGGGTGAACTGCTGCCAAACCAGGCTCACTACTTCAACGGAGAAACGCTATACAAGCGATTTACCCCTGCTGGGCCTGATCACGCACAGATCGCAGCCAGCGCAGGTATGGCCGATTACATGGATCTGTTATGTGATCATCATGGTGGGCCTGAAACAGGTGCAGCTGAACGTGGCGCATTTGTGCACGATCTGATGCGTGCGCACGAAGTCGCGTTGCTGCAACCTTTGCTGAATGCGGTCAAAGACCGGAATACACTGCGCCTGATCGGCCCGTCCGATGCCAATCTTCGTGCACCAACGGTAGCGCTGGCCCTGAACAGCGAGGCCGAGCCGGTCGCGGCAGAACTTGCAAATCACGGCATAATGGCAGGCGGCGGCGATTTCTATGCGAACCGCCCGCTGCAGGCGATGGGAGTCGATTTGGATCATGGCGTATTGCGCCTCAGCTTTACTCACTACACGAGCCAACAGGAAATTGATCAGCTTCTGGAGGCGCTTGACCGCGTTTTGTGATCCAGTTTCCGTATCGGTTCGTAAACCGAAGAAAACACAGGGCGGATATGGAAACCGAGCAATCTCCGATCATTTTGTGGTTCAGGCGGGATTTGCGGCTGAGCGATCACCCGGCTCTCAGCGCGGCCGTGCGATCGGGTCGCCCTATCGTACCCGTATTCATACTGGATGAACACGCCCAGGTTTTGGGCGCCGCACCGAAATGGCGCCTTGGATTGGGCCTTGAGGCGTTTGCTCAAAGGCTTGAACAGGTTGGCACGAGGTTGATCCTGCGCCGTGGTGCAGCTTTAGACGTGCTGGGTGAATTGATTAAGGAAACCGGCGCAGGAGCCGTTTTCTGGTCGCGGGCTTATGATCCTGAAGCGATCAACAGGGACAAGCAGATAAAGGCAACCTTAAGCGGGCAAGGTATCGAAGTAAGGTCCTTTGCCGGGCACCTTTTGTTTGAGCCATGGACTATCGCGACCAAAGCAGGTCAGCCGTTTCGTGTTTTTACGCCTATGTGGCGGTCATTGCAGGGGCGTGAGGTTCCGTCACCAGAACCAGGCCCCGCTTGCCTTATGACGCCGGAAACCTGGCCCGCTTCGGATCGTCTGACTGATTGGAGTCTGGATCGTGGGATGTGGCGCGGGGCCGGCGTTGCCCGTCCGTTCGTGCGTCCCGGAGAAGCTGCAGCGCTGGATCAGTTGGACAGCTTCTCGCAGCAGATCGATCGATATTCCGAACAGCGAAATCGGCTTGATGATGTTGGGACTTCTGATCTTTCAGAATACCTGTCGCTGGGCGAAATCGGGCCGCGAACGATCTGGCATAGGGTGCAAAACGCGGAACAGACGGGTGTGCCCGGGGGGGCCGCTTTTCTGCGTCAACTTGTGTGGCGCGAGTTCGCCTATCACCTGATGTACCATTGGCCACATCTTCTGACGGATAACTGGAAGCCCGAATGGGACGCATTCCCTTGGAATACCGATCCCGAAACGCCCGAGGTACGAGCCTGGCGGCAGGCGAGAACTGGTATTCCAGTCGTAGATGCTGGCTTGCGGGAAATGTACGTGACCGGACGAATGCACAACCGGGCAAGGATGATCGTCGCGAGCTATCTGACGAAACATCTGATGACGCATTGGAAAGTCGGCGCAGACTGGTTCGCGGATTGCCTGATCGACTGGGATCCCGCAGCAAATGCGATGGGGTGGCAATGGGTGGCAGGTTCGGGTCCTGACGCCGCCCCTTACTTCCGTATCTTCAATCCGCAAACTCAGCGTGAGCGGTTTGATCCGAATTCGGATTATCTACGGCGCTGGATTGCCGAAGGTCGGGCTGATCCTTCGGACACCGCACTGGCCTATTTTGATGCTGTTCCACGATCATGGCAGCTTTCGCATGCAAGCTCTTACCCTTCGCCAGTGGTGGAATTGAAAGAAGGTCGCGACCGCGCATTGCGCTTGTACAAATCCGGAAAAGAGCCAGTAAGGAACTGAAAACTTGCCAGAAACCGAATCCCGGCCTAGCTTTAACCCGCAACCGCAGAGGGGAGAGCGGATGTTCCTGACGAGCACCGATGGGCAGGAGAACCTGCCGAGATATTTTGCGCAAGTCTTCAAGATGCTGAACCGGATGCAATGCGGTCGGCTTGACATCGCACTGCCGGATGGCCGCGTTTTCCGGGCGGATGCGCCTAAACCTGGTCCGGTTGCCCATGTGGACATCCACGATCCTGATGTCTTTTCCCGTTTGGTGCGTGAGGGGGAGCTTGGGTTTTCGGACGGTTACCTTGAAGGCGATTGGAGCACACCTGATCTGCGCAGTTTCATGGACCTTGTGCATCTGGGAACTGAAACAGTCTACGATGACTTCACCGGGCAGTTTCTTGTTCGCGCTTACGAAAGACTAAGATTCTGGTTGCACCGCAATCACCGGTCGCAGGCCAAAAAGAATATCTCGTATCACTATGATCTGGGTAATGATTTCTACGCTTTGTGGCTGGATGATACGATGACTTATTCCAGCGCTCTATTCGAGACCGGGCAAGAAAGCCTCGAAAAAGCGCAGACGGCAAAATATGCCAGTCTGGTGGATGAAATGGGTGCTAAACCGGGGGATCATATTCTCGAAATTGGTTCAGGCTGGGGAGGATTTGCTGAATATGCCGCAAAAGAGCGCGGGCTACGCGTGACCGGGCTGACCATTAGTCAGGAGCAGTTGAAGTTTGCTAAGGAGCGCATTGAAAAAGCAGGACTTTCTGATCTTGTAGACTTCAAGTTACAGGACTACCGGGACGAACAGGGGCAATATGACGGGATCGCATCGATCGAGATGTTCGAAGCAGTTGGTCAGAAGTACTGGCCTGCCTATTTCAATACCGTGCGTGATCGATTGAAGCCTGGCGCACATGCCACTTTGCAGATCATAACGGTCGCGGATCACCGCTGGGATATTTACAAGAACGGCGTTGATTTCATTCAGAAATATATATTCCCCGGCGGTATGTTACCCGCTCCGGCAATTCTCAGGGATCAGATTGGTCAGGCAGGGTTGACGGTGGTGCGCTCGAAGGAATTCGGCAAAAGTTATGATCTGACGCTACGCCGCTGGTACGAGACGTTTAATGCCAAGTGGGATGAGGTATCGGAGCTGGGTTTTGATGAGCGTTTTCGCCGCATGTGGAATTATTATTTGACCGCGTGCGGCGCAGCCTTTGACACCGGCAATTGTGATGTGACACAGATCACAATAGCTAAACCTAGTTGAAGAACGGAAAAACCGAATGCCAACAGCTTCACGTCTCGTCGCCGCGTTGTGTCTGCTGGTGATAGCGTTCCTTGTGTCAGGCATGATCATCGACAATGGAGAAGAAGGCAAAAATTATGGCTACTTCACCTATGTGAATATGATTTTGGGTTTGATCTGCGGTTGGGTCGTAATGGGCAAACGCGCAGGTCGCGGCTGGACTGCCGCTATCAACAACGGGCTGACCGGCGTTGCAGCGATGGTATTCTGGGGGCTGTTCGTTCAGGGCACTTACGAGATGTTCAGCCAGGCCATGCGTCACAGGTTTGGCGGTCCGTTTGAAGCTTTGCTTGCCATCTTTCAAATCGGGGTAGGCTATGGCGAACAATTGCTGGCATCGGAAATCCTGTTGACGCTGGGCATCGGCGCGGTTCTCAGTGGCATTTTGACCGAAATTGCCTTTCGTCGCTGGCGTTAATTCTGACCTGCCAATTCGGGGCCTCTACTTTGTCTAATCTGTTTTTCTATGGCACTTTGCGCTATCTGCCTCTGCTGGAACTTGTCTTGGGTCGTAGCGCGGGCGAGTTGTCCGCAACTAACGCGGTTTTGTCCGATCACGCGGTATATTCTGTTCAACATCAACCATTCCCGATGATTGTCACTGAAAAGGGTGCCGTGACAGAAGGTATTCTTGTGCAGGGATTGGGTGAGGTCGAGCTTGCCCGGCTGGCCTTTTACGAAGGCGGGTTCGAATATGACCTGCACCACCAGACTGTCATAACAGAAGACGGAAAGAACCATGTTGCGCCGGTGTTCTTTCCTGATTCAGACGAATGGAAAACTGATATTCTGTGGGATCTGGAGGTGTGGATCAGAGATTGGGGCGCGGTTTCAATGATCGCAGCCGAAGAGGTGATGGCCTATTTTGGAAGGGTCGACGCCTCGGTCATTGCCCGCAGCTTTCCAGCCATACGTACGCGCGCGTGGGCAAGATTGGCAGCAAGACGACGCGGAACCGGAGATGACATGAGCACCGCGCAAGACGTGATCGTGCATCGCCGAACAAGCGCTTATGTCGACTACTTCGGGATGGATGAGATTGAACTGCAATACCGCCAGTTTGATGGTTCAATGGGTCCAGTTTTGCACCGCAATGGGCTGATGCAGGGATCCGCCGTTGTTATCCTGCCATACGATCCGGTGCGCGACACGGTTTTATTGGTGGAACAATTCCGGACACCTGTATTTATGATTGACGATCCTGAACCCTGGATGTGGGAACCGGTGGCGGGCATGATCGATCCTGGGGAAACGCCAGAGCAGGCGGCCCACCGTGAGGCGCTGGAAGAGGCCCACATAACTCTGGCGAAGCTGGAATATGCTGGTGGGGCCTATTCTTCCAGTGGATCGTCAACCGAATACATCTACCTCTATGCCGGGTTATGTGATTTGACCGATACCGTGGAAAAGGGCGGATTGGCCTCTGAAGGCGAGGATATCCGCAGTAAAATCCTGCCGTTTGACGACTTTATGAACAAGGTGGACGCTCATGTCTTTAAAGATCTGCCGCTTTTGTCGCTTGCTCATTGGTTGGCGCGGAATCGTAAGCGTCTGCGCACTTAGCTATCCCCGCTTGTGATCGAGACGGGGCACCTGTAAATCTGCTGCGATACAATATGATAAGAGGACGCCATGCGCATTGCACGAGACCTTGCCGACGCGGTCGGTAAAACACCTTTGATCCGGCTGCGTCGCGTCAGCGAAGAGACTGGTTGCGAGATTCTCGGCAAGGCCGAATTCATGAACCCTGGCCAATCCGTCAAGGATCGAGCTGCGCTGTACATTATCCGCGATGCAATCGCACGGGGTGATCTGAAGCCCGGTGGCACGATCGTTGAGGGCACCGCTGGTAATACCGGTATCGGCCTGGCATTGGTCGGGGCGTCGATGGGGTTCAAAACGGTGATCGTTATTCCCGAAACCCAATCGGAAGAGAAAAAGGACATGCTCCGCCTTGCCGGAGCTCAGCTTGTGCAAGTGCCAGCTGCGCCATATCGCAACCCTAACAACTTTGTGCACTATTCACGTCGTTTGGCCGAAGAGCTGGCGCAAACCGAGCCAATTGGCGCGATCTGGGCGAACCAGTTCGACAATATCGCAAACCGTCAGGCCCATGTGGAAACCACCGGTCCGGAGATTTGGGAGCAGACCGACGGCAAAGTTGACGGCTTCATCTGTGCTGTTGGTTCAGGTGGAACCTTGGCGGGTGTGGCCGATGCATTGCAGCCCAAGGGCGTCAAAATTGGTTTGGCTGATCCTATGGGGGCAGGGCTGTATTCCTACTACACGACCGGTGAGATCGCGATGGAGGGCGGCTCAATCGCCGAAGGTATCGGACAGGTGCGGGTGACGAAAAACCTCGAAGGGTTCACACCTGATCATTCCTGGCAAATCACTGACGACGAGGCGTTGCCTTACATCTTCGATCTTCTGCGCGAAGAGGGTTTGGTTATGGGCGGGTCGACTGCAATCAATATCGCTGGTGCAGTTCGACTGGCAAAGGAGATGGGGCCGGGCCATACGATCGTGACCATATTGTGTGACTATGGGACCCGCTATCAATCAAAGCTTTTCAATCCCGAATTCCTACGGGAAAAGGAACTGCCCGTTCCGGATTGGATGACCGAGGCGCCGCGCAGCATACCCGGCGTATTTGAGGACGTGTGATGCTGCGACAGGTCCGCCTGTTACTGGTACTTACAGTATTCTGCCTAATTGGGCTGGGTAGTGTTGCAACTGCCCAGCTAACCGACCGTCAAAGTGAATACTATCAAGGGTGGGTTAGCACGGCAGATCGGGCGGAATCGGTGATCCGAACCAACCGCGCATCGAATGCAGCATTAGAGAATTTACGTTCAGAAATAAACACATATCGCGAAGACTTCAATAAGGCGCGAGGTGCAAATACTGATCGTATTCAAACTTTGGAAAGCCAGCTAAAGGCGTTGGGAGCAAAGCCAGCCGATGGCGAGTCAGAGCCTGAGGATATCGCGAAACTGCGCGAGCATCTCGAAAACCAGTTAAACGGTTTACGTGTTCCGCGGATCATCTCGGAAGAAGCTTTCAGCCGCGCCAATGGCCTGATCAGTGAAATCGACCGGATCATTCGTGATCGGCAGACAAAAGAAATGCTGGAGCGTGGGCCATCGCCGTTTAACCCTAACTATTGGGGACCGGCGTGGGTAGATGTGACGGAAGCAACGCGAAGTCTGGTAAATGAAACGGTCGAGAATTTGCGAACTGATGTAGTTCGCGAACAGATCCGCGCGCGCGGTCTCGGTATATTTGTCTTGTTGATAATATCGGCTGTGCTGCTGCTCTACGGGCGCAAATGGTCCGAAAAAGGTGGCGCATATCTGCGTTCACTGGGTGGTCAGGGTAGTGGTGTTTGGACTTTTGTAGTCTCACTGCTGCGCATATTGCTTCCTTGGTTGGGCGTTTTGGCGTTGGTCACGGCCGTGATGCTAACTGGTGTATTGGGCCTGCGCGGAACGTTGTTGTTCCAGCATATTCCTTACTGGGCCGCGATCTTGTTCTACTTTGATTGGATCGGACGGCAGGTTTACCTGATCGGAGCTTCCCAGAACTTCAAGAGGTTGTCCGCAGGTAAAATACGAGAACTGCGGGTCTATATCGACCTGCTGGCACTAATGCTCATCCTGCATGAGCTGGCGATTTTGTTTGAGCAGATTGAAAATATCTCTGACGCGACGCGCGCAGTCGTCGGTTTTCCGATCGTTCTGGCAACCGCGTTGCTGCTGCTTCGCGTGCGACAGGTTCGGCAAATAGAACCACAACAGGAGCAAGCAGATCAGGAAGCCAACCGGCGCGCGGCAGGGTTTAGTCAGCTGGTTGAATTCCTGAGACGCGCATTGTTCATGCTTGGAATCGCGACACCGATTCTGGCGGCCTTCGGATATATCAACGCAGCCGAGGCCATAGTTTTCCCAGCCGTAAAAACACTGGTTCTCATCGCGGCACTCGTGATCGTTCAACGCTTTATTAGCATGGTTTATGGCTGGTTATCCGGACAGGGTGAGGCTGCGCGTGATTCACTGTTTTCGGTTCTAGTCGGTTTCGCGCTTGCTATTCTGGCACTGCCAATTCTGGCGCTTTACTGGGGCGCGCGCGAAACAGATTTGCGTGAGGCGTGGTCGCGGCTGCTGTTGGGCTTCGATATCGGTGGCGTCACCATTTCGCCCACCAATTTTCTGACCTTCGTTGCTGTCTTTGCTATCGGGTATACGCTGACCCGTCTTCTTCAAAGCGGGCTGCGTAACTCGCTGTTGCCAAAGACCAGCATTGATCCCGGCGGACAGAATGCCATCGTATCAGGGACTGGTTACGTTGGTATTTTTCTTGCGGCGCTGATTGCTATTGTGATTGCCGGGTTTGACCTTTCGTCATTGGCGATTGTGGCTGGTGCCCTATCTGTCGGTATCGGGTTCGGTCTTCAAACCATTGTCTCGAACTTCGTTTCCGGGATCATCCTGTTGGTTGAACGCCCAATCTCCAAAGGTGATTGGATCGATGTGAACGGAATGATGGGATATGTCCGGGATATTTCGGTCCGCTCTACACGGATCGAAACTTTCGATCGGACAGATGTGATTGTCCCGAACTCGGATCTGATCAGCGGTGTGGTTACAAACTATACGCGTGGCAACACGATTGGTCGGGTGATCGTTCCTGTGGGCGTAGCATATGGCACAGACACCCGAAAAGTCGAAACCATATTAGGTGAAATCGCAAACGGGCATCCGATGGTTCTGGCCAACCCGGCGCCCAGCGTGGTGTTCCAGGGGTTTGGTGCAGATTCGCTGGATTTTGAAATCCGCGCGATCCTGAGAGATGTGAACTGGGTATTGTCGGTCAAGTCCGACATGAACCATGAAATCAACCGTCGTTTCGTCGAAGAGGGAATCGAAATTCCATTCGCTCAACGTGACGTCTGGTTGCGCAATGCCGAAGTTCTGCGCGAGGGGAGCGAACCCGAGTCAGCGGCAAAATCGCCTGCATCGGATGCCACTCCAGAGAAACGCACTAATCCTGTTGGTCTGACCGAAGCAGATTTGGATTCAGGCGATGGAGATGAGTTGTAATTCCACCGTAATCGGGCCTTGCAAATCCGGATACTATGGTCCAAATAACGCCGGCACGGAGAGGTGGCCGAGTGGTCGAAGGCGCACGCCTGGAAAGTGTGTAGGCGGGAAACCGTCTCCAGGGTTCGAATCCCTGTCTCTCCGCCACCCACGCCTGACTTATTTTGTTGGTTTCGCATAATCGGAAACGTGCCAAAATCGACGTGCGCGTAGCCAATCTGATGCTGCTCAGACCGCGCTATCAGCACGCACTAAGCAGCAATCACAGTTCCATTTGGTGCCGGGATCGAATTACTCCACAAATCTGCACATGGTTTCTGGAACCGTTTCGATCCGGTGCTTAGGCTAGAGGGACTCACAAAAAGCTGTGTAGCGACGAAGAGTTGGTGAAGAGCAATGACAAGTTTTTCTAACACTGCTGTCTGGTTGGAAACGAAATCGAAAGGCTCTGTGCCCCCATCAGTCGAGTGACTTACACTTTTCTTGGACCTGTCTCCTTTTTGTTGACAAACGATTTCCTTCTCATGCAACGTTCCCGGTATCAGATAGCGGGAAGCTTATCCTATGCTGGCTCAAGGTAAGAATGCAGATCTAGGGCGCCGGGCAACCGGGTGTGATCTCGTCGCCTAAAGTGAAGTTGGTAGTTTTGGCCGCTTCGGCTCCTGCGGGCCCGGGCAATTTCTGAATCTCTTCCTTCCGGTTAATTTGCTATGTGTAACAAGAACGGGCTTCGCCTTGCCGTCGATATTGGCGGGACATTCACTGATACGGTCCTGGTAAGTGGGCAGGGGCAAATCCTTGCCACCACCAAAACACCGACAACGCCTGACAATCCTACCATCGGCGCTCTCGAAGGGGCTGAACGGGTGCTGTCCGAGGCCGGTGCAGACTGGGCGCAGATAGAGGGGTTCATTCATGGAACCACGCTTGCCACCAATGCTTTGATCGAACGGCGCGGTGCCGTCGTGGCGACAGTGACGACCGAAGGGTTTCGCGACGTCCTCGAAATCGCCTATGAGCGCCGCTACAGCCAGTATGACATTAACTTGGTCAAACCCGATCTGATCGTGCCGCGGTCGCGTGCCTTTACCATTGGCGGGCGAATGGATGCGCGCGGTCAAGAGTTGGAGGTATTCGATGAGGCAGCAGTTTCCAAACTGATCCAAGAACTTGAAGCCAGCGGAGCAGAAGCACTAGCGGTTTGCCTGCTGCACGCTTATGCCAATCCGGCCCATGAGCTCAGGCTGCGAGATGTCCTTCAAGAAGCACTTCCGAATTTGGTCGTCTCGCTAAGCCACGAAGTAAGCCCCGAAGCACGAGAGTTTGATCGGCTTTGTACCACGATCGCCAATGCTTATATCCAACCGCTCATGGCGCATTATCTGGCTGACTTTCAAGAAAGGTTTGCTAGTAATGGATTGGCTTGTCCGGTCCTGATGATGACGGCTGGCGGAGGCATGACGACAATTGATACAGCCGCGCGCCTGCCGATCCGGCTTGTGGAATCCGGCCCCGCCGGCGGGTCCATTCTGGCCGCCCGCATTGCTGCCGAAACCGGCGAGGCTGAAGTTTTGTCTTTTGATATGGGCGGTACTACTGCCAAGCTTTGCCTGATCGACAACTACCGCCCGCAAAGCGCCCGCAAGTTTGAAATCGCACGCGCGGAACGGTTCATCAAGGGCTCAGGTATGCCGGTACGCATTCCTGTAATCGAGATGATCGAGATCGGTGCCGGTGGTGGTTCAATCGCGCATGTGGACCGGCTCGGCCGAGTGCAGGTGGGGCCGGAAAGCGCGGGATCTGAACCTGGCCCTGCGGCCTTTGCAAAGGGTGGAACAGAGCCAACGGTCACCGACGCGGATGTGATGCAAGGTTTGATCGAGCCCGGTCGTTTCGCTGAAGGCCGGCTTGCAATTGATGTGAAGGCTGCACAGACGGCGCTTGAGCAGGGTGTTGGTCAGAAGCTTGATCTCGTTGCGGCAGAAGCTGCGCATGGGGTCAGCGAGATTGTGGATGAGAGCATGGCGAGTGCCGGAAGAATGCATGCCGTGGAATCGGGTAAGGATTTGCGTACGCGCCTGATGATAGCTTTTGGTGGCAATGGTCCACTGCATGCGACCCGGGTCGCAAGACGTGCGCAGGTTGACCGAATCCTGATTCCACGCAATCCGGGTGTCGGTTCGGCTGTCGGATTCCTGTTCGCGCCGGTCTCTTTTGAAATTGTCCGATCACGCTATGCAACGCTTGAGATGCTCGACATAGACGCGCTCAACGCCTTTTTTGACGAGATGCTTGACGAGGCTATGTTGGTTGTGCGGGCGGGCGCGCCGCAAGGTGCGCTTGTCCAGCGGCGCCAGGCGTTCATGCGTTATCACGGGCAGGGTCATGAGATCGAGATCCCGCTGCCTGATCGCAGGTTGAACGACGAGGATATCCCAGCGCTGCGCAAAGCGTTTGAGGAGGAATACAGCCGACAATTCAGTCGGGCCGTGCCCGGGATGACAATCGAGATTTTGAACTGGGCGATCGAGGTCTCTTCTGAGTCACCCGCGTTGGAGCACTATCCCGAACACCCCAGCAGCCAGCAGGCGCAGCCCGTCGGACACCGACCCATCTTGTGTGATATCGCTGGTGAGTGGCGCGAAGCGGATATCTACGATCGTTTCGCGTTATGCCCCGGCGACCGGCTGTCGGGCCCGGCCCTGATTATCGAAGCACAAACCACCACCTTCGTAAGTGCAGACTATGAGGCCGATATGGATGGCGGTGGAAATATCTGGCTTAGCCGCAACCGGGAGGACGTGCAATGAAGATGACCGATACCAAGCTTCAGGTCATGTGGAACCGGCTTCTGGCAGTTGTTGAGGAGCAGGGGCAGGCGCTGATCCGCGCCGCCTTTTCCCCTATTGTACGCGAATGCGGAGACATTTCGGCAGGAATCTTTGACCTGCAAGGCCGCATGTTGGCGCAGGCGGTGACAGGAACGCCCGGCCATATCAACACCATGGCCGAGGCGGTTAAAACCCTGCGCGGGCGTTTTGGGGTTCAGGATATGAAGCCAGGCGACATCTATATGACGAACGATCCTTGGATCGCGTCAGGGCACCTGAACGACTTTCTCTTGATGATGCCAGTATTTTTCAACGGTCATGTGGTCGGATTCACTGCATGTACATCGCATCTGGTTGACTTGGGTGGGCTTGGCATGGGCCCTGAGGGGGCTGACATATATGACGAAGGGCTGCTCATCCCCCCCTGCAAGCTGATGGAAGGGGGTACGCTGAACACGCTTCTAATGGAAATCATCAAGTCCAATTCGCGTGAACCTATCGGCAACGAAGGCGACATATATGCCCTGATTGCTTGCTGCGAGACCGGGGCCGAGCGGCTGGCTGCTATGATGGAGGAGTTCAGTATCGACGACCTCGACGAACTGGCGGACTACATCATCGGCACGTCTTATCGTGGAACGATTCAAGCTATCGCGGACCTTCCCAATGGCACATGGCACAATGTGCTAAAGGTAGACGGCTACGAACAGGAGATCGACCTGCACGCGGCTCTGACCATTGCTGAGGATCATATTCTGCTCGATTTCGATGGCACGTCAGGCCTGTCGAACAAAGGCATCAATGTGCCGCTGAACTACGCCACGGCCTATTCGGTGTTCGCACTTCGATGCATCATCGGGGCGGACATTCCTAACAATGCAGGCTCTCTTGCACCCTTTCGCGTTGTCGGGCCAAAGGACTGCATCCTGAACGCTCAGTCACCTGCGCCGGTGGCAATGCGTCACACGCTGGGGCAGATGACGCCAGATCTGGTCTATGGTTGCCTGTCGCAAATTCTGCCCGACATCGTCCCGGCCGAGGGCGCGTCCTGCATGTATGACCTACCACTGCGACACGCGCCCGAGGCGGTTTCGCGCGGGGATGAGCAATTTGCGCTTGAGCTTGTGTTCAGCGGCGGCACTGGCGCGCGGCCCGGCCTCGATGGGTTGTCGGCCACCGCTTTTCCCTCGGGCGTCTGGGGAAGTCAGGTTGAAACCACCGAAGCTGTTGCGCCAGTCCTGATCACAAGGCGCGAGTTGAAACCCGATAGTGGCGGCGCTGGCCGGACACGAGGTGGGTTGGGCCAGCATATCGAATTACGCGCGTCGAAGGATCAGGATTTGATGCTGTTCCTTTCGGTCGAGCGGGTGCTGAATCCCGCGCAAGGGCGGTATGGCGGTGGTGACGGAGCGGCTGGACGCATACGCATCGGACAGGACGGTCCAGATCTGCCTGGTAAGGGAGAGGTTCGGGTGAAAGCGGGCGAAACGCTGATCTTTGAAACCCCGGGTGGTGGTGGATACGGCCCAGCTGCGAAGCGCAGCCACGAAGATATCAGGCGCGATCTTGACGAAGGCTTGATCAGCCGCGCGGCCGCCCGCGAGACATATGGTTTTGATCCATGATCCGTGCCGTTTCACATATTTCGGTCATGTCGCCCTATGCGCTGGCCCAGTTGAACCCACCGGTGGGCAAGCGGCTCATTTCGTTGTCGCAGAACGAGAGCATACGCCCGCCCAGCCCTCATTCGGTCACCGCCGCCTGCAAGGCTTTGGCAGCGGGGCATTTATATCCCGATCCAGACTGGGGGGATTTGCGCGCGGCCTTGTCCGAGCTTCACAGTCTTCCGATGGACGGGATCCTGTGCGGCAACGGGTCGATGGAGTTGATCGCCTGCATCACGCAAGCCTTTGCTGACGAGAACAACGCGGTTCTGGCCCCGGCACATGCCTATCCGTTCTTCCGAACCGCTGCCGGACTTGCGCGCGCACGCTTCGACATCGCACCGGAACAGGATGGATACGTCTCCGTCGATGCGCTGCTGGAAGCAGTTCGACACGATACTCGTATGCTGTTCCTCGCCAATCCTGGAAACCCCACCGGCACCCGCATTTCTCGGACCGAGCTATTGCGCCTTCGCGACGCGTTGCGCGGTGACATTCTGCTGGTGATCGATGAAGCCTATGGGGAGTTTGCCGACCACCTCAACGAGCCCATGTTCGATCTGGTCAAACGGGGGAACACGGTGGTGCTGCGCACGTTCTCTAAGGCCTATGGGCTGGCGGGGATGCGGGTGGGCTGGGGGGTGTTCCCGACGGATATCGCCGTTGAAATCCGCAAGGTTTTGAGCCCCAATAACATCTCTCTCGCGGGGCAAGCCGCCGCTACTGCGGCGCTCGCCGATCAGCCCTATATGCATGAGACATCTGCTTTGACAGCTGGATTGCGGGACGGTTTTAGCAACCAGCTGCGCCGAGCCGGGTTCGACTTGCCTGAAAGCTTCACAAATTTTGTTCTGATCCGCTTACGTAATGCCAAAGAAGCGCAGAGAGCCGATGAAGCTTTGCGCGAAGAAGGCGTATTTTTGCGCCCACAAGGTGGCGCCGGGCTTACCGATTGTCTGCGCGTGACCATAGGTGTCGCGGATGATCTGGACTTCGCGGCCGGGCTTTTGGAACGCTGGATCAAAAAGGAGAGGTTATGACAGTTTCACGCGGCCGAGCCCGGTTCGGTGTTCTGGTGCCCTTCACAAATACCAATCTCGAACCCGATATGGCGTTGATGCGCCCCGAGGGTGTCTCGCTGCATTTCGCACGTATGGGAGGGTATGATCAGGATGAGATCCCGGATGCAGATCAGATGCACCAGTTGGGCGCTGCTGATCTGGATGAACCCTTGCGCCTGCTGCAGGGCGTCCGTCCGAACGTAATCCTGTATGGCTGCACCTCAGCGACTTTGACGCATGGGTTTACCTTTGATCGAAACCTCGCAGAACGGATTAAAATCGCCAGCGGGGCCGAGACCGTGACTGCCGCCGGGGCATTGGTACACGCGTTAACCACACTTGGGGTGAAACGGATCGGTTTTGCGTCACCCTATGTGGCTGCGATCAACGACATGGCCGTTGATTTCTTAGCTCAAACAGGCATGGAAACCGTAGGCCGATCAGAGGTCAGTGATGAGTTAGACAACTTCGGGCAGGGTGAGCTGAGCCCGCAAGCGGTGTTCGAACTGGGCCTTGCCTGCGACCATCCCGAGGCTGAAGTCATCGTCCTTTCTTGTACAGATATGCGGAGTGTCGAGGTCATCGCGCGACTAGAAAAAGCTGTGTCCAAACCAGTGATCAGTTCGAACCAGGCCATGATGTTTCAGGCCATGCAGCTTGCTGGCATCGGGGATGCCTCGTCAGGGTTTGGTCGACTACTGGAAAGGTCTCGGCTGTGAGAATAGAGCAAGTTGGCCAGTGCGCACTGGTGGCCGCGAGATAACGCAGAGCACGTTCGGTGCGCTGTAAGAGTTGTGCGAGGCGTCGCTTTTGACCTTCGCGCAGGATTCGGGTCGCCGGACGCAGAATAGGAAGAAATAGAACAGTTTGTGAATGCCAGTGGAGAACCCGCATGCCTGAATTCCCCCGCATCCTATTGCACAACAGCGATACGGCTCCACTTGCCCGATGGCTGCGCGATGCCTTCCCGCAAGCCGATTTTCGCGAATGCGATAGCTATGAGGCTTTGCCCAGATTAATCTCAGGTTACCGGCCCGAGGTAGTTTATTCGGTTCGCTTTGCTGGTACTCCGGGTTTTCCGCGCGATGCGCTATTCGGTACAGATGGCCCTCGCTGGATCACCAATGGTGGAGCGGGAACCGACCACTTTGGATGTTGGGATCCCGCGAAGACTACAGTCACGAATGCCGCGGGTGTGGCGGCCGGAGTGATGGCTGAATACATCTTCGGTGGTTTCCTGCATTTCACTTTGGATATTCCGGGCCTGCAAAAAGATAAGGCCGCGCGTATTTGGAGCCCGCGTATGGTTGCTCCACTTGCTGGCAAAACGCTTCTGATCGTCGGTCTTGGTCATACAGGGAGCGCAGTTGCGGAACGTGCGAAGGCCTTTGGAATGAATGTACTGGGAACTCGAGCCCGCCCACAGGAGATGGATCATGTTGACGAGGTTCATTCCGCGCAAGACCTGCCCAACCTCCTGCCGCGCGCGGACTTCATCGCGATTTCGACGCCACTTATCCCGGCGACGCAGGGCTTGATCGGTACCGATGAGATCGCAGCGATGAAGCCCGGAGTAATCCTTGCCGATGTCTCGCGCGGTGGCGTGGTTGATCAGACAGCCTTATATGATGCGTTGAAAGCAGGGCATGTAGCAGGGGCGGCGCTGGATGTTTTCGAGACCGAACCTCTGCCGCAGTATAGCCCGCTCTGGACGCTCAACAACGTGATCATTTCCCCACATTGTTCATCGGTTTACGCAGAGTGGGAAGAAGCTTCATTTCGGATATTTCTGGACAATCTCGGGCGATGGATTCGGGGAGAGACGCTTGTGAACATCGTTGATCCGTCACGTGGTTACTAAGGGGGATGACGGAGGAACGGGTTTTGCCTGAAACGTCTTACTTAAGACGGGCAGGGCGCTTTCAAAGCCTCTTGCCGGCCCGCTCAAGCCCTGCAAACCTGTTCCAAAGTCAATCTATTGGCAGTGATGAGGTATGCTCAGTTTCTGCGGTCGCTGCGAGAGTCCCAAGGTTAGATGTATGAACTTGGGACTGCCACTGGGACTTCTAGTCAATTAATCTTGCTCCGCATCGCCTCAACGTAGTTGGGCGTGCTCCCGTTGCGCAGACGCTTTCGCTGCTGGCTGCGGATTTTCATCAATCAGGCGCGCCATCGTATTCGCATCAGCAAACCCACCAGGGCGCCTTGCATAACGGCGAAGCGTTCCCTCGATCTCAAAGCCAAATGCTTCGTACAGGGATATGGCGCGCTTATTGTCGGACCAGACAAGTAAACCCGTACGCTCCAATTGTAGCCAATTGTCGGCCAGATCCAGCAAGGCGTTCATCAGCGCCTTTCCGATCCCTCTTCCTTGGAATCTGCTACGTACTGCGATCAGATCAATTTCCCCGACATGATTGTGACGCGGTGTGCCAGGGAAGGTAGTCATCTGGCTGAAGGCGACAACCTCATCTTCGCATTCAGCAACCAAACGGTACAAACCAGGTTCTGCAGCGGTTCTTTGAGCGACGAGCGCGTCCGGTACGAAGGGTAGGCGCATCGTTCCCAGCATGACGGTTGGGTCTGACAAGATGGCCGAAACGGCCTTTGTATCCTCGGGAGAGACGGGGCGAATTGAGATTTCCATTCTAAAATTCCTTATCATCCAATGCGAACCGGGTGTGCACCCGGTTCGCCACTTCGATTGTGCAACTATTGTGCGGCAACGGGATGAGCGTGCTTGCACGCTCGGCCCATCGCATCGACATGCCGATGATCAGTGCCACAGCACCCACCCATGACACGCAGATTTGGCAATAGCTCCATCAGTCTGCGATAATCTTTGCCCAGCTCCGCGGGGTTGCCATCATCCAGCACTTCGCTTTCATCCAGCTCAGCATGAGACATGCGAGAGGCATTGGCCCTGACCCCACCGATGCGGGACAGCCAATCCCCGCCATCGCGTAGCACGTGGTCAAAGTGGTCCGGATGGGCGCAGTTGACCATGTAATATACTGGGTATGCACCAGTGGCATCGTCGACCTCGCGGATTGCGTCAGCCAGCGTTTGACCGGTCGCCAGCGCGCCATCCGTCTCGACTGTAAAGGCAATAACCACCGGCACAGCCTGCGACTTCGCCGCCAGCGCAATCCCTTTCGCCTCGGGGGTGTTATTCATGGT
The DNA here is from genome assembly GCA_040829945.1 of Ruegeria sp. Lineage (GTDB taxonomy): Bacteria > Pseudomonadota > Alphaproteobacteria > Rhodobacterales > Rhodobacteraceae > Ruegeria. The sequence goes on from JBFOLN010000009.1 coordinate 381,694, forward strand.
GATTGCAGTGACCATATCGGCCCCGGCGCTGGACATGGCAGCGATCTGGGGCGCGTGATAGTTGCGGGCTTGGGTTGCAGTCATCAGCTCGCCCGGTACGTATCCATCGCCTCGAGGTCCAACGCAACCGCTTATGACGAGCGGCGCAACCGTGTCTGCGTGGCGATTGCGTAGCGTGCGCATGAGATAGATCGCCTCGGCATTGATCCGGTCGAGATCATCGGAGCTGTAGCCAAGCTTCTGCCCCCAGTCGCGGTTTGATCGCCAAGTGGGGCTTTCCAGAATGAAACCAAGACGATGCGCCCGGGCGACCGCGATGTGACGCTCGTAATACTTGGTCAGGGCGCGCCGTCCATTTTCGGTTTCCAGAAGAACAAAGGACGCGAACAACGGAAGGTCGATTCCGTCATGGAATATCAGCGTGGTTTCAATTCCGCCATCTGACAGGAAGTACCGTCCGCCAGCCAATGGAAGATTTGGGTTCGTCGCAAGATCGGACAATTTTGCCTCCCTAGATCAATTTCTGATCTGTCAGCACTAGATCGGATCGTGTTGCGCTGCTGGGAGACAGGGTGGAGGTTTCCGGGATATTGCGAGGATTCTCAATCCCGGTATGCTTGAAGGACCGATTTTGAAACGTGATTTACCGTTGTGAAATATGCGTTCGAACCCTTTCTATTGGACGACGCGCGCCGGGAACTGAGGTGCGAGGGACGTCCGGTTCACCTGCAGCCGCAGGTCTTTGATCTTCTGTGCCTGATGGTGGAAAACGCGCACCGCGTGGTCAGCCGCGATGAAATCATCGAAAAAGTCTGGAAAGGGCGCATCGTGTCCGAAGATGCGATTTCCAGCCGCATAAGAGATCTTCGACGTGTTTTAGTGGATTCCAGTCAAGACCCGCACCTCATTCGTACAATTCGTGGTCACGGCTTCCGGTTCATGGGTGATGTCAGGTTGCGTGCTTCTGTCCAGCCAGAGCATATTGAGCCGGAAAATCCCCCAGATGTTAGGCATTTACCGCTCGACTTATCTGGGTTGGATCAGCAGCAGCCATCAATTGCCGTACTACCGTTTCAACGTAATGGTGACATGGATAGGTTTGAAGCCATCGAGGAGGCGATCCCGCGTGAGTTGATCATGACCCTCGCCAGTCTGCGTTGGATAAAAGTGGTATCGCACGGGTCGGCCTTCAAGTTTCGCGGCAGGCAAATCGATCTGACCGAAGTCAATCGAATTCTCAAGGCGCGGTATTGCCTGACCGGTGTGATTGATATGAACGGCAACCAAATAACAATCGACACAGAGCTGTCGGACACGCGCAGTTCCGAGGTCGTGTGGGCGCTTCGTAGAAGCGCTAATATTGACGATATCCACGCCTTACGCGCTGAAATAGCGGCGAATGTGATCATGGTCGCGGAGCTGGAAATCCCACAACACGAGACATCGTCTCTTGGTCTTGTAGCAGCGGAGAACCTGGATGCCTGGTCCTCCATGCATCTTGGTTTTCATTACATGAGCCAGTTCAGCCAAAGCGGAAACGCGATGGCGGAAAAGATGTTGGGGCGGGCGCTTTCGCTTGACCCCCGAATGGCCCGAGCAAGCGCGGGGATGGCATTTGTACACTTCCAGAACGCGTTTATGCGTTATCGACCGGATTATTCAACCGAGGCCGACACAGCGCGCAGGTTCGCTGAACAAAGCCTGACATTGCAACCCAGAGACCCGTTCGCGAACTTTATGATGGGGCGTTGTCATTGGCTGGATCATGATCCTGAAGGAAGTAAACAGTGGTTCGCGCAATCTGTTGCGTCGTGCCCAAATTATACATGGGGTTACTACGGCTCTAGTTGGGCAAACGTATTCACCGACGATTTCGAAACGGCTCTTGAACAAGCGAACCGCGCAATTGACCTTAGCCCGATCGACCCATTCAAACCGGGCATGACCGGAAATAAGATGTGGGTCCATATCGCACAGGATGACCTGGAATCTGCTGTCTATTGGGCCGAAACGGCGGCGCGAACGCCTTGGTCTCATGCTGGGATGGCCTTCTTTGCAGCGATGAGCAATTGGTTGAAGGGTGACGTTGAAAAAGCTGGCTGGTGGGTCACTGAAGCGCGACGCAGAAATCCAAAGCTTGGAAAAGCGCACGTTCTGGCACTTGTGCCGGCTTCAAGCACACGCTTTCGCAGTATATTGGCTGACGCCGCTGCAGTACTCAATCTCTGAAGAGAAAGTCGCGTCTGATCTTGTAACTGGAATCTGGGATGGGATGGACAAAGGGCTGTCTAGTTCTTCGGATACTATAAACGAACTGTTTTAAACATTCATTCAATCAGACAGCAAAGCAACGACTTGATTTGTCTCGGGCCTTCGTCGTGCCTGCAATGGTAGTTCGATCACCAGAGAACGATCTGTCTCGCAGGATTGTGCATGTGCAATCGTCAACGTGCCAGACGCCAAGGCCTCTTCTATCAAGCACAGGTGGCCAATCAGTATGCCAGCGCCAGCCTTGGCCTCTTCCACGGCAAGGCTATAAAGCGAAAACTGCGGGCCACCCTTGTCATTGTTATGCGGGCAACCTGTGGTCTTGGACCACTTGACCCAATCGTCTTTCCAAATCAGATCGTAAAGCTTCGGAACACCTTCGAAACCTTCCATGATCTGCGCGCGCTTCAGAAGAGCTGGTGCACAAACCGGTACGATAACATCTTTGCTGACTTCGACTTGGTTTGGTGAGCCGTCAGGTTTGGTGAAGAAGATCGAAAGGTCGAACATTTCACGCGAAAGACTTGGGGGCGTTTCCATGGCTGTGACGGAAAAGCTGATGTTAGGGAGTTGCTCTCTGATAAGGCGCAGTCGTTTTGGTAGCCAAAGTTGGGCAACTGCGGGCAAAGCTGCGATGTGAAAATCAGCATTAGGCTTAAGATTGCGTAATGCTCGGGCTGCATCGGCCAATTGATCAAAGGCCGTAGTGAAATCTGAGACAAGAGTCTGCCCTTCGGGCGTGAGTTCTACCCCTTGTGCATTGCGTCGAAAAAGCGGTGTACCTGCCCAGCCCTCCAACGCCTTTATGTGCTGCGAGATCGCCCCTGGCGTAACGTTCAGTTCTTCCGCTGCAGTAACAAAGCTAATGTGGCGGGCCGCTGCCTCAAAGGCCCGCATAGCATTCAAGGGAGGTCCTTTGGGGCGTTTGGGGGCGATGCTCATGACACTAGCCTTAGTTTTTCTACGCCAAGAAATAGCAATTCTGCTTTGCGATGTCACGCGGTTGCCATCAGAGTGTAAAAAACAGGAGAACGTCAGATGACACTAGCACATAGAGATTGGGTGCCCGCTGCCAGCGAAACCCTGGTTCAGGATATAGCAGCGAAGGCTGCATCAACATCTTCGGCTGATCTCTTGGCTCGAATTGGGAATCTGGCAGAGGAAAACCGCCGCATTCACGAGAATGAGTGCTTCAATCTAAATCCGGCGACAAACGTGATGAACCCAAAGGCCGAGGCGCTATTGTCCTCAGGCATAGGATCCCGGCCGTCGTTGGGGTATCCGGGCGATAAATATGAAATGGGGCTGGAAGCGATTGAAGAGATCGAAGTCATCGCTGCAGAACTTTGTGCCGAAGTTTTTGATGCTCAGTTTGCCGAGGTTCGTGTGCCCTCCGGCGCAATCGCCAATCTCTATGGTTTTATGGCGACTTGCAAACCGGGCGACACAATCATCGCGCCGCCCGCGTCAATTGGCGGGCATGTGACGCACCACTTGGCGGGTTGCGCAGGACTGTTCGGTCTGCGGACTATTGAAGCTCCGGTCAGCGCCGACGGTTATACTGTCGATTTGGACCAGCTGAGGAAACTGGCGAAATCTGAACAACCCAAGTTGATCACGATAGGTGGAAGTCTGAACCTGTTTGAACATCCAGTGGCAGAGGTGCGCGGCATTGCGGATGAAGTTGGTGCAAAGGTCATGTTCGACGCTGCCCACCAATGCGGTATCATCGCTGGTCGCGCGTGGTCTAATCCTCTGAAAGAGGGCGCACATTTCATGACCATGAGCACCTATAAGAGCCTCGGGGGGCCTGCGGGAGGTCTGATCGTATCGAATGATGAGGAAATCGCGAAAACTCTGGATTCCATTGCCTTTCCCGGCATGACAGCCAACTTCGATGCAGCCAAGACAGCGGCGCTTGCGGTAACCATGCTGGATTGGAAGGATTTTGGTTTGGCCTATGCGAGTGAGATGATCGCTATGTCAAAAGCGCTGGCTAAAGCTCTGGATGCACAAGGAATTCCCGTCTTTTCCGGCGTGGATGGTTTCACCAACTCTCACCAATTCGCAGTACTGGCAGCACCCTATGGCGGCGGGCAGGCAGCATCAAAGCAGTTGCGTAAATGCGGGTTCCTCGCCTGCGGAATCGGCTTACCCATCGAGCCTGTCGCGGGTGAGATGAATGGCTTGCGGATCGGCACTCCGGAATTGGTTCGCTGGGGTATGACTTCTGGCGATGCGGAGCGTTTAGCCGAGTTGATCAAGCGCGGTCTGAATGGCGAATCTATAATTGCAGAAGTATCTGCCTGGCGCAGCGAGTTCGACAGGCTGCATTTCGTGAATTGAGCGCGAAGCGCCCAATCAGGTCATAGATCCTGTTTATCAAACTAGTCCTGTTGCCCCTCTGCTGGACAAAGGGGCAACGTCATTCGTCAATTTGGAATTGGAAAGATGACGACTAAGAGAATCCAATTCAGATGGTCGGGCAATTCTGCCTCATGCTTCAGCTATTGTTTGCTTCTTCCAGCCCTTCGATCTGCAGATCAAAACCCTCTTGAATATGGCTGGTAAACGTCTCGAGTGCCTCGGTTACGTCTCCGGTTGCAATGGCGTCAACGAGAGTCAGGTGGTTTCCGAGGGACTTTGATATATCGACGTTTTCAATTGCAGAAAACAAGTGGAACGCCATTGCCTTACCCCAGATCATATCAAACATATCCAGAAGGAATTTATTGCCCGCTTCAACCATGAAGGCACGGTGAATGCGCCGGTTTGCGATAAAGTAGTCTCGGGTCGTGGGGTGACTCAGATCTTCTTCGCGCCGAATAAGCTCACGCAATCGATCGAGCACCGATGGCTCTGCGTGAACCGCGAGTATTCGCGCGGCTTGTCCTTCGATTGCAGCACGCGCTTGGTATAATTGCCTGACTTCACTTTGATCCATACGGGCCAGTCGAAATCCACCGCTGGCAGCCACTTCCAACACGCCTTCAGTCTCCAACCGCATGAGTGCTTCGCGTACGGGCGTCCGGCTGATGTTCAACTCGGCAGCTAGCTTTTCCTGCACTAGCCGATCTTCACCGGTGATCTCGCGACTCATAATGGCTTCGACTAATTGGTCATAGACCTCGTCCGCAAGGCGCCTACGTTGTGTTTTGATCTGTTTCAGAGCCACTCGGAGCCTCTCTTTCTGTTCTTTCTGAATTCTGTATTCAAAAATGCAGCGGGTGCCAAGGCGAATGGGGTTGCTATTCTTCGTGTACTGTATACAGTATACAGACGCAAATGAACAGGGAGCTCTTCATGTGTGGAATCGCTGGTAGGATTCTGGCCGCACCCGGGAAGGTTGGGGCGGATCTGGTCGACCTGATGGATGCGCAGGAACATCGGGGCGCAGACAGCACCGGATTTGCCATTTACGGCTTGGCGCGGGAAACAGGATATGTCTTGCGCGGAATGGGATTTGACAGATCCAAACAGGATGCAGACCTGACCGAGCTTGAAGCAACCCTGCGCGAGCATGGAAGTGGCTTTCTGTCCGACCCGAAAATCGTAATGGACCAAAACCGCCACTATTGCTTTCGGATCGAGATTTCGGATCCAAAGAATTTGCAAGCATGGGTCGCAGACGCTGATGAGCTGACAGATCGGATCGAGGTTCAGTCCTGTGGCCGCAGCCTCGAGATTATCAAAGATATCGGTGGCGCAGAGGCGGTAGCCGAAAAGCACGGCGTACGCGATATGATTGGAACACATGGGCTGGGGCATGCGCGGCTGGCCACGGAAAGCTCGGTCCTGCCCAACGCTTCGCACCCGTTCTGGGCGCGTCCGTTTTCGGATGTGGCGATCGTTCATAACGGTCAGATCACCGACTATTTCACGTGGCGCGACAGGCTGACACGATTGGGCTATCGGTTCCTGACCGAGAATGACAGCGAGCTGATCGCTGTATGGGTCAGTGACCAAATGAAGGCTGGGCTAACGATGGAGCAAGCTCTGAAAAAGTCCATCAACTCCATCGATGGCGTTTTTACCTACATGATCGCAACGCCGGACGGGATTGGTTTTGCCAAAGATCGATTTGCCATGAAGCCGCTGGTTGTCGTCAACCGCAATGGCGATCTGGCCGCTGCGACCGAAGAACAAGCGGTTCGTCGCGTGATGACCGAGGAATGCGATGTGATCAACTACGACGGCCCGTCGTTGACTGGCATCTGGGGCGTCGGAAACCGGAGCTTGGCGGCATGAACGAGGTGGCAGCAAAGATGGATGAGATCGTCATCGAGGTCGGCAAGCGCCATATCCGCGAGGTGAACCGTGACATCATGCAGGCCTGCGCAACTGGCCGACCTATCCGCGTCGTCGACACGCTCTCGCGCCATAACCTGGGCGTGGGTCTTCCAGACAATGTGGATATCACTTTCGAGGGGTCGGTTGGTTATTACTGCGGCGGTCTCAACACCGGTGCGAATATCACAATCGAGCGCAACTGCGGCTGGGCCGTTGGTGAGGGTATGGCCAAGGGGCATATCACAGTGGGTGGGTATGCTGGCATGTCCTGCGGCGCTGCGATGATCGGTGGCACGATCCATGTCAAAGGTGATGCCGGACCTCGGGTTGGTGTTGCGATGAAAGGTGGAAACATCGTTGTCGAAGGCAAGATCGGATATCAGTCCGGCTTCATGGCGCATTCCGGGCGCATCATTGCGCTTGGTGGAGCAGGGGAGTCCTGTGCCGACGCGCTTTGGGAAGGTGAGGTCTGGGTGGCCGGGGAGGTCGACAGCCTGGGTGTGGATGTCGACGTGATCGAACCGACGGCCGAAGAAGTTGCCGAGGTCGATGCGATCCTCGATCCGCTCGGTCTGGTCGACAGTTCGCGAAATTGGCGCAAAATGGTTTCGGGCCAGCGTCTTTGGTATTTTGAAAGCAGGGACGCAAGCGCATGGCTCATGATCTGAGTAAACCTTACGACTATCCGTTCGACGTTGCCTCGGAAGAGGAAATCAGGTTCCGCGACGCAGGCGCCATTGATGGGCGCCCGGCCGGTGTTCCTTCGTCGTATGACGAAGGAGGGTCGACCCGCTGGACGCCCGAGGCGATCTCGGAAGTGCACGCGCTGGCACAGCTGGGGCGGTATCAGGTGCGTGGGTACAACACGTTCAACAAGCAGTTGCCGACATTCGACGACCTGACGTTTGTTCCTGCGACGATGACCCGCCTGCCTCTGGAAGGCTATCGCGAGAGTTGTGACACGACGACCGTTCTAGGCGGAGGGCGCGGCCTTGTGGAACGCCCGCTTGAGCTGAAGATACCGATCTACATAGCCTCAATGTCCTTTGGTGCCTTGTCGGCATCGGCGAAAGCATCGCTGGGTTATGGGGCCTCGAAAGTGGGCACCATGACCTGCACGGGTGAGGGTGGCATGCTGGAAGAGGAGCGCGAAGCCTCCCAACGCCTTCTCTATCAGATGTCACCCGCGCGGTATGGTGTGGATCTGGATCATCTGCGCCGCGCCGATGCTTTGGAAATTGTCGTGGGGCAGGGGGCGAAACCCGGAACCGGGGGGTTGTTGCTGGGCATGAAGGTCAGCCCAAGGGTCAGCGAGATGCGGACTCTGCCTGAAGGTGTGGATCAGCGGTCGACAATCCGTCATCCCGATTTCCTGGGGGCAGATGATCTGTCGGTGAAGATCGAAGAGCTGCGCATAGCCACCAACTATCAGGTGCCGATCTTCATCAAGATGGGTGCGACACGTCCCCGGTTTGACGTGGCGGTTGCCGCCAAAGCGGGCGCTGATGTCGTAGTAGTTGATGGTGCCGAAGGTGGCACCGGCGCGTCTCCGGAGCTTTTATTAAACCACACCGGAATCCCGACGATGAGCGCTATTCGTGCCGCGCGCGAAGCATTGGACGAATGCGGCATGACCGGCAAAGTCTCTCTCGTGGCTGCCGGTGGCATTCGGTCCGGTGTGGACGCCGCGAAGTGTCTGGCCCTCGGTGCTGACGCTGTGATGATCGGCAATGCGGCCATGGTTGCACTAGGGTGCAACAGTCCGCGCTATCTCGAAGATTACGCGGCCTTGGGAACATCCCCCGGTGCCTGCCACCATTGTCACACAGGTCGCTGCCCGGTTGGGATTGCGACGCAGGATGAAAGTCTCGAAGCTCGCATGAACCCGAATGCAGGGGCGGAGCGTATTGCGCGATATTTGACGGCCATGACCATGGAGATTACAGCGCTTGCGAAAGCCTGCGGAAAGTCCTCGGTACACAATCTGGAAACTGAAGACCTGCGCGCGCTCAGCTTCGAAGCATCAGCCTTCACAGGAGTGAAAATGGCTGGAATTGACAGGGCTTACGACTGGTGAAAATCGCAGTTCTTGAGTTGACTAGCCATCCGCTGCCTTTACTGGAGGGGATGCCCCGAACCGCGCAGCAGATTGAAGAGTGGATCGCTCCGCATCTGCCTGAGGCCGAGTTCATGGTGGTTGGGGTTGTCGATGGGGAACCTCTTCCTGATGACGCCAACTTCGACGGTGTCATCGTCGGCGGATCTGAATTCGGGGTCTACGATGACACCGAGTGGATCAAACCGCTGCGCCGGTTTCTTGAACGCTGCAGAAATTTACGCAAACCAGTCTTTGGTATCTGTTTCGGGCACCAGATCATGGCTGATGTCTATGGTGGGCGCGCCGAGAAAGCCGAGGTGGGCAACATCGTTGGCGCGCGGGCTTTCAACTATGCCGAAGACGAAGTAGACGCATTTGTCTGGCATCAGGATCAGGTGACGAGCGTTCCAGATTCAGCACGGGTAACAGGGTCAGCAAGCCATTGCCCTGTTGGCGCTTTGGATTATGACTTTCCCGCGCGGTCAGTGCAGTTTCATCCCGAATATAAGGCGCATCATCTTCGCGATCTGTTCACGAAGGGACGAGAGATTTTTCTAACAGCTACTGAAGCGGATGAGGGGATGACCTCGGTCAACGCAGCAGAGGTCCCTAATGATCTTGCTGCGCCTCAGGCGGTGGAACTGTTTCGGGGCACCTACATTCAGCAACGATAATTTCGTAAGGAAAGCGTTCTTGATCCTGATCAAATTCAGTCAGGCCTTGCTGTGTATACTGTATACATGGCGGTTTGGGAGGTTTCGAAATGTCAGGATACAAGGACTTCTTTCAGCGAATAGCGCGGATCGTTAACGCTCCGCGCGATGAAAGTATCAGTGAACTTGAACTGTCCGATCTCGGTCTTTCTCGTGCTGATCTGGCCATGTTGCGCTCTGGCGCGCCCAACGCGAGAGAGCGTATCCTTTCTATGGCAGGTCAGTTTGGTCTTAGCGAAGATGATCTCAATGCACATCCTGAGCTTAGCCTTGAGCTTGCAGAAAAATGCGGGCATTGCCGTCAGGCGAAAACCTGCCGCGATGCAATTCGATCAGGTAGTCGCCTGCCGCAGGAGAAGTGTCCGAACTCAGGATTTTATAGTGCTCTGTCGGACCTTTAACGCCCGCTTGGACTTTCCTTCGGGCTCAGTTTTCTTCGACCAGTGATTTTGAAACGATCTGCCGTTCCAAAATCTTTCATTCCAACACCTGCCGCAAACTCTGCAAATACCGGCGCGTGTTTGAACAGATGTCCCGAGCAGCCTCCGGCGAACAGCACGTTTTCATGCTCGGGGTGCCAGTCGACAATAAAGTGCGTGTCAGGTGTCAGGATGATCTGGTTGAATTTGGAATCCACCACCCGCTCACCCTCAAGGCCTGGAAGACGATGACGGATGTAGCTGCGAGTGCGTCCCAGCGTTTCCTGTCGGATCAGCCTTTCGTCATTGTCTAGGTCGATCTTGTCCGGAATCACGACTGCGGCTTTTACGCCTGAACCTTCGGAAGAGGGTAGCCCGAATGAGCCCTGACCATGATCGATCCAGCAGGGCATCCGGCTCATATCGAACTCCTCGGACCCATCTGGTGTCGAGGTATAGAGGACATTCACACCAACCACCGTCGATATCGGCTTGATGGTCCTGGGGAACATGTCCGCCATCCAGGGGCCGGTTGAGACAATGATAAGATCAGCCTCAAGCGGCTTTCCATTCAGCATTGGGCGCTCTGATCCATCGGTGGTCACGCGACCGCGCTGTACGGTTCCACCCGCTCGACGAAACAGCTCAAGCCCAGTTAGGACGCAACGATGCGCCATCAGCATTCCGGCTTCGGGCTCGAACAGGGCGTATTCGATGTCAGGAACGCGAAACTGCGGAAATCGCGATTCGATGTCCTGCCGCCCAAACTTGTAGTAGGGCACACCAACGCGGTCGAAAGTTTCGGCTGTAGCGTTTTCCCAATCACAATGGCCGCCTGTTGCCAGAATCAGTGCGCCGCATTCATACATCAGGTCCTGGCCGCTCTCTGCTTGCAGTTCCAGCCAGCGCAGGCGGCTTTCGCGGGCCCACCGTGTATAGAACTCGTCCCGTCCAGAAATCGCACGGATGACACGGTTGTAATCCGTTGAAGATGCACGGGAATGTCCCGGTTCCCAGCGATCTATCAAGGTCACTGCCTCACCACGTCGTTGCAGTGTAAGCGCCGTCATGACACCGACGATGCCGCCTCCGACAACGATGACCGAACTCTTGGACATGATGCAGATTTTCCTTGTTTATCGATTGTCTTTGTGAATACTGTATACAGAATACAACAATTATAAAGCCAAAAAACAGGGAGAGCGCATCAATGAGTTCGGGATTTGATCTGCCCGAAGGCACGCACACCGTCATTCTTGGTGTGGGTGACCTCAACGGCATCATGCGCGGCAAGCGCATTCCGGCCAGCCACTGGGACCACGTTAGCAAAAGCGGCAATGCGCTGTCGATTGCGCTGATGGCGATCGATATGACGTGCGACGTCTGGGATACGCCATATGTCAATTTCGACAACGGCTACCCCGATATGCACGTCTTCCCAATGACCCAGCCCGTCGCCGTGCCGTGGGAGCCTGGCGTCGCCGTCTGCTTTGGCCGCGCTGAGGGCATGGATCACAAGCCTGTTCCGATCGACCCTCGACAGGCGCTGGTGCGTCAGGTTGAACGTGCCCGCGAAATGGGGTTCGAGGTCAATGTCGGTACTGAACTTGAATTCTATCTACTGGATCCGGAAACCGGACAGCCGCGCGATAGCGGGATTCAGGTCTACGGTCTGGGCCGCGCCGCAAGGATGGAGCACATCGTCGGTCCGATCCGCCAGCAGATCAACGAATGTGGTATCCCAATCGAGCAATCGAACCCCGAATACGCTGCGGGACAGATCGAGGTAAACATCCGCTATGGCGAAGCTCTGGAGGCGGCGGATCGTGTTGTATTGTTCAAATCGCTGATCCGCCAGCTGGGGATCGCACACGGATATCTCGCGACCTTTATGCCAAAGCCATTCTTTGAACAGTCCGGCAATGGTTTCCACACGCACTATTCGCTGTGGAAAGACGGCAAGAACATCTTCGCCAACAACGGTAAGATCAACGACGTTGGAAAGTCCTTTATCGCTGGTTTGCAGCAACGCATGTGCGAAACGGCGATTTGTGGCAGCGGCACAGTCAATGGCTATCGACGCCGTCAGCCCTATACCTTCTGCCCGATCAACACGAGCTGGGGATATGACAACCGGACTGTTGGCATTCGGGTCATCGAAGGGTCCGACAGCGCAGTGCGCGTTGAAAAGCGTGATGCTGGTGCTGATGCTAATCCCTACCTTCTGCTAGCCGCCGAGATTGCGGCGGGGCTTGATGGGATCGAACAGGGTTTGACCCCTTCGGAACCGACAAGCGGCAACGGCTACGAAGAAGGGATCGGAGACCCGATCCCAACCGATTTGCCAACAGCTATCGAGCTGGCAAGAGGATCCGTATGGCTGCGCGATGTCATGGGCGAAATGCTTTGGGAGCTGGTTTTGCAGCAGGCCGAGCGCGAGCTTGAGTTCTTCAATCAACAGGTCACTCCGGTTGAGTTGGACCGTTACCTGAGGACCTTCTGATGCATCTGGGTAAAGTCGCCGGAACCGTCACTGCAACCGCCAAAGACGCAAAGCTGGTCGGCGCTAAGCTTCTGGTGACGGATCTTGTCGACAGCAAAGGCAAAGTGATCGATCCGGCACGGGTCGCTATAGACACTTGCGGTGCCGGGGTCGGGGACACGGTTCTAGTGGTCAATGGTTCAGCGGCGCGTATGGCGTCGGGTTTATCTACCGTACCGGTTGATCTGGCGATCATCGCAGTGGTGGATCGCGTGTCCACGGTCTGAACCGCGAACAGCTAACAACCGAATTTTATTGGAGGAACAGAAAATGGCGAAACCAGTAGCGGGGCAAATGGCCCTGGGCATGATTGAAACGCGTGGTCTTGTTGGCGCGATCGAAGCAGCGGATGCGATGGTAAAGGCGGCCAGCGTTTCGATTGTAGGTCAGACCAAGGCTGGCGGTGGTCTGGTCACCACGCTCGTACGCGGAGAAGTCGGTGCAGTCAAAGCAGCGACAGACGCGGGTGCCACGGCGGCAAACAAAGTGGGAGAGGTCGTGTCCGTACATGTGATTGCGCGCCCCCATGATGAACTCGAGGCCATCATCGACGGACTTGGCGCTGGCTCCGCGGCCTGATCCGTCTGCATTGAGGAGAAAACATGTCAGCCGGATTCGAGGAATTTACGCGCGCGGCGACACGTGGTTCAACCCGAGTTGAACCTGAACGTCTCAAGCTCGACCGAGTATCGGTTCTGGGTGGCGGACCGGATGCACGCTTGTTGGCAGCTCTTTGCCTTTCCGAAGGTGCAGAAGTCACTTTGTTTTCAGCCTATGGGGCTGAATTGTCGTTGCTGGCTCAATCCTCGGGCATCTCGCTTCAGGGGGACGGTCCAGTCGGAACCTATCAGGTTGACCGGGAAGGGCCATCGGTGCGCACTACTGCAGAGCTGGATGCAGCTGTGCACAATTCACAAGTGATTTTTCTGACTGGTCCGATTCACAAACAACGCACTTATGCCATGGTTCTGGCAGATCATCTTAGCGATGGGCAGATATTGGTTCTTGCGCCGGGCCGGTCGCTGGGGGCTGTGGAAACGGCATGGCTTTTGCGGATCGGGGGCTGTACCGCAGACGTCACGCTGGTTGAGGTTCAAGGATTACCGTATTGGTTCCAAGCCGAAGGTGCAGGTTTAACCCTTTCAACGGCCGCTCCGATGGCTGCAGCGACGCTACCGCGTGGTCGGGATGAGGTTCTCGAAGCTTTGTCTGCATATCTTCCGAATGTGCAGCCGGTCGAGTCAGTGTTGGCATCTGGATTCAGCGATCTTTCTGCTGCTGTTGAGATACCTGCGCTAATCCTCGGCGGGGCCGCAATGGGTGAAGGTGGCCTTGATGTTCCGATGGGCGGCGTTCCTTTAGAGGTCAATCAGACTTTTGCTTCTCTGATCGGGTCTGAACAGAACGAAGTGATCCAAGGGCTGGCGGATGAGCGACGGCGCGTTGCAGCAGCCTTTGGCGTGCGCAATCTGCCAGAAACAACGCAGTGGATATCCACATTTGCCGGTGCCGAACGCGGCTCGGGCACGCGTCCGATCCCGGATCAGCAAATCTCGCGTGGCTTGATGCGGGACGGGGTGTTGGGCTCGCTGGTGCCATTGGTCTCGGCGGGTGAGCTTGCGGGTATCCCGTGTCTGCTGACGAACAGCCTGATCACGATATCTGACCGAATTTTGGGCGCGGATGTGGCTGCCGCCGGACGGCGCCTCGAAACCATAGGGGTTTCAGCGGGCGACGTTGATCAAGCGCGCCGTATCTTTGACACCATCGTCACCGGAGCTTCGTGATGGACGCAGATCTGAAATCGATCGCCGCCGCCAGGCGTGCCGCAGATAGCGCTTTCGAAGCCTATCGCGCCTTTCTGGGCACTGACCCGGCGCAAGTAGACGCGATCGTCGACGCCATGGCACGGGCAATTGAACCGGAAGCCGAACGGTTGGGGCAAATGGCGGTTGAGGAAACCGGTTATGGGAATGTTCCGGATAAGCGGGTCAAGAACCTGTTCAATGCTCTGTCTGTTGCGGACTATTTGCGCGATGTAACCACGCTGGGTTTGCTCTGGCGGGATGATGCGACAAAGATTGCGGCCTTTGGGGAACCCATGGGCGTTGTGGCTGCCCTGATCCCGGTGACGAACCCGACGTCGACCATAATCTACAAAGTGCTTTCAGCCGTAAAAGCAGGCAATGCCATTGTCTGCGCGCCGCATCCGCGCGGGGTGGAGTGCGGTATCGAAACTGTGCGCATCATGGCGCGCGTGGCCGAGCAGATGGGGGCTCCCATGGGCCTCATTCAGTGTCTGGATTCCGTGACGATTCAAGGGACAGCCGAGTTGATGAAACATCGCCGTACGTCGGTTGTGATGGCAACCGGTGGTCCGGCGATGGTCAGGGCGGCCTATTCCAGTGGCAAACCCACGCTCGCGGTCGGTGCCGGTAACGTGCCGTGTTACGTACACAAGTCGAAAGCACGCGATCTGGCGGAAGTCGCCGAGATGATCGTGACGTCGAAAAGTTTTGACTACGGGACCGCCTGCGTCAGTGAGCAAGCCGTGGTCGCCGACCCCGAGATCGCACGCGATCTGCGCCACGAGCTTAAATTGAAAGGTGCCTATTTCTGCACTCCGGCCGAAGCGGATCGACTTGCCGGGGTGATCTTCAAAGGCGTGCAGGCCATGGACCCTGAGAAGGTGGGTCAAAGCCCGCAGGCGCTGGCTGACGCTGCTGGTTTTTCCATCCCCCCACGCACCCGGTGCCTTGTTTCGGAAGAGACTGAAGTAGGCTGGAAACGCCCGCTGTCTGCCGAAAAGCTGAACCCTGTTCTGGCGTTCTACGCAGCGAAATCCACAGACCATGGGATCGAGCTGGCGCAATCCATCGCCAAGTTCGAAGGCTGGGGCCATTCCTCGGTTATCCATTCGGACGACCCCGAGATCGTGGCCCGTTTTGCCACCGTGCCGACGGGTCGGGTACTGGTGAACACGCCGGGCATCATGGGCGGTATGGGGTATTCGACCGATCTGGAGCCTTCCTTCATGTTGGGCACGGGTACTTGGTCGGGGTCGATCACTTCGGACAATGTGACGGCCCTGCATCTCATCAACATCAAACGGGTTGCCTACGAAAGCAGGCCCTGGCGCGACATTTACGAGGAGTATGGCGCATGAGCGAGATCACGATCCGAGCGCTGATGCAGATCGACAACCTGCAACCAAAATTCGCCGCCTATAACGGGGCGACGGTGCAAGGGTCGGTGCCCTTGTCCGGGGATACGGTTCTGATTGGAGAATTCGCGCCGGGTAACGGAGTATTCTCGCTGATCGACCGGGCGCTCAAGGCATCTTCGGTTGAGGCGACAACACAGATGGTCGAGCGCGAGTTTGGGTTCTTTATCCTGCGATCTCCGTCGAATGCGGAGGTGTCCGCCGCTCGCGATGCGATGCTGGCCGAGCTCGGAGCCACCATGTCTGACCGGTTGAAACCGGCGATCAGTTCCACGCAGATTATTACCAGCGTTGAGCCCTATCAGGCACAGTTGTTGAACAAATGGCGCAAGGGGGCGCTGATCGTTCCGGGGCAGACGTTGGGTATCGTGGAATGTGCACCGGCTGCCTATATCTCGATTGCCGCGAATGAAGCGGAGAAGGCGGCAGAGATCGATATTGTCGAAGTGCGCGCCGTGGGGCGGTTTGGCCGCCTGTTCATCTCGGGGTCTGAAAACTCGGTCAAGACCGCCGTCGAGGCCGCAACCCGCGCCATAGAGGCGGTGGACGGGCAAGACGGTTGATGGCGGCCCCACGTGTCATAGGTTCCGATGCGGTAGAAGATGCCCGCCGCCGCGGTCGGATTGTGTTTGAAGTCTTGCCCGACGATATCGTGACGGCTTTGGCACGCGAAACTGCCGAGCGTGTTGGCATAAAGCTTGTCGACGGACCGCTGGAAAAGCCACAACCAACGCGTACAGACGCAGCTGTCTCAATGCAGCGGGTGTTGTATCGTCGATCGCCCAAATGGGTTGCACCTGTACGTGCGAAACGCAAGGTCCGCAGACTTTGCAAGCTTGCCTTGATCGGGGCAGGGGGCGTCGGGGGCAATGTGGCGCATCTGGCGGCGATGCAGGATATCGCGGATGAGATTGCTCTGATCGACATTGCTCCGGGGATGGCGGCGGCAACTGCGTTAGATTTGAATCACACTTCAGGCATCACCGGAGCGTGCGCCCGGTGCGTTGGCGGCGAGTCGTTAGATTTTGTAGCCGGGGCCGAGGTGGTCGTGGTTACCGCAGGTCGTGCCCGGCGTCCGGGTATGAGTCGCGCGGATCTGATCGACGTGAATGCGCGCGTGATACGCCAGGCCGCTGAGGCCATACGGTCCGCTGCGCCTGATGCCATCGTCATCGTGGTGACTAATCCGCTTGACGAAATGACCGTAGAAATGCTGCGCGCAACCAGGTTCCCTCGTGAGCGGGTGCTGGGCATGGCCGGTACTCTGGACAGCAGCCGGTTTCGCAACGCCCTTGCTATGGCTGCAGGAGTTACGCCCGCTGATGTCGAGGCCTTCACACTAGGAAGCCACGGGGACGAGATGGCGCCAATCCCAAGCCGAGCAAAAATTAAGGGCAGGGCGTTGGAAGTATTTCTCTCATCCGATCAGATTTCGGCCTGTGTTCAGGACGCCGTGACCGGTGGTGGGCAGGTTGTTGCCCTGAAGAAATCCGGTTCCGCAACCATTGCGCCAGCGCATGCGTCGATCGAGTTGATCGACCATATACGGGGCGCACGCACCGGCCCGGTTCCGGTCTCGGTCATGTTGCAGGGGGAATATGGCATCGATGGCGTCGTGCTTGGTGTTCCTGCCCATCTGGGGTCTTCCGGGTTGGTCGAAGTCGAGGAGTTGCGGCTGACCGATCAGGAACAAGCAGCCCTACAGAAAGCGGCGGATGCCATCCGGTCGAGGTTGGGCCTGTGACCCTCCGCACCTGGAAGTCAGGTGGGCGGTTCGAAGAAGTTGCGTCATATTCCCGCGCAAAGCGCATCGGTCCCTTCGTTTGGGTTGCTGGGACCACAGCGATCGAACCCAGTGGGCGCATTCATGCGCCAGGCGATGTTGGCGCCCAAACAAAATACATTCTGTCCCGTATAGAAGAAACGCTTAAGGCCGTCGGAGCCGAGATGCGCCATGTTGGTCGGGTCCGCGCCTATCTGACCGATCTGTCGCACGCGGGTGAATTCGCACGCGTTCACGGAGAGGTATTCAAAGATATGGATCCAGTTCTGACAGCCGTTCAAGCCGGGCTGACGCAACCCGGTTTGACGGTGGAAATCGATGTGGATGCGGTAATTCACGACGAAAACGGCGAAATCAGCGGAATCTGAACATGAGTCACCAAGAAAGGATTTGATCGAACTATCGTCTTGTGTACTGTATACAGAATACAAGAAGGGCATAATAAGACACAGGGAGCTAATGTGATGATCAAGACAGCGCTATTTAGCGGAACATGTATCGCGCTCGTGGCCTCGGCGGCTGCGGCGGAAATCAAGGTTGGGTTTATCGGATCGCTTTCATCAGACACCGGTCTGTCGACGCTGCGCGGCGCAGAGATCGCGATCGAAGAGCTGAATGCGAATGGCGGCGTGATGGGGGAACAGATCACTCTGGTCTCTGCCGATACCGGTCAGGACCCGACTGAAGGTGTGCGGGCCTATGAATACCTGGCGGAAACTGAAGAGGTGGATTTCATCATCTCAGGCTCTATTGATGATGTTTCGCTGGGCTGGCTGCCACGGATGCAGGAATACCGGATTCCGACGCTGGACACATGGACATCGTATATCGGGATCATCGACATGGTGGTCGAGGACCCCGAAAGCATGGCGCCGTACTTCATGAACATCGCGTCGGACGAGGCTCTGGCCACGCTCTATATCAATTTTGGTGCCGACGTCCTGAAGGAAAAGATGGGTTGGGAATCCGTTGTCATTCTGGCTGAGGATACAGCGTTTGGTGAGGCGATCACCGGATTGGTGACCGAGGCGCTGGCACCCGTTGCCGGGATCGAGGTCAAGGACATCATCACCTATGACGTCGCCACCGTTGATTTCGCACCGATCTTCAGCCGGGCGCAGGATACCGGGGCGGATTTCATCTATCAGGTCTCGTCTGTGAACTCACAGGTTGTGTCATCGCAATATGTGAAGCTTCAGGTGCCCATGGCGATGACAGGGGTGAACGTAGCCGCATTGGGTATGGAATATTGGGAAGACACTGGCGGAGCAGGTGGCGGCATCTCGACTCTGTCACCGATCCCGTCTGTAGGGTTCAAACTTGACCCGGCAAGCCAGACCTTTGTTGACACCTATCAGGCCAAGTATGACAGCCGCCCACTGCTGCCGCATTTCAACGGGTTCAACGCCTATCACGGTCTGAAACAGGCCATGGCTGCCGCAGAAGAGGCTGGTGGCTTTGACAATGTCGAAGGCTGGGCCGACGCAATGAAGAAGCAGGATCTGGTTCTTGAGATGGATGGTCAGCTTTGGCTGCGCTACGCCTTCTGGGGCGATGATGAGGTCGAGCCTGTAACCGGCCGCACCTATCCCCACAACATCCGCTTTGATCTGTCCGAGCCGTTTGATGATGCGGCCCCGTCAATGGTTGTGGTCCAGTGGTACGAAGACGGCACTGCCGCAGTTGTGTACCCAGACAAATACGCGACGGGCGAGTTCACGCTGCCCAGCTGGGTAAAGCCATAAACGTACCCCAACCATAGCTTGAAACGGGTGCGCGGCGACGCGCACTCGCAGCCAAGGATCCACACATGTTGCAGATACTGATTCAGGGGCTTTTGCTCAGCGGTCTCTACGCGCTCATCGCTATGGGGTTCACGCTGATCTTCAGCATCGGTCGCGTTCTGAATCTCGCCTATGGCGCCTATCTGATGGTCGGCGGCTACATCTACTTCTGGATATCGCAAACGCTTGGGATGCCCAAACTTATGGGGGTTGCCATTGCCGCTGTGCTGGGTGTGTTGATGGGGGTCCTGAAGTACCGGTTGATTGTCAAAACGCTCAAAGGCGATCACGTGGCTGTCGAGATTTCGACGCTGATCCTTGCGGTCGTCATTCAGGCCGGGATCGTTCTGGTCTTTGGCGACAGCAGCAAAATCCTTTTGCCCATCGTTCCAGGAGTGATCAACGTGGCCGGAGCTTCGGTCACCTATAACATTCTGATCGCGACCCTTATCAGCTGGGCAATCCTGCTTGGGCTCTATGCCTTTGTGCGGCTGACACATACCGGACGGGCGATGCAGGCGGTGTCGATGGACGCCAAAGGCGCTGCGATTTCCGGGATCGACCCGGATCGCATCAATCTGATCACCTGGGGTATCTCGGGCGCATTGGGCGCAATCGGAGGCGTCTTCTTTGCCAGCTACACTCAGCTTTCGCCATCCATGTGGGTGGCACCACTGATCATCTCGGTGGCCGTGGTCATCGTGGGTGGGATCGGCTCGATCCTCGGCACACTGGTGGTGGCCCATATTGTTGGGTTTCTTGAAGTTATCGTTGTGGCGACACTTGCACCCGAGCTGCGCGGTGTATTCACGATGCTGTTGATCATCGGCGTGCTGGTCACGCGACCGCAGGGCTTGTTTGGCCGCGAGGAGCTTTGACGATGGGGCTACGCTGGTTTCACTTTGCGCTCTGGGGTGGCTTGATCGCCGGAATGTTCCTGTTGCCGCAATTCGTCTCGAACGGGACGATGCGGACGATGATCTTTGCTAACTATCTGGCGATCTTTGCCATCAGTTGGGACGTGCTGTCTGGCCGAACAGGGTATGTGAGCTTTGGTCATCCGTTCCTGATCGGTATCGGGGCCTACACCACGGCAATCCTGACAAAGCGGTTCGACGTCGCGGTAGAAATCTCGATCCCGATCGCTGTGCTTGTTACCATGATTGCAGGCCTGCTGGTGCTGCTACCGGCGCTACGTATTCGGGGCAGTTACTTCGCTCTGGTCACGCTGGCCTTCATGGAGTTGCTGTATCAACTGGTTCAGGTCATTCGCCCTGATCTGACTGGCGGAACGCGCGGCATGTCGGGCATTCAGACGCTGACACGCGGCGCTGCGAACGGATATTACCTGTCCACGACGCTGATGCTGGCGATAGCCGTCAGCATGTGGCTGTTAATGAAGACGCGGCTAGGAACAGCCCTGTCTGCGATTGGTATGAACGAGGAAAGTGTACGCGGCTCGGGCCTCAGCACCACGCGCCTCAAGGCTTTTGCCTTTCTGACGAGTGCTATGATCGCGGGGCTGGGTGGTGCGTTCTACGTCCACTATCTGGGGTCCCTCGCGCCCCGTGCTTTGTTTGATATCAACTTCTTGTTCACGATCATTGTCGCTGCACTTCTGGGGGGAACTTCGACCATTATTGGCCCCATGATCGGCGCTTTCTTCATGACATTCCTGTTGGAGTATCTGCGACCGGTCCTTCCTGGCGCCGAACGGTATTTCGTCTACGGAGCCATAGCGCTGCTTCTCTACATGTATCAGCCGAAAGGCATTGTTGAGCTGGTTCGGCGTGGCTTCAAAGGCCTGGGCAAGGGGCGGGCGGCATGAGCGCAGCGTTACAGGTTTCAGGTCTGGTGAAGCGTTTTGGCGGGTTGGTCGCGACGAATGATCTGTCGTTTTCTGTCAAAGAGGGTGAGTCGCTTGGATTGATCGGTCCAAACGGGGCAGGCAAGACAACCGTGTTCAGCCAGATCATGGGTGAGTTGCGGCAAAACGGCGGAACGATCGAACTGTTCGGGCAGGAGATTTCGACACTGTCGACCCCACAACGCATTCGGGCTGGGGTCAGCCGGACCTATCAGATCCCGAGGCCATTTGGTGACATGAGCGTTGCCGAAAATATCCGAGTTGGCCTGATGCCCGACAATATCTGGCAGATGATTGTATCGCCCCCTGATAAAGGACGTGAGCGAGAGCTTGCGCTTAGCGTCGGGTTTACAGAAGCTGACTTGGATCGCACACCAACGGAGTTGGCCATGGGCGATCTGCGCAAGCTTGAGATGGCGCGCACAATGGCAACCGCGCCCAAGGTGATGTTGCTGGATGAGGTGTTTGCGGGTCTCACCACAGGAGAGATCGCCCAAATCTCTGATCTCATTCAATCGATGCGCAAGGAAGGGATGACCTTCCTGATCGTCAGCCATGACTTACCCGCGCTTGAGCCTTTGATCGACCGTGCGATCGCCATTGAACGGGGCACTATGATTGCCGAGGGATCGTTCAGCGAAGTCATGAACGACAAGGCTGTTCAGGCCTCGTATCTGGGGGGCGCGTGATGTCGTATCTGGAAATCGAAAACCTGTCGGCATTCTATGGCAAGGCGCAAGCGCTGACCGACATCTCAATCACCGTTCAACCCGGTGAGATAGTTGCAGTGGTTGGTCCAAATGGGGCCGGAAAATCGACCTTGCTGGACAGCATCATGGGGCTTGTCAAAATCGAAGGTGACATACGGTTGAGGGGGCACAGCCTGGCCGGTCGGACGCCCTCTGAAATTGTGCGACATGGCGTGGGTTATGCGCCCGAGCGTTTCAATCTGTTCCCATATATGTCGGTGCGTGACAACCTGATGGTCGGTGCCTTCACGGCCCGCGAAGACATCCAAAGCAATCTGGCAATGGTACACAGCCTCTTCCCGCGTCTCGAAGAGCGAGAAGGGCAGGAGACCTCGACCCAGTCGGGCGGGGAACGTCAGATGGTCTCATTCGGACGCGCGCTGATGACCAGCCCCGAGCTGTTGCTGGTCGACGAACCGACGATTGGTCTGGCCCCAAAAATCTGCCATGAAATCGCCGAGGTGGTGCGAAAGCTCAACAAGGAATACGGGCTGACGGTGGTGATCACCGAGCAAAACGCCAATTTTGCGCTTTCGTTGGCAAGCCGTATTTATGTGCTCGAGTCAGGGCGCATGCAGACATCAGGCACCGCAGACGAGTTGCGGAATGATAAGCGATTGCTTGAGGCCTATTTTGGCGGTCACTAGACGCCGCTCAAAAGCGGTAAGTCGCGCCCAACAGGGGGCCGGATTGGTCGAACTTGAAATCGTTTCCGTCGATGTCGTGGTCGAATGAGATATAGCGGTATCCACCGCGGATCAGCCAACGATCATTAATCGCATAGTCGGCTGTCAGCAGAACCTGCCATGTCTCGCTGCCACTGCGGAAGCCGCCATAGTCTACAAACCCAGTTCCTGACCATTTGTCCGAGAACTTGACGCGTGCGCGGGCCCCGATCACGGGATCGGTCCAGCTTGAATCAACCGTTGTTCGACGGCCGGGGGCGGCGCCTGGTTGCAATTCAAAGTCGGTTTTCGTGCTGAACCACCTGAATCCACCGACAATATCCACGTTCGCAGTTCGATCGTCATAGACCCGATAGCCGACATAGCCGCTGAGGAATTGTGTGGTAAAGGATGTGTCCAAGCCTGAACTGGCAGGGCCGGGAGTGTCATTGCTGAAAGACAGATTGGTATAGTTGTAATCGGCCAACAGGGACCACCGGTCATTTGTGGCTGCAAACGCGGCCATGAAGGCAAAATCGAGATTTTCCAAGGCATCAGAAAAACTTAGCGTACCATCCAATGTGCCCATCGGTGTGCTTATGGACGTTTCTGTTTCCGGCATGAACAGATAGATTGTTGCCTCATATGACCAGTCCGATTGTTGGGCCAAGGCCATCGGTGCCATCGAACCTGCCACTGCGAGGCCAAGGGCCGATCTTGTCCAGTTCACTGTCAAAACCATTTTCCGTCTCCTGCAAAAAACCTTGATTTGAATTTTTGTTATTGCTTCATGCCAACTTAGCCGAGCGCGCTGATCTTTCGTTCATGCTGCCACGTCTTCGGATTTGCCTGCGCCGTCACCGACACGATTGATATCGGTGCTTGGAAAAAACTCCGACCAGACATGCCAGAACACGCCTGCGCGCAGGGTTTCGACCCGTTGCAGCTGGCCCTGATCAGACATTCCCCAAAAGTCACATCGGGTCACGGGTTGACCGCTGTCATTATACCAGACGCCCAAGCTTTCATATTTTGGATCGAGGCTAACGACGACATCGCGCCCTCCGACATTCGCGTTGACGACCCAATTGTTCTCGACGACGAAATCATCGGTCCAGCAGGTGGCATCCTGCCCGATCGTAATCCCCCAAACATAGGTTTTGTTCGGCAGCCGATCATCCGAGCGGTCCATATTGTCCATCACCGGTGCGTCTTCTTGATGCTGACGGCCAATGCCCCAGCCAAAGGTAATCTCGGTCATCATGTCCAACAGCCGCAACAATGGGTTCGGGGAGGGTTTGTTCAGAAAGACTTCGCCTTCCGGGTAGGCCTTCTGAAACCCACGGAAGGTCATCCGATAGGTGGGCCACGGTTTCATCTGAGCTTCGGGGCGAAGAGGGCAGGCGAGGCCGTCTGCATTTGTGTCACGATCCGCTTCGCGAAAGCCGTATATGTGCTGGATGGGCTCACCGGTATCATTGTCACGCAGGATCAGGTTGTTGCCGTGCTGGGCGAGCACCTCAAGGCTCAGTCGTTTGCCTTCGATGTTGGGAGAATACCCCTGACCAAGATTGGCCATCGCGCAATAGGTCATGACGACGTCCTCTCCACCTAGTCCTTTGTCATCACCCGCCAGATGCGGCCGCATGATCTGCGCATCGGGGTGGGCACGGGCATGGCCGTTGTTGTCGATCACCATTACGGGCGCAGTCGGTCCAACATATTTGCGGGCTTCGTCGACAGGAAAATACTGCGCGGTGTTCAATTGGTTTCTAAGGCCCAGATGAACCCAGACATACGGAAACCCATAGAGAAGAACGACCAGAACAGCCGCCAAAAGCCACAGCCAGAACGGGCCGGCCTCCAGCGCAAAATGTGCAAGCGTTGCAACAACAAAAGCGCCCATCCCGATGGCGATCAGGCGGTATTCATTGCGGATGAAGCGCACCATATTCTCGCGCTTCACTTTTAACAGCATCTGAGACACGTCGCCTAAGTCTCGGAAATAGACGAACCCGATCCCAAGGGATCCGATCAAACCCAATGCGAATAAGAGAAGTCCAAGCATGTGATGATCCTAAAATCTTGAGTGCGTGACGAAGGCGACATCCTGCTATTGCTGCGGAGATTGGCGCTTGATCAAAAATGCCTCGACCGCTTGCTGAGTTTCGGGCCGCAGGTTCTCGATCCCTTCATAGGGCACACCATACGCGGGCGGCGTGTCGGGATATTTTTCTTTGCGGGCCATGTGTCGGCCAAGGATGCGTGCGAATTCCTGACCTCCCCAGGCGCCAACTTCGGTCGAGACCGAATATTCCTCGCGTGTGTCCCGGTAGAGATCAAAGAACTTTGCCAGAATAGCGCTTTCCCCGGGTCCCGGTAACTTCAGCTTAAGCTGGTCCTTCACGATCGCCTCGGGTTTGTTCACCGAATAGACGATGACGTGATCGCGGCGGGCCTTGGATTCGTCGGCAAACAACAGAGCGGCAGATTGGTCCACGCCATCCACTAGACGATCGCGCGGAATATACTGATCTGCCCCGGCAAAGCGCGACAACGTGGTATAGAGGTCCGAGACATGGATGATGCTGTTCAGCAACCCGTCCGCCTGAATCATCTCCGGCCAGCGAATAAAAGCATCGACCCGTACGCCGCCCTCGGTCGTGTCCCCTTTGCCACCAGCATAAATCATGGGAGTAAAGCCCGATTGCGGCGCGTATTTGGTGAAATGGCCATTGTCCCCCATGACGATGACGATGGTATTGTCGCTGACTCCTAGCTCGTCCATTCTGGCGAACAAGTCACCAAGCCATTGATCCAGGAGTTGCATCTTGTCGACATAGAGACCACCATTTGCGCTTTCGGGGCCAGAGCGTCCGGCGCGGGTGTTGTCCAGTGGAATCATCGGCCAGTACTGCAGGAAGAACGGGGCATCGCCGCCAGCAAGACGTTCGAGCTCGGCCAGTGTTTTCTCCTGAAAGGCGTCGTTCATTTCGTCATATTTGACTGCATTCCATCGTTCGCCAGTCTCCATCCGAATTTCGCGAATAGGACCGCCCGTTTCGCCTTCAATGACGGTCATCATGGCCGAGGCGTCCGGACGGAACCAACCATCCAGAGTGTATTTGTCATCATAGTCTCTGATCGCAACCGAGACCTGTTCTTTGATCGCGTCATCATTGAAAATCGTCAGCTGACCTTGCTGGTGTATGGCGTGTTGCGCGTAGTCGAAGCCTTGGTTCATCGCCCAGCTTTCCGCGATATCCCCCATGTGCCATTTGCCGACATGACTTGTTGCGTATCCGACCTGTTTCAACACCTCGGCTAATGTTACTTCGTCCCCAGGCAAGCCAAAGCCCGCAATGTCGACGGTGGTATCACCCATTCCCATGCGTACGGGCAGGCGCCCGGTCATCTGGGCTACGCGGGTCGGGGTGCAGGAAGGTTCAGTGTACATCCGAACCATGCGCATCGCGTCGTCAGAAAAGTCGTTGATGTTGGGCGTCTCGTAACCCCGAACGGCGTTCAACTCGGGTATCCCCATGTCGCCAAAACCCAGATCGTCGATCAAAACACTGATTATATTCGGTGGGTTCCCATTGTTGGTTTCCCGAAATGCCGCCAGAGCGTCATCCACAGCGGCGTCATCCTGGGCCCACTGTTCTGACCGCTGTGCCTGCAGGATATAAAACTCGGCGTCGTGTTGAATTGGTTCCTCTTGAGCAAGCGCAGAGGTCGCTCCAAGGCTTGCGAAAAAAGCCAATAGCCGTGAAATCTTCATCCGATACTCCCCCGATCAAGCGCTGAGCGGAAGGAGTTTGCGCCCGCCGCCACTCTTATATTTAAACATTAGCATGTTTAGACAAGTTTTCCGAAACCCTGTTTTACTGCCAGCTCATGAAGACCTCGCGGGTCAGTTCGGATTCCGGGCGCAGATTTTCGATACCTTCATAGGGCACCCCGCGACCAATCTCGGAATGCGGGTACTTTGAGATCATTTTCTGGTGGCGCTTGATCATGTCCTGAAACGAAGCACCTGCCCATAAAGAGTATCCAACAAGCGGGTGCAGTTCGCGCGGGTCTCGATAGATGTTATATGTCGGGGCCGCGGCACCAGGCTGACCGGGCGCAGGCAGGTGCATCTTGAATTCCTGCTTGACCACGGAACGCAGAACCGGGCCCTCGTAGACATAAACATAGTCGCGACGGCCATTGCCTTCACCATTCAGCAAAAGGGCGGTCTGGTCGACGCCGTCAATAATCCGGTCACGGGGGATATGATCGGTTGCACCGGCAATTCGTGCCATGGTGGTATAGATATCTGATACGTGGAAAATGTCGCCTGCGGCGCTGTTCGCCTCTATAACGCCGGGCCAGCGGATGAACGCATCAGTGCGCACGCCACCTTCCAGATGCTGGGTCTTTCCCCCGCGATAGATCAGCTGATTGAGCCCGGATGTGCCCTCGTAATGATACATCAGGCCATTGTCGGCCATCAGAACCACGATCGTATTGTCGGCTTCGCCGGTTTCCTCGAGCTTGGCCAGCAGGTCGCCGATCCAGCCATCGAGTAGTTGCAGTTTGTCAGCGTGGAAACCTCCGTTCCGCGATATCGCCTGGTCCGGGTAGGCAAAATTCAGCGGGTAAAGCGGCCAATATTGCAGGAAAAATGGTGCGTCCTCATCAGCTAAGCGTCCAAGCTGTTCCAACGTCTGGCGTTGATAGCGTTCATTCATCTCTTCATATTTCGCTTGCGTCCAGACTTCACCCGCCGACATGTCGACTTCTCGGGCCATGCCGCCGGCTTCGGCTTCGACCCCCGTGACCAGCCCATAAGGTTTGAACCGTTCGTCCAGTTGGAACTGATTGTTCTGACCCTGTGGGACATAACCGAGCATGTTGTTCGCCTGCATCGCCTCGGGGGTCATGAGGCTAAGCTGCACCTGTTGGTGCAAGGGAAAAGCCGCCCAATCGAACCCTTGGTTATGCGGATAGGATTGTTCGATATCTCCCTGATGCCACTTCCCCACGTGCCCGGTGTTATAACCAACCGCCTTGAGGATTTCGGGCAAGGTCACTTCGCTGGCGGGAAGACCTTCTCCCACCAACGCCACCTTCACCTCTTCCACTCCTGCGCGAATAGGGTGCCGACCTGTCAACATTGCTGTTCGGGTCGGTGTGCAGGATGGTTCCGTATACATTCGCATCAGCGACAGGCCTTCGGTGGCCAGTTGATTGATGCTCGGTGTTTCAATCCCCATGACGTAGTTCATCTTCCGATCACCCATCTGACCAAAGCTCACGTCGTCAATCAGGATGTATAGGAAATTGGGTGGTTTGCCCCCGTTTGCGTCACGGATTTCAGCCAGCCTGTCATCAATTTCGATGTCCTGTGCATCCCAAACCTCGCCGAACTGGGCGCGCAGAAACTCGAACTCGCCATCGTGAACGATCGGATCTTGCTGGGCATATGCTGTGCCTGCAGTAAGGAATAGCGCGGGTAAGATGTGTTTCATTCTCATTTCAAGCCTTCCGTCTTGTTCAAAATTGCGGACGCGTCCGGGTCATTCGACAGCTTGGTTTCAATACAGCTGCGCAAGTCAGAAATGGTTTCTGCCAAATCCGCGAGATAGCGAGGCTCCAGAACCACTTCAGGATCAGGTGGGCGCGCCAGCTCGGCGAACATCTCCTGATAATCCAGGCAAATCCGGTCGAACTCTTTGTCTTGTGTACGCAGGCATCGCAGCAGGGGGGAGGCTCCGGGAAATTGCGCATCAAAGAACTCTTCCTCGTCCATCGGTGGGGCTTTCGAAGGGGTCACCCATGAAACATGCGTCTTTAAGAAACTGACTTGAACGTATAAAGCCGCATGCTACCGTAGCATCATGGGAGCAAGCTATTGTCATGAAAGGATAGTTCTTGACTACCCGAGGGGATGACAAGCATCACGACGCTACGCACTTTTTCTCTTCCGAGGAGGTGCACGATGCGCTTGGTCGCATTCAGAGGTCAGGCGGTTTCAAAGGATCGGCCCGGATGCGGTCCTTCCTGACTTATGTTGTCACCGAAGCGCTAGCAGGTCGCACGGATGAAATTCGCGCCAAAACGATTGCCATGGATGTTTATGGCTACAGCGCCGATGAACTATCCAAGCGCGAAGGCGTGGTGCGCGTCGATGCGGGCCGGGTTCGGCGAAAACTAAAGGCATATTATAATGGTGATGGTGCATCCGACCCGGTGATGATTTCTTTGCCGGTTGGCAGTTATTCGCCCGAATTCAAACCCGGCGCCGAGCAACCTCAAAAACCACAGTACCGGTGGCGCGTTGTGGCTGCCATTGCAGTCGTTGCTGTTCTTGTCGGTACAGGTTTCTTGGCATCGCGCCAATTTAGCAAAAGCGGATCACCAATCGTGGTGGGGCGAGGGCAAAGTACAATCTACGATGTTTCCCCTGCACGCGTTGAGGCGATGAACCTCTGCAATGCAGGACGTGATGTGATGTTCCCGGTTGTTGACTTGTCGCGCCTTAAACCAGCCTTGTTGATTTTCGAAACAGCGATCGAACGCGATCCGCTCTATTTCTGCGGATACGCAGGAGCGGCACAGGTCGAAACCATGTTCGCCATTCTTCAATTCTTCACGCCTGCTGCAGACGGGTATTTGGACGCGGCAGACAAAAACAGCGCTCATGCGATGGATCTTGCACCCGATGCTGCGTGGGCGCTTTCTGCGAGGGCTTGGTTGGATTTTGGTTTGGGTGACTACGACAAGGCTACCGTGCTGTCTCACAGGGCTGTTGAGTTGGCCCCAAGCGATCCTCATATCGCCGAATTTGATGCACTGATCTCTCTCTATACCCTGAATTTCGAGCGCATCCTCTCACAATCAGATCGATTTGCGGAGCTCGCGGAGAGCAGTGGCGGGCTTGTATTCGGCAACGTGTTAGGCGCTGCTCAGTTTCATACTGGTGATTATGCAGCCGCGATCCGCACATATGAGGATACGATCGAGCGCGGAGGACCTTTTGGGCCTATTTCAGCAGCCTATCTGATGGCGGCTCATTGGAATAACGGTGAACATATCGAGGCGCGCCGCATCGCAAGCGTATATAAACAAACTTGGCCCGATTTTCCTTTGGAGGGCTTGAAACGAAGGGTTTTCAGGAACTCGCAACCCGTTGATGAGCTTGTGGCGTCAATGAATGCTGCCGGGGCTTCGGGACCTGTTGCAGAAGATGACGTCACTGCAATTCCTGAGCGTTGATCGCGGTGCAAAGTGCATCCAAATCTTGGTTTCAATGGCTACATCAAAGCATAATCCAAATCGATCCAAATAATTCGGAAGCGTAGATCAACTGGTGGTTTTTCCTCGTATTACTCGTCCTGAGCGACCAGACCCAGACCACGAAGATAGATGCCAATACCGCTCTCCAGAAGATCCTCGGGCGGGAAGGGTGAGCTTGCGCCGGTATTACGCGCATAGAGTTCCACAACGCCATGGCTCATTGCCCAGATATGAGCGCTGAACATCGAAGCGGGCGGGCGCTTTTCCGGCGGAATATGTTGCGAAAGATTGCTAGCGGCTTTCTCAAGCACGTCTTTTGCACGGTTGGCTGCCAGCGCAAGTTCTGGTGTGCGATTGATTGAAATCCCACTTTCGAACATTGCAATATAGTATCCGGGATGCTTGCGCGCAAAAGCGAGGTAGGCGCGACCTGTGGCCTCAAATGCCGCGAGCGCAGATGGTTGTCCTTTGTCATAGGCGAACTGCATAAGGTCTGCGAACATCTCAAAACCCTGCCGAGCGGCCTCGGCGATCAGGTCTTCACGCCCTTCGAAGTGGCGATAGACAGCGGCCGGAGTGACACCAGCCGTTTTCGCAGCTTCGGATAACGTGAAACCGGTCGGTCCCTTCTGTTCGATCAGGGACAAGGCTGCCTCCATCAGGGCTTGCTTCAGGTTTCCGTGGTGATATCCGCGTTTCGTCATCCCGGCCTCAGGCGCCTTTTGTTATATATATGCAGTGGCTGGGGCCTAATCCAGCGCGGACCGAGCTTTGCTTTGCAATGAACTCATGCATCCCAGATTTCCGGTCCACCACAGATATTTTTGTCGGGCGCTCCTACGACATCGGCATCTTTACCATCATAATCCAGTTCGCAAAGCACAGTGCGAATGGCCGCTAATCGGGCGCGTTTCTTGTCGTCTGATCGAATAATCGTCCATGGGCTTGTTTCAGAATGGCTTCGCGTAAATGTCTCGTTGATTGATTGGGTATACTCATCCCATTTATGCAGGCCAGCGATGTCGATCGGGCTTAGCTTCCACTGTTTAAGCGGATCGGTCTCGCGGGCGAGAAAGCGGTTCAACTGCTCCGCCCGCCCGACATTCAGCCAGAACTTGAAAAGGTGAATGCCGTCATTCTTAAATCCGTTTTCCAATGGAAGGACTTGCCTGAAGAACCGCTCGCGCTCATCAGTCGTGCAAAAGCCAAAAACGTTTTCCACCACACCTCGATTGTACCAACTACGATCAAAAAACACGATCTCTCCGGCCGAGGGCAGATGTGAGATGTAGCGCTGAAAATACCATTGACTGCGTTCGGCATCCGAGGGTTTGCTGAGCGCCACGTTGCGAGCACCGCGTGGATTCAGGTTCTCGCGGAAGCGTTTGATCGTCCCCCCCTTACCGGCTGCGTCACGGCCTTCAAACAGGATAGCGATACGTTGGTCGCTTCTTTTGGCCCATAACTGCATCTTGACCAGCTCGATCTGCAATAATTCCATTTGCTGGTCGTAATCCTTGCCCTTCATCTTCTCGGTGTAAGGATATGTAGGATTCAGAATTTCGCCCTTCTTAGCTGCTTCAATGGCGCTTCGAACGGGTTTGGGGGCATGGTTCCGAAAGTAGCTTTCGATAGTGTCCTGTTCTGATTGGGTCATGAGCGGCCTCGCCATAAAATCCATATCTTACTATGGATTACGGATGGGTTTAACGCAAACCTGCGCGCTCGGCAGCGCGGTCAATGGCGGCGGCAACTTCCGGGGCTGCCACAACTTGCGGCATATGCCCGATACCGTCGAGTTCGATCAGTTCGGCGCCGGGTATCTGTTCAATCAGTCGTTCGGAATGCCAGCCCAATCCGACGGTGGTGTCTGCTGTACCATGGACGATTTCAGTCGGTACGGAAATTTCGCCGTAACGGGGCTGGAGCTCGGTTACTTCATCCAGAAGATTTGCACGTTGTTTGGCATTTGCGTGCATCGACGAGCGGCGCATGGTTAAGCCTGGCCCGAAATGCTCGGCGTATCCTTCGGGGGCTTTCTGTGGAGCAAAAACCTGATCCAGAGCTTTCGTGACAAACCAATCGGGAACAAATGCGCTGACTAAAGGCAGGGCAAGAGCGTTACCTGCAGTAGTGGCGCCGATTGTGTTGAACGCATCCAGTGGTGTTTCCCACGGGATTGCAGCGGGCGCGATTAGGACGAGGGCCGCGATATTGTCGGGTCGCGTGACCGCCCAGGCCAATGAAACAGAACCGCCATAGCTTTGCCCAGCGACAATTGGTTTCTCTGCACCGAGCTTTGCTGCCGCACGTTGTAAGATTTCTGCTTGCTCAACAATAGTTTCACCCTTGGGGTTAAAGCTCTCTGAATAACCCAAGCCGGGACGGTCAAACACGATTACGCGGTAGTTTTCCGCAAGGATCGGGGCCAGCGCAAAGGTCATGTCGCGCGTATTGCCGCTTGAGCCGTGGATCAGCACCACATCCGGGCCTTCACCCATAACAACAGCGTGGACCGCGATCCCGTCCACATCGAGCAACTGACCTTCTGGGCGAAATGCTGCCTCAGCCAGGGCTTCATTTTTTGCCGAACGCCAGACCGCAACACCCCAGAGTATCGCTAACAGTACCAGAATGACGATACTGACACGCACCATGTAATCAAGCCCTCAGATCAGTCATGTCGACGCCGATCCGGTTCATATCGAATGGCGTTGTTTCATAGATTTCGCTGATCCAGTTACCATAGAGTAAATGCGCATGGCTGCGCCATCGGTTCTGCGGGTTCTGGGTTGGATCATCGTCCGGATAGTAGTTGATCGGCACGTTGATGGGGGCGCCATTGGCCACGTCCCGGTCATATTCCTGCTTGAGCGTGTCGCTGTCATACTCGAAGTGGTTGAATATATAGAGAGCCCGATGCACCGGATCTTCGATCAGGCAGGGTCCTACATCATCGCTGCCAAGCAACGTGATCAAGTCTGGCACCGCGTCTATCTCGTATTGCCGCATCTCGGTCCATCGGCTGACCGGGATCACGCAATCGTCAGAAAAACCACGTAAAAACGGCGATGCGGGCGCCAGATTTCTGTGCCGGAAGCAGCCGAAAGCTTTTGCGTCCAGTATATGTTTTTGAACACTGTGGAAATGGTTGATCATCGCCATGCCACCCCAACAGACGCCGAATGTGGAATGCACATTGGTCTGGGTCCACTCGAACACTTCACGCATTTCGTCCCAATAAGTGACGTCAGTGAAATCGAGATGCTCGATTGGCGCACCGGTGATGATCAGGCCATCGAATTTCTGGTCCTTTACGTCTTGAAAGGATTGATAGAACTCGGCCATATGCTCGGCGGCAGTGTTCTTGGTTCGGTGTTCCGTCATGCGGATCAGAGATAGCTCGATCTGCAAGGGCGTTGCACCGATCAGACGTGCGAATTGGTTTTCAGTCTGAATCTTCTTGGGCATCAGATTCAACAGGCCTATCCGTAGGGGGCGGATATCCTGCCGCGCGGCCTGATCTTCGGACATGACCATGACGCCCTCATTGGTCAGGACGTTGAAGGCAGGTAGGTCAGAAGGAATTTTAATCGGCATTTGGTCACGCTGTTGAAACTGCGAAAGAAGTCTGGAACTTATGCGGGGTTGGCGCGGGTCTCAAGGGTGCGTTCGATCAACTCATCGAAATCACCGCTGTCACGCACTTTGGCGATATCATCAGCTGCGATCGCGACCCCCCAGTTTCGGGCCATCGCTTCATATCGTGGCTGACGATGTGCCAGTGCTTGCGCATAAGTCCAGCGAATAAAGGCATCTGGATTGACCTCAGCGCCTGAACAATCGTTGAGCGCCAGGTATTCGTTCCACACCCTCTGCAAGAACTCTGCCTGATAGGACATTGGCTTTGGTGCCTTGTCAAAACGCTTGATCAGTTCCTCGGTATGCGCTTCGTCACCCTTGATCCAGATCATTAGCGTCTGGCGGGACAATTCAGTGAGAATCTGGTCGTTCGGGTCCTCCGGCTCGACCCATTCGCAGATGGAACCACCCGTGTCGCAGATAAAGTTCGGATAGCTATAAAGGCGATTGGCCCGAGCGATGAAATATTTAGTATCAAGAAGTGCATGGATTTCAGCCAGCCGGAACTGTTCCTGCCGCTGCTGGTATTCCGAGATTTCAAGGCCGCCCAGCTCAGGATTGCCCGGTTTGCCAAGATAGGCCGAAACCGGAGTCAAGTTCTGGAACGTGATATTCGATCCGATATAGATCGAGTCCGACAGCAGAAGCTCGCGTAGAAAGGGCACCTTCATCGCCTCGGCTTTGGCATTGTCAGTGATGTATTCGCCCATGTACCGGGTCCCGATCCGGTAATCGATCGAGTAGTGGAACCAGTCGCCTGCATCACGCAGAGTGTTCGAGACATAAGACTTTCCCAGCCCGGACATGCCGAAGAACAAAACCTTCTTTCGCGCAGCCTCGCGCCAGTCCGTTGCAGAGTTATAAATCATGTTCCGCCGTCCCTTGTTTCGCCTTAGCTAAAACGGGCCGTTGGCGGCGTCAATCACGTCGGCGAGTTCGACTAAGAATCAGCAACCCCAAAGCAAGTACTGCAAAGCCTATAAACGCTCGCGGTGGCAAAGCTTCATCGCGTACGACAGCACCCAGAAGAATTGCGATTGGCGGGATTATGAGCGTTACGAGAAGTACATTGCCGCTGCCCGCTTGTTGAAGCACGCGGTAATATAACAGATAGGCTCCGGCGGTTGCCAGCAATGCGTAATAGGCGATCGCCAGCCAAGTCTCTACGGGGAGGGCGAATGTTGGAACCCCGTCGACCAGCAACATGATCGGCGTCATCAGTATCGCCGATCCTGTCAACATACCTGCAGCAGCGACTTGTGGGGGCAGGGTGCTCATATGAGCCCGCGCCCAGATTGCCGCAAACGCATATGAAAGCGTGCCGGCTAGAATTGCCACCTGACCCAGATTGCTCGGATTCAAGTTGCCGAACTGTTTGAGGCCTATGGTGATTGATACCCCCAGAAACCCCAACCCAACACCAAGTGTGCGTGTTTTGGTCAACCGTTCATCACGAAAAAACAAGGCCGCCAGAAGGACACCGAAGATTGCGGTAGCGGCGTTCAGGATCGATGTCAGTCCCGTTTCGACATAGAGCTGCCCCCAGGCCATAAGCGAGAAGGGCAAGACATTGTTCAAAAGCCCCATGACCAGAAAAACGCCCCATATGCGTGGATCGCGCGGGATTGGGTAGCGCTGGCAGGCAACTACAATACACAATACAAGCGCAGCCCAGAAAACCCTGTGAAATACGGAGGTTATGACAGGTATTGTATCAAGCGCGATACGTATCGCGAGGAACGACATGCCCCAGATGACACCAAGTAGTATCAATTCAGACCAGGCGCGCGGGGTGAGGGTTTTCTGAGAAGTCATGGCATGTTTCTTGCATCTCTCAGAATGCAGATCGACCCGGAACATGCGAAAAAGCCCCACCGAATTGGCGGGGCTTTGCAGAAGCTATCTTATCTGAATCAATCCAGTGCGTAGGTGATCTGGATACCAACGCTCCATGCGCTGTTGCCGGTGAAGGTGGCGCGGTTGTCCGGGCCAGTACCGTTTGCAGTCGCATCACCGATATCCGTATAGCGTACGCCGCCGGAAATCTTCGCTTTTTCAAGCGAATACGTGCCGCCCAGACCGATGCTCCAAAAACCGTCCGTTGGGCCAAGGTTCGAAACGGAATTGCCCTGATCGCTCTCGTAACCCAAGGTTACAGCACCGGAGAATTCCTCGGTGAACTGGTATCCGAGACCAAGAGAGTAGGTCCACGTAGCCTCTTCATAGTCGACAAGATTGATTCCGGTCAGACCAGTATAGACTGGCGGAGCGTATACTGTCTGAGGCCAGTCAACCCAGCGGATCGAACCAAACAGCAGCGTTTTCGGCGCGACACCCGTCTGAAAGTCGAGGTTGACAGATTGCGGTGTCACAACTTCGGTTGTGGAGTCGGCGCTGGCCCTGGCTATTTCCGGGAATGGAGTGAAAGCTAGCGAGTCATTCGCCTCAGTTTGCGACAGATCATGTGTGATCTTCGAGTTGTATGTCAACGCAACGCGAGCCGCGATATCAGGCCGCTCCCATGCGACGCCGACTACATAGCCAAAATCGATTTCAGCGTCCGTTTCGACGCGGTAACCACCGGCTGGGGGTGTTAAGCCTGCACCCGCGAGCGGTACCGAAACGCTTGCTTTCAATCGTTGCGCCCGGACACCACCGATTACACTGAATCCGTTGTCCAGTTTGTACCGAAGCAAGGCTGTAATGGCATCGGTGTCAGCTTTTGCGCGAAGCACGTCCTCGTTTGCGCCAGGAAATCCTGCAAGCCCCAGCACGTTTTGCGAAATTGGATAATCAGCAGAATAGTCGATATCCGCGCCAAACGGCTGGTCATACACAAGCGCGAAATCCAACTTCTCTGTCAGAGCGGTTTTATATGCCAGATGCGGCGTGAAGAAGCTGTTCGTGACATTGCCCGATTCAATCGTCTCGCCAAAGGTGGGGCTCGTCGGAATCTGATCTTCCATCGAACCGCTTACATCCGGCTTCGTATACCCGAGCCGAAACTGAACGACGGATCCTTCTTCGAACAGGATGTTGACGCCTTGACCGCTTCGATCGAGTCCGCCTGCCTGCGCCGTGGTTGCCCCGACGCACAACGCGCAAGCGTGAAACAACGTTCGTTTCATTTATTCCTCCCTACACTGTCCACTTGCCTGTAATGCGCATCCTCATCATACGCACCCGACTTTGTTACCGGTTGTTACTGTCTTAAACTTTAAAATATGGTCAACTGGTGACGAAGCGTTACTCAGTATGCGCACGCTGCGCGGGTGTTGCTGAATTGTTACGATTCTCGGACCAGACGTTCAGGAAAATTCCGGCAAATATAACGACGGCGCCAAATAGCGTCCAGCGATCCAACGGTTCATGATAGAGGATCATTCCAACGATGGCGATGGTCGGGAGACGGGCAAAATCAAAGGGTACGACTACCGTGGCCGGCGCAATGGCCAGTGCATTGGTGATGCAGTAATGTGCCAGAAGACCTGCCAAGCCAACAAGCAGCAGGAACGGGGCGGTTCCTAAAGTAGGTAAAGTGATCTGACCATCCGCGCCCGACGCGACAAACCCCAGACCAGCCTGCATGAAAGTTAGCCAGAACATAATGCAGCCGATACTGGCGATACGTGTAAGAGATTTTGTTGTGATTGTTGTTAATGCAAAGAAAATCGCAGATGCGGCCGCCGCGATGATTCCTGGGCTTAGCGATGCAGCGCCCGGTCTTGCCACTATAAGAATGCCAACAAACCCGATAAGGGCCGAGGTCAGCCGCAACGCGGTCAACCGCTCCTGCAAAAGCAGCGGGGATAGCAAGATGACCCAGATTGGCTGTGTGAATTCAAGCGCGAAAACCTGCGCCAAGGGAATAACCGTAACCGCGTAGAACCATAGGTTTTGCCCGGTAAAGTGCATGACATTTCGTATGCCGTGCAGGCCTAGTCGCTTAGTGGTGACCTGATGCCATGTTCGCGTAGAGGTAAGGATTAGAGAAACGATGCAGATGCCAACAATGCTGCGATAAAACATGATCTCGAAAGTGTCATGCGTCACGCTCAACTCACGTCCTGCAATGGCCATCGAGGAGAACGAGGCGATAGCCCCGGTCATCCAAAGAGCGGCCTTGCCGATCTGCATTTTATTGCTGTCCATGAGTTTTCTTACATGAGCCGAGATACAACAGGCTGAATAGATTGTGTTTTATCTCATGAGGCAAGGCCGAATGTCAGTCTTGCCGCCTATGTTGCTTAAGGCGGTCAGCTTAAGTGATGCCTATTCTAAGGCGCCAACAGGCTTACAAACTGGGGCTGGCAGTTGATTGCTCTTCCAATGCATCCACTCAGGTGTCCGGCAGAGCTTTGCGAATTGTTTCACCATTCAACACATATCGAGAGCCTGTATGGGGGCAAGTTTCCTCACCGCTACCGGTGAGAGGTAGATTCAACTGCTCACCATATTCGCTCATCCAGCCAATCTGTTTTACGGCCACGCCCACCATCAACGCGTAGGGCTTTACGTCTGCATTAACGACGGCACCCGCACCAACAAACGCATATTCCCCCCGCAAATGATCGAATAATTAGCACCCAGTGTGGCCCCTTTCTTAACCAGAGTGTTGAGACACTCGGCCTTTCGTTCGATCAATGAGCGAGGGTTTTAGACGTTTGTGAAAACCATGCTCGGCCCACAAAATACGCCTTCTTCTAATGTGATGTTGTTATAGATGGAGACATTATTCTGGACCTTGCAATAATCGCCAATGGTGACTTTGTTCCCAACAAAGACACTTTGCCCAGCTATACGTTCGATCCCAATTTGGCCCCGCCGCAGACATGGACCCAGTGCCAAATTCTGCAGCCATTGCCCATTCTTGCGCCTTCATCGACTATTGCTGTTTCGTGCACCGAACAATAGCTCATTAATCTGACCTTACCCCGTCAAGCACAACACCCTGCAGCGTCTCAAGTGAGAACAATTATTCCCACTCAATCGTTCCGGGTGGTTTCGAGGTGATGTCATATGTGCATCGATTGATGCCCTTGACCTCGTTGATGATGCGAGTTGCAGTTTCGCCCAGGAACTCGTGGCTGAACGGATAGTAATCCGCCGTCATGCCATCGACGGATGTCACAGCGCGCAGGGCACAGGCATAATCATAAGTCCGGCCATCGCCCATCACGCCAACCGTGCGTACAGGCAGGATCGCAACGAAGGCCTGCCAGATATCGTCGTACAGACCGTGCTTGCGAATTTGATCGATATAGATCGCATCGGCTTCGCGTAGGATGTCCAACTTTTCGCGGGTGATTTCGCCGGGGCAGCGGATCGCAAGACCGGGACCGGGGAACGGGTGGCGCCCAATGAAGCTGGCTGGCAGACCAAGTTCGCGGCCCAAGGCGCGGACTTCGTCCTTGAACAGTTCGCGCAGGGGTTCAACCAGCTTCAGACCCATCTTCTCTGGCAGACCGCCCACATTATGGTGCGATTTAATAGTCACCGAAGGACCACCTGAGAATGAGACGGATTCGATCACATCTGGATACAACGTGCCTTGTGCGAGAAACTCGGCACCTTCGATAGTGTCAGCGTGTTTCTGGAAGACGTCGATGAACAGCTTGCCGATGATTTTGCGTTTGGTTTCGGGGTCGCTTTGACCATCCAATTCACCCAGAAACAGTTCACTCTCGTCCGCATGGATCAACTGGATGTTGTAGTTGTCGCGGAACATGCCAACGACCTCGGTCGCCTCATTTTTACGCAACAGGCCGTGGTCGACGAAAACGCAGGTCAGCTGATCTCCGATAGCCTCGTGGATCAGGATGGCTGCGACCGAGCTGTCGACACCGCCAGAAAGGCCGCAGATGACTTTCTTATCCCCGACTTGCTCGCGGATTTTCGCGATCATTTGCTCGCGATAGGCGCCCATGGTCCAGTCGCCCGAGAAACCAGCCAGCTTGACGAAATTTTCATAAAGTTTCGCGCCTTTAGGGGTATGGTGCACCTCAGGGTGGAACTGCACCGCATAGAAGTGGCGCGAAGGATCGGCTGTAATAGCGAACGGAGCGTTGGGTGAGGTGCCAAATACCTCAAAACCCGGAGCAATTTCGCTTACGTGATCGCCGTGGCTCATCCAGACCTGTTCGTCGCCGTCGGTGAACCAGCCGTCCAGAATATCAAGCTTGGCCTTCGGCGTGACAAATGCGCGGCCGAATTCTGCAGTACCATGGCCGCTTTCGACTTTGCCGCCCAATTGATGCATCATCACCTGCTGGCCATAACAGATGCCAAGGATCGGAACGCCATAGTCAAATATTTCTTGCGGGGCGCGAGGTGAGCCTTCGCGCGTGACACTGTCTGGCCCGCCGGAAAGGATCACGGCGCGAGGCGCCATGTCGCGCACGAAGTCCATCGTGACATTCTGGTAGGGGTGAATTTCGCAATAGACGTTCAGTTCACGCAGGCGGCGGGCGATAAGCTGCGTCACCTGGCTGCCGAAGTCGATGATCAGAAGGCGGTCATGGGTGTCTTGTGTCATGACTGGCTATTAGGTCGCAAGCCTTGCTTGTGCAAGCGTAATGACGTCATTTAAGCCATCAGCGATGGTTTCCTTCAAAGGAGGGGTTGGATGTCAGAAATCAGCCTCAGGTCAGCTGCGCCGGATGATCTTGGCGCAATTCGGAATTGCCTTGCCGGTGCCTACGCGGATGCAAAACGCGATATTGATGATTTGCCGGATGTGACCAGTGGGATTCTTGATGATATCAATGAACGACGGGTACTAATTGCCGAGCACGGCAAGCATCTGCTGGGTGTAATTGTATTTGGTGAAATGTCAGATGCGATGATGATCTTTAACCTCGGCGTATCGCCCGAGGCGCAAGGCAAAGGTATTGCGCGTCAGCTACTGGAAGCTGCTGAGGTCTCTGCCAAATCGGGCGGATTGCACATTCTGCGTCTGCGTACTCACCGGTTGATGTCTGGCACCTGTGCGATGTACCGCTATTTGGGATGGCAGGAAATCGAGACCAGAGGTAATGCTGTATTGATGGAAAAGCGTGTGACGTAACGGGTAAGCCCGGCAATCATCGCTCAATCCGAAGTTCATGTCGCTTTTACCTCTATAGCGCCGTAAACTATCTCTGGCATCGTTGGTCGTTCATGTAACACACTTATCGAACCAACCAATCAACGGGATTTTCTCATGGCAGAGGCAAACACCCGGCGCAGAGCACGAGGTGGCGGTGGCGCCGCCCGCCGGGCCGAGCGCACGGCGGTGAAGATCGAAACCGCGAAGTACATCGAACGCAACATACCCAATTTCGAAGTTCTCAACGAAGAAGCGTTAGAGATCATCGAAACAAATGCAGAGACCGTCTTGGCTGAGGTGGGCGTCAATTTCGTTGACAATCCCGCCGCGCTGGAACGCTGGCGCGATGCTGGTGCTGACGTCGATGGTGAACGTGTGCGCCTGCCGCGTGGTCTCGCGCGAGAACTGATCAAGACCGCTCCAAGTGAGTTCACTCAGCACGCGCGCAACCCTGAAAAGTCGGTTGTGATCGGTGGCCGCAATATGGTCCTTGCGCCGGTCTATGGCCCCCCGTTTGTGCGCGATGCGCAAGGTGGACGCCGCTACGCGACAATGGATGACTTCAACAAATTCGTGAAACTGGCCTATATGTCCAAGTGGTTGCACCACTCGGGTGGCACGGTTTGCGAGCCGACTGATATTCCGGTGAACAAGCGCCACCTGGATATGCTGATGGCGCATATGACTCTGTCCGACAAACCGTTCATGGGTTCGGTTACAGACCCCAGCCGGGCGCAGGACTCGGTAGAGATGTGTGAGATTCTGTTCGGCAAAGAGTTCGTTCAGAACAACACTGTCATGACCTCATTGACCAACATCAACTCGCCGATGACGTTCGACGACGTGATGATGGGCTCACTTGAGGTTTATGCGCGCAACAACCAGGCTTGCATTATTTCGCCCTTCATCGTGGGCGGCGCGATGGCTCCGGTTTCGGTTGCTGGTACGCTGACGCAGGTTCTGGCCGAGGTAATGGCGGGCGTGGCGTACAGCCAGATCATTCGTCCGGGTGCTCCGGCAATTTTCGGCGCGTTTGTGTCATCGATCGACATGAACTCAGGCGCTCCCACCTTTGGCACTCCGGAGGCATCGAACGTTACCTATGGCGCGGGCCAGTTGGCGCGTCGTCTGGGGCTTCCGTTCCGTTCTGCGGGTTCCTTCTGCGGCTCGAAGTTGCCTGACGCGCAGGCGGCCTATGAAACCGCGAATTCACTGAACATGGGTCTGATGTCGGGCGTGAACTTCATGCTGCATTCATGCGGATGGCTCGAAGGTGGTCTGGTGGCAGACTTCGAGAAATTTGTCATGGATGCCGACCAGTTGGGCGTTCTGCATGGTCTGGCGAAAGGTGTCGCTTACGACGAGAATGCACAGGCGATGGACGCCATTCGCGAAGTCGGACCCGGAGGCCACTATCTTGGCTGTGCCCACACGCAGGCAAACTTTAAAGATGCCTTCTGGAAGAGCGAATTGCTGGATTACAAGCCGTTCGAAACTTGGGAAGAGGAAGGCGCCCGCGATACACGGACGCTTGCTTCGGCAAGGGTGGAACATCTGCTGACCAACTACCAGCAGCCACAGCTTGATCCTGAGGTAAAAGCGGCCTTGGACGCATATGTCGCCGAGAAGAAAGCATCCATGCCGGATGCCTTCACCTGATCACTGATATTGCGTGGCGCGGCTGGCTTGATACAGCTGCGCCTCGCCGTTCAATGCAATCAGCAAATCGAGATGGCGAACCAGCGAGTAGGCTGCGTCATCTTCTTTTCTTTGTGCATTAACCTCGCGTTCAAGTTCCATCAGACGGATCAACGCGGCGCCCGAACCTGGTATTGACCCGTATCCCAAAAGGCGCTGCAGGTGGCGGTCGCGATTATAGTCCTGCGCCCCGATCTTGGCGGCTCTGGCCAGCAGTCGCGGGCGGCGGAGGGTGGTGATCATGGTCGTTAGGTCTTGCACGGCAGCTATCCTTCTCATTCAATTCCGATGACTGAAATCAAACACAACTTATGCGGGTGTTGCCTTGATGTTGCTCACCCCGAACTATGGTTTCACCACTGTTTATCTTTTTGAATCAATTCTGCTCTGAGCTGTCTGTGATTAACGAACGAGTAACGAAAGCAACTCTAGTTAGATTTGGTTAACTAAGAATCCGACGGCTAAAACTGTCAGTTTGTTTTGTCGACGAGGGCGAATAAATATGGAAAACAGCGTGGCATTCACTGTTCCGGCATGGGTTCCCGAAGGGGCGCAACGATATCTGGACCATACGGAGTCAGGGCGGTCTATACGGGATATCGCACGGTCCGCGGGATGCCATGCCTCAACTATTTTGCGGCAGATCCGTCGCGTTGAAATGCGACGCGATGATCCATTGGTGGATGCAGCGTTGCAATCGCTGGCCCAGTCGCATTTTTCGACAACGCACCAACAAGTCCCGAGCTTTACATCCGAGACATCGAATACGGGCAAGTCCGGCTTTCAAGGGGATGAGTTCGAGCGAGAGGCGCTGCGTGTCCTGCGGCGGTTGTGCGAATCCGGTGCAGTCCTTGCAGTGGCCGAGGATATGGATAAGGCAGTAGTCGTCCGGGACAGTGGAGAAGGCGGCACCACCAAAACGGCAGTCGTTGAAAGTACTATCGCGCAAGCTCTAGCGCTGAATGACTGGATCTCGTGCGACAACCCCGGACGGATTTCCCGATATCGGATTTCAACTTCGGGCCGGACGACTTTGAGCCATTTGATTGCTGAGGCTGAAAACCGGGCACGTTCCCATAATGAGTCCGGCATGGCGGAGGCTCAGGCATCGTTCAAGCCCGCGACAGTCGGTCCGGGAAGGTCAAATCAACCAAGGGTTCGTTACAGTAACGTAGAAAGCCCATTGGTCGCGTTGGCGCGCCGTCGCGATCGTGACGGGAAACCGTTCCTTGATGAAACTCTGGTTGGCGCTGGTGAGCGATTGCGTGAGGATTTCGAGCTTGCACAGATTGGCCCTCAGGTTACGCAAAACTGGGATCGCTTTCTGACTGGCGGCGGGCGCGGTGACTTTGTTTCGGACGCCCATGCAGCTCACGGGTCCGCTGACGCACGTGGTCGAGTGGCACGGGCACTTTCCGATCTGGGACCGGGGTTGAGCGACGTCGCGCTGCGTTGTTGTTGCTATCTTGAGGGGTTGGAACTGGCTGAGAAGCGCATGGGGTGGTCGGCGCGATCAGGAAAAATTGTCCTCCGGATCGCATTGCAAAGACTGAAACGGCACTACGAAGACCAGACCGAACGGGATCGAATGATCGGCTGATTACCCGGTGTCGTCATATGCTGGTCTTGCGGATCTGGTGACAAGTGATAGTCAGAAATTATGAACTTCACTTTCCGACAATTGCAGTATTTCCGGGCCGTCGCCGAGCAAAGAAACTTTGGCCGCGCAGCGCAGGTTTGCCATGTTTCGCAGCCTGCGCTTTCGGTCCAGATCAAGGCATTGGAAGATTCCA
Organism: Ruegeria sp.; assembly: GCA_040829945.1. Lineage (GTDB taxonomy): Bacteria > Pseudomonadota > Alphaproteobacteria > Rhodobacterales > Rhodobacteraceae > Ruegeria. The sequence goes on from JBFOLN010000009.1 coordinate 425,599, forward strand.
TTGGCGGGCCGCTATTCGAACGGCAGGCCCGTGACATCCTTCTGACACCGCTTGGGCGAGATGTTCTGGAATATGCCCATCAAGTACTGAATGCGGCAGAACGCTTGGAAAGCTTTGCGCGCGATCATTCCGGAGGGCACAGATCCCTTTCGATCGGTATTATTCCAACGGTAGCACCTTACTTGCTGCCCGGGGTGTTGGCCGGGCTGCGTGCCGATGATGTCTCGTTGCGGGTTCAGATTCGTGAAGCTCGAACCGAGCGATTGCTATCCATGTTGCGCTTAGGTGAGATAGATGCCGCGGTACTGGCGCTGCCCTCGGGTGGCGGCTCTTTTCATGAAGAACCATTGTTCGAAGACCGCTTTCTGTTGGCGGGGAGCCAAAGTCGTTTAAATCGCTTGACCATAAGCCCTGAAGCGCTGCGGCCTGTAGACCTGAAGACGGCGCAACTGATGTTGTTGGAAGATGGGCACTGCCTGACCGATCAAGCGCTTGAGGTATGCGGGCAGGATCGCACCAGCGGACAGATCAATATGGGTGCGTCTTCCTTGGCTACGCTGTCGCGTTTGGTCGCAGAAGGATTCGGTTTGACCTTAATGCCCGAGTTGGCAGCGCAGGCCGAAATTGATGCGGTGCCTGGCCTGCAATTGGTGCGATTTGGCGCCCCGCAACCCGCACGGACCATTGGTTTGGTGCGTCGCGCATCGACGGTAGGGGAAGAGTGGTTTGATCGACTGGCACAAGTGATCCGACAAGTCGGAGAAGAGGTGGTCGAGAAAACCCGAGACTAACGAAAAAGGCCCGCCGAGATGGCGAGCCTTGCAACGATAGTCATGTTTGGTTTATGCCAGCGCCGGTTCGCGGGCTTCGTCCAGATGCTTCATAAGGTTCTCCGGCGACGAAACGCCATAAGGATCATCCGGGCAGTTATCCATCAGACCAGGCTCTTCGAACCACGCTTCGACTACGCCATCGTTAACGATGGCCGCATAGCGCCACGAGCGCATGCCAAAACCCAGATTGTCCTTGTCGACCAGCATGCCCATCTTGCGGGTGAATTCACCAGAACCGTCAGGAATGACGGCAACGTTTTCCAGCCCCTGATCTGCGGCCCACTTGTTCATGACAAAGCTGTCATTAACGGACATGCAGTAAATTGCATCGATGCCTTTTGCGGCAAAGTCAGCATGGCCATTCTCAAATCCGGGCAGCTGATAGGTCGAGCATGTCGGGGTGAACGCACCAGGCAGTGAAAACAAAATGACCCGCTTGCCTGCGAAGTAATCTGCGGTTGTCTTATCCTCCCAGCGGAACGGGTTGGGGCCTTCGATTGCCTCATCGCGGACACGGGTGTGGAAGGTAACTTCAGGCAGTTCTGCACCGGTTTTCATCATCAAACTCCTGTGATTCACATATGTTTGGAGTGAGGATTAAAACGATTCTAAGTTCGCTTCAACAATAGATATGCTGCAGGCGCATAATAACTGTACTTACCTGATTACATTGAAAGTATTATGCAAAAAATGACTCTGCGGGACTTTTTTCTGCGCTCGCGCGAATTCACTGCATAGCGGCTATGCGCCGCTGGCGTAACCAACAAAGTCGGTTTATGTTAAACGCGAAGCGAATTGACCCAAAGTCAGGAAAGCCAGCCGTGCGTGATCTGAAAATACCCGAGCAAAGACACCCAGAAAAAGCGCATCGACCTGACAATGCAGCGCCGCGCAAGCCGAAATGGATTCGCGTCAAGGCACCCGGTGGCAAGGGATATGCCGAGACCCATAAGATCATGCGTGACAACAATCTGGTAACCGTCTGTGAAGAGGCCGGATGCCCCAACGTGGGGGAGTGCTGGAGCCAAGGCCACGCGACCATGATGATCATGGGAGAAATCTGTACGCGCGGCTGTACCTTCTGCAACATCGCAACCGGTAAGCCAGATACGCTGGACGCGTTTGAGCCGGGTCGCGTGGCCCATGCGGTGCACAAGCTGGGTTTGAATCACGTAGTGATCACATCGGTCGACCGGGACGATTTGCTGGATGGTGGGGCTGAGCATTTCGCGCAGACCATCCGTGCCGTTCGGCACCGGTCGCCCAAAACAACAATTGAGATTCTGACGCCGGATTTCCTGAAATGTGATCCTTCGGTGCTTGAGATCGTCGTTGAAGCCAAACCGGATGTGTTCAATCACAACCTAGAGACTGTGCCCGGTCTATATCCTGAGGTTCGTCCCGGCGCTCGCTATTTCCATTCGTTGCGACTGCTGCAGCGGGTCAAAGAGATGGATCCGTCGATCTTCACCAAATCGGGCATCATGGTCGGGTTGGGAGAGGACGAGCAGCAGGTTCGCCAGGTAATGGATGACATGCGTGCGGCAGATATCGATTTTCTGACCATTGGCCAGTATTTGCAACCGACGCCGAAACATCACGGAATTGATCGGTTCGTCACGCCTGAAGAGTTTGCAGCTTACGAAAAAGCCGCCTTCGGCAAAGGCTTCCTCATGGTCTCAGCCACACCACTGACCCGGTCGTCGTACCATGCGGGTGATGACTTTGCCCGCCTGCGCGATGCCCGGCAAAAGAAGTTGAACCAAGGGTGAAACCTGAGCTTCAATCCTGGCTCACCGAAAAGCGCCATGAGTTACATCAGGTGCCTGAGGTATCGGGTGAAGAACGCGGAACTGCGACAAGTATAACTAACCTTTTGCAGGCCTGTGGTCCTGATGCCGTTCTGACCGGTATTGGCGGCCATGGCGTCGCGGCGATCTATGACAGTGGGCGGCCTGGACCAACCATCGGCATCCGATGTGAACTGGACGGTTTGCCGATTCAAGAGATATCGAGCGCCAGATATGCGTCGCAATACCCCGGTAAGGGACATCTTTGTGGGCACGATGGTCACATGGCGATGGTTCTCGGCGTGGCCTTCGTGCTCGGGGAAACGCGCCCAACAAAGGGGCGGGTCGTTCTGATCTTTCAGCCTGCCGAAGAAACGGGGCAGGGCGCGATGGCCTATCGCGCCGATCACAAGTTCGCGGATATCGAGCCGGACTACGTGTTTTCGCTACACAACCTGCCGGGGTTGGAACTTGGTGCGGTTGAGTTGTGTTCAGGTCCGTCCAATTGCGCCTCGCGCGGGATGCGTATTGTGCTGACGGGCAAGACCTCTCATGCGGCGGCCCCTCAGGATGGGGTGTCACCGGCTGGAGCGTTGGTAGAGCTTATGCCCGCGTTGGCCACGCTGGGGCGCGGTGGTGCGCTGGACGCTGATTACGCGCTGTCCACAGTAACCCATGCGCAACTGGGTGAAGCCACGTTCGGCGTAGCGCCCGGTATGGCCGAACTTTGGGTGACTTTACGCACGGTTTCAGATTCTCGTATGGCGGAACTGATGCGCGAGGCTGAGCATCTCGTCAACGCAAGTGCGCAGGCTCATGGATTGGGTGTTGAAATCACATATGACGACATATTCGAGGCCTGCACCAATTCCGATGAAGCTGTTCAGATCTTGTCAGAGGCCTGCCGCATACGCGATGTGCCATGCACGTTGGCGCCGACCCCACAAAGGTTTTCGGAAGATTTCGGACAGTTTGGAAAAGGTGCAAAGAGCGCCATGTTCTGGCTGGGCGCAGGGCGCGATCACCCTCAACTGCACAACCCCGATTATGATTTTCCTGATGCCCTGATCCCGATCGGGACCGATATATTTCTGGCGGCCATCGAGCAGACGCTCAAGGCTTGAGCTTCTTGGGGTGGCTTGCAGCCCAGTCGGGCCACCATCCCATAAATTCTACTCCGGCAATAACCAGACAGATAATGATTGCGCCGAATACCAGTTTTACTCGACGCTCCGAAGGCGGGTTTCGCCCCCATTGCGACATACGAAGAAAGTGGCGCAGATTCATCCGTCCTGATCTTCGAGAAACCGGACCTTGCCAATAAATGGCAAGTTTCGGTTGCGTTGCGCATAGTCAATGCCGTAGCCCACGACAAATTCATCAGGGATTTCAAACCCAATCCAGTCCGAACGGAAATTGACCTCGCGCCGGCTGGGCTTGTCCAGAAGTGCGATGGATTTCAAGCGGTGAGGTTTACGGCTCTGCAGCAGTTTAGTGACATGTTTCAGGGTGTGGCCGGTATCCACGATGTCTTCGACGACCAGCACGTCGCGTCCTTCAATTGCACCTCGCAAGTCCTTGAGAATACGAACTTCCCGGCTACTTTCCATCGAATCGCCGTAAGATGAAGCTTCAAGAAAGTCGACCTCAATGGGCAGGTCTAGCTCGCGTACCAGATCGGCGATGAAGACGAAGCTTCCGCGCAGCAGGCCTACGACAACCAGCTTGTCTGTGCCGCCAAACTCTTCTGTGATTTCCCGACAAAGCTCTTCGATCCGAGCGGCAATTGCCTTGGCTGAGATCATCTCATCTATCACATATGCGCGCTGGCTCATCGCTGCCCCCTTGATCTTTGGCGCGCAACATACGAAATCACGCGCCATTGTCACCAGTTAATACCGGACGCCATGCCAACTCATTCCGAGACACGACCGCTGCCCTACACCGCTCAGCAGATGTATGATCTGGTTGCGGACGTGGCCAAATACCCCGAATTCCTTCCCTGGTGTGCTGCAGCGCGTATTCGCCGCACCTATGTAGCTGGTGAAGGGCAGGTGATGGAGGCGGATCTCGTGATTTCATTCAAAGTCTTTCGGGAACGGTTTGGTAGCCGTGTGACCTTGTTTGATGCTCACAAACGGATCGATACCGAATATCTGGATGGGCCGTTCAGATACATGCGTTCGGATTGGGAGTTTGAGGATACGGAAGATGGCTGTAACGTTTCGTTCCACGTTGATTTCGAGTTCAAGAACGCGGTTCTGCAGGGAATCATAGGTGTGGTGTTCAACGAAGCCATGCACCGCATCGTGCGCGCATTCGAACAACGCGCTGCAGACCTTTACAGCTGAGGCTTTACGCCCGGGGTGCGCGCGCTAGACTGCGCCCCATGACTGATCTGACATCTGCCCTTGCCGAGTTTGCTGCCGGTCCTGTTTCGACTACGGCACAGGCCCGTATCGTGACATCTCTTTCCGCACTGGATTGGCTCGCAGTTGGCCGGGCAGGGGTCGATGAGCCTGTGTCGCGCATTATCCGCCAGATGGTATTGTCCGAGAGTGGTGCAACACAAGCTCGTCTATTCGGAGGCGGCGATGCCCCGTTGCGCGCTGCCGCGCTGGTGAATGGCACCGTTTCTCATGCGCTTGACTATGATGACACTCATTTTGCCCATATCGGTCATCCTTCGGTTGCCGTGTTCCCGGCCGCTCTGGCGCTTACGGCATGGGAGGATCGGCCGTTGGTCGATCTGCTCGAAGCGGCGCTTGTCGGGATGGAGCTTTCGATTCGCGTCGGCCTATGGTTGGGCCGTGGTCACTATCAGGCCGGGTTCCACCAAACCGCCACGGCGGGTGCGTTTGGGGCTGCAATTGCCGCAGGTCGGATTATGGCGTTTGATGCCAAACAGATGCGGGATCTGCTGGGTCTGACTGCAACCCGCGCTTCAGGGCAAAAATCGCAGTTCGGAACCATGGGCAAACCCTATAACGCTGGGCTGGCGGCTTCGAACGGGGTCGAGGCCGCGCAGTTGATCCGCAACGGGTTTCAACCCGGAGCCGATGCTTTGGAAGGCCCGTTTGGATTTGGGGCGACCCATCTGGGGGCGCAGGATAGTCCAGCAGCGTTGAATGGATTGGGGGATGAATGGCTGTTCGAAAGCGTCAGCCACAAGTTTCATGCCTGCTGTCATGGCCTGCACGCGGCGCTTGAGGCCGCACGCGAACTTGACATTGCCGAACCAGAGGTGGCCGAGATCAAGGTTAAAACGCACCCCCGCTGGATGAGCGTTTGCAATCAACTGCAGCCGACTAGCGGTTTGGGTGCGAAGTTTTCTTATCGCACAGTGATCGCAATGCAATCGATGGGGTACGATACGGCACTACCGGGCAGCTATACTGACAAGATCTGTGCAGACCCGAGGCTTCAATCCCTGCGGGATCGGATTACGGTAGAGGCAGATGAAAGCTTGTCCGAAACACAAGCCCACCTTTCCCTTTTGCGCAGGGATGGTGCCCGCCTCGAGGCCAGCCACGATCTGCTTGCACAAATGTCACTGTCAGATCGCGAGGATCGTGTCAGAGACAAGGCCGCTAAATTGATTGGATTGGACGAAGCAGACGCAATCTGGTCGATGCTGCGCACCGGCGGGCGCGCAGCGGATTTGGCCGAAAGGTTAACTGATTAAGCGACCCGCCAATGCAGTGGAAAGTCCGGATCGAATACGGTGACAGGACCATCGCCGCTCTCGATTTTGGCGGGATAGACGACCTCATCCCCCTTGGTCAGCGTGATGGTCTCTTTGTTCGCTGGCAGGCGATAAAAGGCCGGGCCGTTGAGCGAGGTGAATGCTTCCAGCTTGTCCAACGCATCCGCGCGTTCAAACATTTCGGCCAGCAGTGACATTGTGTTGGTTGCAGTAAAACATCCAGCGCAGCCGCAGGCCATTTCCTTGTTCGCATCCGTGTGCGGCGCACTGTCAGTACCAAGGAAAAAGCGCGCATTGCCCGAAGTTGCGGCTGTCAGAAGTGCCAGCCGATGCTCTTCCCGTTTAGCGACTGGAAGGCAGTAATAGTGCGGTTTGATTCCACCAACCAAGATATGATTGCGGTTAATGATCAGGTGGTGCGTTGTAATCGTCGCCCCCAAATCCTTTGCATTCGAATTCACATAGTCCACGCCGTTTGATGTCGTGATGTGTTCCATCACCACACGCAGTCCAGGCGTTGTTTTGCGGATTGGATCGAGAACGCGGTCTATGAATACGGCTTCTCGATCAAAAATGTCGATGTCGCTATCCGTGACTTCTCCGTGCACACACAGCGGTAGCCCGATCTCGGCCATCTTCTCCAAAACAGGGCGCACCTTGTCGAAATCGCGTACGCCCGAGGACGAATTGGTCGTCGCCCCAGCCGGGTATAGTTTGACGGCTTTGACCAACCCGCTGACCTGTGCCGCTGCCACATCGGCGGGATCGGTGTCTTCGGTCAGGTAGAGCGTCATCAGCGGCTCAAACGTCATGTCTTCAGGCAGCGCCGCCAGAATACGGTCGCGATAGGCAGCGGCCTGATCTCCAGTAACGACGGGCGGAACGAGGTTCGGCATGATGATAGCGCGGGCAAAATGGCGCGCGGTTTCAGGCAGGACGGCTTGCAGCATCGCGCCATCGCGCAGATGCAGATGCCAATCATCGGGGCGGCGGATCGTCAGGGAATTGGTCATGGTCCCCCGCTAACACAGCAGCTTAGGCGGCGAAAGACCCTGTTGCCCTTGTCAAAGCAAGGGATCGTCGTAAGTCCCGGACGGATGGTGGTCTTGACGTCAAGACGCTGTCATGACCTGTTGGGCCGAAGATAGAAGGGGAACTCATGACACAGCCGAATTCCATAGATGCCGTGCAGAACCTGCTGGGAAGCCAGGGCTATGTCTGTGGCCGCGCGCTGGCCACGGTTGTGTTTCTTTCTCTGAAACTCGGTCGACCTTTGTTTCTGGAAGGTGAGGCGGGCGTAGGAAAAACCGAAATTGCCAAGGCGTTGGCCGCGGGATTGGGGCGGCGCTTGATCCGCCTGCAATGCTACGAGGGTCTGGATGCCTCTTCTGCCGTATATGAATGGAATTTTCCCGCTCAGATGGTGGCGATCCGCACGGCAGAGGCCTCGGGCGGTGCAGATCGGAATGCTCTGCAGACCGAACTGTTCTCGGATGACTACCTGATCGAACGGCCTTTGTTGCAAGCCATGCGCCCGGATGCAGATGGTGCACCCGTTTTACTGATCGATGAGTTGGACCGGACCGACGAACCATTTGAGGCTTTTCTGTTGGAAGCCCTCAGCGACTTTCAGGTCACAATCCCCGAGCTTGGCACTGTCAAAGCGCCCGAACCACCGATCGTGATCGTCACCTCGAACCGTACGCGCGAGGTGCATGACGCACTGAAACGCCGCTGCCTGTATCACTGGGTCGATTACCCCGACTTTGCCCGCGAGATTGAAATCCTTCACGCACGCGCACCAGAAGCTGCCAAGGCGCTTAGCCGCGAAGTTGTGGCCTTTGTTCAGCGCCTGCGCACTGAGGACCTGTTCAAAAAACCAGGCGTGGCAGAAACCATCGATTGGGCGAAGTGCCTGTTGGCGCTTGACGTCATCAACCTCAGCCCCGAGGTGATCGGCGATACACTGGGTGCAATCCTGAAATATCAGGACGACATCCAAAAATTGCAGGGGTCCGAAGCCAAACGCATCCTGGATCAGGCCAAGGCCGATCTGGTCCCGGCCTAATGTTTTATTCGTCTCCTAGAGAAATGGGGAGTCAGGAGCAGCGCTCCCAAGCAGTATGATGGCCGAACAGCTCCCTCTTGATATCCCGGACAACCCCAAGCTGGCGCAAAACATCACTCATTTTGCGCGTGCCTTGCGCAAGGCGGGTTTGCCGATTGGAACAGGGCGCGTGGTCGATGCAATCCGCGCTGTTGAGGCTGCTGGTTTCACCAAGAAATGTGATTTCTACTGGACGCTGCACGCGTGTTTCGTGAATCGACCGGAACACCGAACTGTTTTTGCACAAGTATTTCGCCTCTATTGGCGAGACCCGCGTTATCTCGAGCACATGATGTCGATGATGTTACCGGCCATTCGCGGAGTTCAGGAGGAACGAAGCGCGGATGCAGCGGAGAAGCGCGCGGCCGAAGCATTGCTGGATGGCGTTGAACGTGAGCTACCAGAAACGGTTGAACAGGAAGAGGAAAGCGAGATCGAGATAGACGCCACGCAAACGGCGTCATCCGAGGAGCGTCTGCGCAACCTCGATTTCGAACAGATGAGCACATCCGAAATTGCCCAGGCCAAACGTATGCTTGCGCGCCTGACGCTGCCGGTCAAACCCATCGCGTCGCGCCGCGGGCAAGCCAGCATCTTGGGTCATCGCATCGATCGTGCGCGCACCTTGAGGTCAGCCATGCGGCAGGGCGGTGAACTGCGCGACATCGCGCGACTGCAACCCAAACCTCGCTGGCCGAATTTGGTAGCGCTCTGCGACATTTCCGGGTCGATGAGCCAATACAGCCGGATCATCCTGCACTTTCTGCACACGGTTTCGAACGCAAAAGGCGCAGGTTGGGCCAAAGTGCACGCCTTCACGTTTGGCACGCGACTGACCAACATCACCCGCCATCTGCATCAACGCGATGTCGACGCAGCGCTGGCCGCTGCCGGGGCCGAGGCGCAGGACTGGGAAGGCGGAACCCGGATCGGAGAGTGCCTGCATCAGTTCAACCGCGACTGGTCGCGGCGATTCATGGGGCAGGGGGCGGTCGTTTTGCTAATCACTGACGGGTTAGAGCGTGGCGATCCCGAGATGCTTGAAAAAGAAATCGAGCGTCTGCACTTGTCATCACGACGCTTGATCTGGTTGAACCCTCTGCTGCGCTGGGATGGGTTCGCGCCGAAAGCTCAGGGCGTGGCAACAATGCTTCCACATGTTGACAGCTTCCGTGCCGGGCATTCGATTGCATCGCTTGAGGATCTGACCACCGTAATTTCGCAACCCGATGATCAGGGGCAGAAAGCGCGGTTGATGGCCGCGCTTTCCGATTAGCCGTTATGACAGCTGTTCTTCATTGCACTTACGAGCCATTTCCATGGCTTTGTAGGTGCCCGTCAGATCGACGGTGAAGGCGAACTCTTTCTCGGGGAAGACGACCATAACCTTCTTCTTAGCAAGGTCATCGGCAAATTGGGGATCGTCTGACAGGACATACCCGCCCGAATAACCCTTGGTGATGTTACCCTTCATGCCAGTGGCTTCACCGACGTAAATGTTGTCGCCTATGAGGATGGCAACGGCCTCTTTCTCGCCTTTCTTGATGTTGGTCTTGGCTTTTGTGAAGACGCCCACGTAGCCGACACCACGATCCTCGGTTAGACCCATCTGTACTACATTTTCGGCATCATCCACCGCTTCGATCAGACAAGATTTCTTGTCCTGATCGATGAAGACTTTCCAGCCTTCAACCTCTCCGTACTTCAGAAATGTATCAGCCCAACCAGCGTTCGCTGCCATGAGGCTGAGCGCCGCTCCCAGTGTAAGAATGCGTTTCAACTGTCTGTCTCCGCTTTGAAATATGCAGGGGTGATTCCGAGCAGTGCCCAGAATAGCACGCAGGCTAGAATGCGGCCCGACAACAATCAATCTTTTCTGAATATGAATGCGAATTCGGCTTGTTAGCGCCGGAATTACCGGCCCATGACCGCTTTTCATTGCCACAAAGCTAACTATGTTGAACCGAGGCACTGCCGGAGGTCTCAATGGAACGATTCGACAACAGCCCGGAAACCGCTTTGAAATGGTATCGCGCCGGTAAAGGGGCGGCTTTGGCTACGGTGGTTGAAACCTGGGGCAGCGCTCCGCGGCGTGTTGGCGCGCAGCTGGTTATCGCAGGTGATGGTCGGATCGAGGGGTCGGTTTCAGGCGGTTGCGTAGAAGGCGCCGTGATCGTCGAAGCGTTGGAAGCTATCGAAGAAGGTGAAGCACGGCTGCTGGAGTTTGGCGTCAGCGATGAAGATGCATTTGCCGTTGGGTTGGCCTGTGGCGGTACAATCCGTGTTCTCGTTGAGCCGGTTGGAAAGGTCCTGCCCGAACAGATGCTGGCCGAGCTGGTAGCGGCGCGGGCGCGTCGCGAACCTCTGGCTTATGAAGTCAATGTCGAAACTGGAAAACGCGCACTGCGCCGCAATGCCTATGCAGCGCGGTTACGTATGGACCGGTCTGGATTTGAAGAAGACGGTCAAACCTTTGTTGCTGTTCACAATCCACCCCTGCGGCTGATCGTGGTGGGAGCCGTGCATATCGCTCAGGCTTTGGTACCAATGGCGCGGATCGCTGGCTACGATCCGGCGATCATCGACCCGCGAGAGGCGTTTGCTTCGGATGCGCGTTTTCCAGGTGAGACGATCCTGACGGATTGGCCTGATGAGGCAGTAACAAAGCTGGGCTTGGATACGCGAACGGCGATTGTCCTGCTAACCCACGATCCCAAGCTGGACGATCCCGCGCTTCAGGCCGCACTGTCGGCTTATGTGTTTTACATCGGAGCGCTTGGTTCCAAGCGGACCCATGCCAAACGTGTCGACCGGATGAAACAAGCAGGGTTTACGGATGAACAGATTTCACGGATCCACGGACCGATCGGGCTCGATATCGGTGCGGCTGGCCCGTCCGAGATAGCGGTAGCCATTCTCGCGCAGATGACTGCGGTTCTGCGGGGCAAGGCGTGAAGTTCGGGTCGGTTTCAGTGTCAGACGCTTGCGGTGCCATTCTGGCCCATTCGGTCAAGGTTGGTGATCGCAAGCTGCGAAAAGGTATCACTCTGTTACCCGAGCATATCGCCGATTTGCAGCAGGCTGGACTGACGGAGGTTACAGTCGCCCGTCTTGAGCCCGGTGATTGCCACGAGGATGAGGCGGCAGCGATGCTGGCGGCAGCGCTTGCCTCGGACCCTGCGCGGGCCAACCTTCGCGTCACCGAAGCGTTTACCGGACGTGTTAACCTATTGGCAGATGGACCGGGGGTGGCAGTACTGGACCCCAATGCCCTGCAAAGCTTCAACCAGGTCAATCCCATGATTACGGTCGCGACGGTGCCGCAATATCAACAGATGACAACAGGTGGAATGGTGGCGACGATCAAGGTGATCTCCTACGCGGTGCCTCGATCCGACGTAGAGCGCGCGGCCCAAGAAGCACAGGATGCCATTCGATTAACAGTTCCCAAATTCAGGAATGCCAGCCTGATCGTGACAGAAATTGCCGGCGGGCCTTCGAATGAAAAAGGGATTGCCGCAATTCGTGGTCGGGTTGAGGCATTGGGCATGGACTTGTCTGACGTTCATTTGGTGCCGCATCGATTGGATGACCTTACATCCACACTTTCGGACGCCCGGGGCGAGATCGTCATGATTCTGACGGGATCGGCTACATCGGACGAAAACGATGTGGCCCCAGCTGCGGTGCGAGTGGCAGGCGGTGTCGTCGACCGGTTCGGAATGCCAGTCGATCCCGGCAACCTTTTGTTTCTGGGGTCATTAGATGATCGCCCGATTATCGGTTTGCCCGGATGTGCCCGCTCGCCAGCTCTGAACGGGGCAGATTGGGTTTTGTCCCGTGTGACCTGCGGGATTGAGACGACTGGCGCAGATATCGCCGCGATGGGGGTAGGGGGGTTGTTGAAAGAAATTCCGACAAGGCCCCAGCCAAGGGCGGCCAGAAGCAAGTGACGTGACGGCATTTTTGCCCTTTCCACCTGCCACACCATGCTTAGATAGCTGGGCTGAGAACTTGCGGAAAAATCGGTCAAATATTTTTGTTCTCAAACAAAATTTCCCGTGTTTAACTCGGGGCCAAGAGAAAAACACTAAATTGGGAGGATCTCATGACACAGGTCTCAATGACCGTGAACGGAAAGTCCGTGAGTGGTGATGTCGAAGGCCGGACGTTGCTGTCCAGCTTTTTGCGTGATCACCTGTCACTAACCGGAACGCATGTTGGATGTGATACGGCACAATGTGGCGCGTGCGTTGTGCACGTGAATGGTGAGGCGGTCAAATCCTGCAACATGCTGGCGTTGGAAGCAGACGGCGCGGATGTGGGCACGATCGAGGGTCAAGCGGCTGAAGATGGTACGCTGAACGTCATTCAGCAGGCCTTTCAGGATCATCATGGACTTCAGTGCGGGTTCTGCACTCCGGGCATGGTGATGAGCACTGCGGCATTGCTCAAGGACAACCCGCGCCCGACCGAAGGCGAAATTCGCAAGTACCTTGAGGGTAATCTTTGCCGCTGCACGGGCTATCACAACATCGTTAAGGCGATCATGGCCGCTTCGGGTCAGGACGTTTCAAGCATCGCCGCCGAGTGAGGCGGGTAAGAATTTTCGACGAAAATTCTTTTCAGGGAGGAGAACAAGCAATGCCCAAAGACAGTGGCATCGGAGCCAGTTCCAAGCGGCGCGAGGACGTGCGCTTTCTGACCGGAGCAGGCAATTATACCGACGACATTAATGTACATGGTCAAGCCTATGTGCATTTTTTGCGGTCCGACATCGCTCATGGCCGGATCACCAATATCGACACCTCAGCCGCCGAAGGTATGCCGGGTGTGGTGAAGGTTTTTACTGGCAAGGATTTCGAAGGCGTGGGCGGAATGCCCTGCGGTTGGGAAGTGACTGACCGTCATGGCGCCCCAATGCAGGAACCACCGCATCCGATTCTGGCGCAAGGCAAGGTCCGCCATGTAGGCGATCCCATTGCCGCTGTTGTGGCCGACAGTCTTGAACAAGCCCGTGATGCCGCCGAAGCGATTGAGGTGGATATCGAAGAACTGCCGGCCGTTCTAGATATGAAAGCCGCAGCTCAGGATGGCGCTACGCTTATCCACGACGATCTAAAGAACAACATCTGTTATGACTGGCATCTGGGTGAAGAAGACAACGACAAGGTCAATGAAGTCTTTGCCAACGCGGCCCATGTCACCACGCTGGACCTGATCAACAACCGTCTGGTCGCAAACCCGATGGAACCGCGCGTGGCGGTGGCCGAGTATAGCCGTGGCACGGATGAATATACGCTCTACACCACTTCGCAGAACCCGCATGTGATCCGTCTGCTGATGTGTGCCTTCGTTCTGGGCTTGCCAGAACACAAAGTTCGCGTTGTGGCGCCTGATGTTGGTGGTGGATTTGGCACGAAGATTTTCCACTATGCTGAAGAAGCGTTCTGTACATTCGCTGCCAAGGCCTGCAACCGTCCGGTCAAGTGGACGGCCAGCCGGTCCGAGGCGTTTATGTCGGATGCGCAGGGCCGTGACCACGTCAGCACGATTGAGCTCGCGTTGGACGCAGACAACAATTTCACGGGTCTGCGCACCAACACTTACGCCAATCTGGGTGCGTATCTGTCGACCTTCTCCAGCTCGGTTCCGACTTGGCTGCATGGCACTTTGATGGCGGGCAACTACAAGACGCCGGTTATTCAGGTGAACGTGAAGGCAATGTTCACCAACACCGTGCCCGTTGACGCCTATCGTGGTGCGGGCCGGCCAGAGGCGACCTATCAGTTGGAGCGCGTCATCGACAAGGCTGCGCGTGAACTGGGGGTCGATCCGATCGCCCTGCGTCGTCAGAACTTCATCACCCAATTCCCCTATGACACGCCGGTGGCGCTGACCTATGATACCGGGGATTACAACGGGACGATGGACAAGCTTGAGGCCGCGGCCGATCTGGCTGGCTTTGCTGCACGACGTGCAAAAAGCGAGGCCAATGGGAAGCTGCGCGGACTGGGCGTCAATTGCTATATTGAGGCTTGCGGTATCGCGCCATCGAACATCGTCGGCATGCTGGGGGCCCGGGCGGGTCTCTACGATGCGGCGACGGTTCGGGTGAATGCCACCGGTTCGATCAGCGTCATGGTTGGTGCGCACAGCCACGGGCAGGGTCATGAAACCGCCTTCCCGCAGGTTGTGGCCGACATGATCGGCATCGACGAGTCTTTGGTCGAGATTGTCCATGGTGACACCTCGAAGATCCCGTTCGGGATGGGCACCTATGGCTCACGCTCGCTAGCGGTTTGTGGTTCAGCCATGGTCAAGGCGACTGAAAAGGTAATCGAAAAGGCCAAGAAGATCGCGGCGCACCTGTTGGAGGCGTCCGAGGCCGATATCGAGCTGAAAGACGGTCAGTTCAGCGTCGCGGGCACCGACAAGTCGGTGGCCTGGGGCGATGTGACCCTGACAGCCTATGTGCCGCATAACTTCCCATTGGAGGTTGAGCCGGGGCTGGAGGAGACCGCATTTTATGATCCGGCCAACTTCACCTTCCCGGCGGGGGCATATGCCTGCGAGGTTGAGGTGGATCCCGAGACTGGACAGGTGACCATCGAAGCCTTCACCGCTGCGGATGACTTTGGCAACATCGTGAACCCGATGATCGTGGATGGTCAGGTGCACGGCGGTATCGGTCAGGGCATCGGTCAGGCGTTGCTGGAGAACTGTGCCTACGACGAGAACGGCCAGTTGCTGAGTGCTTCGTTCATGGACTACGCAATGCCGCGCGCCGATGATCTTCCGTTCTATGCGGTCGACCATACCAGCCAGACGCCGTGTACACACAACCCGTTGGGTGTGAAGGGCTGTGGCGAGGCCGGAGCGATCGGTTCGCCACCTGCCGTTGTCAACGCGGTTTTGGATGCGTTGAATTCGGGCGGTACGGCTGTTGATCACATTGACATGCCGATGAGCCCGTCGCGTGTTTGGACTGCAATGCATGGTTGAAAGGTTGGGGTGCGAGGGGCCTGCCCCTCGCGCTCTCCAAGATATTTATAGCCAGATGAAGGGCGGATCCGTGCTCTTCGGAAAGGAAGAACGAAATGTACAATTTCGAGTTTGAGAAACCCTCGACCATTGCCGATGCGGTTGCCGCTTTGGGGGCTGAGGATGCACAGGCGCTGGGGGGCGGGCAGACCCTGATCCCGACCATGAAGCAGCGATTGGCCGCTCCATCCAAGCTGGTGTCGGTAGGCGGGATTGCTGAGATGCAGGGCGTCTGCATCGAGGATGATGGCTCAGTGGCCATAGGCGGTGCGACAACCCACGCGAATGTGGCCGTCGAAGCCGCAGGCAACTATCCCGCGCTGGCAGCGCTGGCCGGTCAGATTGGTGATCCTGCGGTGCGCAATCGTGGCACTATTGGCGGTTCGATCGCCAATAACGATCCGGCAGCCTGCTATCCTGCGGGTGTTCTGGGGTCAGGGGCCACTATCGTGACCAACACGCGCCAGATTGCGGCGGATGATTTCTTTCAGGGAATGTTCAGTACGGCACTGGATGAAGGAGAGATCATCACATCGGTCCGCTTCCCGGTGCCGCAGGCTGCAAGCTATCAAAAGTTTTTGCAGCCCGCGTCCCGTTTCGCGCTGGTCGGGGTGTACCTTGCCCGGTTCGCGGATGGCGTACGGGTCGCAGTGACCGGTGCGAGCGAAGACGGCGTATTCCGCTGGACCGAAGCCGAGGAAGCTCTGAACAAAGAGTTCCGCACGGACGCTTTGATGGGCTTGCGGATCAATCCGATGAACATGATTGGAGATTTACACGGCAGCAAAGAATACCGTGCGCATCTGGCCAGCGTGATGACCAAACGCGCCGTTGAGGCCTGCTCCTAATCCGGTATTATTGACTGCTTTAGAGCCCCGGTGAAAACCGGGGCTTTTAGTTCTTCCTTACTCTGGGCGGTTTTGCAGGCCGCCAATATGCCCCGGTATCTTCTCTGGTTGTTTGATAGCGATCCACGCGGTCACGCGCAGCAGAACCACCTGCGGCAAACAGATGGCCAAGCAGGCATTCGAGCACAGCCATGGCCCCCGAGAAACTGGAAAAGTGATGCTGCGCGCGGGTGCTGATAGGCAGCACGATGTCGGGATCTACACCGGGGGCAATGACTTCGCTATCCGACAAAAGTACAATGCGCATACCGCGTTTGCGCGCAAAGCGCATGGATTGGATGGTGTCCGAGGAATAGGGATGGACCGTGATGGCGAACAGGCAGTCTGCTGCATCGGCTTCGAGCAGATCGTCCACGGCTGAACCCATATGTCGAGGGATCAGCTGAAACCCGGGATGAGCCATCCGCCCTGCGTAGTGAAAATAATATGACAAAGCGTAGCTTGCCCGGGTCGCCGTGATAAAACAGCGTTTTGCCGAAATCATGTGATCCGTCACTTGCTTCATTAGTTCTGGATCTGCAAGGCGCAGGGAACGGGTCACGACATTCAGCTCATTCTGAGCAAAACCAGCCTGTGTAGCGCTGAATTCGTCCCCCGATCTCATACGGCTAAGCCAATCTTGGCCGAGCTTATCCTCACGGTCGGTGACAAGTGTTTGGCGAAACGGCTTCCTGAAAGCCTCGAAACTATCGAAACCGAGGCGGTGCGCCAGGCGGACTAGTACATTCGAACTGACACCGATTTTGTGTGCAGTAACCCGAACCGGGTCGAGCCCGAAATCACCTGGATGATCGATGATATGTTTTGCGGCGGCCTGCATCTGTTGGGGTAAGTTGTCGATATCGTGGCGCAGTTGTTCTGTCAGTTGGGTTGGGGTGTGTTGCATAGGAGAAGAAAAACAAATGTTATGAAGAATGCAAATTGAAAACACCTATGCAGTGTATAATTCGGGATCAAACTGAACAGGTAGCAATATGTCAGAAGCAAGATCCGGGATAACGGGGGGCGAAATCCTGCCGTACATTTTGGTGGCACCGAATGGAGCGCGAAGAGGGCATCGGGACCATCCCGCTGTGCCGATATCACTGCCCGAGATGGTCGAAACAGCGAAAGCGTGCAGTATGGCAGGCGCGAACGGACTACATCTGCATGTTCGCGATCAGGCCGGCCAGCATTCTTTAGATGCGGGTTTGTATCGTGAGAGCATTTCTGAGCTGAACCTTGCCGCACCGCAGATGGATATTCAGATTACCACCGAAGCTGCGGGTAGCTTTGACGTCCAAGCTCAATTCGATTGTCTGAAACAAGCTCGTCCCGCTTGGGCTTCGATATCCGTGCGAGAAATCGCGCGCTCGCCTGAGCTTGCGCCAAGGGTCTACAGCTTATGTGCAGACCAAGGGACACGTGTTCAGCATATCCTCTATGATGCTGATGACGCCGCGTTGCTGACCCGCTGGCAAAAAAATGGGCTAGTGAAATCCGATCAGACCGAACGTCTACTGGTCCTCGGCCGCTATTCCACTGCGCAGGAATCGAAACCTGAAGATTTGGATGCATTTCCGGAAAGTACCGACCCGTGGATGATCTGCGCTTTTGGGGCGCTGGAACACAATTGCCTGCAAAAAGCCGCACAACTTGGCGGGGATGTTCGCGTGGGTTTTGAAAACAGCCTTGCCGGTTCGGATGGCCAGGCCTGGGCTGACAATGCCGCATCCGTCGCGGCGCTGGTTGATCTTCTGAAAAGGACTGAGAAATGAGCCACGTATTCCCACGCCACACAAAATCCGAGTTGCCAATCGCAGCCGGAGGAGAAGGTTGCTATCTGATCGATTCGACAGGTCGTCGTTATCTGGATTGCGGGGACGCCGCAGTCTCGTGCCTTGGCCATTCCAATGCCGCCGTCGTCAAGGCAGTGCAGCAGCAAGTGCAGCAGATTGCGTTTGCCCATACAGGATTCATGACCTCGGAACCGGCTGAGGCGCTTGCTGACCTGCTGATTGAATATGCCCCCGGTGATCTGGATCGGGTGTACTTTGTTTCGGGCGGGTCCGAAGCGACTGAGGCTGCGATCAAACTGGCACGGCAATACTATCTGGAAACGGGTCAGCCTGAACGTCGTCATGTCATTGCCCGTCGGCAAAGCTATCACGGCAACACACTGGGGGCGCTGTCGGCGGGGGGCAACGAATGGCGGCGCGCTCAGTTTGCCCCGATGTTGATTGAGATGACACATGTCGCGCCCTGTTATGAGTACGCCGAAAAGCCTGTGGGTGAGAGCAGCTTTGAATATGGCCAACGGGTCGCAAACGAGTTGGAGACGGAAATTCTGCGCCTTGGGCCTGAGACGGTGATGGCCTTCATGGCAGAACCAGTGGTTGGCGCGACCTTAGGGGCTGTTCCTGCGGTTGTTGGGTATTTCAAGCGCATCCGGGAGATTTGCGATCAATACGGTGTCCTGCTGATCCTCGATGAGGTGATGTGCGGCATGGGGCGGACAGGACATTTGTTTGCCTGCGATCATGACGGCGTCGCGCCCGATATCCTGTGCATCGCCAAGGGGTTGGGGGCAGGGTATCAGCCGATCGGAGCAATGCTGTGCTCGGGCCGGATTTATGATGCGATCCGGGATGGATCAGGCTTCTTCCAGCATGGTCACACATATATCGGACATCCGGTTGCGACTGCGGCTGCTCTGGCGGCGATGCAAGAACTCACATCCTGTGACCTCCCAGCCCGCGCGGGCGTGATGGGGGACAAACTACAGACCATGCTGGAAAGCAGATTTGGCCAACATCCTAATGTTGGAGATATCCGTGGGCGTGGCTTGTTCCGTGGCATCGAGTTGGTGTCTGACCGCGACACAAAAAACCCGTTCGATCCATCGCGCGGCGTGGCCGGCAAAATCAAGAAGGCAGCCATGGCCGAGGGATTGATCTGTTACCCGATGTCAGGCACGCGTGACGGACGCAACGGCGATCATATCCTGCTGGCTCCGCCGTTTATCATCGAAGATGACCAACTGACGGAGCTTGTCGACAAACTAGAGCGGGCGATCTTTTCGGTCGTTTGATCGACCCATGACACCAAGCAACAAAAAAGCCCCTTCGATAGCGGAGGGGCTTTTGCCATTCTAACAAAAGAACACTTACTTCTGCGGCAGCGGGCCTATCATCATGATCATCTGACGGCCTTCCATCTTGGGCATGTTCTCAATCTTGCCCAGATCCTTGACGTCTTCGGCCACACGCTCAAGCAGCTCACGCCCCAAGTTCTGGTGCGCCATCTCGCGGCCCCGGAAACGCAGGGTGACTTTGACCTTGTCGCCGTTCTCAAGAAACTTGAACACGTTGCGCATCTTGACGTCATAGTCATGCGTATCGGTGTTGGGCCGGAACTTGACCTCTTTCACCTCGATGATCTTTTGCTTCTTGCGGGCTTCGCTTTCGCGTTTCTGCTGTTCGTACTTGAACTTGCCGAAATCCATGATTTTGCAGACCGGCGGATTGGCGTTAGGCGAAATCTCAACCAGATCGAGACCGACATCGGCGGCCATCTGCATGGCTTTTGCGGGATGAACAACCCCGACATTTTCACCTTCGGCGCCAATCAGGCGAATTTCGGGAGCACGGATCTTGTCATTGACGCGCGGGCCGGTATCTCGCTGAGGCGGCGCGTTGTGAGGTCTGCGGGCTATGGGTTCATTCCTTTGATGATTGCAGAATTTCGAGCCCGGAATTTAGACCGGGCTGAGAGGTGTTTCAAGCGGCATAAATTGCAAGCCGCATGAATTTTCGATGAATTTCGGGAGTTTTTGCCGGTTTAGGGTGTCGATAACCCCTCCGGCAAACCCCTTTAGCCCACAAAGGCCTTTTCGATCACGAATTCCTTGGGTTCGGAATTGGCGCCTTCGCGCAGGCCGAACTCTTCCAGAATTGCTTTGATGTCATGGTTGAAGGCAAGGCTGCCACAGACCATGGCCCGGTCGGTGTCCGGCTTGATGCCACCTTCAATGCCCAGATCGGCAAATACGGTGCCTTCTTTCAGCAATTCAGTGATGCGACCCATCTTTGGGCTCTCTTCCCGCGTGGTGGTCGGGTAGTAGCGAATCTTGTCGGCAAAGCCTTCGCCCATCAGTTCAGCCAGCAGTTCGTCCTGTTTGACGTTCTCGATCAGCTCACGACCATAGTCCAGCTCGGCCACGTCGCGGCAGGTATGTGTGATGATTACCTCGTCATAATCCTCATAGGTCTGCGGTTCGCGCAGCAGCGAGGCGAAGGGCGCAAAGCCTGTGCCGGTGGCGAAGAACCAGATGCGTTTGCCGGGCAGCAGAGCATCATGAACCAGCGTGCCAACGGGTTTGGGCCGCAGGATGATCTGATCACCAGGCTGGATGTGCTGAAGTTTCGAGGTCAGCGGGCCATCCTGCACTTTGATCGAGTAGAATTCCAGTTCCTCATCCCATGAAGGCGATGCGATGGAATAGGCGCGCAGCAGCGGTTTGCCGTTGTCGCCCAGCAGACCAATCATCACGAATTCACCCGAGCGAAAGCGCAAGGACGCCGGGCGCGACACCTTGAAAGAAAACAGGCGGTCGGTCCAGTGCTTGACCTCAGTCACGGTCTGGGCATCGGGCAGGACAGGGGCCTTAACGGCGGTTGCTTCACTCACGGGTTTCATCTCTGTCATCGTTTCACTACCGGTCTGCTAAACCGACATCTCCATTTAATCTTTGATCCAAGTCAGGAAAAGGGGCAGTTTGCCCCTTTCGTGTCACAAGCTGGCGATGGCGGATTCAACCGCGCAGGCGGGCCTGGTAGTTGTTCTCTTGCCAGTTGGCGCGGGCCAGCCACTGATCTTCGGGTTGACGCGCGGCCAAGCTGTGATCGATTTCAACCTCATCAAAACCGCTGCGACGTGCCATGGCGTATTGGTCGGCCAGCACGTGACCCTTGGCGCGAAGACGGCCAGTATAGCCCTTCAGACGCAGGACACGGGCAATGGTGAAGCCACGGCCGTCTGCTGAAGATGGAAAATCAACACGCACCATCTGAGCATTTCCCAAACGGTCGATCAATTCATCTGGGTCCGTGTCCGAAGTCACGTCCAACGCGACAACGTCGTTCGCGGCGTCATCCATAGTAACAAAGCCATCGGTCCAGTCGTCGGGCGAAAAGCCTTCATCATTTACGATTACGTTCATGTTTTTTCTCCAATGCGGACCATCTTTCCATCGACAAAGTGGATTCCGCACTCTTCCTTGTTCTGATTGCGCCAGCGTCCGGCGCGGGGGTCCTCGCCCTCTTTGACCGGCGAGGTGCAGGGCGCACAACCGATCGAAGGGTATCCTTTGGCCACCAGCGGATGCCGGGGCAGATTGTTTTCGTCCATATAGGTGCGCACATCTTCGGGTGCCCAGTGGGCCAGTGGATTGACCTTGATTCGACCGGTGCCATCCTCGACCTCGAAGAAATCGAGTGTGGCGCGGGTGCCCGCCTGAAACCGTTTGCGCCCGGTGATCCAACCGCAATATCCAGACAGGGCCTGTTGCAGCGGAAACGTCTTGCGCAGGTTGCAACAGGCATCCGTGTCGCGCAGGTGCAAGGCGCCATAGGGGTCGTCACGCCGAACATCATCCTCATCCGCATGGATGATTTTGACATTGATCAGGCCTAGACGCTCACTGACTTCGTGCTGGTACTCCAGCGTCTCGGTAAAAAGCATCTGTGTATCGATGAACAGCACCGGCGTGGCCTTGTCGACCACGGCTGCCATATGGAGCAACACCACAGATTCAGCGCCGAAGCTTGAGACAAGCGCAAGCTCTTCGATCTCTTCGATCGCGCCGTGCATCACGTCATGAGCACTATGGTGACGGAACCGGGCATTCAGCGCCTCGACCTTTTCAGTCAATTCGCGTCTGTTGCAACCCAGTTCCGTCTGGATCAGGTCAAGCGGCATTGGCCTGCGCCTCGGGGTAAAGCACAGCTTTGAACGGAGCCATTCCAACGCGGCGATAGGTTTCGAGGAAAGTCTCCTCGGCGCTATCACGCAGGTCCAGATAGGCTTCGACGATGCGTTCAACGGCCGGAACGATCTCATCATACGCAAAGCCCGGACCGGTGCGGTCGCCTACGGCTGCAGTCTCGGTCGCATCACCGCCCAGTGTAATCTGGTAGTTCTCAACGCCTGCTCGATCCAGGCCCAGGATGCCGATATGGCCCACATGGTGGTGACCACAAGCGTTGATGCAGCCCGAGATTTTGATCTTCAGGTGGCCGATATCATGCTCCAGCTTCAAGTCCTCGAACCGGGTCGCAATTTCCTGAGCAACCGGGATCGAGCGGGCCGTGGCCAGCGCACAATAGTCCATGCCGGGGCAGGCGATGATGTCGCTGATCAAGCCGATATTGGCGGTTGCTAGTTCGTGTTCTTTCAGCTTGGCGTGGATCGCGGGCAGGTCCGATTTGTGGACATGCGGCAGGATCACGTTCTGCTCATGGCTGATGCGCAGTTCGTCATAAGCGAACTCTTCGGCCAGATCGGCCATCACACGCATTTGCTCGGCAGTTGCATCGCCCGGCGTTTGGCCGTGCTTCTTGATCGAGATCGTGACGATCGCATGGTCTGCGTTCTTGTGCGGCGCGATGTTGGTGTCGACCCATGACCGGAAAACCGGATCGTTGGTATATGCGCTTTCGAACGAGGCAACTGAACCTTCACGGAAGGCCGGAGGCGCAAAGTGGCCTTTGATTTCTTCCAGCAGGTTCATATCCGCGCCTTTGAACTGCGGGCGAACCTTCAGGAAGCGCTCGTTCACCTTGGCGCGGATGGCGTCGATGCCATGCTCGTGCACGGTGATTTTGATGCGCGCCTTGTACTTGTTGTCGCGGCGACCGATCTGGTTCCACACGGAAACGGTGGCCTCAAGATAGGCCAGCAGGTCGTCAAAGGCGACGAATTCAGACAGCTCTTTGCCGATCATCGGGGTGCGGCCCAGACCGCCGCCAACGATGACGCGCGCACCCAGAACACCATCACGCTCAATCAGCTGCAGACCGATGTCATGCGCCTTGATCACGGCGCGGTCGTTTTCAGAGCCGGTGATGGCGATCTTGAACTTACGCGGCATGAACTGGAATTCCGGGTGGTCAGTCGACCACTGGCGCAGCAGTTCGGCATAAGGACGCGGATCGGCAACTTCATCCGCGGCGGCACCGGCGAAATGGTCAGCGGTCACGTTGCGGATGGTGTTGCCCGAGGTTTGGATGGCATGCATGCCAACCTCGGCCAGCGCGTCCAGCATGTCAGGCACGTCGTTCAGTTTTGGCCAGTTGTACTGGATGTTCTGACGGGTGGTGAAGTGGCCGTAGCCCTTGTCCCACTTCTCGGCCAGCAGCGCGAGCTGACGCATTTGAGCGCTGGAGAGTGTGCCATAGGGAATCGCGACACGCAGCATGTAGGCGTGCAATTGCAGATACAGGCCGTTCATCAGGCGGAGGGGCTTGAATTCATCCTCGGTCAGTGAACCGTCAATACGGCGCTCAACCTGCGCGCGGAACTGCGCGTTACGTTCTGCCAAAAATGCTGTGTCGAACTCGGAGTAGCGATACATGTTTAGCTGTCCTTAGTTGCAGCCCCGGACCCGGGGCCTTGAAGGGGAGAGAGATGGGCCAGAGGTCAGGCCCGGGGCTGCGGGGAAGATTCCTGTTTGCCGTGGGCATAGTTGGACGGACCAGTCCGGCGGAAATCCTCCCGGAAATGGGTGGGTTCGGGGCCATTATCACCGGCTACGGCATCGGCAAGATAGGCACCTACGATCTTGTTGGCCTGACGCGCGGCATCCAACAGGCGAACCTGTGCGTGTGCCTCATCCGTGATCAACTCGGCCTCGGACAACTCGCGCGACCAGCGGTCGTCTTCGGTTTGGTAGATCACGTCACCTTCAAGCAGGTCGTTGGCGGTGACGACTTTAGGGGTAAAAGCGCGGGCCATCAGGCAAACTCCTTATTGAAAATCGAGGCTATGTACAGGCGGTGCGCAGCTCGGCTGAAGCCGGGCTTGTAAGTGCGCATTTTTGATTGTTTGACCTGCATCGGATCATCTCGTGGCTGAATTGACTTGAGTGCCAATATAGGAAATATTCCCGGTAAATCGCCATATGCGCCAATAAATAAGGACAAATGTTCCGTAAATGGCGCTTGATGGAACCTACGTCCTGAATTGGAAGGAAAATTGGAATGTCGGTGCGGATAGATGACACAGATCGGAAAATTCTAGCCGAGCTGCAACGAGATGCCAGCCAGTCGCTTGATGAAATCGCGGCCCGTGTTGGGAGTTCGAAGACACCTGTTTGGAATCGCATTCGCAAGTTGAAAGGGGCTGGTGTCATTGGCCAGCAAACCGTTTTGCTGGATGCCGAGGCACTGGGTTTTGAGGCGACGTTTTTTGTGCTGATCAGAACGTCCGAGCACGAAGCTGAATGGCAGCAGAAGTTTCTGAAGGCCCTGCGTGATCGCCCAGAAGTGCAGGAAGCCCATCGACTTGCAGGCGACATTGATTACATCCTGAAGGTCAGGGTTAAGAATGCGCGTGCCTATGATGCATTTTATCAGGCGTTGATCTCAGAGGTGCGTGTGCACAACGTTACGGCTCTGCTCTCGATGGAAGAGATCAAATCGACTACAATGCTGCCTTTGAAACCTGCTGAGACAGGATGACAATTGGTCGGAGGCGCTGCCCCGGTTCCCTGAAGGTGCTGCTCTTTAGGCAGACCGGACCAGATGAGAAATTGAGTCAGAAGACGCAAGCTGGGTTCGTCCTCTGAGCGGGTCTCAGTGAGCAGGTTGTCAGGTTTGAACAGTCAGCTTTGTTAAACCATGAAAGTGATAGCTGTTTGAATATTGAAGTTCTTCTGCAAGCCTCAAATTCGGGTGCTGTTCGAATAGGAGCGGAAGCGCAATCCGCATCTCGAGGCGTGCCAACGGGGCGCCGACGCAGAAATGCAGACCACCGCCAAAGCTGGTGTTGGCACTGACGACTCGTATCGGATCGAAGGCATCAGGATGGGGCCAAACAGTTGGGTCGCGATTGGCAGCCCCAAGTAGCAGCGCGACTTCATCGCCACGATCGAAACGGTGCCCACAGATTTCGACTGTTTCGTAGGCATGACGCCTGAACATATGCAGCGGCGGGTCAAAACGCAGTAATTCCTCGACTGCGCCGTCGATTGTCTCGGGCGCTAATACGCGCTGCGTACCTGTGGTAAGAACTGTCTTCACACCGTTGCCAATGGCGTGCACCGTCGCTTCATGACCGGCATTAAGCAACAGGATGCAAGTTGTGATCAATTCATCGCGCGAGAGCTTTTCGCCGTCTTCCTCTGCGGCAATCAACCGGGTTATGAGATCGTCGCGCGGATCATTTCGGCGTTTCTCTATGTAGTCTTGCAGAAAGGCCGTGAACTCTTCTGTGGCTTGAATGGCGTCATCTTCGGTCTGACGCGTCCGACTTGCCTGGTACATTGCCACCATTGCGTGCGACCATTGCAGTAACTGCGGTGCCATTTGTTCGGGGACACCCAACAGGCGGCAGATCGTGATTACAGGAACCCTAGTGCAATATGCCTGCAGCAGATCAAATGGTCCGCTGGGGAGCTCCGCGATTAACTCACGGCACAACTGTTCTATGGACGGTGCTAACGCTGCAATGGCGCGGGAAGTGAACGCCCGTAAGACTAGAGACCTCAGTCGCGTGTGACGGGGTGGTTCGAGTTCCAACATCGAATGCGACTCGACCGCAAGCCACGGTGCAAGATGGCTGGGGCCGGGTTTGGCGAGTTCCGCAGGAATTTCACGCCCGAAGCGCCGATCGCGGAACAAGGTATGCACCGCATCATACGAAACGGCTGCAACAAGTCCGTAATCTTCCCAATAGAACAGATCACCTTCCTCTCGTGCTCTGTCATAAAATGGGTAAGGGTTCTGCACAAACGATGGTTCGGTGGGTGATTGGGACAGCGTCTTCATGTTGTGCAGACTTGCCATGGGCGGCGCTGAATGCAAGACCCTAGTCATGCAACGGGTTTGGATCATTACTGGTTTCCTGTGTGCGGTCGGTCTTTTATCGGCGGCTGTCTGGACTTATGGCTATCGTCAGGCTTTGTCGCAGCTGAGTGAAAAGGCTGAGGCTGATTTGGAATTGGCGGCTGACCGTTTGAGCACGCAGATGCAGGTCTATCAGGAAGTGGCCGCCCTGATGGCAGATCATCCCGCACTGCAAACGTTTGAGATTTCAGCGCAGCACCAGGCAGCCCGGAAGGTGCTGTTGGACGTAGCTGACAAAACGGCAGCCGTTAACGTGATGTATCTGGATACAGATGGTCAAGTTCTGGCATCAGCACAGCCTGTGGTGCAACGCGACATGTCTGCTCATCCCGCCTTTGAGCGCGCAATGCAGGGCGCGTTGGGAAGCGCGCACGGTGTCGAAGAAGCAAGCGGTGACCGCATCTATTCTTATGCTGCGCCAGCGTTTGGTGATGCGGGGCAGATTCAGGGCGCGCTGATGGTTTTAGCCGACGTGCAGGACGTCGAACAGACATGGCGTGGCAGTACTGACGCTGTGTTTTTCATTGATGCGGATGGGGTCGTCTTTATTTCGAACCGTTCAGACCTGTTGCTTTGGCGCCGCGCCGACGGGCAACAGGGCCTGGTGTCACCTGAAGGTGAGAATGTTGATTTCGCCTCGACGCGGGTTGCGGGTTTTGAGGTCTGGAAACTTAACTGGGGCCGCTATCTTCCTCGCCGCGCATTGCATCTGACGCTCGATCTTCCAGTGATTGCCATGACTGCTGAAATGCTGGTGGATGTAGCGCCCGCCAGACGCCTGGCAGGACTACAGGCAGCAGCGGTTGCGGCCATCTGTTTCGCATTCGGTGCGCTTTTGTTCTTGGCCTCCGAACGGCGGCGTACGTTGGCCGATGCCAACACCGTGCTGGAAAGCCGGGTGGCCCAAAGGACACGCGCACTGACGGCGGCAAACACAGCCTTGCGTCGCGAAGTGACCGAGCGTGAGGAAGCCGAGGCAGCTCTCAAGCAGGCGCAGGCCGAACTGGTGCAGGCAGGTAAGCTGAGCGCATTGGGCAAGATGTCGGCTGGCATCAGCCATGAGCTGAACCAACCGCTGATGGCAATTCGACAGTTTGCCGACAACGGTTCAGCATTTTTGGAACGCGGCAAGGATGAAAAGGCCGGGGAGAATCTTGGGCGTATATCGGACATGGCCGCCCGCATGGCGAGGATCATCAAGAACCTGCGCGCATTTGCACGAAACGAAAGCGAGCCAATGGGGCGGGTTGATCTGGTTCAGGTTCTGAATACCGCCGCAGAGCTTACCGAGGTGCGGCTGCGCGACGAGAGCATCGAGTTGGAGTGGAGGCCCCCGGAGGCGGCGGTATATGCTTGGGGTGGTGAGGTGCGTCTGGTTCAGGTCTTCGTCAACCTGATCAATAATGCAGCGGACGCGATGACCGATCGGCCGAGGCGCAATATCTCGATTACCCTAGCAGAAGGTCAACCTATTCGAGTTTCGGTTCGGGATACAGGCCCGGGCATAGAGGATCCTGATCGCGTGTTTGAGCCTTTCTACACAACAAAGACTGTGGGTTCGTCTGAAGGAATGGGTTTGGGGCTGTCGATATCTTATGGTCTAGTTCAGAGCTTTGGAGGTGATATTCGCGGCGCGAATACGGACGACGGTGCTGAATTCACGGTCGAACTGGAGCCCTATCAAGAGGACGAAGCGGCATGATCCGTAAAGTGCTTTTAGTTGATGATGATGCCGCTGTGCGTGAGGCATTGGCACAGACCCTCGAATTGGCCGAATACGAACCAGTATCTGCCGGGTCATTTGTTGCGGCGAAGGATCATATTCGCCGTGAGTTTGACGGGGTGATCATCTCCGATATTCGGATGCCAGGGCGGGACGGTTTTCATCTGCTGACCTATGCGCGTGAAGTTGATCCCGAACTGCCTGTAATCCTGTTGACCGGCGAGGGGGACATACCAATGGCCGTGCAGGCCATGGGACAAGGGGCTTTTGACTTCCTGGAAAAACCTTGTGCTGCGGCTGATCTTTTGGCTGTGCTGGAACGCGCTTTTACTGCGCGGGCAGAGGTTCTGCATGAACGCGAACAAAGACGTGAACTTGAAAGAGGAGATCCTGCTGCTCGCATGCTCTTTGGTTTGTCAGAGCAGGCAGAGACCTTGCGCGAGCGTGTACGTAATGTGGCGCCGACGCGTGCCGAGGTGCTGGTAACAGGTCCGGCAGGCAGTGGCATTTCCAAGGTGGCCGAGGTCGTTCATCTGATGTCTCCAGGCGGGCAGGGGCCGTTTGTCAAACGTCCCGCATCCAGCTTGAAACCCGAGGATTTACTTCGCGTATGCGAGGACGCAGCGGGTGGGTCTCTGTTTCTGGATGAAGTGTCGGCGATGGCGGATACAACTCAGTACGCCGCGCTGGAGCTGATCGAACAGGGGACGGATGCACGTATTATTGCAGGTACAACCGCCGATCTGTCAGAGCTTTCCACATGCGGGCAATTCAATGCGGACCTTTTTTATCGTCTGGATGTCATGCGGGTGCGTATTCCATCGTTGTCTGAACGCCCTGAGGACATACCTGTAATTTTTCGGCGTTACGTCGCGCAAGCGGCAGAGCAGGCTGGGATTGCAGAGCCAGAGATCACGCCAGAACATCTTGCCTCTCTGATGGCTCAGGATTGGCCAGGAAATGCGCGATCTCTGATGTCTGCCGCCATGCGGTTTGTGCTGGGAATGCCGGAAGAGGTTGCACAGGCGGCGGATCAGGGTCTGAGTGAACAATTGGCGCGCGTTGAACGATCACTGCTGATCGCGGCGTTGGGTCGTCACAATGGCAAAGCTGCCGAGGCGGCAAAGGCACTAAAGCTGCCGCGCAAAACCTTCTATGATAAGCTGGCCCGCTATCATATCCGGCCCGAAGATTATCGCCGCTAGCAAAAAATGCTCTCGCCGGAATTGCCGGTATTTTCATACCATCAATCCGTTGGGCCAATCAGCCCGTCTGAATGGATTGCGGTTGCGCAACGCCGCAGTGGACCGATTCGCCTAAGTTGATTCGGTATTTGTGCGGAAACCCGCACAAGCCGCTAAGGGGGTGTGCGAAATTTCGCACAAGATATCCGCAGTCTATCTATTGCCCTAAGTCTATGAGCTTATAACTTTATGAAATAAAACAAAAAAACTCCAAACTTACAGTAGCTGAACAAATTGTTGAGAGTGATGCGCCGATTCGTTTCACTCCGCAGCATACGGCGCTGACTGAGCGCCAGATGGAAGTTTTAGTGAAGTCTGGGAGGAAATGACTGATGAAATTCCTAACAACGGCAGCAACCGCAATTGCACTGTCCGTAACAGCCACTGCTGGTGTGGCAGCCTGCGATGATAGCGAGATTGTCGTCAAGTTCGCGCATGTGACCAATACTGACAAACACCCCAAAGGCATTGCCGCCTCATTGCTGGAGCAGCGCGTCAACGATGAGATGAACGGCGTGATGTGCATGGAGGTCTATCCGAACTCGACCCTCTACAATGATGACAAAGTGCTGGAGGCGATGTTGCAAGGCGACGTGCAGCTGGCCGCTCCGTCGCTGTCGAAGTTTGAGAAGTTCACCAAGCAATTCCGCCTGTTCGATCTTCCGTTCATGTTCAAGAACATCGATGCTGTGGATGCGTTCCAAGCTTCGGCTGATGGTCAGGCGATGAAAGACAGCATGCAGCGCCGCGGCCTTCAGGGGCTCGCATTCTGGCACAATGGCATGAAGCAGATGTCTGCGAACAAGCCGTTGGAAGATCCCTCGGATGCGAACGGCCTGAAGTTCCGCGTTCAGTCTTCGGACGTATTGGTTGCCCAAATGGAAGCAATTGGTGGCAGCCCGCAGAAGATGGCGTTCTCGGAAGTGTACGGTGCTCTGCAACAGGGCGTTGTGGACGGACAGGAAAACACCTGGTCGAACATCTACGGCAAGAAGTTCTTCGAGGTGCAAGACGGCATCACTGAGACCAACCACGGTATAATCGACTATTTGGTTGTAACCTCAGTCGACTGGTTGGACAGCCTGGATCCTGAAGTTCGCGATCAGTTCCTGACGATTCTCGCCGAAGTGACCGAGGCCCGTAACAAGGAAGCCTTTAGTGTGAATGAAGCGGCCAAAGCCTCAATCACCGATGCAGGCGGGATCATTCGGGAACTGAACCCCGAGCAGCGTCAAGCTTGGGTTGATGCGATGAAACCGGTCTGGGACAAATTTGCCGGTGACGTTGGTCAGGACAAGATCGACGCCGCACAGGCGATCAACGCCGGGTTCTGATCCCGGTACAGGCCGCGCGTCCGGGGACTGGGGAGTTATGGACGCGCAGGCTGGGCGGGCCTTGATGGCCCGCCACACTCCCTCCACTCTCATCACAAAAAATGCGGGGACAGAGAGATGTCTGGTGCGAAATCCGGCCAAGGCGGGCTGGTCGACCATATTGAAGAAACCATGATTGCGTGCCTGTTGGGTCTGATGACGATTGTCACCTTTGCCAATGTGATCGCGCGGTTCGTGTTTAACTCCAACATTCTTTGGGCGTTGGAACTGACGGTATTCACCTTTGGTTGGTTGGTCCTGCTGGGTGCGTCTTATGCCGTGAAAAAGCACGCGCATCTGGGTGTTGATGCGATCCTGAACATGCTGGCCCCTGCGCCGCGCCGGGTTTTGGCGCTGATAGCGGTTGCGTGCTGTCTGGTGTTTTCGCTGCTCTTGCTCAAGGGGTCGTATGACTATTGGGCGGTGTTTGCCGATCTGCCGCCAACTTCGGGTCGCTGGTTTCCGACCGGCTTTGACATGAGCGCGCGTAGCCAGAGCTTCTATGAAGTTGATGATATCCCGATGGTCGCACCGCTGCGGTTTCTGGAAGATATGATCAACTATGGTGAATATTACGAGAAACTGCCCAAGGTCGTTCCCTATTTCGTTCTGCCTCTTTCGATGTTGCTGCTGGTGATCCGCTTCGCACAGGTCGCGGTCCAAATCTGGCGCGGCGAGACCGACCGTCTTGTAGCCAGCCACGAAGTTGAGGACGAGATCGAAGAGGTTCGGGCGCAGCAGGGGGAGCATGACTGATGGATGTTGTTCTTCTCTTTTCATTGGTTGTTGGCCTTCTGCTGATTGGCGTACCGATCGCGGTGTCTCTGGGCCTTAGCTCAACCTTGTTCCTGCTGATCTATTCTGACAGTTCACTGGCTTCGGTTGCCGGGACATTATTCGAGGCGTTTGAAGGGCACTTTACCCTGCTGGCAATCCCGTTCTTCATCCTCGCTTCGTCCTTCATGACGACGGGTGGGGTGGCGCGACGGATCATTAGGTTCTCAATTGCCTGCGTGGGGCACTTGCCCGGTGGTCTGGCGATTGCGGGTGTGTTTGCCTGTATGCTGTTCGCTGCTTTGTCGGGATCGTCTCCGGCGACGGTTGTTGCTATTGGTTCCATCGTTATCGCCGGGATGCGTCAGGTTGGGTATTCCAAGGAGTTTGCCGCTGGTGTGATCTGTAACGCTGGTACTCTGGGCATCCTGATCCCTCCGTCCATTGTGATGGTCGTCTATGCCGCCGCCGTAGAAGTTTCGGTCGGGCGCATGTTCCTTGCGGGGGTTATTCCGGGACTGATGGCAGGTCTTATGCTTATGGTCACGATCTATGTCATGGCCAAAGTAAAGAACCTTCCCAAAGGCGACTGGAAAGGCTGGGGCGAGGTCTTCACTTCGGCGCGTGAAGCCGGTTGGGGTCTATTCCTGATCGTCATCATTCTGGGTGGTATCTATGGCGGTATCTTTACACCGACCGAGGCCGCGGCCGTCGCAGCCGTCTATGCGTTCTTCATTGCCAGCTTTGTCTACAAGGACATGGGACCACTCAGCACGGAAGGGGATACCAAGAATATCTCGTTGCTGAAGAAGCCCTATGCACTGATCACGGCATTTGTTCACCCCGATACCAAACACACTTTGTTCGAGGCCGGAAAACTTACCGTAACTCTGCTGTTTGTCATCGCAAATGCTTTGATATTAAAGCATGTTTTGACGGATGAGCAGGTTCCGCAGCATATCGCAAGCGCGATGTTGTCAGCAGGTCTGGGTCCGGTGACATTCCTGATCGTCGTGAACGTGATCCTGCTGATCGGCGGACAGTTCATGGAGCCCTCGGGACTGCTGGTCATCGTTGCGCCTCTGGTGTTCCCGATTGCTATCGAGCTGGGCATCGACCCGATCCATCTGGGTATCATCATGGTGGTGAATATGGAGATCGGTATGATCACGCCTCCGGTTGGTCTGAACCTGTTCGTGACCTCGGGCGTGGCAGGGATGCCAATGATGGGTGTTGTGCGGGCGGCGCTGCCGTTTCTCGCGGTGCTCTTCGTGTTCCTGATCATGGTGACGTATATCCCTTGGATATCGACGTTCCTGCCAAATACATTCATGGGACCGGAAATCATCACCAACTAGAACAGAAGATACGAGCATAGAGACCGGGCGGCGCAATCCGCCCGGTTTTTTCGTTGAAGGCTTGTATTGGGTAAAATGGCGATTACCTTCGATCATGAGGACGACCTCACCATCATGGATGATCATTCGGGACGACCCGAACTGATATGAGGTGTTCTTATGCCTTGGATATTGCTCCTGGTTGCTGGCCTGCTTGAAATAGTATGGGCCGTAGCAATGAAACAAAGTGCTGGATTCTCGCGCCTTTGGCCGACTGCGGTTATGGGTGTTTCGATGATCGGGTCCTTTGGCCTGCTTGCACTTGCCATGCGCGATTTGCCATTGGGTACTGCGTACACCATCTGGACCGGGATCGGAGCTGTTGGTGCGTTCGCTGTGGGGATCATGTTTTTAGGTGAAGCGTTGACACCGATGCGCATCTTTGCAGCAGTACTGATTGTGTCCGGTCTTGTCGCCATGAAGTTGGCCTGATCGTTGACGCACCAACCAGCATCGGGCAGCGTGGCGCTGTAACTCTGAACAGAGGATATCTTCACACGCTGTCCGATACCGATACTCGCCTGTTGCGCATTGCCTATGAGGCGGCGAAATCGGGGTTTGATGAAGGCGGCTGCCCGATCGGTTCGGTTCTTGCGAGAAATGGTGAGGTCGTTGCGCAGGGACGTAACCAAAGTGTCCAGCGCGGCGATCCTATTGCACATGGCGAAATGGATGCCCTGCGTAAAGCAGGACGGCAAAAAACCTATCGCGATACGGTGCTCTATACCTCTCTGTCGTCTTGCATGATGTGCGCAGGCACGATCGTGCAGTTCGGAATTTCCGGGGTCGTGATCGGAGATGTTCAGAACTTTGGCGGCAACGAAGAGTTTCTGCGCAAGCGAGGAGTCGACGTTGTGATCGCCAGTGACGCCGACTGCTTCTCGCTTATGAAACGTTTTATCGAAGAAAAACCTGAGCTTTGGGCTGAAGATATCGCTGAGTAGCTTTATTCCACTCAGGCATTCTCAAGCGCGCGGATAATGCCCGAGAAATCTTCGGCTTTCAGGCTGGCTCCGCCCACAAGCGCGCCATCAACATTTGAAACAGCGAATATTTCGACTGCATTGCCGGGTTTGACCGATCCACCATAAAGCAGGCGGACTGAACGCCCAACACCTTCGCCAAATCGCCGCTCAAGCCGGGCCCGGATGAAGTCATGAACTTCGCCGATTTCTTCCAAAGTGGGAACTTTGCCGGTGCCGATCGCCCAGATTGGTTCATAGGCTACGATCAAATTCTCACCGGTCGCCTGATCCGGAATAGAACCCGACATCTGGCCGCCAATGATATCCAGCGTGTTTGCGGCCTCACGCTGTTCAAGGCTTTCGCCAACGCAGATGATCGCCTGCAGACCCGCATCCATGGCAGAGCGGGCTTTGGCGCGAATGTCTTCGTTCTGCTCACCATGGTCTTCCCGGCGTTCTGAATGCCCCAGGATCACAGCGCTGGCCCCCGCATCCAGCAGCATTTCGGCGCTCAGATCTCCGGTATGAGCACCAGAGACGGCGGCGTGGCAGTCCTGACCGCCGACCGTAACTCCCGAACCTTCAACCGTGTTGGAAGCGCGGTGCAGCAATGTTGCCGGAGGGCAGATGAGGATCTCAACCGATGATGTCGGATGCGAGCCACTCAGCGTCTCAAGTTCGCTCAGCGCGACGCCGGTTCCATTCATTTTCCAGTTGCCTGCCGCCAACTTGCGCCGCATTGCCGTCCCTCCGGTTTGTGTGTTGTGCTCATCGGATATCACCCGCAGGCAGGGCTGACAATTCCGGTTACAGAACACGATATGTATAGACACTTTGCTAACGAAATTCAGAGGACCGCATGATATATAGTCTAGACCTCGCCAAGCGGGATCTGAACGATCTGGCAGAAATGAAAAAGCTGAGAGATGCCGTTGGCCGGATTGGGTTTCCAACCGCTTCCAATACCGAAAGTTAAGCGTATGCGCGCTGAACCTTTCGCTGCAAGACCATGTCGCGTTTCTGGCAGCCAACCAAAACTGCTGCGTGGTAAGTTCTTGATGTAACTTCCAGATTAAGTTGGGAAAAACGACTTCGGTATCGGCGCGGGCGCTGACTGCGGCTGTCTTACCTTACTAGCCACCGATGGTACACCGGGCCTAGAGGTCCGTATGCCCAGTGGTGATTGGCGGGCCGAGCAGGCCGCACCGGGGCGGTTCATCATCGATTTCGGCGAGATGCTGGAGTACTGGATTGCAAGAGAGCTGAAGGCGACCGAATACAGCGTCCAAGGCAGCTCGGAAGAGCGAATTTCGGTACCGCTGTTCTATAACACCAATGGCGTGCCGTCGGCTTGAGGCACGATGAACCTCGCCGGAGAACCTCTGACGCGGCATTTCAATGAGACTTACGTGCATTTGCAGGCTGCGTCTTAGCGCTCAGCCGCCAGCGTTTCGTCAAACTTGATCGACTCGCCACAACCGCAGGCATCCACAACATTTGGATTGCGGAATTTGAAACCGGATTCCAGCAGCGAGACCTCATAGTCGATCTCGGTCCCGAACAGGAACATCTGTGCCATTGGGGCGATCATGACCCGTGCACCATCCTGTTCGACAATCTCATCGTTCGGGTCAGCGTCGTCGACATAGTCCATGGTATATTCCATGCCTGCACAGCCGCCTTTCTTGACGCCGATGCGCAGACCGGCGTGACCGCCAGATTTCATTAGCCGAACAATCTGTTCGGCGGCTTTTGGTGTCATGATCACGGCTTGTTTGCCGGGAATGCCAAACATGGTGGGCTCCGTTTTCGCGCGTTACGCCTAATTTAAGGCCGACGCGCGCCGTGCTCAAGAGAGGACGGATACAAATCCCGCACCTGTGACGGGTTGATTGGCGATGTGGGATGGCATTAGCGTGCTGTGTATGGACGAATTGTTGGGCAATATTTCTGAAAGAGGCGTAGAGAGATGGCAAAGACGGCAAAGCAGATGATTGGTCGAAATGCCTCGATTGGGTTGGTTTGTATTGCGTTGGCTTGCCCGGCAAACGCCGCAGACGACGCTAAACGGCATCCGGTCAACTGCGCCACCGCACCGGGTGATTTGCGGGCGATCGCAGCAGAAAAAAAGCACGCCGAAGATCAGCAAGTCGAAAGTGTCGTATCGATCCTGCCAGCAGGGGCATTGTTGGGCCTTGTTACAGGGACAGAAAACAAGCATCTGAAGATGCTCTCGGGCGATTACATCAAGCAACTGGATGCGAGAGCGGCAGAAATAAAATCGACGTGCGGGATCGATTAACGTCGGTCCATAAGAAAAGACCGCCCTCGGGCAAGGGCGGTCAAGATCCGGGACAGCTTTTTCAGGGGCGGCAAACAGTTACTTAGGCCCGGACGCCAGCACAGCGGGGATGACCGGTGCTTGCGCGGTAAACATGCCGATCATTTGTGTCGAAAAATATACGGATTGGTAACAAGCTTATTACCGTTTCACGACAAACGGCAAAAACCTGTGAATAGATGCGTGTTACATGAACCCAAGTTCAAGGCGGGCTTCGTCTGACATCATCTCCATGCCCCAGGGCGGCTCCCACGTGAGTTCGACATCGACTTCTTTGACGCCGGCAACGGGTTCGATCGCTTCAACGATCCAGCCGGGCATCTCACCCGCGACCGGACAGCCGGGCGCCGTCAGGGTCATGATGATTTTGACTGCATTTTCGCTGGTGATGTCGATGGTGTAGATCAGGCCCAGATCATAGATATTGACTGGTATCTCGGGGTCAAAAACCGTTCGGCACGCTTCCACCACTGTTTCGTACAAGGGGTGTTCGATGGTTGAAGGTGCAATTAGTGGGCTACCTTCAAACTGTTCGCTGGGGTGGGTCATTTAAGCCTCGGGTCTGTTACCTGAGGAATTATATAGGGAAACCACCTTGCAGCGTCCAGAGGTACCGTGGCGCCCGTGAGGGGCGCCAACGATGATTAATCATTAATATCGTGGTTGAAGGTTTTCACCTGCCCATGAGGCAGTGCAAACATCCGCCGCAGTATCAGCCAGGAGACCAGCGAAAGAACTGCGAAAATCAGCAGCAGAATGGGCAGGCTTGGGGTAAAACCCGGGACCAGCAGAATCAGCCCTGTAATCCCGGCGCCAATTGCGAATCCCAGGAAGATGAACCCGGGCAAAACAACCTCAAGGATGGCCAGCACGAGGGCTCCGGCCAGCCAGATCCACCAGGTCAGCCAGAACGGATCGGCCATTACTTGCCTCCTTTCAGCATGTTGAAGGCGTTGCCGAACGCTTCAAGCGCGTTGGCGGGGACTACGATAGTTTGCGAACCGCTTCCGCTGCCTAGTGTA
The DNA here is from genome assembly GCA_040829945.1 of Ruegeria sp. Classification (GTDB taxonomy): domain Bacteria; phylum Pseudomonadota; class Alphaproteobacteria; order Rhodobacterales; family Rhodobacteraceae; genus Ruegeria. Next base: position 462,929 of record JBFOLN010000009.1, read on the forward strand.
TTCAGAGACTCAACCTGTTTCAAAGCGACCTGATATTGAGCAGCCTCCAACCCATTGTCCTGAATGGCTTTGGCGACAACTTCCGTTGCGTAGGCCTCGGCTTCGGCCTGAATGCGGCGGGCTTTGGCGGTTTGCTCGGCGGCATAAAGTTCAGCGTCCGCCTGAAGTTCGACAGCGCGCTTCTGGCCCTCGGCTTCGGTCACCTGCGCCCGGCGCGCACGCTCTGCGTTCAGCTGCTGCAGCATCGCATCACGGGTGGCCTGGTCCAGATTCACGTCCAGAATCTCGGCGCGGGTCACTTCGATGCCCCAGTCATCCACAGCCGTTTCGACGCTTTCCTGAATGCGTTCAATCAGTTGCGCTCGATTTGACTGAACCTCGTCTAGGTCCATCTTACCAATCTCGGCACGGACGATACCTGCCACAGTGGTGGCAATCGCGCCGTCTACGTCGCGGATACGGTAAACCGTCTTTTCAGGTTCGAGAATGCGATAAAAGACTGAGGTATCGATCTGCACCAGAACATTGTCTTTAGTGATCGCATCTTGGGTCGCGTTAGGTAACTGACGCTCAAGAATGGATATCTTGTGGCGTGCAACGTCCAGAAAAGGAACGATAAAATTGATACCCGGACCGAGAACCGAGTGAAGTCGGCCAAATCGCTCCACAACGTATTTTTCGGATTGGGGTACGATTTTGATACCTTTCAGGATGACGATGACGATAAAGGCCGCCGCCAATAGATAGATGATGTTCGATGTAAGCAGTCCGATAATCTGGTCTTCTGTCATATCTGTCCTCATTATTGTGTACTATAGTATACACTTGGGGATTGAGTCGTCGATTTTCAACTCTGGTATGGATTGAGCGAGCAGGAATGCAAGTCTTTGAAAGCGTTTATGTGGTGCGGAATTTCCATGCTGTGGCCGCTTTGCATCCAGTGTCGTTTGCGATATCGGGCAGGGATGAAACTGATAATTGATACTGACCCCGGCATCGATGACGCGATGGCTATCGCCTACGCTGCCGCGGCACCTGAGATTGAACTAATCGGCCTGACCACAGTTTTTGGCAACACACATGTCCATCAATCCAGCCGCAATGCGCGCTTTCTGGTCGATAAGTTGGGGTTGAATATTCCTGTCTCTGAAGGTGCATCTTTTGCACGCGGGGAAAACTGCCACGCCCCTTCTGAACATGTGCATGGACCAGAAGGGTTCGGAGATTTCACCGAAATCCCTCAAATCGGTGAGGACCACAGACTGCCAGCAGCTGAGTTTCTTGTCGAAATGGCGCGCAAACATCGCGGTGAACTCGTTATCTGCGCAGTCGGACCGCTGACCAATATTGCGGATGCGATCCGGTTGGACACAGAATTCGCGGGCAATCTGGCAAAACTTGTAATCATGGGAGGAGCGGTTTTCTGCCCCGGAAATATTACCCAACATGCCGAGGCGAATATCTACCACGATGCAAAGGCAGCTGACGAGGTTTTCACAGCGCCGCCGCCAACGGTTCTGGTTGGCTTGGATGTTACCTTGAAAACCCTTTACGAGGCGGCAGACTTTGAGGGCTTGGCACAGAGTTCTCCTGGCATGGGTGGTTTCTTACGCGACATTTCCCGGTTTTACCTGAAGTTCTATAAAGAGGTCGGCGGGTTGGAGGGATGTGGACTGCACGACTCAACTGCCGTAATCGCCTGCACTCATGAACCGATGTTCGAAATGGTTGAAACGGGATTACATGTAGTGCTCGACGGACCTGAAATTGGTGCGACTCGAAGTGACCCAACGCGCCCACCAGTACGCGTGTGCGGGGATGTAGAAGGGGCAGGGGTCGTGCGTCTGTTTACCGAGCGAGTAAGCTCGCTGCCCTGATGGGTTGCATTGCACCTGCAGATCGGGCAAAGCCTGCCCGGTTCCGCGACCCGAGGCCCTAAAATGACCAACCGTTTCTCGTTTGACCTAAAAGCCACCGATGGCAAGGCCCGCACTGGCGTAATCAATACGCCGCGTGGAGAGGTTCGTACACCCGCGTTCATGCCGGTTGGCACTGCGGCTACGGTGAAAGCGATGATGCCCGAAAGTGTTCGTGCGACCGGGGCAGACATACTGCTTGGCAATACCTATCACCTAATGCTGCGTCCCACGGCCGAGCGGATCGACAGACTGGGCGGGCTGCACAATTTCATGAACTGGGAACGCCCGATCCTGACGGACTCGGGCGGGTTTCAAGTGATGTCGCTGGCCGGTCTGCGCAAGCTGACCGAAAAGGGGGTGACGTTCAAATCCCATATCGACGGGTCTAAGCACGAGCTGACGCCGGAACGCTCAATGGAAATACAGCGTCTGCTGGGATCCGACATTGTCATGTGTTTCGATGAATGTCCTGCGCTGCCAGCAGATCGTGACCGGATTGCCGAGTCGATGCGTCTTTCAATGCGATGGGCTGAAAGGTCACGGGATGCGTTCGGAGATCGTCCGGGGCACGCATTGTTCGGCATCATGCAGGGCGGGTTGGAACAGGACCTGCGCGAAGAAAGTGCAGAGGCGCTGAAACAGATAGGATTTGAAGGGTATGCGGTTGGCGGCCTCGCGGTAGGTGAAGGGCAAGAGGCTATGTTCGGATGCCTCGACTACGCGCCCGACTTGCTGCCCGGGGATAAGCCGCGCTACCTGATGGGTGTGGGTAAACCAGACGACATCGTGGGCGCTGTTGCACGCGGGATCGATATGATGGACTGCGTGCTGCCTTCGAGATCCGGTCGTACGGGGCAGGTTTTCACGCGCCATGGCGTGGTTAACATCAAGAATGCCCGCCACGCCGATGATCCGCGACCGTTAGATGAGCATTGTACATGTCCGGCCTGCTCAAATTACTCCCGCGCCTATTTGCATCATGTTTTCCGCTCAAACGAGATGATTTCAGGCATGCTGCTGACTTGGCATAACTTGCATTATTTTCAGGACATTATGCAGGGAATGCGGGACGCAATTGGCGAAGGCACATTTGCAGACTGGCAGTCGCAGTTCCACGCACAACGGGAACAGGGCGATATTGTACCGCTCTAGATTGTGGCGATTGCGGTGACAAATGCCGCATTATTTGCTATACTGTCCTCAGTTTATTTTAACGAATTTCATTTGTTTTGTTCAGGAGGATGAAATGCCTCGCTTTATTGTCTCTATCGTATTTGCTCTTTGTGCATCGACGTCCCATGCGGATGTCTGGACCTTCGAAACCCCGTCCGAGAACATTCAGTGTGTGGTCGGGCAGGGACCCAGTGTTTCGGACCTGTCTTGCACCATAATCGAGCGCAGCGGTGCGCCTGCCTTCCCGCGCCCGGCGGATTGTCAGTCGGACTGGGGACATGATTTTTTCATGACTAATACGGGCGCCGTCCGCATGCTGTGCAAACCGGTCAGCCATAACCGGGACGGATTTGACCGTGCAGACTATGGCGTAACCGGCGAGTTTGGCGGGTTCGTTTGCCATTCCTCGAAAAAGGGCTTGGAATGTAGAAACGAAGTCGGTCATGGCTTCTTTTTGTCCCGAGCCAAGCAGAGGGTGTTCTGATCCACACTGGGTGAATTATTGCCCGTCTCAATGTCGGGTTTTGCTAAAATCGGTGGATATGTCTCCCGGACGCCTTGAAGTCCCCAAATCATCGGGTCATGCTGCATCACGACAAACGGCGATGAGGTTGAAATGGGGTAACAGGTGCCCCACCTTTATCGTCCAAGACAGGAGATGGCCAAAGGTTGCCTGAATCAGGGACTGGTGCCGTCTTGCCAATGATAAGGATAGAGCATGCAAGAGCCTCTGAATTCCTCATACCCCGTCCTGCCGCTGCGCGATATCGTGGTCTTCCCACATATGATCGTGCCGCTGTTCGTGGGCCGAGACAAATCGGTTCGCGCCCTGGAAGAGGTAATGCAGGATGACAAGCAAATTCTGTTGTCCAGCCAGATCGATCCCGGTGAAGATGATCCGGAAATCGACGGTATCTACCGCTCGGGCGTTCTGGCCAATGTACTGCAGCTGCTGAAGCTGCCCGATGGCACCGTCAAGGTACTGGTCGAAGGGCAGGCGCGCGTACAGATCACAGAATTTCTTGAAAACGATCAGTTTTTCGAAGCGCGCGCCAAGTATCTGACCGAGATACCGGGCGATGTCACCACGACCGAAGCGTTACAGCGCACCGTCGCGGATGAATTCGAGCGCTATGCAAAAGTACGCAAGAACATCCCCGAGGAAGCCTTAACCGCGGTTGGCGAAACCACCGAGCCCGCCAAGTTGGCGGATCTTGTATCTGGCCATTTGGGCATTGAAGTCGAACAGAAGCAGGAACTGCTTGAGACGCTTTCGGTCAGCGAGCGGCTTGAGAAGGTCTATGGGCTGATGCAGGGCGAGATGTCGGTTCTGCAGGTCGAGAAAAAGATCAAGACCCGTGTCAAATCCCAGATGGAGAAGACCCAGCGCGAGTACTATTTGAATGAGCAGATGAAGGCCATTCAGAAGGAATTGGGCGATGGCGAGGACGGCAGCAACGAGGTTGCCGAACTGGAAGCCAAGATCGCAGAGACCAAGCTGTCGAAAGAGGCGCGCGAGAAGGTGGAAGGCGAGCTGAAAAAGCTCAAGAACATGTCACCAATGTCGGCCGAGGCTACGGTCGTGCGTAACTATCTCGACTGGATTCTGGCGCTGCCATGGGGCACGAAATCTCGCGTTAAAAAGGACTTGGGTCGCGCACAGGAAATCCTGGATGCCGATCACTATGGCCTTGAAAAAGTCAAGGAACGGATCGTCGAGTATCTGGCAGTTCAGCAGCGTTCGAAAAAGCTGAAAGGCCCGATCCTGTGCCTTGTTGGCCCTCCGGGCGTGGGTAAGACCTCGCTTGGTAAATCGGTGGCTAAAGCTACCGGGCGCGAGTTCATTCGCATTTCGCTGGGTGGTGTGCGCGACGAATCTGAGATCCGCGGTCACCGCCGGACCTATATCGGTTCGATGCCCGGCAAGATCATCCAGGCGCTGAAAAAGGCGAAAACCACAAACCCGCTCATCTTGCTCGATGAAATCGACAAGATGGGGCAGGATTTCCGTGGCGATCCGGCTTCGGCCATGCTCGAGGTATTGGATCCGGAACAGAACAACACGTTTATGGACCACTACTTGGAGGTCGAATATGACCTGTCCAACGTGATGTTCCTGACCACGTCGAACAGCTACAACATGCCTGGGCCTCTGCTAGACCGGATGGAGATTATTCCGCTGGCCGGTTACACCGAAGAGGAAAAGAGCGAGATCGCTAAGCAGCACCTGATCAGCAAGCAGGTCAAGAACCACGGTCTGAAGGACAAAGAGTTCGAACTGACCGATGATGCGCTGCAGTCGATCATCCGCACCTATACCCGCGAGGCGGGCGTGCGGAACCTCGAACGTGAAATCGCCAAAGTGGCGCGGAAATCGTTGACCAAGATCATCAAGAAAGAGGCAGAGACCGTTAAGGTGACGCCCGACAATCTGGATGATTTCCTCGGGGTGCCGAAATTCCGCTATGGTCTGGCTGAACAGGACGATCAGGTCGGTGTGGTCACTGGTCTCGCCTGGACTTCGGTCGGTGGGGATCTGCTGCATATCGAGGCGTTGAAACTGCCGGGTAAGGGCCGGATGAAGACCACGGGCAAGCTGGGTGATGTGATGAAAGAGTCCATCGATGCCGCTTCGTCATATGTGCGGTCTATTTCGCCTCAGATCGGAGTGAAGCCACCGAAGTTCGACAAGATCGATATACACGTGCACGTGCCCGATGGCGCGACGCCCAAGGATGGACCGAGTGCCGGTCTGGCGATGGTCACGTCGATCGTTTCGGTTCTGACTGGTATTCCGGTGCGCAAGGATATCGCCATGACGGGTGAGGTGTCGCTGCGCGGCAACGCAATGCCGATTGGCGGGCTCAAAGAGAAACTGCTGGCTGCCCTTCGCGGCGGGATCAAAACCGTTCTGATCCCGGAAGAAAACGAAAAGGATCTGGCAGACATTCCCGATAACGTGAAAGAAGGGCTGGAGATTATCCCGGTCAAACACGTATCGGAAGTGTTGGAGCAGTCCTTGATACGCCAGCCCGAGTCTATTGAATGGGACGAGGCCGCTGAAGAGGCTGCCGCCGCTGCTGCCAAGGCGGCCGAAGGAGCAGGGCCATCGGCGACGGCTCACTAAGGCGGATGCACTAAAACAGAAAGGCGGGGCCAATCCCCGCCTTTTTTGTTCAAAGACCGATAACAGGTTTCGAGGGGTCGAGCACTTCTTCGTCCGCGATATAAGCTTGGAATTTCTTGTCAGTCAGGGACGAACGAACAGCGAGTGCGAAAATTACAGTTGAGAACACAGCACATAACAAAATATCCCAACCGAATGGGATCTGTTTCTGCGCGCCGTCCCCAAACTGACCCATGAAAGAGATCAACCCCAATCCGCAGAAATAGGGCATCAGCCAAAGCGCCTCGGTCGCGTCCATTTCGTCCAGCCGATTGTGAAAGCGGATCAGAAGTAGCGCCATGCCCACGAGCAGTGCAATCCCCAGCCTCCAGACTGTATCCCAGCCGCTCCAATAAACGATCAGGGTTGAGATCGTGAAAGCGGTGATGCCAACGAGTTTCACTGCGGGTATCCGAATCGAGCGTGGACGATCTGGTAGCAGGTCGCGCAAACACACAACCGCAATAGGCCCGACGGCAAATGACAGCACAATTGCTGCACCATTCAGGGCAATAACCGTTGTGAAAGGGACCGTCAGCAGGAACACTGTACCGATCAGAAAATTCAGTGCCAGCGCCCACAGGGGCACTCCGAATGATGATAGCATCTGCAATCGTTTTGGCAGAAAGCCGTTTTGCGACAGTGCCAAGGCAATCCGGGCATTCGATCCGGTTGCCACAAGCCCGTTGCCAAATGGGCCGATAACCGAGCCTACGTTAAGCAAGCTGAGAAACCACAACAGCCCGACCGACATGATGACGCCATCCAGAGGTCCTTGTCCGCCAAAGCTTAAATTTGCCCAACCTTTGCTGATCATTGCGGGATCAAGCGCACCGATAAAAGCAACCTGCAATCCAAGATAGATCAAAGCGCAAAGCACAATGGACAGAACCAGGGCAGCTGGTATAGCGAACTTTGGGTTGCGAACTTCTCCTGCCATATCAACAACATGCCGGAATCCAATAAAGGAAAAGATCACGCCTCCGGTCGAGACAGCTGCCATGATTCCCTTGAGGCCGTAAGGCGCGAACCCATCTGGTGCCGTAAAATTCTGCACATCAAAGCGGGTGGTGATCAGCAGTATAGAAAGCACGATTGGGATAGCTATCTTGGCCCAGGTCAGGGTTGCATTCACCTGGGCAAAAAATTTGACCCCCAATGCGTTCACCGCGACAAACAACAACATAAAAAGCAGGGCTACTGAAATCCCGGCACCGGTCAGATCACCGGTATCAGGCGCATGGAGCCACGATGCATATGGGGCGAGGTATTTCAGCATTGCTTCAACCTCGATCGGGGCAGTGGTGTTGTAACCGATCCATGCAGTCCACCCCATCGCCATCGACACGATGTTGCCGTGCGAAAACTGAGGTACTCGGGCGATTCCGCCGGGGATTGGCAACATGGCTGAGATTTCGGCGAATGTGATTGCCAGAATGAACATCGCAACGGCGCCGATAATCCATGAAAGAATAGCCGCGGGGCCTGCATGTTGTACCGCGAGCAGCGGGCCGAACAGCCAGCCTGATCCTATGATTCCTCCGACCGAAATGAAGGTCAGGCCAACCAAGCCAATTTCCCGCTTCAGTTCCGCCATGCAGTATCTCACCAAGGAATTCCGCCTGATCGACGGCGATTGAAATCAGGATAAGCAGGCAGAACGAAATATAGCAAGTCTGCAAAAACATACTGAAATCTTATAATTATTACGTTTTGAACTGATCTGTTTTTTGACGAAAATGAATGTTGTGTGCGAGGTGTGACGTACTCATTGAGTGATTCAGGTGGAAACGAGTTGGAACTTAGGGCAGGCTAAATACCTGCGCCAAGGTAGGAGAACCCAGGATGCCTCAATACAATGATCTGTTCGAGCTTTCGGTAGAGGATATGGATCTGATCGAGGAGGCCATGCGCCATGTCATTGCCTCCAGATCGCAGGCGCAGGCTGATGAGGTCAGCGAAGCAAAGGAGGCGCGCGAAGAATTCGTTCGAAAGGCACATGACCTGTTAGGGCGGCTTCATGACCAAAAGATTTTCTACCGCCCCAAAACTGGCGTGTACGTCGGTGGATAGGGGCACGGCGTGCGATTTGAGTGTTTTTACGCGGCTCTGTTAAACTTCAATGCAGTCGCGTAAGTGATTGAAATATATGGTGGGTGATAAGAGATTTGAACTCCTGACATCTTCGATGTGAACGAAGCGCTCTACCACTGAGCTAATCACCCATAGCGGTCGCTGATAAAGGGCCTTGCGTTTATCCGCAAGGTCAAAGCAGCCAATATTCGAGGTCTTGGGCGGATATCCGATTTACGCGGGGCTCTTGCAAAGTCGAATAGTTCGGAAAAAAACATGATCGGGTAAAAAACTTGAAAACGCCGCTTGACGCTGCCCGACCGTAGCCATAATACACCCCAACGTTCAGAGATGAACGGGCAGTGGGCGGTTGTAGCTCAGTTGGTTAGAGTACCGGCCTGTCACGCCGGGGGTCGCGGGTTCGAGCCCCGTCAACCGCGCCATCACTGTCAGCCTTTGATCCGGGCAAATGGATCGCACATAGACCCTAAATGCGCGGTTGTAGCTCAGTTGGTTAGAGTACCGGCCTGTCACGCCGGGGGTCGCGGGTTCGAGCCCCGTCAACCGCGCCATTTTCCATTGGAAGTGAAATTCAGACGCCCTTTGGGGCGTTTTTGGGCCGACAACCAACCGGGCCTGTGGTTTATTATCGGCAAAACACCAGAGGCAAGCAGTGACCAGTTTGAATCGTGTCATCATGGCCCGGCGCAGTCGGCAGTGGATACGTGGCTTAGGGCCAGAGACGCTTGATGTCGTTGAAATATCGGGCTCTTGGGGCAAGCAATTTGGATTTCGCAGCTATGAGCAAGTGTGGCATTCGCGACATGACATTTGCACAGGACCTTTGTCGGATGATCAGGCAGAGGTTAGAAAATTCGATCTGGTTCTTGCCAATCAGGTTTGGGAACATCTGGACCGTCCTTTCGAAGCAACGCTGAATGTACAGGAAATGCTGCGACCAGGTGGGTATTTCTGGCTGGCAGTCCCTTTCTTCATTCCGTTTCATGCGGCCCCCAACGATTGTTCGCGCTGGTCTGCGCGCGGATTGAAGAACCTTTTGACCGAATGTGGATTCGATCCCGCTCATATTAGGGCAGAACAGTGGGGCAACCGGCAAGCGGCATTGCGCAATCTCGAGCCCGAGTGGCCCCCCGTCTATGATCCGGAGAAAGACAATCTGGACAATGACCCTGACTTTCCGATCTGTGCATGGGCGCTGGCGCGGAAATTGGACAGTTAGTCGGAAGATGTCGAAAAACCGCTCGTTCACACTTTGTTCTAACTTTTTGGTTGGAGACTCAGCGCCGCTCGCCTATCTCTGGGGGACGTTGGTTGTTGGGGGCCTAGATGGCTGAGCTGAAGAATATTGAGGTGCGCGGTGCGCGCGAGCATAACCTCAAGAGCATTGATGTCGACATTCCGCGGGATCAGCTGGTGGTGATCACCGGTTTGTCTGGCTCTGGTAAGTCCTCGCTGGCGTTTGATACGATCTATGCCGAAGGGCAACGCCGCTACGTCGAAAGCCTTTCGGCCTATGCGCGCCAATTCCTGGACATGATGGAAAAGCCCGATGTGGATCACATCAGCGGCCTGAGCCCTGCAATCTCGATTGAGCAAAAGACAACCTCGAAGAACCCACGCTCGACCGTTGGTACCGTGACCGAGATCTACGACTACCTGCGCTTGCTCTTTGCACGCGCAGGCACGCCCTACAGCCCCGCAACAGGCCTACCGATCGAGGCGCAGCAGGTGCAGGACATGGTCGACCGGATCATGACGATGGAAGAGGGTACGCGTGGTTACCTGCTGGCTCCGATCGTTCGGGACCGGAAGGGTGAATACAAGAAAGAATTCCTTGAGCTGCGCAAGCAAGGCTTTCAGCGAGTCAAGGTGGATGGCGAATTCTACGAATTGGATGAGCCCCCAACGCTGGACAAGAAGTTTCGCCACGACATTGACGTTGTGGTAGATCGTCTGGTCGTACGCGAAGGGATGGAAACCCGTCTGGCCGACAGTTTGCGCACAGCGCTTGATCTGGCGGATGGTATTGCGGTCCTTGAGACTGCGCCAAAGGAAGGCGAACCTGAGCGGATTACATTCAGCGAGAATTTTGCCTGCCCGGTCAGTGGCTTCACTATTCCCGAGATCGAGCCGCGCCTGTTCTCGTTCAATGCGCCATTCGGGGCCTGCCCGGATTGCGACGGATTGGGAGTTGAGCTGTTCTTTGACGAGCGTCTTGTTGTCCCCGACCAGACACTAAAGCTGTATGATGGTGCCTTGGCACCTTGGCGTAAGGGCAAATCGCCGTATTTTTTGCAGACCATTGAGGCCATCGCGCGACATTACGAATTCGACAAGAACACACCTTGGAAGGATCTGCCGAATAAAGTCCAGCAGGTATTTCTGCGCGGTTCAGGTGATGAGGAAATCCAGTTTCGCTACGACGAGGGCGGGCGGGTTTATCAGGTTACCCGAAGCTTTGAAGGCGTTATCCCCAATATGGAACGTCGCTATCGTGAGACAGACAGTGCGTGGATTCGAGAAGAGTTCGAGCGCTATCAAAACAACCGTCCATGCGGCACCTGTGAAGGGTATCGACTGCGTCCTGAGGCTCTGGCGGTCAAGATTGCTGGTCTGCATGTTGGACAGGTCGTCAGAATGTCGATCCGAGAGGCTTTGGCATGGATCGAGGATGCGCCAAATCATCTGAGCATTCAGAAAAACGAAATCGCGCGCGCGATCCTCAAAGAAATCCGTGAACGGCTAGGATTCCTAAATAACGTTGGTTTAGAATACCTTACACTATCACGTTCAAGTGGTACACTATCAGGTGGCGAAAGCCAGCGTATTCGTCTGGCCAGCCAGATCGGATCGGGGCTTACGGGCGTTCTATATGTTTTGGATGAACCCTCGATAGGTCTGCATCAGCGCGATAACGATCGGTTGCTTGGCACTCTCAAAAACCTGCGGGACCAAGGCAATACAGTGATCGTAGTCGAGCATGATGAGGAAGCTATCCGCGAGGCAGATTACGTCTTTGATATCGGCCCCGGTGCCGGGGTGCACGGCGGGCAGGTCGTCAGCCATGGGACACCAGAACATATCGCGGGCGATGCAGCTTCAATCACAGGCCAGTATCTGTCTGGTACTCGTGAGATTGCCGTGCCTACCGAAAGGCGAAAGGGCAAGAAGCAGAAGGTGAGTGTAGTCAAAGCTACGGGCAACAACCTGAAAAACGTTACGGCTGACTTTCCGTTGGGCAAGTTTGTCTGCGTAACCGGTGTGTCAGGAGGCGGGAAATCTACCCTCACCATCGAGACATTGTTCAAGACTGCTTCGATGCGGCTGAACGGCGCGCGCCAGACGCCAGCACCTTGCGAGACGATCAAAGGTCTCGAACACCTGGACAAGGTCATCGACATTGACCAGCGACCGATTGGGCGGACTCCGCGTTCAAATCCAGCAACTTATACAGGGGCCTTCACGCCGATCCGCGACTGGTTCGCTGGCCTGCCAGAAGCCAAAGCGCGCGGCTACAAACCCGGTCGGTTCAGTTTCAATGTTAAAGGTGGCCGGTGCGAGGCATGCCAGGGCGATGGTGTCATCAAGATTGAGATGCACTTCCTGCCCGACGTCTATGTCACCTGCGAAACCTGTAAAGGTGCTCGCTATAACCGTGAAACGCTGGAGATCAAGTTCAAGGGCAAATCCATCGCAGATGTGCTTGATATGACAGTGGAAGATGCACAGGAATTCTTCAAAGCAGTCCCATCGATCCGCGATAAGATGGATGCTTTGGCGCGCGTCGGCCTTGGCTATATCAAGGTCGGTCAGCAGGCGACCACCCTGTCCGGTGGAGAGGCGCAGCGGGTAAAGCTTTCCAAGGAGTTGAGTAAGCGATCAACGGGGCGGACCCTGTATATTCTGGATGAACCAACCACGGGCCTGCATTTCGAGGATGTGCGTAAGCTGTTGGAAGTGCTGCATGAACTCGTTGATCAAGGGAATACGGTCGTTGTAATCGAACATAATCTGGACGTGGTCAAAACCGCCGACTGGATTATCGATATCGGGCCGGAAGGTGGCGATGGCGGTGGTCAGATCGTGGCCGAAGGAACGCCTGAAGACGTCGCGATTTGTGAGCAAAGCCATACCGGACGATATCTGAAGCCGATGCTGGATGGTCAGGCCGTCGCAGCGGAATAGGGAAACGGATGGTGAAGAAAATTCTACGAATTTTCATCACCAGTTCGGGGTTGTAAGCAGGCCTTTCTGGGGCGTGCGTGGGCGTTCATTCTCGGGAACGCTTCTCAAACCGTGGTAGCATGGCGCTGAAGTCTCGGCCCAAGCCGCCTTCGTGTTCGACGAATTGTTCATATAGGTTTGTGGCAACTTGTCCCATTGGGGTGTCAGCGTCTGCACTTTCAGCGGCCTGTTGACTAAGGCGCAAGTCTTTTAACATCAATTCAGAGGCAAAACCGGGGGTGTAATCGTTGTCGGAGGGGCTTTCCGGTCCAACGCCGGGGGCAGGGCAATATGCGTTCATTGTCCAGCTATAACCTGACGAGGTGCTAACCACATCGAACATCTTTTGCCGGTCCAGCCCCAGCTTGTCGGCAAGGGCAAACGCTTCACACGTCGCAATCATCGTCACACCCAAGATCATGTTGTTGCAGATCTTGGCGGCCTGACCTGCCCCAGCTTCGCCGCAGTGAACGGCTTTCTGCCCCATGATTTCAAATAGTGGAGCGGCTTTGGCAAATGCGGTTTCAGAGCCACCTGCCATAAATGTCAGTGTGCCCGCCGCTGCACCACCAATTCCGCCAGAAACGGGCGCGTCGACCGATAGTAAACCGGCTTCATTTGCTTGCTGCGCCACGATGCGTGCGCTGTCGACATCTACGGTCGAGCAATCAATCAGGACCGCGCCCGTCTGCATCGCCGGTATAACTTCATCCGCTACGGTACGCAGAATCTGGCCGTTGGGAAGCATTGTGATGACGGCGTCGGCATCAGCGGCGGCGGCTGCACTGGAAGCTGCCATGGCCACGCCTTCAACTGCGATCTCAGCCTGGTCAAAACCGATCAGATCGTGACCCGCGCGCGCCAGATTGGCGGCCATTGGACCGCCCATGTTGCCAAGCCCTATGAATGCGATTTTCATCCCTTACTCCTCCGAAATACTCAATGCATCCGCTCCAAGCGGTTGCAACATCTTGGAAATCGCGACTGCAGGTACTTCCAAATCGGAAAACTGCCATCGTGGGTTGCGATCCTTGTCGACGATCTGGGCGCGAATGCCCTCCAGAAAATCCCCGTGCTCCATCGCGCGATATGTGAAGCGGTACTCTAGGTCCAATGCCTTTTGCAACGTCAGCCCTGCGCCGCGCAGACGGTGTAACATCTCGATAGTGCATGCCATTGCAATCGGAGAGTTTCGGTGCAGAGTGTTAAGGGTTTTGGTTGAAAATTCAGTTCCATCGTTGCGCAGGCTGTTCAAAATATCGCCAAGGCTCTCACCGTCGAAAAGCTTATCGATGTCTTCTTGCATGTTCGCCAAGGGGCTGTCTGGGGCAGGCGCGGCATGCTCTTCTACCAGTTCCGCTCGACCAGATGCTTCCAGAAGGGCGATCAATTCCGGCCAGATTTTTTGTGGGATGAAGTAATCGGCAAACCCGGCATAGATCGCATCACCAGGTCCCATGCGATAACCGGTCGTGCCCAGATACTCCCCCAAACGACCCGGGGCCAGCGCAAGCATTAACGATCCACCCACGTCAGGGACTAGGCCGATTGAACATTCCGGCATTGCGATCTTTGAGCTTTCGCCCACGATGCGGTGGCTACCGTGACAGCCAATGCCAACCCCGCCGCCCATCGTGAATCCTTGCAGGAAGCTGATCACCGGCTTTGGGTATTCGAAAATCAGGGCGTTCAGGCGGTATTCGTCTCGCCAGAATTTTTGGCCATAACTGTAGTCTTTATCAGTGCCAGTCGCATAGAGCTCAGCGATGTCGCCGCCCGCGCAGAAGGCTTTTTCACCCTCAGCATCAAAAATGATCAAATCAACCCCGTCATCCTCACGCCAATTGCGCAGGGCGGTGTCGATAGCCATGCACATTTCATAGCTGAGTGCATTCAATGCGTGCGGCCGTGTCAGCGTAATGCGACCGGCGCGGCCAGTTGTGCGAATGTCGATATCGGACATCAAAGACCTCAGCGATTTGAGAGCATCTGGCGTGCAACGATCACGCGCATGATCTCATTTGTGCCTTCCAGAATTTGATGTACGCGCAAGTCCCGCACAAGTTTTTCGATGCCATAATCGGCCAGATAGCCATATCCGCCGTGCAGTTGCAGGCACTGGTCCACGACCTTCGATCCGGTTTCTGTTACGAATTTTTTGGCCATGGCGCAGAATTTGGTCGCGTCCGGTGCACCCTGATCAAGCTTCCACGCTGCCTGACGCAGGAAAGTGCGCGCCGCCTGCAGCTCAATCTCCATGTCTGCCAGTCGGAACTGCAGCGCCTGAAACTGATCGATCGATTGTCCAAAAGCCTTGCGCTCGGACATGTACTGCAGCGTCATGTCCAGACCGTTTTGAGCGGCTCCCAACGAACAAGAGGCGATGTTCAGGCGGCCACCGTCCAGACCCATCATGGCGTATTTGAACCCGTCGCCTTCGGTCCCGACCAGATTGCCGGATGAGATTTTGCAATCGTCAAACTGCACCTGCGCGGTGGGCTGGCTCTTCCAGCCCATTTTTTGCTCCAAAGCGCCAAAACTTAAGCCCGGCGTACCGTCTTCTACATAGACCGTCGAAATTCCTTTAGGGCCTTCCACGCCTGTGCGGACCATGCAAACATAAGCGTCTGAGTAACCTCCGCCAGAAATAAAGGCCTTGGTGCCATTGAGCGTGTAGCCCTCATTCGTTCGCTCTGCGCGGGTTTTTAGTGCGGCCGCATCCGAGCCTGATTCGGGCTCCGTCAGGCAGTAGCTGAGGACGGTGTTGAGGCTGAGAATGTCCGGCATGATGCGGGATTTCAATTCGTCGCTGCCAAAACTGTCCAGCATTTTGGCGCACATATTGTGGATCGACAAAAATGCTGCGACCGAAGGGCATGCCATCGACAGGGCCTCGAACACCAAGGTTGCATCCAGCCGGGTCAGGCCGGAACCGCCGGCATCCTCGGAGACATAAAGACCTCCAAAGCCGAGCTCGCCGATTTTGGGCCAAAGGTCCTTGGGGATGGTGCCATCCGCCTCCCACTGACGCGCGAAAGGGGCGATGTGATCTTGGCCAAAGGCGTATGCCATGTCGAAGATGGCCGTTTGTTCTTCGGTCAGCGCGAAATCCATGACGTGTAGTTCCTGTTGGCTGTAGAATTGAACGAGCGTTTTATTCTGCAATCCTTACAGAAATTTTTCAGAGACGGCAAACACTGCAATTTGGGGGATTTCAGGGCGATGGGATATACTGCCTGAATTAAGTTTTTTCATTACGGAGTATTCTTATGCCTTCGCACAAATTAGCTGTCATCGCGATCCACGGAATGGGCAGCCAGTACAATCCGCAAAACCAACCCCCGTCCACAACCCCGACCTTTTCCAAAGGGCTGAAACGGCGTGTCTCGACCAGGGTAGGCGCAGATATGGACCACGTGATTTGGCACGAGGTCGTCTGGGCGCAGATCCTTCAGGGGCGACAAAAAGACTATCTGAGGAAGGTCAACCGTAGCCTTGGCTACGACAAGCTGCGCGAGTTTGTCGTTTGCAATCTATCAGATGCGGCTTCTTACCGGCCGACACCGGATGATGGGGACAAGATCTACGATGCGATCCATCAGAAAATCGAAAATGTAATGGGCGTGGTCAAGCATCAGGTTGGGCCTCAGGGGCCGGTTCTTATCCTGGCGCATTCATTGGGTGGGCACATCATGTCAAACTACATCTACGACATGCAGAGACATCTGAGGCAGGGTGGGTCGCCAGTGCATCAGACAGATGTCGAGAACATGAAATCGGTGGTCGGAATCGTAACGTTCGGATGCAATATACCGATCTTTCTATTTGCCTATCCCGAGACCGAGATTTTCCCGATCATGGCGCCGAACCGCGCATTGCCGCCTTCGTTGCAGTTTTCGACCTGGTGGCGAAACTACTATGACAAGCACGATGTTTTGGGATTTCCATTGGGAAAGAGTGCGCCGAGCTACGAACAGCTCGCTCAGAGCGGTGCGTTGAGGGATAAACCAATAAATGCGGGCAAGATTTTTACCTCGTGGAATCCGCTGTCGCATAACGGATACTGGACCGATCGTGATTTGTATGAGCCAGTGGCCGATCGGATCAAAGAGGTATTGGCAGCGGTTTAGGCCTATAGGTCAGTGTGAAACTCTTCGATCAGATGTTTGACAACTGCCATGCCGGGATCATCGCCACGCGCCGTCGCTTCGGCATGAACGCGACGCTGGCGGGTGGCGGATGTACCGGTTTCGGCAATTTGCCTGAGGCGGGCAAGTTCGGTCATGGTGCCTAGCGCCTCGGTGTCTTCGGCGAGCATGCCCATTAGCTCTCCGATCAGTTCGGCCATCGGCTTGATCGAGCGATCACCGAAATCGATGAGACCTTCGCCCACGCCGTAGCGCTGAGCACGCCATCGGTTTTCGCCGATCAGAAACTTATCATACTGCCGCCACCGAAGATTGCGGTCCTTAAGGCGACATAGCATCCGCGTCAACGCCTGCACCAGAGCAGCCAAAGACAGCGTGTGTTCAAGCCTTGGCTGCACGTCCATGATACGGGTTTCCAGGGTCGGAAATCGGTGAGAGGGACGTAGGTCCCACCAGATTTTCGAGGTGTCCTCAATCACGCCGAGTTCGACCAGCACGCCAGTGGTGCGTTCATATTCGCCCCAACTGCCGAACACCGGAGGCAGGCCGGTCCGGGGCAGATTGTCGAACACGGTCAGTCTATAGGAGGAAAGCCCGGTATCTTCGCCGTTCCAGTAAGGAGACGAGGTCGACAACGCCAGCAGATGGGGCAGAAAGTAAGAAAGCTGGGGCATCAGATCGGCGCGCAAGGCTTGATCTTGGACACCTACATGCACGTGCATCCCGCAAATCAGCATTCTACGCGCTACACCACCAAGTGCGTGCTGCAGTGCATCATAGCGTTCCTTGCGAGTATGATGTTGGTCTTTCCAGTTCGCAAATGGGTGGCAGGACACCGCGATTGGCGCCAGATTGTATACTGCCGCTCGTTCCGAAACGCAGGACCTCAGGCGCTTCAGGTCTTCGCGCGCGGATTTGATTGTTGTGTGCGGTCGGGTGCCGACTTCAATCTGGCATTGCAGGAATTCTGGGCTGACCTGACCTTCGAAATCGTTTTGGCAGGCTTCGATCAGTGCGGTCGGAGCATGGGCAAGCTGCAGGCTGTCGCGATCAACCAGCAGGTATTCTTCCTCGATGCCCAACGTGAATTCCTGCTGCATGGCGGTCCTCGTCGTTCAATTCCAACCAGTGAATACGGAAATATCTCTTTTGCCAAGGGTTTGGCTTGTCGGTTCTTGCAGAGATCCGGTGTGCGAAGGTAAGGAACAGGCGCAATACAAAGTGGAGCTGCCTCGTGAAACCCAGAAAATTCCCTCAGATAAATGCCGCTCTTGATGAGTTGGGCGTGAAGCTGATCGATAAGGTCACAGAACAGGATGAGCGGGCGCGGCTGGAAGCATTCGAACGGGCAGGGGGATTGGACAAGCCAGCTTATGCATTGTCGCCGGGCATGGATGAGCTCGACATCCGTCAGTTGGTCGAGGAGTTCCAGCAACACGAAAAAGCGCTAGAGGCACTGAAGGACCCGGCGCGCAACCAAACCGGTTATCGAATTGGCAACGGTTACTATGACAGCCCGGATGCCGACGCATTGTACCTGATGGTTCGCCGCTTTCAGCCAAAACGCGTTATTGAGGTCGGCTGTGGGAACTCTACCCGCGTGACGCGGCAGGCGATCATAGATGGTGGGTTGGCTACGACGATCACTGCGGTCGACCCATATCCACGAGCAGACATCGCGCATGTCGTCGACCTGTTCGAGCAGAAGCGACTGGAAGAGGTTGATCCAGCGCTGTTCGATCAGCTTGAGCCCGGAGACATTCTGTTCATCGATTCAAGCCATGTGGTCCGGATGAGCAATGACGTCGCCCACCTGTTCTGTCGGATCATTCCAGCGCTCAAACCAGGCGTCGTCATACATGTGCATGATGTTTTTCTACCTTATGAATACCCTAAGCGGTTCTTCTATGACTGCCCAGGTTGGGGAGAACAGTATATGTTGCACGCTCTACTGCAATCCGGTTTCTATTCAATGCTTTGGCCCGGATATTACCTACAACAGGATCGCCCCGATGCCGTCTCAGCACTGCCGTTTCTAAAAGAGGGCCGTGCGCAGAGCATCTGGGTTCAGCTCAAAGAAAATTGATTTCCGTGTGATCCGGTTCGGCCCAATGCCCGTACCCCTTTCCATAACAAGCTGGAGAGGAGTTAACAGTCATGTTCCGCCGCACATTCATGGGCGCTGCCGCCGCACTTGCACTTGCACTGCCCGTAAAAGCACAGGCCGCTGATATCGTCGATACGGCGGTCGCTGCCGGGTCGTTCAACACCCTAGTTGCCGCCGTTCAGGCCGCGGGCCTGGTTGACACACTGAAAAGTGATGGGCCTTTCACCGTCTTTGCACCCACGGACGAGGCATTTGCTGCTCTGCCTGACGGCACGGTTGAAACTCTGCTTCTGCCAGAAAACAAGGACCAGCTGGTGTCGATCCTGACCTACCATGTCGTGCCGGCCAAAGTGATGTCCGGCGACATCGCAGGAAAGCGCGCGAAGGTTCTGACCGTACAAGGTGATCGTCTTAGCGTGAATGCCAAGAATGGTGTAAAAGTCAACGGTGCCAAAGTTGTGCAGGCTGACATCGAAGCCAGCAACGGCGTAATCCACGTTGTAGATGAAGTGATTATCCCCGAATAAGTCTACCATTTCCACAACCGTAAATAGCCCCGTTCCTGATGGACGGGGCTTTTTGAATTCTTGGTAGAAATTTGCCGTTTATACCAAACGTACCTGAGTACCGACCTTCACCAGCGGATACAGCTCTTCCACATGTTGGTTATACAGACCGATGCAGCCGGACGAGCTTTGACGCCCGATCTTGCGGGTATCGTGGGTGCCGTGAACCAGGTAGGCTGGCCAGCCAAGATACATGGCGCGGGTCCCCAACGGGTTTCCGGGTTCGCCACCCTCCATACGAACCGGCAACAAAGGATCGCGTTCGCGCATTGATGCAGTTGGTGTCCAGCTAGGGTTTTCCGCCTTGCGCGTGACTTTGGTATAGCCACGCTTGGTCAGCTCTTCGCTCATCGGGACAGAGCTGGGATAGAGCTTATAGGTTCCATCGGGTCCCCAGTAATGCACAGCCCGGCTGGTGATATCGGCCAACAATGCACCGACGCCCAACTCGTCAAAGTGATCCTGCCAATTCTGTTGCGAGAATGACGACACATTGCGACGGACGGGTAATTGTGTGCTGATCGCTTCTTCATCCTGCGGGAAAGCATCGATGCTTTGGGCGCGTAGGATTGCTGGTGTCGCAATCAGAGATGCGGCACCCAACAGGGCATGGCGACGGGTCAAACGATTTTGGGACAAGGTTGCCTCCGGAAAGATACGAACTGCTCGATTAGTTGAATCGCCGATAAAATATTGGTGATTGCCTGATTTTTCCAGAGGTAGGCCTCTGAATTTCTTGTGAAGTGTCTGAACAAGCGGGAACAGGCCCAAAACGAAAGAAACCCGGCCTGCTTTAGGCCGGGTTTCCTGGTCAATGATATGACATATCAGTCCATCGCTTTGAAGTTGAACTCGCCACCTTCTTTGATGCCCGACGGCCAGCGCGATGTGACAGTCTTGGTGCGCGAGTAGAACTTGAAGCTGTCCGGGCCGTGCTGATTCAGGTCACCGAACATGGATTTTTTCCAGCCACCGAAGGTGTGATAGGCCAGCGGAACTGGGATCGGAACGTTGATGCCAACCATGCCGATGTTGATCCGGCTGGCAAAGTCACGCGCGGTGTCACCATCGCGGGTGAAGATCGCGGTGCCGTTGCCGTATTCATGATCCATCGCCAGTTTCAGCGCCTCTTCGTAGGAACCTGCGCGGACGGTCGACAGGACCGGGCCAAAGATCTCTTGCTTGTAGATGTCCATGTCGGGTGTGACATTGTCGAACAGGTGCGGGCCGACAAAGAAGCCGTCCTCATAGCCCTGCAGGCTGAAGTCGCGGTTGTCGACAACCAGCTTCGCGCCTTGCTCAACACCCGAGTTGATCAGGCCAAGGATACGCTCTTTTGCGGCAGCAGTAACAACCGGACCCATGTCTACGTCGTCACCTGCTGTGTAGGGGCCGACTTTCAGCTTTTCTACGCGCGGGATCAGTTTTTCGATCAGTGCGTCTGCGGTTTCTTCCCCCACAGGCACAGCGACCGAGATTGCCATGCAACGTTCGCCTGCCGCGCCAAATCCGGCACCGACCAGCGCGTCAGCAGCCTGATCCAGGTCGGCGTCGGGCATGACGATCATATGGTTTTTGGCGCCACCAAAGCACTGCGCGCGTTTGCCGTTGGCGGTCGCACGAGCATAGATGTACTGCGCGATCGGGGTTGAACCCACGAACGACACGCCCTGAATGATCTCGCTGTCGAGCAGGGTATCGACGGCCTCTTTGTCACCGTTGACGACCTGGAACACGCCTTTGGGCAGTCCGGCTTCGACAAACAGCTCTGCCAGCATCAGCGGAACCGAGGGGTCACGCTCGGATGGTTTCAGAACCACAGCGTTGCCGCAGGCCAGCGCAGGGCCGACATGCCACAGCGGCATCATGGCAGGGAAGTTGAACGGCATGATCGAGGCAACCACGCCCAGCGGCTGGCGCATTGAATACATATCGATGCCCGGGCCTGCGCTGTCGGTGAACTCACCTTTCAGCATCTGGGGCGCGCCGATGCAGTATTCGATCACTTCCAGACCACGCTGCAGATCACCCTTCGCATCAGGGATGGTCTTGCCATGCTCGCGGCTGAGTGCTTCGGCCAGCTTGTCCATATCCCTGTTCATCAGGCCAACCATGGCCATCATGACACGCGCGCGTTTCTGCGGATTGGTCGCGCCCCAAGCAACCTGAGCTGCTGCAGCGTCTTCGATCGCTGCGGTGGTCTCTGCAACACTCGCCATTGGGCATTGGTACTGTACTTCACCCGTTGCGGGGTTGAATACGTCGTCAAAGCGGCCAGATGTCCCGGCGACGTTTTCGCCGTTGATGAAATGGGTCAGGTTCTGCATCGCAAATTCCTCCGGGTTAAGTTGCGCGCAGAATAGACTTGCGAAAATCACCTGAACAGAGGCAATATTTCAAATCAGCTTTGCAAAATTGCAAAGGGTAGGGCATGACACCGAATTGGGATGATTTGCGGGTTTTTCTGGCGGTAGCGCGCGATGAAAGCCTTTCGGGGGCAGGGCGGGTTCTCAAGATAGACCCGGCGACTGTCGGACGCAGAATCGCGCGGCTCGAAGCGGCTTTGGACGCGGTGTTGTTCACAAAATCACAGCAAGGCTATTTGTTGACGACTGCGGGACAGCGTCTGATGGAGCATGGGCTTCAGGCAGAAGAGGCTATGCGAGCGGCGACAGGTGTCATGTCGGGTTCCGCCAAGTCGCTGAGTGGTCAGATCAGAATTGGTGCACCGGATGGAAGTGCCAACTACCTTTTGCCGCAGGTCTGCGCCAAGATTAGCGATGCGAATCCCGATCTCGACATTCAGATCCTGGCTTTGCCCCGCATCATAAACCTGTCCCGGCGAGAGGCCGACATGGCGGTCACAGTCAGCGCGCCCACCGCAGGGAAACTGCTGGTGCAAAAGATATCCGACTATCGACTGCACATGGTCGCCACGAGAGAGTACTTAAATCGCTACCCTCAAATCCGATCGATTGAAGATCTAAAGGGACACAGGATGATCGGCTATATCCCGGACATGATTTTTGATCGGGAACTGGATTACCTCAACGATATTGGTGTTGAACGTGTCGCCCTTGCATCAAACTCAGTCTCAGTACAATTACGGCAGGTATCGCTGGGTACGGGGGTCTGTGTGGCGCATGACTTCACACTGCCGTTCCATCGTGGATTGCAGAAAATCCTGACGGATCAGGTGAGTCTGACCCGGGGGTTCTATCTGGTTCGTCATCAGGGCGATCAGCGCAACGAACGATTGAATCGGTTTGCCGAGGCCCTGACCCGTGGCCTGCGAGACGAAGTAGCGCGGCTGGAAGCTGAAGCTTCATCTTGACACCCTCAGACATTCCGGCAACGCTTTAGAAAACAGTACGTTATTCCGGAGGTTTTTGCACATGCTCGTTCAGGCCATTCTCAAGTCCAAAGCTGGTAGCGGTGTGGTGACGGTCGAACCATCGGCGTCTGTCTCGCAGGCGGCCGCAATTTTGGCGGAAAAGCGGATTGGTACTGTGGTCATTTCCGAAGACGGCGGGCAGACGGCTTCGGGCATCCTGTCTGAACGTGACAT
This sequence comes from Ruegeria sp., assembly GCA_040829945.1. GTDB lineage: Bacteria > Pseudomonadota > Alphaproteobacteria > Rhodobacterales > Rhodobacteraceae > Ruegeria. The sequence goes on from JBFOLN010000009.1 coordinate 485,894, forward strand.
CGTGCGCGAACTGGCTGCGAGTGGTAGTGGGTGCTTAGACAAACCGGTCAGCATTTATATGACCAAGCAGCTTGTGACAGCCAGCCAGCAGGATACGGTCGAATCCATCCTGTCGCAAATGACCGAAGGCCGGTTTCGCCACATGCCTGTATTGGAAGACGGCAAACTGGTCGGCATCGTAACGCTGGGCGATGCGGTCAAGGCGCAACTGGCTGAACTTGCTATGGAAAAAGACGCGCTTGAAGGCATGATCATGGGCCACTGAACGCGGGGGCTGTTTCAACCTCTTGCACCTGCGGCAAAGTTATGTTTGCTTGCGCGGAAATTTTGTTGCGCTGGAGAGCCCTATGCGGGTTGGATTATATCCCGGTACTTTCGACCCGATCACCATGGGTCATATCGACATTATCCGCCGCGCGGCCGCGTTGGTGGATAAGCTTGTGATTGGTGTCGCCATCAACCGCGACAAAGGTCCGCTGTTTTCGCTGGAAGAGCGTGTCGCGATGATCGAGGCCGAGTGCGCCCATCTGACCGAACAGACCGGAACCGAGATTGTGGCGCATCCGTTCGAAAACCTGCTGATCGATTGTGCACGTGATGTTGGGGCGCAAATAATCGTGCGCGGTCTGCGGGCTGTTGCTGATTTCGAGTATGAATTCCAGATGGTTGGCATGAACCGTGCGCTAGACGACTCAATAGAAACGGTCTTCCTGATGGCCGAAGCCCGGCATCAGGCAATCGCGTCAAAATTGGTTAAGGAAATCGCCAGATTGAACGGGGACGTGTCGAAATTCGTCACGCCCCGCGTCAATGAAGCTCTGCTCGATAGGTTAGGCTAGGGCGCCCATCGCGGCGGCAGTGTCCAGCATCCGGTTCGAGAAACCCCATTCATTGTCGTACCACGCAAGCACGCGCACCAGCGTGCCGTCGGTTACTTTGGTTTCAGCTAGCGAAACCGTTGAACTGTGCGGGTCGTGGTTGAAATCGATCGATACCAGCGGGCGATTCTCGGCTGCCAATACGCCGGGGAATTTCGCAGCGGCTTCTACGAAGAGGGCATTGACCTCCTCTTCGGTTGTTGGACGTGATACTTCGGCGACCAGATCAACAACTGAGACATTGGGCGTAGGCACGCGAATAGCTTGCCCGGTCAGCTTTCCGGCGAGTTGCGGCAATACCAGACCCACTGCGGACGCCGCACCGGTTGTCGTGGGAATCATCGACAGTGCTGCTGCACGCGACAGGTAAGGGTCTTTGCCCGCAGTGTCATGAACCGGTTGGCTCGCTGTGTAGGCATGAACGGTTGTCATATTGCCGTGCTTGATGCCAAGCCCTGCATCCAATGCTGCGGCCACGGGCGACAGGCAGTTGGTGGTGCACGAGGCGTTCGAGACAACGATATCGTCGGCGGTCAGCTCATGATCGTTTACGCCAAAGACAACGGTTTTCACGCCACCATCGCCACGGGCAGGAGCAGAGATCAATACTTTTTTAGATCCGTTTTTCAGATGCCGCTCGGCTGCTTCACGGGTCCGGAAAACACCGGTGCATTCCAGAACCACATCCACATCCGACCAGTCCAGCGCTTCGGGATCGCGCTCGCTGGTCAATCGGATCGGACCAGCGCCCACATCAAGCCCCGCTTCGCTTAGTGTAACGGGATTGGGGTAACGGCCATGAACGCTGTCGAACTCGAACAGATGGGCGTTCATTTCCGGCTTTGCCAGATCGTTGATAGCGACGATTTCGACGTCGGTACGTCCGGACTCCATGACGGCCCGAAGAACGCCGCGCCCGATCCGTCCAAATCCGTTGATTGCCAGCTTGAGTGTCATTATGCGCTCCGTCAGAATTTGGTCGATAAATGGTTAGCGCTAACAAAGCTAGATTGGAGCGAAAGTCAAGCAAAACCTCTGTCAACGCCAGAAGGCGAGCCAATCCAGGAAATCGTAGAGCTTCTTACCTAGGAACAGCAGGTGTTCGGTGCCGAATAGTGCAACGTCCAGCATCAGACCGCCCAGAATTAGGATTCCAAGCCAAATAGCGATTTGATTTGTCATTTCTGCGCCCTGAACGAAAATGCCCGCTCAGATAACCTGAGCGGGCATCAAGGTACAAGCAATGTGCGAAGGGTCAGTTAAGACGGCCCATGGCAACGGCCACATCTGCCATACGGACCGAGAAGCCCCATTCGTTGTCATACCATGCAAGAACGCGCACCATACGGTTGTCGACCACGCGGGTCTGGTCTGGTGCGAAAATCGAGCTTTCTTCGGTGTGGTTGAAATCGGTCGAAACCAGCGGCGCGGGCTCATATCCCAAAACGCGCTGCAACGGACCTTTGGCGGCTTCTTGGACGATCGCGTTGACCTCTTCGACCGTGACGTCGCGCGAGGCACGGAAAGTCAGGTCAACGGCCGAGACGTTCGGAGTAGGAACGCGGATCGCCGAGCCGTCCAGGCGCCCTTTGAGATTTGGCAGAACCTCGCCCAATGCTGCTGCGGCGCCAGTGGACGTCGGGATCATCGACATGGCGGCAGCGCGGGCGCGATACAGATCGCTGTGGCGGCGGTCCAGCGTCGGTTGGTCGCCAGTATAAGCGTGAATCGTAGTCATGATGCCATGCTCGATGCCGATACCTTCGTCCAGAACCTTGGCAAGCGGAGCAAGGCAATTGGTGGTGCAAGAGCCGTTCGAAACCATGTTGTCATTTGCGGTCAGGCTGTTGTGGTTCACACCAAATACGATGGTCTTGTCGACATTTTTGCCGGGAGCTGACAGCAAAACCTTGCCTGCGCCGCGCTCAAGATGGGTCTTAGCTTTCAGTCCGTCGTTGAACTTACCGGTGCATTCCAGAACGACGTCGCAGCCTTCCCAGTCCAGCTCGTTCATATTGTAGGTCGAGAACATCTCCATCGGCCCGCGACCCAGATCCATGGTGCTGCCTTCGACCGAGATGTCGCGTGGGAAACGTCCATGAATGCTGTCATATTTCAGCAGATGCGCCGAGGTTTCCAGCGGTCCGGTGGCGTTGACTTTGATCACTTCGATGTCGTTGCGCGCCGATGCGGCGATGTGCGACAGTGTACAGCGGCCGATGCGGCCAAAACCATTGATACCGACCTTGATGGTCATTCGACGTCTCCAAATGCGCTTGCTTCGAAGGCCATATAGCCGCGAATACGGAATCTCAAAAGGGCAAAAATGGCATATTTTTAAGGTGTTAGCGCAAACCTTCTCCGGTTGCGCTAACGCTTGCGCTAGCCGACGGATCAGGTAGGGTCCCGATGCGGCGGATGATCGGAAGGGAAGCGCGATGAGTGGCCTGTTAGCCTTGTTAGACGATGTTGCGGGGATCGCGAAGGTCGCTGCCGCTTCCGTTGACGATGTGGTTGCGGCGGCGGGCAAGGCCGGAGCCAAAACAGCAGGCGTAATTATCGACGATGCGGCAGTTACGCCGAAATATGTTCAAGGCTTCGCCCCGGCACGTGAATTGCCGATTATCTGGCGCATCGCCCGCGGTTCGATCTTCAACAAGATCATATTGTTGCTTCCGGTCGCTTTGCTTTTGGCCAATTTCGCCCCGTGGCTGATTACGCCTTTGCTGATGATCGGGGGTTCGTATTTGTGTTTCGAAGGGGCAGAGAAGATTTTTCACGTCCTCTTCCCCCATGGCAGCCACGTCATCGAAGAGGACATGAAAAACCGCGATCCCGGGCATCTGGAAGAGCAGAAGGTCAAAGGTGCGATCAAGACTGATTTCATCCTGTCCGCCGAGATCATGACCATCGCGCTGGCGGCGATTGAGGCACCGAATCTCTGGATGCAGGCTGCAACGCTTGCCGTAGTCGGGATTGGAGTGACGGTGGCGGTTTATGGCTCGGTTGCGCTGATCGTAAAGATGGATGATGTCGGTTTGTATTTGGCGAAGAATGCGCCGACACCCATTGGACGCGGACTTGGGCGAGGCTTGGTCAAGGCCATGCCGGGCGTGATGAAAACACTTTCTATCGTCGGAACGGCCGCGATGCTCTGGGTCGGAGGCTCGATTATCATCCACGGGATGGAGGTTTTAGGTTTTGGTTGGCTGGGGCACCACATCCATGACTGGGCATATGCTGTTGGACATGCGGTGCCTGTCCAATGGGGAAAAGCTGCCGAATGGTTATCCAAAGCGACGATGGATGGGGTGTTTGGGCTGGCTTGGGGATTTGTTCTGATCCCAGTTGCTACAAAGTTGATCGCACCTTTGTTTCCTGGAAAGTCGGGATCGCATTGAAGTTCAAATGAAAAGGGCGGCCCAAGCCGCCCTTTGCTTGGTTATTTGTTGGAGATCAGAGCCCCAGCAATTCTTTGACCTTTGCAACGGTGGCGTCAGCCGTGATGCCGAAGTGCTTGTACAGTTCACCTGCCGGAGCTGACGCGCCGAAGCTCGACATGCCAATAAACCCGGCTTTGGCTTCGCGTCCGCGTTCGCCGAGCAGCCAGCGGTCCCAACCGCCAGCGCGCACGGCGGCCTCGATCCCGACGCGGACGGCACCTGCAGGCAGCACACGCTTGCGATAGGCTTCGTCCTGCTCCGCAAACAGCTCCATGCAGGGCATCGAAACGACGCGGGTGCCGATACCTTCGGCCTCTAGCATCGCTTTTGCCTCCATTGCCAGCGACACCTCGGAGCCGGTGGCGATCAGGATCGCCTGACGTTTACCCTCAGCATCGGCCAGTACGTAGGCGCCCTGAGCGGTCAGGTTCCTACCCTTGTGTTGGGTCCGTACAGTTGGAACGCCCTGACGGGTCAGGGACAGGACCGAGGGGCTTTGCTTGAAGGTCAGCGCCAGTTCCCAGGCTTCTGCCGTTTCGACGGTGTCGGCGGGACGGAACACATAAGTGTTCGGGGTTGCACGCGAGATAGCCAGATGTTCGACCGGCTGATGAGTCGGGCCGTCTTCGCCCAAACCTATCGAGTCGTGGGTCATGACGAAGACCGAAGGAATTTTCATCAGCGCGGCAAGACGCATGGAAGGGCGTGCATAGTCTGTGAAGGCCATGAAGGTACCGCCATAGGGGCGGATACCGCCATGCAGCGCCATGCCGTTCATTGCGGCGGCCATTCCGTGTTCGCGGATACCGTAGTGAATGTAGCGGCCCTTGCGGTTTTCAGGTAGGAACACACCCATATCAGCGGATTTGGTGTTGTTCGACCCGGTCAGGTCAGCCGAGCCGCCAATAGTTTCCGGCATGATCGGGTTAACCACATTTAATACCTTCTCGGACGAGGCGCGCGTGGCCAGCTTCGGCTGGTCTTCCGACATCTGCTTCTTGAAGGAACGGATGGCGCCGACCAGTTTCTTGGGCGCCTCAAAAGCGTAGGCGCGGTTGAACTCGGCCTGCTTGCGCTCGGACAACTGAGAGAAGCGTTCCTCCCATGCCGCGCGCTCGGCAGCACCGCGGGTACCGATGGCCTTCCAAGCGGACTTCACGCTGTCAGGAACCTCGAACGCGTCGTGCGGCCAACCATAGCCTTCCTTGGCGGCTTTCAATTGGTCCTGATCAGTCAGCGCGCCATGCCCTTTTGAGGTGTCTTGCGCCGCGTGACCCAGAGCAATGTGGCTTTCACATGCGATCATGGTCGGCTTGTTGGACTTTTTCGCCTGTACGATTGCCGCGTCTATGGCCTTGGGATCGTGGCCATCGATTTCAATCACATGCCAGCCCGAGGCTGCGAAACGACGCACCTGATCTGTGCGGTCGGCCATGTCGACGGTGCCATCGATGGTGATATTGTTGTTGTCCCAGAAGACGATCAACTTGCTAAGCTCATGGCGACCAGCCAGCGTAATCGCCTCTTGGCTTACGCCTTCCATCAGGCAGCCATCGCCTGCGATCACGTAGGTATAGTGATCAACGACCTTCTTGCCGTAGTGAGCACGCTGGATTTCCTCTGCCATGGCGAAACCCACGGCGTTCGAGATGCCTTGACCCAGCGGGCCAGTGGTTGTTTCGACACCCTCAATCAGGAAGTTCTCGGGGTGGCCGGCAGTTTTGGCACCGAGTTGACGGAAATTCTTGATTTCCTCCAATGTCACGTCGGCATGTCCGGTGAGATACAGCAGCGAGTAGACCAGCATCGAGCCATGGCCCGCCGACAGGATGAACCGGTCGCGGTCCGGCCAGTTCGGAGCGGAGGCGTCGAATTTCAGGTGTTTTTCGAACAGTACGGTCGCAACATCGGCCATGCCCATCGGCATACCGGAATGGCCGGAATTGGCGGCGGCGACGGCGTCGAGGGTCAGGGTGCGGATGGCCGCAGCTTTGTCCCAGTGTTCGGGGTTGGCATTGCGCAGCGCAGTCAGGTCCACGGGCGTAGTTCCTTTGGGTTACGGGCAGATGCGCGCTGAATACCATCCGCTTGCCAAAGTGCAAGCAGAACCGGGTGTTGCCTGATCTGGTGCTTCAAGAGCGTTGTGCAAGTGATTGAAACCAAACAGTGGGTATTTTCTGTCACATTCCGTTAGACTAGGGCCGAGAGCCGCCTCTTTTGATTCGGGCAGGCGTACAGCAAAACGAACCTTGATAAAGAGGTGACAGGGGCATGAGCCAGATCGAAGAACTTCAACGCCGCATCATAACAGCGATGGAGCGGATCGGTAGTGGTGTCGAGGCACTGCGGGTTACGGGGCCTGCAGCCGGAGGTGACGCCGCGTTGCAATCGGCGCTCGAAGATGAGCGTGTGGCCAATGCGCAGTTGGAAGAACGGCTAAAAACGATCAAAGAAAAACACGCGCAAGAGATTGATGCGTTGCGGGCGCAGCCGGCATCGGATGGTGAAGCGGATGTACTGCGTACGCAATTGGCCGAGGCGACCTCACAGCTTGCAACGGTTGAGGCAGCGCGCGCCGAATTGGCGGATGCCAAAGCGGCACTGGAGAACAGTGACGAAGTCGCCGAGCTGAGAGCTGAAATTGAATCCTTGCAGTCTTATCGGAATGCAGCGGGTGAAGCTGAGTCATTGCGCGCAGAGGTCTCCCGTCTGCGCGGGGAGCTGGCTGACAGTGAGCGTTTATCGGAACTCAGCGCCGAGCTTGAAATGTTGCGCGCCGAACGCGCCAGCCACGGAGCTGCAATGTCGCGGTTGGATGATGATCTGCAGCGGTTGCGCAACGCGAATGAGCAGCTTCGGAGCGCCGTTGACGAACTGCGAGCAGCAGCGGAAGAGGGTGTTGCTGACGCAGATATGCTGAACCGAGCCACAGCTGCCGAGTTGGAAGCAACGCGCGCCGCTCGGGCCTCGGACGCGGCCGAAGCACACGCGGTGTTGGCACGTCTAGAGCCCTTGCTGACCCATGCCAACCTGGCTGAAGGAGAGGTGGAATAATGCCCGAAGTAACCATTCATATCGGTGGCCGTGGCTTTGACGTTTCATGTCAGGACGGTGAAGAACCCTTTCTGCAAGCTGCTGCCAAGCTTCTGGATGATGAGGCACAGGTTTTGTCCGATCAGATCGGACGTATGCCGGAATCGCGTATGCTGTTGATGGCTGGTCTGATGTTGGCTGACAAAGCCGCGGCTCATGAAGACCGTGTCAAACTGGCCGAGGCCAAGTTGATTGAAGTCGAGGCCGAATTGAAACGTCTACGTAATCAACCTCAGCCAGAGCCCGAAAGGATCGAAGTCGCGGTGGTGCCGCCCTCGGTTACGGATACACTGGCAGAAATGGCGGCCCGTGCCGAAGCGCTGGCTGCGGTTATTGAGGAGAAAACGGCCTGATGACCATCACTCGGACCGCAATTTGCGTCGCCGCCTTTTCGTTGTGCGGCACGGTAGCGCTGGCTGAAATCGATATTCTGTCTGTGACGTTCAGCTGTGAGAACAACACTCAGGTGCCTGTGTCTTACTTTAACGCCACCGATGGTCAGGGGGCTGCCGCGATGCTGCTTGAGGATCAGCTCATTGCCATGAAACAAGTCCGAAGCGGCTCGGGTATTCGCTATGAATCCGTAGGCGAGGCGGGAACGTATACGTTGCGTTCCAAAGGTTGGGACGCAACGATCAGCCATCAAGCAGAAGGCAGCACAGCCCCGGAACGCGTCTTGTTCAGGGACTGCACCAGTCGATAGATTAAGCGTTTGCTTCGCGGATTTTGTCAGCCGCGTCTTTGTTGTAACCCACGTCGTTTTCATCAAACAACGTGTCCAACTCGCCCGACAACGTCATCTCAGTGATGATGTCGCAGCCACCCACAAATTCACCTTTGACATAGAGCTGAGGCACTGTCGGCCAGTCGGAATAATCTTTGATACCCTGACGCACCTCTTCATCCGCCAGAACATTCACGTCGGTGTAGTCGACGCCCATGTAGTTCAGCACACCGGCCACGCGCGAGGAAAAGCCGCATTGCGGCATCTCTTTGGTGCCCTTCATATATAGGACCACGTCGTTGGCTTTGACGGTTTCGTCGATCTGGGTCTTAACGTCGCTCATCTTGCTTTTCCTTTTCATCCGCTTCCGCGGCGGTCGTTCCATTCCCGGGCTGTTTTGGTGCCCATCCTTCTTTTTCAAGCCGCCGTTGTTCCGCTTGTGCTAGTGTCACCGGATCAAGTCCGTATCTTTCTATGCCGCCAACCTTGTTCAGCTTATCGGGGTCAGGGCGCATATCCGATAGTTTTCGTTTTCTGTTGCGCTTCACATAGGCCTCGATCAACGCGGCGGCAACTATCAATGACGCGATCACGCATATGATCCAGAAGCCCAGGCTCAATTCCAATCCTCTTTGCAATGAAATTGAAAATCGCGACGTCGTTTCTGCCTCGTGACTCTCCAATATCGAGGACCATGTTTGACGAACCCCACGACGTCATCGCACCAAGCAAACGCAGATAGGATATCCATTAGTGCCGACATTTACTCCGGTACTTTGGTCGTCAGCGCCAGCGCGTGCAGTTCTCCGTCCGGGCCGTCCATCTTGCCTTTCAACGCGGCATAGACTGCGCGCTGTTGCTGCACCCTGTTTTTTCCACGAAAGCTCTCGTCCACGACCATGGCGGACATGTGTACGCCGTCCTGACCGCCGACCTGAATTTCCGCATCGGGAAAGGCTTCACGCAGCAGGTGTTCGATTTCGTGGGCGCTCATCGGCATGTAGGTTACTCCTAAAGGTCTTTCCCAAGATGTAGATCGCCTGACCAAAGCGTGCAAGGGCACAAGAGTGCGCCATAACGACGAAACCTGCGCCCGGTCAGGGCACAGGCTTGGTACTTGCCAGATACTGCGTGATCAGGCGACTGCTTCAGCGAAGCTGCCACGGTAAGTTTCAGTCAATTCTTGCAGCGAGGCCTCAGAATTTCCGATTTTGACAGTGTCGCCGGTGAAGCGGCCGACCGAGACCAAGGGAACGCCGGCCTGACCAGAAGCGATCATCAGCGCCTCAGCCTGATCGAAGTTGCACGCCACAAGATAGCGGGCCTGATCTTCACCGAACAGAAACTCAGTCGATGCATCGTCCAGGCAAACGCCTACACCTGCCGCTTCGGCAAGTTCAAACGCTGCCAGTGCGAGGCCGCCGTCGCTGAGATCGGTACAGGCTTTGATCATCTCACGATTGGCACGGATGAATTCGCCATTGCGAGCCTCGGCATCCAGATCAACATGCGGCGCGTCACCGTCTTCGCGGTTGAAAACTTCAGTCAACAGAGCGGACTGGCCCAAATGGCCATTGGTTTCGCCGATGATCAGTGCAACGTGACCGTCCCGAACCTCGTTTCCAATGATCTCATCGCTGTGAGAGAGAAGACCGACCGCGCCGATGGTCGGTGTTGGTAGGATCGCCTGCCCATCGGTTTCATTGTAAAGCGAGACGTTGCCCGAAACGATCGGCATGTCTAACGCACCCACCGCAGCACCGATACCTTGGATGGCACCGACGAACTGTCCCATGATCTCGGGTTTTTCGGGATTGCCGAAGTTTAGGTTGTCGGTGGTAGCGAGCGGCTTGGCCCCTACAGCGGTCAGGTTGCGATAAGCCTCGGCCACCGCTTGCTTGCCGCCCTCTACAGGGTTGGCGCGGACATAGCGCGGGGTCACATCGCTGGTGAAGGCCAGCACCTTATCTGTACCGTGAACGCGGACCATACCCGCGCCCAGTCCCGGAGTGCGCGCTGAATCCGCCATCACCATCGTATCGTATTGCTCATACACCCATTGCTTGCCCGCGTAGTTGGGCGAAGAGAGCAGGGCGCGCAAACCATCGATTGGGTCGATCTGCGGTATATCGGCCAACTCTTCCGCTTTCGGCGTTGGTTCCCATGGGCGGTCGTATTCCGGCGCCGTTGACGACAGTTTGGACAGAACGAGGTCAGCTTTGACTTCGCCATTGTGCATGATCAGAAAGCGATCTTCGGCAATCGTTTGACCGACGATGGCGAAATCAAGGTCCCATTTATCAAATACCGCGCGGGCCTCGGCTTCAAGCTCTGGCTTGAGGACCATCAGCATCCGCTCCTGAGACTCGGACAGCATCATCTCGTAGGCCGTCATGTTCTCTTCGCGCTGGGGAACGTTCTCCAGATCGAGGCGCACGCCAAGACCACCTTTGTCGCCCATCTCAACCGCAGAACAGGTTAGACCCGCAGCGCCCATATCCTGAATGGAAATAACCGCGCCGGTCTGCATCAGTTCCAGCGTCGCCTCCATCAGACGTTTTTCGGTGAAGGGGTCGCCGACCTGAACGGTGGGGCGCTTTTCTTCGATGGTGTCGTCGAATTCGGCAGATGCCATGGTCGCGCCGCCCACACCGTCACGACCGGTTTTTGCGCCCAGATAAACGACGGGCATTCCGACGCCAGATGCTGCCGAGTAGAAGATCTTGTCACTGTCGGCCAGGCCGGCGGCAAAAGCGTTCACTAGACAGTTGCCGTTATAGGCCGGGTGAAAGCGGACCTCACCACCGACGCAAGGCACACCGAAGCAGTTACCATAGCCGCCGATGCCTTCGACTACGCCATTTACCAGCTGGCGGGTCTTGTGGTGGCCGGGCTCGCCGAAAGACAGCGCGTTCATCGACGCAATGGGACGCGCGCCCATTGTGAAGACGTCGCGCAAGATGCCTCCGACGCCGGTTGCGGCACCTTGGTAGGGTTCGATGTAGGAAGGGTGGTTGTGGCTTTCCATCTTGAACACCACGGCCTGACCGTCACCGATATCGACTACGCCCGCATTTTCGCCGGGGCCACAAATCACCTGCGGGCCCGAAGTCGGTAACGTACGCAACCATTTCTTCGAGGATTTGTAAGAACAGTGTTCGTTCCACATGGCCGAGAAAATGCCCAACTCGGTAAAAGTCGGCTCGCGCCCGATGATCTCAAGGATCATGTCGTATTCTTCGGGCTTAAGCCCGTGTGCAGCAATCAGATCCGGGGTGATGGCGGGCTCTTGCATTGTCTGTCCTTGTTCAGGGTGGCCGAGATTGCGCGCCTTTTAGGGCAAGGGCGCGCCCGTGGGAAGGGTCAAGTCATCGCAGGTAGGGTTAGACAAAGAAAAACGGAACCGACAAGGGGGTCGGTTCCGCATATTTTTGTAGAAATTCGGCCCTGTCACCATAACGGGGACAGTCGGTCGATCATGTTAAGCCGGGGCCTCTCCTTTGTTAACCGCATCAGCCGCCGCTGCACCAACAGCCGTTTTTTGTTCTTCCGTCAGATTTTCAACCTCTTCCAGTCCAGGAATGGCAACGCGCACCTCGCGGCGGGCGAAGTCGATCCCATTGGCATTGAACTCGGCCTTCACACGGTTGAAGATTTCCTTACGCAATGTGAATTGCTTGCCGGGCTTGGCCATGAATTTGCCTCGGATGATCATGCCGACATCATCAAAGTCAAACACACCCTGAGATTTGAACGGCTGCAGGAAACCATCTTTGTGAACTTCGTCCTGCATCATCTCAGCACCGATCTTCTTAAAGATCTTCTTGACCTTGTTGGGATCAGTGTCGAAAGGCACGGTGAATTTCAACTTCATGATGACCCAGTCACGGCTGAAGTTGGTGAGCTTCTGAATCTCGCCATAAGGGATGGTGTGAACCGGGCCGCGGTGGTGACGCAGTTGCATTGAGCGGATCGAGATCTTCTCGACCGTGCCCATTGTGCCGCCCACATCCACATACTCACCGACCCGGAAAGCATCATCGATCAGGAAGAAGATACCGCCCACGATATCGGCCACCAGTTTTTGCGCACCAAAGCCAATGGCCAGACCCAGAACACCGGCACCAGCCAAAAGTGGGGTGATATTGATCCCCAGCGCACTCAACGCAAGGAGCCCGAATATGACCGAGATGGTGATTTGTGCGGTGATCCGCAGCAAGGGCAGAACTGTCGCCAGACGTGAACCGCCCGCACCGCCGCCTTCGCCACCGGCTTCTTCATCCAGTGCTTCGGCCGCGGTCTGCTCTTTTGCCAGCCGACGGTTGATCCACAACGAGACGATCTCGTTCAAGATGTAGCCGACTGCGATGATCAGCAGAAATTCGATGATTGCACCGCCAACTTCGGCACCGATGCCAGCGGAGGCAACATGGCGAAGATCAAGCTGCCAGACGCGCGCGATCATGAAGACCACGAACAAACCCGCTATAACCCGGCCTATCCGGATATAGCTGCGCTTGGTCGAGCGATAGGCGCGCTCGGCCAAAGGACCTTCGCCAGACATCGGTGGCTGTAGGTGGCGCACCAAACCACGTATCAGGGTGTCGAGCGCGGGCGCGATTAACAGCCAGAACATGGTGGTGAAATGAGCGCCGCCAGACAGCACGCGAATAAGTGCCGGGTTGCGCTGCGCAACCAGGAATTCGACCAAGAGCCAGATCACAACTGAAACGCCGATGGCGAAATAGGGGTAGAACCGCGCGACTTCCTCGTCGAACTTGGTGTGATCCGGGTCGGTACCCAGCATCATTTGCGACAGCCCTTCGCGCGCAGTCCAAGCAATGACGCCGATATAGATGTGGATAGCCGCATTCAGCCAGAAGGCGATACGCGTATCCTCGCCTGTAACTCCGTTCAGCGCATTGAACCGCAGAACGAACAGCGTGAAACCGATTAGGATCAGCAATCCGATCAGGTTGCGATGGAGATATTTCGCCCAGTGATCGTCAATGTTAACCAACCTGTATTGCGGTTTTTGCGGTGCTAGAACAAAGCGTGATGCAGCGGCCCCCAAACGAGGAATCCAGATCAGGTAAAATACAAATGGAGCAGCATAAGTGATTTGTTCGGGGGTAAGAAGCCCGCGGCCAATCGCTCTGATGACAACGTAAAACACGATTAGCCCGGCGATTTCGCGGCAGAAGCGGCGGAACAGGTACTGGACCGCCCCCCAGAGATCGGCCTCATCCGCGACTTCGGTCGCCTTGGCCCAGCGACGTGTCAGGATGCCAAATAACTTCTCGGCAATGTAGCCGACAATCAGCACCGAAAGGACAAGTCCGAATAGAGTTAGTACGCCGGCCGATCCGAATGTGTCAGAAAAATTGCCGAAAGCAGTTATTTGCGCACTGACAATATTGGGTACTGTGGTCAGAACATGTGTCCAAGAGGCGACCATTTCTGCCCAGATCTCGTTGAGCTCGGTCAACGGATCCTCGTGACCCTCTTTTTCTGCGGCCTGTTTTTCGGCAACAGCATCAAGGCGTTCTAGAAGAATCGCACGCACTTGGTCATCGGACATCCGTGCGACCAGATCATCAACCTGTTCTGGTGTCAGATCGTCGGGGATCGCGACGTTGGTGGTTGTACTTGTGTCTTGTGCGTAAAGCGGTACCGCTAGAAATAAGACAGATACCATCGCCAATAATAGGCGGAATGAGTGGAACATGAATTTGCCCTCGAACACGAATTTTGTTTGTTTTCCGGGATCATAGGCCCGAGTGTTCGATTTTCCCAGTGATTTCCACTGAATTGCATTAGCTCAGCGCAAAAAAAAGGCCGAGCACTAAGCTCGGCCGTAGTCCAACAGGGAGGTATGAAGATGATGAGCGTTACAGCATCATCGCCTTCAGTTGCTCATTTAGGGATCAGTTTGTTAACGATCAAGGTTTAATAGTGAGTGTTAGTGTCATGTCCGCTATGCTCTGGGCGCATGGCTATAGTTTGCCCAATTGTCTTAAGTGCTTTCGATGGGCAATGATCTCGTCCTGTACGAAGTCGCGAAACGCAGCTATGCGTTTGGAATGACGAAGTTCTTCTGGATAGGCAAGGTATACTGGAACATCCGCGCTTTCGATGTCTGACATAATGGGTACAAGATCGGGGAAGTCCTCGGTTACATAATCGGGGAGTACACCGATCCCAAGATCATGAAGCACGCCCTGAAGAACTCCGAAATAGTTATTCACGGTCAGCAATGAGCCGGGGTTGTAAGTCATCAGGTGTCGAACCATAGACGCGCTTGCTCCGACCTGAGGTGCTGAAGGCGTCTGGCAAATCAATCTGTGCTTCGCGATTTCTTCCAGTGTTTCGGGCGCTCCTCCATGGGTGTCGAGATAGCTGCGGGTTGCATAAAGCAACATCTGCACCGTCATCAGGCGTTTGCGGACCAGGTCGGCCTGGCTGGGCTCTTTCATGCGGATTGCAACGTCGGCTTCACGCATGGGCAGGTCCAGAACCCGTTCTTCGAGCATGAGATCAATGTTGAGGTCGGGATATTGCTCGTACAGTTTGGGAAGGCGCGGGGCGAGCCACAGGGTGCCAAATCCGAATGTCGTGGTCACGCGCAGGACGCCGAATACTTCGTCCTCACTATCACGAATACGAGCGGCAGCTGCATCCAGACGCTTCGACATGGCTGAAGTGGCATCGAAAAGCAGCTCTCCTTGCTCGGTCAGAATCAACCCGCGCGCATGACGGTGGAACAGGGTCGCATCCAGCGATTCTTCAAGTGCACGAATCTGACGACTCACAGCAGATTGAGACAAATTTAGTTTGTCCCCTGCATGTGTGAGGCTGCCCGCATCTGCAACCGCGTGAAATATTCTGAGCTTGTCCCAATCCATCGCCGCAACTTTCGTTATCCTTCGGCAGCCCTATATGAAACACGTAACAATTTCCACATTCAAACCGGGAAATCGTTACGGCAAAGGAGAAAATTACTATACAGGTCAGCAATTATGACCTAATATGATCAGCAATACAGCACACTAGTCCGACGAGGGGAGACGTCAGATGAGTCAGCCGAAGATCTCACTAAACGACCGGTTCGATCTATCCCGAAGCCCGGTTCTGCTGAACGGTACGCAAGCGCTAGTACGCCTGATGCTGATGCAGAAAGAACGCGATACTGTCCATGGTCTGAACACGGCGGGTCTGGTGACCGGTTATCGGGGATCACCCCTTGGCGCGGTTGATCTGCAGATGTCACGCGCCGAGAAGCAGCTGGCCGAAAGCGATGTCACATTTCAGTTCGGTTTGAACGAAGATTTGGCAGCAACTGCGTTGTGGGGTAGCCAGCAGGCGGGATTGCGTGGCGACGGAAAATTTGATGGTGTTTTTGGCCTCTGGTACGGGAAGGGACCCGGCGTCGACCGATCCGGCGACGTGATGCGCCACGCCAATATGGCAGGTACAGCGCAGCATGGCGGTGTGTTGATGGCCATGGGCGATGACCACACAGGCGAAAGTTCAACCGTGCTGCATCAGTCAGAATGGTCTCTGGTTGATATGTATATGCCGGTGGTCAGCCCGGCGGGTGTGCAGGAAATTCTCGATTACGGTATTTACGGATTTGCTCTCAGTCGTTTCGCCGGGGTCTGGGTTGGGCTGAAGACGATGAAGGACACGATTGAGGTGACCTCGGTCGTAGATGGCCGGCCGGATCGAATGCAGTTGGTAACACCCCAGTTCGATATGCCTGAAGGCGGATTGAACATACGGCTGGGTGACACGCCGCATCTGCAGGAAACGCGCGTGATCGATCACAAACGCTTTGCGGCCGAAGTGTTCTCGCATGCCAACAAGCTGGATAAGCGGGTTTGGGGCAAGCCCGGCGCCAAGATCGGGTTTGCGGCGGCGGGGAAGAACTGGCTGGACCTGGCTCACGCCATGTCTCTGCTGAATATCGACGCGAATGAAGCCGAGCATCTGGGTATTACCACCTACAAGATCGGACAGACTTTCCCGTTGGATATGAAGGGCTTCCACGATTGGGCGGAAGGTCTCGATCTGATCGTGATCGTCGAGGAAAAGCGCAAGCTGATCGAGGTTCAGGTCAAAGAGGCGATCTTTGACGACCGACGCGGACGTCGCGTCTATGGCTGGTACAAGGGTGGAGCAGGGACGCTGCATCGCGAAGAGCTGTTCCCGACTCGAGGTGCGCTCGATCCGATCATGATTGCTGAGAAGCTGGGTGAAATCCTGATCGAAGAAGGGCGTGATACAGACGGTGTGCGCGCAGGACTGGCCGCACTTTCCGATGCGCGGCGGGCTGACAACGCTCAGGAAATCGCGGCGCGATTGCCCTATTTCTGCTCAGGCTGTCCTCACAATAGTTCGACGAAGCTACCAGATGGCAGCCGGGCTTATGCGGGGATCGGCTGTCATTACATGGTGCAGTGGATGGATCGCGAAACGACCGGTTTCACCCAAATGGGTGGCGAAGGTGCGAATTGGATCGGAGAGGCACCGTTCTCGACCACACAGCATGTGTTCCAGAACCTTGGCGACGGAACCTATAATCACTCAGGCGTGCAGGCGATCCGCGCAGCGCTGGCGGCAGGCACCAATATAACTTTCAAAATCCTCTATAACGACGCTGTTGCCATGACCGGCGGGCAGGAAAACGAGGGCGGATTGAGCGCCGAACGTATCGTAGCTGAGGTCCGCGCGATGGGCGTTAACAACGTGGCCGTTGTTTATGATGAAAAGGAAGACGTAAACTTTGGCGCGCTACCTTTGGGCGTCGAAACCTTCGAACGTGCCAAGCTGATGCAGGTTCAGGAAAAATTCCGTGAAATCGAGGGTGTATCGGTCATTGTTTATGTGCAGACTTGCGCTGCCGAAAAGCGTCGGAGACGCAAACGGGGCACGTTCCCGGATCCGGATAAGCGTGTGTTTATCAACACTGACATATGTGAGGGCTGCGGAGACTGTGGTGTACAGTCGAACTGTGTTTCCATCGTGCCCAAAGAGACCGAACTTGGTCGCAAACGTGCGATTGATCAGTCGAGCTGCAACAAGGATTTCTCGTGCCTGAATGGGTTCTGTCCTTCCTTTGTGACCGTGGAAGGGGCGAAAATTCGTAAGGAGGCAACGACCGACCTTGACCTGCCCGACCTACCGGATCCCGTTTTGCCTCAGATCAATGGCACTCATAACGTCGTAATTACCGGCGTTGGCGGTACTGGCGTTGTCACAATTGGGGCGGTTCTTGCGCAAGCGGCCCAGATCGATGGCAAAGGCGCGGGTATGATGGAGATGGCAGGCCTCGCACAGAAGGGAGGAGCTGTTCATATCCACTGCCGACTCGCAAACCAGCCTGAAGACATTAGCGCGATCCGTGTCGCCACGGGTGAGGCACATGCGCTGATCGGCGGTGATCTGGTGGTCTCGGCCGGAGCTAAGACGCTGGGACTCACGAAGACTGGTCAGACCGGTGCGGTAGTGAACAGCCATGAGATTATCACCGGAGACTTCACGCGTGATACCGAATTCACCATCCCCAGCGATCAGCTTCAGCTTGCCCTTCAGGCGCGGTTGAAGGACGGGGTAACTTTGTTCGATGCCACTGATCTGTCGCGTGCCGTGATGGGGGACTCGATATACTCAAACATGATGGTCTTTGGTGCGGCCTGGCAACGTGGTCTACTGCCGATCAGTCATCAGGCTATCCTGGAGGCGATCGAACTGAACGGCGCGGCGGTCGAGCGCAACAAACGCGCGTTCGAGGTTGGACGCTGGGCAGTGACCCATCCCGAAGAGGTCTCGAATATCTTGCGCCCGAACGTGACAAAGTTGCCGAAGACGCTCGATCAGGTGATCGACTTCCGCGCCGCGCATCTGACTGATTACCAGAACAAGCGATTGGCAAAACGGTATCGCAAACTGGTTGAGAGCGTCGAAGATCTGAAGGTGCGCGAGGCAATTGCCAAAGGTTACCATAAGCTCTTGTCCTATAAAGACGAATATGAAGTTGCCCGGTTGCTGCTTGACAGTCGCCACAAGGCGGAGGCCGAGTTTGATGGTGATTTCAAGATGACTTTCCACCTAGCGCCTCCGAGTCTCGGTACGAAGGGAGATAATGGGCGTCCCACTAAGAAGACATTCGGCGAGTGGTTTCTGGGGCCGTTGAAAGTGCTTGCGAAGCTGAAAGGCCTGCGTGGAACGCCGCTGGATGTCTTTGGTTACTCGGCTGAACGCAAAATGGAACGTGCCCTGATCCGCCAGTACGAACAGGACATGAAAGAAGTTCTGCCCAAACTGACGACCGAGACGTGTGATGCGATTGCAGCGCTCGCGGCTCTGCCGTTGGATATTCGCGGGTTTGGTCCGGTCCTTGTTGCGAACGAAGCCAAGGCGGCAAAACGGCGCGAGGAATTGCTGGCCGTTATCCGCGACGGTGGGCCCGAGATTCGGGCTGCGGCAGAGTGAAGCTTTACAAGGCTGTCATGAAAACTATGCAAAATGGTTACCCGGTCTTATCTAGACGATAGCAAACCGGAGTAGCCAATGCCTTCGCACCATCACGTCGCCCGTGACATTTCCTATGCCCATTCCGCTGAAACGCGGAGCGGGCGAATGGTGATCAAGTTGATGGAGAACACAACTGGCCGCCTGCGCCTGATCCGCCGCGCGGATGGGTATGAAGGGGAGGTTGCGCAAGGGCGAGATTTTTGGTCCGTGATGGTGGACCGCTATGGGCTGTCATTGGACGTTGTGGAGGGTGCGCTGTCGAACATCCCAAAAGACGGGCCGATTATTTTGATCGCCAACCACCCCTATGGCATTCTGGATGGGCTTATGATGGGACATATCCTGTCTCAGACGCGCGGAGACTTTCGTATTCTAGCCAATCATGTCTTCCGAAAAGCCGAGGATCTCAACCGCATCGTTTTGCCAATCTCGTTTGATGCGACCAAAGAGGCGATGAGACTGAACCTTGAGACCCGAAAGACTGCTTTGAACTATTTGAGAGATGGCGGGGCAATAGGAATATTTCCGGGTGGTACCGTCAGCACGGCGGCTAAACTATTTTCACACCCGATGGACCCGGGCTGGCGCGGATTTACCGCTCGGATGGTCGCGAAATCGAACGCGACCGTCGTGCCTGTTTTCTTTGATGGTCATACCTCGCGTCTTTTCCAAATTGCTAGCCACCTGCATAACACGCTGCGGATGGGACTGTTAATCAAAGAGTTCAAAAAACGCGTCGATACACCGGTCCGTGTTGTCGTTGGCGAACCTATCGGGCGCGACATTCTGGACCCTTTGGGCAAGGATACGCGCAAGATGATGGATTTCCTGCGCAAAGCCACGTATGAGCTGTCTCCAGAGCCGCTAGAGTCGTATGACTATGGCTATGAATTCGAGGAACGGCATCGCGCCTAAAGGGGCAAATGGCAGTAGGTATCTTTGATTCCGGATTGGGCGGTCTAACCGTCCTGAACGCCGCGCAGAAACGTCTGCCCGACGTTGATTTCCTGTATTTCGCGGACAGTGCGCATGCACCGTACGGTGTACGCGACGCCGAAGATATCTTTAACCTGACCCGCTCAGCAGTACAGGATCTGTGGGATCGCGGCTGCAATCTGGTGATTCTAGCCTGCAACACGGCCAGCGCCGCTGCTCTGCGCAGGATGCAGGAGGCGGGTGTGCCCGAAGGCAAGCGCGTGTTGGGTGTCTTTGTGCCTTTAATCGAGGCACTGACCGAGCGTCAATGGGGCGACAATTCCCCGCCGCGGGAGGTCCAGGTACAACACGTTGCACTGTTTGCGACGCCCGCGACCGTGTCCAGCCGTGCGTTTCAGAGAGAACTGGCGTTTCGGGCGATTGGCGTGGATGTAGAGGCGCAGGCGTGCGGTGGAGTTGTCGATGCCATCGAAGAGGGTGACATGATTCTGGCTGAAGCTTTGGTGCGCAGCCATGTGGATGCCCTGAAACGCAAGATGCCAGAACCGCAAGCGGCGATTCTGGGTTGCACCCATTACCCGTTGATGGCGGAGACGTTCCAACAGGCGCTTGGACCGGATGTGACTGTCTATAGCCAAGGTGATCTGGTTGCCGATAGCCTTTCAGATTATCTACAGAGGCACCCTAACATGTTGGGTGATGGGGGAGGCGGCCATCTGACGACCGGCAAGCCGGGTGTCGTAACGGATCGCGCGACTCAGTTCCTCCGACGACAAATCACCTTTGAAGCCGCCTGACCTAGGTCAAGGACGGCGCTTTTCCGATTTGGTAATTCGTTGACCGTCACAGCGGCGGTCACCCCATGTGACACATGAATGAAAGAGGTCTGACATGACCCATAAAATCGCAATTCTGGGTGCTTCTGGATATACCGGCGCTGAACTGGTGCGTCTGATCGCTGGGCATCCGAACATGGAAATCAAAGCTCTGGCCGCCGAGCGTAAGTCCGGACAGACCATGTCGCAGGTATTCCCGCATCTTCGTCATATAGAATTGCCGATGCTCTGCAAAATCTCCGAGATCGATTTTTCGCAGATCGATCTGTGTTTCTGCGCGTTGCCCCATAAGACCAGTCAGGAAGTCATTCGCGAGTTGCCCAATACATTGAAAATCGTTGATCTTTCGGCGGATTTCCGGCTGAGGGATGGTGATGAGTACGAGAAATGGTACGGCAATCTGCATGCCGCGTTGGGGCATCAGGAAGAGGCGGTTTATGGCCTGACCGAGTTCTACCGCGACGACATCCGATCTGCGCGGCTGGTCGCTGGAACTGGGTGCAACGCAGCAACCGGGCAATATGTGTTGCGGCCGCTGATTTCAGCCGGAGTGATTGATCTAGATGACATCATTCTGGATCTGAAATGCGCGGTTTCTGGTGCCGGCCGGGCATTGAAAGAGAATTTGCTGCATGCGGAACTCAGTGAAGGCGCGAACGCTTATGCTGTAGGTGGTACACACCGTCATCTAGGTGAGTTCGATCAGGAATTTTCGGAAATCGCAGGTCGCACGGTTCACGTGCAGTTCACGCCGCATCTGATCCCGGCGAACCGGGGTATTCTGGCAACCACTTATGTGAAGGGCGATCCACAAAGCGTCTACGAAACGCTACAATCGGCCTATGAAAGCGAGCCGTTCATACAGATGCTACCCTTCGGAGAGACACCTTCGACCCACCATGTGCGCGGCTCGAACTTCTGCCATATCGGTGTCGTTGGTGATCGGATCGAACGCCGCGCAATCGTCGTCGCGGCGCTGGATAACCTGACAAAAGGTAGCAGCGGGCAAGCCTTGCAGAACGCCAACCTGATGTTAGGTGAAGATGAAACCCAGGGGTTGATGATGGCCCCTCTGTTCCCGTGAGGACGGTATGAAAACGCTCAAGAAACGTCGTCGAGTTCAGGTCATTTTACTGGCTGCCGTGGCCTTGGTGCTGGCGACGGGACTGATCGGATATGCGATGCGTGATGGCATTAACTTTTTCCGCTCACCCAGTCAGGTGATTGCCGAACCACCAAAACCGACCGAGGTGTTCCGCATCGGCGGGTTGGTCGAGGAAGGCTCGATCATTCGCGGGCAGGGTGAGACCGTGTATTTCGTTGTGACTGATGGCGGTGAGAGCGTTAAGGTCGCTTTTACCGGCGTTTTGCCTGATTTGTTCTCAGAGAACCAAGGCATGGTAGGCACCGGAAGTTATGTGAATGGTGTCTTCGAAGCCACTGAAATACTTGCGAAACATGATGAGACTTACATGCCGAAAGAGGTTGTTGACGCATTGAAAGAGCAAGGCGTTTACCAAGAGGCCGGTGATAGCTAACCGACTCCTAATTCGAGTTCAGTTTGAGGGCGTTGCGTGAGAATACCACGCAGCGCCCTTTGTTCTATCATCAGATTAACACCTTTGCTGGATCGTTTGATCAATCAGAGCAAAGGTGGCGAGAATGCGCATAGTGCGGCAGATTGCAAATGGAATCGTAGCGCGGGAAGGTGGTTTTGTAGATGACCCCGATGATCCCGGCGGGGCGACGAAATACGGGGTGACGATCCACACCATGCGTCGATTGGGTCTCGATCTGGACAGTGACGGCGCAGTGACACATCTGGATGTGCAGAGGCTGAGCAAGGCCAAGGCCGTCGAAATTTTTATCGAGCATTATTTTGAGAAACCGCGCATAGGATTGTTGCCCGCAACATTGCAGGCGTCGGTTTTTGATATGTATGTGAATGCCGGTTCTCAGGCCGTGAAGATTCTTCAGAAACTGCTGTATCAGATGGGGTATGAGGTTGCGGTTGACGGTGTAATCGGACCACAGACCATACGGGCGACCAAAGATGCGAGTAAACCCAAACCACTGGCATTGAGGGATGCTTACGGCGTTGCGCGGCGTAACTATTATTTCCGCCTGGCAGACAGTCGGGTCGCGCTGCGCAAATACGCTCGGACTCGTGAGGGCGGCAAAGGTGGGTGGATCAAGCGGGCCGAAGAATTTCTATCTGCCAATTATCATCTGAATGAGGATGATTTTCGGAAAAGGGTTTCGAAATGGGTTTGATATCCGGACTTCTTGGACTTTTGTTTGGCGGAAACCGCAACGTGGTTCGCGAAACTGCTGAAGTGTTTCGCGAAAATGCAGACAGGAGCGCCGAGCGATCTGCGACCCTGCGTAGCGCAGCCATGGCGCAATTTGGAACCGAGTTCGAGAATCCCGCCAAAGGAGGATTTGATCGATTCATGGACGGCCTTAATCGCTTGCCGCGTCCTGCGTTGGCGTTGGGAACCTTGGGCTTGTTTTTGGCTGCGATGATCGATCCATTGTGGTTTGCAGCACGCATGCAAGGTATAGCACTTGTGCCCGAACCACTGTGGTGGCTGCTGGGTGTTATCGTATCCTTTTACTTTGGTGCGCGGCATCAAATCAAAGCACAGGATTTTCAGCGTGAAATCAACGCAACAGTCCTGCGGGCACCTGATGTATTGGCTAATCTTGGGAAGATCCGGAGGTTGCGTGAGGATAGCCCCGGAATAGCAGATACAGGGTCGGATGCAGAATTGACCGAAGCGGTGGTGCAGCCGGAACAGAATCCCGCATTAGAGGATTGGCGACGTCTTCGAACCGCCTGAGGCGCGACACTATGTGCGGCGATCCTTGATGAATGTTAATGGCACATACCTAACTCCCGCAGTATAAGCGGTCCATGATTACAGAGCTCGGCCATTTCGCACTGATCCTAGCCTTCTTAGTCGCCATAGTTCAGACTGTGGTGCCTCTGATCGGGGCTGCCAACCGCTGGAACGGATGGATGGTTTTCGCAGAACCTGCGGCCATCGCACAGTTTCTGCTGACTGCGTTTTCCTTCGGGGCTTTGGTCTGGGCTTTCACGTCTTCTGACTTCTCGCTGCGGATCGTGGTTGAAAACAGCCATTCTGCCAAACCTATGCTCTACAAAATCAGCGGGACATGGGGAAACCACGAAGGCTCGATGCTGTTGTGGGTCCTCATTGTGACCATTTTTGGGGCGATGGCTGCTGTGTTTGGTGGGGGATTGCCACCAACGCTCAAGGCGCGGGTATTGTCAGTTCAAGCTGCGATCGGCGTGGCGTTTTTCGCCTTTATTCTGTTTACGTCGAACCCGTTCGATCGCCTGCCGGTGCCGCCCTTTGATGGCCGCGACCTCAATCCGTTACTGCAAGACCCCGGCTTGGCGTTTCATCCACCGTTCCTGTATCTGGGCTATGTGGGCCTGAGCATGGCATTCAGCTTTGCTGTTGCCGCCCTGATCGAAGGACGTGTTGACGCTGCTTGGGGCCGCTGGGTACGTCCCTGGACGCTTGCAGCGTGGATATTCCTCACCATCGGCATCGCGCTGGGATCTTGGTGGGCTTACTACGAGCTGGGCTGGGGTGGTTTCTGGTTCTGGGATCCGGTCGAGAACGCCTCGTTCATGCCTTGGTTGCTGGCTGCAGCGCTGTTGCATTCGGCCATCGTCGTGGAGAAGCGCGAGGCTTTGAAAAGCTGGACCATCCTGCTGGCGATCATCGCCTTTGGTTTCTCATTGATCGGGACGTTCATCGTACGCTCGGGGCTTCTGACCTCGGTTCACGCATTTGCGAACGATCCTGAGCGCGGAGTGTTCATTCTGTTCATTCTTGTGATCTTCATCGGCGGTGCGCTGACGCTGTTTGCAGCACGCGCGCAGGCGATGGAGGCCAAGGGTGTGTTCGGGATGGTTAGCCGCGAAAGTGCGCTGATACTGAACAATATCCTACTGGCGGTCAGTTGCTTCGTCGTGTTCTTTGGTACGCTCTGGCCAATGGTGGCCGAGATGGCCTTTGATCGAAAGCTCTCGGTCGGTGCGCCGTTCTTTAATGCAGCCTTTACTCCGTTCATGGTGGTTCTTGGAATCGCTCTGCCGATTGGTGCAATGCTGCCCTGGAAACGCGGCAAATTGGGACGTGCAGCGTGGTCGTTACGTTATGCGTTTGTGCTGGCCATTGCGCTGGCGATACTGGTCTGGGTCATGCAGACCGGGCGCAGTGCTCTGGGGCCTGTAGGGCTGTTTCTTGGGGCATGGATAACCTTTGGGGCTGTCGTTGATCTGTGGAGCAGGACAGGCCGCAAAGGTAAACTGGCTCGTTTGTTCCGTCTGCCGGGTGCAGACTGGGGTAAGGCCGTTGCGCATACCGGTTTGGGTGTCACGATGTTCGCTATTGCCGGACTGACCGCATGGGAGGTTGAGGATATCCGGGTCGCGCAACTAGGCCAGCCATTCGAGGTCGGGCAGTTTACATTGACACTTCAGGATGTGCGCCGAGTTCAGGGGCCTAACTATTTTTCAACCATGGCAGACGTGATCGTTGAAAAAGATGGGCGGCAGATCACGACGCTGCACCCTGAAAAACGCGACTACCCGGTGGCGCGGATGCCCACGACGGAAGCAGCGATTGATTATCGTATTCTGCGTGACCTGTATGTGGTCATCGGTGATCAGCAAGCGGATGGCGGTTGGGTGATGCGGACCTATATCAAGCCTCTGGCCAACTGGATTTGGGGTGGATGTATCCTGATGTCTCTGGGTGGTCTGCTCAGCCTATCAGATCGCCGTTTCCGGGTTGCGGCGGGTGCGCGTAAAACTCCTGCAAGCGGAGTGCCGGCCGAATGAAACGCCTGCTAATAATCCTTCTGTTGGTCGCATCGCCGGTCATGGCTGTTCAGCCGGATGAGGTGCTGGACGACCCGGCGCTTGAGGCCCGTGCGCGGGAAATCAGTACCGGATTGCGCTGTCTGGTCTGCCGCAATGAAAGCATCGATGAAAGCAATGCCGAGCTAGCGCGTGATTTGCGCATCCTGCTGCGTGAGCGCCTCGTTGCTGGTGATACCGATCAAGAGGCAGTGGAATTCATCGTTGATCGCTATGGCGAGTATGTCTTGCTGAAACCCACCACAACTGGCGCAAATATAATGTTGTGGCTGGCAGGTCCCATCATGCTGTTGATCGCGGCTGGCATGGGCTGGAGCTTTTTGCGCAAGCGTTCGCAACACCAGAATGCAGCTCATTCCGATTCTCTGAGCGAAGAAGAACAGGAACGTCTGCGCCGAATTTTGGAAGACTGACGCGCGGTTCTGCTTTTCCTTTTTCCACATTTGCGTCAGGTTCTTGCAGAACGCTGCGCAGGTGGGGATTTACATGGAATACGAAGCGGTCCTTCTGGACATCACTGATGATTTGGCGGTTTTGACTTTGAACCGACCGGACAAGATGAATGCGTTGACGGCGCAGATGCGGGCCGAGATCACCTACGCAATGAAGGAAGCCGCACGAAATGCGCGCGCAATTGTCTTAACAGGTGCTGGGTCCGCCTTTTGTTCAGGCCAAGATCTTGGCGACGCATCGAGCACGGGTAAGATCGATCTCGAACGTGCACTTCGGGACGAATATGACCCGATGCTTGAAGCCGTCTATGATTGTCCCGTGCCAACCATAGCGGCTGTTAACGGGCCTGCAGCGGGGGCAGGGGCCAACCTGGCGCTTTGTGCCGATGTGGTGATAGCAACCGAGAGTGCCTATTTCCTGCAAGCCTTTGCACGAATCGGCCTGTTGCCCGACGCTGGCGGAACCTGGTTCATGCCGCGTCAGATGGGTTTCGCCAAAGCGATGGGTGCAGCGCTGTTTGCAGACAAGATCAGCGCGCGTCAGGCGGATGAATGGGGTTTGATCTGGGAAGCAGTTTCGGATGATGAGTTCGACGCTCATTGGCGCAAGCGGGCCGCGTATTTGGCGAATGGACCAACCGCCGGGTTCCGGGCGATCAAACAGGCGATCCGGGGGAGTTACGACAGAACACTGCCTCAGCAACTCGCGGCTGAGGCCCACCTGCAGGGCGAATGCGGACGGACCCGAGATTTTGCCGAAGGGGTGGTGGCCTTTCTGGAAAAGCGCCCTGCGAAATTCGAAGGGCGCTGATCAGTCAGTCAGGCCCGGCGGCGGCGGCGTGTACGCCGTTCAGGCATAGCCTCGTCACCAGTGCCATCTGAGGCCGAAGTAAACGGACCAAGCGCCGATGCGATCTGATCCAAAGTCGGGCGCTCTCCACGAGCGCCGCTATCCAGTGCTTCACGCATTTTTCGCAGATGCGCAGGCATGGTACCGCAGCAACCGCCAATGATCGTTGCGCCTGCATCGCGTGCCATGGCGGCGTACTGACCCATCAGTTCGGGCGTTCCGTCATAATGGATATGACCGTCCACATATTTCGGGATACCCGCGTTGCCCTTGGAAATCAGTGGACGTTCGTTTCCTTGGGCAGCGAACCCAAGCACCGTGCGCAATATATCCGAAGCACCTGTGCCGCAATTCGCCCCAAACGCAACCGGGGGATTGGGCAGAGTTTCCACGATCATTGCCAGATCAGAGGATGTAACACCCATCATTGTGCGGCCAGCGGTGTCAAAGCTCATGGTGCCGCACCACGGCATATCGGCCAGAGCGAACGCCTCGGCCGCAGCCCGGAATTCTTCGGGGGCACTAATGGTCTCAAGCCACAGAACATCTGCGCCTCCGGCCTTCAATGCCTCAGCCTGTTCATGAAACATCTCGACGGCTTCTGTGTGTGACAGGCTGCCGACGGGTTCCATGATCTCGCCGGTTGGGCCAACCGAGCCCGCGACGATAACCGGACGACCAGCCTTGTCAGCAACTTCGCGCCCCAATTCCGCACCGATGCGATTCAACTCGGCCACTCGGTTCTGGGCATCGTGCAGTTTCAAACGTGCCGCAGTTCCACCAAATGTGTTGGTCAGAAACAGATCGCTGCCAGCGTCAACCGAGCCCTGGTAGAGCGCACGAATCTTGTCAGGTGCATCGACATTCCATAATTCCGGCGCATCGCCTGATTGCAGGCCCATGTTGAACAGGTTCGTCCCGGTCGCGCCATCCGCAAGAATGACATCAACGGTTTCCAGAAGTTTGCTGAGCGCATTTGTCATTGGAGTAATCCAAATAGGAGGCCGAGGCCTAAATAATGAGAGACGCCCCGTGTCTCACGACCGGGGCGTCAAATCAAATTCATAAAATTCATGAAGATCATGAATCTTGTCTTGTCGAAACTAGACGTCGGCCTCCGCCATCACCTGTTCTTTGGCTTCGACAAGTAATTCGACCATCTTTTCACGGATCTTGGCTTCATCCGCCAGATCTCCGAGATAACCTTTGACCGCCTCGACAACATCATCTTCGCTGACGTTCTGAAGGTCCGTGTGAACCAGCTCTTGTCCGTATTTCCGTGCTTGTTCTACGGTCTCGCCTTTTAGCGTCGAAGCCCAGACGGCCATAAACCGGTTGCGGCGCATCCGAGCGATGAACTGCATCTTTTCGTCATGAGCGAATTTGTTTTCAAACGCGGCTTCACGTTCGTCGAATGTGGTCATTGGTTGGGGACCTCTTGGGTTAGATGTTCTGTCCTGATGATATGACTATACGATGCCCTGTACGCAAGGTATTTGCGCTGCGTCAAAGCCTCTCGGGGTTGCGAACTTGCGGGAAAGCGGGGCTTGCACTATGAGGGCGCCAACGTGAAGGGACTCATTCCCTTTCCCCAGACTGGAAAGGTCGCTCATGGCGCGTCGCAAGAAGATTTACGAAGGTAAAGCCAAGATACTGTATGAAGGCCCCGAGCCGGGCACCATTGTGCAGTACTTCAAGGATGACGCCACCGCGTTCAACGCCGAGAAGAAAGATGTGATCGACGGAAAGGGCGTTCTGAACAACCGTCTGAGTGAATTCTTCATGACTGGTCTGGCCCAGATCGGGGTGCCAACGCACTTCATCCGCCGTCTGAACATGCGTGAGCAGTTGGTTCGGAATTGTGAGATCATTCCGCTGGAAGTGATCGTTCGCAACTATGCCGCTGGATCGATGTCCAAGCGTCTCGGTATCGCCGAGGGTACTCAACTGCCGCGACCGATTGTTGAATACTGCTACAAGGACGATGCGCTGGGTGATCCGCTGGTGACTGAAGAGCACATCGCAGCATTCGGCTGGGCTAGCCAGCAGGACATGGACGATATCCTGAGCCTTGCACTGCGCGTGAATGATTTCATGAGCGGTGTGATGCTGGCCGTCGGCATTCGCCTGGTCGATTTCAAGATCGAGATCGGGCGCGTATTCGAAGGCGATTTCCAACGCCTAATAATTGCGGACGAAATCAGCCCCGATAGCTGCCGTCTGTGGGATATCGAAACCGGTCAGAAGCTGGACAAGGATGTGTTCCGCCGCGATCTGGGTAGCTTGACGGATGCCTATTCGGAAGTCGCTAGACGCCTTGGTGTTCTGCCCAAAAGCAATGTCACAAAACCAACGCTGATCAACTGATCCTGTCATATATCGACAGGGTTGTCCGACAAGCCCAAGCGGGGTATCCCGCGCGCAACGAAACGGATCGATAAGCGGTCCACCAGTGGAGTTTTCGAGAAATGAAGGCACGTGTGCATGTGATGCTCAAGAACGGGGTTCTGGACCCTCAGGGCGAGGCTGTGCGTCACGCATTGGGTGCGATGGGCTTTGATCAGGTCGAAGGTGTCCGTCAGGGAAAGGTGATTGATCTGGAACTGGCGGACGGCGCGACCGAAGCGGACGTAACCAAGATGTGCGAAAAGCTGTTGGCCAACACGGTCATCGAACGCTTTGAGATCGAACTGCTCTGAGTTTTTCCGACCTAGGAGGGTCCGCCATGCGCGCAGCCGTCATCGTTTTTCCTGGTTCCAACTGTGATCGGGACCTTGCCGTCGCCTTGGAGCAGGCCGGTTTTTCCGTCGATATGGTCTGGCACAAGGATGCCACGCTGCCCGACGGTATCGATATCGTTGGTGTTCCGGGTGGATTCTCCTACGGTGACTATCTGCGCTGCGGCGCGATTGCTGCGCAGTCACCAATTTGTAAAGCACTTGCTGCGCATACCGAGCGTGGTGGCTATGCCGTCGGCATCTGCAATGGATTTCAGGTTCTGACCGAAACCGGAATTCTGCCTGGCGCGCTGTTGCGCAATGCCGGTCTGAAATACATCTGCAAAACGATCGGCCTGAAGGTCGAAACCAGCGATAGCGCCTTTACTGAAGGGTACATTGCCGGGGATGTGATCGACATTCCGATTGCGCATCATGACGGCAATTATTTCGCGGATGATGAGACCTTGGCCGAGTTGAAGGATCAGGATCGCATTGCCTTCACATACGCCGAAAATCCCAATGGTTCGCGCGACGATATTGCAGGGATTTTATCGCACAACCGCCGCGTGTTAGGTATGATGCCCCACCCCGAGCGGGCGGCGGATTCAGGCCATGGAGGCACCGACGGGACGGCGCTCTTCCGCGCATTGGCCGGGGTGCTAGCGCCAGCGTGACTTGAGGTCATCAGTCGGGACGCGTAGCGTCAGGGGATGAGCGCGGAAGATCAATCATTCAGCGACAGGTTTCTGAACCGGCTGCGCGGTTCGCCAATGGGCTGGCGGCTGCGTCTTGCTGTGTTTTTGTTGCTGATTGCGACCGTCGCAACAGTTTGGATCACCAACAGCCTTCTGACCAGCCGATTTACCGAGTCGACCCGCAATCGGGCCGAGCTGCGTCTGGCGCTATACTCGGGCAACCTGCTCAGTGAATTGCGGCGCAACTCGATCGTCCCTCAGCTTCTCTCACGTGATCCGACGCTGATCTCGGCACTGCAGTCCAGCGACTATACGCTGTCGACGCAACGTCTGATTTCCTTTGTCGAGGAAATCGGAGCCGCCTCGTTGGTTCTATTAGATGGCGACGGCCTTACGGTGGCTGCAACCGATAGAAGCCGATTGGGCGAAGGGCACCGAAGTTCTCCGTATTTCATAGATGCGATGCGGTCGAATGCCACGATCTTCTCGGTTATTCCGCGCGAGGCGGGTGGCTATAGTTTTGTTTATTCGCGTCGGATTGAAGCCAATGCCGAGATCCTCGGGGTCATAGTCGTCGAGGTTGATCTGCAGAAATTCGAACGCGCTTGGGCGGGGATTTCTGACGCTGTGATGGTGACGGACAGCACGGGCGCGATCATCCTGTCCACGGAACCGCAATGGCTTGGGCTGGATGAAAGCAGCGCGATCCTGCGCCAGCCACCGCAAAGCGCAATCCAACGTGCAATTCGCGCAACAACAGATTGGAACGCATTGCCGCCGGATGCCTACCTGCAGGGTGAGGCTGTGATGCGTATGGAAACACGAATTCCGTTCCGCGGCTGGCAAATGACCTCGTTCACCACCTATTCGTCGATCAGGGAACGCGTGAACAGTGTGCTCGCGCTGGAAATCATGGCATTTGCGATTCTTCTTGCGCTGGCGTTCTATGCGCTCAGCCGAAGAGCGACGTCGCGCATGACATTATTCCAACGTGAGTCGGCGGAGCTTCGCGCATTGAATGCAAGGCTGCAGCGGGAAATTGCTGAGCGGGAACGGGTTGAAAAGACGCTAGAAGTTGCCGAGCAGACCCTTGCGCAAAGCTCGAAACTGGCGGCGCTTGGAGAGATGTCTGCAGCAGTGAGTCACGAGTTGAATCAGCCGCTGGCCGCGATGAAAACTTACCTTGCCGGTGCACGGCTTTTACTGCGTCGCAATCGTCCAGAGGAAGCTTTGGCAAGCTTTGGTCGCATCGATGGCCTGATCGAGCGAATGGGTGCGATCACACGGCAGCTGAAATCTTACGCCCGCAAGGGAGCGGACGCGTTTTCCCCAGTAAACCTTGGCGAAGCGTTGGCCTCATCCTTGTCGATGATGGAGCCGCAGCTGCGTCAACGTCATGTGAAAATTACGCAGATTCTGCCCGAAGAACCTGTTATAGTGATGGGAGATCGGATGCGAATTGAACAGGTTATGGTCAATCTCTTGCGTAATGCGTTGGATGCCACCAAATCTGTGGAAGAGCCCGATGTCGAGATCATCCTGGCCGCCGGTGATACGGCAGTTCTTACCGTGCGGGACAATGGCCATGGGATTGAGGATATCGAAAACCTGTTTGAGCCGTTCTACACGACCAAGCGTCCGGGGGATGGTGTTGGTCTGGGGCTTGCCATCTCGTCCGGGATCGTGAACGACCATGGCGGACGGCTTACCGCGCGCAACGGCCAGCAAGGTGGTGCGGTGTTTGAGATGCAATTGCCCATTTTGGGAAGTGACGGCCTTGAGGCCGCAGAGTAAAAGGGAAGACTATGGCACAGGCCATGAAGATCGCCATCGTGGACGACGAACAAGACATGCGTCAGTCGATCAGCCAATGGCTTGCGCTGTCCGGCTACGATACCGAGACCTTTTCGAGCGCCGAGGATGCGCTCAAGGTGCTTGGACCGGACTATCCGGGTATTGTCATCTCTGACATCAAGATGCCGGGTATGGACGGCATTCAGTTGTTGAAAAAGCTGATGGGTGCAGACAGCACTTTGCCAGTGATCATGATCACCGGTCACGGCGATGTCCCCATGGCGGTAGAGGCCATGCGGGTCGGTGCATTTGATTTCCTCGAAAAGCCTTTCAATCCGGATCGCATGTCCGAATTGGCCAAGCGCGCAAGCAATGCGCGTCGACTGACGCTGGATAACCGTGCTTTACGCCGTGAACTTTCGGGTGGCACCCAGATCATGAACAAACTGATCGGTGCAAGCCCCGTTATGGAGCGTTTGCGTGAGGATATTCTGGATCTTGGGCAGGCTGATGGGCATGTCTTGATCGATGGTGAAACCGGCACTGGTAAGACACTCGTCGCTCATGCGTTGCACGCTGTTGGCAGTCGGGCAGGCAAGAAGTTTGTTCTGGTATCCTGCGCCGCGCTTGAGGAAGAAACGCTGTCCAAGCGGTTGTTTGGACCAATGCTGCCGGAAGACACGCAACTGCCTGCCATCGAAGAAGCTCGCGGTGGCACGCTAGTCCTAGAGGATGTCGAGGCTCTGAGCGATACGCTACAGGCTCGCCTGCTGAGCGTAATGAATGAACAGGGCACCCCGGCGGAAACGCGGATCGTTGCGATTTCGAACCTGCAAGAGGCGGGTAAAACCTCGGAAGATGTATTGCGGCCCGATCTGTTCTATCGGTTGGCGGCGTTGCGCATCACCATGCCGCCGCTGCGTCAGAGAGGCGAAGACATTCTGACGCTATTTACACGCCTCAGCGAGCAGTTTGCTGAGGAATACGGCTGCGATGCGCCTCAGGTTAGCGCGCAAGAGGCCGCGCAACTGTTGCAAGCGCCTTGGCCCGGCAACGTGCGGCAACTGATCAATATTGCCGAGCGTGCCGTGCTGCAATCGCGGCGGGGCTCGGGAACGATTGCGTCGCTGCTCATGTCGGATCACGAAGAGATGCAGCCTGTAATGACCACCGAGGGCAAGCCATTGAAGGAATATGTCGAGGCGTTCGAACGGATGCTGATCGACAACACGATGCGCCGTCATAAAGGCTCGATTGCTTCGGTTATGGACGAACTGTGCCTGCCGCGCCGAACGCTGAACGAGAAAATGGCGAAATATGGATTGCAGAGATCAGATTACCTGTGAACGCGGGGAGGGGGCTTAACCCTTCCTGACACTCCGGCTCACACCTCGGTTTAATTTAGCCCCGAAATAGGCTCCTGCGTCGCGTTCTAAGTGCGCGATGCAGTTTGCCCATTGTCTTTTCCACAGGACTGCTTTTATTGTGTTCGAACGGGCCGGGCATTTTCACGCCCAGAAGTCCCGAATCTTTGAGTTTCGCTGCTGATCCGATGCTGAGGATCATACCCACGTGGTTCAGCAGGCCGATTGTGCCCCGACTGGGGCAACTGAGTACCTGAGCCTGTTCAGACAGGTGAAAGGAATAAATGGGCAGGCAGCGGCCCTATCCCGCGCCTGTCGGAGAAGAACCGCGATGACGCGCGCGCAACGATTGAGTATACGGGCAGGGGGCCAAAGCGCCAGTCCCTGCCGCGCGCCGTCTGATATCGCCCTGACAAGACACCTCCCCAAAAGCGCCTGTCCGCCTGGACGGGTCAGGACAACGCGTTTGGCGCGGTGCACCAAGGACACATGGCTAAGAAAATGCTTATCGATGCCACCCACGCGGAGGAAACCCGCGTTGTGGTGGTCGACGGAAACAAGGTTGAGGAATTTGACTTTGAATCCGAAAACAAACGCCAGCTTGCTGGCAACATCTATCTGGCAAAAGTAACACGGGTCGAGCCCTCGCTGCAGGCGGCGTTTGTGGACTATGGCGGAAACCGGCACGGATTTCTGGCGTTTTCCGAGATTCATCCCGACTATTATCAGATCCCCGTCGCCGACCGCGAGGCGCTGATGGAAGAGGAGCGCGCCTATGCCGAAGCTATGCGCGCACGGGATGAAGCGGATGAAGCAAAACCGAAGAAACGGCGTTCACGGTCGCGCAGTAAAGCTGCAGATGTAAAAACGGATGATCCGGTAGAAACATTGGATGTCTCATCCGAACCTACCGGCATGGAAACCATCGACTTGGATGATGGCGATGAAGCCGTCGATATGTCGGTGCCTGAAGGCACCTCTCCGATGGAGACGGTGGCGGATACACCTGTTGAAGAGCCGGAAGACGAGAGCGCTTCTGAGGAGGCCGTTGAGCCGGAAGAGGTAAGCGCAACCGATCAAGCTGAAGAGCCGGTTGCCGAAACCGTAGAATCTGAAGAAAACGCAAGCCCCGAAGAAGCGACCGAGCAAAGCCCTGCAGATGCACCCGCTGAAACAGAAGAGGACAGCTCAGAGCAGGAAAACCCCGAGGCTGAACCAGATGCAGAGGTTGATGGCGACGACACCGAAAACGGTGACGAGAAAGCCGATG
Organism: Ruegeria sp.; assembly: GCA_040829945.1. Lineage (GTDB taxonomy): Bacteria > Pseudomonadota > Alphaproteobacteria > Rhodobacterales > Rhodobacteraceae > Ruegeria. The sequence continues at coordinate 520,406 of JBFOLN010000009.1, forward strand.
CAACCGCAAAAGATGAGTCCATCGAATCTGTGGCGGATGAAGACGACAGCGAAGATATTCGCCCGCCACGCAAGCCGCGTCCGCGCCGGTACAAAATTCAGGAAGTCATCAAGGTTCGACAGGTTCTGCTGGTTCAGGTCGTCAAGGAAGAGCGTGGCAACAAGGGTGCTGCTCTGACAACCTATCTGTCGCTGGCAGGTCGCTATTGCGTGCTGATGCCCAACACAGCGCGTGGCGGTGGTATCAGCCGTAAGATTACTAACGCGGCAGATCGGAAAAAGCTGAAAGACATCGCCTCTGAAATCGATGTGCCGACTGGCGCCGGACTTATCGTGCGCACCGCGGGGGCCAAACGCACCAAATCCGAGATCAAACGAGACTACGAATACCTGCAACGCCTGTGGGAGCAAATTCGCGAACTGACGCTGCAATCCATTGCGCCTGCAAAGATCTATGAAGAAGGCGACCTGATCAAACGCTCGATCCGCGATTTGTACAATCGCGATATCGACGAAGTTCTGGTTGAGGGCGAAGGCGGATACCGCATCGCCAAGGACTTCATGAAGATGATCATGCCGTCCCACGCCAAAAACGTGAAACGGTATGAAGACGCGCTGCCACTGTTCGCGCGTTATCAGGTCGAGAGCTATCTGGCGGGGATGTTCAACCCGACGGTGCAGTTGAAATCCGGTGGGTACATCGTGATCGGTGTGACCGAAGCCCTCGTGGCGATCGACGTGAACTCAGGTCGGGCGACGAAAGAAGGTTCGATCGAGGAAACGGCTCTGAAGACCAACTTGGAGGCCGCCGAAGAGGTGGCACGTCAGTTGCGTTTGCGCGATTTGGCCGGCCTGATCGTGATCGACTTCATCGATATGGACGAGCGCAAGAACAACTCGGCTGTTGAAAAACGGCTGAAAGATAAGTTGAAAACGGATCGCGCCCGTATTCAGGTGGGTCGTATTTCGGGTTTTGGCCTGTTGGAGATGAGCCGCCAGCGCCTGCGCCCAGGCATGATCGAAGCGACGACACAGCCATGTCCGGCCTGTCATGGCACCGGTTTGATCCGATCGGATGACAACATGGCGCTGTCGATCCTGCGTCAGATTGAAGAGGAAGGCACTCGCCGCCGTTCGCGCGAGGTTCTGGTGCGCTGCCCGGTCAGTATTGCCAACTTCCTGATGAACCAGAAGCGCGAACATATTGCCCAGATCGAGGCGCGGTATGGCCTTTCGGTCCGGATCGAAGGCGATGTTCATCTGGTCAGCCCTGATTTCTCGATGGAGAAGTTCAAAACTGCCAGCCGTGTCGTCCCAGAGGCAACTGCTCCGGTCGTATCGGTGGACGCCTCCCTGATGGATATGGTCGACGCGACGGATGAGGACGAGAGCGAAGAAGACGCTCCGGTTCAGGCTGAAGAAGAGGCCAAACCCAAGCGGAAACGGCGTCGGCGTCGGCGCAAGAAGAGCTCGGGTAACGGTGACGCGCCAGATACGTCTGATGTGAATGCAGAGGAGGCGGATGCGTCGGCTGCTGTCGAGGCTGATGAAGCTGATACGGGTGAGACCGAACAGACGGAAACTGAACCCGAAGCCGAAGACGTTGAGAAAGCGGCCAAACCTAAAAAGCGTCGTGCACCGCGTCGTCGTAAGAAGGATGTCGAAGTCGAGACTCCTGCGGAAGAAATGAAGCTTGACGTGGACGAAGCCAAGGAACCTGAACCAGCCGTGGCTAACCCCACGACGGATGAGCCAGAGCAGGCCGCTGAATCTCAAACGCCTGAAGAGACACCAGAGCCGGAGGTGGCGGAATCCGCTTCTGAAGAGGTCTCGGTGACGGAAGAAGAAGCTTCGGTTGCGGAAGAACAGCCCGAGGAAGCGAAACCAGAGCCGGAGGTGGTTGAAGCGCCCGAACCCGTTCTTGAAGTCGTCGCAGAAGAAGCAGAACCTGCACCGGCCAAGCCAAAACGACGAGGTTGGTGGTCATTGGGACAGTGACAAAATGGGCGGGCCATCTGGTCCGCCTTTTTCGTTCGTTCGCTTTATAGAGAATCTCTAACCGGCTTTACGGATCAGATAAATCTGATGATCGCCGACGCTGTCTTGAGACACCAGCGTATGCCCTGCTTCGGTGCAGAAATGCGGCAAATCGATTATCGCTGCTGGATCGTCGGCAAGTACACGCAGTAATCCACCCGCAGGTAAAGATTTCAGCCGTTTGCGGGCTTTCAGGACCGGCAGTGGGCACAGCAATCCCAGCGCATCGAGTGTTTCAGTCTCATCTGTCATTCGGTTGAGATATTTCCAACAAGCGATGCTGTCCAGCGTGTAACCACGAGGATGTGACCGAATGGCCCCGTGACGAAACCTGCGCGATACCATATGTGCTGAATCATGTTCGGAATTGAGATCATAGACGCGGGACTACTACCCGCCATGTTTGTAGCCATGCTTGGTGGGCTAATCAGCTTTCTGTCGCCCTGTGTGTTGCCAATTGTGCCGCCATATCTCGCTTACATGAGCGGTGTGACCATCAACGAGATGCAAGATGAAGCGCAAGCGCGGCGCAAGGCGACCCTGTCCGCACTATTCTTCGTTCTGGGGCTGTCGACAGTTTTCCTGCTGTTGGGTTTTACAGCTTCAGCCTTTGGGGCTTTTGTCCTTCAGAATCAGGTACTTTTTGCCAAACTCTCGGGCGCTGTTGTGATCGTCTTCGGCTTGCACTTCCTGAACGTTTTTCGCATACCGTTGCTTGATCGCGAAGCGCGAGTGGAAACCGGTGACTCCGGTGGTTCGGTCTTCGGGGCCTACATCCTTGGCCTTGCGTTCGCCTTTGGTTGGACCCCATGCATCGGTCCGCAACTGGGGGCGATCCTGTCGCTGGCAGCGTCCGAAGCTTCTGTTGCACGAGGAACTTTATTGCTGGGTGTCTATGCGGCGGGGTTAGGCATACCTTTCCTTTTAGCCGCGATGTTCCTGAACCGCTCTATGGCCGTAATGAATCGTATCAAGCCGCATATGGGTACGATTGAGAAGGTGATGGGTGGGTTGCTGTTGTTTGTCGGCATTATGCTGGTCACCGGGTTGTTCACCGAATTCAGTTGGTGGCTACTTGAGACGTTCCCGGCTTTGGCAAACCTGGGTTAACCCTCTGGCATTAAACACGGATGGGCGAATGGCAGGTCTTACCTTGGCCGCATCGCTGCGCTAGTCTGTTGGGCAGAGGGCCGGTTAATGAGCAGTCAGCAATCTCGACCGCAGGTGCGCAGGCGCCGGGTGTTCTATATCCCCGGCTATGATCCGATTCACCCTCGGCGGTATCGTGAGCTTTACCGCAAAGAAGGACGTGAGCAGGCTGCGATCTCAGGATATGAGATTGATATCAGCGCCAAGTCAGGCGATGGGCCGTATGGTTGGCGTGTGACCTCTCAACAGGATGGCGCAGATGTCGAGACGGATATCGAGGTGCTGGTCTGGTCCGACATCGTACGCGACAGCATGGCCCAGTCGATTCCGGCGACCTATCTGCAACTGGCACGTACGGCCTGGATCTATATCGCAACTGGTACGCTTTGGCGGTTGATGCAGCTGCGTAAAGGGCCAGTGATAGCGGCACTGTATCCAGTCGGTATGTTGCTGTTGCAACTTGCAGTGTCGTTGCTGTTGGCCTGCGGTTTGTTTGCTGTACTGCAGCCGTTTGCCGGATGGTGGGCGCTGTTGCCGACAACGGGGCTGGTCTATGCACTGATGCAGTGGTTCCGAAAGCTAGATAATCGGTTGTTCGCATATTACCTGATGCATGATTACGCCCACTCTGCACGACTGAGGGGGGAATATTCGCCTGACCTAAAGGCCAGATTGAGGCAGTTTACCAACCTGATTGGCGAAGCACTGGAGACAGATGTTGATGAGGTTTTGATCGTCGGCCACAGCTCGGGTGCCCATCTGGGCGTATCCGTTCTGGCAGAGTTGTTGCGGCGACAACATGGAGGTAAAAAGCGGCCGGTTTTGTCTTTTCTGACATTGGGGCAGGTGGTTCCCATGGTGTCGTTTCTTCCTCAGGCACATGTGCTGCGCGCCGATCTACAGTATCTGTCTGGGCAATCAGACATCACTTGGGTCGATGTCTCAGCGCCGGGGGATGGTTGCGCCTTTGCATTGTGTGACCCGGTAGCGGTCAGTGGTGTTGCCAATCCTGAAAAACGCTGGCCCTTGGTTCTGTCGGCGGCTTTTACTCAGACCCTGTCACCCGCGCGATGGAGACAACTGCGGTGGCGTTTTTTTCGTCTGCATTTCCAGTATCTTTGCGCGTTCGATCAGCCTGGTGAGTACGATTATTTCCGAATTACTGCAGGTCCTGAACCGCTGATGCGACGATTTGAAAGTCGCAGGCCGTCGCGTTCGCGCATTGAACGGGCTGTGTCGAAATACGTTTCGGTGGCCGCATGAGACCGCCGAAACCAATCGCTCGCCCCGATAAGGTTTCGCTGTGGCGATATCTGCGTCTGTTTCGGGATGATCTGTTGTCAGCGCAACCGCAGCGGCTGTACCGGGCATGGATGGCTGAATTCCGAACGCCATTCTTTAGGTCGTATATGATCAATCAGCCCGACCTGATCCGCACTGTTCTAAAAGAGCGTCCCGAAGCGTTTCCCAAATCAGGGCGTATCAGCGAAGGTCTGCGGCCGTTGTTGGGCCAGTCAGTGTTTCTGACCAATGGTGCAATCTGGAAACGGCAGCGGCGGATCATCGATCCTGCATTTGAGGGCGGTCGACTGAAGGACACATTCCCGGCGATGGTGGACGCGGCTCAGGCCTGTGTGGATCGGCTTGAGACGCGGGTTGGACAAGAGTTGGAATGTGAAGAAATCACCAGTCACGCCGCAGCAGATGTTATCTTCAGGACTTTGTTTTCAGTCCCGATTGATCATGAGGTTGCGGCCCAGGTATTTGATAAATTCCGGGTCTATCAACGTGAACAGCCTTTGCTGAACCTCGCCGCCTTTGTGCCTATTCCCAATTGGTTGCCACGTTTTCATTCTCGCAAAACACGTCAAACCGCCCGTCAGATCCGAGACTTGATTGGCCGACTGACAGCAGAACGTGCCGCCGCGATCAAGGATGGGACAGCACCCAGTGATTTGGCCACCAAGATTATGACAACATCAGATCCCGAAACCGGGGAATGCTTCGACGCGCAGGAAATGGTGGATCAGGTCGCTATCTTTTTTCTGGCAGGACATGAGACCAGCGCGTCAGCATTGGCTTGGACATTGTACCTGACGGCCTTGTATCCGGATTGGCAGGAAAGACTGGCAGAAGAAGCTCAATCAGTGGATATGTCCGATTTCTCGGCCATGTCTAGGCTGAAGCTCAGTCGCGATGTTTTTCGTGAAACGCTGCGCCTGTATCCTCCGGTTCCGATGATGGTGCGTGAAGCGACATGCCCCGAACGGTTCCGCGACAGGGATGTTTCGCAGGGGTCCCAGATCGTAGTTAGCCCATGGCATTTGCATCGCCACGAACGGCTCTGGGATAATCCGGACGATTTCGACCCGACCCGTTGGTCTTCTGAGAACGGAAAGAAGTGTCAGCGCGAGGCCTATATCCCGTTTTCGGCCGGGCCGCGGGTCTGCACCGGCGCCGGGTTCGCGATGGTCGAGGGGCCATTAATCTTGTCGACGCTTCTACGCCGATACCGCTTTGAAACAATCGAGAGAAAAACACCCATACCGGTCGCACACCTGACGGTCAGATCAAAAGACGGGATATGGTTGCGCTTGGTTGAGCGCTAACAAACTACCATCGCTCGGCGGCATGCTGTATGCGGTTGGAAAATACGGAATCAGATTGAACGGGAATGAGTTATGTCGAAAGCAGAACAGCGCGCGCAGATGTCCGATGGTGCGGGATTTATTGCAGCACTGGACCAAAGCGGCGGTTCAACCCCAAAAGCACTGGCTTTGTATGGTGTCGAAGCATCTGACTACGGTTCGGACGAAGAGATGTTCGGCGAAATCCAGAAGATGCGTGCTCGGATCATTCTGGCCGATGATTTCACCAAGGATAAAGTGATTGGTGCGATCCTGTTCGAACGGACACTTGGTGAAGAAATCGATGGCAAAAAAGTCGCGGATTACCTTTGGTCCGTCAAAGGAATTGTGCCGTTTCTGAAGATTGATAAAGGTCTTGAAGATCAATCCAACGGCGTTCAGATGATGAAACCAATCCCAGGGCTGGCTGAAACGCTTTCAAAAGCTGGTGGTGTTTTCGGTACTAAGGAGCGCTCGGTCATTCACGAAGCCAATGCGCAGGGTATCGCAGATGTCGTAGCCCAGCAGTTCGATGTTGCACGCGTGGTCACCGATGCAGGCATGGTGCCGATTGTTGAGCCCGAGGTGAACATCCATTCGGAAACCAAAGCCGAAGCCGAAGATATTTTGAAAACAGAAATCCTGAAGAACCTCGATCAACTCTCCGAGGGTCAGGAAATCATGCTGAAGCTGACGATCCCAAGCCAAGCCAACCTGTATGATGAAATCGCGGATCATCCGCGTGTTCTTCGCGTGGTGGCGTTGTCCGGCGGGTACTCGACCGAACAGGCCTGCGATTTGTTGGGCAAGAACGGCAAAATGATCGCGTCTTTCTCGCGTGCTTTGACCGAAGGGTTGTCGAAGCAGCAATCCGACGCGGATTTCAACGCTGCACTCGGTAGCAATATTGACAATATCTATCGCGCATCAATCTGATCGCAGACGGCTTATACCGGCTTGACGAAATCGCGGCGCAACTGCGCCGCTTTTTCGCGCATGACACATCCATGGGCGTGATCATTGATCAACCCCATGGCCTGCATGAACGCAAACACCGTAGTCGGACCGACAAATTTCCATCCGCGTTTCTTCAAATCCTTTGACATGGCTATGGATTGCGATGACGTGGATGCGGTTTGAGGGGCCGTAGGTGGCTCGGCTTCATACCTCCAGACATATGCGGCTAAAGACCCTTCGGCGGCGATCAATTCCTGCACACGGCGGGCGTTATTGATTACGGCCTCGATCTTGCCCCGGTGGCGTACGATCCCTTGGTCACCCAAAAGCCGTTCGATATCGGCATCAGAAAACTCTGCTACCTTGTTGAAATCAAAATTACAAAACGCATTCCTGAAATTCTCTCGCTTGGACAGGATTGTTCGCCAGCTCAAACCTGACTGAAAGCTTTCGAGGCACAGTTTTTCGAAAAGCCGACGATCATCTGCGACAGGATATCCCCATTCATTGTCATGATATTCAAAGACTTCTGGTGCTGAGTTGCACCATGCACAGCGTGGTTTTCCGTCGGGTCCCGGTACTGTATCGCTCATAAATGTACACCTTTTGTTCCATTTAAGCATAAGCGACGTGACCCGCCCAAATCAAGGGATCAATCGGCTTGACGATACCAATGCAGGATGAAGACACGAATAGCAGAGGCCAACCCGGTTTCCGGATCACGCTCCGCATCAATTTCAGCCGCCAACACATTGATAGGAAGTCTTTTTGATTGGGCGATTTCGCGAAAAGCTTGCCAGAATTCATCTTCCAGTGAAACAGACGTCCGATGTCCCTGCAGAGTTAACGAGCGTTTGACGGGCCGACCTGTCATTCGTCAACCTTGTGACCGTCAAGATCACGGCGCTGCTTGTCTAGTTCCAGCTTCACAATCGTCTTGTTTGCTTTGGGCTGCCCATACTTCGCAGCATTTGCATTAGCGCGGGCCTTTTTTTCGGCCCGCGCTTTTTCCTTTCGGTACCGGTTCAGGTTTACCGGTTTGCCCATTATCGCTCCTTTGGACCGATCATATGCTCTGGCCGCACGACGGCGTCGAACGTTTCTTCATCTACAAAACCCAGCGCGATCGCTTCTTCTTTCAGGGTCGTGCCGTTCTTATGCGCTGTTTTGGCGACAGTTGTGGCATTGTCGTAACCTATGGTCGGCGCCAACGCGGTCACGAGCATCAACGATTCCATCATTAGTTTTTCGATACGCGGTTCATTGGCCTTGATTCCCAGAAGCATACGTTCGGTAAAGCTGTCGGTGGCATCGCCCAACAACTGTATCGATTGAAGCAGATTATAGGACATCATCGGGTTGTAGACGTTCAACTGGAAATGCCCTTGCGATCCAGCAAATTTGATCGCAGCATCATTGCCCATCACATGCGCAGCAACTTGGGTCAAAGCTTCGGCCTGTGTCGGGTTCACTTTCCCAGGCATAATTGACGAACCAGGCTCGTTTTCAGGGAGAATAAGCTCGCCAAGACCAGAACGAGGTCCAGATCCTAAAAGGCGGATATCGTTGGCAATTTTATAACATGATCCGGCAATCGTAGCGAGTGCACCGGAAAGGAACACCATCGCGTCATGGGCTGCCAACGCCTCGAACTTATTAGGTGCGGTGACAAATGGCAGGCCAGTGATCTCGGCCATGTTTGCGGCGACAGCCTCATCCCAACCGTGATGTGTATTCAGACCAGTGCCGACTGCGGTGCCACCCTGAGCAAGTTCGTAAATACCGGGCATCGAGGCCTCAACGCGGGCGATGCCCTGGCGGATCTGATGCGCGTAGGCGCCGAACTCCTGTTCCAGCGTCAGGGGTGTAGCATCCTGAGTATGAGTGCGGCCGATCTTGATGATGCCTGCAAATTCGGCGGCTTTCTGTTCCAGCGCTGAAGCCAGCTTGGTCAGGCCGGGCAGTAGGACGTCACGAACACTGACCGCGGTAGCGATGTGCATCGCTGTCGGGAAAGTGTCGTTCGAAGACTGACCCATATTGCAATGATCATTCGGATGCACCGGATCTTTCGAGCCGATCACACCGCCCAGAATTTCAATCGCACGGTTTGCGATCACTTCGTTCGAGTTCATGTTCGACTGGGTACCAGATCCGGTCTGCCAGACGACCAGAGGGAAGTTATCGTCGAACTTACCCTCAATCACCTCTCCCGCAGCTTGAATAATCGCATCAGCGATCTTGGCGTCCAGTTTGCCGATGGCCTTGTTTTCCATCGCGCAGGCTTTTTTAATCACGCCCAGCGCATGCACGATGGCGACAGGCTGTTTTTCCCAGCCGATGGGAAAGTTCATGATCGAGCGTTGCGTTTGCGCGCCCCAATACTTGTCAGCGGGAACCTCAAGCGGGCCAAAGCTGTCGGATTCGGTGCGGGTCTGGGACATCGGTCACTCCGTCTGGTATGCAGTCGTATGCCGTTTACCCGCAGCAAGGCTGTGGCGCAATCGGCCAGTTGCGCGCACCTTAAACGTAGGCCAGTCAAAGGTATAGACGATGCGCCGCCACAAATAATTTCCGTTAGCGAAAACAGTGCCATTGTACGTCGGCGGGCTAAAGCTAAGATGATAGAACAACGGTGACGGAGGCCGCCATGAGCGTATCAATTCTGAAAAGACCCTTGCATGCGGTCGCGTTTGCGTTTGTCGCAAGCATTTGGTTGGCAGCATTTACAGAGCAGGCCATAGCTTCTGGTATTGAGCCCTTTGTTGGCGACTATACCGGATCGGCCGAAGTCGTTGATGTCGACGGAACCGCCACACCCCGGGATATGAGTGTTTCGATCCACGAAATCAAAGACGGTTTCAATGTCAGCTGGACAACGACAACTTATAAGGGCGACGGTCGGATAAAGGACGAGAAATACTCGGTTGATTTCCAACAATCGGATCGACCAGATGTTTACTCGGCTGCGATGAAACGAAATGTTTTCGGCCACGAGGTTCAGCTTGATCCGATGAAGGGTGAGCCGTTCGTCTGGGGACGGATTGAAGGAGACACGCTGACGGTCTTTTCACTGTTTATCGCAGAACACGGGGGCTATGAGCTGCAGCAGTTCGACCGGACGCTGGCTGAGGGGGGGCTCAACCTGTCCTTCTCTCGATTTCGCGATGGTGTCAAATCCCGTTCGGTCGAGACATTCCTAAAAAAGGAATAAACCTTGCATTGAGCAGGGTTAGATCCAACTATTTACGGAAGCTATCCAGCGAAACCACATCCGCATCATGATGGGGTTCTGATTCTTCTGCCTCGATCTCGATCGGGGCTTCTTCAACCAGATGCTCTTCTTCATCCCCATCCTCGGGGCTTTCAAAACGCAAGCCGAACTCGACCGAGGGGTCAACGAAGGTTTTGATTGCCAGATAAGGTATATAGAGCGGTTCGGGCGCGTCACCGAAATTCAGGGTGATCGAAAACCCTTCTTCGCCGACTTCCAGGTTTTCGAACCAATGCTGCATGACAATCGTCATCTCATCCGGATACCGCTGCTTTAGCCAATCGGCCAGTTCGACACCCTCATACCGTGTATCAAACGTAATGAAGAAATGATGCGCACCGGGCAAACCGGTTTCCGATACGCCAGTCAAGACGGTCTTGATCAGGCCACGCATGGCCGTATGCATCAGATTCCCGTAGTCGATGTCTTGCGACATATTTGATCCTCGAAAGTGGTTAAGCCCAGCATAAGGCATTCAGGCGGAAACGAAAGGCCGTGATGGGCTGTATTGATCACAAAACCTGCAACCCGATTCCGGCCAGAACCATGATACTTAATGTGGTCGCTAAACCGGATTTCAAACGGAAAATCAACAGGCCAGCTACAAGGGTGAGTACTAAGGCTTTTATATCCAGCGTTGCCGGGTCCGGTAGGGGTAACGATACAATGCCCCAACGCCACCCTGGAAGACTGCCGAACAGTACGTTCAGGCCGAACCACACGGACAGGTTGAGAATCACCCCGACCACAGCAGCGGTGATTCCATGCATTGCAGCGCCCAGACGCGGACGCGCAGCGATTCTGTCAAGATGAGGCGCCGCCAGGAAAATCCAAAGGAAACAAGGAACAAATGTTGCCCACAGCGCAACCAGCCCTGCCGCTAGCGCAAGAGGGGGCCCACCGGCGAATTGACCGCTGAGCATGGCGACAAATTGGGTCACCAGAATAAGAGGACCAGGTGTGGTTTCGGCCAGCCCAAGCGCATCGATCATTTGATCGGTGCTGATCCATTGATAGGTATCGACGACGGTTTGTGTCATGTATGCCAGCACCGCATAGGCGCCGCCAAACGTCACAACCGCGAGACGGGCAAAGAACCATCCCAGATCGCTGAGCAGTTCCTGCCCACTCAAATGCAACACAACAAGCGGTCCCAGCCAAAGTATCAGCCAGAAAATGGCTGTTCGGACGGGATTTCCAAGCGATGGGCTTGCTTGGTAGGTGGCTGGCGCATGATCTTTCGAGGTGGCAAATCCCCAAAGCGCTGCACAGAGGATGATCAGAGGGAATGGCAGATTGAATACAAAGATACCCAGAAAGGCGAGGCCGGCGATCACCTGATGTTCGACATCAGTTAGTGCTTTCCTCGAGAGGTTCCGCAGAGCCTGAAGGACGATGATGATAACGGTGGCTTTGATGCCTAAAAAACCAGCCTGAACCAGAGGTAACGTCCCATAGGCCGCATAAAGTGCGACAAGAATGGCGATTACCAGAGCGCCTGGCAGAACAAACAAGGCTCCGGCAATCAGCCCTCCAACTACTCCACGGAGCCTCCATCCAGCGTATGTGGCAAGCTGCATCGCCTCGGGACCAGGTAACAACATGCACAATGAGAGGGCACGCAGGTAGGTCTGCTCGTCCAGCCAGAGTCGTTTTTCAACCAGTTCCTGATGCATCAGAGAGATCTGCGCGGCTGGTCCGCCAAAGGACAACAGGCCAATGCGTCCAAAGACCCTGAAAAGTTCGCGGAAAGAAGGCGTCATTGGCCGTGGCCTGCAGGCCAGTCATGAGTTTCGCCAGACCCATCTCGCGCCCAACGATAGAGAGCATCATATAGATGTAGTCCGGCCTCTAATTGTTGCTGATCATCGCGATACTGACGCGACAGCCCGACCGATACCGCCAGCAGCCCAGCAGCTTCCGGTGACAGCTCATGTCGATTTGTATCGGCTGCACGAATGACGGTGGCCAAGCGATCAAGCGGTTCGGAGTGCAGATTGAATTCGTCCAGCATTGTATCAAACGTGCATCCGTCGCCGCGATGGCTCCATTCAGTTCCCTCAACATCAAAAGGCGTAGCACCAAAGCGTTCGGCAACGCCCTGAATTTCGGCTGGCGCGACAAAAAGGAACCGTGCGCGAGTGTCGACAAACCTTCGGATCAACCAGGGGCACGCTATGCGGTCGATCTTGGGGCGTTGCCGGGTGACCCAAAGTGTGTTCCCGTCTAGAAGCGTGGGTAGGGCCGAGACCGGAACGAATTGTGCGCCCGGAGTGTCACGCCAGGCGAATGTTCCACCCTCCAGATACTCGGCCTGCACTCCGTCAGCCTGTAGCCATGAAACGACGCCCTGGCTCAGTTTTTTGCCTTTTTGGCAAATCACGACACAAGGCCGGTCGCCGGATAGTTTACGGATACCTTCAATATCTTCGTGGGAACAACGAACTGCAGCCGGGATGAGAAAGGGATCGTCGTTGAAGTCGGCGTCAGTGCGTATGTCCACAAGCATAGGCGCCTGAGGCGTACCGATCAGGCGCAAGAGTTGTCGGGGTGTAATTGCATTGGGGGCAGCCATTGCATGTTTCCTTGTTGCTTTGGATACATGCGAACTTGGGCTGCCGCCTCACGGGGTGTTCGCAAGCTTACCCCTTATTACCCTGCTAGCGTGCAAATGTGGGATGGGTCAAGCTTGCGGTGGCGTTTATCCGGCCCAGTCCAGTCTTTGACCGGTCATGCAAACCGGAAGAGTATCCTGTGGAAACTGCCCCAATTGTTCGAAGAATGAAATGAAATCGAACTGGTTATAAGCCTCGACCATCTTGTCCCCCTTGAACCGGGCCATCACTTGCCCGGTTACTTCCAGCGGAGCGCCATTGTCGGCACGAAATGTGCGGACGTGCAGGATACCGGACACCCAGTCGCCGTTCTCGATAATTTTGGGAAGTTCGACCGTGATGTCGCCCAGCACATGACGGAATGCCGTAACTAGATCGCGAAAGTCATCGGCTCCTACCTGCATTTCGGGGATCAACCCTTCGGCCATCGTATCCGGGGCGAAAAACTGATCGATCGCATCGGTATTGCCCTGTTCCCAGACTTCCGAATACCACGCCCTTAACCTGTCAGAGTTCGTCATCTCAGCCCTCCTGTCGCATAAGCAGGAAAATGGCCAAGAGAAGTGAATAAACCCTGAATCTCAGATGATTTATGGGCATTGAATAGACATATTGAAGGAAATGCAGGTTTCTGTTGCCAGGTACCTGCGGACCCCGCCTTACGCGGCTAGGCGCAAGGGCTTAAGTTTCGGTCTTGCTACTGCTTACGCAGCAACTGCAACCGGAGCACGATTGTCGTTTGCAATTGTACTGTTTTCGCCGGTAACGGTGGCAGACAGCCGAGACAAAGCTAACCCCTTTAGACGTTCGTCGATCCTATTTCGGCC